>LMSR01000014.1 GCA_001429555.1 Nocardioides sp. Soil797 | reverse complement strand
GCGGCAAAGTCAAGCGGTCGAAGCAATTTTGGTTAGGCCGCTGCGTTGAGCAGCAGCTCGTTGAGTCTCTGGGCTGGTGTGTCCAGGCCCAGGGTCGGGCGGGGACGGGCGTTGAGGGTGGCGGCGACGCTGGCCAGGTCGTCGGGGCCGTGGATCGAGAGGTCGCTGCTCTTCTCGAACCAGTGGCGCAGCAGCCGGTTAGTGTTCTCGTTCGTGCCGCGCTGCCAGGGCGAGTGGGGGTCACAGAAGTAGAGCTTCAGATCGAGTGCGGTCTGGATATCGGCGTACTTGGCCAGCTCGACACCGCGGTCCCAGGTGATCGATCGACGCAGGTGTTCGGGTAGCTTGCCCATCTCTCGGATCATCGCCTCGGCGACCGACACCGAGTCGTGCCCATCAGGTAGGTGCAACAAGATCGTGAACCGAGTCGATCGCTCCACGAGCGTCCCGATCGCCGAGTTCGATGCGGTGCCACCCATGATCAGGTCGCCTTCCCAGTGACCAGGCACTGCACGGTCAGCCACCCCGGCCGGCCGATCGCTGATCTTGAACGCCTCCTTGTAGGGGCTCGAAGACTTCCTATCGGTGCCACGAGGCTTACGGCGGCTCCGTTTCAGGCTCAGACAGCGGTGCAGATCAGCACGCAACGACCCGCGGGTCTGCACGTACAGCGCCTGATAGATCGTCTCGTAGCTCACCCGGCCAGTGTCCCCGGCGCCTTCCTTGGCGAGTACCTGGCTGATCAACCGCGGTGACCAGCCGTCGTCCATGCACGACTCGATCCGCCGACACAGGCCGGGATTGGCGGCCAGCTTCGTTTCGCGTGGTCGTGTCCGCCGGACCGCAGCGACACGGTGAGCCACGCTCGCCCGGTAGCGACCATCCGGGCTGCGGTTGCGTTGGATCTCGCGGCACACCACTGACCGATCACGGCCGATCAACTCCGCGATCTGCTGGAGTGACCAGCTCTGGTGGACGCCGACAGCGATGGTCACCCGGTCCTCGATCGACAACGAACGCCGCACCCGGTCTGTCGCACACACATCGGCAGGCACGGGACCGAGGCCGCCACGGGCACCGTCAACAAGGCGAAGTCTCATGTGGCCACAGTGGCCCCACCAGGCCACAGCATGTGCCGGCGACACTCCAGTACGCGCGGCAGCCCGTCGAAGCGAAACCCCCTCACAGATCAACTCCACAAACGCCTCACGAACCTCTGGCGGGAATCTCTTCGGCACAACAACGCTCCTTCAGCGTTGCTTCGACCGTATGACTTTGCCNCTCACAGATCAACTCCACAAACGCCTCACGAACCTCTGGCGGGAATCTCTTCGGCACAACAACGCTCCTTCAGCGTTGCTTCGACCGTATGACTTTGCCCGCGAAGAAACCTGCGGACGGTTCGGTAACTGCAGGGTCGGACCAACGGCACCGGCCTCGACACGGCGCCGCCACAGGCGGACGATGGAGGCTGAGGAGGCTCCACCATGACCGGTCACGTGATCCACCTCGACATCGAGATCGAGGCACCCCCTGAGACTGTCTGGCAGGTGCTCACCGACCTGCCACATGCCGACCACATCCTGCGCAGTGTCAAGCAGGTCGAACCTCTCGGCGAACCCGGCTACGGCGTCGGCACCACCTGGCGGGAGACCCGCGCCATGTTCGGCCACCACGGCGACGAGGAGCTGCACGTCGTGGAGTCGGTCAAACCACATCGCACACTGCACGAGACCAAGCTCGGTCACGACCGGATCCGCACCGCCTACTCACTGCAGTCGCATGCCGGCGACCACACCAAGCTCCTGCTGACGGCCAACATCGACACCTCCGAACGCAACCGGGCCGAGGACCTGATGTGGCACATCTGGGGAGGGTGGGGCTTCGGCGCCACCCGCCGGATGCTCAACCACGACCTGGAGGACATCCGGGCGGAGGCGGAGAGGCGCCGTGCCTGAGGGCGATGGCCGACCCCGATCTCCTCCTGATCCCGCATCCTGAATTACCTGCACCGTCCGGCGCCGGCGCCACTACTCTCAGTTCATGGTTGTGGTCATGTCCCCCGAGGCGACCGATGAAGACATCGCTCGCGTCGTCTCGCGCGTCGAGGGCGTCGGCGGCGAGGCCTTCGTGTCCAAGGGCGTCGTGCGCACCATCATCGGACTGGTCGGCAACATCGACTCCTTCCACCACCTCAACCTCCGCACGCTCCGGGGCGTTGCTGACGTCCACCGCATCTCCGACCCCTACAAGCTGGTCAGTCGCCAACACCATTCCGAGCGATCCACCGTCTGGGTGGGACCCGAGGGCAAGCAGGTGCCGATCGGCCCCGACTCCTTCACCTTCCTGGCCGGGCCGTGCGCGGTGGAGAGTGCCGAGCAGACCGTCGAGGCCGCCCGGATGGCGCAGTCCGCCGGAGCCACGATCCTGCGGGGCGGAGCCTTCAAGCCCCGCACCTCGCCGTACGCCTTCCAGGGGCTCGGGCTCGCCGGCCTGCAGATCCTTGCCGACGTACGCGCGGCCACCGGGATGCCCGTGGTGACCGAGGTCGTCGACGCCCGCGACGTCGAGGTGGTCGCCGAGTACGCCGACATGTTGCAGATCGGCACTCGCAATGCCGCCAACGTCGGCCTGCTCCAGGCCGTCGGCGACACCGGCAAGCCGGTGCTGCTCAAGCGAGGCATGACCGCCACCATCGAGGAGTGGCTGATGGCCGCCGAGTACGTCGCCCAGCGCGGCAACCTCGACATCGTCCTGTGTGAGCGCGGCATCCGCACATTCGAGCCGGCGACCCGCAACACCCTTGACATCTCCGCGGTCCCGGTGGTCCAGGCGACCAGTCACCTGCCGATCATCGTCGACCCGTCGCACGCTGCCGGGCGCAAGGATCTCGTGGTGCCGCTCTCCCGGGCTGCGATCGCGGTCGGCGCCGACGGCATCATCGTCGACGTCCACCCGAAACCCGAGACCGCGTTGTGCGACGGCCCACAGGCCCTGCTGGGCACCGAGCTGCGCGAGCTGGCCCAGGCCGTACGCCGACTCCCCGGCGTGGTCGGTCGCGTGGACGCCTCGACGCTCACCCGCTGAGGATTTCGTCCCTTCGGGTACAACAGGAACCACCCGCCCCACGAAGCGTCAGCCATTGCTGCGCGAGGGGTCAATCCGCCCGCCCTCCAGGAGCCGTCTTGCCATCCCCCACCCTGCTCACCGTCACCTCCACCGAGCAGCTGACACCCCACCTCGTGCGCGTGCACTTCACCGGGGACCTGGCTCACTTCGCGGAGAGCTCGGAGACCGATCGCTACGTGAAGCTGATCTTCAAGCAGCCCGGGGTCGACTACCCCGAGCCCCTGGACATGAAGGCACTGCGCGCCACGCTGCCGGCCGACCAGCTCCCGGTCGTGCGCACCTACACGGTCCGCACCCTCGATGTCGCGGCCGGCTCACTGTCGATCGACTTCGTGGTGCACGGCGACGACGGCGTTGCCGGGCCGTGGGCTG
Source organism: Nocardioides sp. Soil797 (assembly GCA_001429555.1). Classification (GTDB taxonomy): domain Bacteria; phylum Actinomycetota; class Actinomycetes; order Propionibacteriales; family Nocardioidaceae; genus Nocardioides. The sequence goes on along the minus strand of LMSR01000014.1, from coordinate 440,254 downwards.
CTGCGGCCGCCACGGGTGACGAGTTGCTCGCCAACGGCCCCGGTGGTGGCTACGCGCCGCGTGCCGAGGCCGACTGGCACCTGCTCGCCTGCGACGAGGCCGGCCTGCCCGCCGTGGCGGCAGCGATCGACGCCCTCCCCGACGACGCCGTGGCCCGGGTCCTGGTCGAGGTGGCCGGCGAGGACGACGTGATCGAGTTGGACGAGGGAGCGAACGTCGAGGTGACCTGGCTGCTCCGCGGGGCACCCTCCCACGACGTCCCCGATGAACGAGCCGGCCGGAATGCCCCGTTGGTGCAGGCCGTGCGCGACCTCGAGTGGCTGCCCGGCACCGTCCAGGTGTTCGTCCACGGCGAAGCGGCGGCGGTCATGCACGGCATCCGGCCGTTCCTGTTCACCGAGCGTGGACTGGCTCGAGAGGCCGTGTCGATCTCGAGATACTGGCGTCGCGGTCGCACCGAAGAAGGCTTCCGCGAGTGGAAGCAGGAACTGGCTCGCGCCGAGGGCTGAGCGGACACGGTTTCGCACCCCCTCCGCGTGTCGCCTAGGCTTCTTGGCGCGAGAGGCGAGGGGAAAACATGGAATTCTGCAAGAACTGCGGTGCCGGGCTGGGTCCGGGCCGCTTCTGCACGAACTGTGGCATGCCCGTGGAGCCTCCCCGCAACGCCCCTTCCGGCACCGCCGGCAACGGCGTCTCCGACCCCGGAAGCACCACGCAGGGCAACTCCGGTCCGGGCAACCAGGGGCCCGGCAACCCCGCGGAGTCAGCAGCCGAACGGACCTCGGTCCGGCTCCCGGCCGTCCAGCCCGATGCGTCCACCGGACCACGCTTTCCGCTGTATGCCGCGCCAGCGGCCCAGCCGCCCCAGCAACAGGGACCTCCGCCGTTGTTCGCCGACGAGGTGCCGACCAGGTCCCCCGAGCAGCGCTCCGGGCCCGGCGGCTCGTCGTACGCCGCTCACTCCGGCTCGGCACATGCCGGCCCTTCGCTCGGCAACGGACGAGCCGTGCCCGACCAGTCCGTGCCTGTCGACGAGATCCCGCCGTGGCAGCCGCCCGAGGTGTTCTCCGACTCCGTCGGGTCGCACCGCTCCAGCGAGCGGAAGAAGCGCTCGCCCTGGTTGTGGTTGCTCCCCCTGTTGCTCGTCCTGGCGCTCGGTGTGGGCATCGGGATCTGGCTCGGCAACCGCGACTCCGGCGACACGACCGCCTCCGACGACACCTCGCAGGGACCGGAGCGCCCCCAGGACGACGCGACGGATCCGGCAGACCCCCAGGAACCCGACCCCGGAGACGACTCGGGCGACGACCCCGACGACGATCCGGCCAACGCCGTCAACCTCGTCGATCAGCTCAGTGCTTCGGGTCCGGCTCCGATCAAGCCCGGCACCGACCTGTCTGGGAACAGGGTCACCTACCCTCCGACCAACATGCTCGACGATGACCCGAGCACGGCCTACCGGCTGCCGGGCGATGCCTCGGGCAGGACCATCACCTTCGAGCTGCCCGACGAGGCGACGATCCATGAGGTCGGCCTGATCAACGGCTACGCCAAGACCGACACGACGGGCAACCGCAAGGTCGACTGGTACCCGAAGAACCGTCGCATCACGGAGGTCGAGTGGAGCTTCGACGACGGCACCACCGTGACCCAGACCCTTCGCGACTCGAGCGACCTCCAGGTCATCAACGTCGACGCCGCGGTGACCCGCACGATCAGCCTGCGCATCGTGTCGGTGAGTGCGCCGGGCCGCGGCAACCTCAGCAAGAACGTGACCGCCATCAGCTCGGTCGCGGTCCGCGGCAATTCTTCCTGACTCGATCGGGTTTGGGCGCTGCCCCAGCCGGGTAGCCCCGAGCCGATCGGCGCCACCTCCCTGCAGCGCCCTGCAGAGACCACTAAGGTGTCGTCACTGAACAGTTGTCGCCTTTGACACAACGATCGGAGTCATCACCATGAGCCAGTGCCCGCAATGCGGTACGGCGACCACGGAAGGGCAGCCCTTCTGTGGCGCGTGCGGGGCGACCCTCGCGGCGCAGACCCCCGCCCCCGACCCGGACGAGGGCAAGACCCAGATCCGTGAACAGCGACCGCCGGCCCAGCAGACGGGTCAGCAGCCCGGTCAGCAGCAGTGGGCCCAGCAGCCGGCGGCTCCCCAGCAGCCCCAGCAGCCGTGGGGCCAGCAGCCCCCCGCTCCCCAGCAACCTCAGCAGCCGTGGGGCCAGCAGCCGCCCGCTCCCCAGCAGCCCCAGCCCGGCCAGCACCCGCAACAGCCGTGGGGACAGCAGCAGCCCCAGGGCCAGTACGCCGCCCAGGGCCAGCAGCAGTACGGCGCTCCCCAGGGCCAGTACGCCGCACCGCAGGGTGGCGGCAACGGTGTGAACTTCGACTTCACCAAGCTGTTGGTCGGGAACTGGGCCGGCATGGCGATGGTGGCCGGTGCCGCATTCGGCATCGCACTCGTCCTCGGCATGCTCTTCTCCTTCACCACCATGGACAAGTTCGACTTCGCCAGTGCCCTGGCCGGTGGATTCCTGCTCACCGGTGCCGCATTCGGCGCTGACATGGTGCAGGACGGTGAGGGTGACCTGACATCCTCCTTCGGCCAGTACCCGCTGCTCGCCACCGTGCTCGCCCTGGGCGTCGCGATCTATCTCTTCCGCCGCAGCACCGCTGGCTACTCCAAGATCACCGACGCACTCATCGACGCTGTCCGCGCCGCGCTGATGCTGGGCGTGATGACCTTCATCCTCTCGATCGTGATGAAGATCTGGGAGCCCGACCTCGACGGCTTCGACAGCTCCGGGAGCGACTCGGGCCTTGACTTCCTGGGTGCTCCGGTCGGGATGAGCGACGGCAAGACCACCATGTCGATGGCCGGCGCACTCTTCCTGCCCATCCTGTTGCTGCTCGTGCTGCTGGTCTTCGCCTGCTTCGTGCGCCGCGACTGGATGGGCGACAAGCTCGCCAAGGTCCACGACTTCGTGGCTGCGCCCCTGTGGGGCCTGGCCACGCTGGTCGCGGTGACCCTCCCTGCCGGTCTGCTCTACATGATCGCCATCATCGCCGGCGAGAAGGATGCTCGTGGGTTCGCCCCGGTCATGGGACTGTTGGGCAACCTGCCCGGCATCGGACTGCACATGATCGGACTCGGGTCGCTCTCCAAGCTCGGATTCTTCGCCAGCTCCTCCAACGACGACGCCGAGGAGTACTACTCCGACCTGATCAAGGACGACGGTGGCGAGAGCGCCTGGATCGCCGACTTCGCCGGCGACCACGGTGCGCTGTTCTGGATCGCTCTCCTGGTCGGCATCCCGGCCCTCGCCGCTGCGGTGTGGATGGTGGTCAAGAAGTGCACGCCCACGGCGAACCCGCTCATCAACGTCGGTGTCTACGTGGCTTCGCTGCTGCTCTTCGTGCCGCTCATGGTGCGCCTAGCCAACGTCCACGTGGTCCAGAGCGACGATGACGACAGCATCTCGATCGCAGGAGGACTGGCAGGCGGCAACACCCTTCTGCTGTTCCTCGCGTTCTCACTGGTCGCAGGAGCCGTGATCCTCGTGCTGACCAAGAACCTCGACGTCAACGCATTGAAGGCGAAGGCGCAGTCGTTCCAGGGTCAGCCCGGCCAAGCGGGTCAGCCCGGTCAGCAGCCCGGCCAGTGGGGCCAGCAGCCCCAGCAGGGTCAGTGGGGCCAGCAGCCCGGTACCGGTCCACAGCAGCCGCAGGGCGGCCAGCAGTGGGGCCAGCCCGGCCAGGGCACCGGCCCGCAGGACCCGCAGGGCGGCCAGCAGTGGGGCCAGCCCCAGCCGCCGCAGCAGGGCCAGCAGCCGCCGTACGGCCAGCAGCCCCCGCAGCAGGGTGGCTGGCAGCCGCCCTCGCAGTAGGCACGACAACTGACACGACCGCCGGTCCGGAGCCATCCGGATCGGCGGTCGTGCGCTGTCCGGCACTGCTCGGACCTGCGCGGAAGGATCCGCGATGATCGGGGTCAGTGCGCGGCGACGGCCGAGAGCACGCTTGCGGCCAACTGGGCGTCGTCACGGCTGACATCGAGGTGAGTGACCAGTCGCACCGTCGTCGGCCCGACAGCTGCGACACGCACCCCCCGCTCGCCCGCTGCCTCCACGAAGCCAGCCGCATCCACCTGCTCGAACACCACGATGTTGGTGTGCACCGTGCTCGGGTCGACGCCGACTGCCTCCGCCAGGAGACGGGCGTTGGCGTGGTCGTCGGCCAGCCGTTCGACGTGGTGGTCGAGTGCGTGCAGACCGGCCGCGGCCAGGATGCCGACCTGACGCATGCCGCCACCCATCCGCTTGCGCCAGATGCGGCTCTCCTCGATGGCGGCGGAGCTGCCGACCACGAGTGACCCGATGGGTGCACCGAGGCCCTTCGACAGGCAGACCGCCATCACGTCGGCAATTCGGCCGTAGTCGGCCAGTGCGACGCCGGTGGCCACATGGGCGTTCCAGATGCGGGCACCGTCGAGGTGGACCGCCGCGCCGACCGAGTCGGCGTACTCCCGAAGGGCGGTGAGGTCCTCGATCGGCACGACGGAGCCGCCGGCGAAGTTGTGCGTGTTCTCGACCGCGATCGCCGCCGTCGGCACGAAGAAGGGGCCCATGTCCGGGGCGAACAGCTGCTTGATCGCGGTCAGGTCGACGCCGCCGTCCGGATCGCTCCACGTGCGCATCGTGATGCCGGTGTACGCCGCGTGCGCTCCGAGCTCGGCACGGGCGATGTGGGCACGGGCCTCACAGAGAACCTCCTGCCCGACTCCGGCGACGGTGCGCACCGCGAGCACGTTGGCCATCGAACCCGTCGGGGTGAAGAGGGCCGCCTCATGACCGAACAGCTCGGCCGTGCGCTCCTCGAGGGCGTGCACGGTCGGGTCCTCGTCGTACACATCGTCACCGACGTCGGCGGTCGCCATCGCCTTCCGCATTGCCTCGGTGGGGCGAGTCAGGGTGTCACTGCGCAGGTCGACGACGTCACTCATGCCGCCATCCTCGCAGGGACGTCCGGGCAGACGTCATACGCACCGGTGGCCCGAGCAACCACGACGTATGACGTTCCCGGCAGCAGCGCGCGATCAGGCCTTGCGCAGCATCTCTGCCACGAGAAAGGACAGCTCGAGGGACTGGACCCGGTTCAGCCGTGGGTCGCAGACGGACTCATAACGATGTCCCAGGTCCATCTCGGCGAGCGCCTCGCCGCCTCCGACGCACTCGGTGACGTCGTCACCGGTCAGCTCGACGTGGACGCCACCGGGCCAGGTGCCGAGCGAACGGTGCACGTCGAAGAAGCCCTGCACCTCCTCGATCACGTCGTCGAAGCGGCGGGTCTTGTAGCCCGAGGATGCCTCGAAGGTGTTGCCGTGCATGGGGTCGCACACCCACGCCGCGTTGGTCCCGGCTGCGGTGACCTTCTCCACCAAGGCCGGCAGCCCCTCCCGAATCTTCGAGGCACCGAAACGGGTGATGAAAGTCAGCCGGCCGGCTTCGTTGGACGGGTTCAACTTGGCGGCCAGGGCCAGCGCATCGTCAGCGGTCGTGGTGGGGCCCAGCTTCACTCCGATCGGGTTCTGGATCCGGCTGAGCAGCTCGACGTGCGCGCCGTCGAGCTGGCGAGTGCGCTCACCGATCCACACGAAGTGGCTCGAGACGTCGTACGGCAGATCGGTGCGCGAGTCGATGCGAGTCATCGCGTGCTCGTACTCCAGGACCAACGCCTCGTGGGAGGAGTGGAAGTCGACCCTGTGGAACTCGTTCGGCTCGGCACCGATCGCCTTCATGAAGGTCAACGCCCGCTCGATCTCGTTGGCCATCTGCTCGTAGCGCTGAGCGTGCGGTGACTCGCGCACGAAGTCGTTGTTCCAGGTGTGCACCTGTCGCAGGTCGGCGTACCCGCCGTTGACGAAGGCACGGATCAGGTTCAGCGTCGCCGCGGACGCGTTGTAGACGTCGACGAGGCGTTGCGGATCGGGGGTGCGGGACTTCTCATTGAAGTCGAACCCGTTGACCGCGTCCCCGCGGTAGGCGGGCAGGGTGACGCCCTCGCGGGTCTCGGTGTCCGAGGAACGAGGCTTGGCGTACTGGCCGGCGAGACGGCCGAGCTTCACCACGGGAACCGAGCCGGCGTAGGTCAGCACCACCGCCATCTGAAGCAGCACCCGCAGCTTGTTGCGCACGTTGTCGGCAGTCACCCCGGCGAAGGTCTCGGCACAGTCACCGCCCTGGAGCAGGAAGGCCTCCCCGCGGCTGACCGCGGCGAGCTTCGACTTCAGCTCGTCGCACTCCCCCGCGAACACCAGCGGCGGCATGTGCCGCAACCTGGCGACCGCGGCGTCGACCGCATCGGTGTCGGGGTACGTCGGCTGCTGGGCGGCACCCTGGGCATGCAGGGAGGCGAGGTCGGGGATCACGGCTCCAGCCTACGACGTGACCCACTCACTCCTCGCCGGTGTACTCCCCCACTTCTCGCCGGTCCAGCTTGTTGAAGACCAGGGTGACGGCCCACAGCACCACACCGACCAGGAGCATGCCACCGGCGATCTGGTACTGGATCGAGTCGCGTTCTGCTGCCGGGACGATGACCAGGAACAAGCACAGGAACGCCGCCAGCAGCGGTGTCACTCCCGGTGACCTGAACGGTCGTCGGCCGGGTGCCGGCGGGTCCTTGCGCAGGATCATGCACGCCACGTTGACCACCGCGAAGACACCCAGCAGCAACAGGGCGGTGGTTCCGGAGAGGTTCTTGACCACGTTGCTCTCGGGGTCGCTGCTGACCCACCAGAGCAGGCCCAGCGCCATCAGGGTGGAGAAGAGGATGCCGACCCACGGCGTACGCGCTCCGGGGAGCACCTTGCCCAGCGGGCTCGGGAGGACGCCTTGCTTGGACATGCCGTAGAGCAGCCGGCTGGCCATCAGCATGTTGATGAGAGCCGTGTTGGCCACGGCGAAGCAGGCCAGGAAGGGGAAGACCTTGTCGATCGGGAAGTCGGGTGCTCCGCGGCTGACCACGTCGAGCAACGCTCGTCCTTCGGCGTCACCGATGGCCTTGAGCTCGCCCGGCGGGATCACCATCACCACCGAGACTGCGACCAACATGTAGACGATGACCGCGATGCCGAGCCCGGTGAGCATCGTGCGCGGGAAGACTCGCTCGGGGTCCTGGGTCTCCTCCACCATGTTGACGGAGTCCTCGAAACCGACCATGGCGAAGAACGCGACGGAGGTCGCCACGGTCACCGCCATGAACATGCCCTTGTCGTGGTAGTCGTCGAAGGCGACCAGCTCACCGACACCGGTGCTGCCCTTGGACATGGCATAGAAGCCGACCCCGATGACGATCGCCAGGGCCCCCATCTCGACCAACGTGAGGAACACGTTGAACTTGACGCTCTCACCCACGCCGCGCAGGTTGATCAGCGCCAGCAGCACCATGAAGGCGATGGCCACCAGGGTGACCATCCCGTCAGGCACCGTGGTCACCACCGCCCCGTCCACGGTCTCGGACCAGATGCCGTTGACCGCCATGCCACCGAAGAAGTTCTGGGCCAGCGTCACCGCGGAGGTCGACGCGCTGGTGATGCCCGAGCAGATCACCGCGAACGCGACGATGAACGTCACCAGGTGGATGCCGAAGGCCTTGTGGGTGTAGAGCGCTGCACCGGCGGCCTGGGGATACTTGGTGACGAGCTCGAGGTAGGACAACGCAGTCAGCGAGGCCACCAGGAAGGCCAGCAGGAACGGCAGCCACACGATGCCGCCGACGCCTGCGGCCATGGTGCCGGTGACGGCATAGATGCCGGCGCCGAGGATGTCTCCCACGATGAAGAGCAGGAGCAGTTTGGGCCCGAGGACTCGATTGAGCTCGGTCTCGTCCTCCGGTGCTGTGGCGAAGACTTCATCCTGGCTGGTGCTCACGGGGCCTCCCAAGATTGCGGTTCGACTCATCATGCCGTGAACCACCCGTTGCCGCATCCCTCGTCGTCGTACGGGTGTGTCGGCGGGCATGACACGAGGGCGCCGCCCCACCGGGAACCGGCAGGACGACGCCCTCGACAAAGGACTCAGCGAACCTCGCAGTCGGTCCCCGAGTCGCACGGCTTGATCTCGTGGCTCTCGAGCACGGTGCCGTCCGCGTCGTAGGCGACCACCTTGGCGAGGGGGCGGTCCATCTCGGCCCAGAACATGGTCTCGTCAGGGACGATCGCGTCGGAGGAGATCGTGCCATCCACGATCGTTCCGTCGGTGGCGACGTAGTCGACCCGGGTCACGTCGGTTCCGTCCATGCCACCGACCCACATGATGCTGTGTGCCCCGGAGGTGTAGTTGTCGGAGGTGAAGAGCTCCATCTTCGAACCCGACTCCAAGAAGTCGTCACTGCCCATGCCCCACATGTAGTACCGCTCGTCACCGACATGGCCGACCAGGGCCGGCGAGCACTTGCCCGGCACCTGCTTGTCCTCGTTCCAGTCCCACGCGGTCATGCATGCGAGCTCGACGCTGCCGGCATCGACCAGGACTCCGGTCTCGGTGGAGCCCACCGGGTAGGAGTTCTGGTCGGGGTCGCCGAGCTCATCCCGCTCGATCTTCGCGACACCGTCGTGGAGCCACGCCGGGAACTCGTTGTGGTCATACATCGTGACTCCGACGTAGTTGTGCACCCCCAACCCAATCGTCTTTCCCTCGAACCGCTCGGGCCCGAGGATGTCGTCGGATCCAACGAAGGACGGCGGGGTGCCCGGCCCCGGGACGACCACCTCAGTCGGTGAGACCTGCACTGCCCCTGGAACCTCCTCGAGGGCTCGCTTGACCAAAAATCGCATCTGCGGCGTCGACGGGTCGGCGACCTGCGCGTCGCGCGGGGCCGGTCCTCCGCCCTGGAGACCCGTGACGGCCACCGTGGCAATGACAGAGGCGGCCAGCACGCTGCCGAAGGCAACCGCGGTACGCCGCCCCGTGCGGCGGCGCCGGCCCAGGGTGTGGATGGTGTCGAGGTCCGGCCGGCCGAGAAGCTCCGAACGCGGCGTGGACAGGTCGTGCTCCAAGTGTTCGATCTGGTTGTTCATCGGTCTCCCCCGGGTTGGCTGGTTGCGCGGCTGATGGCTATGGCTCGTTGGTCTGTGCTTGCTCGGTCTGTGCTTGCTCGGTCTGTGCTTGCTCGGTCTGTGCTTGCTCGGTCTGGGGCCTCGTCATCGGCGACGGCTCGCAACTTGCGCAAGGCGCGAGCCAGCGTGCTCTTGACGGTGCCGGCGGCAATGCCCAGCTCGGCGGCGACTGATGCCTCGGACAGGTCGAAGTAGTGACGCAGCAGGACGACGCGTCGTTCCTTGACGGTCAGCGCGCTGAGCATCCGGACCAGTTCGGCTCGATCCTCGAAGGAGCCGTCCGTGACGGCCAGGTGTGCATCGAGATGGTTGTCGCCGGCCTCAGGCAGGCCGACCTCACGGAAACGGCGTCGTCGCATCCGATCGATGTTCAGGTTCACCAGCACCTTGCGGGTGTAGGCCATCGCGTCGCCACGGCGTACACGCCCCCATGAGGAGTAGGTACGCACCAGCGCGGTCTGGGCGAGGTCCTCGGCGAGGTGGTGGTCACCGGTCAGCAGGTACGCCGCCCAACGCAGACGGGGCCATGCCACCAGCGCGAACTCATCGAAGTCGTCGTCCGAGCCTCGCATGCGGCCCCTTCCTGAAATCGCTCCGTACCTGACCTGTCTTCACCCACTCCTACGCAGCCGTCGGGCGTGGGGTTCTGTCCGCAGCGCACATTTTCGCTGACTTCTCCGGTACGAGCCGGGGCAACGCGCCTCAGCCGAAGAAGACCTGGGCCTCGGCGTACTCCTGCGGGCTGACCAGCTTGAGCTCTCCGGTGGCCTCGGCCAGGGGGATCCGCACGATCGCCGTGCCGCGCAGGGCCGTCATGGTGCCGAAGTCACCGTCGGCGACCGCGTCGGCCGCCTGCAGCCCCATCCGGGTGGCCAACCACCGGTCGAACGCCGAGGGCGTGCCCCCTCGCTGGATGTGGCCCAGGACCACGGAGCGCGCCTCCTTGCCGGTGCGTTCCTCGATCTGGCGAGCCAGTCGGTCACCGATGCCACCGAGGCGGACGTGGCCGAAGGCATCGAGCTCGGCCTCCTGCAGGGTCGCATCGCCCTCGCGGGCGGTGGCGCCTTCGGAGACCACGATGATCGGGGCGTACTCGCTCCGGAACCGACGCTCCACCAGGCGACACACCTCGTCGATGTCATAGGGCTGCTCGGGGATCAGCACGATGCTGGCCCCGCCGGCGATGCCGGCATGCAGCGCGATCCAGCCCGCGTGGCGTCCCATCACCTCGACCACCAGCACCCGGTGGTGGGACTCGGCGGTGGTGTGCAGGCGGTCGATCGCCTCGGTGGCGATGTTGACGGCGGTGTCGAAGCCGAAGGTGAAGTCCGTGCCCGACAGGTCGTTGTCGATGGTCTTCGGGACGCCGACCACGGCTACGCCCAGCTCCGCCAGACGGGTGGCGACGCCGAGGGTGTCCTCACCGCCGATCGCGACCAGGGCGTCGATCCCGGCTGCGGCGAGGTTCTCCCGGACCCGTTCGACACCGCCGTCGATGGCGAACGGGTTGGTCCGTGACGAACCCAGGATGGTGCCCCCACGAGGCAGGATCCCGCGGCACTCCTCGATGCCCAGGTGCATGGTGAGGCCTTCGAGGGGCCCCCGCCAACCGTCACGGAAACCGACGAAGTCGAAGCCGTGCTGGCCGACGCCCCTGCGTACGACAGCACGGATCACTGCGTTGAGTCCCGGGCAGTCGCCGCCCCCGGTGAGTACGCCGACCCGCATCCGTCGCTCCTTGGCTCCCCCGTTGGTGGCCCGTGTCAGGAAGCCAGACTGTCACCGAACGCGCGGCTGTGCCAGAGGCTCGGCGCGGGTCAGGTCAGCACCCACATCAGCGCGGCCGCGAGGACACCACCTGCCAGGAGGCCGAGAACGGCAGAGCCCAACAAGGCGAGCCATCCGCCGACGACTGTGCGGTCGGTGGGCAGCGGCTCGCTGTGCCACCGCGGGTCCTGCCCGGCCAGACTCACCTGCTCGCGGGTGGCCCTCAGGTCGATCACCCCGACCTCGCGCAGACTCGGGTGGAGCGCCAGCAGCACCGGCGCCCCCTTGGGCAGCGGCAACGGCACCAGCGCCCCGACCCTTCTGGCCGGTTCGCCGGGCGGCAACGCGGTGAACGTGACCGACCAGGTACCGGTGGGAGGTGCCACGTCGCCGAGGGCCCAGGGCCGCAGGTGTCGTCCCACCCGGCTCCGCACCATGCGCGCCGGCACGATGTCCGCTGCCAGACCCTGCTCCACGATCTCGGCGCTGCCCCGTTCGACGTCGTGGTGGAAGCGACGGGCCGCGGTCCTGGTCCAGACGACCACGGAGATGGCCCAGGCGGTGAGGGCCACGACCACCAGCACCATGACGACCAGGAAGGCGGAGAGCGCCGAGGTCTTCATCGCCATCGAGGAGCCACCGATCAGCATGCCGATCGGCAGCACCTGGAAGAGGAGGGAGAGCCTGGTGAAGGTGGCGAGGTCGTTGAGCATGCACTGACCCTGCCCACTCGCGCGGCTCCCGACACCAACGATCGCGGGCCGAGTCGTCCGGAGGGGTCCTCTAGGGTGCCGTCATGACCTTCTCGATCGTTGCCCGGTCCGATGACGGTGAGTCATGGGGCGTGGCCATTGCCTCGAAGTTCCTGGCCGTCGGCAATGCCGTTCCGGCCGCCGTGGCCGGCATCGGCGCCATTGCCACCCAGGCCAACGCCAACGTCTCCTACAAGGGCCTCGCCCTCGCCCATCTCGACGAGGGGGCCACCGCCTCGGTCGCGTTGCAGCGACTGCTCGAGGAGGATCCCGACCGAGACCACCGCCAGGTCGGCATCGTCGACGTGGACGGCAACTCGGCCTCCCACACCGGGTCCGCCTGCTATGACTGGGCGGGCGGCATCACCGGAGACGGTTACGCGATCCAGGGCAACATCCTCACCAGCTCCGAGGTGGTCGAGGCCATGGAACGGGCCTGGCTGGACTGCGCCACACTCCCCTTCGCCGACCGCCTGCTCGCCGCACTGAAGGCCGGCGACGAAGCAGGCGGTGACAAGCGGGGCCGGCAGTCGGCAGCCCTGCTGGTGGTGCGTGACGAGGCCGGGTACGGCGGTCACGACGACGTGGCGGTCGACCTGCGGGTCGATGACCACGCGACGCCCGTGCCCGAGCTGGCCCGGTTGCTGGAGCTCAACGACCTCTTCCTCACCGCCACCACCGAGCAGGACAAGGTGCCGGTCACTCCGGAGCTCGACGCCGAGATCACTGCGCTGGTGCGGGCTCTGGGCCACGACGACCTGCTCGAGTGGGCCGGCACGGAGAACTACGAGATGCGCGTGGCGCCGACGGGTTCCTGGCTCGACAAACGAGTGCTGGCCATCCTGCGCGCCACCGAGGAGACCTCATGAGCATCCTGGCCATCGACGCCGGCACCACCGGGGTCACTGCGATCGTGGTGACCGCGGAGGGAACGATCGCCGCCCGCGGCTATCAGGAGTTCGGCCAGCACTTCCCGAAACCCGGGTGGGTCGAGCACACTCCCGAGGAGATCTGGCAGGCGACCCTGGAGGCGACCCGCGAGGCCATCGCGTCGTACGACGGGGAGCTGCGCGGGATCGGCATCACCAACCAGCGCGAGACGATCATGCTCTGGGACAGGGAGACCCTCGGCTCCCCCCGCCGCGCCATCGTGTGGCAGGACCGCCGCACGGCCGACATCTGCAACCGTCTGCGCGAGGAAGGGCACGAGGAGCGGGTCAGTGAGTTGACCGGGTTGCGCCTCGATCCCTACTTCTCCGGCACCAAGCTGATGTGGCTCGCCGAGAACGAACCCAACACCTGGGCGTTGGTGAAGTCCGGGCGCTACGCGATCGGCACCGTCGACTCCTACCTGATCGCCCGGATGACGCGCGGCACCTGGCACGTCACCGACGTCTCCAACGCTTCGCGCACGCTCCTCTTCGACCTGACCACCGGCGACTGGTCGGACGAGTTGTGCGAGCTCTTCGGGGTGCCGCGCGACGCGTTGCCCGAGCTGGTGCCCAACTGGGGCGAGGTCGCCGTCTCCGACCCGAAGGTGTTCTGCGGGTTGTCACTGCCCATCGCCGGCATCGCCGGAGACCAGCAGTCGGCGCTCTTCGGCCAGACCTGCTTCGAGACCGGCGACTCCAAGTGCACCTACGGCACCGGGTCGTTCATCCTCGCCAACACCGGCACCGAGCTGGTGCGCAGTGACGCCGGTCTGCTCACCACGGCCGCCTGGCGCTCACCCGACGGCGTGCTGACCCATGCCCTGGAGGGATCGATCTTCGTCACCGGGGCTGCGGTGCAGTGGCTGCGCGACGGTCTGCAGATCGTCGGCTCGGCCCCCGAGACCGAGGCCATCGCCAGGACCGTGCCCGACTCCGAAGGGGTGGTCTTCGTTCCCGCACTGACCGGGCTGGGCGCGCCCCACTGGGACCCGTTGGCCCGCGGCATGATCATCGGACTCACCCGCGGCACCACCCGTGCACACATCGTCCGTGCCACCCTCGAGGCGATCGCCTTCGAGGTGCGTGACGTGCTCGAGACCCAGGGCATGGTGCAGCCGGGAAGCAACACCACGCTCCGCGTCGACGGGGGCGCCTCGGCCAACGACCTGCTCTGCCAGATCCAGGCCGACCAGCTCGGCGTACCCGTCGAGCGCCCGCGGATCGTCGACACCACCGCGTTGGGCGCCGCGTTCCTGGCCGGACTCGGGGTCGGGGTCTGGAACTCCACCGACGACCTGCGCGAGACGTGGCAGCTGGATCGTCGCTTCGAGCCGACCGAGGGGGTCCGGGAGAAGGCGGATGCCGCGCACGCGAAGTGGACCGACGCGGTCGTCCGCTCGAAGAACTGGGCCTGACGCCCCGGGTCGGTTGAGGAGGTTGCGCGCCAACCCGTCTCGGGACCAGATCAGCGCGACAGCCGGGCCAGCGCCGCTGCCGCGCGCTCCCGGGCCGCGTCGGCGGCGCGTACGTCGTCGCGTGCTGACTGCACGACCTGACGCGCATCGGAGAGCTGGTCGTCGATCTCGTCCTGCTCGTCCTCGTGCTCGCTGAGTCGGCGTCGCAGCTCATCGATCTCTGCCTGCATCTGCAGGCTGCGGGCCTCCAGCTCGGCCATGTCGGCGTCGGCGGCAGTCATCGCCTCTGCGGCCTCGTCGGCCTCACGCTCGGCGTCGGCGACGGCCTCACGGGCGGCCTCCACCTTCTTGGCGTGCTCGTCCGGATCGGGGACGACGTGCAGCTCGGGCGGATGGGAGCTGGGCGCCTCGACGGGGCTCGGCACGAAGTCTGCCGCGTCGGGGACCGCGACGTACGCCGCGGCGTCGACGGCGTCGACACCGGTCGCCGAGAACGCTTGGACCAGCAGCCCTGTGCGAACCGCGGCACCCGCGTTCTCGTCGACCATCGCCGCGGTGAGTGTGGCTTCGACCTGGTCGGAGACCGACCCGGTGACCTTCTGGCCGTGCTCGAGCGCGATCGCCCGGGCCTGCTGGGTGATCGCGGAGGTGAGCTGGCGGCGCTGACGGGTGAGTGCCCGCAGCTCGTCGCCGTCGAGCGAGGCCTGGGCCTCACGCAGGGCGGCACCGACGATGAGCACCTGGTCCACCTGCCCCGGGTCACGGCGCACGAGCAGGTTGACCACCCAGGCAGCGGTCGACGGCTTCTTCAGCGCCTTGACCTGGTCGGAGAGATCACGGTCGTCCTTGCGCAGTGCCTTCACCAGGGCGTCGCGCGCCGGGGTGAACTCGGCCAGCGTCAGGCCGTAGAGACGGTCGGCTGCCTCGAGGATGGTCGTCACGTGCCTGATCCTAGTGAGCGCGTTCGCCTGCGATTCACCGTGCACCCAGCAACCCGGCGGTGAGCATGTCGGTGGCGATCTCGATCAGCTCCTCGGCCGAGCTGCCTTCGGGACGCTGCAGCGCGATCCGCAGGCAGGTCGCCTGTGTCACGCCCATCACCATGAAGACCACCGCGTCGAGGCGTTGTGGGTCGAGGCCGGGCAGGTGCCGAGCGGGGATGACGCGGGCCAGCTGCATCAGTCCGGCCTCGATCTCCGGCATCACGTTCGACTGCGTGCCCGACGGCACGGCGTCGACCATGGCCAGGATCACCGGTGCATGCCGTTCGAGCGCCCCGGTCAGGGTGGTCAGGATCTCCCGCACGGCGGCGCGCAGGTCGAGGTCGATCGCCCGGGCCACGCCACCCATCAGGTCGGAGCTGATCTCGCTGACCGCCTCTTGGCGCAGGGCCTCCAGAATGTCGGCCTTGTCGTCGAAGTAGCGGTAGAAGGTTCCGCTGCTGACATGAGCCCGCTCGACGATGGCCGTCGTGGTCAGTCGCTCGGACCCCACCTCGCCCAAAAGATGAACAGTCGCGTCGAGGAGGTCTCGACGCATCCTTACGGCACGTTGTTGGGTGGGACGAATTCGCTGCCGTTGAGCCATCCTGAGTCCTCGATTCCGTCGTCGGCGCCCTGCTCAAAAAGTGAATGGAAGATGAGGGATTCCCACTTTTATGCTGTTGAGCATGGCAGCCACGGCGAGTGAGCGCGACCTTCCGACCACGGTGCACAACCACGATGAGGCGATGCGCCGCTTCGGCGACCACGCGTCGACGTACTTCGACGCCATGTGGCAGGGCGATCCCCTTGCCGACGCACTGGTGGCGGACTTCGCGACGATCGGCCACGGCAGAGGCATGCGCATGCTGCGCAAGGCCTGCCGCGAGGGCATCGACGCCGTGCCCGAGGCTCCACGATCGCTCCGGGACCTGTTCGTCGAGCTGGACGACGTACCCGACTGGGTCGATCTCAGGGCCATCTATCGGGGCTCGCGCCACTTCGCCCGCTACACCCGCCAGTCGGGCATCGTCCTGGGGGCGGCATCCCTGGTCAGCGGGTACGCAAACTCCACGGCCTCGCGCCCGCTCGAGCTGACCGGGCGGTACGTCGAGAACGCCGGTGTGCGCACCATCGAGGTCGGGTCCTGGTTGCTCGCGGTCAACCAGCAAGGTGGGCTCGACCGGTTCTCCGAAGGCTTCGAGCTGACCGTGCGGGTGCGGGTCATCCACGCCCTCGTCCGCCAACACCTGCGCGAGTCTCCCGAGTGGGACACCGCAGCCTGGGGTGTCCCGATCCCCCAGGCGTTCCTCGCCTACACGCTGATCGAGTTCTGCCTGATCCCGTTGCGCGGAATGCGCGCCATCGGGGCGCCGTACCTCCCCCACGAGGTCGACACGTTCTATGCGATGTGGCGCTATCTCGGGCACCTGCTCGGGGTCTGCGAGGAACTGCTGCCCGTCGACGAGGCAGACCAGGAGCGACTCGAGGCCCTCTACCTGCTCACCCGACCCGAGGTCGACGACTACTGCCGCCGGCTGGTGGGTGCCATCAATGAGGAGTTCCTGGTGCCGGAGATCGAGGAGCTGCTGCCGGCCCCGCTGCACCCGGTTGCGCCACCCACGGTGCATGCCCTCGAACGGGTCTTCCTGGGCGACGGCATTGCCGACGAGCTCGGGGTCCCTGCCTCGCGCATGAAGCACGCCGTCCGGGTCATCGGTTTCGTCCTCGGCTTCGTGAACCTCCTGATCGACAGGGTGCCCGGCACGCTGTCGCTGCGCACCCGTCTCGGTGAGCGCTACCGCGTCAAGCAGGAGGAGCGCCTGCGGGCCCGTTACTCGGTGGCCCATGACCTGGTCGATGACTCCCCCTCCGGTGGAAGGCCTCACCCCGCCCGTGCATGATCTCGACCCAGTCGGAAGTGCACGGCCTTCTCGCGACGGCCACCGCCACCGCCGAGCTCGTCGGGAGTGCCGGCACAGGGCACGAAACCGCACTTCTCCAGCACCCGCTGCGATGCCGCGTTGCTCACGGTCGTCGCGGCTCGGACCTCGGTGACACCCAGTCGAGACATCTCGTTGAGCCCCAACATCACCGCGTCAGTGGCGCGCCCCTGACCACTGGCTCTCTCCGCGAGCCGGTAGCCCAGATCGGCGCTCCCCCGGGCAACGTCGACGAAGTTCACCCGCCCGATCAGCTCCCCCGACTCGTCGAGCACCACGAACATCCGCACGGTTCCGCCGACGTGCTCGGTGATCCGACCCGCGAGTTGGTCGTCGAACTCGTCGAAGAACGCGTCACCCCGGTCGGGGATGGTGCGCGCGAACCATGCGCGATTCTCCGACTCGAAGGCGAGCAGCGAGTCTCGGAAGTCCGGGCTGAGCGGGCGGATGACCGTGCCACTCCAGCGGTATTCGAGTTCCGTGGGATGTGGCGTCCACACGGAGTCCTGACGGTCCCCCGTGGGTACCCAGCCAAGGTACTCGTACAGACGCCGGGCACGCTCGTTGGCCGCGAGGACCCACAGTGTCGCGCCCTTGCCGATCGCTGCGACAGACCTGGCCACGCCTGACGAGCCCAGTCCCTGGCCCCACGAGTCGGGGTGCACGAAGAGGTGCCGCAACGCGGAGTCGTCGTACGCCACAACTGCCCGCAGGTGGTCAGGGCCGTCGACCACCTCGACGCTCACACCCGGGTCTGCGAGCACGATCGCCCACCTGGCCAACACGTCGTCCTCGGGGAACGGCCCGGGAAAGACTGCCGCCAGGCCACGCAGGTTGGCGGCGCGCTCCAGCTCCATCAGCGCCAGAGCCTCATCCTCGTGCGCCGGACGCCACGGGGACGACGAGATCATTCGTCGTCCAGCCCCTGCTCGATCGCATATCGGGTCAGTTCCACCCGGTTGTGGAGCTGAAGCTTGCGCAGCGTGTTCTGCACGTGGTTCTGCACGGTGCGGTGCGAGAGCACGAGACGATCGGCAATCTGCTTGTAGGACAGGCCTTTGGCGACCAGACGGAGAACTTCAGTCTCACGCTCGGTCAGCTTGGGCGTGCCGTCGTCGGTGGCCGGCTCGTCGAGGAGGCGGCGGTATTCGCCCAGCACCAGCCCGGCCAGCCCCGGGGTGAACACCGTGTCCCCCAGCGCCACCCGGCGTACGGCGTCGAGCAGCTCCTCGCGAGAGGCAGACTTGACCAGATAGCCCGTCGCACCGGCCTTCACCGCGTCGAGGACGTCGCTCTGCTCGCCGGACGCGGAAAGGATCAACACCCGGGTGGACGGATCCTGGCGCACCACTTCGGCGGTCACCTCGACCCCGTTCGGCGCCGGGATCTGCAGGTCGAGCACCAGAACCTGTGGTTTGGCGGCCGGGAAGCGTGCCAGGGCCTCGACTCCGTTGGCTGCCACGGCAACAACGTTCAGTCCCGCCGCGATCAGGTCGCGCTCGACCGCGTCTCGCCACATCGGGTGGTCGTCGACGACCATCACCTTGATCGCTTCGTCCCCACTCATCCGAGTCCTCCTCGTGTCACCGCGAACCCTAGCCGTCTCCGGCACATCGCAGTCGTGCTCCTCGCTGAGACCAACGAACTGGTCGATTCCGCGCCCACAAATCAACCAGTACGTAGGTCTCACCGCCATGTCCGGCCACGGGGACGGGACGACCTACGGGTGGTTCCCAGACGTTCGCACCGCGTTCCTCAACCACCGGAAGAGGTAGAGGCGTGCTGGTAGCGACCTCGACGGTGAACGAGTGGCTCACCGTCGTCGCCGATCTCGGCGTGCTCGATGGTCGCGGTCACCAGCGAGGACCAACCCGTCTCCACGACCGACTCCACGCGTACGCCGACCCACGTGGTCACGTCGGACAGCAGCGGTCCCCACGAGGTCTCCGCCCAGGACACCCCCTGACTCAACTGCTTGAACTGGCCGCCGGGTGCCGGGACCTGGCCGGCGAACACGTCGGCCAGGTTGTGGTGGCGGTAGTGCAGCAACGACACCACCGCAAGGTCGGTCGTGGCGAGGGTGTCCATCAAGTCGGAGTCCGGGTCGATCAGGCCGAGGACTCGCCCCTGCTCGCCCGCCGCGATCATCAGGGACGAGACCGTCAACCCGGCGCGGTCGTCCGGCGTACCGCTGGTCCACAGGGTGACCTGGCCACCGAGGCGACCGCGGAGTCGACGGACCGGATCCCGGTCGCCCGGCGGTTCGAGGAACGGATTCTCGCGATGAATGGTCACGAGATCGACACTAGACGAAGTGGTGATCGTGAGGCATGCACTCGGGGCAGGGCAAACCAGGTAGGGCAAACCCGGCAGGGTCATTCCGTGGGACGCGGGACGGTGAACTCCCATTCGGTCCCGGTGTCGGGCGTGGAGAAGAGCTCCGCGCTGCCACCCAGGTCGCGGATGCGCCCCCGGATCGACTCGGAGACCCCGAGGCGCCCGGAGGCCGCAGCCGACTCGAGCCGACCGGTCGCAATGCCCGGCCCCTCGTCGCGCACGCTGACCACGACCCGGTCGCCGAGGTCTTCGAGCAGCACCCAGGCGGGTGCGTCCTCGCCGACGTGGAACGCGACGTTGTCGAGGCAGGCGCCGACCACCGCGACCAGCTCACCCACGACGTCCTGCGGGAGCTCGACGGGGGCGCCGGGCGTGACCACGCTGGTCACCGGCGGGCGCCGGTTGCCGAGGCGCTCCAGGGCACCCCCGAGATCCTCGACCGGTGCCTCCCCCGGCGTCTGCAGGGTGTCCTGCTGACGGATCAACGACCGCAGCGCCTGCTCCTGCTCACCGGCGAGCTCACCCAGGTGGACTCCCTCGCCCCCGAGCTCGGGCCCCTTGCGCTGAACCAGCGCCAGCACCTGGAGTACGCCGTCGTGCACTGCCCGCGCGAGACGGGCGCGCTCCTCGGCGATCGCAGCAGCCCGCTCGGCCCGATCACGCTCGGCCGCCATCCGCTGCAACGAGCCACACATGTAGCCCACGATCGGTCCCGCGATCATCAGCAGGAAGACGTGGCCATAGTTGGTCTGGCTGATCTCCTCGCGGATCAGCAGATCGGTCGCACACAGCACCGTCGCGGCCGCCAACGCGCCCATCCAACGCCAGTGGATCGCCCAAGCCATCAGGGCTCCCGCGATCCAGAAGCCCGGCACGGTCGCGCTGAAACCGTCCCCCTTGACGAACGGCGAGGACAGCAACGTCGCGAACGCAATGGCCAGGTCAGCGACCAGCAGCACGGGAACACGACGCCGCGGAGCGTCGTACGCCCAGATGGACACGATCGTCCAGACCACCATCAGTGCCAGCAGGGCGAGCCCGGCGTTGGGATGGGTGAAGTTGTCGAGGCGATAGAGGGTCAGGCCGACCGTGTTGGCCAGCAGGACGATGCGCAGCACGGCCAGCGCGCGAAACATCCGGTTCTCGACGGCGAGCGCAGCATCGACCGGCCCGGCATCGGTCGCTGACAAGGTACGCCAGCGCGGAGCGGTCGAGCCGACGGAGGCAGGCGACCGGGTCAGGACGCCTGCTTCTTGTCCTCGACGGCCGACGAGGCCGCAGCCGCCTTCTTCTGCTCGGCGGCAGCCGCCGCGGCCTCCTTCTCGAGGCGCTTCGACTCCTCCTTGGCCCGGGTGGCGTAGGTGTCGACGTACTCCTGGCCGGAGAGGTTCATGATCTCGTACATGATCTCGTCGGTGATCGAGCGCAGGATGTAGCGGTCGTTCTCGAGGCCCTCGTAGCGCGAGAAGTCCAACGGCTTGCCGAAGCGCACCATCGGGCGGGTGATCTTGCCGAACTTCTTGCCGGGGGGCGCGACCACGTCGGTGCCGACCACGGCCACCGGGATGACCGGGACGCCGGTCTCGAGCGCAAGCCGGGCAACACCGGTCTTGCCCCGGTAGAGCTTGCCGTCGTGGGAGCGGGTGCCCTCGGGGTAGATGCCGAAGAGCTCCCCGCGACCGAGCACCTCCTTGGCCGACATCAGCGCACCCTCGGCGGCGTTGGCGCCGGAGCGGTCGATCGGGATCTGACCGGAGCCACGGAAGAAGTGCTTCTGGATGAACCCTTTGATGCCCGGGCTGGTGAAGTACTCGGCCTTCGCCACGAAGGAGACGCGCCGCGAGAGCGTGAGCGGCATGAACAACCAGTCGGCGTACGACAGGTGGTTGCTGGCCAGGATCGCGGGCCCGGACTCCGGAATGTTGTCCAGCCCCGTGGCCTGGGGCCGGAAGATCACGCGCAGCAAGGGGCCGAGAGCGATGAACTTCAGAAACCAGTAGAACACCCGGCTGTCCTCCTCCTGACGACCTCGGCCGCCCGGCATGAGTGACCAAGTGAACCCTAGGGCATATCTCCCAAGTCCATGGCCTGCTACGCGCCACCCCGCTGGCACCTGGCAACGTTCTCGTCAGTCGACGATGCTGGCGCATCGCCTCCCTCCTCGGCCTTGCCAGGCACTCAGCGGATGCGACGCTCTCGACGGCCGAGACTTGAGAGACACACCCTAGCCCCAAACCCATTTCCGTGGGCACCCGGTCACGCGCGAGAAGATGGTGCACAATCGCCCTGTGCCCAACGAAGCCCTGCTCAGGCCGCTCTCCGTCCCCGCTCGTCCGGAGGCCACCGGCAACCCCAACCAGCGTGTCGGCGTGCTGCTGAGCCACGGCTTCACCGGCTCCCCAGCCTCGATGCGGCCGTGGGGCGAGTTCCTCGCCGTCAACGGGTACGCCGTCGAGGTTCCGCGCCTCCCCGGACACGCGACCCGGTGGCAGGAGATGAACCAGACCACCTGGGACGACTGGTACGCCGAGGTGTCGAAGGCCTTCGACAAGCTGGTCGCCGAGAACGACAAGGTCATCGTGGGCGGGCTCTCGATGGGCGGTGCCCTGGTGCTCCAGCTCGCCGCCGACCGACCGGCGGACGTCACCGGAATCCTGCTGGTCAATGCCGCGGTGGCCTCCGACAACAAGCAGCTGCTGGCCGTGCCGCTGATGCGCCGGCTGGTGAAGTCGATGCCCGGCATCGGCAACGACATCAAGAAGCCCGGCGCGGACGAGCTCGGCTATGACCGCACCCCGTTGAACGCACTGCACTCGATGGTGCGTGCGTGGAAGCCGCTGCGTGCCGACCTGCCGAAGGTGACCGCACCGATCCGGTTCTTCCGCTCCGCGGAGGACCACGTCGTCGACCCGTCGTCGGCCAGGATCATCCAGGCCGGCGTGTCCTCGCGCTCCTTCGAGGAACGAATCCTGTCGAACAGCTACCACGTGGCGACACTCGACAACGATGCCGCGACCATCTTCGAGGAGTCCCTCGAGTTCATCCACGGTCTCACCCACCCGTTGCGCCCCGGCTCGGCCTGAGCGTTACTAGGCTGAGCCCTCCGACGTACGACGAAGTCGTGGTCACGGCGGCCGCCCACACTCATCGGCCCGCTCGACCACCGGCGTGAGTCGCACCGCTGGGCCCTGGCTCGTAGGCTGGTTGGCGTGACACGGGACGAGGACGCTCTCTGGAAGGAGATCGTCGACAACTACGGAGAGACGGCATCGGTCGAAGAGGCGGCCGCCGGCACCGGCGACGAGCCGGCGCTCGACCCCCAGCCGGAGCTCTACGTCATCCCGGAGCCCGAGCCCGAGGTCCCGGTGGAGCTGCGATCCACCTGGGAGGACGAGGGACGTTTCGTCCCGCCGCCCCCGGAGCCGATCCCGTTGGCCGAGCCGCCCCGCATGCTCGGCTGGCTGGGCGTCTTCGGCGCCCCGATCATCGCGCTCGTCGCCCTCGTTCTGGGGCACCCGTTCCGGGGCATCCTCGCAGTGCTCCTGGTGGCCTGGTTCGCGGGCGGGTTCATCTATCTGATCCGCACCATGAACGCCGAGCCGCGCGACCCCTGGGACGATGGCTCCCGAATCTGACCGGGTGCCAGCCAGACGAGACCTAGATCGCCAGTCTCGCCACCCGCTGACGGGCCAGGTCTGCGGCGCCGACCAGGCCGGCCCGTGGCCCGAACCTTGCGGCGACCAGCGGCGGCACCCGGCGGTGCCCGGCACCCACCAGCGAGCTCAGCAGCGCCGTGCGGGCCGGCTCCAGCAAGCGGTCGCCGGCCGCCGAGACCCCGCCGCCGACGACCAGGATGCCGGGATCGAAGGCCGCCACCAGGTTGGCCAGACCGATGCCGAGCCAGTCGCCGATGAGGCCGAACGCCTCGTGAGCCAGCAGGTCGCCCTCCTCGGCAGCCCGGGTGACCATCGGCCCGGTAAGCGCGGCGGGGTTGCCGTCACACAGCTCCTCCAGGATCGACGGCCGGGTGCCCAACTGCTCGCGGGCGAAGCGCACCAGCGCGTTGCCGCTCGAGTACTGCTCCCAGCAGCCGTGGCCGCCACACTCGCACGGGACGCCGCCCGGGACGACCTGCATGTGGCCGAACTCGCCGGCCATCCCGTTGGTTCCGCGACGCACCTGCCGGCCGAAGATGAGCCCGCCACCGATCCCGGTGCCCATGGTCACCACCACGGCATCTTCGACGCCTGACGCTGCGCCGTACGTCGCCTCAGCGTGCGCGGCCGCGGTCGCGTCGTTCTCCAACGTCACCGGCACCCGCCAGCGATCCTCCAGCCGCAGCCGGACCGGTGCGTCCACCCAGGGCAGGTGGGGCGCGAACATCACCCGCTCACCGGTCGCGTCGACGAACCCAGCCGCGACCAGGCCCACCCCGCGGACGACGGAGTCCCCCACGACCTCGTGGAGGGCCTCGGTCAGTGCGTCCTCGACGAGCGACACGTCGACACGTCGCCCCGGGGTGGCGCTCTGTGCGGTGCGCAGGATGCGTCCGCGGTTGTCGACCACACCGGCCAGCACCTTGGTGCCACCGACGTCGATCCCGACGTACACGTCCTCACTCATGGCCGCCATCTTCGCAGCCCGGGCGGTGCCGATCGCGCAGGCAGTGGCTGCTTCCACCGCGAACCGTGGCACATCCCGGTCACCCGGTGACTGGGATGTACCGTCGAAACCACTGACCGGGCTCAGCCAGCCCGGAGCTCAGCGACGGGCGAGGTCGGCCGCGCCGATCAGGCCGGCAGTGTTGCCCAGGGTGGCGAGGCGCAGCTCTGCCAGGGGGCGGTGGCCGCTGCCGGTGAGGTTCGCGACGTACGTCTCACGCATCGGCTCGAGCAGCAGGTCGCCGGCGGCGCCGACGCCTCCGCCCAGCACGATCACACCGGGGTCGACGATTGCGGAGATCTGGGCACAGCCCTCACCGAGCCACGCACCCAGCTCGGCCAACCGCCCGATCGAGAAGGGGTCCCCGGCCTGGGCGGCCTCGGTGATCATCGGCCCCTCGATGGCCGCAGCGTCACCGCCGGCCGCGTCGATCAGGGCCGCTGCCGCGCTCGGGTCGGCCGCAGCCGCCAGACGGGCATGTTCCTCGAGGGCGGTGCCGGAGCCGTACTGCTCGAGACAGCCGAGTTGCCCGCAACCACACTGGCGGCCCTGGCGCTCGACACGGATGTGCCCGATCTCGCCGGCGATGCCGAAGCCGCCGCGATAGAGCTGGCCGTCGACGACGATGCCGCCGCCGACACCGGTGCCGACCGCGACCATGAGCAGGTCGTCGGCGTCCACGGCTGCGCCGTGGGTGAATTCGCCCCAGGCAGCCGAGTTGCCGTCGTTCTCGACCACCACGGGGGTGCCGCAGGATGACTCGAGGCGCTGCTTGAGGTCTTCGTCGCGCCAGGCCAGGTTGGGTGCGAAGAGCACCGTCGACCGGGCCGCGTCGATGAATCCGGCAGCGGAGATGCCGATGCCCTCGATCTCGTGGTCACCACGTAGGTCCTCGACCATGCGAGTGATCGAGTCGACGATGGCGGAGGCGTCCTCCGCGGGCGACTCGACCTTGGTCTCCTCGAGCACGGTGCCATCGGCGTCGACCAGACCGCCAGCGATCTTGGTGCCACCCACGTCCACGCCAATGGTCAGGCTCATGGTTCCTCCGGCCAGTCGTTGTCGAGATCGATGTGCTCCAGGTCGTCAGCGCCCGGCTTCTTCTCGTCGGGCACGGCGGTGGCCATCAGGGCAGCGGCGGCCTGCATCAGCGAGGCACCGGCGGTGGCCAGGTGGTGCTTGACCTCCGGACTCAGCTCGCGGACCACGTGCATGGTGCGACAGACCGGGCACACGCTGCACTCCGGCGAGCCGGTGGCGAAGTGCTCGTTCATGTCCTCCGCGGCGCGTTGGGCGCCGGCGGCGAGGTCACCGATCCCCTTGCCCAGGTCACTGCCCAGGTCGGAGCCCTGGCTCCTGGCCCACCCCGAGAAGGCGCCGAGGAGCTTGGCGGCCTCTTCGGCGACCGAGCCCACGTCGTCGGGCCCGGGCGCGCTGCCGGGCCTGGTGTCGTCTCCGTCGGTCACGGTGCCTTCTCCTCGAACTTGACCTGCAGTGCGCCCCCGTCGACGCGGGCGCCCTTGACCTTGTGGCGGGCGAGCCCTGCTGGCAACGAGAGAAGTCGACGATACGACCCGACGGTCACCACGAGCTCATCGCCATGCCGGGCGAGATCGACCTCACCCTTGCGGACGTTCGGCAGCTGCAGCTCCAGGGTGGCGCCACTGGCGGTTCGGGTCACCTTCAACGGCCCCTCACCCGTTGGCGCGGCGAGCGGGTCGGAGTCGGCGTACACCTCGTCGGCGAGGCCACGCAGCGCCTCGACCCCGACCGGTTCCCCGGTGCGGTAGACCGACTTCCACAGCGGCAGCCCGGGGAAGGACTCCCCCACCTCGGCCATCACCCGTGACTGGGCCTCGACCCAACCGGCGCGCCACTCATCACCGTCGGCCGACGGGAAGACCCGGTTGGCGACCACACCGTCGACCCGGTAGCCGAAGAGCGACAACGTCGTGAAGGAGCGTCTGGCCTCGGCGAGCACGACGGTCTCGGGCGTCATCACCAGCCGAACGCTGGAGTCGGGCCCGGAGAGCAGGTCGCGCACCTCGTCGAGCTCGGCATGCAGCCGTTCGACCGCGTCGAAGACGGAGTCCCCGGGCATCGGTACGCCGGCAGCGCGGGTCAGCACCGGCTTGAGGGCCTTGACGACGCGGCGTTCGACGGGAAGCACCCGCTGCATGTACCACCCGAGCGCCTCGGGAAGGGCCAGCAGGCGCAGGGTCTCGGCGGTCGGGGCGCAGTCGACGACGATCACGTCCCACGTGCCCGAGAGCGCGTGCAGACGCAGCTCGAGCAGCGCTAGCACCTCTTCGGCTCCGGGGATGACGGTCAGCTCCTCGGCGGCCACCGGGTCGACGCCGACCACGTCGAGCACCTGCAGCAGATATCGCTGGATGTCGGCCCACGACTGCTCGAAGCGGCGCTGCGCGTCGACCTGTTGCACGAACAGGTTCTCGGCCACCTCGGTCGGCTCGGCGCCGACCGGTGTGCCGAAGGCGTCGGCCAACGAGTGAGCGGCATCCGTGGAGAGCACCAGGGTCCGCAGGCCGCGCGCGGCAGCGAGTGCCGACGTACCGGCGGCGATGGTCGACTTGCCGACGCCACCCTTGCCGGTGAAGAGGAGGATGCGCACGACTCAGACGACGATCACAGACACGGGCACCGTCACAGGGACTCGACGCGCTTCTTCAGGCCCTTGAGTGCGGTGTCGATGAGGATCTTCTCGCCCTTGCGCTTGAGCATGCCGATCAGCGGGATCGACACGTCGAGGGCGAGGCGATAGGTCACCTCGGTGGAGCTGCCGGCGACCTCACGCAGGGTGTAGGCGCCGTCGAGGGCGCGCAGCATCTTGCCCTGGGTGAGGGTCCAGGTGACCTCGCGGTCGCCGTCCCACTGGTAGGCGAGCGTGTACTCGTCCTTGATCGGCGACACGTCGAGCTCGAAGTAGACCTCGGTGGCGCTGCCGTCGGGGAAGGTGCCGAGGACGTCAGCGGTCTTCACACCCTTGGCCCAGACGGGGTAGGAGGGAAAGTCAGCGATCACCTCCATCACCGACGCTGCAGGGGCGTCGATGACGATGGAAGAGGTGGTCTGCTCGGCCATGAGTTGCCCCTGGATCAGTTCGGCGGTGAGTGCAGCGAGCGTACCGGATACCGCGAGTACGTGAGCGGCCGGTAACGTGCGACGTACATCGATTCGAACTGTTCTACGAGGAGGCCGGCATGCGTGAGTTCGCCACGCCGATGACCGTGGAGATCCCCGCCACTGGCAACCTGACCGACGACGTCGTCACCAACGCGCGCGACCACGCCGACGCCATCGTGTTCAGCAAGAACACCGACGACGGATGGGTCGACGTCACCGCCGAGAAGTTCCACGAAGAGGTGACCGCGGTTGCCAAGGGCCTGCTCGCCGCGGGCATCGAGGCCGGTGACCGCGTCGCGATCCTGTCGAAGACCCGCTACGAGTGGACCGTCCTCGACTACGCGATCTGGTTCGCGGGCGCCGCGACCGTGCCGATCTATGAGACCTCCTCGACCGACCAGCTCAGCTGGATCCTGGAGGACTCCGGCACCAAGGCGATCGTCGCCGAGGGTGCCGACCACCTGGCCAAGATCACCGGGCTGCGCGGCAACCTGCCCGACCTGAACCACGTCTGGACCATCGACGACAACGCCGTCGAGGTGCTGACCAAGCTCGGCGCCGACATCGATGACGAGACTCTGGAGAAGCGCCGTTCGGCGACCACTCCCCTCGACCTGGCCACCCTGATCTACACCTCCGGCACGACTGGACGCCCCAAGGGCTGCATGCTCACCCACGGCAACTTCATGTTCGAGCTGGGCGTCGCCGTGCACGAGCTCGACGAGCTGTTCCAGGACGAGGAGGGCTCCACGCTGCTCTTCCTGCCGCTGGCCCACGTCTTCGCCAGGATCATCCAGGTCGGCTGCGTCAAGGCTCGCATCCGCCTGGGCCACTCGGCCGACATCAAGAACCTCGTCGACGACCTCGGCGAGTTCAGGCCGACCTTCATCCTGGCCGTGCCCCGTGTCTTCGAGAAGGTCTTCAACACCGCCTCGCAGAAGGCCGCCGCCGACGGCAAGGGCAAGATCTTCCAGCGCGCCGCCGACATCGCGATCGCGTGGAGCCGGGCCTTGGACAACGGCCGCATCCCCCTGCACGTCAAGGCCCAGCACGCGCTCTTCGACAGGCTGGTCTACGTCAAGTTGCGCAACACGCTCGGCGGCAAGTGTCTGTACGCCGTCTCCGGCGGGGCGCCGCTCGGCGACCGGCTGGGCCACTTCTACCGGGGCATCGGCCTGAGCATCCTCGAGGGCTACGGCCTGACCGAGACCACCGCCGCATTGACCGTGAACCTTCCCGACGCGCAGAAGATCGGCACCGTCGGCCGGCCTCTGGCCGGCACCACCGCCCGCATCGCGGACGACGGTGAGCTGCTCTTCAGCGGTGGACAGGTCTTCGCCGGATACTGGAACAACGAGAAGGCCACCGCCGAGGCGTTGACCGACGGCTGGTTCCACACCGGCGACGTCGGCGAGCTCGACGACGAGGGCTTCGTGAAGATCACCGGTCGCAAGAAGGAGATCCTGGTGACCGCCGGCGGCAAGAACGTGGCCCCAGCGGTGCTCGAGGACCGCCTGCGCGCCCACCCGCTGATCAGCCAGTGCATCGTGGTCGGCGACGGCCAACCGTTCATCGCGGCCCTGGTCACCATCGACCCGGAGTACTTCCCGCACTGGGCGCAGGAGAACAGCAAGTCCGGGTCGATCAGCGACAACGTCGACGACCCCGACCTGGTGGCCGCCGTACAGGGCGCCGTCGACGAGGCCAACAAGGCGGTCTCGAAGGCCGAGTCGATCCGCAAGTTCCACGTGTTGCCGATCGACTGGACCGAGGAGGACGGCCAGCTGACCCCCTCACTGAAGCTCAAGCGCAACGTGGTCATGCGTGAGCACCGGGCAGACGTCGCCGCTCTCTACGAGCGCTGACACCACGCGCAGGTGGCGTCGGATCCGGGCGTCATTTCTGACCGATCGGGTCATCGGTCCTAGTCCAAACGGGCCATCTGGGTGAAACCCCTGGGCACACAGGTGACTCATGGTGCACCGTTGGTCTGCACTGCAGCCTCTGAGGGAAACCGCGCCCGCGCGCGGGAGGCCCGGTGCGGCCACCTGGTGAACACCCACGACGCCTGAAGAGGGATCCATGGACCGTCGCAAAATTCTGCTTGTCCTTGCCGCTGTGATCGCAGCCTTGGGGGCGCTGCTCGTCTTCCTCTACGCCCAGGGAGCCGACGACCGGGCCCAGGAGGACATCGAGTCGGTCCAGGTGCTCAAGGCGGTCAAGACCATCGAGGCCGGCGAGACCTTCGACGACGCGGCGGCCTCCGGCAAGCTGCAGCTGCAGGACGTGCCGCGCGACCAGGTGCAGGACGGAGCCCAGACCGACCTCACCGGCCTGAGCGGACTGGTGGCCACCTCGAGGATCTTCACCGGCGAGCAGATCGTCTCGGCCCGTTGGGGCGGCACGGTCGAGAACACCTCGCTGGCCATCCCGGACGGGATGATGGCGATCTCGGTCAACCTGACCGACCCGGCCCGCGTGGCCGGTTTCGTGAACCCGGGTTCGGAGGTCTCGATCTTCCTGAGCTCCAGCGACCTCCCTCAGCCCACCTTCACCCGGATGCTGCTCCCCCGCGTGCAGGTGCTCGGAGTCGGCACCACGTCGACGATCACCTCCACCAAGACCGGTGACGACGGTGCGCAGACCACCGAACAGCTGCCTGCGACGCTGATGACGTTGGCGCTCCCCCAAGCCGATGCCCAGCGCGTCATCTTCGCCTCGTCGAACGGCGAGCTGTCCTTCGGCCTTCTCACCGAGAAGACCAAGGTCGGCAAGCAGGCGCCCACCATCACCGCCAACAACCTCTTCCAGTGAGGCCCTGATGCCGGTCATCGTCGAACACGACCCCCACGTCATCTCCAGGCTGGCCCGATCCATGCCCTCGGGCACCCACTCCGTCGCCGGGGTCGCCCCGTTGCGCGCTTGGATGGACACCCATCACGACGAGTACGCCGTGGTGCTGGGCCCCGGCCTTCCCCTCCAGGACGCCCTCGACGTCGCCGAGAGCATGCGCTACACGCGGCCCTCGACGACCGTCGTGCTGGTGCGCGATGAGCTCGACACGTCGGTGCTCTACCGGGCGATGCACGCCGGATGCCGCGACGTCGTACTCCTCGAGGACGAGAAGGAGCTCACCGAGGCTCTCGACCGGGCCGGCCAGCTGTGGTCGGCGCTGCACAGCGGCACCAGCGCGACCGGTGCCGGTGGACAGGGCCGCGTGGTCACCGTGTTCTCGCCCAAGGGCGGGGTCGGCAAGACCACCACGTCGGTGAACCTGGCTCTCGCACTGGCCGACAAGGGCTCTCGCAAGGTGTGCCTGATGGACCTCGACCTGGCCTTCGGTGACGTGGCGATCACCATGCAGCTCTTCCCCTCCCACACCATCGAGGAGGCCATCGGCGGCGAGGACGCGATCGACTTCGCGATGATCGAGTCGCTGCTCACCCGCCACGAGCAGTCGCTGATGGTGCTGGCCGCGCCGAGCCTGCCGGACGCGCGGGACCGGGTCACCGCGACCCTGGTGGCGCGGATGCTGCGCACGCTGAAGGAGCAGTTCGACTACGTCGTGGTCGACACCAGCCCGAACTTCGACGAGCAGACCCTGCAGGCGCTCGACGAGACCGACGACTGCGTGATCGTGGCGACCCTCGACGTGCCGACGCTCAAGAACGTCAAGGTGGCCCTCGAGACGCTCGACCTGCTCGGCATCGCCCAGGGCAACCGGCACCTCGTGCTCAACCGGGCCGACGACGCGGTCGGGCTCTCGCCGGAGAAGGTCGAGCAGATCCTGGGCATGGAGATCACCACCGCGATCCCGTCCTCGACCGACATCGCAGCCGCCACCAACGCCGGGCGACCGATCGTGGTGGCCAACCCGACCCACCCCGCCAGCCGGGCGTTCACGGCACTGGCCAGCACCCTGACCGGTGATCCGGTCGCCGCGGACTCACCGTCGCGCGAGGGCCGGTCCAGCGACAACGACGACACCGAGCGACGCGGTCGCTGGCGCCGGAACAAGAGGTGACCTGATGAGCAGTCTGGGAGATCGCCTGGCCAGGGCCAGGGCAGCAGCCGAGGCGGCCGCGCCCACTTCGTCGGACGGCACCGAACAGCACGACGACGGTTCCTCGGTGGCCGCCGAGGTCGCCGCTGCCGCCGGACAGCACGTCGCCCGCCCCGCGGTCGATGACGCACCGTCCCCGGAGACGTCGGCCGACCACTCGCCGTACGCCGAGGCGCCGACCGCTCCGGCGTCGCACGCCGCAGCACCACCGGCCGCTCCGTCGTACGCCGATGCTCCGCCACCTGCCGACACCCCGCCTGCGGGCCCGGGTTCGTCCTCGCTCGGCAAGCGCGTCGCGTCGATCGCCACGAATGACGTCGACGCCTCGGTCAGCCGCCGCCGCGCCCACGCCGCCAGTCAGAACCACGACCGGCTCGAGGAGCTGAAGGGCAACGTGCACACCGAGCTCCTGCGCGAGCTCGGCCCGCAGCTCTATGACGCCAACATGGACCAGGGCGAGCTGGAGAAGCGCGTCCGCCAGGTGCTCAAGGACGTGCTCAGCGCGCAGGACAAGCCGCTCAGCAACGCCGACCGGGTCCGGGTGACCCTGGAGATCACCGACGACATCCTCGGCTACGGCCCGATCGAGCCGCTGCTGCGTGACCCCGAGGTCACCGAGATCATGATCAACGGCCCCGAGTCGGTGTGGTTGGAGAAGCACGGTCGTCTCTCCCCCTCCGACGCCCGGTTCGTCGACGAGTCCCACCTGCGGCGCACGATCGACAAGATCGTCTCCCGCATCGGTCGCCGGGTCGACGAGTCCAGCCCGATGGTCGATGCTCGTCTGCCCGACGGTTCCCGTGTCAACGCGGTGATCCCGCCGCTGGCCATCGACGGCTCGGCGCTGACGATCCGCAAGTTCTCCGCCGACCCGCTGACGGCTGCCGACCTGGTCTCCTTCGGCACGTTGAGCCAGGCCGCCTGCGACTTCCTCTCGGCCTGCGTCCGCGGGCGGCTGAACGTGATCGTCTCCGGCTCGACCGGTGCCGGAAAGACGACCACGCTCAACGTGCTCTCCTCCTTCATCCCCGCCGACGAGCGCATCGTGACGATCGAGGACGCCGCCGAGCTCCAGCTCCACCAGGAGCACGTGGTCCGTCTCGAGTCCCGTCCGGCCAACATCGAGGGTCGCGGCGCGGTCGAGATCCGTGACCTGGTGAAGAACTCCCTCCGCATGCGTCCCGACCGGATCATCGTCGGCGAGGTCCGTGACGCCTCCGCGCTCGACATGCTGCAGGCGATGAACACCGGTCACGACGGCTCGATCTGTTCGGTGCACTCCAACGGCCCGCGCGACACGGTCTCCCGCATCGAGACCATGGTGCTGATGGCCGGGATGGACCTGCCGATCCGCGCCATCCGCGAGCAGGTGGCCTCCGCGGTGGACCTGATCGTGCACCAGAGCCGCTTCAAGGACGGCTCGCGCCACATCACCCAGATCACCGAGGTGGAGCGGATGGAGGGTGACGTGATCACCCTCCAGGACATCTTCGTCTATGACCACTCCGCCGGCTTCGACGCCGAGGGACGCAGCCGAGGGCGGTTGGTCTCGACCGGCCTGCGCCCGAGCTTCCTGGAGAAGATGACCTACGCCAACGTCACCGTCGACCCGGCCCTGTTCCAGTCGGGCGTGCTGTGATGGCGCGTGCCCTGCGTGCCCTTGCGGCAACGGCCTTCGCGGCCACGCTGATCGGGCTCTCCCCCGCTGCACATGCGGCCGACGATGACTTCACGATCAGTCACGTGCAGCCGGCCGGCGACGACGTACGGATCCTTTTGTCGGTGCCGGAGGATGCCGACGTCCCGCTGGACTCGCTCGCGGTGACCATCGACGGCCAGGCCGCCGAGGCGAGCGCCGAGTCGGCGGGTGAGAGCGTCGAGAAGATCCGGCGGACCACGATCCTGACCATCGACACCAGCAACAGCATGGCCAAGCAGGGCCGCTTCGACGCGGCCAAGCAGGCTGCCGTCGCGTTCCTCGACAGTGCCCCCGCCGACGTGTACGTCGGCATCGTCACCTTCGACGCTGACGTCGAGACGGCCCTGGAGCCGACGTTGGACCGCACCGCGGCCAAGGCCGTCGTCGACGGTCTGGAGCTGGCGAAGGCGACCCGGCTCAACGACGGCGTGATCGCCGCCGCCGAGCTCGCCGGAGACGAAGGTCAGCGCAACCTGCTGGTGCTCTCGGACGGTCGCGACACCAGCAAGACCGCCGAGAGCGACGTGACCGAGGCAATCGGTGACTCGGGCGTGATCGTCGACGTGGTGGCGCTCGACCAGTCCGGTCCGGACCTCAAGCCCCTGCAGACCTTGGCCGATGCGGGCAACGGCGCCGTGATCGAGGCCGACCCCGCATCCCTGACGGCGGCCTTCGACGACGAGGCAGCCTCGCTCTCACGCCAGATCATGGTCACCGCCGCGATCCCGTCTGGGGTCACGGCCACCGAGACCACGATCGCGGTTTCCTCGCGCGGTCTTCAGGACAGCGCGCACGTCGTGATCCGCGACGCCTCCACTCCGGCCCCGCAGGTCTCGAGTGACTCCGACGGTTCCTCAGGTCCGACGGTGAGCCGAACGGTGATGCTGCTCGGCGTGGGCGCGCTCGCCATCGGCCTGCTCATCTTCCTGGGCTCGCTGTTCTGGTCGGTGGGTGCGCCGAAGCCGGCTGCCACGGCCGAGCAACGGATCGCGGCCTACACGGCCGGTACCTCTCCTGCCACCGGCTCGGCTGGCCCCAATCCCCAGTTGACGATGGACCAGGCCAAGGCCGCCGCGGCCAACGTGTTGCACCACAACCGCGGTCTCGAACAGCGGATCAGCTCGCGTCTCGTCGCTGCAGGCAGCTCCCTGAAGCCGGCCGAGTGGTTGCTGATCCACGCCGGAATCGTCGTCGGCGCCGGCCTGGTCGGCGCCCTGCTGGGCGGCGGGGACATCCTGTTCATCCTGCTGTTCCTCGTCGTCGGCGCGCTGGTGCCGTGGTTGTGGCTCGGCCGCAGGCGCAAGAAGCGGATCAACGCCTTCAACGAGGGCCTGGCTGACACGCTGCAGCTGATTGCCGGCAGCCTCTCGGCCGGCATGTCGCTGGCGCAGTCGCTGGACACCGTCGTGCAGGAGGGTCGCGATCCCATCTCGGGCGAGTTCCGCCAAGCGCTGGTGCAGAGCCGGCTCGGCATGCCCCTGGTCGACGCCCTCGACGAGATCGCGGTGCGCACCGAGAGCACCGACTTCGCATGGGTGGTGATGGCGATCCGGATCCAGCGACAGGTCGGTGGCAACCTGGCCGAGCTGTTGACCACGGTCTCGGCGACCATCCGGGAGCGGGCCTACCTGCGGCGCCAGGTGCAGACCCTCTCGGCCGAGGGCCGGTTGTCCGGCTGGATCCTGGGCCTGCTGCCTGTCGGCATCGGCATCTATCTGCTGCTCACCCGGCGCGACTACATCCGGCCGCTCTACACCGAAGCTCTTGGCCTCGTGATGCTGCTGGCTGCCGCAGTGATGCTCGCCTTCGGCGCGTTCGTGATCAGTCGTCTGGTGAAGGTGGAGGTGTGAGGAGATGATCCTCTTCTTCGGCCTCATCCTGATATTCCTCGCCCTGTTCCTGGTCTTCGCCAGCCTCGGCCAGCTCAACTCCGAGCGCGGCGGCGTGTCGAAGTCCCTCGAGGTGCTCGAGGCGATGACCGGCGCGACCCCGGAGACCTCGGT
Source organism: Nocardioides sp. Soil797 (assembly GCA_001429555.1). Classification (GTDB taxonomy): domain Bacteria; phylum Actinomycetota; class Actinomycetes; order Propionibacteriales; family Nocardioidaceae; genus Nocardioides. The sequence continues at coordinate 405,439 of LMSR01000014.1, read as the reverse complement.
CGCCAAGCCGGAGGAGCCGCCCTTCACCGTGCGAATCCTGGAGCCCTTGCTGGCCCGGGCCCAGGGGCTCGGCCGGCGGATCACCGGCGCCGACCAGGCCGAACGGATCCGGGCCCAGCTCGACCGCGCCGGGAACCCACCCGGCTGGAGCGTCGACCGGGTGTCGTCGGGCAAGGTCGTGGGCGCGCTCGTGGGCCTGGTGGCCGGTGTCTACTTCGCGCTGATCCTCGGCTTGTCTCTGCCGGCTCTGATCGTGGTGGTCGTTGGTGGTGTCGCCCTCGGTTTCTATGCGCCCAACATCTGGCTCTTCAACACCGCCCAGAAGCGGGAAGCACAGATCCTCAAGGACCTCCCCGACGCGATCGACCTGCTCACCATCTCGGTGGAGGCCGGCCTCGGCTTCGACGCGGCCCTGCAGCAGGTGGCCCGCAACACCACTGGCCCGCTGACCGGCGAGCTCAGCCGGATGCTGCAGGAGATGCAGATCGGCCAGAGCCGAAGTGAGGCGCTGCGCGGGCTGGGTGAGCGCACCCATGTCGCGGACCTGAAGAGTTTCGTCAGTGCCATGGTGCAGGCCGACAAGGTCGGTGTGCCGATCGCGCAGGTCCTGCGCATCCAGTCGGGCGAGATGCGCACCAAACGACGCCAGCGCGCCGAGGAGAAGGCCGCCGAGGTGCCGGTGAAGATCATGATCCCGGTGATCCTCTTCATCCTGCCCTGCCTGATGATCATCGTGATGGGCCCCGGCATCCTCAGCATGATCGAGTCCTTCTCCGGCAAGTAGCCTGCACTCCATGACCGACGTCGACGAACGATCTCGCTATGCCACGGTCACCGCGGGTGCCCGGGTCTTCGCGCTGATCGTGCTGGCCGCGCCGGTCGCCTTCACCGGCGACTACGGCCCGATCATCAACGTGATCCTGCTGGCCGCGGTCTGGATGGCCGCGATCTTCGTCGAGGGCATGCACCGTGCCCCGGTGATGCCAGCCTTGGTCATCGAGGCCAGTCTGGTCAGCTTCCTGGTCGCGCTCACCCTGGCGGACTCCAACGTGTTGGTGGCAGCCCAGGTCATTCCGCTCTTCGTCGCAGGGCTGGTCCGCGGCAGCCGAGGCATGCTCGAGGTGCTCGGCGCCCAGCTCGTCGTCCTGGCCTCGTCCGTCTTTGCCGCAGCCCAGCTCGAGCTCTCCTCCGACCTGCTCTGGGTGCTCTTCACCTGGGAGATGGTCGGACTCGGCTTCGGCGCCAGCGCGGCCATCGTGCACAACATCCGGGTCCAGGAGCCGACCACCACCTCCTCCTACCAGGACGCACGCACCCTGATCACCAAGCTGATCGATCTCTCCGGCGACCTGGTCGACGGCCTCGACCCGGTCAGCATCAGCCAGAACATCCTCGACCTGACCCGCGAGGAGCTCCCCCTCACCGGTGCAGTGGTCTACACCCGCTCGACCTACGGCATCACTCCCCTGCTCCAGGGAGACGTTGCGGCCGATTCGGTCGAGAGCCGGGATGCCCTGGTCAGCCACGTCTACGAGACCGGCTTGGCCGCGAAGGACGACGGCGAGGTCGCGTTTCCCCTGGTCACGGAGGTCGGTGTGGTCGCCGTCGTTGCCGGCGGCATCAACAAGTCCTTTGCCCCCAACCAGGACATGCTCAACACCACGCTGCGCGACCTGCCCCGCAAGCTCCTCCCCGAGGCTGTGCAGCTCGACACCGCGATGCTCTTCACCACGATCCGAGACGAGGCGACGGCCGAGGAGCGACACCGGCTGGCCCGAGACCTGCACGACGGTGTCGCTCAGGACCTGGCCGCACTGGGCTACTTGATCGACGACATCGAGGACACCGCGACCGAGCCTGACCAGGAGCAACAGCTCCAGGCCCTGCGCGGCGAGCTGAGCAAGGTGGTGACCGAGTTGCGGCGATCGATCTTCAGCCTGCGCAACGAGGCCAACAACGCGCGAACCCTCGGGCAGAGCATCGAGGCACTGGCCGGTCACATCGAGAGCCGCGCCGGGATCCCGGTCGTGGTCGAGCTCGACGAGAGCGGTGACCGGTTGCGCCCTGTCATCGAGGCCGAGCTGTTGCGCATCGCCCAGGAGGGCATCAACAACGCGGTCAAGCACGCGCGCGCGTCACGCATCGACGTGAGCTGCACGGTGCGTCCGCCCCACGCGAAGGTCACGGTCACCGATGACGGCCGGGGCCTGCAGGGTGTCCGCGACGACTCACACGGCCTGCGCATCATGCGTGAGCGTGCCCGCCGGATCGGCGCCGTGCTCGATCTGCGCAACGCGGAGGAGCATTCGGGGGTCGAGCTGAGTGTGGAGTTGAGATCGGGTGCCGGTACGGCCCCCATCGCGGTCTTCGATGCGGCACAGTGATCCCATGAGCACCGAGCAGGAAGCCCAGCCGACCACCGTCCTGTTGATCGACGACCACGAGCTGATCCGAACCGGTTTGGCCCGTGCCTTCGAGCGTGACCCAAACATGTCCGTGGTCGGGCAGGCGAGCAACGTCGCGCAGGCGATGGCCGCCTACGCCGGGCTGAAACCCCAGGTGGTGGTCACCGACCTGCAGCTGCCCGACGGCACGGGGCTGGACATCGTTCGCGCGATCCGGCAACAGAGCGAGACCGTCGGCCTGGTGATGTTGACCATGCACTCGGGCGACGAGCACATCTTCGCCGCCATGGAAGCCGGCGCCTCGGCCTTCGTCGGCAAGGACGCCCCCTCACGCGAGGTGGTCAGCGCAGCCCGCCACTCGGTCATCTCCCCGCGCACCTTCCTCTGCTCCGGCCTCGCCGGCGCGATGATGCGGCGTGCCACCGATGACCGGCCGAAACTGTCCGAACGGGAGCAGGAGGTCCTTGCCCTGCTGGCAGAGGGCCTGGGCACCGCTGCCATCGCGAAGAAGCTCTACATGAGCGAGTCCACCGCGAAGACCCACATCGCCAAGATCTACCAGAAGCTTGGGGCCACCAACCGCGCCCAAGCGCTGGTGACCGCGATGCGCCTGGGCCTGCTGTCGATGGTGACGCCCTGAGGGCATCCGGAGAGTAGTCCTTTCGGACTACGTGTTTGCGGCCGTTCACCTGATTACGGCTCCCCGGTCACTTGGGCAGGATTGTCCTTGTCCGAACCGCATGGTTCGCGCACAAATCCGAACATGTGGGTTCGAAGCACTCTTCCTGGGAGGGAACACAATGATCGAGGTCTACTGCAAGTTCATGGCCTTCATGACCGCCGAGCGTGACGACGAGAAGGGTGCCACCGCCGTCGAGTACGGTCTGCTCGTTGCCCTGATCGCCGCCGTCATCATCACCGTCGTTGCACTGCTTGGTAAGGACATCTCCGCTGCCTTCACCGAAATCGAGACAAAGCTCGACGGCGTCGCCGGAGGCTGAACCCGACAGCACTTCGAAGGGCAGTAACGGCGGATCGCGCAGTTGCTGCCCTTGTGAAGTATCGGTAACTCAGGAGGGTGGATCGAGGAGGCATGCATGAACAACCCGAAAGAAAGTGCGAATCTGACCTCGGAGCGACTGCTGTCGAGTATGCACTAATCGTCGCCGTCATTGCCTCCGTCATCTTCGGTGTCATCGGCCTCTTCGGCCAAGATGTTCTGGAGTTGTTCGGACGGGTTGGTCGCTTCTGAGTGCCGTCCTACCGCTCCAACTTCTCCGCCACGGCCACCCGCTCCAACACCGTCGGGTGAGACCCGAACCAGAACTGTGACCACGCCGGTCCGTTCGGGTCACACACCGAGCGCACGCACAGCTCGCGTTGCAGCTCCACCATCGCCGACGCCGGCGTCACCGCCAGGGCATCCACGTCGGCCCGCATCTCGATCTTCCGACTGATCGTGTTCTGGATCGGGCTCGACAGCAGCGTGGCCAAGGCCATCAGCGCCAGCACGGTCGCCACCGAGCGGGGGTCCGTCAGCCCGTCGATCCCCGCTCGGTGCCTCAGGCGCGGCGAGCTCATCACCAGGCCGAGCAGGCCGACGCCGACCAGCGAGCCGAAGGCGCCCAGCCCGGTGCCCACGAACACGTCGTCGTGCTTGGCATGGGCCAGCTCGTGGGCCACCACCGAGAGCACCTGGGCGTCGGGCTGGTCGTTGACGAGATTGTCGTAGACCACCACGCGTCGGGTGTTCCCGAAGCCGGAGACATACGCGTTGAGCGTCGTCGTACGCCGTGAGGCATCGGCCACCAGCACGTCGTCGACGGCAACACCCTCCTCGTCGGCCAAATCAAGGATCTGGCTGCGCAGTGTGCCCTGCTCCATCGGCTCGAAGTCGTTGAAGAGCGGCTCCACCACCACCGGGTAGAGGAACGACCCCGCCATCACCAGCACCACGAAGATCCCGGAGACGATCACCGGCCACCAGGTCCGCCAGCGCCGGACACATCCGAAGAGCACGAGCAGGGCGATCGAGGTGAACACGATGCCGAGACCGAGCCCCTTCGCCTCGTCGACGAACCACTCACCGAGGCCTTGGTTGGTCAGCCCGTAGTCGACCCGGCGTTGGCGCAGACCCAGAGCGAACGGCAGGGTGACCACGCGCCCGATCAGCAGCACGACGGCAGTGAGGCCGATGACCGTGACCGGCCAGCGACGCGTCTTCCTGCCCAGCAGCCGGGAACCCCAGGTGGTGAAGCCGAGCAGGCACGAGACCACCAACGAGACCGCCAAGGAAGCCCAGCTGATCAGTCGGGACCAGTGGGCGTAGTCCTCACCTCGTTGGATCTGGACCTGGGTGAAGACGTCCGATGCCGACGCCGGCTCGGGCATGCCACCGGGCACTGGTTGCCAGGGCACCACGAGCCAGGCAAGCAGCACGAAGAGGACGGCTCCTCCCCCGGCCAACACCCACAGCTGGCGCCGGGTCGTCCGGCTCATCGGCTCTTCCGAAGTGGCCGAGTCGGCGGACGTCACCTGGCCAGCTTCTGGAGCTCCGCTCGCCATCGCGCCACCAATTCCTTCTCACCGAAGCCGAAGTTGTCCTGCAGTGCGGCGTCCAACGTGTCGCCGTCCGCAACCTGACGATAGAGCCGGAGCAGATCCTGCTCGGAGCCGGCCCGCGCCAGCAACCGGCAGGCCAGCCACGCCGCCTCATAGGACGCCCCCAGGTGGGTGGTCCGGGTGTCGAACTCGTTCCCGGCCGGAAGGGCCTTGGGAGCTCCGTCGGACCTGACCTGCTGGATGATCTGACCGGCCGTGACAGACAGCGGAAGCCTGGTGTCGCGCAGCGCCACGTAGTCGGCGAAGCCCTCCAGCAGCCACAGTGGCGTGTTGGATCCGGTGGCCGCGTCGGTGGCCACGTGCACCAGCTCGTGGGTCGTCACCACCTGGGCCCCGTCGTGCTTGAGCCCGGAGAAGACCTGTGGGTTGACGAAGACGTGCACCGGCGCCGACGGCGACAAGGAGCCGTCGACCGTCGTGGTGACGGCTGCGATGTTGGCGTAGTCCCCCGGGTCCGCGTTCAGCAGGTCGTCGAGCTGCTCGCCGGAATCGGGCACCTCGATGACCAGCTTCTGCTGCCAGGTCGGAATCACCTCTCGCACCTGCTTGACGGCGGTCCGAGCACGTTCGGCGAAGGCGCCTGCGGGCCGCCCCTCGGCCGCGACCACCAGGCTCGACGACGTACGCCGAACCTGCATCGGCCCGGTCAGCCACAACGGGGTCCGCCGATCGCCACCACCGACCGAGACGATCGAGGCGTGTTTGCCGTCGACCTCGAAGACGAAGGTGACCTCGTCGTGGGCGGGCCGGGCATCGAAGCCGGCAAAGCGCCACGAGGTGTCGACCGCCGCGGCCCACTGGCCGTCGGGAAGGTTCGCACTGAGGGCGGAGTCCTCGTCGACGTAGCGCAGCGAGAAGTCGGCGACCCTCAGCTCGGTGGCATTCGCGACCGCTGCCTTGACGGTGTCGGAGGCGCCACTTCCCAGGTCACTGGTGTCGTGGGAGTGCACGGCGGCCTGGAGGTCGAGCAGAGCCTCCGCAGCCAGGTCCTGACGAACGGTCGGGGAGGTGAGTTGCGGTGGCTCCGTCGACTCGTCGTCACGGGTCAGCCAGGTGACCACAAGGCCCACGACAAGGAGAAGCGAAAGGCCGGCCACCCACCGAAGTGGGCGGCCGGCCTTTGCATTCGAACCTTGAGTCAGCGCTCTGCCGATCAGCCGGGACGGACGGCGCCGGAGAACGGCATCGAGAAGACGCCGGCGACGACGACACCGGTGCCGGGGTTGGCCGCGTGCACGATCTGACCGCCGCCGATGTAGATGCCGACGTGGCTGACCGGGCTGTAGTAGAACACCAGGTCGCCGGGCTGCAGGTCACCGGAGGAGACGCGCGTGCCGGAGCCCATCTGGGCGCTCGAGGAGTGCGGCAGGCCGACGCCGGCCTGGGCCCAGGCCATCATGGTCAGGCCGGAGCAGTCGAACGCACTGGGGCCGGCGGCGCCGTAGACGTAGGAGTCGCCGAGCTGTGCCTTGGCGTAGTTCACCGCCGCGGCCGCACGGCCCGAGACCGGAACGTTCGTGGGCAGGCGGTCACTGCTGCTGCGGCTCGACTCCTGCGCGAGCTTCTCGCGCTCCTTGGCCTCGAGGTCGTCGAGCAGGTCCTTGGCCTCGGCCAGCTTGTCGTCGGCCTCCGCCTTGTTCTCGGCGAGGTCGTCCTTGGTGTCGGCCAGCTCGTCGGCGCGCTCCTGCGTCGCCTCGCGGCGGATCTTGAGGGCGTCGGACTCACGCGTGTAGTCGTCCATGGCCGTGGCCTGGACGTCGTTGAAGGCCGAGAGCGTGGTCAGCTCGGAGAGGAACTGGTCGGGGCTGTCGGAGATCACCAGCTGGCTGGTGGCCGAGACGTTGCTGCCTTCGTACTGAGCGGCGAGGGACTCGTTGACCGAGGCGGTCATCTTGTCGACCTTCTGCTGCTGCTTCTTCTCGTCGGTCTTCAGGGCAGCGAGATCGCCCTGCAGGTCGTCGTACTTGATCTTGGCGTCGTTGTAACGCTCCGACGCCTGCTCCGCCTGGTGATAGAGCTTGTCGACGCGTGCCTTGACATCGTCGATGTCAGGCTCGGCGTTGCTCGGTGCGGCGGGAAGAGTGCTGAATCCGATGATGGCGATAGCGCTGGTCAGGCCAGCGACGACGCGCTTCCGTCCGTGCTGCATGTAGCGGACGTACTCCCTCTTTGTTCGACGCCTACCGGGTGAGCTGACGGGTTCGGGCACAAAGAAGCCCTACACACGCTCCACGGTGGTGGTGCCGCCTTGCGTGTGATTCACCCCAGGGAAACGTGGTTCCCCGGTTCCGTTGCCTCAGACTTCCCCGTCTTCGGCTCCAGACTCGGCGCGGTGCCCGAGCCGATCCTGTGTGATCAACTGGTACGGGCACCTGAAGCGTCCAGATTAGACGTGGTCCCTCTCAGCGGCAAACCCTTCGTCCACATGTCGCGGGGTGTTTCGCACCACGACGCGGCAATCGGAGTGTCATGCGTCACACCTGACGCATCAGCCCCACGTCGAGGGGGGTGGGTCAGGCGGATTCCACGGAAGGTCCGTTCAGCGGCGTGACCATCCGCAACGGCGGAACCAGTCCCGAGTCGGCGAGCACGCTGAGCGCGCGTTGCTCGTCGTCGTCGAAGGCCAGCTCGGGAGGCGGCCCGAGCAGTACGGTCACCACGCAGTCGTGGCAGGCCAGGCCCCGGACTTCGCAGGTGTCGCAGTCGATGTGCAAGGTCATGTCATGTCCTCGTCTCTCTGGGAGCCGGGAGGGGAAGTTCCCGGTTGAGACGCACTCTGACAGGGACTACCGACAACGGTCCGGACCGACATTTCGACGGAGGTCTCGACACGCTCGTGTCTCGCTCCCCAACCACCGTCCGGAAGGCCACCGTCTGGGCGGTTCAGCGGGTCAGCAGGCCCACCAACGCGACCGAGGACATCGGCCGGGCACCGGCACGGCGTACGTCGGTGACGATCGCCTGGTCGGAGGTCACCACGACCACCACTCGGCCCTGAGGCTCGGCGGCGACCAGGTCGCGGATCACGTCGTCGGCGATGACTCCCTCGGGACTGAAGAGCACCTTCACCCCACGCGGAGCGTTGACCGGACCGCGCTGGGCCTGGGCAGCAGCGTCGAAGACCACGGTGGTCTCGGCGCCGGTCCGCGCAATCAAGGGAGCCAGCCCGCTCAACAGCCTGATGCGCTGTGCCTCGAGGCTGGAGTCGGGCCAGGCGGTCTTGCTGACGTTGTAGCCGTCGATGATCAGCCGAGCACGCGGCATGGTCAGGAACTGCTCAAGCAGGTTGGGACTGGTCGGCCCCAGCGAAGCGGCCCCGGTCGGATTGCGGGTGCCGGCGACGGCAAGCTCGGCCTCCACCCGGTCGGCAGGTGAGCCGGTGACCGGGGGCAGGGCGAGCTCGCGGCGCAGTCCTTGGCCGGCTTCGAGCAGTGTGTCGAGCAGAACCCGGGCCCGCATTGTCGCGTCGTCACGGTCGGAACGCGTCTCACGGCGCGCGGTCGACAGTGCGGCTTGGAGTTCCTCGACCTGGGCCCGAAGTCGGCGTGTCTCCGCGTCTGCACTGGCGGCGGCTGCCTCAGCCTTCACGCGCAGTTCTTCAGCAGCCACGAGGGCCTGTTCGGCGTCACTGTTGGTGGACTTGGCGGCGACCCGGGCCTCCCCCAGCTTGCGGCGCAGCGAGGTGTTCTCGGCCTTCAGTTCCTGCACCTGCGCCTTGTGCTCGGCGCGGGCTTCACGTGCCCGTGACTCGACCTGGTCGAGGCGGGACTGGAGTCGCTCCACGTGTGTGGGGTCGACGGCCGGCGACTCGGCGTTGATGGTCGCGCCCGCTGCGGCGTACGGCGCCTGCCACCCCTCGGGGCGCAACAACCAGAGCAGCGCCGCCACCTCGACGGGGTCGGCGGCCTCGGGCACGGCTCCGTCGTTGACGGCTTCGGAGAGCTCGGGCAGGGTCGCGGCGACCTGGGTGGCGACGTGCTCGCGGAACTCCTCGTCCGTCTCGAGCGCCGTGGCGATCTGGGTGCCGCCGAGCTTGGCCCGACGGTTCGGCGCGAAGGAGGCAACCTTGCGCAGCGACGCCGGCAGGGTGCTCACCCGCGGCAGCGCGTCGGCAGCCAGCGCGAGCACGCGGGCACGCACCGGCTCGGGCATCTGCCCGCCGGTGCGATCCACGTCCGCGGTCATGCTCGATCAGTCCTTGGCCGGGTCCTCGGCCACCGCGGCCTCGTTGCGGTCGATCAACTCGATCGCATCGTCGCGGCCGCACCAGCGGCAGATCACGGCCTCGACGGTCTCTGCCTTGACCTCGGTGTTCTCCACGACCGGCTCGCCGGAGAGATCGAAGTGCCAGTACTCGTCCGTACGACGGGTGCGGGTCACGTCGAACCGGGTCAGGTTGCCGCATCCTCCACAACGCCAGCGGTTGGTCGTGTCGGGGATCTGTGCGGTCACGGAGGCTCCTTCGTCGTGGTGTTGCGAACATCCCCAGCCTATGGGGCGCGTCGAGCGGGGATTGTCGGTGCCCACATCTAGCGTCGGAGACATGAGCAATGCGGTTCAGAGTGCGCCCTCGCGCTGGGAGGTGCAACGCAGTTTCGACGAACTCGGTCGGCGACTGCACGAGACGACCTTCTGCGTGGTCGACCTGGAGACCACCGGAGGCTCGGCGGCCGGCGGTTCGATGATCACCGAGATCGGTGCGGTCAAGGTACGGGCCGGCGAGATCCTCGGCGAGTTCCAGACACTCGTGAACCCCCACGACCAGATCCCGCCGTTCATCGCCGTCCTCACCGGCATCACCAACTCCATGGTCGCCGACGCGCCCTCGATCGACTCCGCCCTGCCTGCCTTCCTGGAGTTCGCGGCCGGTTGCGTGCTGGTCGCCCACAACGCTCCCTTCGACGTCGGGTTCCTCAAGCACTTCGCCGAGCAGCAAGGCCGCCCGTGGCCAAGGTTCGAGGTGCTCGACACGGCCAAGCTGGCCCGCCGGGTGATCACCCGCGACGACGCACCCAACTGCAAGCTCTCGTCGCTGGCCGTGCTGTTCAACGCCCAGACCACGCCCAACCACCGCGCGCTCGCCGATGCCCGGGCCACCGTCGACGTTCTCCACGGCCTGATGGAGCGCCTCGGCAACCACGGCGTCCACACGCTCGAGGAGCTGCAGACGTTCTCCTCCCGCGTCACGTCCGCCCAGCGCAAGAAGCGCCACCTCGCCGAGCGGCTCCCCCATGCCCCGGGCGTCTACCTGTTCCGCGACGAGAGCAAGCGGGTGCTCTACATCGGCACCTCGCGCGACCTGCGGGTGCGAGTGCGCAACTACTTCACCGCCTCTGAGACCCGCTCGCGGATGGGCGAGATGGTGCGACTCGCCTCCGAGGTCACCGGCATCGAGTGCGCCACCACGCTCGAGGCCCAGGTCCGTGAGCTGCGGTTGATCGCGGAGCACAAGCCGCCCTACAACCGACGTTCCCGATTTCCCGAGAAGGTGCACTTCATCAAGCTCACCCGCGAGCCGTGGCCACGTCTGTCGTTGGTCCGCCGGGTGATGGACGACGACGCCGACTATCTGGGGCCGTTCTCGTCGCGCCCGACCGCAGAGCGTTGCCTGGCAGCGCTCCACGAGACCTTCCCGATCCGGCAGTGCACCGACAGGTTCGGCGCGAATCCCACCCGATCGTCTTGCGTGCTGGCCGAGATGAGCCGATGCCTGGCTCCGTGCGACGGGAGCACCGACGAGGCGACGTACGCCGCCCTGGTGCGGCAGCTGCGCGACTCGCTCGTCTCACAACCCGACGAGGTCGTCGAGACGATCAACCGGCGGATGGACTCGTTGGCTGCCGACGAGCGCTTCGAGGAGGCCGGGGTCCACCGTGATCGGCTCGCGGCGTTCCTGCGGGCAGCCGCCCGCACCCAACGTCTCTCCGCACTGGCCCGCTGCCCGGAGGTGGTGGCCGCCCGTCGGGAGGACAACGGTCGCTGGGCGGTGCACGTGGTGCGCCACGGTCGCCTCGCGGCCGCCGGCGTCATCCCGGCAGGCATGGACGCTCATCAGTTCGTGCACGAGTTGAAGGCATCGGCGGAGGCTGTTGCTGCGGCCCCGGGCCCGATCCCCTCGGCGAGTGCGGAGGAGATGGAGAAGGTGCTCAACTGGCTCGAGTCCGACGGCATCCGCCTCGTCGACATCGACGGGGAGTGGACCTGCCCGATCGGCGGCGCTCGTCGACACCTGGCGATCCACGACGCAGTCAACGAGTCACGCCAGAGCCTGGTGCCGTTCGACGATCGGCGCGACACCTCGACCGTGCACCAACCCGCGCGCTGACAGACACCGCACCGCGGGGCGACACCCGCTAACGTTGGCCCCGTGATCACCGCCATCGTTTTCGTCAATGCCGAGGTCGACCGGATCCCTGAGGTCGCCGAGGCGATCGCCGCGCTCGAAGGTGTCAGCGAGGTCTATTCGGTGACCGGTCAGATCGACCTGATCGCCCTGGTGCGGGTGACCAACCACGACGACATCGCCTCCGTCGTCGCCGACGAGCTCAACAAGGTCGAAGGGGTCATCTCGACCGAGACCCACATTGCCTTCCGGGCCTACTCCCAGCACGACCTGGAGTCGGCCTTCTCTCTCGGGCTGGACTGATTCCGACCTTCTTGCCCGGGCAGCAGATCCGTGGAGGTTCCAACCAGTAACCTGCTGCGATGGACTGGCTGACCGACCACTGGCTCGACCTCCTCGGGTGGGGTGGCAGCGCGCTGCTGGTGTTCTCGCTGATGCAGGCGAGGGTGCTGCGTTTCCGGGTGCTCAACCTGGTCGCCTGCATGGTGCTGACCGTCTTCAACGGCCTGCTCGAGATCTGGCCCATGGTGGCGATGAATGTCGTGCTGTGCGCGATCAACATCTGGTTCATCGTCAAGCTGATCGGCACCCGCGATGACGACACCGTCTTCGAGGTGCTCGAGGTGCGCCCCGATGACACCTACCTGTTCCACGTGCTCGTGGGCAGCAGCGCCGACATCACCAAGTTCCAGCCGGACTTCGATGCACCCCACGACGGCGACACTGTCTATCTGGTCCAGAAGGGACAGGAGACGGTCGGAGTCGTCGTGCTCGCCATCGTGGACGGCGTCGCAAAAGTGCGACTCGATTACGTGACCCCGCGATATCGCGACTTCTCCCCCGGCCGCTTCGTCTGGAAGAGCCTCGAGCGGCTGCGGGAGGCCGGCGTACGCCGTGTGGTCACCTCGCCCGCGATGGTGGCGCCGTACTACGCCAAGGTCGGGTTCCGTCCCGATCGGGAAGGCTTCAGCCTCGATCTGTGACGTGCCTCAGGCCCGTCACTGCGACGTTCGTCGCCACAACCTCGCAGGTGCGCGACTGTGACGTGCCTGAAGGCGATCCGACCCCCACAACCTCGCAGGTGCACGATTGTGACGCGGCTCCAGTCAGGCGCCAGCGCAGGCAGCGACCCAGCGCTCCAAGCTGGCCTGGGCCGCCCCGGAGTCGATCGCCTTCGCGGCCCGCTCCATGCCGGCGGCCACGCCGGAGGTGACGTCAGTGAGGTCGCCGTCGAACACGGCCAGGGCTGCCCCGGCGTTGAGGAGTACGGCGTCGCGCACCGGCCCGGTCTCCCCGGCAAGGATGCGTCGGATCACCTCGGCGTTGTGTTCTGTGTCTCCCCCACGCAGGTCGTCGGCGGTGGCCAGGGGAAGCCCGAGGTCACGCGGGTCGAGTGTGGACGTGCTGACCTCCCCGTCGCGAACTGCCCACACCTGCGACGTCGTGGTCGTGGTGAGCTCGTCGAGTCCGTCGTCGCCCCGGAAGACCAGGGCGTCGACTCCTCGCTTGGCGAACACACCGGCGATCACCTCGGACATGCCCGGGAAGGCACAACCGATGGCTGCCGCCGCGGGGCGGGCCGGGTTCGTCAGCGGGCCGAGGATGTTGAAGAAGGTCGCGATGCCCAACTCCCTTCGCGGTACGCCGGCATGGCGCAGCGCGGAGTGGAAGATCGGGGCGAAGCAGAAGGTGATGCCCGCCTGCGCCGCCACCTTGGCGACACCGGCGGGGTCAAGGTCAAGGCGCACACCCATCGCCTCGAGCACATCTGCCGATCCGGACTTCGACGAAGCCGAGCGATTGCCGTGCTTGACCACGAGCGCGCCGGCACCGGCTGCCACGATCGAGGACATCGAGGAGATGTTCACCGAGAACGAGCGGTCGCCCCCGGTTCCGACGATGTCGAGGCTGCGACCGGGCACGGACAGCGGCGTCGCCTCCGCGAACATCGCGTCGACCAGTCCGTTGACCTCCTCGATCGTCACGCCCTTCGACTGCAGGGCGGTGGCGAAACCGGCGATCTGCGACGGTGTCGCCCGTCCGGCGAGGATCTCCCCCATCGCCCAGCGGGTCTGCTCCGAGGACAGGTCGTTGCGACCGACGACCGAGGTGAGGACGTCGGGCCAGTTCAACATGGTCACGTCGCTGGAACCTGCGGACGCAGGAGGTTGATCACGGCCGTCGACAACGCAATCGGGTCGATCGGGTGGGACACGGCACCGTCAGCCCGCGACCACGTCGCCAGCCACGCGTCGTGCGGACGCCCCGTCAGCACCAACAGCGGGGGGCACTCGTAGATCTCGTCCTTGAGCTGCTTGGCGATGCCCATGCCACCAGCGGGCACGGCCTCACCGTCGAGGATCGCGAGGGCGACGTGGCCGGCGTCCATGTGCTGGATCACTACCGGCTCGGTGGCCACCTCGAGGTACTCGAACTCGGGAAGGTCCGGGTGGGGACGGCGACCGAGCGCGAGGATCACCTGCTCGCGCGTGTTGACGTCGTCGCTGTAGACCAGGATCTGGAGCGGGGCAGTGGTGTCGGTCACGGAGTCGATGCTAGCCGCCCTGCGTGCTGCCCGGTCGGGAAGGTGGTTTCGAGACACTCGTGCCTGGCTCCTCAACCACCGGACCGACGCTCGTGGGCGTCGAGGCGGCCCGTGCGTCCTCACGGTCGAGCTGACGGTCCACGCGTTTGGCCTCGGCCATCGAGGACCGCACCCACTGGACGAACAGCACGCCGAAGAAGACCAACCCGATCAGGTCGCCGGACCCCCAGAGGATGCCTCCGGCCAGGTGCTGGTCTCCGGCCATGGACGGGAGCCAGCCCCCCATCGGCCCCTCACGCAGCTTCGCGTAGTGGCTCTCCCCGATCAGCGAGTCCTGGTCCATGATCGTGATCCCGAGGAAGGCGTGGAACGGCAGCGTCAGGACGATCAGCAGCAGCCGGAACGGATAACCCACGCGGCCGGGGACCGGGTCGATGCCGAGCAGGGGCCAGAAGAACAGGGATCCGACCAGCACCAGGTGGACGTGCATCATCTCGTGGACGAACGTCGACGAGAGCGAGGCGTCGTACCAGCTCGAGAAGTAGAGCGCCCAGGGCGAGAGCACGTAGAGCGCGAATGCCAGCGGTGGGAACGACAGCACCTTGGCCACCCGCGAGTGCAGCAACTTCAGAAGCCAGCTGCGCGGGCCGCGGCGCGCCGTACCGGGCAGGACGCGCAGCGCGAGCGTCACCGGGGCGCCGAGCGCCAGGAACAGCGGCACCCACATCGACAGGATCATGTGCTGGACCATGTGCACGCTCAGCAGGGTCGTGTCATAGGTGGACACGCCCGAGGTGGTGGCGAAGACGAAACCGCCCATCCCGGCACCGATGAAGGCGATCGACCTGCCCAGGGGCCAGTGATCGCCCCGCCGGTGGAGGACGACCACCCCGATCACATACAGACCGACCGCCCAGACGGCGCCGATGAACAGCAACGGGTCGAGCGCCCAGTCGGTGAAAACCCTGCCGAAGGTGAATTCAGGCAGGCTGGAACCCGTATCGAACGGGACAAATGCACGGGGAAACTCCACAGTGTGAACTTTATGACGCCCAACTTCAGGGGGTCGGGGTGCCCTCCGGCGCGACCTCCGACATAATGAGGCTCGTGGCGACAGCAACTGCGATTCCGGCGTCCCGTCTGCACGGGCATCATGACCGTCCCAGCATGGTCAGCGTTGGCACGATCATCTGGCTCTCCAGTGAGCTGATGTTCTTTGCCGCGCTGTTCGCGTGCTACTTCACCATCAGGGCTCAGAGCGAGTCCTTGTGGGCGAGCCAGACGGAGCTCTTGAACCTCCCGTTTGCCGCGACCAACACCACGATCCTGGTGTTGTCGTCGGTGACCTGCCAGCTCGGCGTCTTCGCCGCGGAGCGTGGCCAGGTCGGGCGCAAGGGATCCATCTTCAACGTGCCCGGCTGGGGCCTGCGTGAGTGGTTCATCCTCACGTTCGTCATGGGTGCGGTCTTCATCGGTGGTCAGGCCACCGAGTATGCCGAGCTCATCCACGAGGGCCTCACCATTCCGGCCAACGCCTACGGCACGGTCTTCTACCTCACCACCGGCTTCCACGGCATCCACGTGACCGGTGGTCTGATCGCATTCCTGTTCGTCCTCGGACGTACGTATCTGGCCCGCCGCTTCACCCATGAGCAGGCCGTGAGCGCGATCGTCGTGTCCTACTACTGGCACTTCGTCGACGTTGTGTGGATCGGTCTCTTCGCGACCATCTATCTGATCAAGTAGCACCGGAAAAGATCTAGGACATAGTGAACGTGCGACTCATCAATCGCCCTCTCAATCGCCTGGCCGGCCGTGTTTCGCGACACCGCCGGCGGCCGCTTGCCGGGCTCATGGTCATGCTCCTCGGCCTGCTCTTCACCGGCACCTTGTACGCCGCGTTCGCGCCGGCCAATGCCGAGAAGGGCAGTGACAACCAGGACGAGCAGATCGCGGCCGGCCGCGAACTGTTCCTCGTCGGCTGCGCGTTCTGCCACGGTCAGAACGGCGAGGGCATCAACAGCCAGAACGGCCAGTACGGCCCCTCCCTGGTCGGTGTCGGCGCTGCCGCGGTCGACTTCCAGGTGGGCACCGGTCGCATGCCGATGGCCCAGCCCGGCCAGCAGGCCGCGACCAAGGACAACCTCTACTCCGACGAGGAGATCGAGCAGCTCGCGGCGTACGTCGCCTCGCTGGGCCCCGGCCCGTCGATCCCGACCTCCGACGAGTACAGCCTCGACAACCTGACCGGTGAGCAGAAGAGCGAAGCCATCGTGCGCGGTGGCCAGCTGTTCCTCGCCAACTGCTCGGCCTGCCACAACTTCGAAGGCTCCGGCGGTGCCATGCCGTGGGGCAAGAAGGCCCCGAGCCTGCGCGAGACCTCTGACAAGCACATCTACGAGGCCATGCTGACCGGCCCGCAGCAGATGGACGTGTTCTCGAACGGCAACATCGCCCCCGAGGACAAGGCCGCGATCATCGCCTACCTCAACTCGATCGAGGAGAACCCCGGCTACGGCGGCTTCAGCCTCGGCGGCCTCGGCCCGGTGAGTGAGGGCATGTTCGCGTGGATCGTCGGCATCGGCGGCCTGGTGGGCTTCGCCTACTGGATCGCGGCCCACTCCGCGCGTTCCGAGAAGACCGAGACTGGCAGTGAGGAGACGAACGCGTGAGCGAGAACCACGACGCTGAGTCGTCGAACAACTTGCCGGCCCCCATCGAGGAGCCGATCGCCAACCCCGGTCTGGCGCCCCACAAGCCGCGACCCACTGACATCGACCCGAGGGCCGAGCGTCGCGCGGAGCGTCAGGTGGCGGCCTTCTTCATCGCCTCGATGGTGTGCGCCGTGCTCTTCTGCGTGGCCTACTTCACCCTCGACATCAAGGACGAGACCGACACCTTCATCGGCCTGGGTGCGTCCAACGTCGCCCTCGGTGCCACGCTCGGCCTGGCCCTGATGTTCATCGGCATCGGCATCATCCACTGGGCCCGCAAGCTCATGGGTGACGTCGAGATCTCCGAGCAGCGTCACCCTGCGGCGTCCTCCGAGGAAGACCGTGAAGCGACCCTGGCCGCTCTCTCGGCCGGGCTCGAGGAGTCCGGCATCGGCCGCCGTCCGCTGATCCGCAACACGATGATCGGTGCGCTCGGCTTCGTCGGCCTCCCCCTGATCGTGGGTCTGCGCGACCTCGGTCCGCTGCCCGGCAAGAAGCTGGAGCGCACGGTCTGGAAGAAGGACACCCGCATCGTCCGTGACGTGACCGGCACCCCGGTTCGTCCCGAGCAGCTCGAGGTGGGCGACCTGATGAACGCCCAGCCCGAGGGCCTGGTCACTCCTCACTCCGAGGAGATCGAGAAGGAGGGCCACAGCCGCGGCGTGGAATACCTCGAGGGTGTCGACCTGCAGGTCGAGAAGTCGAAGTCGTCGGTGATCCTGCTCCGCATGGAGCCCAAGGACCAGACGTTCTCCAAGCGTTCCCCGGAGAACTGGTCGGTCAACGGCATCGTGGCCTTCTCCAAGATCTGCACCCACGTCGGTTGCCCGATCTCGCTCAACGAGCAGCAGAGCCACCACCTGCTCTGCCCGTGCCACCAGTCCACCTTCGACCTGGCCGACGGCGGCCGGGTCGTCTTCGGTCCGGCTGCCCGCCCGCTCCCCCAGCTGCCCCTCAAGATCAGCGAGGACGGCTATCTGGTTGCCCAGAGCGGCTTCTTGGAACCCGTCGGTCCTAGTTATTGGGAGCGTGACTCCGAATGAGTTCAACCAGCAACGTCGCGGGATCCGTGGCCTCCACCAACGGCACGACCGCGTCCACGGCCAAGAAGCAGGGTCGTGGAGCCAAGGTCGTCGGTTGGGCCGACGAACGTCTCGGCCTGGCCACTGCTGCCAAGAAGAACCTGCGCAAGGTCTTCCCGGACCACTGGTCCTTCATGCTCGGCGAGATCGCGCTGTGGAGCTTCGTCGTACTCCTCATCACCGGCGTCTTCCTGACCTTCTGGTTCAAGCCGTCCATGGCCGAGGTCCAGTACTTCGGGTCCTACTCCGAACTCAACGGCATGCACATGTCCGAGGCGTTCAAGTCGACCCTCGACATCTCGTTCGACGTCCGCGGGGGCCTGATGGTGCGCCAGATGCACCACTGGGCAGCCATGCTGTTCATCGCGGCGATGCTCGTGCACATGGCACGCGTCTTCCTGACCGGCGCCTTCCGCAAGCCGCGTGAGATCAACTGGATCATCGGTGGTGTCCTCATCCTGCTGGGCATCGTCGAGGGCTTCGCGGGCTACTCACTGCCCGACGACCTGCTCTCCGGCACCGGACTCCGCATCGCCGACGGCATGGTCAAGTCCACCCCCGTGGTCGGCACCTACATGTCGTTCTTCATGTTCGGCGGCGAGTTCCCCGGCGACGTCATCGTGCCCCGCCTCTACATGGCACACATCCTGCTGATCCCGGGCCTGATCCTGGCCTTGATCGCGGCCCACATGCTGTTGCTCGTCTACCACAAGCACACGCAGTGGCCTGGCCCCGGACGCACCGAGGAGAACGTCGTCGGCTTCCCGATGCTCCCGGTCTACATGGCCAAGGCCGGCGGCTTCTTCTTCATCGTCTTCGGCACCTGCGCCCTGATGGGTGGTCTGCTGACCATCAACCCGGTCTGGAAGTACGGTCCCTACGATCCATCGAAGGTGACCGCAGGCTCGCAGCCTGACTGGTACATGGGTATCGCCGAGGGCATGCTTCGCATCATGCCGCCGTGGGAGACCCACCTGTGGGGTCACACCCTCTCCTGGAACATCTTCGTGCCCGGTGAGGTGCTGCCGATCGTGTTGCTGGCCATGGTGCTGGCGTGGCCGTTCCTCGAGGCCTGGGTGACCGGCGACAAGCGCGAGCACCACCTGCTCCAGCGCCCGCGCAACGCTCCGGTGCGTACGGCGTTCCTGGTGGCGATGATGTCCCTCTACGGCCTGCTCTGGGCCGCCGGCGGCAACGACGTCCTGGCTGTGTTGTTCCACCTGAACCTCAACCACATCACCTACTTCATGCGTGGTGCGGTGTTCATCATCCCGGTTCTCGTGTTCATCTTCACCAAGCGTTGGTGCATCTCCTTGCAGCGTCACGACAACGAGAAGCTGCTCCACGGTTACGAGACCGGCATCATCATGCGGTCTCCCGAGGGCGGCTACTCCGAGCGTCACCTGCCGATCAGCGAGGAGAGCGCCTACACGCTCACCGCGCGTGATCGTGACGAGATCTACGTCCAAGGCTCCGATGTCGACGAAAACGGCGTCGCGGCTCCCGGTGGCAAGCTTGCCGGGCTTCGCGCCAAGCTGTCGCTGGGCATGTTCGGCGACAACGTGCAGAAGCCGACCGCCGAGGAGCTCGAGGAGGGTCACCACCACGCCGAGGAGGAGCACGCGCTCGAGGCCGGTCTCGACCACTCCGCCGACGGCCACCAGTTCGACGGCCGTCACGAGGTCGAGGGTGAGGCGCTGCGGGGCGGTCACTGACCGACGTACTGCAGGCTCGACCGACCTGATCGGCTGACCCTGAGCAGGAGGGCCCGGAGTTCACTCCGGGCCCTCTTCTCATTTGTCGACCTGCCAGCGGCGTCGGGGCCGGATGGCACAGGAATGTCCCACCACCCCTCGTTGTTGAACTGTCAATCACATTGAGGAGATGCCCGTGACCCACCCCATCCAGCTCGGCCTCGACACGTTCGGTGACGTCACCGTCGACGACGACGGCAACAAGCTCCCCCACCACCAGGTGCTGCGCAACGTGGTCGACGAGATCGTCCTGGCCGACGAGGTCGGCGTGGACGCCTTCGGCGTGGGCGAGCACCACCGCGACGACTACGCCGTCTCCGCCCCCGACATCGTGCTGGCCGCCGCCGCGTCGCGCACGGAGCGCATCATCCTCGGGACGGCAGTCACCGTGCTCTCCTCCGACGACCCGATCCGGGTCTATGAGCGCTTCGCCACCCTCGACGCACTCTCCAACGGCCGGGCCGAAGTCACCCTGGGCCGGGGCTCCTTCACCGAGTCCTTCCCGCTCTACGGGCTCGACCTGGGGGACTACGAGGTGCTCTTCGAGGAGAAGCTCGAGCTGTTCAGCGCGCTGCGCCAGGAGAACGCCGTCTCCTGGCGGGGCAGCATCCGTCCGCCCCTGCAACCCACCCAGGTGCACCCGAAGACCGAGAAGGGCTCGCTGTCGACCTGGATCGGCGTCGGTGGCTCCCCCGAGTCCGTCGTCCGCGCGGCTCGCCACGGCATCCCCATGATGCTCGCGATCATCGGCGGAGACCCGGCCCGTTTCGCGCCGTACGCCGATCTCTACCGGCGCGCGCTCGAGGAGTTCGGCAAGCCGGAGCTGCCGATCGGCGTGCACTCCCCCGGCTTCGTGGCCCAGAGCGACGAGGAGGCCCGCGACCTGCTGTTCCCGCACTTCAAGGCCAACCGTGACCGCATCGGTGCCGAGCGCGGCTGGGGCCCGGCCACGCGCGAGCAGTTCGAGGCCGAGGTCGCCCACGGTTCGGTCTACGCCGGCTCCCCCGAGACCGTTGCCCAGAAGATCGCTGCCACCGTGCGCACGATCGGCGCCTCGCGCTTCGACCTCAAGTACAGCAACGGCACCATGCCGCACGAGCAGCTGATGGAGGGCATCCGGCTCTACGGCACCGAGGTGATCCCCCGGGTGCGCGAGCTCCTCTCCTGATCACCGGGTCACAACTCCGCACCTGCGCTCTTGTGACCACGATTCGGCCTATCGCAGGTCACAACTCCGCGCCTGCAGACTTCGGCGTCCGCGAATGGGACGGCGAAGCCTCCTCTGACAGTCAGCGGGAGAGGGTCAGAGCGCAGAGCCCTGCTTGTACGTCGAGAACGACTCGTTCCAGTCGCCGTACCCGTTGGTGAGGGTCATCGGGCGGTCGGTGCCGGTGTATTCGACGACGTCGCCGCGCTTGGAGACGCTGTAGAGCCACGCCGCGTTGGCGGTGCTCAGACCGGTGCAGCCGTGGGAGACGTTGGCATAACCCTGGGACCCGGTCGACCACGGCGCCGCGTGCACGAACTCGCCACTGGAGGTGACCCGCATGGCGTATTCGACGTTGTCGATGTCATATGCATCGGCACTGCCCTGGGGAATGCCCACGGTCTCGGAGTTCATCCGCTTCGTACGGTACTTCTCCATGATCACCTTCACGCCGCTGCGCGTGGTGAACCCGGGCTTGCCGGTGGTGATCGGGATGGTCTTGGCGAGCTTGCCGTTGATGAAGGTCTTCATCTGGTGGGTCTGCGCGTTGACCTTGCTGATCACCGAGTCACCGATGTGGAAGTTGACCGTGCGCGACTCCTGGCCGTAGATGCCGTTGCCCGCGGGAAGCGCGTTCACGTCGACGTCGACGCTCACGTCGGTGCCGGCCTTCCAGTAGGACGCCGGCCGGTAGTGGGCCTCGGTGTCGCTGATCCAGTGCCACGTGCCCTTCTGCGAAGGCGTGGAGGTGACCACCATGTGCTTCTCGAACGCCTTCTTGTCGGTCACGGGGAGGTCGAAGTTGACGATCACTGGCATGCCGACGCCGACCGTCTCGCCTTCCAGAGGCGCCACGGAGGCGTAGGTCTGCTGGTCGAGGCTGAGGTCTTCGGTGGTGAAGCTGCTCGTGGCGCGCTTCACCTTGCCGGACTCGTTCTTGGTGGTGGTGCGAACGGCGTACGTCGTGCCGGGCTCGAGCCGCTCGGTGGCCTTCCACTGCGTGGAGTCGTCACTGAGCTTGCCGGGCACCTTGGCGCTGTCTCCGGCGCGCAGCACCACCTTGGTGATCGTGCCACCGTCTGCCTTGACCGTGACCAGCTTGTCGACGGGGACGACCTTGTCGGGTCCCACGTTGGCCGACAGCTTCACCGGCTGCGCCGCGACGTTGCTGGGGTCGCCGTTGTTGCCCTCGGCTCCGTCAGCGCCGTCGCCCGAGGCATCACTGCAGGCGGCAAGGCCGCCGGCCAGGAGCGCAAGCGTCGCCAGAACAGCGGCCTTGCGCAGCCGAGTGGGTGATGCAGACATGAATTCCCCCGTGAAGGCTCAAATAGGTTCGCCATCAGGATAACCGCTGGAGCCCAACACGAGACCCCGCCACGGCGTGTTGGTGGTCACGACGGGCGGGGTCTCGGATGAGTTGATCAGTGCGCGTGCTCTCCGCGGTAGTACTCGAAGATCCACCCACACAGGGCCAGCAGGCCGAACACGCCACCGATGATGACCAGCCACCACGCGCCGTAGGCGATCGCGAAGGTCATCGTCGCCATGGTGGCGCCGCACCACAGCGGCCACCAGGAGTACGGCGGGAAGAAGCCGAGCTCACCGGCGCCGTCGGCGATCTCACCGCTCTTGAGGTCCTCGGGACGGGGCTCCATCCGTGCGGCGTGGAATCCGAGGTAGAGCGAGACCATCCCCACCAGCAGCGCGGCCATCACCAGGGCGGTGGTGCCCGTCCAGTCACCGGCGATGAACCAGTAGGCGGGTGCGACCAGTGCGAGGAAGATCGTCGTGATGACGAAGATCCAGGTTTCAGCCTTCATCAGGCGTTGCCCTCCGGGTTTCCATCAATGTGCTCGTTGAGCATCTCTTCACGACCGTCGACGTCAGGCGCGTCGGCGAATCGCCCTTCGCGCTCAGCCTCGTTCTCATCGAGCTCGAGGGCAGCGATCTCCGGGTGGTGCAGGTCGAAGGCCGGCGACTCGGAACGGATCCGCGGCAACGAGTGGAAGTTGTGGCGCGGCGGCGGGCTGCTGGTGGCCCACTCCAGGGAGCGGCCCCAGCCCCACGGGTCGTCGACCTCGACCGGAGGCGACTTGCGGCTGATCCAGACGTTGTAGAGGAACGGCAGGGTGGAGGCACCGAGCAGGAACGCGCCGACCGTCGAGATCTGGTTGAGCGTCGTGAAGCCGTCACCGGGCTGGTAGTCCGCGTAGCGACGCGGCATGCCCTCGACCCCGAGCCAGTGCTGGATCAGGAAGGTGGTGTGGAAACCGACGAACAGCAGCCAGAAGTGGAACTTGCCGAGCGTCTCGTTGAGCATCCGACCGGTCATCTTCGGCCACCAGTAGTAGAACCCGGCGAACATCGCGAACACCACGGTTCCGAAGACCACGTAGTGGAAGTGGGCCACCACGAAGTAGGAGTCGGAGACATGGAAGTCGAGGGGCGGGCTGGCCAGGATGACACCGGTCAGGCCACCGAAGAGGAAGGTGGTCAAGAAGCCCATCGACCACAGCATCGGGGTGTCGAAGGATATGGATCCACCCCACATCGTGCCTATCCAGTTGAAGAACTTCACCCCGGTCGGCACCGCGATCAGGAATGTCATGCCGGAGAAGAACGGCAGGTTGACCTCGCCGGTGACGAACATGTGGTGGGCCCAGACCGCGACCGAGAGGATCGCGATGCCGAGCGTGGCGCCCACCAGGCCGACGTACCCGAAGATCGGCTTGCGGCTGAAGACCGGGAGGATCTCGGTCACGATGCCGAAGAACGGCAGCGCGATGATGTAGACCTCGGGGTGGCCGAAGAACCAGAACAGGTGCTGCCAGAGCAGGGCGCCGCCGTGCTCGGCGTCGAAGACGTGTGCGCCGAAGAGACGGTCTGCCTCGAGCGAGAGCAGCGCACCACCGAGGATCGGGAACGCCAGGAGCACCAGCAGGCTGGTGATCAGGGTGTTCCAGACGAAGATCGGCATCCGGAACATGGTCATGCCGGGGGCACGCATGCAGATGATCGTGGTGATGAAGTTGACCGCACCGAGGATGGTGCCGATGCCGGCCATCCACAGACCCATGATCCACAGGTCACCGCCGACGCCCGGTGAACGCACGGCGTCGGAGAGCGGCGCATAGGCGAACCAACCGAAGTCGGCCGCACCCGAGGGCGTCAGGAACCCGGCAGCCGCGATCAGCCCGCCGAAGAAGAAGCACCAGTAGCTGAACATGTTGAGCCGCGGGAACGCCACGTCGGGCGCGCCGATCTGCAGCGGCATGATCACGTTCGAGAACCCGAAGAACAGCGGGGTCGCGAAGAGCAGCAGCATGATCGTGCCGTGCATGGTGAACAGCTGGTTGTAGGTCTCATCGGCAACGATCTGGTTGCCCGGGTAGGCCAGCTCGGAACGGATCAGCATGGCCATCAGGCCGCCGACCATGAACCAGGCGAACGAGGTGATGAGGTACATCTTGCCGATCAGCTTGTGATCGGTGGTGGTCAGGATCCTGACCACCTGCTGGCCGAGCGGCTTGCGCTCCTCCAGCTCAGGGGTGGTCGTCGGACGTGATGCCGTGGCGGTCACTCGTCGCCTCCGTTGTCATGTTCTTCAGTGGCCTCAGCGAGACCAGCTTGGGTGCGGGCGTGCTCGCCACCGAGGAGCGGCTTGCTCGCCTCGAACCCGTCAGCCTTCAGACCGGCGATGTAGTCGTCGTACTCAGACTGGCTGACGACCTCGACGTTGAAGAGCATCCGGGAGTGGTAGACGCCGCAGAGCTCGGCGCACTTGCCCATGTATTCGCCTTCCTTGGTCGTGTGGACCTGGAAGGAGTTGCGGTCTTCGCCGTCCTGACCCGGGATGACGTCCATCTTCATCAGGAACCCGGGGATCCAGAAGGAGTGGATGACGTCGGGCGAGGAGAGCTTGAACTCGATCGTCTTGTCGACCGGGAGCACCAGTGTCGGGATCTGTGAGGCGGTGCCGACCGTGTAGGCCACGGCGCCGTCCAGATCGTCGGCGTCCTCGGTGTAGTTGAAGGTCCACGACCACTGCTGCCCGACGACCTGTACGACGTAGTCGGGGTTGTCGTCGTGGTCGAGCACCTTGTTCTGCACGTCGACGGTGTGGAAGAAGAACACGATCACCATCATGATCGGGAAGATCGTGTAGAAGATCTCGAGCGGCAGGTTGTAGCGCGTCTGAACCGGAATCTCGTCCTCGCTACGGCGCCGGTAGCGCCAGGAGACGTAGAACATCAGACCCCACACGACGGCGCCGGTGATGAGTGCGGCGACCCACGCCCACTTCCAGAGCTCGGCAATGTATTCGCCCTGCTCGGTGCCGGGTGAGTTCGCCGGCATGGCCCAGCGCTGTGCCTGGGCCTTGCTCTCAGCTGAACACGCACCCAGCATCAGGAGGCCGAAGCCCATCATGATGCCCAACGCCAACTGGCGGGCGCGCTTGGGGAGTTGCAGACCCACGAACGAGCCTCTCTCTAAGAACTGAACGGTTAAGTCGCACACTATCGGAACCCGTACCGGGATTGGGCGAGAGGTCGGCAGGTAGATTCCACCTGTGACATTTGCCTCGGCGTACGGAGCCTCGTGACCACCCCTGCATACCTCGATGCCGCGTCCTCGGAACCGCTGCATCCGGCCGCCCGGGAGACCCTCCTGGCTGCCCTCGAGCACGGGTACGCCGACCCGCGCCGCCTTCACGGACCAGCCCGCAACGCGCGGCTCATGCTGGACAACGCACGCGAGGTCGTCGCCTCCTGTCTGGGCGTTCGTCCGGACGAGGTGACGTTCACCCCGAGCGGCACCCACGCCGTACACCTCGGCGTGCTCGGCCTCCTGGCCGGCCGGGCCCGAGTCTCCCCCGTGCTGGCCCGTGGTGCCGTGGAGCACTCCTCGGTGGTCCACGCCGGCGACTGGCACGCCGCCCGCGGGGGCAGCGTCATCGAGCTCCCCGTCGATCGTGAGGGCCACGTGGTGGCCTCGGCCCTGTCGATGGAGTCGCTGGGCGTGGAGTCGCTGGGCGTGGTCGCGGTCCAGGCCGCGAACCACGAGGTCGGCACCGTCCAGCCCGTGGCCGAGATCGCGGACGCGGTCGACGCGCCGCTGTTCATGGATGCCTGCGCCGCTGCCGGGCGCATCGACCTGCCCACGGGTTGGGCCACGGCGGCGGTCTCGGCCCACAAGTGGGGTGGTCCGGCCGGGGTCGGCGCCCTGCTCGTGCGCAAGGGCGCTCGCTGGCGCAATCCCTTCCCCGGCGACGACCGCATCGACGAACGCTCCCTCGGCTTCGAGAACGTCCCCGGTGCCCTGGCATCGGCCGCCGCGCTCCAGGCCGTCACCGAGGCTCGAGCCGAGATCGCTCCTCGACAACACGCCCTCGTCGAGGAGATCCGTACCCGCGTGGCGGCCACCGTTCCCGACGTGGAGGTGGTGGGCGACCCGGATTCGCGATTGCCCCACCTGGTGACGTTCTCCTGCCTCTACGTCGACGGCGAGGCCTTGGTGACCGAGCTGGACCGGCGCGGCTTCGGGGTGGCTTCCGGGTCGGCGTGCACCGCCTCGACACTGCAACCCAGTCACGTGCTCGCCGCGATGGGCGTGCTCACCCACGGCAACGTGCGGGTCTCCCTGACCCTCGATGCCACTGCCGACCAGGTGGACTCGTTCCTCACCCAGTTGCCCGACGTCGTGCGGGCGATCCGGGCCCAGGTCGACCTGTGAACGCCGATGCCGGTCGGGCAGCCGAACCCGCCTGGGCGCTCGAGCTCGACTGTCGCGGCATGCGTTGCCCGGCACCGATCATCGAGCTGGCGCGCCGCTACACAGAGGTGGGGATCGGCGAGTTGGTGGCCGTGGTGGCCACCGATGTCGCCGCACGCGTCGACGTGCCTGCGTGGTGCCGCATGCGCGGCCAGGAGTACGTCGACGAGGCGGTCACGACTGACTGCACCCCGGCCTACGTCGTACGTCGGGTCTCCTGAGCCGATCGCGGAGCGCGCAACGGGTCGGCGTACCCGCGGGCTGTCCGGCGCCCAACTTCCTCGCGGGCTGTCCGGCGCCGCACTTCCCGGCCGAAATGGGAACCTCCCGGCCGGAATTTCGGCCGGGAGGTTCCCATTTCCCCGGGTACCCGGGGAAATGGGGTCGAACCGGGAGTGACCAGAGTGATCAGAGTGGCTGGAGTGGCGGTGGCGCAGGATGCCCGTCAGGCGCGGATCGTCTTCAGGTGCGGTTCGACGTCGGCGACGGCCGCGTCGCCGTAGGTGTCGCCGAGGCGCTGGAGGAAACCCTCGCGCGAGAGCGTGTACTCCTGCGTGCCGACCTGCTCAACCACGTAGACGGCCAGCAGACAGCCCAGCTGGGCGGCGCGCTCGGTGTGCAGGCCCCAGGTCAGCGCGGCCAGGAAGCCGGCGCGGAATGCGTCACCGACACCGGTCGGCTCCACCTTCTCGATCTCGGGAACGGCCTCGACGTAGATCGACTCGGCACCTGCCTGGTCGATCCGCACGCCTTCTGCACCCAGGGTGACCACCCAGGTGCCGACCCGGTCGAGCACCTCGTCACGCGACCAGCCGGTCTTCTGGGTGATCAGGGTGGCTTCGTACTCGTTGGAGAACAGGATGTGCGCGCCGTCGATCAGCTGGCGGATCAGCGGACCCTCGCCGAAGGCCAGCTGCTGCGACGGGTCGGCCACGAAACGGTAGCCACGGCTGCGGCACTCGTCGGTGTGGCGCAGCATGCCGTCGGGGTCATCGGGACCGACGAGCACGTATTCGGGGTCACCCACGCGGTCCACGATCGGCTTGAGCTCGATCTCGCGGGACTCGCTCATCGCGCCGGCGTAGAAGGAGGCGATCTGGGCGTGCGCGGCGTCGTTGGTGCACACGAACCGGGCGGTGTGGCGGGTCTCGGAGACGTGCACGGAGTCGCAGTCGACGTTGTGCCGCTCGAGCCAGCCGCGGTAGTCGGCGAAGTCCTCACCGACGGCGCCGACCAGCACCGGCTCGAGGCCGAGGTTGCCGAGCCCGAAGCAGATGTTCGCGGCGCAGCCACCGCGGCGTACCTCGAGATCCTCGACGAGGAACGAGACGCTCAGCTTGTCGAGCTGGTCCACGACGAGCGAGTCGGAGAACTTGCCCGGGAAGGACATCAGGTGGTCGGTTGCGATGGATCCGGCGATCAGCAGTGACATGCTGCCGAACACTACCTGTGGGTACGGCTGGGGGTACCCCGGAGTAACGATTATGGTCAATTTCATGAGCCAGATCGCGAGCTTTCGAACGCCCTACGCCGACGCCGAGACCCCGCATCAGATGATCAACGACTGCCGCGCCGTCGGCGCCCAGTTGCCGATCCCGACCCCGCGTGAGACCCAGCGGGGAAGCCACTCAGCTCATCGACCGACCACGTGGTTCGTCTCAGACCGCGCCGCCACCATTGCCGGCGGCCTGCACCTGCATCTGGACTGAGCCACACCAGACCTGGCACCACCCCTCCCTTAGCGGTGCCCGGAGCCCAAAGGGCAAAACGAAGCCCCTGTCGGATTCCCGACAGGGGCTTCGCCTTGGGCTGAGTGCCACTCGAGCGGCATCTGACGGCCGATCACGCAGCTTACGAGGGCCGCTCAGGTGGCCATCGACGCACGGGACGCCGCGTGGCGCCCGTGCGTCGGGTGGATCAGTGGAACGAGTCGCCGCAGGCGCAGGACCCGGTCGCGTTGGGGTTGTCGATCGTGAAGCCCTGCTTCTCGATGGTGTCGACGAAGTCGATGACCGCGCCGTTGAGGTAGGGCACGCTCATCCGGTCGACCACGACGGACACGCCGTCGAAGTCGGTCACGACGTCACCGTCGAGGGTGCGCTCGTCGAAGAAGAGCTGGTAGCGCAGGCCCGAGCAGCCGCCGGGCTGAACGGAGATGCGCAGCGACAGGTCGTCGCGGCCTTCCTGTTCGAGGAGGCTCTGCACCTTGGACGCGGCAACCGGGCTCAGGTTGATCTGGTCGGTGCGGTGATCGGTGTTCGTCTCGACCTGCTCGGTCATCTCAGGCTCCCAAAAGTTCGTGGCGTGTTACTACGTGCAATGGTCGCACAGTCCCGGTTATTCCCCACGCCGGCGACGAATTCTCGGCCTTCGGAAACGCATCGACTCAGTGTGACCAGGTGCGGGCGGTGCGCTCTGCCAGGGCGGCCAGTGCACCGGCCGGGTCGGCGTACGACCGTTCCTCACCGACCAGCTCAGCCATCGAGTACGCCGATTCCACCCCCAGTGCGCGCATCTCCCGGGAGCCGACCATCACCTGGCCGGCCAGGGCCACACACGGACGCAGTGCCTCGGCCGCGACCTGGGCCACTCCGTAGGGCACCTTCCCGGACCGGCTGGAGAAGTCGAAGGCTCCCTCACCGGTCAGAACCAGGTCGGCCCACTCGGCCCGGGCATGCAGATCGACGGCTCGCGAGACCAGCTCGATCCCGGGTGAACGCGTGGCGCCGAGCAGCAGCAGTGCATAGCCGAGCCCACCGGCAGCCCCCGCGCCCTTCTCCAGCGCCAGGCGCCGATCGGCCACCTCCGCGAAGTCCTGGAGGACGCCGTCCACAGCGGGCAGGCGCTCCTCGGTGATCCCCTTCTGCGGACCGAACGTCTTGGTCGCCCCGAACAGCCCGGTCAACGGACTGTCGACGTCGGACGCGGCGACGAGGCGGACGCCGGTGACCCGGTCCACGGCACCGGAGAGATCCAGACGAGTCAGACCGACGAGGCCGGCCACTCCCTGGTCCAGCGGCTCGTCGGCATGCGCACCCAGGGCCGCGAGCAGGCCCGCTCCCCCGTCGTTGGTGCCGCTGCCGCCGAGCCCGACCACGATCGCGGTGGCGCCCGCGTCGACAGCATGGCCGACCATCTCCCCCACGCCGTAGGTGCTGGCCGACTCGGCGTCACCGTCACCGAGCAGATGCCGCCCGCAGGCATGCGCGCTCTCGACGTACGCCGTGTGCTCGCGCAGGAGGATCGTGGTCGGGGTCGGCTCCCCGAACGGCCCGCGCACGGTGGCCGCGAGCAGGGTGCCGCCCAGGCTGGCGTGCAAGACGTCGACGAAGCCGGGGCCACCGTCGGCCATCGGGCACAGGTCGAGCTCGTCCTGGGGCGCCTGCCGGCGCCAGCCCTCGGCGATCGCCTCGGCGGCCTCGACCGCGGTCAGGGTGCCGGCGAACTTGTCGGGGGCGATGAGCACGCGCATGCCCCCATCATGCCGAGCCCGATGCGCCGACCCGCGACGACTCCCGTCCGGCACCCCGCAAAGTCATACGCCTTGGTCGTCCGGGCAACCCTTGCGCATGACGTCTCGCGCAACGTCATGCAAGGTGGTGGCCATGAGCACCACGACGCATGACGTCCTGATTCGTCCGCTCCGCCATGACGACGTCCCTCTGGTCGAGCGTCTCTCCGCCGAGGGTTTCCTCGAGCTCGACCTGCGGACCCACCAACGCGCCTGGCCCGACCCCCAGCTGCGTCCGGCGGACCGGGCCGCGAGCTGGATCCGGCGCACCCACCACCTCATCGGCACCGACCCGGGCGGTTGCTGGGCGGCCACCCGGGGCGACGAGATCGTCGGGTTCGCCACCTCGTTCACCCGGGAGAAGATGTGGATCCTCTCCTCCTACGTGGTCCGCCCGGGCATGCAGGGGCAGGGCATCGGTACCCAGTTGCTCGCCGCCGCCCTCCACCACGGACGCGGCTGCCTGCGCGGGATGCTCGCTGCTTCCGACGACCCCTTGGCATTGCGCCGCTACCGCTTGGCCGGCTTCGAGCTGCACGCGCAGACGAGCCTGCACGGCAGGCTCGACAGATCCGCGATCCCAGTGGTCGAGAAGGTGCGCGAGGGATCGCTCGGCGACCGCGACCTGATGGACTCGATCGACCGGCAGACCCGCGGCGCCGCCCACGGTCCCGACCACGACTTCCTCGCCGGCGACTTCCGCCTCGTCGTCACCGAACGTTCCACCGGATCCGGGTATGCCTATGTCGATGACCACGGCGCACCGGTGCTGCTGGCCGCCACCAGCCGGCGTACCGCCGTGGACCTGATGTGGGAGGCGCTGGCCTCCACCCCTACCGGTGCCACCCTCGAGGTCGGTCACATCACCTCGGCCAACCACTGGGCCGTCGACGTCGGGTTGGCCGCGCGGCTGTCGATCCACCACCGCGGCTACCTGATGGTGCGCGGCATGAAGCCGCCCACGGCGTACCTCCACCACGGCTCGTTGCTCTGAGCCGGGACGCGCAAGCAGGCGGTGCCCATCTAGGATGAGCCCATGACGACTGTCGAGCTTCCGCTCCTCCCGCTGGGCAAGGGCAAGGATCTCTCCACCGAGCGTGGCGTCGAGTGCCCCGGTGACCTGCCCCCGGCCTCCGACCCCGACCTGGTCGCCCGTGCCGAAGCGGCCAAGGCCGCCCTGGGCGACAAGGTGTTCGTGCTCGGTCACCACTACCAGCGTGACGAGGTCATCCAGTTCGCCGACGTCACCGGCGACTCCTTCAAGCTGGCCCGCGACGCCGCGGCCCGCCCGGAGGCGGAGTACATCGTCTTCTGCGGCGTGCACTTCATGGCCGAGTCGGCCGACATCCTCACCTCCGACAAGCAGAAGGTGATCCTGCCCGACCTGGCTGCCGGTTGCTCGATGGCCGACATGGCCCGCCTGTCCCAGGTGGAGGACGCCTGGGACGCGCTGGCCGACGCCGGCGTGCAGGACCAGGTCGTGCCGATCACCTACATGAACTCGACCGCCGACATCAAGGCGTTCTGTGGCAAGAACGGCGGCGCCGTGTGTACGTCGAGCAACGCCGACGTCGCGCTCGAGTGGGCCTTCGCGCAGAAGCCCGACGCCAAGGTCCTGTTCTTCCCCGACCAACACCTCGGACGCAACACGGCCGTGCTCAAGATGGGCTACTCCCTCGACGACTGCGTCGTGTGGAACCCCTTCAAGCCCAAGGGTGGGCTGACCGACGAGCAGCTGCGAGACGCGAAGATGATCCTGTGGAAGGGACACTGCTCCGTCCACGGCAAGTTCAGCCCCGAAGTGGTCGACGAGCTGCGCGCGAAGGACCCCGACATCAACATCCTGGTCCACCCCGAGTGCAAGCACGAGGTGGTCATCAAGGCCGACCTGGTTGGCTCGACCGAGTTCATCATCAAGACCATCGAGGCGGCTCCGGCCGGCTCCAGCTGGGCGATCGGCACCGAGCTCAACCTCGTCAAGCGCCTGGCCGATGCCCACCCCGACAAGAAGATCGCGTTCCTCGACCGAACCGTCTGTTTCTGCTCCACCATGAACCGGATCGACCTGCCCCACCTCGTGTGGGCCTTGGAGTCGCTGGTCGAGGGCAACGAGGTCAACGTCATCGACGTTGACGACGAGACCGAGAAGTTCGCCGACATCGCGCTCCAGCGGATGCTCCAGCTCCCCGGCAAGAGCGCACGCGACTGACTCACGACGTACGACGTACTGCCTCGCGTCCTGCGTGCACAACCGGGACGCAGGACGTTGTCGTCTGAACGGACGGCGCTCAGCCCCGAGGACCCAGGTGGGGCTGGCCCGTCAGAGGCCGGGGGCTCCCCAGACGGCGAGCCAGCGGGAGAGTTCCTGCTCCATCGGCAGCTCGGCGGCGAGCTGGTCACGGATCTGGATCTCCAGCAGGTTGTCACGGCGCTGCTGACCAGCCCCGTCGATGCCGCCACCACTGCCGGCGGCCGGTGCGAACGGATAGAACGTGCCCTGCTTGTAGAGGTAGACCAACCCGGCCCTGCGACCCGACGCGTCGGCAAAGGCAACCAGGGAGCAGAGCAGGCCGCTGGCAAAGCCCTGGCTCTCCAAGGTGGTGTTGACCGCGTGCAGGTCGGTGCACAGGCCCGCGGTGTCCGTCGGGTCGCGCTGCACGACCAGCCAGGTGAAGCCGAAGCTGTCCTGGGTGACCTCGACGTCGGGAGCGTCGGGGTTGTCGTTGAGCAGGGCGACGATGTCGGCCTGGGTCTGCGCGAAGGCTGCGCCCGTGGCGCCACGGAAGCAGACCGAGCCGGTGCCGGTCGGTTCCAGGCCGGCCGCGGTCTGCAGCGTGACCGCGGCAGAGGGCACCATGAAGAGCGCGTCGAGATTTGCCCGGGTCACCTTGCTGCGACCGAGGATGGAGTCCCAGATGCCCATGTCAGCCCATCGGGCGGCCGAGCTCGGCCTGGATCTTGGCCAGCTGCTGCAGGCGCTGCTCGAGGGACGGGTGCGTGGAGGTCAGTGTCTTCAGCGACGCACCGCTGATCGCCGGGGCGATGAAGAAGGCGTTCATCGCGCTCGAGGCACGCAGGTCCTTCTGCGGGATCGCGGCCATCTCACCGGTGATCTTCTGCAAGGCCGAGGCCAATGCTCCGGGCTTCATGGTGAGGTAGGCGCCGGCCCGGTCGGCACACAGCTCGCGATAGCGCGAGAGCATCCGGGTCAGGATGAAGCTGACCGCGTAGACGAGCAGGCTGACCAGGATGGCGACCAGGTAGAACGGCAGCGCTCCGCCGTTGTTGTTGCTGCTGCGGCCCCGCCCACCGCCGAGCAGGGACAACCCGCCGTACTGCACGGACTGGGTGACCATGCCGGCCACGATGCCGGCCGAGGAGGCCACGGTCATCACCAGCACGTCGCGGTGGGCGACGTGGGACAGCTCGTGGGCCAGCACCCCCTCCAGCTCCTCCGCGTCGAGCCGACGCAGGATGCCGGTGGTCACGCAGACCACCGCCCGTTCCGGCGAGCGGCCGGTGGCGAACGCGTTCGGTAGGTCCATGTCGGCCACCCCGACCCGGGGCTTGGGCATGTCGGCCATGGTGCACAGCCGGTCGATCATGCCGTGCAGCTCGGGAGCCTCCTCCGGGGAGACCTCACGAGCCCGCATGGCCCGCATCGCGACCTTGTCAGAGCTCCACCACTGGTAGAACGCGATGCCGATGCCGACGATGCCGATGACCGGCACCAGCCCGCCGTTGCCGGACTGCAGGGCCGCGCCCATCAGCACGACCATGAACACCACGAAGAGTGCTCCGAGCAGGAACATGGTCAGGGTCATCCGCGCGGTGAGACCACGGTCCTTGATGAAGCGGGAGTGAGCCACAGTCGTCTCAGCCGGGGATCAGGCCGTCGTCGGACAGCATCTCGCGCACCTCGGCGACCGTCGCGTCGGCCGGCGGGAGTACCACGTCGGAGACGTCGATCGCCTCGGCGTCATGGGGCACCCCGACGGAGCGGACCACGTCGAGCAGCTCACCCAGTGCGGCGGAGAACGCGTCGGTGTCGTCGGCCTCGACGGCGGCCTCGACCTGGGCATCGAGCGCGTTGAGTCGGTCGACGGCCGAGTCGGCCACGTCGAACTGGCCCTCACCGAGGATGCGGACGATCATGCCTGGCCTCCGTTGTTGCCTTCGACCTTCTCGGCCTCGGCATCGAGGATCGCGCCCTCCTGGGCAGGAGAGTCGATGGCCGGCTTGCTGCCGCCACCCTTGAGCGCGGCCAGCTCGGCCTCCACGTCGGCCTGCGAGCTCATCGAGTCGAGCTCGCGGGAGATGTCGTCCTGGCCCGAGGAGTTGGACACGTCGTCGAGCGCGCCACTGGCGATCAGCTCGTCGATGGCACCGGCACGCGCCTGCATGTTGGTGGTCTTGTCCTCGGCACGCTGGATGGCCATGCCGACGTCGCCCATCTCCTCGCCGATGCCGGAGAGCGCCTCGTTGATCTTGGTCTGCGCCTCGGCCGCGGTGTAGTTGGCCTTGATCGTCTCCTTGCGGGTGCGGAAGGACTCGATCTTGGCGTTGAGCCGCTGCTGGGCGAGGGTGAGCTTCTCCTCCTCACCCTGCAGGTTGGCGTGTTGGGTCTTGAGGTCGTTGATCTGACCGGTCAGCGCGGACTTGCGGGTCAGGGCCTCACGCGCAAGGTCCTCGCGACCCATGTCGAGCGCCTTCTGGGCCTGGGTCTGCAGCTTGGTCTGCTGCTGCTCGAGCTGGTTGACCTGCAGCTCGACACGCTTTCGGCTGGTGGCCACGTCGGCCACGCCACGGCGTACCTTCGAGAGGAGCTCGAGCTGGCGCTGGTAGCTGTAGTCCAGCACCTCGCGCGGGTCTTCGGCGCGGTCGAGTGCGCTGTTGGCCTTGGATCGGAAGATCATCGTGAAGCGCTTCCAAAGGCTCATCGGATGCGGCCCCCTCTTGGGTCGGCTGGTCGCCGGGGCGACATGACAGTGGTGGGTTGATGCTCTCCCACCAACCCTAGGCCCAAACGCAAGCACGGGCGAGAGACGGGTGCCGGTAGGCTGGGGGCACACAGTCCACCCTCGCTCGAAGGCTGCCGCGTTGTTCCGTCGCAACACCAACGAATCCACCCCCGACCCTGAGGTCCACGAGGACCGTCCGGGGGCCAAGGGTCGACCCACTCCGTCCCGCAGGGAAGCCGAGGCGGCCGCGCGGGCCCGCGCCAAGCTGCCCAACGACCGCAAGGCTCTCGCCAAGCGCCAGCGCGAGTTGCGGATGGAATCGAGCCAGAAGGTGCGCCAGGCAATGCGCACCGGTGACGAGAAGAACCTGCCGCCGCGGGACAAGGGGCCCGTCCGCCGCTTCATCCGCGACTACGTCGACTCCCGACTGGGGTTCACCGAGCTCCTCGCGCCGCTGCTGATCGTGATCGTGCTGATGGGCTACGGCCTCTTCGGCGACAGCGCGGTGCGGATGGCGAACACGTTGTGGTTCATCACGCTGGTGCTGGTCGTCGGTGACATCCTCTTCCTCCGGTTCCGGGTGCGCAGCCAGGTCCGCAAGCGCTTCCCCGATGAGCCGCTCAAGGGCGTGACGATGTACGCCGTGATGCGCGCGGTCAACATGCGTTTCCTGCGCCTGCCCAAGCCCCAGGTGAAGATCGGCCAGCCGCTCCCGGAGCACTACCGCTGATGAGTCCCGGCCGGCACGCCCGGTGAGA
Source organism: Nocardioides sp. Soil797 (assembly GCA_001429555.1). Classification (GTDB taxonomy): domain Bacteria; phylum Actinomycetota; class Actinomycetes; order Propionibacteriales; family Nocardioidaceae; genus Nocardioides. The sequence continues at coordinate 369,765 of LMSR01000014.1, read as the reverse complement.
CCATGCTGATCGGCCTGTCGGCGGCCTTGGTCTCGGCCGTGCTCTTCGGAGTCGCCGCGGTGTGGCAGGCCATGGCCGTGCGCAACCACGAGGACGAGACCAGCTCGATCAGCGCCTTCCTGCGAATGGCCCTGACCAGTCCCCTCCTGGTGGCCGTCGTGCTGGTCTACCTCGCCGGCTTCGTGCTGCATGCGGTGGCGATCTGGAACCTGCCGCTCTACCTCGCCCAGGCCACGATCTCACTGTCGATGCCGGTCACCGCCCTGTGGTCGGCCCACCGCCTGCACGAACCGTTGGGGCGGCGCGGATGGATGGCCGTCATGGCGGTGACCGTCGGCATCGCCCTGGTCGCTGCCGGAGCCGGAGCTCCGGGCGACACCCCGACCGGCTGGCTGCTGCCGGGGGTCTCCTGGCTGCTGGTCGCCGCGTGCCTGGCCCTGGGCCTGGGGCTGGCGCGCAGCCACCGCATGGTGACGCTCGGCTTCGTGGCCGGGTGCGGGTACGCCGGCTCCGCGCTGGCCGTCCGCGGCGTACGCGCCGAGTGGTCGGCACCCGTCGTCGTGGTCGCTCTCGCTGTCCCGGTGCTGGGGGTGGTCGCGTTCTGGCTCTACTCGATATCGCTGGAGGGCGTCACGGTGGCTCCCACCACGGCCGCACTGATCCTGGCCGAGACGTTCCTTCCGGCCGTCGTGGGCATCGCCTTCCTGGAAGACCAGCTGCGTGCCGGCTGGTGGCCCGTGGTGGGGCTCGGCATGCTGCTCTCGGTGGCCGGCGCGGTGCTGCTCGCCGGCAGCTCCGGCCTTGATGCAGACCGACTGGCCGCCGCTGCCACGTGACCGGGCGACGTCAGTCCTTGCTGCCCTGTCTTGTTGCGCTGTCCTTGCTGCACGCGGCGTCAGGGGCTGTCGGCCGAGAGTCAGTGATCGATGCCGGCGCGTTCGGGCATCAGGCGTCGTAGTCGATGACCACTTCGTCGGAGGTCGGGTGGGACTGGCAGGTGAGCACGTAGCCGCGCGCGACCTCGTCGTCCTCGAGCGCCCAGTTGGTGTCCATCTCAACGGTCCCGGAGACGACCTTGGCCCGGCAGGTACCGCAGACCCCGCCGCGACAGGCGAACGGTGCATCGGAGCGGACGGCGAGCGCCGCCTCCAGCACCGGAGCGCCACCACGTGCCAGGGAGAACGTCGAACTGCGTCCGTCGAGCCTCACCGTCACCTTCGCGGCCCCCGACTCGCCCTCGCCCACAGTGTCCTCGGTGGGGCGCGGCCGGGGCGTGGTCTCCGCGTGGAAGAGCTCGGTGTGGACCGATGTGGCTCCCGCCGACACCAGCTCGTCACGCAACGCGGTGACCATCTCCAACGGGCCGCAGAGGAACCACTCGTCGACCGAGTCGACCGGCAGGAAGGAGCCGATGATGCGCTGCATCCGCTCCACGTCGAGGCGCCCGGAGAACATCTCGACCTCCTGCTCCTCGCGGGACAGGACGTGGACGACCCGGAAGCGGGTCAGGAACCGGTCCTTGAGGTCATGCACCTCGTCGAGGAACATCACCGAGCCGCTGTTTCGGTTCGCGTAGAGCAGCGTCACCTCGGCCTCGGGCTCCGACTCGAGCAGTGACGTCACGATGGAGAGCACCGGCGTGATGCCCGACCCGGCAGCGATCGCGGCGTACGACCGCGGCTGACCAACGCCGCCCACGGGGCTGAAGCGGCCTGCCGGTGTCATCACCTCGAGGCTGTCACCGGGACGGAGCCGGTCGAGCGCGGCCCCGGAGAACGCGCCTCCCGGGATGCGCTTGATGCCGACCTTCATCACGCCGCTGGTCGGCGACGTGGCGATCGAATAGCTGCGGCGTACGCCGTCGTCGCAGTTGATGGTCAGGTGTTGCCCGGCACGCCAGGTGTAGGCCCCTCGAAGGTCGTCGGGCACCTCGAAGGTCAGCGCCACCGCGTCATCGGTCAGCGGTTCGATCGTGGAGACCCGAAGGGGGTGGAACGCGGCGTGCCTCGTCATTCAGATCGCCTTGAAGTGGTCGAACGGCTCCCGACAGTCACCGCACACCCACAGCGCCTTGCAGGACGTGGAGCCGAAGCGGCTCAGCTCGCGGGTGCGCGCACTGCCGCACTGCGGGCACTTCACCGACAGGGTGAGCTCCACGGAGTGGCGCGGCCCCGGCGGCGCGATGCCGTACGCCGAGAGCTTGCGGCGTCCTTCGTCGCTCATCCAGTCGGTGGTCCACGCCGGGGCGAGCACGAACTCGACGCAGACGTGGCGGTACCCGGCCTCGGAGAGCGCCGTGACGATGTCTTCGCGGATCGTCTCCATCGCCGGACACCCGGAATAGGTCGGCGTGATCCGCACGTGCACGGAGCCCTGGTCGTGCTCGGTGACGTCACGCAGGATGCCCAGGTCGGCGATGGTGACGACGGGCAGCTCGGGGTCGGGAACGGCCGCGGCGATGCTCCAGGCCCGGGAGCGGGTCAGGGTCGCGTTCACCACGTGTCCCCCTGGTGTGAGCGGTGGAGGTGTTGCATCTCGGAAAGCAGATAGCCCATCACTTCGGTGTGTCTCCCATCTCGTCCCTTGCTGAACACGACCCGGGGCTCGGGCACGCCCAGCGTGGCTTGGTCGAGGACGGCGCCGAGTCGCCGTTCGACCGGTTCTCGCAGTGTTGCGGGATCGACGGCAGTGCCGTCGACCATGAGTTGTGCGTCGTGTGGTGCAACGTTGAGGTCTGGTTCATTGAGAAACGTGTTGTCGAAGAGCTCGTCGCGCCACGGCCACTCCGCCTCCAGCGCCGCCTGCATCCGGCGGTGGGACTCATCGGTGCCGTCGCCCAGTCGCAGCACCCAGTGCGCGGCGTGGTCGGCGTGGTAGGCGGTCTCCTTGACGGCCTTGGCCGCGATCGCGGCCAGTGTCGGGTGGCTGCTGGAGGTCAGGGCGCCGTAGAGCTCGTGCTGCCAGGTGGAGAAGATCAGCAGGCGGGTCATCGCCACCGCGAAGTCGCTCTGCTCCCGCTCCACGAGGCAGACGTTGCGGAAGTCCCGCTCGTCGCGCAGGTAGGCCAGCTCGTCCTCGCTCTGCCCGGTCGTCTCGCCGACCAGGGTCAGCAGGGCTCGGGCCTGGCCGAGCTGGTCGAGACCGATGTTGGCCATCGCCACGTCTTCCTCGAGCTGCGGCGCACGGCTGATCCACCAGCCGAGGCGCTGGGAGGAGATCAACGCATCGTCGGCCAGGGCCAGCAGATAGTTCTCGAGCGGACTCATGGCGGGGTCCCCGGCGAGTTGTTCAGAACTCGGTGGGGTGCTCATGGCGGGGTCCCCGGCGAGTTGTTCGGCGGAGGAGCGAAGCGGAGGAGTCGAAGAACTCGGTGGGGTGCTCATGGCGGGGTCCCCGGCGAGTTGTTCGGCGGAGGAGCGAAGCGGAGGAGTCGAAGAACTCGGTGGGGTGCTCATAGGTGCTCGACCCCCTCGGGCACGTCGTAGAACGTGGGGTGGCGATAGACCTTGTCGACGGCGGGGTCGAAGAAGGAGTCCTTCTCGTCGGGGCTGGTGGCCTCGATCGCGGCCGCCGGCACCACCCAGATCGACACACCTTCGCGTCGACGGGTGTAGAGGTCACGGGCATTGCGCAACGCCATCTCGGCGTCGGCGGCGTGCAGCGACCCGACGTGCACGTGGGACAGGCCGCGACGAGAACGGACGAAGACCTCCCAGAGTGGTTCCTCGGGACTCGCGTTCATGCCACCGACTCCGTCTGCTTGCGGGCGGCCTGCTTGTCGGCGTACGCCGCTGCTGCCTCGCGAACCCAGGCGCCCTCCTCGTGGGCGCGGACCCGGTGGGAGAGGCGCTGCTCGTTGCACGGGCCGTTGCCGCGGATCACCTCGAAGAGCTCGGTGAAGTCGACCGGCGTGAAGTCGTAGTGGCCGCGCTCCTCGTTCCACGCGATCGCGTCGTCGGGGAGGGTGAGCCCGAGGGCCTCGGCCTGCGGGACGGTCATGTCTATGAACCGCTGGCGCAGGTCGTCGTTGGAGAAGCGTTTGATGCCCCAGGCCATCGACTGGGCGGAGTTGGGCGAGTCGTCGTCGGGAGGGCCGAACATCATCAGGCTCGGCCACCAGTAGCGGTTGACCGCGTCCTGGGCCATCGCCTTCTGCGCGTCGCTGCCGTGGGACAGCGTGTGCAGGATCTCGAAGCCCTGGCGTTGGTGGAACGACTCCTCCTTGCAGACCCGCACCATCGCCCGGGCGTAGGGCCCGTAGGAGCACCGGCACAGCGGCACCTGGTTGACGATCGCGGCGCCGTCGACGAGCCAGCCGATCGCCCCGACGTCGGCCCAGGTGAGCGTGGGGTAGTTGAAGATCGAGGAGTACTTCTGCCGACCGCTGTGCAACTGGTCGAGCAGGTCGGCCCGGTCGACGCCGAGCGTCTCGGCGGCAGCGTAGAGGTAGAGGCCGTGGCCGGCCTCGTCCTGCACCTTGGCCATCAGGATTGCCTTGCGACGCAGGCTGGGCGCCCGGCTGATCCAGTTGCCCTCGGGCTGCATGCCGATGATCTCGGAGTGTGCGTGTTGCGCGATCTGGCGGATCAACGTCTTTCGGTACGCCTCGGGCATCTCGTCGCGGGGTTCGACCCGGTCGTCGGCCTCGAGGAGAGCACGGAAGGAGGCGGGCTCGTCGTCGGCCGGGCGCGGCGCGGCCGAATCCGGGGCCGCCTGCTGCTCGGGGGTGGTGAAGTCGTTGCCGTACACAGTGACCACGGTAACAGCGGATGTTACGAACTCACGCATTTCTGGCGATCTGGTGTAACACGAGGGCTGTGACCTCGTCCCTCCCCTCCGGCGCCGCCCTGCAACGATGGGGTCATGAACTCCCCCACCGCCGATGTCTCAGTCCGCGTCGCCTGGGCAGATGACGCGCCGGGCATTGCCTCGGTGCAGGTGCGCGCCTGGCAGTCGTCGTACGCCGAGTTGCTGCCGGCCGAGGTGTTGGCCGAGCTCACCGCCGACGAGCTCGCCCGGATCTGGCACGAGTCGATGACCCGGCCGAAGGACGCCCGCAACCGGGTACTCGTCGCCCTCGAGCGCAACCGGATCACCGGCTTCGCGTCGACCATGCCGAGCCAGGATCCGGACGGCGACCAGGTCGCCGACGGTGACATCGTGGAGTTCTCGGTCGACCCCGACGAGCTCGGCAAGGGCCATGGCTCGCGACTGCTGCAGGCCTGTGCCGACACGTTGCGCGCGGACAAGTTCCACCGGGCGACGTTCTGGGTCAACGCCGACGCCGACCAGCTCAGGGCATTCCTCGAAGGGGCCGGCTGGGCGCCCGACGGTGCTCATCGCGAGCTGGACCTGCGCGGCGACGGCACGGTGACGGTCAAGCAGGTCCGACTCCACACCGCCCTGTAGCCCACGAGTCCCACCTGCCACACCTGTCCCAGCCCCATTTCACCGGGTACCCGGTGAAATGGGAACTTCCCGGCCGAAATTCCGGCCGGGAAGTTCTCATTTCGGCCGGGAGGAGGTCTCGACCTGCCGGGGGCACCCGGCATCAGGCACCGATCAGTTGACCGAGACGGCGCTCCACGCCGCAGCCACGGTGTTGTACTGCGCGCTGCCCTGGCCGTAGAGATCCTTGGCCGCGTTGAGCGTGGCGGTGCGGGCCTGGGCGTAGTTGGTGCTCGACGTCATGTACACGTCGAGCGCGCGGAACCAGATCTTGGCGGCGGCGTCGCGGCCGACACCGGTGATCGTGGAGCCGTTGCAGGTCGGCGAGTTGTGCGCCTTTCCGCCGATCGTCTTGGCGCCCGACCCCTCGGCGAGGAGGTAGAAGAAGTGGTTGCCCACTCCCGAGGAGTAGTGCACGTCGACGTTCTTGGTGTCCGTGCTCCAGCAGCTCTGCGAGGCCCCGTCCTTCGCCGGGTCGTCCATGCGGCGGAAGCCGGCGTGGTTCTTGAGGTCGAACTCCTCGCCGATGTAGTAGTCGCCCGGGTCGTTGGAGTTGGCGGCGTAGAACTCCACCATCGTGCCGAAGATGTCGGAGGTGGCCTCGTTGAGCCCGCCCGACTCGCCGGAGTAGGTCAGCCCGGCGGTGTGCTCGGTGACACCGTGCGACATCTCGTGGCCGGAGACGTCGAGGGAGACCAGCGGGCCGAACTCGCTGCCGTCGCCGTCGCCGTACGTCATCTTCTCGCCGTCCCAGAAGGCGTTGACGTAGTCGTTGCCGTAGTGGACCCGGCTCGGGGCACCCGAACCGTCACCGAAGATGCCGTTGCGACCGTGGACGTTCTTGAAGTAGTCCCAGGTCTCGGCGGCACCGTAGACCGCGTCGGCGGCGGCAGTCTGACGATCACTGTTCGAGCCGTTGCCGAACACGTTGTCGGTGCTGGTGATCTTGGTGCCGTTGGTGCAACCGAGACCGAGCAGGGTGCAGAGGATGGAGTCGGTCTTGTTGCCCATGTCGGTGGTCACGCCGTTGCCGTGCACCGGGTCGGTGAGCGTGTAGGTCGAACCCGACTTGGTCACCGGGATGGTGGCCGTGCCGCTGTAGAGCGTCTGCCCCTGTCCGTCGACGTTGATGATCTGCTGCTCGCTGCGGATCACCTTGCCGGTCGTGGCGTCGACGTACGTCGCGAGGCGGCTCGGCGTGCCGTCGGCCTGGTGGCCCGAGCTCATCACGCGCCAGGCCAGGCGCGGGGAGGCGATGGTGGCGTCGACGACCAGCGCAGGAGCGCCCTTGACGTCGAGCTTGGTGATAGACTGGGCCACCTTGGAACCGAGCGCCCGAGTCTTGGCGAGCGCCTTCCCGACGGTCGCCGTGGTGTTGACCGACAGCGCTTTCGCGAGCGTCTGGCTGACGCCCTCCAGGTCTCCGGCGGCGTCCTGGTGGACCACCAGGTCGCCACCCACGACCTCGAGGCCGTGGTAGGTGCGCTGCATGCGCACGTGACGCGTGCCGTCGGCATCGACGATGGTCTGGCCGACCTTGAACGCCTGACCGTCGCTGGCGCGAGCCGCCTTCGGGTGCGACTGCAATGTCGTCACGGCGTCGTCGGACTTGTGCTGAGCGGTCTGCGCGGTCTGCGCCGTCTGGGCTCCAGCGGGAGCGGTCAGGGCCAGGCTGGTGGCAAGAGTGGCCACACCGAGAGCGGCCCATGCCGGGGTGTTACGCATGAGTTGAGCCTTCCGTACTGCGTCGGGGTCTCCCTCCCCGCCGCCAACCCTTTCATTACTCAGGGGTAACCCGAAAGGTCTGGACCACTGCAATTTCTTGCAACGCGAGAATTGTGCAGTTTCGGACCTTTGCCCGTATCCGTCCTGCCGCGCTGGCGGCCACTCCCCGCCCCGGCCGCACCCGCCCGACTTCGCCTGCCACCGGCCCGTTCGACATGCAGTTGTCGCCGCCGCCGCCCAGATCAGGCAGGGACGCGCGCGCCACCCTGCGCAACTGCATGTCGAACGGACCGCCTTCGGCACGTCCGACGAACATCAGTCGAGGTCAAGGAACTGCTCAAGACCGACGGTCAGGCCGGGACGCGAGGAGATTGCGCGCAGACCGGTCAGCACACCGGGGCTGAACGACGCGCGGTCCATCGAGTCGTGGCGGATCGTCAGGGTCTCCCCCGGGCCGCCGAGCAGGACTTCCTGGTGGGCGACCATGCCGCGGATCCGCAGGCCGTGCACACGTACGCCGTCGACCTCGGCGCCGCGGGCGCCGTCGAGCTCGGTGGAGGTGGCGTCGGGCATCGGCCCCGAGCCGGCATCGCGCCTGGCTGCGGCAATGAGCTCCGCCGTACGCCGTGCGGTCCCGGAGGGCGCGTCGGCCTTGTCCGGGTGGTGCATCTCGACGACCTCGACCGAGTCGTAGAAGGGCGCAGCCGCGGCCGCGAAGCGCATCATCAGGATCGCGCCGATCGAGAAGTTGGGCGCGATCAGCACGCCCGTGGCCGGCGAGGCCCCCAGCCAGGTCTCCAGCTGCGACAGCCGACCCTCGTCGAAGCCGGTGGTGCCGACCACGGCGTGGATGCCGTGGTCGATGCAGAACTCAAGGCTGTCCATCACCACGTCGGGGTGGGTGAAGTCGACGACCGCCTGGGCACCTGCCTCGACCAGGGCGTTGATGTCGTCACCGGCATCGATCGCGGCCACCAGTTCCGTGTCGTCGGCCGTCTCGACCGCGCGGCAGATCTCTGCCCCGACCTTGCCTCGCGCGCCGAGCACGCCCACCTTCAATTTCATGTCCGTCACAGGCGCAAACCTACGCGACCGGGCGACACCCGAGGGGAGGGTGACTGACGAACGAACACGGTAGTGGGATGCTTTGGGCCATGGCATTGCAGACGATCCCCGCTCGCATCCGTTGGGCGGTCGACATCCTCGACGTCCAACCCGGCGACCAAGTGCTCGAAATTGGTTGCGGTCAAGGGGAGGCGGCGGAGTTGATCTGCAGCCGACTCCAGACCGGAAAGCTGCTGGCCATCGATCGGTCCGAGTCCGGCGTGGACCGCACCAAGCGGCGGTGTGCCGAATACCTGGCTGCCGGCCGGCTGGCGGTGCGCCACATCGACCTCGCCACCCTGCGGGTGCCGGTGAAGCGGCTCGACAAGGTCTTCGCGTTCAACGTGAATCTGTTCTGGGTGCGTGACTGCCAGGACGAGCTGGCGTTGCTGCACGAGCGCCTCTCCCCCGGCGGCACCATCGCCCTCTTCTACGACGCAACCCGGGCCGAGCAGCTGCCGACACAGCTGGAGAAGGCTTCCGCCGCGCTGGTGCAGGCCGGCTTCCGGGTCAGCGTCGTCGACAGCAAGAGCCCGGCCGTGGTCGGGTTGCTCGGCCGACGCTGAGCAGGACATTTCCTCCCTTGTTGCTACTTGAGGTTATTTCCTTATATCTGCTTGCATAAGGAAATAACCTGAACTATCCTCCGAGAAGGCGCCACCCTTCAGGAGGCTCAGATGCACCTCTACTACGTCCTCACCGTCGACCAACGCTCCAGTCGCACCACGGCGGACCTCGTCCCCGAGGCGACCACGGCGTACGCCGAGGGGGCGGCGCTGCCCTTTGAACGCACCGCCGGCGACGAGATCCAGGCGGTGTACGGCGACCCCGGGGCGGTGGCCACAGTGATCGAACGCCTGCTGCGCAGCGAGCAGTGGAACATCGGCCTCGGCATCGGCGAGATCGAGTTGCCGCTGCCCGAGAACGCGCGCGCCGGGCGTGGGCCGGCGTACCTCCACGCGCGCAGCGCGGTCACCCGGGCGAAGAGCTCCCCCGGGCGGATCTGCGTCGTCGGTGCCGACGACTACCGTGCCCGGCAACTGGAGACCGTGCTCTGGCTGTGGGCCACCCTGCTGGCCCGCCGCACTGACGGCGGTTGGGAGGTGGCCGACCGGCTCGCCGAAGGGCTCAACCACCAGGCTGTGGGCCAGCGGCTCGGCATCAGCCAGTCAGCCGTGACCCAGCGGGCACGGGCCGCCAACCTCACTGAGGGGCAGCGGGCCAAGGAACTGGTGGAGCAGATGTTGCACGAGATGAAGGAGGGCTGAATGGGCACGGTCGTCCTGGTCGTGCTCGTCGCCACCCTCGTCATCGCCGTGCCGGGGTGGCGCCTGCGCGCTCCCGGCATCCACCTGGTCACCGCCGGGCTCATCGTCGGAATGGCCACCACCGCGGTCGTGCTGGCCGCCCGCGACGAGACCGTGCTCTCCCCCGACGCACCCCTGATCGCCGGCATCACCCTGGCCGGCGTCGTCGCCGTGGCCGGGGGCGGCGTCCTCACCTCCAGCGTCTTCGCCCTGATCGACGGGGCTCGCTCGAGCGCCGACGGGTCCCTGCGCAGCGCCGGTGAGGTGCTCCGCGGCGGTGCCTGGATCGGCGGCCTCGAGCGCGCTGCCGTGTTCGTCACGATCGCCGCCGGCTGGCCCGAGGGCATCGCGATCGTGTTGGCCCTGAAGGGGCTCGGCCGCTACCCCGAGCTGCGCACCGAGACCCCCGGCGCCGCCGAGCGCTTCATCATCGGCACCTTCTCCAGCGTGCTGTGGGCGATCACCTGTGCCGGCGTGGCCCATCTGATGCGCTGACCCCAGGCCCACGAGAGGTCAGGCCTTGATGCACGAAGCGTCAGGGATTGGTGGCCGAGGCGTCAGCGCCCGGGGTCGCAGGTGGCTCAGGGCCGACGATCGCCAGCACCTCGGGCTGGGCGAACAGCTCCGCTGCCAGACGGCGTACGTCGTCAAGGGTCACCGCATCGATGCGGGCCAGCACCTCGTCGATGCTGAGCAGCTCGTCGTGGACCAGCTCGGCCTTGCCGATGCGTGACATCCGTGACCCGGAGTCCTCGAGCCCGAGCACCAGCCCACCCCGCAGCTGGCCCTTGCCCCGGTCGAGTTCCTCCTGGGTGATCCCGTCCTCGGCCACCTTGCGCACCTCGTCGCGGACCACCTCGAGCACCTGGTCGAGCTTGTCGGGCAGGCATCCCACCGAGACACCGACCATGCCGGCGTCGGCGTGGTGGCCGGCGAAGGAGTAGACGGAGTAGGCCAGCCCGTGGTTCTCCCGGACCTCCTGGAACAGGCGCGACGACGTGCCGCCACCCAGTGCCGTGTTGAGGACGCCTAGGGCGAAGCGCCGCTCATCGCTGCGGGTCACACCGTTGACCCCGAGCACCAGGTTGACCTGCTCGATGGCCCGGTGGGTCCGGATCGTGCCGGGCTTGAGCTTGCGGGCCTTCGCACTGACCCGGGGACTGCGCGGTCGCTCGTCACCGGCGAGGAAACCAAAGCGGTCGAAAGCAGTGCGGACGTCGCGGACGACGGATGCGTGGTCGACGTTGCCGGCAACCGCGACCACCATGTTCGAGGCCCGGTAGTGGTGTTTGTAGAACCGGCTGATCTGGGTGCGGGTCAGTGCGGCGATGGACGCATCGGTGCCGGCGATCGGACGCCCGAGCGGGGTGTCGCCGTACGCCTGGGCAGCGAACAGGTTGTGCACCACGTCGTCGGGATCGTCGTCATGCATCGCGATCTCGTCGAGGATCACGTCACGCTCGGCCTCAACATCGGCGGCGCTGATCAGCGAGCTGGTGATCATGTCGCCGATCACGTCCACGGCCAGGGGCAGGTCGTGGTCGAGAACCCGCGCGTGGAAGCAGGTGTACTCCTTGGCGGTGAAGGCGTTGAACTCACCACCCACGGCATCGAGCGCGACGGAGATGTCCATCGCCGAACGCTCACGGGTGCCCTTGAAGAGCAGGTGCTCGAGGAAGTGTGAGGCGCCGTGCAGGGTGGGCGTCTCGTCGCGCGAGCCGACCCCGACCCACACGCCGATGCACGCGGAGCGGACGCCGGCCATCTGCTCGGTCACGACACGGAGGCCGCCGGGCAGGATCGTACGTCGGACTCGCGAGACCACCTGGCCGTCGTCGTCCTTGACGGTCAACAGCGTGCGCGTGGAGCCGATCTTCTGGGGAACGGACGACCGGCCAGCAGAAGTCTGCTGGCCGGCCGCCCGGTTGTTGCTCGTGGTCACACTCAGCCTTCGCTGCCGTCCTCGGCAGTCGCGGCCTCGTCGGACGAGGCGGCGGCCTCGTCAGAGGCACCCTCCTCGACGACGGGGATCAGCGAGAGCTTGCCGCGGTCGTCGATCTCGGCGATCTGGACCTGGACCTTCTGACCCACGGAGACGACGTCCTCCACGGCGTCGACGCGCTTGCCGCCGGCCAGCGAACGGAGCTTGCTGATGTGCAGCAGGCCGTCCTTGCCCGGGAGCAGCGAGACGAACGCACCGAAGTTGGTCGTCTTGACGACGGTGCCGAGGTAGCGCTCGCCGACCTCGGGCATGGTCGGGTTGGCGATCGCGTTGACCATGGCGCGGGCAGCCTCAGCGGCCTCACCGTTGGTCGCACCGATGTAGACCGTGCCGTCGTCCTCGATCGACAGGTTCGCGCCCGTGTCGTCCTGGATCTGGTTGATGACCTTGCCCTTCGGGCCGATGACCTCACCGATCTTGTCGACGGGCACCCGGACGCTGATGATGCGCGGTGCGTGCACCGACATCTCGTCGGGCGTGTCGATGGCCTCGGCCATCACGTCGAGGATCGCGTGACGGGCCTCGCGGGCCTGGGTCAGGGCTCCGGCGAGCACCTCGGCGGGGATGCCGTCGAGCTTGGTGTCGAGCTGGAGAGCGGTGACGAACTCGCGGGTTCCGGCGACCTTGAAGTCCATGTCGCCGAAGGCGTCCTCGGCACCGAGGATGTCGGTCAGCGCGACGTAGCGGGTCTCACCGTCGACCTGGTCGGAGATGAGGCCCATCGCGATGCCGGCCACCGCTGCGCGCAGCGGCACACCGGCCTGCAGCAGCGACAACGTCGAGGCGCAGACGGAGCCCATGGAGGTGGAGCCGTTGGAGCCCATCGCCTCGGAGAGCTGACGGATCGCGTAGGGGAACTCCTCGCGCGAGGGCAGCACGGGCAGCAGCGCACGGCGCGCCAGCGCACCGTGGCCGACCTCGCGACGCTTCGGCGAGCCGACGCGACCGGTCTCACCGGTGGAGAACGGCGGGAAGACGTACTTGTGCATGTAGCGACGCGACTTCTCCGGGGAGAGCGTGTCGAGCTTCTGCTCGAGAGTCAGCATGTTGAGCGTGGTGACACCCAGGATCTGGGTCTCGCCGCGCTCGAACAGGGCCGAGCCGTGCACGCGGGGGATCACGCCGACTTCGGAGTGCAGCGGACGGATGTCGGCAAGGCCGCGGCCGTCGATGCGCACCTTGTCGCGCAGGACGCGCTCACGGACGAGCTGCTTGTTCAGCGAGCGGAAGGCCGCGCCGATCTCCTTCTCGCGCCCCTCGAAGTCGCCGGCGAGCTTCTCGAGCAGCGATGCCTTGATGTCATCGAGCTTCTCCTCGCGCTCCTGCTTGCCCGCGATCGTCAGCGCCTCGGCGGTCTCGGCGCGCACAGCGGCCTCGACAGCGGCGTAGGTGTCGTCCTCGTAGTCGAGGAAGATCGGGAACTCGGCGACCGGCTTGGCGGCCTCCTTGGCGAGCTCGGCCTGGGCCTGGCACAGCTGCTTGATGAACGGCTTGGCGGCGTCGAGGCCCTGGGCCACGATCTCCTCGGTCGGTGCCTGGACACCGTCCTGGATGAGGGTCCAGGCGCCTTCGGGGGCCTCGGCCTCGACCATCATGATCGCGACGTCACCGGAGTCGGTGATGCGACCGGCGACGACCATGTCGAACACGGCGCTCTCGAGCTGGCTGTGCGACGGGAAGGCAACCCACTGGCCCTCGATGAGGGCGACGCGGACGCCACCGACCGGTCCGGAGAACGGCAGGCCGGAGAGCTGGGTCGACAGCGACGCGGCGTTGATCGCCAGGACGTCGTACGGCGCGTCGGGGTTGAGCGCCATCACTGTGATGACGACCTGGACCTCGTTGCGCAGGCCCTTCTTGAAGGTCGGGCGCAGCGGCCGGTCGATGAGGCGGCAGGTGAGGATCGCGTCCTCGCCAGGGCGGCCTTCGCTGCGGAAGAACGAGCCGGGGATCTGGCCGGCGGCGTACATCCGCTCCTCGACGTCGATCGTCAAGGGGAAGAAGTCGAAGTGGTCCTTCGGGTGCTTGCCGGCCGTGGTGGCCGAGAGAAGCATCGTGTCGTCGTCGAGGTAGGCGGTCACCGAACCGGCGGCCTGGCGGGCCAGCAGCCCGGTCTCGAACTTGACGGTGCGGGTGCCGAACTTGCCGTTGTCGAGAACGGTCTCGACAGCAGAGATGACAGGTCCGTCAGTGTTGATTTCTGACAAGGGTTCAATCCCTTTTCTGTTCGCGGAGCGTTCCGCGCGTCCGCCTCTGCTGAGCCATGACTCACGCGTGGGCGGGGCATCGAAGTGCTTCCCGCCTGTCTCGTGTGAGACGGGGCCGGTCTTCGATCGAGGCCCGCAGATCTGCCGTGTGCAGATTCTGAAGGCCACTACCGAGGACCGGGCCGGACGTGGTGCGGGTCGCTCCTGGTGATGTGTTTCAACGTATTCAGTTGTGATGGTGCCCAGCATGACCCTAATGGTCAAGGGCGGCAAATGCGGCAACGAGCGGCCACCCGTGTGGGTGACCGCTCGTTGGCATCAGCGGCGGAGGCCGAGGCGCTCGACGATCGAGCGGTAGCGCTCGATCTCAGCCTTCTGCAGGTAGTTCAGCAGACGGCGGCGCTGGCCGACCAGGAGGAGCAGACCACGACGGCTGTGGTGGTCGTGCTTGTGCTCCTTGAGGTGCTCGGTGAGGTGCGAGATGCGGTGGCTGAGCAGCGCGATCTGAACCTCGGGCGAGCCGGTGTCACCCTCGGACTTGCCGTACTCGGCGACGATCTTCTTCTTGGTCTCCGCGTCGGTACCAATTGACATACGAGGACTCCTTCCGGCCCGTGGGGGCTCTTCGTTGCGCGGCGCGCCGGGGCCTGTTCACCCGGGCACTCTGGTTCCGCGGCCGACATGACGGCAGTTGCTGCCCACTCCGGGCAACCGGACAAGATTATCAGCGTGAGGGCGGGTACGACGAATCGCCCGGAACCGGGCCGACACTCGGTCGCTGCACCACCCAGACGAGCAGCGCGAGCAGCCCGATGAACGCTCCGAACGTGAAGCCCCAGGCGACGCCGTTGAACATCCAGACCCGGATCACCACGGCCTCGGGATAGTGGTACGTCTCGCCATTGTCCGAGGTGGAGCCCAACGCCTTGGCCACGCCGACCACGAGGCCACCGAGGCCGCCTCCGATGATCGTTGCGAACCAGCTGCTCACCCACACGGCGACCGTCGAGCGACCAGGGGCGAGCGAGCCCAACGCAAGCAGGGTCACCAGGAAGATGCCGACCAGGGCCACGACCAGGCCCAACAGAACCAGCCACGGTGAGTCACTGGCGAAGGCGCCGATCTGGTGGTCCGGGGAGTCGCTGATCAGGCCGGTCAGCCCGAAGGGGTGCAGCGCCTGCATGAAGAACAGGCTCCAGGGATCACTCTTCTGTGCCAGGTCGTGGTGCTCGAACATGAACTCGGAGAAGAGCGTGCCGCCCACGAGGAGCAACAGACCGGCGCCTGCGGCCAGGCTGGCCGGAACGAACGCGTGACTCCGGCCTCGGACCTGCATCTCGGTCGTTGTCGACATGGTCATCTCCTCCAGCCGGTGCTGCCGGCATCTCGTGGCGTCTGGCGACGGTCACGAGCAACCTGCCCCGAGGGAATGTGGGCAAACCTCCCGTCCCCCGGGCTGGGTCAGCGCGCGTCCGGACCGCTTCCCGGACCGGACGTCGGTCCCTCCGCACCCGACGAGCCGAGCTGGTCGGGCCGGTACGGCGCCTGCTCGGGCTGGCCGGACCCGTACGGCGCCTGGCCCTCGGCGTACGAAGCCTGACCGGGCGCGGCGTACGGACCGGCGGGGTTGACCGCCGGGGTCGCCTTGGCCCGACCACTCCCCCGTGCCACCCAGAAGATCGCCACCACGGCACCGATCAGCCAGCCGAACACCAGGCCCCAGTAGGCGCCTTCGGCGAAGAACTGCCGAGCGCCCACCCACAGGCCGTAGCCCGACCTCGGTGCGTCGTCGGCGAGCACCCGGGCGACGTCGACGGCAAGTGCGCCGAGGGCCGACCCCAAGATGATCGCGAACCAGGCACCGACCCAGGTCGCCAACACCGAGCGACCCGGCACGAGGGAGCCCAGCACCAGCAGGCTGACCAGGAAGACGACCACGGCCATCACCACCAGGCCGAGCACGAAGTAGCCCAGGGAGTTGCTGTAGGTGAGGGCGAAGGCCCTCTCCTCGTCGAGGATCAGGCCGGAGTAGCCGAAGGGGTGCATGCCCTCGACGAACAGCAGGTTCCACGGGGAGTTGTAGTCGCCACGGAACCCTTCCTTCAGGCTCACCTCGGCGAACACGGTGCCGCCGATGACGGCCAGGACATTGAGCACCGTGGTGACCAGGGCCGGGACGAGTCCTCGCCCAAGACTGGGTGCAGGCAGTTCTGCTGGATTCTTCATGGGACACACCCTGCCACTGATCAGGCGTTCGGTGCGTGAGCGCTCGAGCCGGCGCGTGGGTGCGAGCCGGGAGGGGCACGGGCGCACCCCTCCCGGTCAGCGTCGGGTCAGCGGACGGCGGCCAGGTCGGGGTCCGGGTCCTCGCCCGGCCCCCGGGAAACCTCGGCACCGGCTGCCGGGCTCTCCTCCCGGTCCGCGGAGCCGCGATCGAGGCTGCTCGGCCACCAGATCTTCGAGCCCAGGTCGAGGTTGAGCGCCGTCACCAGCACCGAGCGCACCACCAGTGTGTCGAGCATGACGCCCAGGGCCACTGCGACCCCGATCTCGACGAACATCACCAGTGGCATCGTGCTCATCACGAGGAACGTCGCGGCCAGGACCAGCCCGGCGGAGGTGATCACACCGCCGGTCGCCGACAGTGCCACCAACGCTCCGCGTCGGGTGCCGAGCGTCGCGGTCTCCTCCCGCACCCGGGTCATCAGGAAGATGTTGTAGTCGATGCCGAGCGCGACCAGGAACACGAAGACGAACAACGGGAGCGAGGCATCAGCACCGGCGAACCCGAAGACGTAGTGGAACAGCAGCGAGCTCAGGCCCAGTGCGGCCCCGAAGGACAGCACCACCGTCAGCATCAACAGCAACGGCGCGAGCACCGCTCGCAGCAGGACCATCAGGATGATCATCACCACGAGCAGGACCAGCGGGATGATCAGCATGTTGTCGTGGTTGTTGGCGTGGTCCATGTCGAGCAGGATCGCGCTGCTGCCACCGACCAGCGCGTCGGCCTCGTCGATGCCCCCGACCGCGTCTCGTGCCTTCTCGACCGTCACGAACGAGTCCGGGGACGTCGCGTCGGTCAACAGCGGCGCGCTGACCAACGTCGTACCCCCGCTGTCGGGTGAGGTGAAGGTCGGCCCGAGCCCGTCCACCTCACCCAGGGCGTCGGCCACCTGCTTGGCCTGCCCCGTGTTGGTGGCAACCATCAGCGGGGAGGACGTGTCGGCCATGTCGTGCTCGTTGAGCACCTGTTGTCCGATGATCGAGTCGAACTCCTTGGTGTACTGCTCCTCGTTGGTGAGGCCGTTCGCATCCAGCTTGAAGAGTCCGAGACAGGCGATCGCGAGCACCACCGAGGTGCCGATCCAGACCTTGCGGGGCGAGACCGCGATGCGCCGGCCGAGCCGTGCCCAGAATCCGGTCGCGGTCGGCTCGCTCGTGTCGAAGCTCGGTCGACGGGGCCAGAAGATCCAGCGTCCGGTCACCACCAACAGCGCCGGCAGAAGGGTGATCATCACCAGCAGGCCGACGCCGATGCCGATCGCGGCCACCGGCCCCAGGCCGGCGGTCGAGTTCATGTCGGCGAACAGCAGGCACAGCATGCCCAGGATGACGGTGGCAGCACTGGCCACGATCGCCGGCGCGGCCCGGTGCAGGGCGAAGGCCATCGCCTCGTGCTTGTCCTCGTGACGACGGAGCTCTTCTCGATATCGCGCCACGAGCAGTAGCGCATAGTCGGTGCCGGCACCGAAGACGAGCACCGTCAGGATTCCTTGGCTCTGCCCGTTGACGGTGACGTCTCCGTATTCGGCGGCGAAGTAGATCACCGCCTGCGCCACGAAGAGCGCCACCCCGGCCGAGATCACCGGCAACAACCAGAGCACCGGGCTGCGATAGGTCAGCAGCAGGATGATGATGACCACCCCGGCGGCCGAGAACAGCAGCGTCGAGTCGAGCCCTTCGAAGGACTCAGCGGCATCGGCAGCCTGTCCACCGCCGCCGGCGACGTGGACCTGGAGACCGTCGCCCTCCGGTGCGATGTCGCGGATCTTGTCGACCACGCCGGGCATCTCGTTCCAGCCGTCCTTGCCGAAGTTGAAGGTGACCAGCGTCTGCGCCACCTCACCGTCCTTCGACACCCCGGTCGGTGTCGTGAAGGGGTCGGCGACCTTCCCCTTCACTCCGTCGAGCCGACCGATCTCCTCGGCCTGCGCAGAGATCGCCTCGTGATCGGCAGGGGTCAGCCCACCGTCACGCTGGTAGACCACCGTGGTCGGGATCTCGTCGGGGTCCTGGAACTTGGCGAGCTTGTCCAGGGCCTGTGTCGACTCGGCGTCGCCGGGCAACCATGAGGCCGCCTCATTGTTCTGGACATCGGTGAGCTTCTGGGCGAAGCCGGAGGCCACCACGGCCAGGCCGAGCCACACGAAGACAACGAGCCACTTGGTCACGGGGCCGGTGAGCTTGCCGGCTATCTGACGGTGCATGCCTCCACCCTTCTCCGGTTTCTCCGATCGCGCATCAGATTTTTCCCCCGGGTGTTCCCCCGGGGGTCGTGCGCAGACCTCACTCGCGGTCGGCGTACGCAAGGTTGGACTCGTCCTCGCGCACGAATTCACCGGCGGGTGCCACGGGACGACGCGGCCACCAGGCGCGCTCGCCGAGCAGCACGAGGATCGCGGGCAACATGACCAACCGGATGACCGTGGCATCGACAAGGATCGCGGCGGACAGGCCGACGCCCATCATCTTCATCTCCATCATGCTCAGGGTCGCGAAGATCGCGAACACCGAGACCATCACCGCGGCCGCACTGGTGACCACGCCCGCGGTGTCGCCGATGCCCTTCTGGACGGCGATGCGGGTGGGGACGCCGGCCCGGACGTATTCGCGGACCCGGCTGAGCACGAAGACGTGGTAGTCCAGCGACAGCCCGATGAGCACCACGATCACGAACAGGGGAACCCAGTCGATCAGGAAGCCGGGTGTGGTGAAGTCGAGGAACCCGTGGCCCCAGCCGTGCTGGAAGACCAGGGTCATCAACCCGAAGGCCACACACACGGAGACCAGGTTCAGGGCTGCGGAGATCAGGGCGATCGGGCCGCTGCGGAACGCAAAGCCCATCATCACCATCGTCAGCGCCAGGATGAAGCCGACCACGATCGGAAGGCGCTGGTCCATGTGGGTGGCCGAGTCGAGGGCTCGAGCCGCGTCACCGCCGACCGCGTGGTCCACACCGGCAGCGTCCAGGTGTGCCGGGACCAGGTCGTCACGCAGCTCCTCGACGGCACGATCGACCTTGTCCGAGGTCTCCTCGAAGGGAATGCCGAGGCTGAGCACGGCTGTGCGGCCGTCGTCGGAGACCTTGATGTCCCGTCCACCGACGCGGGCGAAGTTGTCCTGGGCCAACGCGTCGTCGCGCAGCTCCTCGAGACCGGTACGGATCTGGTCGGGGTCACCCTCGACGACGACCTGTGCCACCGGTCCTTCTCCGGGGAACTCCTTCGACACCGTCTGCAGGGTCTGCACCTCGTCGATCGACGACGGCAGCGTCTCCAGGCTGTCGGAGTGAAGCTTCATCCCGAGCGCCGGCAGGGCCAGCGCGCCCACGACCAGTCCGGACACGAGCAGGGCCGCCACGGGACGTCGTACGACGGGAGCCAGGATGCGCCTGCTGATGGCACCCTTCCCGATGCGGTTGTTCAGCCGCCACAGGCCAGGGACCCGGGGGCGGTCGACCCAACGACCGAGCTTGACCAGGATCGCAGGCAGGACGGTCAGCGAGCCGAGGACGGCGATCGCGACGACCAGGATCGAGCAGACGGCCAAGGAGTTCTGGGTGGCTCCGCCGGCGACGAAGAGACCGGTCATCGAGGCGATCACGGCGAACCCGGAGACGATGATCGAGTGGCCCGAGGTCTCGGCCGCGATCTCGACCGCGTCGAGCGTGCTGCGGCCGCGGGCCCGTTCCTCGCGTTCACGCTTGAGGTAGAACAACGAATAGTCGACGCCGACGGCCATCCCGATCAGCACGATCATGCTGATCACCGTGGTCTCGGCGTGCACCAGGTGGGACAGCGGCGCGCTGATGCCAATGGTGGCGACGACGCTTCCGACGGCCAGGAGCACGGGGATGCCGGCGGCGATCAGGGCACCGAAGGCGATCAGCATCAGGATCAGGGTGACCGGGACACTGGTCGCCTCCGCCGAGCTGAGGTCCTCACCCACACGCACGTCGATCGCATCGTCCAGGCTCTGGTCACCGGCCTGCTCCACGCTCAGGCCTGGGTGGTCGGCGGCCACCCGCTCGGTGACCTCCTGGAGCGGCTCGACGTCTTCCTGGTCGCGGGCCAGCTGGATGCTGAGAAGCATCGCGGAGCGATCGTCGCTCCACATCGGCTCCGAGACACCGGTGACTGCCTGGAGGTCCTCCATGCCTTGGGCGACCTCCGCCGCGACGGCAGGTGCCTGCGACATGTCGTCGCCGGTGATCAGCACGATCTCACTGTCCGGATCGTCCAGGCCAGCCTCGTGGATCATCGCGGAGGCATCACCCGACTCGTGCTCCCAGTAGTCGGACCCGTTTGCCTCGACGGTCGGCACGGCGATGGCCAGTCCGATGGCGAACGCGACGAAGGCGACCCAGGCGCCGATCGCTCGCCACGGGTGGGTGGCGCTCCATCGAGCGGCGCGCCGAGCCGCGCCAGCGAGGGGGTTGTGCACGGTCATGACAGGCTCCTGACGAGAGTGGGGAGAGTGACTCGTCAAGCCTGTCGTCGCCCGGGCGCGTGGTCAGGTGGTCTGGTGCCACCCCTGAGGTGGACCTGGGACTACTGTCCCGAAGGCACTCATCGGCGAGGATGGAGCCATGAACCAGCAAGCAGGGCCGTTGCGCCTCACCGGATTCGCGGCGCTCCAGTTGCTGATGTTCCCCCTCGTCCTCGTCTCGCTGATCCTCGTCGTCGTCGGCGGAACGCTCACCCTGGTCACCGTCGGCATCCCGATCCTGCTGGGCAGCCTGCCCGCCCTGCGCTGGCTGGCTGACCGGCACCGGTTGCTCGCCGCGCAGACGCTCGGACACGACCTGCCGTCGGGTCATCTCCCCACACAGGGGATGTCGGTCCTCGGGCGCCTCCGGACGTGGGCGCGTGACCCGATGACCTGGCGTGAGATCGCCTGGGCCCTGGTCGTCGTACCCATCGGGTTCGTGCTGTCGCTGCTGACCGTCCTGCTGCTGCTGGCAGTGGTGACCGGAGCCTTCTGGTGGTTCGGCGCTCCGCACATCATGCGCGCGCGGGCAACGGTCGACCGGATCTTCCTCAGCCCGGGCCACACCGAGGAGCTCGAGCAACGGGTGTCGGACCTGACCGTGTCGCGGGCGATGAGCGTCGACCACTCCGCAGCCGAGCTGCGTCGCATCGAACGCGACCTGCACGACGGCGCCCAGGCCAGGTTGGTCGCGCTGAGCATGACACTGGGCCTGGCCGACGACCTCTTCGAGCGCGACCCCGACGCGGCCCGCAAGATGGTCGCTGAGGCACGCGACACCACGGGTGCGGCCCTGGGGGACCTGCGCTCCGTGGTGCGCGGCATCCACCCGCCGGTCCTGGCCGACCGCGGCCTGTCCGGGGCGGTGCAGGCCCTGGCTCTCGACATGGCAGTCCCGGTCACGGTCGACGACGGGCTGGCCGGCCGACCGCCGCCACCGGTGGAGTCCGCGGCCTACTTCGCCATCGCGGAGTGCCTGGCCAACCTCGGCAAGCACTCAGGCGCCGAGAACGGATGGGTGCGGCTCTCCTGGGCGCACGGCGTCCTCACGGCCGTCGTCGGCGACGACGGCCGTGGAGGTGCCGATCCGGATCGGGGCACCGGCATGCGGGGCGTCATGCGGCGTCTGGCGGCATTTGACGGCACGATGAGAGTGTCGAGTCCGACCGACGGTCCGACGCTGATCACTCTGGAGGTTCCGTGCGCCTTGTCGTCGCCGAAGACAACGCCCTCCTCCGGGACGGCCTGATCCGGCTCCTCGAGGCCAACGACTGCACCGTCGTCGCCGCGGTCGACAATGCGGAGTCGCTCACTGTCGCCCTCCGGGAGCACGAGTCCGACGGTGCCGTGCTCGACGTACGCATGCCGCCGACCTTCACCGACGAAGGCCTCAAGGCTGCGGTGGCGATCCGTGCGGAGAAGCCGGGGTTCCCGGTGCTGGTGCTCTCGCAGTACGTCGAGCAGCTCTATGCCCGCGAGCTGTTGGCCAGCGGCCAGGGGGCGATCGGCTACCTGCTCAAGGACCGGGTGGCCAACGTGGGTGAGTTCGTCGACGGCGTACGCCGCGTGGTCGCCGGCGGCACCGTCATCGACCCGGAGGTCATCTCCACCATCATGGCCCGCCGCGAGGAGCCGGTGGACCGGCTCACCGCACGCGAGCAGGAGGTGATGGCATTGATCGCCGAGGGCCGGTCGAACCAGGCCATCGCCAGCGCCCTCTTCGTCACCGAGAAGGCAGTGGCCAAGCACACCAACAGCATCTTCGCCAAGCTCGACCTGCCGGTCGCCGAGGACGACAACCGCCGGGTGCGTGCCGTGCTGGCCTGGCTGCGGGTCTGACCTGCCGCCAGGTTCAGCCGTACGACGTCGAATGTTCGCAGCGCAAGGACGTTCGGACGACGAGCGTCTCCGCCACGCTCAACATCAGGCGAGGAGGCGTGAACTTCCTTCCGCCACGAACGCCACATGGCTCAGACCGAACGACGGGCGAGCAAGGCGAGCAACGACCGCTCACACAGCCCGGCCGGCACGAGTCAGCGCTGGCGCATCGAGCGATAGACGACACGGGCGCTGACCGCGCGCTCGAGCTCGCGGGTGATCGTGGTGAAGAACTGCTTGCGGTAGAGCTCGTCGGTGACCGCGTAGACCGCGAAGTAGAGCCCACTGAATGCGGCCAGGAACACCGAGACCTGCACCAGCTCGCGACTGATCGGGCCGATGAACGTCTCCGGTGGGTGGCCGACCCAGATCTCGATGACGGAGTCGTCCATCGCCACCAGGCCGAAGAGGATGAAGAAGGCGAAGACCGACAGCGAGAGCAGCAGCACCTGCACGATCTGGGCGACCAGCAGGACCAGCACGAGGTTGGCCTTCTGCAGGCCCGTCACCTCCGCGGCCACCGGCAACGCGGAGTGCGTCTCGCGCAGCAGTGCGGCCTCCTCCTCGAGCGGGGTGCCTCGGCACGCTCCGGCCAGTCCGTCGACACCGAGGTCGCGGTCGAAGGCATCGAGCTCCTCCGGCAGCCGGGACAACAGGAAGCCGACGGCGAAGGCCGCGAACAGCATCACCGCTGCCCACATGATTCCCCCGTCCAGGGTGGCGCCGACCTGCCAGACCTCGGCATTGATGAAGAGGAACGTGATGAACAACAGCAGCAATGGCAGTGCCCTGGTCACCAGCGGCACCATCAGGCTCAACGAACCCAGTGTCTGGCCGGCGGCCCAGCGGATCCACAACCAGGCTCGCAGCGCGAGCAGCGCATAGAGGCCGAAGACCACTGCCACGGCGGTCAGGGCGCTCGAGAGGCCGTAGGACCAATGGTCGGCCCACAGCCCGACACCGATCCCGATCGGTGTCGCCAGCACGATTCCCACGAGCAGTACGGCGAGCAGCCGGGCCGGCCGCAGCCGCTTGGCGACGGCATCGCGGATGTGGTCGACGAAGTAGGGCAACCCATTGGCGACGAACCAGTCCTCGGCCGCCCGGACGTCGGCGGCCCGCCCGTCGACCACCGTCAGATCCCGAGGATCTCGCGGGTGCGGACGACGTCGCCGTTCATCGTCTCGACCAGCTTCTCGATGCCCTCGAACTTCACCATGCCGCGAATCCGTTCGACGAAGGCCACCTCGACCTCGACACCGTAGAGCTCGAGGTCGGAGCGATCGAGCACGTAGGACTCGACCCGACGTTCACGCACCCCGTCGAAGGTGGGGTTGGTGCCGACGCTGATCGCCGCGGGAAACTTCTCGTCGGTGTCCATGCAGCGCAACCACCCGGCGTACACGCCGTCGGCCGGCGCTGCGAAGTCGTCGCTGGTGGGCACGTTTGCGGTCGGGAACCCGAGCTCGCGACCGCGCTGGTCACCCTGGACCACCACGCCGCGCACGGTGAACGCGCGTCCCAGCGCCTGCGCCGCCCCGGTGACGTCGCCGGCGGCCAGGCAGGTGCGCACGTACGTCGAGGACCAGACCTGCGGTCCGCCGTCGAGCTCGATGCCCTCGGCGGTGAAGTCGCGGGACCCCCCCGCGTCCCGGAGGGTGGCCACGTCACCCGATGCCCGGTTCCCGAAGCGGAAGTTGGCGCCCACGACGACGGCCGACGCGTGCAAGGTGTCGACCACGATCCGGTCGATGAACTCCTCGGGGCTCCAGGCCGCGATGTCGCGGTCGAAGGGGATGACCAGGACTCCATCGGCACCGGCGGCGTGCAGCAGCTCGGCGCGTTCCTCGATGGAGGTGAGGCTGGTCGGCGCATGCTCGGGACGCAGCACCGCCATCGGGTGCGGGTCGAAGGTGACCGCCACGACCGCCAGTCCGCCGCGTTCGGCGCCGACCTCGCAGGCTCGTCGTACGACGTGCTGGTGGCCGAGATGACAGCCGTCGAAGTTGCCGATCGTCACCACGGTGCGCCCGATTCCGTCGGGGACCTCGGTCAGGGAACGCCAGATCTGCACGGGCAGAACTCTCCCATATCCCGACAGCCCCCAACGACTTGCACCCTCTGGACCCGACGACCTGCGTTGCCGTAGGGACTGTCGGGGAGTCGGAGGTGCGCGAGGTCAGCCGGTGAAGACGGCGAGGGCGCGGGCCAGCTCGGGGTTCTCGACGACCGGCTCGTAGAGCGCGAGGAACTCGCCGTCCGGCGCGAAGACCGCGGTGATCGCGGTCAGCCCGATGCGCAGCTTGCGGCCGACACGGACGTCACCGGCCTGCTCGTCGCTCAGCTCGTACGCCGGGAAGGTCGCCCGTGCCGCGTCGGCGATCGGGACCACCGTGAACTCGTCGCCCAGCTGGTCGAGCGTCCTGGCCGTGGACAGGTCGAACCCACCGACTGCGGTGCGCCGCAGCGCGGTCAGGTGGCCACCGACTCCGAGTGCGGCACCGAGGTCGCGGGCAATGGCGCGGATGTAGGTGCCGCTCGAGCAACGCACGGAGACCCGGACGTCGACGAAGGAGTGGTTCCGTGATGCTCGCTGCGCGACCTCCTCAACCACCGTCGTCACAGGGTGCTCGGGGTCCTCCTCGACCACCGTGGTGCCGTGCACCACGATCTCGTGCACCGTCACCGGCCTGGCCTCGAGTGCGACGGTCTCCCCGTCACGCACTCGCTGATAGGCGCGCTTGCCGTCGACCTTGATCGCGGAGACGGCGGTCGGCACCTGCTCGATGTCCCCGACGAACTGCTCGAGGGCGGAGCGAATCTCCGACTCGGTGACCTGGCCGGCGGGCGTGGTCGAGGTGGTCTCGCCCTCGGCGTCGTCGGTGGTGGTGGTGCGACCGAGGCGGATCGTGGCGTCGTAGCCCTTCTCGGTCAACATCAGGTGACCGAGCAACCGAGTGGCTCGGTTGATGCCGAGCACCAGCACCCCGGTCGCCATCGGGTCGAGTGTGCCGGCGTGGCCGACCTTGCGGGTGCCGGCCAGACGACGTACCCGGGAGACCACGTCGTGCGAGGTCATCCCACCGGCCTTGTCGACGACGACCAGGCCGGCGGGTGGAGCTGCTCGGGTCACTCGTCGTCCGCGTCGGGGTCTCCGGCGGAGTCTCCCGTGGACTCCGCGGCGGAGTCGTCGTGCGGCTTCTTGTAGGCATCCTCGCCACCGGCGTACGTCGCGCCCAGGCGGGTTGCGGCGACCTGTTCGTCCTGCTGCCGGGCCCGGGCAAGGACGTCGTCGAGCTGACGGGCGGTCTCGGGGAGTGCGTCGTGGATGAACTCCAGCGTCGGCACGTGGCGGATGCCCAGCTGCTTGCCGACCTCGGAGCGGATCAGGCCCTTCGCCGACTCGAGGGCGGCCGCGGTGCCGGCCAGGGAGTCCTCCTCGCCGAGCACCGTGTAGAAGACGGTCGCGTGCTGGCTGTCGCCGGAGACGCGTACGTCGGTGACGGTCACGAAACCGAGGCGTGGGTCCTTGACGCGCCGCTCCAACATCTCGGCGACGATGATCTTGATGCGGTCGGCAATCTTGCGGACGCGGGGGCTGGCCATGTCTCTACTCTCTCAAACTGCGCCGAGTCGGCACGTGTTGACACTCGGAGCGTCAACCCGTGCCGACTCGGCGACAACAGGTGTTGATTCGTGCCGGCTCGACGACCATTGCGGTCAATTCGCGCCGACTCGGGCGGATCAGCTGCGCGGGATCTCGCGCATCT
Source organism: Nocardioides sp. Soil797 (assembly GCA_001429555.1). Taxonomy (GTDB): domain Bacteria; phylum Actinomycetota; class Actinomycetes; order Propionibacteriales; family Nocardioidaceae; genus Nocardioides. The sequence goes on along the minus strand of LMSR01000014.1, from coordinate 343,553 downwards.
CGAACGACTCCACGACATCGCCGATCTTGATGTCCTGGAAGTTCTTGAGCACCAGACCACACTCGAAGCCCTCGCGGACCTCGGATGCGTCGTCCTTCTCCCGCTTGAGCGAGGCAAGGTCGAGGTTGTCCGCGATGACCGCTCCGTCGCGCAGGACGCGCGCCTTCGCGTTGCGGCGGACCGTGCCGTCGATGACCATGCAGCCTGCGATGTTGCCGGCCTTGGACGAGCGGAAGATCTCGCGGATCTCCGCCTTGCCCAGGGAGGCTTCCTCGTATTCCGGCTTGAGCAGGCCCTTGAGCGCTGCCTCGATCTCCTCGATCGCCTGGTAGATGACCGAGTAGTAGCGAATCTCGACACCTTCCTTGTCGGCCATCTGGCCCGCCTTGCCCTGGGGCCGGACGTTGAAGCCGATGATGATGGCGTCGGAGGCGGCCGCCAGGTCGACGTTGGTCTCGGTGATCGCACCGACACCGCGGTCGATGACGCGCAGGGAGACCTCGTCGCCGACGTCGATCTGGGCCAGCGAGTCCTCGAGGGCCTCGACTGAACCGGACACGTCGCCCTTGAGGATGAGGTTGAGCTCCTGGCTCTCGCCCTTCTCCATGGAGGCCATGAAGTCCTCGAGGGTACGACGCACGCGACGCTTGGCCTGCATGGCCGCACGCTCGCGGGCCTCACGCTTCTCAGCGATCTGACGGGCCATCCGGTCGTCGTCGACGACGATGAAGGTCTGGCCGGCGCCGGGAGCGGCGTTGAGGCCGAGCACCATCGCGGGACGGGCCGGGTCGGCCTCCTCGATGTTGTTGCCGTGCTCGTCGAGCATCGCCCGGACCCGGCCGTGGCCGGCACCGGCGACGATCGAGTCACCCACGCGGAGCGTTCCGCGCTGGACCAGGATCGTGGCGACGGGGCCACGACCGCGGTCGAGGTGCGCCTCGATGACCAGACCCTGTGCGTCCTGATCGGGGTTGGCCCGCAGGTCGAGCGAGGCGTCGGCGGTGAGGACGACGGCCTCGAGCAACTTGTCGAGGTTGAGCTCGGACTTTGCCGAGACGTCGACGAACATGACGTCGCCGCCGTACTCCTCGGGCACCAGGCCGTACTCGGTGAGCTGGCCACGGACCTTGGTCGCGTCAGCCTCCGGCTTGTCGATCTTGTTGACCGCGACCACGATCGGCACACCCGCGGCCTTGGCGTGGTTCAACGCCTCGACCGTCTGGGGCATGACGCCGTCGTCGGCGGCGACCACGAGGATCGCGATGTCGGTGGCCTGGGCACCACGGGCACGCATGGCGGTGAACGCCTCGTGACCCGGGGTGTCGATGAAGGTGATGCGACGGTCCTCACCATCAACAGCCGTCGACACCTGGTAGGCACCGATGTGCTGGGTGATGCCACCGGCCTCCTTGTCCACCACGTTCGCGTTGCGAAGGGCGTCGAGGAGCTTGGTCTTTCCGTGGTCGACGTGACCCATGACGGTGACCACCGGCGGGCGGAAGGACAGGTCGTCCTCGTCGCCCTCGTCGGCACCGAACTCGAGGTCGAAGCCCTCGAGGAGCTCACGGTCCTCGTCCTCGGGCGAGACGATCTGCACGACGTAGTTGAGCTCCTCACCGAGCAGCTCGAACGTCGCCTCGTCGACCGACTCCGTGGCGGTGACCATCTCGCCGAGCGAGAAGAGCATCTGCACCAGCGAGGCTGCGTCGACGTTGATCTTCTCGGCGAAGTCGGTCAGCGACGCACCACGGGCCAGACGCACGGTCTCGCCGTCGCCCTTGCGGACGCGGATGCCACCGATCGTCGGGGCCTGCATGGCCTCGAACTCTTGACGACGTGCCCGCTTCGACTTGCGACCACGACGCGACGGTCCACCCGGGCGACCGAAGGCACCCTGGGTCTGACCACGCTGTCCGGGACGGTTTCCGCCGGGACGACCGCCACCGGGACGACCGCCACCGGACGGGCCGAACCCACCGGGACGCTGGCCTGGAGCTCCACCTGGGCCACCACGGCCCGGTGCACTGCCACGGTTGCCGCCGGGGCCACCACGGCCGGCGGGACCACCGGGTCCACGGCCACCGGGGCCTCCACCGAACGCGGCCGGGGACTTCGGCATCATCGCCGGGTTGGGGCGCGGCATGCCGCTGGAGCGACCTGCACCAGCGCCACCGTCACGCGACGCCGGGGGACGCGGCGGACGCTGCTGGTCGCTGCCACCGGCACCGCCGGCGGGAGCGGGGCCACGGTCGGCCGGGGCCGGACGTCGACCCATGCCCTGGCTGGAGGAGAACGGGTTGTTTCCCGGACGTGGGGTTCCGCTGGGCTTGCCCACCGGACGCGGCGGCGGGGCCTTCGGCGCGGGCGCCTTGGGTGCCGGAGCATTGGCGGCCGGTGCCTCGGGGGCCTCGGGGGCCTCGGCGGCAGCCGGCTTGGCGGCCGGCTTCGGACCGGGCTTGGGGCCGGGCCTGGTCGCCGCGGCAGCCGGAGCCTCCGGGGTGGAGGGCTCCTGCGTGGGCTGGCCCTCGGCTGCGGGGACCTCTTCGACAGGGGTCTCTGCGGCAGGGGTCGGCTCGGCGGCGGCCTTCTTGGCCGGCGGCTTGGGGCCGGGCTTGGCGGCGGCCTTCTTGGCCGGGGTGCCCTTGGCGGCCTCGGCCGCGGGGGCCTCTGACTTGGCCGCGGCGGCGTCGGAGGCCTCAGGGGCGGACGTTGCGGCAGCAGCCTTCAGCTGCTCGCCGTACTGCTTCTTGAATCGGTTCGCGACCGGGGGTTCCACGGTCGAGGACGCAGACTTGACGAACTCCCCCATCTCCTTCAGCTTTTCGAGAACAACCTTGCTCTCGACGCCGAATTCCTTGGCGAGTTCGTGTACTCGGGGCTTGGCCACGCTTCTCCTTCTGGCCCGAGCCCCGACGCTGCCGATTGCAGGAGGAGGTGATTCGGACCGTTAGTGGTTGTGCAAACTCATCGGGAAGTACTCATCGAGTGCTCATGAGCTGCTGCTCCAGTTCCTGTAGGTCAATCACGGTGTGCTGTCAGTGTTGGCGTTGATCAGTTCGCGCAGGGCGGTGACATCCAGGCCACCCTCGTGCCGCAAGGCCCGCGGGAATGCCCGTCTGCGCACTGCCAGGTCGAGGCACGCAGGTGTGGGATGCAGGTGTGCACCCCGCCCAGGAGCCGTGCCGTCGGGATCGGGCACCACGGCGGGGCCGTGGTCATCCGACCCGGCGACAACCCGGATCAACTCAAACGTGGTGGCCCGATCGCGACACCCCACACACATACGCACAGGGCGTGGGCGCGCGGGAGTGTTGCCAGTCGTAACCACCAGCGAAGAGTCTAGCCGTTGCCGGCCCCAACATCGAACCGGTATCCCTCACCCACGCGAAGTAGCCTGTCGCCATGAGTGATCTGCAGTGTGCCAGTCGGATCATCCTGGCCCGGCACGGCGAGACGGAGTACGAGTCCGACCTGCTCGCCGACGAGGGTGGCTCGCTGACCGGGTTGGGACGCAAACAGGCCAGTGAGCTCGCCGAGAAGTTGCGCGAGCGCAAGATCGCCCACGTGCACACCAGCACCCTTGCCCGCGCCGTGCAGACCGGGGAGATCGCCGCCGCACGCCTCGGCGTGGCGGTGAGCACCCACTCCGCGCTCGCCGAGTTCTCCTGCGGGGAGTACGCCGGGCTCCCCCGCGCCGACGACCCGTTCGCCGAGGTCTACCTGCGCTGGCTCGACGGAGAACTCGACGCCCGCACTCCCGGCGCCGAGACCGGAAGTGAGGGCATCGACCGGCTCCGCTCAGGCTTGTCCGACATTGCCGACCAGCACCGTGGCGAGGCCGTGCTGGTGATCAGCCACGGTGGCCTGATGCGCCTGGGGGTGCCTGCCCTGGCGCGGATGTCGGGCGTCGAGCCGACCCAGCTGGCCAACTGTGACGCCATCGAGATCGACATCGACGGCGACGACTGGGTCTGCCGATCCTGGTGAGCTGGACGCGGCTCAGCCTCGAGTGGCCTGCGCACCTGCTTCGTCGTCGGAGCGGATGTCGATGCGCCAACCCGTGAGACGAGCGGCCAGGCGGGCGTTCTGCCCCTCCTTGCCGATCGCCAACGAGAGCTGGAAGTCGGGCACGATGACGCGTGCGGAGCGCTCCTCCAGCGAGATGATCTCGACCGAGCGGACCCGGGCCGGCGACAGGGCGTGGGCCACCAACTCGGCGGGGTCCTCCGACCAGTCGACGATGTCGATCTTCTCGCCGTGCAGTTCGGACATGATGTTGCGCACTCGCTGGCCCATCGGGCCGATGCAGGCACCCTTGGCGTTCACGCCCTGCACCCTGGAATGCACCGCGATCTTGGTGCGGTGACCGGCCTCGCGGGCGATCGCCGCGATCTCGACGGTGCCGTCCGCGATCTCGGGGACCTCGAGTGCGAAGAGCTTGCGGACCAGGTTGGGATGGGTGCGCGACAAGGTGATCTGCGGGCCGCGCATTCCCTTGCGCACGGAGACGACCATGCACTTGATCCGCTCGCCGTGCTCGTACTTCTCGCCCGGCACCCGCTCCCCCAGGGGCAACAGTGCCTCGAGCTTGCCGAGGTCGACCATGACGTCGTCGGGGTTGCGACCCTGCTGGATGATGCCGGAGATGATGTCGCCCTCCTTGCCGGAGAACTCACCGAACTTGATCTCGTCCTCGGCGTCGCGCAACCGCTGCAGCATGATCTGCTTCGCGGTCGTGGCGGCGATCCGGCCGAAGCCGTCGGGGGTGTCCTCGTACTCGCCGATGACGTTGCCCTCGTCATCGAGCTCGGCTGCCAGCACCGACACATGGCCGGTCTTCTGGTCCAGGACCACACGCGCTCGCGACTGGGCGCCCGCGGTCTTCTGGTAGGCAGTGAGCAGGGCTTGCTCGATCGCCTCCACCAGGACGGAGAACTTGATCTCCTTCTCCTGCTCGAGCATGCGGAGGATGCTCAGGTCGATGTCCATCAGACGTCCCTGCTCTTTCGGTTGAACTCGATCTGGACCTTGGCCTTCGAGATGTCGGCGTAGGCAATTTCTTGGATGGAACCGTCGACGTCAAGGGCGACTGAGGTGTCTGTCGAAGAGCTGATGCGACCCTCGAGCTCACCCTCCTCGACCAGCGACACCTTCACCAACCGGTCTTCGTTGCGCCGCCAGTGGCGAGGCAGGGTCAACGGCCGGTCGACACCACGCGAGGTGACCTCGAGCGTGTAGGGGTGCTCCCCCATCACGTCGGAGCCGTCGAGCACTCGCTCGATCTCACGGGTTGCCTCGGCGACGTCGTCGAGGGTGACTCCGCCGTCCTTGTCGACGGCGACGCGCAGCACGCGGCGTTTTCCGGCAGGAGTGATCTCCACTGCTTCGACGTCGAGCCCGAAGGCCGACAGGGGGTCAATGAGTTCCGCTTCGATGCGATCCCTGGTTGCGTCAGACTTGGCGCTGCTCATGGGCGACCTCCTTGTGCTGTTGTCGGCCCAACCATAGCGGCAATCTCCAGGGATCAAGACCGGGCGTTAGAGTCTGCGGGTGCCGATCTCCTCACGCCTCGTTTCGCGACGTACGACGTTGGCCGCCGTACCGCTGCTGCTGGCCGCCGGCTGCCGGTGGGGACCGGCCGACGAATCCTCCACGACACCGGAGCCGGACGCCCCGAAGGCCATCCCCGACTCCGAGCAGGTCGAGGCCGCGGTCGCCGCGATCGCCGAGGTCCAGGACTTCGTCGAGGCTGCGTCCGCCAAGCACATCGGGCTCTCCGAACCCCTGGCCGAGCTGACCTCGCTGCACACCGCGCACCTGGCCCTGCTGGACCCAGATCGTGCCGCCGGCACCACCGACGTGGCCGTGCCCGGAACGAGCGGGGCCGCCCTGGCCGCCGTACGCCGTCGCGAGGCCACGCTGCAGAGCACCCTGTCCGGGCTCGCCGCGGATGTCTCGAGCGGACCGCTCGCCCGCACCCTGGCCGCGGTGGCCGCCGGCGTCGCCCAGCACCGACAACTCCTGCCCACGGTGAAGGTGAGTGCGCCATGAGCGACACGTCCGCGCTGCAGACCGCTCTGGCCGCCGAGCACGCCGCGGTGTGGCTCTATGCCACCTTGGGTGGTCAGACGTCGCAGTCGTCGCAGGCGAAGCTCTTCGAGGTCGTCAGCAGTGGCTACACCGCCCACCGCGGGCGACGCGACCAGCTGGTCCGATGGATCCGCGACGCCGGGGAGTCCCCCGTGCCCTCCGAGGTCGGCTATGAGCTGCCCAACCGATTGCGCACCCCGGGCGAGGTGAAGGCCGCGGGCCTGCAGATCGAGCAGCGCTGCGCCGCGACCTACTCCGACCTGGTCGCGCGCACCGTCGACGACGAGCGCACCTGGGCGATCAACGCCCTCATCGACACCGGCCTTCGGGAGCTCGAGTTCGGTGGAACCCCGCAGGACCTGCCGGGCATCGACACCTGAGTCGGCTGCGACTCGGAGGGCGGGCCCGGTGTCGGGGAGGCCCCGAGATCTTCCCCGACACCGGGTTGTTCACTGGGTGGTGAACTCCGCTGACAGGAATACTTCCTCAGTTCTCCTGCTGTGCCCAGCACCCAGCGCCTGCAGGTTCTTGCACTGCAGAAACTTGCAATAGTTGATCGCCAAGTTCTGCAGTTGAGATCACGCCGGGTGGTGCCAGCCGCGCACGACGTCCACGACCTCGGACAGCTCCTGGACCACCGCATCCGGCTCGCCCTCCGTGTGCCCGACCTGGTTGCGCGGAATGGCACTGTGTGGAACGTGGATGGCGCGCATGCCGGCGTTGCGAGCTCCCCAGATGTCGTCGAAGAGCCGGTCGCCGACATAGACGCAGCGGGCCGGCTCGTCGACTCCGACCGCGGCCATGGCCGCACCGAACGCGTCCGGTGACGGCTTCGTCCACGGGATCTCGCTGGTGTAGACGTCGCCGTCGATCAGGTTGGCGACCCCGTCGCGCCGGAAGAACTCCTCGTGCCAGGCCCGGGGCCAGATCGTGTTGGAGAGCACGCCCACCTTGAGTCCGAGACTGCGCAGCGCCTCGAACAACGGCGCCACCTGCGGGTCGGTACCGGTGTGGGGCTCCCAGAACTCGCGATAGGCAGCGAGCAGGTCGGGGTCGTGCTCGAGCCCGGCCTCGGTGAACAGGTCGGCCACGGTCGAGCTCTGCTGGTGGTCGCGGGAGCGTCCCCAGACCGCGTCCCCCGCGGCGTGCAGGCGGGCGGCGTACGCATGATGGTCGTCGCCCCGGCTCGGCGTGGAGATCACGGCTTGAGCCAGGGCCAGAGACTCGGCGTGGAAGTCGATGTCGTGCCACTGGGTGAGGGTCCCGCCCCAGTCGAAGATGACAGCGTCCAGGTGTCCGGTCTGCATGGACGGAGGCTACCGAGCGGAGCAGCGAACACTCAGCCCAGGGCGGTCACGACGGCCCGTGCCAGGCCGAGACGCAGCTCCAGCAGGGCACCGTCAGGCTCGCTCGACGACATCAGGACCAACTCGTCGTCCAGGCCGATCACCCATCCTCGGCTGGTGCTGATCGCCTCGAGCAAGGGTGCGATCCGTCCGTGAACCTCGGCGAACTCCCCCGCGACCACCATCATCATGGGTGCCTTGAAGAAGCCTGTCTGGTCCTTGAACGCTCGCGGGAAGAGCCGCAGCTCGCTGCGTCGGGGCACACCCTTGACCAGGAACCGAGGCGTGCCCGGACAGGGCACCCGAAGGAGGTGTTGACGCCCGGCCAACCGGATCGGTGAGCCCAGGTTGCGGGCATCGACACGCCAGGACTCGGCGACGAACCCTTCCGGGCCACCGTCGATGACCAGGTCGCACGCCACCGGCGTCGCCCGCTCTGCCGCAAAGCGTTGGTCGAAGACCCGGCCGACGAGAAGCTCCCCGCTCTCGACCCGCCATCCCTTGGTGCGGGCGACGTCGACGGCACTGTCCTGCCGGGCCCGATCCCGTCGCGCGACCGCCCTATCCAGCGGTCCCACTTCGCGGACTCAGCCCTTGGTGAGGTTGGTCAGGTGGCGCACCACGTCGCCGAGCGCGACGTTCTCACGCTCGCCGCTGCGCCGGTCCTTGACCTCGATGGTGCCGTCGTCGGCGAGGCCACGGCCCACCACCGCAATGGTGGGGACACCGATCAGCTCGGCGTCCTTGAACTTCACGCCGGGGCTGACCTTGGTCGGACGATCGTCGAAGATGACGTCGAGGCCGGCCTTGGACAGGTCGGCCGCGATGCGCTCGGCGGCGGCGTAGATGTCGGGGTCCTTGCCGGTGGCGACGAGGTGGACGTCGGCGGGCGCGATCTCGCGGGGCCAGACCAGGCCGAGCTCGTCGTTGTTGCCCTCGGCAATGGCGCCGACGGCACGGGAGACCCCGATGCCGTAGGAGCCCATGGTCACCGTGACCAGCTTGCCGTTCTCGTCGAGCACCTTGAGATCGAGCGCCTCAGCGTAGAGCCGACCCAGCTGGAAGATGTGCCCCATCTCGATGCCGCGCGCCGTCTCGAGCGTGCCGCCCTCACAGTTGGGGCAGGGGTCGCCGTCACGGACCTCCGCCGCCTCGACGGTGCCGTCGGCGGTGAAGTCACGCCCCGCGACCAGATCGAGCACGTGGCTGCCGGCGACGTTGGCACCTGTCACCCAACGGGTGCCTTCGACCACCCGGGGGTCGACGAGGTAGCGGATGCCTGACTTCGACTCCTCGCCCAGGACCTCGGGGCCGATGTAACCCTTGACGAGGGCGCTGTGCTGGGCCAGCTCCTTCTCGTCCATGGGCTCGACCTCGATCGGCTCGAGCTGACCCTCAAGACGCTTCTGGTCGACCTCACGGTCACCGGGCAGCCCGATGGCCAGGGGCTCACGGGTGCCGTCGGGGTGCTTGAGCATCACCATCACGTTCTTGAGGGTGTCGCCTGCTTCCCAGGGGCGGTCCTCGCGCGGGAAGGTCTCGTTGAGGTGGTCGACCAGGGTCTGGATGGTCGGGGTGTCGGGAGTCTTCTCGGCGTGCGCCGCGGGAGCCTCGTCGTACGACTGGGCATCGGGCGGGCGTACGGCGACCGCCTCGACGTTGGCCGCGTAGTCACAGCTGGTGCAGCGCACGTAGGTGTCCTCGCCAACGTCGGCCTTGGCCAGGAACTCCTCGGACTTCGAACCTCCCATGGCACCTGAGGTGGCCTTGACGATGGCGTAGTCGAAGCCGAGACGGTCGAAGGTCCTGATGTAGGCCGCGCGGTGGGCGGCGTACGACGCGTCGAGGCCCTCGTCGCTGGTGTCGAAGGAGTAGGAGTCCTTCATCACGAACTCGCGTCCGCGCAGGATCCCGGCGCGGGGGCGCGCTTCGTCACGGTACTTCGTCTGGATCTGGTAGAGCCAGACGGGCAGGTCCTTGTACGACGAGTACATGTCCTTGACCGCGAGGGTGAACATCTCCTCGTGGGTGGGCCCGAGCAGGTAGTCGGCGTCCTTGCGGTCCTTGAGCCGGAAGATGTTGTCGCCGTAGTCGGACCAGCGGTTGCTCTTCTCGTAGGGCTCACGGGGCAGCAGTGCGGGGAACTTGAGCTCCTGGGCACCGATCGCATCCATCTCCTCGCGCACGATTGCCTCGACGTTGCGCAGCACCCGCAGGCCCAGCGGCAACCAGGTGTAGATGCCCGGGGCAGCACGACGGACGTAGCCGGCCCGCACGAGCAGCCGGTGGCTGGGCACCTCTGCGTCGGCGGGGTCGTCTCGTAGCGTGCGGACGAAGAGCTTGGACATCCGAAGGATCATGCGGGCAAGGCTATCCGCGCCCGTCGCGCCACCGCACATCGGTTTCCCGCCGCGGCCCACCAACCTCTGCCCCCGTACGCTTCGCACCATGAGTGAGCAAGCGATCGAGAGCTTCTGGGCCGACGCCAAGGTGCGCGCCAACCTCAACCGGTTGCGTGCCTACACCGGCTCCAACGCGCAGGAGTCGCTGCGTCCTCCGGCATGGTCCTTCGGTGCCACCGCCGACCAGGCAGACCGTCTGCTCGCGTTGGTGCTGGACGGCACCAAGACGGCCACCTCGAGTGCCCTGCGCGACTACGACTCCGGCGAGGAGCCGGTCCCGACGGTCGGCACCTTGTCGATCATCACCGACGGGGCGGGCATGCCGAGGGCCCTGATCACCACCACCGACGTGCGCATCGTGCCGTTCGGCGACGTCGACGCCGAGCACGCCCGGCTCGAGGGCGAGGGCGACCTGTCGCTCGAGCACTGGCGCGACGTGCACCACGAGTTCTTCACCGAGACCGGCGGCGAGGTCACCGACGACACGGAGATCGTGATGGAGCGGTTCAAGGTCCTCTGGAAGCCCTGAGCTTCACACTCTTCAGCCGCGAGCGGCCTTCAGTGCGGTGCGGATCATCGGGATCTGCAGGGGCAGCCGCGCGAGCGTGCCGACCTTCAGGCCGGTGCTCTTCCGCTTCTGGGCGTCGGCGGCCATCTTGACGTTGGCCGGATAGACGGCCAGCAGCAGCCCGGCGCTGGCCCAGCCGGCGAGGCCACGGGTCCTCGGATGCAGCAGGCCGGCAGCGCAGGCCAGCTCCGCGACACCCGATCCGAGCACCACCTCGCGGCGGGCCGGGACGATCTTCGGCACGATCGGCTCATAGACCTCGGGCTTGACGAGGTGGATGGCACCGGAGACGGCGAAGATGGCGGCCAGGCCGAGGACGTCCTTGGGAAGGTTCACGCTGGCAAGCGTAGAGGCACCCCGGTCAGAACATGATCGTGGTGAACCGAGCGGTCTCCACGAATCCGGTGCGCTCGTAGGCGATCCGGGCTCCGGTGTTGTGCTCGTTGACATAGAGGGAGACCGCTGGCGCGATCTCGGCACGCACCAGCTCGGCAACGGCTGCCATCCCCCGGGTGGCCAGTCCCTCACCTCGCCGGTCGGGGACGACGTAGACGCCCTGCACCTGAGCGGCGTACGGCGACGCACACGCGACCTCGGCCTTGAAGACCACCCGGCCGTCCTCGACCCGGGAGAACTGCCAGCCCTTCGCGATCAGTTGCCGGACCCTGGTCTTGTAGAGGTCGCCCCCGCCGCCCCACTCCGGGGACAGCCCGACCTCCTCGGTGTACATCGCCACGCATGCCGGGTAGACGAGGTCGATCTCCCCGGGTTCCGTACGGCGGACCAGGGGATCCGGCTCGACCAGTGGTGTGCCGCCGAACTCCATGTGGGGTTGACGTGGGCGGTGCTCTCGCACCCTCCCCCATCTGGGTCCGATGACAGCCCACAAGGCATCGACCGACTGCTCGGGCCCGACGATCGTCGAGACGGTCCGCCGCCCGCTGAGGGCAGCGTCGGCGAGGTCCTCGATGTCCTCGGGACCCACCTGGATGGGCACCAGGTTCGCGCCGATGTGGACCGCCGCGACCAGCGTGTTGTCGACGAACCGGCCGACCACTTCCCCACCGAGCCAACGGCGGTCGAGCTTCGTCGTACGCGCTCGGTAGTCGGCGAAGACGTTCACCACCGGATCCCGGGCGACCAGCCTGAGGAACTCCGGAACGTCATCCGGCCCCAGTGCGCGGACGTAGGGGTTGGCAGGAGGCACGTGCCGGAGCCTACTGAAAGGGTCGGGTCAGCTGACAGTGACCGCGGCCGCGGAGCCCTCGACGGGTTCCATGTCCTCGGCGATGCGCATCGCTTCCTCGATGAGGGTCTCCACGATCTGCGACTCGGGGACGGTCTTGATGACCTCACCCTTGACGAAGATCTGGCCCTTGCCGTTGCCGGAGGCGACGCCGAGGTCGGCCTCGCGGGCCTCTCCCGGCCCGTTGACGACGCAGCCCATGACGGCCACCCGCAGCGGCACCTCCATGCCCTCGAGACCGGCGGTGACCTCCTCGGCCAGCTTGTAGACGTCGACCTGGGCCCGGCCACAGCTCGGGCAGGAGACGATCTCGAGCTTGCGGGGCCGCAGGTTGAGCGACTGGAGGATCTGGATGCCGACCTTGACCTCCTCGACCGGGGGCGCACTCAGCGACACACGGATGGTGTCACCGATGCCCCGGCTGAGCAGGGCACCGAAGGCGGTGGCCGACTTGATCGTGCCCTGGAAGGCGGGACCGGCCTCGGTGACGCCGAGGTGCAGCGGCCAGTCGCCCTTCTCGGCGAGCAGCTCGTAGGCGCGCACCATCACGACGGGGTCGTTGTGCTTCACCGAGATCTTGAAGTCGTGGAAGTCGTGCTCCTCGAAGAGGCTGGCCTCCCAGACCGCGCTCTCGACGAGTGCCTCGGGGGTTGCCTTGCCATACTTCTCGAGCAGGCGCTTGTCGAGCGACCCGGCGTTGACGCCGATGCGGATCGAGGTGCCGTGGTCCTTTGCGGCGGCCGCGATCTCCTTCACCTGGTCGTCGAACTGGCGGATGTTGCCGGGGTTGACGCGCACGGCGGCACAGCCGGCCTCGATCGCCGCGTAGACGTACTTCGGCTGGAAGTGGATGTCTGCGATGACCGGGATCTGCGAGTGCTGGGCGATCGCGGGGAGGGCGTCGGCGTCGTCCTGGCTGGGGCAGGCGATGCGGACGATGTCGCAGCCGGCCGCCGTCAGCTCGGCGATCTGCTGGAGCGTGCTGTTGACGTCAGAAGTCAGCGTCGTGGTCATCGACTGCACCGAGATCGGGGAGTCTCCCCCGACCTCGACCTTGCCGACCTTGATCTTGCGGGTCTTGCGGCGAGGACTGAGCACCGGCGGCGGTGCCTCGGGCATGCCCAAACTGATCGACGTCATGGCGCCAGTCTACGTACCCGGCGGCAAGACGCGATCACGACGGCCCCCAACTCCCGTTACCGAAGCGTATGCAGCTTTCTGGCGCCAAAAACCTGCATACGCTTCGGTAACGGCACGGGTTGCTGGCAGGGCAGGGGTTGCTGGCAGGGCACGGGGTGCTGGAAGGGCAGGGGTTGCTGGCAGGGCTCGGTGGTGGCGGGTGCTCGAGGTCAGGTGAGGTGGATGGGAACCACGAAGTCACCGATGATCAGCACCAGGCTCATCACCAGGAAGGCACTGGCCACCACATAGGCGATGGGCAGCAGCTTGGCCACGTCGACGTACCCGGGATCGGGGCGGCGCCGGAGCTTCGCCCAGCCGCGGCGCAGGCCCTCGTAGAGCGCGCCTGCGATGTGACCGCCGTCGAGCGGCAGAAGGGGCACGAAGTTGAACATGCCGATGAAGAAGTTGAAGCCGGCGATGAGCATCAGCAGCATCACCATCTTCTCCTTGACCGGGAACGCGTCGTGCGCCGCGGTCTCACCGGCGATGCGGCCACCACCGACCAGACTCATCGGCCCCTCGGGGTCACGTTTCTCCACGCCCACGATGGCCTTGCCGACGCCCCACACCTTGCTCGGCAGGTGCACGAGCGCCTCGACGGTCTGCACGGTCATCGTGCCCATCGTGTCGACGGTGTAGACCAATCCGCCGGTGGTCGGCTCTGCGGTGGGCACGAAGCCGAGGAAGCCCACGGCCTCCAAGGTCTCGTCGGTGGTCGAAGTCGGGCGGTCACTGACCACGGTGTGAGTGGTCAGCGTCTTCTCGGCACCGTCGCGATCGACGACGATGACCGCCTTGTTCTCTCCGTTGTCGCGGATCAGGTCGGAGAGCTTCTCCCAGTCGTCACCGATCCGGGTGCCGTTGAAGGAGACGATCCGGTCGCCCTTCTCGAGACCGGCCGCCTGGGCCGGGCTCTCCGGATCGGCAGCAGTGCACTCGCGGCCAGCGTCCTCGTACTTCACGACGCAGGGCTGGACCCCGGAGACCTCCGGGGTGGTGCGGAGGTCGCCGATGTTGCCGTACGTCGCGAACAGGGCGCCGAAGATCACGAAGGCGATGGCGATGTTCACCGCAGGGCCGGCGCCCATCACGATGACCTTCTTCCACCAGGGCATCTTGTAGAAGAGCCGGTCGGAGTCCTCCGCCTTGACCGTCTCCCACTCCGCGGCACGGGCGTCTGAGATCAGCTGGGTGAACATGCCGGTGTTGGATTGTCGCAGGCGCTCGACCTCGTTGCCGTCCTCGTCGAGGTAGGTCTCGTGGGAGTCCTTCTCGGGCGGCAGCATGCCGACGATCTTCACGAACCCACCGAGCGGGATCGACTTGAAGCCGTACTCGGTCTCACCGATCTTCTTCGACCACACGGTGTTGCCGAAACCGACGAAGTACTGGGTGACCTTGCCGCCGAACTTCTTCGCCCAGACCATGTGGCCGAGCTCGTGGAGCGCGATGGAGACCAGGATGGCGACCACGAAGATCACCACGCCGAGCGTGTAGTAGAGCACGGTCATGTGGTCAAGGGTCCCTTCGACGTCACCCGGGTCAACGCCTCAACGGTACGTCCTCGGCCCAGCCGGGTACCACTTCCCACGTTCTGCTGCGCGGCGGGCACCGGACGGCGCATCCTCGGGAGCATGTGGGGACACAGCATGTGGGGGCGCAGCCTGTGGAGACACAGCGTCGGAGGGCTCGTGCTGGTCTCCGGCGCTCTCGCCGTCACGCCGACAGCGTCGTACGCCGCTCAGGCCGTCGCGGCCGCGCGGGTGACGCCGTGCTCGAGCGGCCTCGTGGCGCTGACCTTCGACGACGGTCCGTCCTCGGCGGTGACCCCGCGCCTGCTGGCGATCCTGCGCAGGAACGACGTGAGCGCCACGTTCTTCATGGTCGGCGAGCGGGTGTCCGGAGCGTCGGCGACCGCCCGGGCCGTGGCCAGGGCGGGCCACGTGGTGGCAAACCACACGTGGCACCACACCCTGATGACCACCCAGACCGACGAGGAGATCCGCGACGCCCTGCTCTCGACCGACCGGGTGCTGCGTCGCGCCGGGGTGGTGCCCAGCAAGCTGATGCGGCCGCCGTACGGCGGGATCGACGCGCGGGTGCGTGCCGCGATCGCGCGCACCGGTCTCGTCCCTGTCCTGTGGGACATCGACCCGGAGGACTGGATGCCACGCTCCACGCAGGCCATCGAGGACTCGGTGATCGCCGGCCTGCGACCGCACCGCAGCAACGTCGTCCTGCAGCACGACGGCGTCGGAAACTCCGCCAACTCGGTGGCGGCGGTTCCCGGGATCATCCGCAGGGCTCGGGCGAAGGGTTACTGCTTCGGGGCGCTGGGCGCTGACGGACGGCCCGAGCCACCGGTCCCGCACGCCACGATGACGGTGACGAAGCCACGCGAGGGAAGGGACGCGGTCATCCGGGTCCGCCTCGACCAGCCCACGACCCGTCAGAGCAGTGTGCTTCTGGCAACGAGCGGGAAGAGCGCCACGTCGGCGGACTTCCGCAGCCGCCGGGTCCGGGTCCGCTTCCCGGTCGGGACCACTCGACGTACGGTGCGGATCCCCACGCGTCAGGATCGACTGGACGAGCCCGACGAGTCCTTCCGGGTCCACCTGAGGTCGCCGCGGCGGATGACGGCGCGCAAGCTCCCGCGCAACGTGCGCATCCGGGACGACGACCGTCCGCCCGGCGTTCGCATCGCCGATCTGGCGGTCGGCGAGCCGGTGACCGGGTCCACCACGGCTGCCCTACGGGTCACCCTGAATCAGACCAGCGGCAGAACGGTTCGCCTGGTCCTGCGCACCAGGCAGGGCACCGCAGGCGCGGCGGACTTCACCGCCGTTCGGACCACCTTGGTGATCCCTGCCGGCCGGACGACGACCTCGCTCAGGGTGCCGATCCTCTCCGATGACCTCGACGAACCTGCCGAGACGTTCTCCGTCGAGATCATCGCGGCCCGCAATGCTCGCGCGACAAGGGGCACGGCGACCGTGACGATCACGCCCCCACCGGTCAGTCCTCCGACCGAGGGGCTCAGTCCAGTGTTGCCCGGGCCCGCTCCCGAGCCCACCGGTCAGCGGCCAGCACGTCGTTGACACCCAGGTCGGCCTCGTCGGCCGGCTGCTCGTAGGAACCGAGCACCGCCGCGACGGTGTCCACGATGGCGGTGAAGGCGATGTCACCGGCGAGGAAGGCATCGACACAGACCTCGTTCGCGGCGTTGTAGACCGCCGGCGCGGTGCCCCCACGACGCCCTGCGTCGCGGGCCAGGCCGACCGCCGGGAACGCCTCGTCGTCGAGCGGGAAGAACTCCCATGTGTCGGCCTTCGTCCAGTCCACCGGCGGCGCCGCGTCGGGCACCCGGTCGGGCCAGCTCAGGCCGAGCGCGATCGGGATCATCATCGTCGGTGGGCTGGCCTGCACGAGTGTCGACCCGTCGTGGAACTCGACCATCGAGTGCACCACCGACGTGGGGTGCACGACGACCTCGATGTGGTCGAAGTCGATGCCGAAGAGCAGATGTGCCTCGATCACCTCGAGGCCCTTGTTGACCAGGGTCGCGGAGTTCACCGTGATCACCGGCCCCATCGACCAGGTCGGATGGTTCAACGCGTCTTCGGGGCGTACGTCGGCCAGCTCAGCGCGGGTGCGTCCGCGGAACGGGCCTCCACTCGCGGTGAGCACGAGTCGGCGTACTTCCTCGGGAGCTCCACCGCGCAGGCACTGGGCCACGGCCGCGTGCTCGCTGTCGACGGGCACGATCTGGCCCGGGCGCGCCCGCGAGGTGACCAGCGGACCCCCGATGATCAGCGACTCCTTGTTGGCCAGCGCCAGCGTGTTGCCGGCATCGAGAGCGGCCAGCGTGGGCCGCAGGCCCACGGCACCGGTGATGCCGTTGAGCACCACGTCGCAGTCGAGACCGGCGGCCTCCGTCGAGGCGTCCTCGCCCAGTCCGGAGTACGCCGGGGCGAACTCGCGCACCTGCGTGTCGAAGAGCTCCTGGTTGGATCCGCCGGCGGTCAGCCCGACCACCCGGAAACGATCAGGGTTGGCGCGGACCAGGTCGAGCGCCTGGGTGCCGATCGAGCCGGTGGAGCCGAGGACGACGATGTCGCGGGGAGAGGTCACGGGGCGCAGTCTCTCAGGCCAGGCCGTTCGCGACGGTCCTGGCCGGCCGCTTGGAGGAGAACAACCAGGCCCGGAAGAACCCGTCGAGCTCCTCGCCACTGGTCTCTTCCGCGAGTGCGATGAAGTCCTCGATCGAGCCGTTCTCGCGATCGGCGAGCCAAGCGCGCAGCAGTGCCTTGAAGTCGGCATCACCGATGCGGTGCCGCAGTGCCTGCACGGCCATGCCTCCGCGCTGATAGACCGGGTAGTCGAAGAGCCGGGCGGCGCCGGGTTCGCCGATCTTCAGCTGCCAGAAGCTTTGGGGGTAGTACCCCCACTCACGGAGCAGCCACTTCTGCGGCGTCGCAGACCCGTAGTTGTCGGCCCACAACATCTCGAAGAAGGTCGCGAAGCCCTCGTTGAGCCAGATGTCACGCCAGTTCCGTACCGCCACCTTGTCGCCGAACCACTGGTGGGTCAGCTCGTGGGCAACCAGCCAGCTGGACTGCTTGCCCCCGGAATAGGGATAGGTCGGGCGGGTCTGGTTCTCCAGCGCGAAGTTGACCTCGAGGCCGGTGACCAGCCCACCGGTGCTCGAGAAGGGATAGTCGCCGAGCCACTTCTCCAGGAAGGTGAGCACCTTCGGGGTGGTGCGCAGCAGGTTGAAGGACTGCTCGCGCTGCCGCTGGTTCAGCTGCCGCGACACGGCGTACACGTAGGGCAGACCCGACGGTGTGCGACCGCGCTCGAGGGCGAAGTTTCCGGCTCCGAAGAAGGCCAGGTACGCCGCCATCGGTTCGGCGGCACGCCAGTGCCACGTGTTGCGGGACTTGCCCTTCGTGATCTTCTCGAGCTCGCCGTTGGCGACGACCTTCTTGTGCTTGGGCACCTTGATGGAGATGTCGAAGGTGGCCTTGTCGCTCGGGTGGTCGTTGGCGGCGAACCACCACGCGGCCATCTGCGGCTCCCCCATTGCCACAATCTCGCGCCGGTTCCCCAGCCAGGGGCGCTCACCGTTCCAGCGCAGGCGCTTGGGAACGCCGGCGTACTTCACCTGGACCCGGAAGTCGGTGCCCTCAGCGATCGGGCTGGCGGGGGTGACCTGAAGCTCGTGACGGTTGGTCTTGCGGAACTCCGCGACCTGTCCGTTCACCTTCACGGCGGTGACCTTGAGCATCATGTCGAGGTTGAAGCGACTCAACGACTGGGTGGCCGTGGCGCGCAGCTCGGTGCGCCCGCTGAGCCGTCCCCGATTGAAACCGACCCGGTCGTGCACGTCGTAGTGGATGACGTCGTAGCCACCGTTGCCGTAGTCGGGGAAGTAGCGGTCGCCGGCACCGGGCGAACCAGGAGACGGATCCACCTCGGCCGCTGCACTGCCCACGCCCGCAACCAGGCAGGTGGTTGCCACCAGTGAGGCGAGGATCCGGCGCGAGCGATTCATCGGGCATCTCCGTCGTTGTCGAATTGGGCGCGGTCGTCGGCCCGGGGAGCATCGAGGTGGACCGCGTCGCCGGCCAGCAGTGTGGCAAGTATGGCGCCGATCCTGCTCGGGTCGGTGGGGGCGTCAATCGTGCGGACCGGCGTCTCGGCGACGTACGCCGTGGCGCCCGGCGTAACCGGCTCGCACCCGGCCGGGTCGGTCCGGCCGGCCTTGAGAACCACCTCCCAAGCCACGTCTCTCGTTGGGTCCTGCGGCTCGATGCCGGAGACGATCACCGCCTCAGGCAACATGTCGCCGAACCCGGTCAGCGAGTCGGTGACCAGCAGCGCCGGAGCGGATCGGGAGGCGTTGCCGAGGAGGTCTCCCCCGAGGTCACTGTCGCTCTCGATCACAACGAAGGTGGCACCGATCCGCAGCGTCGCCAACAAGGCGATCAGCTCACGAAGCGGATCACCCAGACGCACGGCGACCTGCTGACCGGGCGTGACACCGAGACCACGGAAGGCTCCGGCGAGCGCACCCACCTGCTCCAGGAGTCGTGCGAAGTCGAGCTCTGTCGTCCCGGTGACGGCCGTGTCACCGGCGCGCCCACGGATCACCGGGAGGTCGAGGATGTTGTAGGTGAGATTCAGGGTGCCGTCGTCATCGCCGTTGGGCTTGCGGAACCACGCCAACTCCACGTCGTACTCCTTGCGGATAAACCGGTTGCGCGCGGCCCGTGCCGTGCGGGAACGTTGTCCCCGGAAGCGTACGGCGTCCGGCCGTGCCCGCTGTGAGAGGAGTCGTGACATGTCGATCACTGTCATTGGTCTGTCCTCAGACCGATCCCCTCACACCTGGAGCACGACTGATGATGCACGACCGTCCCTTCGAGGACATTGATCCGAACTTCGTCTTCGACTTCGAGGCTCTTGACGAGCCCGACGACGACAACCAACGCTGGACCACCTGGCTCTCCGTCGAGCCGCTGAGCCGTGGGCCCGAGCCCCGCCCCGACTGGGTGGTGACGTCCCAGGCCGCTCTCGACACCGAGCTGGGCATCCTGAAGACCGGCAAGGAGGCCGAGGTCTTCCTGCTCGAACGGGCCGTGCCCGGCTCGACCCTGACCGGCGAGTCCGTGGTGATGGCCGCCAAACGCTACAAGTCGCGCGAGCACACCGCCTTCCACCGCAGCGGCGCCTACACCGAGGGGTGGTCGACCAAGCGATCGCGAGACGCCCGCGCGGTGAAGGCGAAGTCCACGTTCGGTCGCGAGGTGGCGGCCGGCCAGTGGGCGAATGCCGAGTGGACGGCGTTGAACCGGTTCTGGCAGGCCGGGGTGCCGGTCCCCTACCCGGTGCAGATCGACGGCACCGAGATCCTGATGGAGTTCATCTCCGTCGACGGAGAACCGGCGCCGAGACTCGCCCAGACCCGGCCCGATGCCGACCTGCTCGAGCACTACTTCACGCAGTTGCGGGATGCGATGGCCGCGCTGGCGCGGGGCGGAATCGCCCACGGTGACCTCTCGCCGTACAACATCCTCGCCGCGGGTGAGCGCCTGGTGATCATCGACCTGCCCCAGGCGGTCGACCTGGCCGGCAACGTGCAGGGCATGGACTTCCTGCTCAGGGACTGCACGAACGTGTGCTCGTGGTTCCGCCGGCGTGGACTCGAGGTCGACGAGCACGAGCTGTTCAGCGAGTTGCTGGCGCAGGCCTTCTGAGCTCGACCACCAACCGGCCACCAACCAGCCACCGGGCCTGCCGCGGGCCGTGAGAGCAACGTTCTGGTTGACTTCTCCCTCGGGAATCAACCAGAACGTTGCTCTCAGGTCTGCCGGTGGGCGAGCAGGGCGAGCGCCAGCGGGCCCGGACAGTCGGGACCACTCCGCAACCCATTCGCTACCGTTCGCGCCGTGGACCTCTACGACGCGATCAACCGCCGCCGGGACACCCGGGCCGAATTCACGGGGGAACCAGTCACTGAGGACGTGCTCACCCGCGTCCTCAGCGCGGCGCACACGGCACCGAGTGTCGGCATGAGCCAGCCGTGGGACTTCGTGCTGCTGCGGGACCCGGCCAAGCTTGAGGCCTTCCACGACCACGTCGCCGGCGAGCGCGAAGTCTTCGCGGACCGCCTCGAGGGAGAGCGGGCCGAGACGTTCTCGCGGATCAAGATCGAGGGGATTCGCGAGTCAGGGCTGGGAATCGTCGTCGGTTACGACCCAACCCGCGGCGGGCAGCACGTCCTCGGTCGGCATGCGATCGCGGACGCCGGGCTCTACTCGGTGTGCCTGGCCATCCAGAACCTCTGGCTCGCTGCGACGGCCGAGGGACTGGGCGTCGGATGGGTGAGCTTCTACCGCGAGGAGTTCCTCTCCGACCTGGTCGGCTTCCCGGAGCAGATCCGCCCCATCGCCTGGCTGTGCGTCGGCCACGTGGCCGGTCTACCTGACGTACCCGATCTGGAACGGTTCGGCTGGCGCCACCGTTCCCCGCTCGCGTCGGTCCTGCACGAGGAGAACTGGACGCCGTAGCCTCCTGTCATGCAGAAGCGACGGGGCCGGGTCATCGAGGTCGACACCCTCGAGGAGTTCGACAGGCGCATCGCGCGTGGTGTCACGTCGTTGACCGGCTGGCACCTGCACTCGCTCGACCTGACCGGGCGCATCGAAGAACTGGGTGGTGTGCGCGTTGCCGGGGCGCTGTTCCTGGGCTGCGAGTTGACCGCGGCCACGGCTGACGACGTACGGACCCGGGGCGCGATCGTCTTCCCCACGGTGCCGGACGTGCCGGTCGACAGCTATCGCTCCGGGCTCTATTCGCCCACGGAGCTCTTCGACACCACACCCTACGAATCCTGCCTGGACGCGCGGGTCTACGCGTGGTCGAAGCTGCCGCCCGACTCCGACTCCGCGCTGGTGCGCTCCCTGCACGACCACGCCGTCGACGAGGCACTCGCCACCTTCCGCAAGGGGCGGCGCTTCGTCGGCGTGATGGGTGGCCATGCCCTGCAGCGTGGAGAGTCGGCGTACGCCGAAGCGGCGCGTCTCGGGCAGCTGCTCGCGCGCGGGGGCGAGCTGACCGTGGCGACCGGCGGAGGCCCGGGAGCCATGGAGGCCGCCAACCTGGGGGCCTGGCTGGCTCCAAGAGGACAGGAGGACCTCCAGTCAGCATTGGCGAGACTGGCCGAGACGCCCAGCTTCAGGCCAGACATCGGCGCCTGGGCCAAGGTGGCCTTCGAGGTGTTGGCCGCTTTTCCCGACGGTGGTGAATCGCTCGGCATTCCGACCTGGCACTACGGCCACGAGCCACCGAACGCCTTCGCCAGCAGCATCGCGAAATACTTCCGCAACGCCACCCGCGAGGCGATCCTGCTCGAGGTCTGTGATGCGGGAATCGTGTTCCTGCCCGGTGCTGGCGGCACGGTGCAGGAGATCTTCCAGGACGCCTGCGAGAACTACTACGCCGACGAGTCCTCGGTCGCGCCGATGGTGCTCGTCGGCGTCGAGCACTGGACGCGGACGGTGCCGGCCTGGCCGTTGCTCACCTCACTGGCAGCCGGTCGGGCGATGGAGTCGTCCGTGCACCTGGTCGACACCGTGGAAGAGGCAGCAGGACTCATCGGTTGACGTGGGCGCTCGCTCCTCAACCACCGTCCTGGTGGGTCACCACTGGGGGCCGTTGTCGGAGCCGGAGTAGGGATAGTCCTCGTACTCCTTGGCCTCGGCACGCTTCTCACGACCCTGCTGGTTGCGCTCCTCGATCTTCTGCTTCTTCTTCTCGATCTCTTCCTTCTGCTTCTTGTCCTTCTTCTCCTTCTGCTTCTTCTTCTCGGGAGCGTCCTGCTCCTCGAGCTTCTGTCGCAGCCGGGAGTCCACCACCGCCGCCTTCTTGGTCTGCTCGTCGCCACCGGCGGCGTCCGTCGGGCAGTCCGCCTCGGCCATCACCGCAAGACCTTCCTGCCAGGCGGCGATCGCATCGTCCTTCTTCTCGCCTTCCAGCGCCAGGTCGCCGATCGCCTCGTGGGCGAGCGCCATGTTGGTGCGTACGACGCACTCCTGGTCGTCGGGCACGTCCTTGAGCGCGTCGTCGTACTTGTCGAGCGCGTCGTCGTACTTCTCGTCCTGCTGCTCGGCAGCGCCCTCGTTGAACGAAGCGATCCACGTCTCCATGACGTTGAGCTTCTGGTTCTTGGCGAACTTGCCCGCGGCCTCGGAGAAGTTGTCGGAACCGAAGGCGTCGTCCCCCGCGGCCTGGGCGTTGAGCATCAATGCCACCTTGCCGAAGAAGAGCAACGAGAGCACCAACGGCAGCAGGCCGACCAGGAAGAGTCGGTTGCGCCAGCGCCGCCGGGCGGGGTTCGTGGTCATCGCAGTCCCTTCAGCTCGCGGCGGGCCTGGTTGAAGCCTCGCCATCCGATGGCCAGCTCGACCAGGGCCAGGGCGAAGAGACCCAGCGCAAACATCCAGTAGACCTCGTGCTTGGCGACCACGTCGTCGTCATCGGGCGTGAAGTCGTGGTCGACGTCGCCGGCCCACTTGTCGAGCCCACCGGGCGCCTCACGGTGCTGGTAGTCCACGCCCATCTCCGAGGCGACCGTCTCGAGGTTCTCCTCGTCGATCTTGGAGAGGGCGTCGTCATAGTTGTCGTCGGTGACGTAGGAGTCGGTGGGCGCGTCCTCGTCCTCGTAGCGAAGCATCTTGCCGCCCGCTTCGGTGCCGTAGCCGAGCACGATGCCGGCGTCGACGAGATCGTCGAGCGGCTCGAAGGAGTCCTGGGTCTCCCCCTCGGCGGTGTTCTCACCGTCACTGACGAAGACCACCAGCCGCTTGCGATCGGGGTTGCGCTCGGCAGCCTTCTTCAGGACTTCCTGCATGTCTTCGAGTGGGGCGTCGATCACGGAGCCGGTCCCGTCGTAGATGTCCTCACGCTGGATGGTGTCGACCGCAGCCAGGAAGGCTCCAGAGTCGCTGGAGAACGGCAGTTCGGTGCGCACGAAGCGTCCGAAGGTCATCAGGGAGAACCGGGCTCCCGGGAACTCACCGGTCAGCTCCTTCATGTCGGCCTTGACCCCGTCGAGGCGACGCTGGTCACCGTCCCAGTCCAGGGCCGACATGCTGGTCGTCTTGTCCACCACGACCAGGATCTCCAGGTCGGCGGTCTTCGCGGACGACGCCACCTCGCCGTACCCGGGACGGACCAGGATGCCGACCAGGGCCACCAGCATCAGGCCGCGCACGACCCAGCCCAGGCGCTCCCCCGGACGCCTGAAGAGGAAGAACAGCACCACCAGCATGAGTACGCCGGCTCCGACGCCGATCAACCAACCCGGCACCATCGGCCGGAAGGTGAGCTCGAGGGCCGACAGATGCAGGCCGTTCATGCGCGCCTCCTGATCCCGACCAGCACCACGAGCACGACGCCGATCGTGACGAGGGTGGCTCCGATGCCGGGCTCGTCGAGCACGCTCACCCGGGCGGGCTCCTTGCTGCGGGCCGCCTCGAGGTCGTTGATGCCCTGGGCGATCTCAGCCGTGGATCCGTCCTCGCCCATGATCTTCAGGCTTCCTCCGGTCTTGTCGACCACGTCCTGGAAGCCAGCGGTCGCACCGGGGTCGTAGCTCATTCCGGGAGTTCCGAGCCCGTAGACGACCACGTCCTTCGAGGCGGCGTACTCAGCGGCCTCGGGCAGCTTGAAGATCGGCTTTCCCTGCGGGTCGTTGTCAGAGGCGAGGACGACTGCCCGGCCGCGTTCCTCGTCGGGTCGGTCGAAGCGGTCGACGCATGACACGAGCCCGTCGCTGATCAGCGAGCCCCGGTCGTCGCCGAGGAAGGTACCGGAGGTGAAGTTGTAGTCGTAGGACGCAAGCTTCTCGGCGGCATCGTCGAGCTGCTCGATCACGAAGTCGTAGTCGTCGGTCAGTGGGAACACCGTCACTGCGACGCCACTCCAGATGGTCAGGCCGATCCGTTCACCGTCGAGCCCCTCGGCGATCTTGCGGAACTCGCGAGCCAGCTGTTCGTCGTAGGAGGTCATCGAGCCGGAAACGTCGAGGCAGAGCATGATGTCGCGGTTGCTGACCTCGGGCTGATGGGTCTTCGTCGACGTCAGCCGGGAGCTGAGGAAGATGCTGCCGCCGATCAGGAACAGCACGGCGACCACGCGCAGCAACATCTCGATCTCGCGGCGACGGGCCAGTGTCCGGAAGCGCGGGATGCGTCGCAGCCGCTGGGCGTGGGCCACCAGGACGGCGTTGTGCGGCTTCCCCCGCAACAGGCTCGGGAAGAACCAGATCACCAACCACACAAGGACTATCGCGCCCAGGACGAGCGGCAACCAGGACCACTTCAGCTCCATGACGTCACCAGCCCACGGGCCCGGTTCAGGGTCGCCTGCAAGGACTCACCGGACTCGGCGGACGGCGAGAACGCGGGCGGATACATCAACGCGATGGTCTCGGCCAGGTTCGGCACTCCGGCGACCCGAAGGTCGGCCAGCGCCATCGTCCTGGCAGGCAGGCCGCTCGCGTCGGAGACGAAGTCACGGACCACGACACTCATCTGCTGATAGCCGAGGCGCTCGCTCAGCTGTCCGGCGTGCACCTGGTGGCCGATCCGGTCGAGCTCGCCCAACGCCCGAGTGCGTGCCGTCGGCACGTCGACCGGGCGGTCGGCCTTCGGGCCGCCGAGAAGCGACCACACGAAGACCGCGACGTAGAACAGCGCCACCACGGCGAAGGCCGCCAGAGCCCACCACAACCAGTGCGAGGCGTAGTCGACCGGCCCGGTGAACTCATCGGCGCCCGGCATGACGGTGCCTTTCGAGGAGTCGGAGCACGGCGCGAATCGCGCTGGCATCGTCGTGCACGGTCTGGTGGATGATGCCAAGGCCGTCGAGCTCACGCTTCATGCCGTCGGCCTGTCCGGTCAGCAGGGATGCATACTCCTGGCGCAGCCTCTTGTCATGGCGGGCCCACTCGGGGATCACCTGCCCGGAGTCGATGTCGACCAGTCGCTGGTCGACGTCCATGGAGGTCGGGTCCAGGTCGCCGATCGAGACGAAGAGCACCTCGTGCTGCACGGTGAGGCGACGCAGGAGGGTCGAGAGCTCCTGGTCGATGGCGTACTCGTCGGAGACCACCATCAGGATGGTGCGACGTCGCACCGTGCGCGCCACGTAGTCCAGAACCGTCTTCAGGTCGGAGGGAGCCGACGTGGGCAGCGTGTTGTCGTGGATCGCGGCCAGGCGGTTCTCCAGGTTCAGCTCGCCACTGGCGGCCGGCATCTGGTGCTGCGCTGCGGCGTCGCCGTACGCCAACGCGACGCGGTCACCATGTCGTACGGCGAGATAGCCCACCACGCCGGCGACCATCACAGACAGGTCACGCTTGGGGACGTCGAGGTCGTTCATCGCAGCCATGCTGCGTCCGGTCGAGGCGACCAGCAGGATGGTGTGCTTGCGTGCCGCGGCGTACCGCTTGACCAGGAGCGCACGGCTGCGCGCCGAGGCCTTCCAGTCGATGTCCTTCACGTCGTCGCCACGCACGTATTCACGCAGGTCGTTGAAGTCCATGCTGCGGCCCGTGTGCATCGAGGCGTACTCGCCCTCGAGCAGGCCACGCACCTTCCGGTGCGCGTGGATCGACATGCGGGCCTTGACCCGCGTCAGGTGGGCAGTCATCGGTGCCCGATCAGGGTGACGGGACCGCGGCGAAGACGGCGTCGACGACCATCTCCGGCCTGACCCGCTCGGCGAGCGCCTCGAAGTTCAGGTGGATCCGGTGGCGCAGGATCGCGTGGCGCAGGTGACGTACGTCTTCGGGGATGACGTGGTTGCGACCGGCGAGCAGGGCCAGTGCCCGGGAGACCTGGTAGAACGCGATCGTGCCTCGCGGGCTGGCCCCGATCTCGACGTAACGACCGTTCTCGGGGCCGAGGACCTTCTCGGTCTCACGGGTCGCCTGCACCAGCGCGACGATGTAGCGCTTGATCACCGGGTCGACGTACACCCGCTCGGTGAGCCGCTGCAGGTAGCCCACCTGCTCGGGGGTGACCACCGAGGCCACCGTGCTGCCGGTGCCCAGCGCGCCACTGTCATAGCGGTCGAGCACCTCCATCTCTTCCTGGTCTGTCGGGTAGTCGACGATCTCCTTGAGCAGGAAGCGGTCCATCTGTGCCTGCGGGAGGACGTA
Source organism: Nocardioides sp. Soil797 (assembly GCA_001429555.1). Classification (GTDB taxonomy): domain Bacteria; phylum Actinomycetota; class Actinomycetes; order Propionibacteriales; family Nocardioidaceae; genus Nocardioides. Next base: position 316,990 of record LMSR01000014.1, on the reverse strand, counting down.
GGTGCCCTCCTCCTCGATCGGGTTCTGGGTGGCCAGCACCATGAACGGAGTGGGCAGCGGGTGGATTTCACCGGCGATCGACGTCTGCCGTTCCTGCATCGCCTCGAGCATCGCCGACTGTGTCTTGGCGCTGGCTCGGTTGATCTCGTCGAGGAGCACGAAGTTGGCGTGCACCGGACCCAGCTGGGTCTCGAACACGTGGTTGCGCGGGTCGTAGACCTGGGTGCCGATGATGTCGCTGGGCAGCAGGTCCGGGGTGCACTGGATGCGGGCGAAGTCGGCACGCACGGCCTTCGCGAGCGTCGAGGCGGCCAGGGTCTTGGCCAGGCCCGGCACGCTCTCGAGGAGGATGTGGCCCTCCGACATCATCGCCACCAGCAACGAGGTGCGCAGCTGCTCCTGACCGACGATCTTCTTGGAGAAGGCATTGGAGATCTCGTCGAGAATGCCCTTGGCCTTGGTCAGCTCGACAGGCTCGATGGTGCGGGGCGTGACAGACATGCGCAGTCCTCTTCGTGCGGTGGCTTGGCCGGCAACTCATCGGTCGCCGCGAGCAGCATGCCACTGCCGGCGGGGGATCAAACGCATTCACCCCACCAAAGAGGCACTCGTCCCAACTTTCGCCACTCGGGGCACCAACGTGCCCAGGGTGCGGACGTCCCAGCCAGCAGCGATCCAGGGCACGGGGTCCAAGGAGTTGCGGCCGTCGATGAGCACGCGGCCTCGAGCCGCGCTGCACAGCCGACGCGGGTCCAACTCCCGGAACTCCGCCCAGTCGGTCAGGTGCAGCACGACATCCGCCTTGCGGCAGGCGGCGACCGCGTTCGCGGCGTAGCGCAGCTCAGGTGCGACGGAACGCGCCGGGACCGATGCCTGCGGGTCGTAGACCGTCACCCAGGCACCGGCCCGGTTGAGGCGCCGTGCCACGTCCAGCGCAGGCGAGTCGCGTACGTCGTCCGACAGGGGCTTGAAGGACGCCCCGAGGACGGCGACCCGTCCGAAGGCGCGCCCGTTCACGTTGCGCAGCACGGACAACGTCTCATCGACCACCCGGTCGCGACGACGCCCGTTGATCGCGTCGACCCCGTGGAGGAACTCGACGGACCTGCCGGACCCCAACTCCTCGGCACGGGCGATCAACGCGCGCACGTCCTTGGGCAGGCACCCGCCGCCGTACCCGAGCCCGGCTCCGAGGAACTTGCGACCGATGCGGTCGTCGTGGCCGAGCGCATCGGCCAGTGACGCGACGTCCGCACCGGTCAGCTCACACAGCTCCGCCATCGCATTGATGAAGGAGATCTTGGTGGCGAGGAACGCATTCGCCGAGACCTTGACCAGCTCGGCCGTCGGCAGGTTGCTCACCACCACCGGCGCCCCCTCGTTGATCGGGGTCGCATAGACGTGGCGCAGGGCCCACTCGGCGCCGGGCGAGTTGATGCCGAGGACCAGCCGGTTGGGGTGCAGCGTGTCCTGCACGGCGTGCCCCTCCCGCAGGAACTCAGGGTTCCAGGCCAGCTCCACGTCCACCCCACTGGGGGCCAGTGCCGAGATGCGTGGCAACAGCGACTGCGCTGTTCCCACCGGCACTGTCGACTTGCCGACGACCAGTGTGTTGCGTCCCAGCGCTGGGACCAACCCGTCGATCACGGCGTGGAGGTGGCTCAGGTCCGCGGCACCGCTCTCACCCTGGGGCGTGCCGACGCAGACGAAGTGCACGTCGGCGAAGTCGGCGGCCTCGGCCAACGAGGTGGTGAACCGGAGCTTGCCCGAGCCCACGTGCTTGGCGATCAGCTCGGCCAGGCCGGGCTCGAAGAAGGGCAGCTGCCCGGCGGCCAGTGCCCGGATCTTGGCCTCGTCGGTGTCGACGCCGATCACGTCGTGGCCGAGCTCGGCCATGCCGGCGGCGTGCGTGGCACCGAGGTAGCCGGTGCCGATGACGGAGATGCGTGTGTTCACGGTGTCCTCCTCGACTGCTGGTCAGCTGGCGACGCCGAGTCGGCGTACGCCCCAGGTGCTGCTTCGATCGCCACTGCGGGTCTCGATGACGTCTCGGTAGTGCTCGACGAGCAGGTCGTTGACCGCCTCCCACGATCGCGTCTCGACGCTGCGCCGGGCCGCGAGGTGCATCCGTTGGCGCAGGATCGGATCACCCACGAGGCGGGCGACGTCGGCGCGCAGGTCCAGCCCGTTGCCCGGTTCGTAGAGGAAACCGGCACCCTCGGCGACCACGTCGACCGGGCCGCCCGAGCGGGGCGCGACGACGGGTACGCCGGAGGCCAGTGCCTCCTGCGCGGACTGGCAGTAGGTCTCGTGACGACCCGTGTGCACGAAGACGTCGAGTGAGGCGTACGCCGCCCCCAGGTCCTCGCCGTGGAGCACCCCGAGGAACGCCGCGTCGGGCAGCAGTCTGCGCAGCTCCTGCTCCTCCGGTCCCCCACCGACGAGCACCACGCGGATGCCGTCGATGTGGTCGAGGTGGGTGAGCAGGTTGAGCTCCTTCTCGGCTGCGAGACGGCCGACGTAGCCGACCAGCAGCTCGCCGTCGGGTGCCAGCTCCTGACGCAGTGCCGGCGAGCGGTGCCGGGGATGGAACTGGTCGAGGTCGACCCCGCGTGGCCACAGTGCCAGGTCGGGCACTCGCAGCTCCTCGAGCTGGTGCAGGCTGGCACTCGAAGGCGCCAGCGTGCGGTCCACGCCCAGGTGGATCCTGCGGGTCAGCGTCGCCATCGCCCGCGCCCCACCCGGCACGTCGTACTGCGCGGCGAAGCCGACCAGGTCGGTCTGATAGATCGCCACGGTCGGGATGCCGAGCTCCTTCGCGGCCTTGGCGGCCTGGTGTCCCAGGGTCGCGGGCGAGGCGATGTGCACGACATCGGGGCGAAACCTCTCCATCTCCAGACGCAGGCGGCGCCGCGACTCCAGGCCGATCCGGAACTCCTTGTAGAACGGGAGTCGGGCCCCTCGGACGGTGATCACCGGGAACCCCGCGTACGACTCCGGCCCGGTCGGCGCGATCAGTCGGGCGTCGTGTCCCTGCCTCGCCAGGTGCTCGAGGACGCGGCGAACGGAGTTGGTGACACCGTTGACCTGTGGCAGGAACGACTCCGCCACGACGAGAACACGAAGGTGTCCGGTCGTGGCGGTGGCTGCGTGGTGCTCAACGCGGGTCAGGGCGGCCAGGTTGTCCCTGGAACTTCGGCGAGTACGCATCGTGTCCCCTTCGAATCGGGTGCTTCTGATTCGGAAGGTAGGGACCGGGACGCAACAGACCCGGATTTCCGGGTGGACGACACGTGAACCCCTCGCCAACGTCGGGGCCCGCACATTCCGGTGCTCGACCAGGGCGTGGAACGAGCCCGCCCGACCACACACCGGTCCGCTCGACATGCAGTTGCACCGCCCGAACGCTCACTTCACGCTCAGCCCAGCGCCATGAAGCGACAACTGGATGTCGACCGGACCACGGATCCGGCCCAGTGGGCCCGGCGGGGACTATTCGGTGGCAGCGAGCTGCCCGCAGGCGGCGTCGATCTCGTTGCCGCGCGTGTCGCGCACCGTGGTCGGGATGCCCTTCGCCTCGAGGCGACGGACGAACTCGTCCATGTCCTCGTCGCGTGACCGGGTGAACTGCGAGCCGGGGATTTCGTTCAGCGGGATGAGGTTGACGTGCACCCAGGCCCAGTCGCCGTACGAGTTGAGCACGTCGCCGAGCAGGTCGGCGCGCCAGGCCTGGTCGTTGATGTCGCGCATCATGGCGTACTCGATGGAGACCCGGCGCTTCGTCGTACGCGCATAGTTCCAGGCGGCATCGACGGTCTCGGCAACCGAGAAGCGAGTGTTGATCGGGACCAGCTCGTTGCGCAGCTCATCGTCGGGCGCGTGCAGCGACAGGGCCAGGGTGACTGGAATGCCCTCGTCGGCCAGCTGCAGCATGCGCGGTACCAGTCCGACCGTGGAGACGGTGACGCCTCGCGCACTCATCCCCAGACCCGCAGGCGCAGGGTCGGTGAGACGGCGTACGGCGCCGATCATCGCCTTGTAGTTGGCCATCGGCTCGCCCATGCCCATGAAGACCACGTTGTTGACGCGGCCTTCGCCACCGGCGACCTCGCCGCGGGCCAGGGAACGCGACGCGGCGACGACCTGCTCGACAATCTCCGCCGTCGACATGTTGCGCTGGAGGCCGCCCGCGCCAGTGGCACAGAACGGGCAGGCCATGCCGCAGCCGGCCTGGGAGGAGACGCAGACGGTGGAGCGGCCCGGGTAGCGCATCAGGACGGACTCGACGAGTGCGCCGTCGAAGAGCTTCCACAGCGTCTTTACGGTGGTGCCCTTGTCGGCCTCCATCTTGCGCAGGGGCGTCATCAGGCTCGGCAACAGCGTGGAGACCAGCTCGTCGCGTTGGGCGGCGGGCAGGTCGGTCATCTCCGCCGGGTCGTCGACCAGTCGCGCGAAGTAGTGCGTGGAGAGCTGCTTGGCGCGGAAGCCGGGCAGGCCGGCGTCGGTGAGCAGCTTCTTGCGACCGGCCTCGTCGTAGTCGGCGAGGTGTGGCGGCGGCTTCTTGCGCCCGCGCGGCTCGTCGAAGACGAGGGGAAGGGTCTTGATCGGTTCAGTCATGACCGGTCAAGTGTCCCATCCCCGGTCAACGAGCCACGAATTCCAGACTGGAGTCAGCCTTGCTGATGGTCAGGCGGTCACCGTCGATGACGTAGTCGGCCGCGCCGCGCAGCACGTCGCCGTACGCCGCCTCGACCTGTTGCTTCCACTTCTCGGGGCAGCCCATCAGGGTGCTCATCAACGGCCCGAAGGTCAAGGTCTCGTCGGAGACCTTGACCGATCCCCCACCGCTGTTGCACCCCGAGTGGGTCTGCACCCGCTTCTTGTTGAAGACCAGGGTTGCCGAGGCACGGCCCGGAAGCTGGGTGGCGTCGTCGCCGTCCACGATCCGTTCCAGCCGCCACGTGTTGCCGGTGAGGTCGAGGGTCCGGCGGGCGTCCGGAGCCGGAGACGTGGGCGCGCCCGCTGCGTCCTCGCCCGACGGCTCGTCCTGGCTCTCCGTGCTGCAGCCGGCCGCGGCCAGCATGAGAGCGATCAGCAGCACCGTGATCCTGCGCATCCTCGAGCACCATCCTTCGTGACAGTTTCCGCCATGTCGGTTCTGGGCAAGGATGAGACGTCTCGGCGACGCTGCCGGTTCCGTCCCGACCCAGGAGGTCGCCTTGCCGCACTTCACCGTACGACGACTGCTCGCCGTCGGCGCCTTGGTCCTGCTGATGCCCGTCGCCGCCTGCAACGACGACGAGTCCGACGAGGGCAAGTCGAGCAAGGAGCCCGCGACGCCGGCTTCGCAGTCGCCCGTCCCGCCCGATGACACGGGTGCTCCCACGGACGGCACGTCCCCTGACACCGGTGAGGCGTCCCTGCCGTTGAGCGAGAATGCACCCCCGGGGACGACTCGCCCGCTGTGGGCCTTTCCTGCCTTCGTCGACGGCTGGGAGTGGGCCACCCGGGACAAGAACGGCTTGAACCAGTTGCAGCGCAAGAACGGCGACGTCCTGTTCACCTCCTACCAACTGCGAGAGGGTGACACCGACGGCAACGACGACGAGACCGACTCGAAAGCCTGGTTGGAGAAGTACGTCGAAGAGATGTCGCGGAACCCGCAGGTGGTCGACGTCGGGTCCCCGGCATACAGCACCGCTGAGCTCGACTCGGACCGAGGGACGATCGAGTTCATCGTCCAGGACGTGACCTACGAGACCGAGGCCGGAGTCACCTACCAGTCACGGTTCCTCGCCCGCTCGCTCGGCCCGAACATGATGGCGGTGCAGTACGCCGCCCCGGTCGACGAGTGGAGCGAGGCGGAGTGGCAGGAGCTGACCACCACTGGTCTGATGGTCACCCTCACGGGGTGATCGTCAGTACGGGGTGATGGCGCGCGACGGCTCGTGGACTGTCAGAAGACGAGGTAGTGCAGCAGCAGCCAGATCGGCGCGATGGTGGCGAGCAGCGAGTCGAGTCGGTCCATCAGGCCACCGTGGCCGGGAATGATCTGGCTCATGTCCTTGATGCCGAGGTCGCGCTTCATCACGGACTCGCAGAGGTCACCCAGGGTCGCCATCACCACGGCGATCACGCCGAGGATGACACCCACCCACCAGTCGCCCTCGAGAAGGTGGACCACGAGTGCGACTCCGGCGGCGACGCAGGCGACGAGAGAGCCGGCGAAGCCCTCCCACGACTTCTTCGGGGAGATGACCGGCGCCATCGGGTGCTTGCCGAACAGCACGCCGGCGACGTACCCGCCGATGTCTGAGGCGATGGTGACGCCGATGAAGGCGATCACCCCCTTGACGCCCTCGTCCCAGCGATCGAACTCGGTCGCCCCGCCCTCGGCGAGCATCAGTCCCACGAAGGAGACCAGGAACGGCAGGTAGATCAGGGTGAACACCGATGCGGTGGCGTTCTTGACGTAGCCCTCGACACCGCGGCGCAGCAGCCACAACATGGTGATCAGCGCCGACACCGCAGTGGCGGTGACCAGGGCTGGCGCTCCCCACAGGTAGGCCACGACCACCATGACCACGCCCCCGACCATCAGCGGCTGCTCCGGCAGGTCGATGTCGCGGGCGAGCAGGCCTTGGCGCAGCTCCCAGATGGCAACGACCACTGCGATCGCCACGATCACCATGAACGCCGGCTTCCAGAACGCCAACGAGAGCGCGACGGCGCCCAGGAGCACGACCGCGGAGGCGATGGAGGCAGGGAGATTTCGTCCGGCGCGACCGTAGTCCTTCTTGGGCGCGTCGGCAGTGGGGGCAGGAGTCATGGTGGGGTTGCTCAGACCTCGAGCAGCTCGGCTTCCTTGTTCTTCAGCATCTCGTCGATCGCGTCGGTGTGCTTCTTGGTGGTGGCGTCGAGCTTCTTCTCGGCTCCGGTGACGTCGTCCTTGCCGACCTCTCCGTCCTTCTCGAGCTTCTCGAGGGACTGCTTGGCCGTACGCCGCACGTTGCGGACCGAGACCCGACCGTCCTCGCCCTTGCCCTTGGCGATCTTGATGTACTCCTTGCGACGTTCCTCGGTCAGCTCGGGGAAGACGCAGCGCAGGACCTTGCCGTCGTTGGCCGGGTTGACCCCGAGGTCGGAGTCACGGATGGCTCGCTCGATCGCGCCGATGACGCTCATGTCGAAGGGCGCGATCAGGATCGTGCGCGCGTCCTGGGAGGTGAAGGACGCCAGTTGCTGCAAGGGGGTGGGAGTGCCGTAGTACTCCGCGGTGAGCTTGCTGAACATGCTGGGGTTTGCTCGCCCCGCACGGATCGCCGCGAGCTCTTCGCGCGTCGCCTCCACCGACTTCGCCATCTTCTGGTCGGCGTCTGACAGGACCTGGTTGATCACGGTTTCTCCTTGGTGGCTACGGGTGTCGCTGCTGGTCGGCGTACGGCTTGGCCGGAAGTTCAGGCGCTCGTCGCACTCACGAGCGTGCCAATCTTCTCACCCTGCACCGCGCGGGCGATGTTGCCCGGGGTGGAGAGGTTGAAGAAGACCATGCCCATGTTGTTGTCACGAGCGAGGCTGATCGCCGTCGCGTCGGCAACCTTCAGGTCGCGCGAGAGGTACTCGTCGTAGGTCAAGGTGCGGAACTGGACAGCGTCGGGGTTGGTCTTCGGGTCTGAGTCGTAGACGCCGTCGACCCCCTGCTTGCCCATCAGGATCATCTCGCAGCGCACCTCTAGCGCTCGCTGCGCGGCGACGGTGTCGGTGGAGAAGAACGGCATGCCCGCGCCGGCGCCGAAGATCACGACGCGGCCCTTCTCCATGTGGCGGATCGCCTTGCGCGGGATGTAGGGCTCGGCGACCTGGCCCATCGTGATCGCGGTCTGGACCCGGGTCTCGACCCCGGCCTGCTCGATCATGTCCTGCAACGCGAGGCAGTTCATCACGGTGCCGAGCATGCCCATGTAGTCCGCGCGGGCACGCTCCATGCCGCGCTGTTGCAACTCGGCGCCGCGGAAGAAGTTTCCACCGCCGACCACGATCGCGACCTGGGTGCCTTCGCGGGCCACGTCGGCAATCTCCTTGGCGATCCCACCGATCACGTCGAGGTCGAGCCCGACCTGACCTCCACCGAAGACCTCCCCTGAGAGCTTGAGTAGGACACGCTTGTAAGGCACGGGCCAATTCCCTTCATGGAGGTCGATCGTCGGTATGCAACCTACTGGAGGGTTCGGCCCCCGGTCGAACTTGACGCCCTAACTGACAAAGGGGCCGTACGACGCAATCGTCGTACGGCCCCTTTGTGGAACTCCGTGCCCGGGTGCGTCAGGTCTCCTGACGTGCACGGGTGGGTGCGCGGCAAGGCGGAGGAGGGAGGGCGGGGTGGGGTTCCCCGTCGACCGACGACAACGCCGCTGCGTGCGTGCCCGGGTGCGTCAGGCGCCGACCTCGAAGCGAGCGAACCGCTTCACGGTGGTGTTGGAGGCGTCGAGGACGGCCTTGACCGTCTTCTTGCTCTCGGTGACCGACTCCTGCTCGAGCAGGACGATCTCCTTGAAGAATCCACCGAGGCGGCCTTCGACGATCTTGGCGACGGCAGCCTCGGGCTTGCCTTCCTCGAGCGTCTTCTTCTCGAGCACGTCACGCTCGGCGGCGACGACGTCCGCAGGGACCTCGTCGCGAGTGAGGTACTGGGCCTTCAGCGCGGCAACCTGCATGGCGGCGGCCTTGGCGGCGGCCTCGTCACCGTCGTACTCGACCATGACACCCACGGCGGGCGGCAGGTCGGCGGCACGCTTGTGCAGGTAGACCGCGACCGGACCCTCGAAGTAGGCGACCTCGCCCAGCTCGATCTTCTCGCCGATGGTGATGGCGAGGTCCTCGACGACGGCGCCGACGGTCTTGCCGTCGAGCTCGACAGCCTTGAGGCTCTCGGTGTCGGTGGCCTTGGCGGACTCGGCAGCCTCGGCGATGCGCTGCGCGGTGGCGATGAAGTCGTCGTTCTTGGCGACGAAGTCGGTCTCGCTCTTGATCTCGACCAGGGCGCCACCGGAGTTGACGACCAGACCGGCCGAGGTCTCGCGCTCGGCGCCGCGGGCGGCAGCCTTGGCGGCACCCTTGACGCGGAGCAGCTCGACGGCCTTGTCGAAGTCGCCGTCGGCCTCGTCGAGCGCCTTCTTGCAGTCCATCATGCCGGCCGCGGTGAGCTCACGGAGCTTCTTGACGTCGGCTGCGGAGAAGTTAGCCATGATCCTTCTTCCTCGAAGTTCAGATGTGATGAATTTGAACGGCGGCCGCGCCCGTTTGGGGCGCGGCCGCCGGTGAAGCGTTTGCCTACGGCTCAGGCCTGTTGGCCCGGGTCGTGGGTCAGGCCTTGGCCTCGGCCATCGACAGAGTCCAGCGGCCCGGCCGCTTGCGTCAGGCCTTGTCCTCGGCCTTGGCCTCGGCGTTGACGAAGCCAGCGGCCTCGGCTGCCTCGGCGGTCTTGAACCAGACCTCGGCCTTGGTGCGGCCGTACCAGGGGCTGCTCGGGGCGTGGAACTTCATCGAGTCCTTGTTGCCCTTGATCTCGAAGCCCTCGGGGCCCGAGCCGTCTTCGGCGGCGGGGGCCGAGTCGGCACCGAACTCGCCGGCGGGAACGTCGGCGAGTGGCTTGACCTCGGCGGGTGCCTCGGTGGCGGCCTCAGCGGCAGCAGCGGCCTCGGGAGCCTCGACAGCGGCACCGGTGCCCTCAGCGGCGGGGGTCTCGGTCGTGGCGGCGTCGCCACCAGTGGCCTCGACGGCAGCCTTGTCGGCGTCACCGGCCAGGAGCTCGCGCTCCCACTCGGCCAGTGGCTCCGCCGTACCACCGGAGGTGCCGCCGTCACCCTTCGCGCCGGAGCGGGCGATGAGGCCCTCGGCGACGGCGTCGGCGACCACGCGGGTCAGCAGGCCGACGGCGCGGATGGCGTCGTCGTTGCCCGGGATCGGGAAGTCGACGAGGTCGGGGTCGCAGTTGGAGTCGAGGATGCCGATGATCGGGATCCGGAGCTTGCGCGCCTCTTCGACGGCGAGGTGCTCCTTGTTGGTGTCGACGATCCACACGGCGGACGGCGTACGAGTCATCTCGCGAATGCCGCCCAGGGTCTTGTCGAGCTTGGTGCGCTCGCGCTTCATGTGAAGCAGTTCCTTCTTGGTGCGGTTGGAACCCGCGACGTCATCGAAGTCGATCTCGTCGAGCTCCTTGAGGCGGTTGATCCGCTGGTGCACCGTCTGGAAGTTGGTGAGCATGCCGCCGAGCCAACGCTGGTTGACATAGGGCATGCCGACGCGCGTGGCCTGCTCGGCGATGGCTTCCTGGGCCTGCTTCTTGGTGCCGACGAACATGATGACGCCGCCCTTGGCCACGGTCTCCTTGATGAAGGCGTAGCTGCGGTCGATGTAGGCCAGCGACTGCTGCAGGTCGATGATGTAGATGCCGTTGCGCTCGGTCATGATGAAGCGCTTCATCTTCGGGTTCCAGCGACGGGTCTGGTGTCCGAAGTGGACGCCGCTCTCGAGGAGCTGGCGCATGGTCACGACTGCCATGATTCTTCTTTCCTGTTGGTGTGGTCGCGCCACCGCTTGCGTGCTCGCCTTCGACTCCGATCCGCATCGGAGAGGCAAGCCGGTTGGTCGACCAGCATTGTTTTCAGTTCGTTGCTCCCGACGGGTGTCGGTCGCCCTGACGCCGCGTGGCCATCCGATCCGACTTGTGTTGAGACGCCGGAACTGAGGAGTGCCACCCACGGGCGATCGCGCTCCGTGTGGAGTACGTCGTGGTCTGCGAGCGTGCGAAGTCAATCCGCGGACGGATTGCGGTGACCAGACTAGTTGATCTGGGCGCCCGCGACCAATCGGCACGGGAGCCGTTTTCCGCGCACAGCGGCAGCCACGGGACCCTTTGTCCACAGCCTGCCAATTGCCCCTCTTCCGACGGCCTGCTTCCGCGACATCCTCCCCTCATGCGGAACCGACGCAACTCCCTCTCGATCCTGCTGGTCCTGGGCCTGTGGCTCCTGGTCAGCGGGAGCTGTGCCGGTGCCGCTGTCGCGAGTGACCGGCCCGCCCCCGACGGTGTCTGGCCACTCGTTCCCAACCCCACCGTCGTGGCCGGATTCGACCCTCCGGACACACGGTGGGGTGCCGGGCACCGTGGCGTCGACCTGGCGGGCTCCCCCGGGCAGGTGGTGCGCTCCGCACTCCCGGGCACCGTGACCTTCGCTTCGGTGCTGGCCGGCCGCTCCGTCGTGGTGGTCGACCACGGCGCCACGCGTACGACGTACGAACCTGTGGTCGCCTCGGTCGCGGTGGGAGAAATGGTCGATGCGGGGCAGCCGATCGGCCGCCTCGAGCTGCGCCAGTCCCACTGCCTTCCCACTGCCTGCCTCCACTGGGGACTGATCCGCAACGTCGACGACGTCTATCTCGATCCGCTCTCCCTCGTGGGTGCGCAGCGCGTGCGTCTCCTGCCCTTCGAGGGACTGGCCGTGGCACAGGGCGCGCACACCGAGCACGCCCTGCCTGCCCCCAGTGCCTGGCGCTCGGCGATCCGAGGAACGGTGAGCCGCGGTTGAGTCAACCGCGGCTGAGTCAACCGCGGTTGAGCAGCCCCTTCGCGCGGGCCAGCGGGCCGTCCCCACTGATCGTCGGGCGAAACTCCTCGAAGGTGGCGATCTGCTGCGGGGCGCGGTGGCCGCGGTCCTCGATCAGCACGTCGTCCGGCCCGATCTCATCGATGATCGACCGGAGGAACTCCCGATTCGCCTGGTCGCCGATGAAGAAGATCTTCGTGTTGCGCTGCTCCAGGTCCTTGCACTTGGGGTTGAGGTCGTCGCCGCGGATCCTGGCGCCCTTGCCGACGTGACGTCCGGCAGCAACTCCCAACCCTGGGTCGCGCTGGGGCAAGCCCTTGGGCGTTCAGGCGCGTGGGTGCGCCTGCTGGTAGGCGGCGCGCAGTCGTTCGCTGCTGACGTGGGTGTAGATCTGGGTGGTGGCCATCGACGAATGGCCGAGTAGTTCCTGCACCGTGCGAAGGTCGGCCCCGCCCTCGAGAAGGTGAGTGGCAGCGGTGTGCCGGAGCCCGTGCGGGCCGATGTCAGGGGCCCCGGGCACGTCGCGGATGCGCTTGTGAACCAGGGTGCGCACCGCCCGTTGGTCGATCCTCCGTCCCCGCGCGCCGAGGAACAGGGCGGGCCCGGCCCCTTCGGCGCGAAGCTTCGGACGCGCATGGTCGAGCCACCGCTTGATCGCCAGCGCTGCGGGTTGACCGAACGGCACGCTCCGCTCCTTGCGCCCCTTGCCCAGGACGCGCGCCACCTGCCGGTCGAAGTCGAGGTCGTCGACGTCGAGTCCACACAGTTCCCCCACGCGCATGCCCGTGGCGTAGAGGAGCTCGAGCATCGCCACGTCACGGATGCCGATCGGGCTGCCGTCGTCGGCGAGCTCGGCAGCGTGCTCGACCAGGGCCCGCGCTTCGTCGGCGCGGAGTACGTCGGGCAGCGGCTTGTGGGCCTTGGGTGAAGCCAACAGGCTTCCGGCATCGACCTGGGAGCGACCGGTTCTGAAGAGCCAACCGGTGAAGACGCGGGCCGCGGTCGCGCGCCGCGCAATCGTCGTACGCGATTTGCCCTGCGATTGCAGTTTCGCCAGCCAGCTTCGCAGGGTGCGGAGGTCAAGCTCACTCGCGTCGTCGAACCCCAGGCGGTGGGCGTGGTCGAGCATGGAGGCCACGTCACCGAGGTAGGCGCGGACGGTGTGCGGAGTCAGGTCGCGCTCGTTGGCGAGGTGGCGCTCGTAGTCGGCGAGGACCTTGGCCATCGCTTCGGGGAGCAGCTCTTCGTCGTCCATCGGGATCGAGTCTAGGCACCTCTCGGGCCCCTCATCTGCAACGACACTGCCTGTGGATGAAAGCCGGGTCAAAATCCCTTCTGACCTGCGGAAATACTTCTCCACAGATTGCCAAATCCTCTTGTCATCGAATCCTTGTTCGAAGTAAAATCAGACCATGTCCAGCACCTTCGCACCCGCCTCCTCGACTGTCGCCGAGGTGCTCGAAGATGCCCGGACCCTGCGACTCGCCTCCGACGATGCCGAGCGCCTGATCTTGTTGCGCGCCACCGAATGGGCGGCCGCACATCCCGTCAACGGCCCACACGACACCGGCGCCTTCGAGATCGTCGAGGTCGATGAGTTCCGGGTGCAGACCCTGCCCCAGATGGCCTACGACGCGGGTGCCGAGTTCGCGCTGGCGATCGGCCTCTCCCATGAGGCCGGTGATCGGCTGATCCACGAGGCGATGGAGTTGCGCCATCGCCTGCCGTTGGTCTGGGAGCGCCTTGCCAGAGGCGAGATCACTGCGTGGCGTGCGCGCCGCATCGCACAGATGACCATTGGCCACCCCGACGACGTCGCGGCGCATGTTGATGCCGCGGTTGTGAATGTTGCCCACAAGGTCGGGCTGATCACCCTCGAGCGCCTGATCGACGAGGCGATGCTGAAGCTCTACCCCGAGCAGCGCGAGCAGGAGCAGATCGAAGAGCTCGACAAGCGCCACGTCGACCTCGACTCCAACTTCTCCCACACGGGGCTCGCCCGAATGCAGATCAGCGGTGACATGAAGGATGTTCTCGACTTCAACGACAAGATCAACCAGATCTCGCAGATCCTGAACGGTCTCGGCGTTCCCGAGAGCCATGACGTTCGCCGGGCGATGGCCATCGGCATTCTGGCCGACCCGGCTGCTGCCCTTGACCTGATCAACGGCACGGCGGACTCCACCTCGCGTAGGCCGAGCAAGAAGATGACGCTCGTGGTCCACATCTCTCAGGACGCCATCGAGGGAACCGGCATCGTCGGCCGCTTGGAGAAGGGCCGGGTCCCTCTCCTGGTCCAGCAGATCTGTGACTGGGCCGGCCGTGACGACACCCATCTCACCGTCACCCCGGTGATCGACCTCGCCGGCCACGAAAACGTCGAGCAGTACGAACTCCCCGACCGTCTCAAGGCCCGCATCGACGCCCGCGACCACATCTGCGTCTTCCCGTACTGCAGTCGAGCCGCCAAGCGCTGCGATCACGACCACAGGGTCCCCCACGAGCAGGGTGGCGCTTCGTGTGAATGCAACGTCGCTGCCCTGTGCCGGCGCCACCACCGCATGAAGACGCATCGTGGCTGGAACTACACAGTGCTCGAACCGGGCGCCTACCTGTGGCGCTCCCCCGCCGGTCGCGTCTACTTCCGCGACAACACCGGCAGCACCGACATCACACCCGAAGCGCGAGCCAACCCAGGCGACGGATGCTTCCGGCGACCTTCAACCGATCCGCCGCCGACGTCCAACAGCACCTGACTACTTCGCTGCCCGTCGCCCCTCAGTAGCCACTGAGCAGAACGCTGCGCGCCTCAACAACTTTGAGGTCCGCTTCAATGCCTGTGGTCGTGACAGTTCCCTGCACCGGCAGCCAACGCCCACTGCACATAGCCATGACCGTCTGGCGACCGCAGCCACTCGCTTGTGCATCCCCGATCTGCGAAGAAGCAGCAGGAACGACCGCCGAGCCAATCGGTCCAGTCCACTTGCGACACGCGGGCAAGAAGAAGGCCGAAGCCAAGCCAGACACCCATCACTCCGCGAACCCGACGTCAGCAACTCTCCATTGCTGCTGAACCATGGTCAGGATGAAGAACCACTCGTAATCTTCAGCGGCAAAGTGCTGATCTGCTGCAGGTGGATTCTCAATCCGTTCCCCGGCTGAGGACCTGACCGAAAGTCGGATCTCAACGCGATTGGGTGAGTCGACGTCGATCATGGTGCGGCGACCCGTAGTGAACGGTTTGCCCTTCGTGCGAACTACTACCCCGGCTTCGAAGTCTTCACGAATGTCGGCCATCCACCGTTTGCACTCGCGACAACCGGCCGTGCCCAACGCACGCATCCTGCTCAAGTCGCCGTCGACTGTGGCAGCGCTGTACGCCTCTACCCAGATCCGCGCAACCTGTTCCGCGCTGATCTCGGTCACGGGCTTGTCCTCGGGCCAGCCGTCCTTCGGCGGCTTCGCGGGCTCGGGTCGCGTGTACGTCGACGTCGGCTCCGACAGAGTCGGAGACACCATGGGGGTGAATGTCTTCGTCGGCTCATCACTAGCGTCCGAGTCCCCGTTGCAGCCACTGACCAACAACAGCGCCGCCATTCCAAAAGCGACGAGCGTCCGACGAGGTGCGTCCATGTGATCCGTCCTGTTCCCGAGGACGCCGCAACGGGGGCGCCCACATCCATCTGGAGGCCATGGTCCAGACCCGCGGAGTTCGACCGCGATGCGAGACTGCCCGAGCCACCAGCATTGCTTCGAGCGGGCGACGGATGCTTCCGACGACCATCAACTGGCCACCCCAGACCGCCACCAACTGAGCATTAGCTCACTCCAATAGCGCCATCTCGACGATCCTCCAACGTCGCTTCTTCAGCGCAAGCACGAAGTACCACTTGAACTGCTGCGCATGGAACAGCAAAGGCTTGGGATCCGACGCTTCGTGCCGAGTCCCTCCGCAAGCCTTCACACGAAGAGCGATCTCAACGTGACGGGCCGACTCTCCGTTCGCGTGAATGAGTTCGCCAGGACGGTATGCGTCACATCGAAACTTGACGACAACACCATCCGCGAAGTCCTCATCGATGTCCTCTGCATACCCCACGCACTCCGTGCACTCGGGTGTCGAGATGTGGCGTAGTCGTCTCGTGTCTCCAGCCTCAGATGCACTGCTCAATTCCTGAACCCAGATCCGGGCGACTTTCTCGGCACTGATCTCCGACGCCGGCTTGTCCTCGGGCCACCCACCTTTCGGAGGCTTCGCCGGCTCCGGTGGCGTGTAGATGGACGCGGACTCCGACGAGCTTGGGGGCACCGTCGGAGACCTCTCGATCAATTCGTCGCTGGCGCTGGAATCACCGTTGCACCCGACGAACAGCAGCAACGCTGAGACGACGACCAGCGACAGAGACCGCACGACTCTTCAGTGTCCGTGGCCGCCGAGGAGGACGGTTCGCGCCTCGACCACCTTGAGGTCAGCCTCGGTGCCCGTGGTCGTGACTGCTCCCTGCACCGGAAGCCAACGGCCACTGCCGACCCGGTAGGTGGCTGTCCAGGTCACGTCCACCCGAGGATGCAGCGCCTCGGCCGGATGCTCGTAGTTGTGGGAGACGTAGGCACTCATCGGTAGGTCCGGGTCATAGGCAACGCCTGGATCTGTCGTCGTGAACTGCTCACCGTCGCCGCTGACCCAGGTGTACGACGCCGGGCTGATCCTCAGGGACACGCGTTGACCGAGCAGTTGGAACGAACGCGTGAAGCCATCGGCCTTGGTGCGGTAGAGCGTGTCGAAGTTGATCAGAGTCTTGCCACCTGGAGGCTGGATGACGACCTTTGACTTCGGGATAGCGGTTGCGCGAAATGCCTGGAGAGCCGCTGCTGCCCAGTCGATCTGCGCAGGCCGTCGTATTGATCCTGGACCACTGCAGATCTTCAGTTCCGGCACAAACCCGTCGCGCGTCTTGCGCTCAGTCATTGTGACCGGGTCGCAACTTCCAGCCGATCCCGAATCTGGGGAGTTGGTCGTAGTCGTCGCGCCAGCATCGTGGACCGTTATGCACACCTTCTTGACACTGACATAGATCCTTCCGCCGACGTTGTTGGACGTTGTCACGGTCCGACATTCCGTGTGCTCGGAAGCGACTGCGGCCGAACGAATTCCGAAGACGGTCAACAGCAATGCGAGTGCCACCAGGATCGGCCTC
Organism: Nocardioides sp. Soil797; assembly: GCA_001429555.1. Classification (GTDB taxonomy): domain Bacteria; phylum Actinomycetota; class Actinomycetes; order Propionibacteriales; family Nocardioidaceae; genus Nocardioides. The sequence goes on along the minus strand of LMSR01000014.1, from coordinate 300,183 downwards.
ATCCAACGAATCCCACGTCGTTGATCCTCCACCGACCGTGGAATGGTTTCAGTTCAAAGAACCACTCGTCGTTCTCCGCCTTAAATGGCTCGGGCTTGTCGCCGGCCCCATCAGTCCGGGTCCCCGCTGAGGCACTCACAACCAACTGGAGGGTGACGACAGGCGCCTTGTCGGTATTGACCTTGGTCAAGTCACCCGCGGTGAACGAGCCGTGCTTGAATCGCACCTTGCCTCCATCTCGGTGCAACACCCTCAGGTCGTCGATGAATTGCTTGCACAGATCACAGGATTTCGATGAGAGTCGCCGCAGGCGACTGGCGTCCCCAGTCCGCAACGCTCTTCCATAGACCTCGACCCAGATCCGTGCGACTTCTTCTGCGCTGATCTCGTTGGCTGGCTTGTCCTCGGGCCAGCCGCCCTTGGGCGGCTTCGCGGGCTCTGGTGGCGTGTAGGTCGACGTGGGCGCAGAGGAGCTCGGCGACACTGTGGGGGTGAAGGTCTTCGTCGGCTCATCGCTGGCGTCGGAGTCGCCGTTGCAGCCACTGACCAACAACAGGGTCGACATTCCTAGAGCGACGATCGCCCGACGAGGTGAGTGCATGTCATCCGTCCTGATCCCGAGGACGCCGGAACGGTGGCGTCGGCATCCACCGTATGACGAACCCGACATCCACCGGAAGGGCCGCTCCCGGAGCTGTGGACAACTCACGAGCGAGCATCCCGTGACAACTTCCAGCCGTGATCGCTCTGGACGACCAGCCCCTCCTCGGCGAGCTTTCTCAGTGCCTTGCCGGCCTCGACGAGGCCGATCCCCGCCGTACGTGAGATGGAGTCGACCGCGACTGCCCGGGCAACCGGGACGGCTTCGAGCACCTGCGCCTCACACGACGACAGGCCGTCGCGGCGGTGCTCTGGCCCGCGCGGCATGTCGAAGAGGTATTCCCCCGACGGCTTGATCATCTCGAGCACTTCCGCACTCTGCGTCACCAGCGTGGCCTCACCGTTGCGGATGAGTTGGTGCGCACCCTCAGACGGTGCACTGGTCACCGGCCCGGGTACGGCCATCAGAGGACGATTCAGCTGGGTCGTCCAGTTGGCGGTGCTCAGGGCACCGGACCTCGCTGCTGCCTCCACCACCACCGTTCCTCGGCCAAGCCCGGCTATCAACCGGTTGCGGGCCAGGAAACGAGAACGCATCGGCGACCAGCCCAGAGGAACTTCCGACACCACAGCACCGTGCTCCGCGAGGTATCGCAGGAGATTGGCGTGAGCCTCGGGATAGAACTTGTCGACTCCGCAGGCAAGCACCGCGACCGTCTTGCCCTGCGCGGACAACGCACCCCGGTGTGCCGCTTGGTCGATGCCGAACGCTGCTCCGGAGATGACACAGGTGCCAGCCTTGGCGACCTCCGCGGACATCTGACCCGCCACGTCGATGCCGTACGTCGTACACGAACGTGAGCCGACCACGGCCACCGCGTCGGCCAACTCGTTGAGGCGCAGGGGTCCCTTCACCCACAACCCGAGAGGGAGCCCGCCACGATTGGACGCACCACGGACCGGCTCCAGCGCGTCGAGTTGTGATGGCCACTCGTCGTCACCCGGAACGATGAAGCGCACACCCTGCCGAGCAGCGCGATCCAGCTCCCGCTCGGGATCGTTGTCTGCCAGGCGCAGGGCGAAATCAGTCAACACTCCTTGCGGGTTACGGTTCTGGAGGAGTTCTTCGTACAGGGCCACGGCCCCCATGTCAGCGACGAGATCTCGAATGCGAGGTGTGCCCGGTTCGGTCAGCTGGCTCAACGCCGCCCGTGCCAGACGCTCTTCATGGACGGCGCTCATCCGACGGCACTCATCTCGGATACGACGCGTGCCGGCAATGCCTCTCCGGTGCGAAGTCGAAGGGCAACCTCGAGCTCCGCGGCTCCCGGCTGTGCGACGCCCTTGAGATCTGCGACCGTCCACGCAAGCCGATGCACTCTGGTGGCGCCCCGACGGGTGAGCCTTCCGTCATAGATCGCCCCGTCCAAGGTGGCCGCGGCGGTGTCGGTCAACGGCCACCGGTCTCGCAGCATCGGGCCGGGAGCCTGACCGTTGACCCGCCACGACAGTCCGGCGTACCGGTCGGACTGAATCTTGCGCGCAGCAACCACGCGCTCGCGTACCGTCGCCGAGCTTTCAGGGCGGCTGACTGGATCGCCCGCTTCATGGGCGCGCACGGGCATGACGTGGCGAGTGATGTCGATCCGGTCGATCACCGGGCCCTCGAGTTTCCTTCGGTACTCACGGCGCTTCAGCTCTCCGCACGTGCACCGGTCGTCGGCAGGATTCGGCGCATAGTTGCCACATCGACATGGATTGCAGGCCAACACGAACATTCCGCGAGCCGGGTACGTCGCGGTCTCTTCACCACGGGCGATGGTGACCTCACCCGACTCGAGTGGCTGCCGCAACGCCTCAATGATGTCGTTGTTGAAGAGCGGAAACTCGTCCAGGAACAGGACTCCATTGTGTGCGCGGCTCAGCTCGCCCGGCCTGACCCTGCCCGTACCACCGCCCAGAAGGCTCACCCGTGACGCGGAGTGATGGGGAGCGAAGAACGGACGCCGGTTGATCAGCCCTTGGTTGGGATCGAGAGCACCGGAGAGCGACAGGATCGCCGTCAGTTCAAGCGCCTCGTCAACGGCAAGGTCCGGGAGGATCCCCGGGATCCGCTCCGCCAGTGAGGTCTTGCCGGCACCCTTCGGCCCGGTGAGAAGGATGTGGTGGCCACCGGCCGCGGCGACCTCCATGGCGTAGCGCGCATCCCCCATCCCCAACAGGTCGACCATGTCGACCTCGTCGAGCCGGTTGTCGCCCTGCCACCTGAGCAACGCTCCGGAGGTGTTCGAATCCACCGGTGGCGCCTCCGGCACCTCGATTCCCCGCAGCTCCGCTATCACCTGTGCCAGCGAGCGGAACCCGAAGACCGACATCCCCGGGACCAACGCAGCCTCGGCAGCCTGGGGTTCGGGCACGAAGACGCGTCGCAGGCCCCGAGCCGATGCGGCCATCGTCATCGCGAGCACGCCGGGAACGGTGCGCAGCCGCCCGTCAAGGGTCAACTCCCCCAGCATCACCGTGCCGTCGAGTGCCTCACGCAACGTGTCCTTCTTGTCAGCCGCGGCGAGTACGCCGACCGCGATCGCCAAGTCGAAGTGAGTTCCACGCTTGGGTAGATCAGCCGGGGAGAGCAGGATCGTCACTCGCCTGGTCGCCGGCCACTCGAAGCGGCTGTTCGTGATCGCCGTACGGCAGCGGTCCTTGGCCTCATTGATGGAAGCGTCCGGGCGACCGACCAGACTGGTCGCGACCATCCCCTGCGAGACATCGACCTGCACGTCGATCAGATGACCGACCGCTCCCTCGAGCGCGACGCAGTGAGCTGTTGCGACCGCCATCAGCCGATCCCCCGCAGGTGCTCGAAACTGGGCGTCCCGCCCTTGGGGCAGACGATCGCCACCACATCGAGGCGTACGTCGAAGCCGTGCGCGTCATTCGCCTCCATCCACTTGCTCGCCAGCCGACGCATCCGGGCGAACTTGGCCGCGGTCAAGGCCTCATGAGGAGTGCCGTGCGAGGAGGACCTTCGAGTCTTCACCTCGCAGAAGACCAAGGCCCTGCCGTCTCGAAGAATCAGGTCGATCTCGCCGGCGTCGCATCGCCAGTTGTGGTCGAGCAGGATCATCCCCCGCTCGACGAGATGGCGAGCTGCGATCGCCTCACCGTAGGCACCGAGTGCCTGCCGCTGCTGTGCCGTTGAACCCATGTCCTGACCTCCTGGGCCAAGAGTGGTTGGGCTCGGGCGAGGGCGAGATCAGGGAATAGGCACGGTGTGGAGAACCAGCCGCGGCAGGGAACCTGTGGAGAGTTGGCGGCTCATCCGCGCAGCGCGGGGATCCCACACTTGGGCTCCCGCAACGCGAACACGTCAGCGCCGCTGACCTGGACGCCAAGCGTCGAGAGGAGGGGACTGACCACCGCCGCGTCCAGACCTTGGATCACGGGGTTCACCAGCCCCTCGAGGAGACCGTTGATGATTGGGCCTAGCACGACCCCAACAGGTAGCCCAATCAGCTTGACGGCGGTCGTGTTCACGCTGAGCACCGGCAGGCCCGATTGTCCGTTGCCGACCGATGCCGGTGTGTCATAATCCGCGTCATTCACGATGATCTTCTGTGCCTCACCGTTCGTTGGAACGCTGCCAGAGATTCTGATTGGCCCGCCGACCACGGGAATCCCCAATACCTTGATAGTCACCTCGAGCTTCAAGTCGACCTTCAAGAGTCCGTCGCTCACAGCCACCTTGATGGATTTGTTGGGGTTGCACGAGACGTCAGTCAACTTGCCCTTGGCCGCGCCCACCTCAATAGTTCCGCTGAGTTCAACTGCGGTCTTGCCAACCAGCAGATCCAGAGTCGCTGCCGAAGTGTCAATGCTCAGTCCGACCTGTGACGTCTGGCTCTCGGCCTGATCCTTCCGACCACAACCGATCTTTGGTGGCTCAGTGACGTGCGCCTGAACCTGCACTTGGGCGAGGGGCCCGAGGTTCACCTTCAACTGAGGAATGGTGATCGCGTTTTCACCATTGGCAGCCATCGCGGCGGCGGACACGAGATCCAGGACGTTCAGCCCCGCATCAAGGCCCGACGAACCACCAGTGTCGAGATCCAGCAGGTCACCAAGTTTCACGGGGATATTCGGGACCTTGAGACCGATCGATTGCAGGAGCGTCGCCTGGGCAGCGTAGGCAGTGTTCTTCGCCAATGCAGAGGCCGTGGCCAGATAGAAGTCACTCAGCCCGACGAGCTTGTCACCCTTGATGACTTCGTCGATGGTGCCGACGCTGGTGTCCGCCGAGAGGAGATCGAGCAGGCTGACGTTGGCCCGCGCCAACGCGTTGTAGTCGCCAACGTCCAGGTTCAAGTCGCTGTCGACAATTCCGAGCAACGGTCCGAGAAGCGGCGATTCACCAGTGCGGACTCGGGCTGCGTAGGAGCCAATGGCAAAGCAAGCACCAGCCGGGGCCTCAGCAATGGCCTGTTTCCCGGTCGACCCCTTGTCGGCGAAGACCGGGAAGAAGTAGTTGATCTCTGTCTGCGTCTTGACCAAGACGTGCGTTGCGGGCTCGTTCCCACTCCGTGTGAATACGCCACCCTTGTAGATTCCAGGAACCGCGCAGATCCTCCCGGGCGAGAGGTTCGCGGTGAGAACGGCGGGGCACGGCGTGGCAGCCAGTGCTGGACCTACGACATTGTCGTCATTGCGACTCAGGCTGTTGGCCAAAGCAGCGTTCCATGAACCCCCGCTGAGCAGCCCGGTCGTGCTTGTTCCGTCCAACTGCCTGGCCATGTCCATCGCCACCACGTCGGCCACTGCTTGCATGTCACGCGCAGCCACGCGTTGGTAGCCAATGTCGATCGCCAACGAAGTCAGTGGGACCAGCACCAGAACGGTCACGATGGCTACGAGGGCAGCGACGGCACCGCGTTCATCTCTCGGCTTGAATACCATCAATTGACCTCGGCACTCGAGGTGAAGGTCATGGTGTCGCCCATCGGAGTGAGTGGCAGGTCAATCAAGCGATAGGCGGATCTGGTCAGGGTGACCTTGACGGTCACGCACTGTGCAGCGTTCCCTCCCCCGCAGGCTGCTGTCGACGTCGCGCAGGAGAGTTCACCATCGCCACAGTCGAACCCAAACCCATCCAACGCCTCGTTGACCGCATTCTTGGCGGCCTGCTCCGGTGTGACGCCGTCAGCTGCTTGCACGACCGCCCCGGCTCGGGCGCCCTCGGCACTGGACTGCGTGAGGGCTTGGCGCACGGTGAACATGTAGGAGTAGTTGATGATCCCGAAGAGGATCAACACCAAGATTGGGAAGACGAGCGCAAACTCCACGGCAGCAGCCCCGTCATCGGACCGCATCTTGCGTCGCGACATCGCCCTCACGTCGTACCCTCCCTCGGCGCACTCCAAGATGGGCGCTCCCCATGGCACACCCTGGCTGAAGCGTAGGTGGAACTGCCGGCTCCTGTCCTCGGATCGGTACGACAGGTGGGACAGGTGGGCTAGACCACATCCGGCCACGTACCGCCGGAACGTGCAGTTCGGTCGCCCGGCGTGTTCAGTCCTGCTCAGAGTGCGGCGATTGGTCGCCAACTGCCCGTCGGGCGGTGCGCGGGCAGTGCAGAACGGGTCGGATCAGGGCTTGGGCGGCTCGAAGTCGGACGCCGCCAGCTCCTCGACGTTCACGTCCTTGAAGGTGAGCACCTTGACGTTCTTCGCGAACCGAGCAGGGCGATACATGTCCCACACCCACGCGTCGTTCATCGAGACCTCGAAGAACACGTCACCCGACTCGGTGCGTGCCTTCACGTCAACCGCGTTGCAGAGATAGAAACGGCGGTCGGTCTCGACGACGTACTTGAAGATCGAGACCACGTCGCGGTACTCGCGATAGAGGTTGAGCTCCATCTCGGTCTCGTACTTCTCGAGATCCTCGGCACTCATGAGCACTCCTCCTGTCGCGGCTGGGGCGAGTCTATGGGGTTGGGTTCCAGTGTCGGGCGTGTGACACCGGGAAGGTTCCAGGAACGCCGGTGGTGTTCCGTGGGCCCGAGCTCGGCCAGCGCAGCGAGGTGCTCGGGCGCCGAGTAGCCCTTGTTCTCCATCCAGCCGTACGCCGGGTGGCCGGCAGCCAGCCCCACCATCAGCGCGTCCCGCGCGGTCTTGGCGAGGATGCTCGCTGCGGCCACCGCGGAGCACCGCATGTCTGCCTTGATCGCGGTCACGACCGGCGGGACCTCGACCAGGGGTACGCCGTCGACCGCCGACGGCTCGTCACCGAACAGGGCGGGTTGTTCGCGTGAGGTCAGGTAGTCGTGGTTGCCGTCGAGCAGGACCAGGTCGGGAGTGATCGACAACCCGGCCAAAGCCCGGTGACCGGCCATTCGGAGCGCGGCCATGATCCCGAATGCGTCGATCTCGTCGGGGCTGGCATGACCGACGGCATGGCACAGTGCCCATCGACGGATGCGGGGCGCGAGCCGTTCACGAGCAGCCGGGGTGAGCAGCTTGCTGTCACGCACACCCTGGGGCGCCGTACGGGTCGACTCGGCGATCACCACCATGCCGATGGTGACGGGACCGCACAGCGCGCCACGGCCCACCTCGTCCGCGGCGGCCAGGTAGGTGTGGCCCTCGCGCAGGAGGCTGCGTTCGAAACGCAGGGTCGGGGCAATCACTTCGGGTCCGGGACGTCCTCGAAGACAGCAGGACGCTTCACGCGGTGGAAGCGGTCCTTCGGCCAGACCAGCGCGAAGACCTTGCCCACCACGTCTTCCACGGGCACCAGGCCACGGCTCGGCGGGCACTGCTCACGCTCCGGGTTGGCACACATGTGGGCCGTGGAGTCACGCGAGTTGCCGCGGTTGTCGCCCATCACCAGCAGGTAGCCATCCGGGATGGTGACGTCGAGGTTGCAGTTGATCGGACTCTGTGGAGCGGCACACTCGGCGTCGCCCTTGACGTAGTCGCCCTCGTCCATGGCGTGTCCGTTGATCGAGAGACGGCTCTTCTTGTCGCAGCAGACCACGTGATCGCCTCCGACCCCGATCACTCGCTTCACCAGATGGCCACCAGTCGGATAGAGACCGATCTTGGCCATGCCCTTGGTGAGCAGGTTGGAGGGACCTTCGTCCTCGCCCGGCTCCAGCCAGCCACCCGGGTCCTTGAAGACGACCACGTCGCCGCGCTCGGGCTCGCTGGAGCCCCAGTAGGACACCTTCTGCACGAGGATGCGGTCATTCTTGATCAGGCCCGGCTCCATCGACTCCGACGGGATGTAGAACGCCTGGACGAAGAACGCCTTGATCACGATCGCCAGCACCAGCGCGACGCCGACCAGCAGGATCGTCTCCTGCCAGATCGGCAGCTGCTTGCGCTTGCGCTTCACCTTGGCACCACTCCCAGCGCGCACGCCAGCGGGCGCTTCATCGTTCACACCATCGCTCGCATCGTCGGTAGTGCCCGAGGAATGCGAAGACCGCGACTCCTCCCCTTCGTCGTTCCCGGAACCAGTGGTGCCGGCCTCGTCGCGGAGGTCGTCGCGGTCTTCAGAAGTCACGCGGCAGAGCCTAGACCTTGTGCGGTCAGGTCTCGTGCTCAGGCCTCGCGGCGCTCCTTGATCTTGGCTGCCTTGCCGCGCAGGTTGCGCAGGTAGTAGAGCTTCGCGCGACGCACGTCACCGCGGGTGACGACCTCGATGGACTCGAAGATCGGGGAGTGCAGCGGGAAGGTGCGCTCGACGCCGACGCCGAAGGAGACCTTGCGGACGGTGAAGGTGCGGCCCACGCCGGAACCCTGGACGCGGATGACGACGCCCTGGAACACCTGGACACGCGAGCGCGAGCCTTCGATGACCTTCACGTCAACCTTGACGGTGTCACCGGCACGGAAGTCGGGGAGGTCGCTACGGAGGTTCGCACCAGCGACCTGGTCAATGAGGTTTGCCATGTCAGTCTCCTCGCGAGTGCCACAGGTCAACCGCGGTATGTGTTGATGAATTGGGTTGTTCGATCGGGTGTGGTCCGGTGGTGCTGGCCGGCGGCATCCGCTCCCCCTGTGGCAGGAGGCGAGACGCAGACTCTTCGCATCGGGCGATGTGGAGCAGTCCTTCGGCCGAGTGGACCAAGGAAGAAGTTTGCCACAGGTGGTGGCGAGTCAGAAAATCCTGCGCTTGGTCAGTAGCACCGCGCCCGGCACCCCGTCGACGGCACCCCTGTGCCGATAGCCGGCCTTCTTGTACATCCGCAGGTTCTCGGTGCTGCTGGCGCCCGTGAAGAGCGAGAACGACGTGGCCGGCTCGGGCGCCAGCGACTCGACATACGCCAGGAGCCAACGGCCGAGCCCTCGACCCTGCAGGTCCGGCGCCACCATCAGCCGACCGATGTCCCAGGCGGAGCCTTCCAAGCGCCCACGGCACGACGCGATCAGCCGACCCCGGTGGCGTACGACGTGAGTCGTCCAGGCCTCGAGGGAGCCGACGACGTCGTCGAGCGACTCGTGGAGCGCAGGGACCTCGATGTCGGGATTCGCCTGGGCCTCCTGCATCCAGCAGGCGCGCTGCAAGGTCAGGATCTCGCCGACGTCCCCCCGGATGGCCGCGCGCACCTCCAACGCGTCCAGGTCGCCGACGGTCACGGCCTGTGACGGGTGCAGGAGGTCAGGACGACGCTCCGCCGTACGACGCCTCGCCTGCTCGTGACGCCATTCGGCGATCGCAGCGTGGTTGCCCGACAGCAGCACCGCGGGAACCTCGAGCTCGCGCCAAGCAGCGGGCTTGGTGAAGACCGGGTACTCGAGCAGCCCGTCCTCGTGGGACTCCTCCGCCAGCGACTCGGGGTTGCCCATGAAGCCCGGGATGAGGCGTACGACGGCCTCGGTGATCGCGAGCGCGGCCACCTCTCCCCCGTTGAGCACGTAGTCACCCAGCGAGATCTCACGTACGTCGGCACGGGTCGCGGCGTGCTCGATCACCCGTTGGTCGATGCCCTCATAGCGCCCACAGGCGAAGACCAACCGCTCGTGGGTGGCCAGCTCTCGTGCCATCTCCTGGGTGAACGGCGCACCGCTGGGGGTGGTGAAGATGACCGTGGCCCCGTCGATCTCGAGCTCGTCGAAGGCGTTGCCCCACGGCTCCGGCTTCATGACCATGCCCGCGCCACCGCCGTACGGCGTGTCGTCGGTGGTGTGGTGCTTGTCAGTCGTCCACTGCCTCAGGTCGTGCACGTGGAGGTCGAGCAGGCCCTTTGCCCGTGCCTTGCCGGGGAGCGAGAGCTCCAGGGGGGAGAAGTAGTCAGGGAAGATCGAGAGGACGTCGATTCTCATCCAGGACCCGCCTCAGTCGTCTTCGAGCGGGGTGACCAGACCGGGACGGTCGGCGACCACGACCCGGTTGCCGGCCAGGTCCACCTCGGGAACCAGCACCTTCACGAACGGCACCAACGTGTCACGACGGTCGGGGGTGCGGATCTGGAGCAGGTCCTGGGCGCCGCCGTGCACCACTGCGGTCACCTCACCGAGGTGGGTGCCGTCCAGGTCGTGCGCGGCCAGCCCGATCAGCTGGTGGTCGTAGAACTCGTCCGGATCCTCGGGGGTTGCGTCGGCGTCGATCGACGCGTGCAGGACCAACCCGCGGGCAGCCTCGGCGTCGTTGCGCGAGGCGACCTGCTCCAGGCCGAGCAGCAGCACTCCCTGGTGCCAGCGCATCGACCTGACAGTGACCTCACGCAGCGGGGTGCTCGTCGAGGGGGCTGCACCTGACTCGGGTCCGTTCGCACCCGACCTGGCGGCCCTGCCCTTCGGCTGCTCCGCGCGCAGCGTCGTGCCGACGGCGAAACGGCGCTCCGGCTCGTCGGTCCGGACGTCGACGGTCACCTCACCGCGGATGCCATGTGGCTTGCCGATGCGGCCGACGACGAGTTCGATCTGTTCCACGGCTGAATCCTAGTGGTCTGGGAGGTGGCTGGCTGGCCAGGCGCAGGTGGGGTGGAAAGCGACAAACGCGCGTTCCGCTGTCACCAGGTGACAGTGGAACGCGCGCTTGAGTGCGGCGTGTTGCTCAGCGGCGACGGTCGACGTCGACGAAGTCGACGCGGGCCCCACCACGGCCGGCAAGGGCCGAGACAACGGTGCGGAACGCGGACGCCGTGCGACCACCGCGGCCGATCACCTTGCCCAGGTCATCGGGGTGCACGCGCACCTCGAGGACTGAGCCGTGACGCAGCTGCTTGTCGCGAACCGTCACGTCGTCGGGATTGTCGACGACACCGCGCACGAGGTGCTCGAGAGCATCGGCCAGCATGGCCTCAGGCCTCGGTGGTCTCGGTAGCCTCGGCCTCGTCGGCAGCAACCTCAGGGGTCTCCGATGCGGGGACCTCGGCGGGAGCTTCCTCAGCCTTGGGCTCGTCGACCTTCTCGGCCTTGTCGGCCTTCTTGTCGGCCTTCTTGGTCACCGCGTCGCCCTTGGCGTCGCTGCCGGCTTCCTTGAGGGCCTCGTTGAAGATCTCGAGCTTGTCGCGCTTCGGCTCGGCCACCTTGAGGGTGCCTTCGGCGCCGGGCTCGCCCTTGAACTTCTGCCAGTCGCCGGTAATCTTGAGGATCGCGGCGACAGCCTCGGACGGCTGCGCGCCGACGCCGAGCCAGTACTGCGCCCGGTCGGAGGTCACCTGGATGAAGGAGGGCTCCTCCTTCGGGCGGTAGGCACCGATCTCCTCGATGACCTTGCCATCGCGCTTCTTGCGGGAGTCGACGACGACGATGCGGTATTGCGGCACGCGGATCTTGCCCATGCGCTTCAAACGGATCTTGACGGACACGTTGTGGGTGTCTCCTCGGAAATTGTGTGTGGGTGAACAGCCCTCAACCGGGTGGGGACCAGGTCGGGCGAATTCGGCGGATCCTGCGCCTCCGGATGAGAGGGGCCATCAGTGCAGGACTCAGCGGGAGATTCTGCCAGACAACACCCGTCGGAACGAAATCTGGTGCACCGTTCAGGCCCCTCCGAGGTGCACCATGGGGGCGCCTCGAGAATTGCCGCAACCGAATGGCCACTCGGGGCGTCACACGATACGTGGACACCATGACGACAATGACCCTGGCCGACGCGGCCGAGCGCGGTTTCGAGATCCCTGCCCAAGTGATCGCGATGCCCCGCCTCACCCAGCGCCTCCCGGCGCTCTACCCGCTCGCGGTGCGCGTCCACCGGGTCCGGCGGCGAGTCCAGTGGTTGCGCTCCGGCACCGCCTGGGCGACCCAGCGACGTACGACGCCGTTGCCGGTGCGCGTGAAGAAGCACGCGTCACTGTTGATGCGCGAGCTCTCCGAGGACGAGATGGTCCTCCAGCGCAACAAGGTGGTGAACCTGCGCCTCGCCGCCGCTCGCGTCGACGGCATCGTGATCCGCCCGGGTGAGTCGTTCTCCTTCAACAAGGCCGTCGGCAACTGCACCCGCCGCAAGGGGTACGTCGAGGGCATGCGGCTCTCGAACGGAGCTGCCCGGCCCGGTGTCGGTGGCGGCATCTGCCAGCTGGCCAACCTGCTGCACTGGATGTTCCTGCACTCGCCGTTGACCGTGGTCGAGCGCTCGGAGCACAGCTTCGACCCGTTCCCCGACAAGGGGCGGGTGCTGCCGTGGGGCGTGGGCTGCTCGATCGTCTACAACTACGTCGACCTGGTGGTGCGCAACGAAACCGAGCACACCTTCCAGCTCAAGACATTCGTCGACGAACGCCACCTGCGCGGCGAGCTGCTGGCCGACGAGCTGCCCGAGACCTCCTACAAGGTGGAGGCCCGCGACGAGGTGTTCCTGCGTCATGGCGGCTCGATCTATCGCAAGAACGAGATCTGGCGCACCGTCATCTCCCGCCACACCGGCAACGTGGTCGGCGAGGAGCTGCTGAAGAAGAACTGCGCTCTGGTGAAGTACGAACCAGCCGACGGGGCGTCAGTGGTCGACATCGTCGCTTGAACCGTGCCTGGCGTCTGAGGCTCGCCCAGACCAACAGATCGGTTGGTTCTGGGCCGGGAACTCAACCAATTCGTTGGTCTCGAGGTGCGAGCCAGCCCACCAGCCAGTCAGCCCGAGCCACCAGTCAGTCAGTCAGCCCGCCAGTCAATCAGCCCGCGAGCGCCTTCTCGATGTCGCCGGCGATCTTCTCGGGCTTGGTGGCGGGCGCATACCGCTCGATCACCTGGCCGTCACGACCGATCAGGAACTTGGTGAAGTTCCACTTGATGCGGCTGCCGAGCAGACCGCTCTTCTCGCCACGCAGCCACTGGTAGAGCGGGTGGGCGTCGGCGCCGTTGACGTCGACCTTCTCGAACATCGGGAACGAGACGCCGTAGTTGCGCTGGCAGAACTCCCCGATCTCTTCCGAGGTGCCCGGATCCTGACTGGCGAACTGGTTGCAGGGGAAGCCGAGAACGGCGAGCCCCTGGTCGGCGTACTGCTCGTGGAGCTTCTCGAGACCCTCGAACTGCGGCGTGAAGCCACACTTGGAGGCGGTGTTGACCACCAACGCCACCTGTCCGCGATAGGCGTCGAGCGGCTGCGCCTCGCCGGAGAGCGTGGTGGCGGTGAAGTCGTGGAGTGTGGGCATGTCCTCCAGCCTAGGCGTTCGGACCACACGAGTCGGTCAGGCGACGATCTTGCCGCGCAGCACGACGGCACTCGGCGTACGCAGCACCGAGAGGTCGTCGAGCGGGTTGCTCGGATAGACCACGAAGTCGGCCGGGGTGCCCTCGGTGAGGCCACTGTTCCAACCGAGCCATTCGCGGGCCTGCCATGACGCAGCACCCAATGCGGCCTCCTTGCTGAAGCCGAGCTCGTGCATGGCCACCACCTCGCCGGGCAGGTTGCCGTGTCGGCTCACTCCCCCGCCGTCGGTGCCGGCATACATCGGCACGCCGGCCTCGTGGGCGGTCATCAGGGTCTCGCGGCGTCGCGCATAGAGGTCGTCCATCGTCGCGGCGTACGCCGGGAACTTGGCGCGACCCGCCTCGGCATGCTCGGGGAACTTGTCGAGCTGCATCACCGTCGGCACGAGCGCGGTGCCGCGGGCGACCATCTGCTCGATCAGGTCGACCGTGAGACCGGTGCCGTGCTCGATGCAGTCGATGCCGGCTCCGATCAGGCCAGGGAGGACGGCGTTGCCGAAACAGTGCGCGGTCACCTTGGCGCCGTGCTCGTGTGCGACGCGGATGGCCTCGGCGAACTCCTCGGGCGAGAAGCTCGGCATCAGGTCACCGTCGTCGCGCGAGATCCAGTCACCGACCAGCTTCACCCAGCCGTCGCCACGCTGGGCCTGGGTGGCCACCTCGGCGGCCAGGCCCTCCGGCTCGACCTCCTCCGCGTAGTTGCGGATGTAGCGCCGGGTGCGGGCCACGTGGCGGCCAGCACGGATCAGTCGCGGGAGGTCGTCGCGGTCGTGGATCCACGACGTGTCGACCGGTGAACCACAGTCACGGATCAGCAGCGCACCTGTGTCGCGGTCGTCGATCGCCTGCTGTTCGGTCTCCTCGTCACTCACCCCGCCGTGGTCGTCGAGCCCGAGGTGGCAGTGCGCATCGACCAGGCCCGGCACGATCCATCCGGTTGCCGCAGTCTCGGCGCCGGGCTGCTTCTCATGGGTGACGACGCCGTCGACGACGTACAGTTCACGCGTCTCGCCGTCGGGCAGCACGGGTCCGGAGAACCTCAACGCAGGACCATTCAACGCTGTCATGGCTTCGACCGTAGCGTGCCGGCCACCCCGACATGCACAACGCGTCGGATCGGCTGATTTCGCGTCGTTTTCAGTCGTTGTGCATGTTCGTGTGGTCGCTCGCCGTTCGTGTGCGCGGTGGCTGAGGGCTCACAGCTGGTCGAGCAGCCACGACGGCGACATCGCCATCGCTCCGGCACCCTGCACCAGCCCCTGCAGCATCCGGTCCGCGGTGATCACCGTGACCCGGTGACCGGCTGCGATCGCATCGCGGGTCTCTCGCAGACGATGCGGTCGTCGCCGGCGCCCTTCGCGTGGACCGTGCGCACGTGGGCGTCCCGTCCGGCTCGTACGCCGCCCTTGGCCTTGCCCTCGAGCACCAGCACGATCTCGTCGTACGCCGTGTCGGCGACCATCAACTGGTCGTGCAGCCGACGAGCAGCACCTGCCCGGTCGTTCCACCAGCCGTCGGGCCGGGAGCCGACGACGTTGGCCGCGTCGACCACCAACACATTCATGCTGCGGTCACTGTCACTTCAGGAACTTGGAGAAGTCCTTCGGCAGGTCAAGGTTCTCCGCGGCGCTCTCGTAGTCGATGCCGCCGGGAGTGCCGAAGGGATTGCCACCGGACTTCGCCTTCTCCTCCAGCTGCTTCTTCTGCTGGGCGGCCTTGGCGGGGTTGCCGGAGACGCGCTTCTTCTTGCCCTTCTGCGGCTTCTGCTTGCCCTTGCCGTGGCCACCGCCCATGCCGGGAGCGCCCGGCATGCCGGGCATGCCGCCACCCTTGGCCATCTGCTGCATCATCTTGCGGGCCTCGAAGAACCGGTCGACCAACGTGTTCACGTCGGAGACCTGGGTGCCGGAACCCTTGGAGATGCGCAGGCGACGCGAGCCGTCGATCATCTTGGGGTTGTCCCGCTCGGCGGGCGTCATCGAATAGATGATCGCCTGGATGCGGTCGATCTCGCGCTCGTCGAAGTTGTCGAGCTGGTCGCGGAACTGGCCCATCCCGGGGAGCATCCCCATGATCTTGGTCAGCGAGCCCATCTTGCGGATCTGCTGCATCTGGGCGAGGAAGTCGGTGAGGGTGAACTCGCCGCCCTTGCCCTGGAGCTTGTCGGCGGCCTTGAGCGCCTCTTCCTGGTCGAAGGTCTTCTCGGCCTGCTCGATCAGGGTGAGCATGTCGCCCATGTCGAGGATGCGCGAGGCCATCCGGTCGGGGTGGAAGAGGTCGAAGTCGGTCATCTTCTCGCCGGCCGAGGCGAACATGACCGGCTTGCCGGTGATCGAGGCGATCGAGAGGGCGGCACCGCCGCGGGCGTCACCGTCGAGCTTGGTGAGGACGACGCCGTCGTAGCCGACGCCTTCCTGGAACGCGAGCGCGGTGTTGACCGCGTCCTGGCCGATCATCGCGTCGACGACGAACATGACCTCGTCGGGCTGGATCGCGTCGCGGATGTCGGCAGCCTGCTGCATCAGCTCCGCGTCGACACCGAGACGTCCGGCGGTGTCGACGATGACCACGTCGTGGAGCTTGCGCTTGGCCTCCTCGATCGACTGGCGGGCCACGTCGACTGGGTTTCCCGTGCCGTTGCCCGGCTCGGGGGCGAAGACGGGTACGCCGACCCGTTCACCGTTGACCTGGAGCTGGTTGACCGCGTTGGGTCGCTGCAGGTCGCAGGCGACCAGCATCGGCGACTTGTTCTGCTCCTTGAGCCAGAGCGCCAGCTTCGCGGCCAGCGTGGTCTTGCCGGCACCCTGCAGACCGGCCAGCAGGATCACGGTCGGGCCGTTCTTGGCGAAGCGCAGGCGACGCGTCTCGCCGCCGAGGATGTTGACCAGCTCTTCGTTGACGATCTTGATGATCTGCTGCGCCGGGTTCAGCGCGCCGCTGACCTCTTCGCCCCGGGCCCGCTCCTTGACCGCGGCAACGAACTCCTTGACCACGGGCAGCGCGACGTCGGCCTCGAGCAGCGCAATGCGAATCTCGCGTGCGGTGGCGTCGATGTCGGCTTCGGAGAGCCGACCCTTGCCCCGGAGGTTCTTGAAGGTGTCGGCAAGCCGGTCGGAAAGTGTTGCGAACAAGTCGGGCATCCCCTGGGTAGCGGCAGGCATGGATCAGTGGTCAAGAGTAACCGCCTGCGCCGGGCACGCCGAAAAGGACAGCCCTCGGTTCACCGATCGGTGGACCCGGGCTCCGGAGCCAGTGCAGCACGTACGGCGTGGGCGGCCGAGGCAGCACGTTCGTCACCGAGCGCACCCGCAGCCACCTCCTGCAGGTAGAACACGTCGATCGCCTGGGGGCCCAACGTGTCCACGTGGGCCGAGCGCACAGAGACGCCCAGCTCGGCCAGTGCTGCACAGACCAGGTGGACGACGCCCGGACGGTCGTCGGCGCGTACCTCGAGCACGGTGGCGCGATCGCTGGCCTCGGGGCGCACCTGCACGCTCGGTGCCAAGCGTCCCGCAGTCCCGTTCCGGCCACCGCGTGACAGTCGGGCAGCAACGTCGACACGCCCCTCGGCAATTGCGTTGATCCGCTGACGAAGCACGGCAGCATCCAGGTCCGTGTCCGCGACCTGCCACTCGGAGACGCCGTACGACTCCTGGGTCCAGGCCCGCGCCGCGAGCACCGACGTACGTTGCAGGGCAAGCATTGCCGAGGCGTCGGCCAGCAGGCCGATGCGGTCACCGGAGACCACGGTGACCCGGGAGCCGTCCCCCGCGTGCGCCACCGAGACCGCCACTGCCGACGGGTCGGCCACCACCTCCACGGGGATCGGCACCTCGGTCTCGTGAACCCGGGGACGCGTGCCGCTGGTCTCGGCCAGGGCCGCTCGACATCGCCCGGCCAGTTGTCGGACCAGCCCGGCCCGCCAGCTCGACCACGCCTTCGGCGACGTGGCTCGGGCATCGGCCTCGGTCAGGGCCAACAACAACGCGAGGGCCTCCGCGGTACCGATCCGTGACACCACCAGATCGACGGTCGCCGGGTCGTCGGGGTCTCGGGTGGTCGCGGTTCCGGAGAGCAGCAGGTGCCACCGCACGAGGGTGGCCACCAGCTCTGCTTCATCGGGGCCGAAGCCCATCCGGCGCGCCACCTCGCGGGCGATCGACTCCCCCGCCGTCGAGTGGTCGCCGGCCTGGCCCTTGCCGATGTCGTGCAACAACGACGCCACGAGCAGTACGTCGGGGCGCGCCACGTCACGGATCAGCGTCCCTGCCTCCACGCAGGTCTCGACCACGTGTCGGTCGACGGTGAACCGGTGGATCGCCGATGCGTGCGGCAGGGACCGGATCTGCTCCCACTCGGGCAGCACGTGCTTGAGCCCACCGGTCTGCTCGAGCGTCTCCCACACGCCGAGCAGCCCACGCCCGGAGGCCAGCAGTCGGACCAGGAGCTGGCGGGCCCCGTCGGGCCAAGGGTCGGGCAACGGTGGAGACTCACGCACCAGCCGGGCAGCCGTCGGTGGGGCCAGGACGATGTCACGCTCGGCCGCCTCGGCCGCCGCCCGCAACAGCAGGAGCGGATCCGTGGCGGGCCGGGCACCCCGGTCCAGGACCACCTCTCCCTTGGAGATGGCGATCCCCGGGGCGATGCGTTGCAGGTCGGGCCGGCGGGCGCCCACGGCGACGGGGCGAGCCAGCACGTCGTCGACACGGCGCCAGGCCAACCCGGAGATGTGCGAGATCCGGCGGCCCACCTCGCGCACCAGCACCTGGGCGGCGAGCACCGCCTCGCCGCCCTCAGTGGCCTCGTCGAATCCGGACAGGTGCGTCGGCAGCCGGAACGGGAGCTCGGCCCAGACCTCGGGAGACAGGCGGTCGTTGCCGCGGCCGACGATCCCGTGCACCACGTCACGGACGTCCAGCAAGGTCTGTCGACAGCGTTCCAACTCGACGTGGGGGGCATCGATCAACCAGGTCGCCACCAGTGCCTTGACCACGGTCGCGTCACGCAGGCCACCCTGGGACTCCTTCAGGTCCGGGACCGACGCGTGCGCCAACTCCCCCGTCAACGAGTGGCGTTGCGTGACTAGAGCACGCAACGCCGGCAACCGGTCCCGGGCCTCCCGGCGCCACTGGGCCAGCATCGTCGTGCGCAGGCGCAGGGCAAGGGAGCTGTCGCCGGCAAGGAAGCGCGCATCCTGCATCCCCAGTGCCACCCGCAGGTCGTCACTGGCGGCACGCACGGTCTCCGACATCGAGCGCACCGAGTGGTCGAGGTTCACTCCCGAGTCCCACAACGGATACCAGACCTGCTGCGCCAACGCGCCCGGATCGACGTCGTCGTCGTGCACCAGCACCACGTCCAGGTCCGAGTGCGGTGCCAGCTCACGGCGTCCGTATCCACCCACGGCCACCAACGCGATTCCCGAGTCCGGCCCGTCGAGACCGGCGTACGCCGCGTGACACATGGCATCTGCGGAATCGGTGCGGGCCCGACGTTCGGCTTCGGTCATGGTGTGGCCTGCAAGAATGTCGGCATGGAAGTACGGATCTGCGCCAACGGCCACCAGGTGCCGCAAGAAGACCTCAAGGCCTGCCCCGCATGCGGCGCATCACTGGCGGGGGCTGACGTCCTCGAGGTCGAGGATGTGCCGACCCCGACCGCCCCTGCCTCCCCCAGGCGTACCGACGAGGACCCCATGCCCGTGGTGCCACCCGGCCTGGCCATGATGCCGGCCGGGATGATCATCCTGGTCCCCGGCATCGTGCTCGGCCTCTTCGGCTGGCTGATCGTCGCCGGGGCAGACGGCCACGGCATCGCCGCGGGCGGAGGCATCCTGGTCCTCTGGCTGGCCGGCATCCTGTCCTCCATCGGCGTCATCGCGATCGGCGTGCGCATCGGCATCAACGACACCCGTTCCTGACTGGCCGGTCGGTCCCGCGCCGCACGGCACGGGACCGACCGTTCATCAGATGGCGGCTTCGTCGCGATCTCCGGTCCGGACCCGGACCACGGTCTCGATCGGGCTGACCCAGACCTTTCCGTCACCGATCCGGCCGGTGGCCGCCGTCTTGACCACGATGCCCACGACGTCATCGGCATCAACGTCGTCGACCACGATCTCGATGCGGATCTTGGGCACCAGCGCGATGTCGTACTCGGCACCCCGGTAGACCTCGGTGTGCCCCTTCTGGCGGCCGTAGCCGCTGACCTCGCTGACGGTCATTCCAGTCACGCCGAAGGTCTCGAGGGCCTCCCGGACGTCTTCCCACTTGTGCGGCTTGATGACCGCGGTGACCAGCTTCATGCCTCTGCTCCTTCTGCGACGGGGGACTTGGCGGCCAGGACGGATCCGCCGATCGAGCCACGGCGGCCAGACGTGCCGGCGAAGTCGTAGGCCGACTCACCGTGCTCGGCGAAGTCGATGCCCTCGACCTCGTCGTCCTCGGAGATCCTCCAACCCAAGGTGTACTTGATGACCAGCGCCACGATCAGCGTGGCGACTGCCGACCAGGCCATGGCATAGAGCGCCACCACGGACTGGACCAGGAGCTGCTTGACACCGTCGCCGTAGAACAGCCCACCGGTGGTGGCCAGGAAGCCGATGCCGACGGTGCCGACCAGACCGGCGACCAGGTGGACGCCGACCACGTCGAGCGAGTCGTCGTACCCGAACCTGTACTTCAGCCCGACAGCAACGGCCGCAGCGGCACCGGCGACGACACCGAGGACCAAGGAGCCGACCGGCGACAGGGCGCCACACGCCGGGGTGATCGCGACCAGTCCGGCCACCACCCCGGACGCCGCGCCGAGCGAGGTGCCCTTGCCGTCCCGGATCTTCTCGACCAGCAACCAGCCCAGCATCGCCGCGGCGGTGGCGGCGGTGGTGTTGACCCACACCAGGCCGGTCTCGCCGACGAAGTTCGCGGCGAACGCGGCGGAGTTGGTGTAGAAGTCGCCCTCGTCGCCGGCCACACCGGCGGTGGCAGCCGGCACGAACGAGCCGACGTTGAAGCCGAACCAGCCGAACCACAGCAGACCGGCGCCGAGCATCGTCAGGGGCAGGTTGTGCGGCTTCATCGGCTGCTTCCCGAAGCCCTTGCGGGTGCCGATCACCAACGCCAGCACCAGACCGGCAACGCCGGCGTTGATGTGCACCACGGTGCCGCCGGCGTAGTCGAGCGGGACCACCTCGGCGACCTTGTCGGCACCCTCGCCGACGGTGCCGAAGATCTTGGCGGCCAGGCCGTCCGGGTTGCCGGAGAGGAAGCCACCGCCCCACACCTGGTGCGCGAGCGGGAAGTAGGCGAGTGTCACCCAGATCGGGACGAAGACCATCCAGGCGGAGAACTTGACCCGGTCAGCGATCGCCCCACTGATCAACGCCGCAGTGATGACCGCGAAGGTCAGCTGGAAGGCCACCGTCAGGTAGGCGCCGGGGTCGATGTCGGTGAGCCCGAAGAGCGCGAACGGGTTGGCGAACAGGTTGCCGACGCTGTCGCCGGCCACCTCGCCGTCCGCAGTGGCGGTGATTGAGCTGTAGGACATCGAGAAGCCCCACAGGATGTAGACGACGCTGATGATGCCCATCGCGCCGAACGACATCATCATCATGTTCAGGATTGACTTGGATCGCGTCATCCCGCCGTAGAACAACGCCAGTCCGGGCGTCATCAGCAGGACCAGGGACGCGGAAGTGAGAACCCAGGCTGCGTGGCCGGTGTCCATGGAACCTCCAGGGGTGCTTTCACGGAAGAGCTGGATCCGGCCCGCTGACGACGTTGTCGACGTGGGTCCTGCTCGATTGAGGAAACCTTCACCCGGAGAGATTTCGGTCTTCGTGCTGGTTTGTTGCACCCAAGAAACGAGTTCCGCCCCTGTGTTACTTCCGTGTTTCGGCCAGCTCGCACCCGACGCTCGCCGAAATTGGGTAGTGCGTGCTCAGCCCAGCAGCGCGTCGACGAACGCCTCTGGTTCGAAGGGGGCCAGGTCGTCGGCGCCCTCGCCGAGGCCGACCAGCTTGACCGGGACGCCGAGCTCGCGCTGGACGGCGACCACGATGCCGCCCTTGGCCGACCCGTCGAGCTTGGTCAGCACGATGCCCGTGACGTCGACGATCTCGGAGAAGACCCGGGCCTGGATCATTCCGTTCTGGCCGGTGGTGGCGTCGAGCACGAGCAGCACCTCGGTGACGGGCGCCTGCTTCTCGATGACCCGCTTGACCTTGCCGAGCTCGTCCATCAGCCCGGCCTTGTTCTGCAGGCGGCCGGCGGTGTCGACCAGCACCACGTCGTAGTCGTCGTCCACACCCTGCTTGACCGCCTCGAAGGCGACGCTGGCCGGGTCGGAGCCTTCCGGGCCCTTCACGACGGGTACGCCGACGCGCTCGGCCCAGGTGCCCAGTTGCTCCACCGCCGCGGCACGGAAGGTGTCGGCCGCGCCCAGTACCACCTTGCGCTCGTCGGCGACCAGGATGCGGGAGATCTTGCCGACGGTGGTGGTCTTGCCGGCTCCGTTGACCCCGACCACGAGCACCACTCCGGGCTTTCCGTCAGCGCCGGAGATGGCCAGGCACCGGTCCATGGTGGGATCGACGAGATTGATCAGTTCCTCACGAAGCACCTCGCGCGGAGTGCCGGCCTCATTGCCCTCGACCCGCAGGCGGGTGCGCAGCTTCTCGACCAGTTCCTGGGTGGGCGCAACACCGATGTCGGCGGTCAGCAGGGTGTCCTCGATGTCCTCCCAGGTGTCCTCGTCGAGCCGGTCGCGGGAGAGCAGGGCGAGCAGGCCCTTGCCGAGGCCGCTCTGGGAGCGGGACAGCCGTTGGCGCAGGCGAACCAGGCGCCCGGCGGTGCCTTCCGGCCTCTCGATCGTGGGAGTGGCCGGCTCGACCGGAGCGGACGGCTCCTCGGTGGAGACCTCGGGCGGCGCCGCGACCGTGTCCTCGCGGGGCGGGGCGACGACATCGGTGCCACCGGAGGGCGGGGACTTCTTCTTCCGTCCGCCGGCGACGAAGCCGGCGACGGCGAGCACGCCGACGACAGCGATGCCGATGATGAGGAGGAGCCAGTCAGACAGGAATTCCATGGGCCAATCCAACCAGAACGCTTGGTGCGTCGAGGCATCCCGGGTGGCGTCGCCTCACCGGGCCGTCGTCGGCGGCGAGGTGGGGCTGGTGCTCTCAGCGCCGGGTGGGGCTGTCGTCCTTGATCGTGGGCATCGCGTCAACACTCTTCTGCAGGGCGTCGCCCACCCACTTGGCCCTCGGGACGGACTCCCCGCGGTGCGGGTAGGCCACATAGAGCACCACCACTCCGGCGAGCAGCAGAATCACCAGCATCATCAGCACGATGGGTAGCACGCGGAATCACCCCGATTGGAAAGTTGACGTCACCAACATCCTGACACGACTCTCCGACCCTGCCCAACCACCGCTGCGCGGAACGTGACAGGGCTCACGGATCGGTCTTGCCAACCCCGGTGCTCTACGATCTGCTGTGTTCCAAGGGCGGCGCCGACCGGCGTCTCCTGGCAACCGGAGCCCCGCCCACACGACGGGGCCGTGACGATTGGATCATCACAGGCATGCGCCTTCGCTCGCTCGGACTCATCACTGCTCTGGCCTGGCTGGTCCTGGTCGGCCTGACCACAGTCGTCACTGACATGGACCCCGCACCGGCCGTTCTCTTCGCCGTTCTGGGCCTGCTGGTGGTTGCCGGGCTGGTGGTGCTGCTCAGCACGCAGCGTCTCGTGCAGCAGGTTGCCCGAGACAACGCACGAGCACGTACGGCCGACTCCGGGGTGGCCAAAGCTCGGCAGGCCCAGGCGACGAAGCGAGGACCTGTGCCTGCAAAGCTGCGCGCGCAGGAGGTGGCCAAGGTGCGGGCCGCGGTCGATCGTGACCTCAAGCGCACCTTCCGCCAGGTCGAGGCCATGCAGAACCTCTACGCGATGATCGACATCAAGCACGCCCTTCCTGCCTCCCGTGGCTGGCCCGCCTCCCCCGACCTCTTGCTGCTCCTGGTCGACCTTGTGGACCGACACCGTCCCAAGGTTGTCGTGGAGTGCGGCAGCGGGCTGTCGACCCTGTGTCTGGCCCTGGCCATGCGTCGGTTCGGGATCGAGGGCAAGGTGATCGCGCTCGAGCACCTGGCGCAGTACGCCGAGCAGACCCGTGAACTGCTCCGCCGACACGGCGTCGACGACATTGCCGAGGTGCGCGTCGCTCCCCTGGAGCCCGTCAAGGCCGGAGAGGTCGAGGTCGACTGGTACAGCCCCAATGCCTGGCAGGACCTCACGGAAGTCGACCTGCTGTTCGTGGACGGCCCGCCCAGCAGCGCCTCCACGCACGCGCGCTACCCGTCGTTGCCGTTCTTCGTCGACAGGTTGGTCACCGGGTCACACATCGTCCTCGACGACTACCAGCGCGACAAGGAACAGCTCGTCGTCGACCAGTGGATCGCTGAGTACACCGACCGCCTCACGCTCGAGAAGATCCCGTTGGAGAAGGGTGCCGCGTTGCTCACCTTCGAGTGATCGAACGCAGCTTTCGCGCCGCCTTGCCAGTCAGACCGGTGTCGGTGGTGGCAGTGGTGATCTCAAGCGTCGCCGTCGGACCGGCCACCTGCTCGATCCGGATCTCGGCGGACCCGTCACGGAGGGTCTTCGGCTCAAGGTTCTGCGCGGGCTCGATCCTGACCGGTCGGTGAGCCGGAGGCCTGCCGACGCGCAGACGCAACTGCCAACTGCCGTCGTCGAGCTCGCTGACCGGCACCCGGCCGACCAGCTCGTGTCCTTCGTGCCGGGCCGGCACCCGGCGTACGCCGTCGGGTCCGCGCAGCACGAAACCCACCGGCGCCAAGCTTCGTGGCGCAACGACCCGCCCTCGCACGACGAGCTCGGCGTCGTCCCAGGCCAAGGTCCAGTCGGCGAACTGCTTGGCTGAGGCGCCCCTGCGACACCGGACGTCGACCTGGAACCGCCCGCTCTTGGAGAGGTGGGCACCCGCCGTGAATCCGTCACCGGCCTCGGTCGCCGCCCAGACGAAGGCATCGGCCAGTTCGTCCGCCGATGCGTCGGACGCGCCCAGGCGCCAGGTGCGCTCGAATCCTTCGGCCGAATGCCGCACGGACACCAGCCAACTGCCCTCGGCCAGGGGCT
The DNA here is from genome assembly GCA_001429555.1 of Nocardioides sp. Soil797. GTDB lineage: Bacteria > Actinomycetota > Actinomycetes > Propionibacteriales > Nocardioidaceae > Nocardioides. The sequence continues at coordinate 275,767 of LMSR01000014.1, read as the reverse complement.
GTCCGTTCGCCACGGTTAACAGATCGATGTCGGCTCGGAACTGGTCGCCATCGCCACGGGTGACGGGAGCGACGAACTCCAGGTCTGGGTCCTCCTTGGACGACAGCACCAGCGTGATGACCGTCGGTACGGTGACGTTGACCAGACGGGCTGTTCCCTCGATCGAGAGACGCGCGCCCTCATGGCAGGCGAAAGAGTCGATCGTGGACACGTGTCGCAGCCGATCGCTCACCTCGTAGAGCTCATCGGGAACATTGAGCTCGGGATCCCTGAAGAACGGCAGGAGCGCGTAGGCGTGGCCGTTCTCCAGAAGCACCTGGTACCCGTCTTCGAGGGGCTCGGAGGCGACCAGCACCTCGTCGTGCAGGCCGCGTTCTGTGAGGTGATAGATCACCCGCATGTCGGGCGTCAGCACCCGCTGGATCTCCGGGGTCAGGTGCTCATGCACCAGCGCCTGCGCGCGCTCCAACAGTGCCTCCTGCTCCGCACGCGGAGTTCGCGCGATCCGGTGCATCACGCTGCGCAGGTCGATCTGGAAGTGTCGGGTCAGCAACGGGGCACGTCGGTCGACGTCGATCACTTCGGACGCGATCAGCTCACACATCGTCTCGACCACGTCGACCCTGTTGGACAGCGCCCCGGACTTGGTCACGTGCTGACCGTCGTCGCGCAACACCACGTGGTAGAAGTCGTAGTCGCTGAGCACGCTGATCTTGCGTGCCCGCAGGTAGGCCAGCGCAGTGAAGGGCTGGTCGGAGGCGTTCGGGAAGTGGGTCGGGAATCGAAGGGCGTTGTCTTCGACGAAGCTCCTGCGGAACAGCTTCAACGCGGCCAGCGTCCAGTAGATGCGTGAGGTGAACAGGTCGGCGTCGAGGTCGGTGCGCTTGAACATCGACTCGGGCACCCCCCGGTCGCCCGTGGCCACCATCTTGCCCATGACGATGTCGGAGCCCTGCTCGTCGGCAGTGGTGACCAGGCGTTCGAGAGCCTCGTCGCCCAGGAAGTCATCGGCGTCCAGAAAGAAGATGTAGCGGCCCCGCGCCAGGCCGAGACCGGTGTTGCGCGGGGCAGCCGGACCGCCGGAGGCCTCGCCGTGGACGACGCGGAACAGTCCCGGGTGGCGCTGCGACCACTCGTCGAGCGCCTCCCCGGTGCCGTCGCTCGATCCGTCGTCGATGGCCACGATCTCCAACCGGGAAGTGCCGATGGTCTGTGCGACCAGCGACTCCAGACCCCGGTGGAGGTAGGGCAGGGCGTTGTAGGCGGGGATGATGACACTGACGTCGGGAACCGTCTCCGCGGGCATGGGCATCTCCTGGTTCGCCGAGGTCACAGCAGTTCGACGTTGGATCCGACACAGCGGTTGCGGGTGTCGAACACGTAGGTAGCGTGTTCGGCGACGACCTCGAAGTCGAAGGCGTCGTGATCGGTCAGCACCACCACCGCGTCGGCCCAGGCCAGCGCTGTCTCGCCGAACTCCACGAGCTCGATGTCCGACGGCAGGAACTCCGGGTCCGTGTGCGGCTCGGCCGCATGCACCTCGGCGCCGAGTTCGCGCAGCTGACGAGCCACCGACAAGGACGGAGACTCACGGATGTCGCCGACGTTCTTCTTGTAGGCCATGCCGAGAAGGAGCACCTTGGCGCCGTTGACGGCGAGGCGCTGACGGTTCAGCGCCGCCTGCACCCGGCGTACGACGTGATCGGGCATGTGGTCGTTGATGTCGTTGGCCGCCGAGACCATCCGCAGGTCACTGCGTGAGGTCTGGCGGACCTGCCAGAGCAGGTACGACGGATCAATCGGCAGGCAGTGTCCACCGACCCCGGGACCGGGGGTGAACTTCATGAACCCGAACGGCTTGCTGTCGGCGGCGTCGATGGCCTCCCAGATGTCGACACCGAGCTCGGGCGCCACGGCGGCGATCTCGTTGACCAATGCGATGTTGACGTGGCGGAACGTGTTCTCCAGCAGTTTGGTGAGCTCGGCGGTGCGGGTGCTGGTGACCGGGACGACCTCCTCGACGAACGACGCGTAGAAGTCCCTGATCGTCTCCAGCGACGCGTCGTCGATGCCCGACACCACCTTGGGGGTGTTGCGCATCCCCCATTTCTTGTTGCTCGGGTCGATGCGCTCGGGGCTGTATCCGAGGTGGAAGTCGACTCCGGCGCGCAAGCCGCTCCCCTGCTCCAGGATGGGTGCCAACAACTGGTCGGTCGTCCCGGGATACGTGGTCGACTCGAGGACCACGGTGGCTCCCGCCACCAGTTGTCCAGCGATCTCCCGGCCGGCGCTCTCGACGTAGCTGAGATCGGGCATGCCCTCGCGCAGCGGCGTCGGCACGGTGATCACGAAGATATCGGAACCAACCGTGTCCTGCCACGACGTGGTGGCGCGGTAACGGCCGGTGTCGATCGCCGAGCGCAGTTGCTGCTCCGAGATGTCCTCGACGAATGACTCTCCCGCGGCAAGGCGTGCAACGCGGCGTTCGTCGACGTCGACACCGATCACGCGGTGCCCGACCTCCACGGCCGCCATGGCGAGGGGCAGGCCGACGTAACCCTGGCCGACGACTGTCACTGTATTTGTCATGCGTTCGTCACCCTTGACGCGTTGTGTCGGACTCCCCATTCAGCCATCGCTGCGTCGCGGTCGCCCTCGCCGCCGATGCGATCGAGGAATCCGTTGAAGTCTGATTCGATCGTCTCCAACTGCACGCTGAAGCCGGGACGCCCCCGCATGAAGTCTTCGATGTTGTCTGTGACGGTGTCGACGTAGTGGCGACACACGTCGAGTCGTCGTTTCTCCGGCCAGTCCTTCGACCGTTGGGTCAGGCCGTGGCCGAAAGCCCTGATCATCGAGGGGCGGAAGGAGGAGTCCCAGCGCTTGAGGAAGCTCTTCGCGACGGCTTCCGGATCTCGTTGCAGGTGCACGTAGAGCACGTCGGATCCGTCGAAGGCCTTCCCGAGACCACCCAGGAACCATGACAACCGGTTGTCGACCTCGATGTGGTCCTCGGGGTAGGCGAATCGGCGATCACCGATCCTCCCGGCGCGGCTCTCGTGGGCCGAGGTGAAGTTCGTGAGGTGGCTGCAGGCCCTGACGAACGTCATCGAACCGCACCGCCCCGTGCACAACACGAAGACGTTCACAACAGTTGGGCTCCTCAGCGCCGATTCTCGGGACTCACGCACCGCTGGTCAGCGATGCGCGGGCCACTCTTCCACACGGGCAAAGACACCCGATTCAGACACGCAGCAACGGGGTGACAGCATCCCGGATCACGTCCGGCATCGGCACCACGGGACGATTGCCGGCGCCGTGCTCGTTGTCGACGTACACATGGACGAAACGGCCCTCTGCGGCGGCCTCGTCGGAGTCGCCCTGGAAGAGCCCGATGCGGTAGATGATCGACGAGGTGCCGACCTTGTCGACGACCAGGCCCATCTCGATCGGTTCGGGGAAGCCGATCTCACGGAAGTAGCGGCACGACGTCTCCGCGACCACCCCGATCTGCGGCAGCAGCCGGACGTTGGTGCCGGTCGCCTCGAACAGATGGGCGTTGACCGCGGTGTCGAACAGCTCGTAGTACGTCGCGTTGTTCAGGTGGCCGTATGCGTCGTCGTCACGCCACCGGCTGGTCGCGGTGCGCCAGGCGACGTAGTCGGAACGGCTGGGCAGCTTCTTGTCGTCCGTCACGTCCCGCAGCGTATCCGGGGCCGGCTCGTCCGGAAGATGGCACCGTCGTGCACCCACCTGGTGACTGCGATCCGGTGCCATCACCGGGCCGGCGTCGGCCCGACGGCTCAGGCGGGTTCGCTCTCACGCAGACGTTGGCTGATCACCGCCGAGACCCCGTCACCGCGCATCGTGACGCCATAGAGCGCGTCACCGACCTCCATGGTGCGCTTCTGGTGGGTGATGACCAGAAGCTGGGAGTTCTCGCGCAGTTCCTCGTAGATCTCGAGCAGGCGCCCGAGGTTGGTGTCGTCGAGAGCGGCCTCGACCTCGTCGAGGATGTAGAACGGCGAGGGGCGGGCCTTGAACAGCGAGACCAGGAACGCCACGGCGACCAGCGAGCGCTCACCACCGGAGAGCAAGGACAGGCGCTTGACCTTCTTGCCTGCCGGACGCGCCTCGACCTCGATGCCGGTGTTGAGCATGTCGTTGGGCTCGGTGAGCACGAGCTTGCCCTCACCACCCGGGAACAGACGCTTGAAGACGTGGTCGAAGGCGACGCGGACGTCTTCCCAGGCCTCGGTGAAGACCTGCTCGACCCGAGTGTCGACCTCACGCACGATGTCGAGGAGGTCCTTGCGGGTCTTCTTGAGGTCCTCGAGCTGCTCGGTGAGGAACTTGTGGCGCTCCTCCATCGCGGAGAACTCCTCGAGCGCCAACGGGTTGACCTTGCCGAGCATCGACAGGGCCCGCTCGGCGGTGCGGAGCCTCTTCTTCTGCTCGTCGCGGTCGAACGCAACCGGTGCGGGGGCCTCCTCGCCCTCGGGCACCTCGCCCACGAACGGGACCAACTGGTCGGGGCCGTAGTCGTTGGCCAGGGCCTCCGGGTCGAGGCCGAGCTCCTCGAGCGCACGCTCCTCCAGCTGCTCGATGCGCATGCGTTGCTGGGTGCGGGCCATCTCGTCTCGGTGGACCGTGTTGACCAGCTCGTCGTGCTCCTTGTCGAGGTCACGCACGCGGGCCCGGGTAGTCATCAGCTCCTGCTCGCGACCGGCTCGTGACTGCTCGACGGCGGTGCGCGCCTCAGCTGCCGCGGCGACCGACGACTCGAGACGATCGAGGACGATGCCGACGCCCACGCTGACGGCCTGGGCGGCCCTTCCCTCGCGGATCAGTCGCTCACGACGCTCGGCGGCTCGGGCCCTTGCCTCGCGCTCCTGGCGGGCCGCGCGCAACAGGCCGTCGGCGCGTCCGTGCAGGGCACGGGCTCGTTCCTCCGAGGTGCGCAGTGCCAGGCGGGAATCCATCTCGCCCTGCCGTGCCGCGCGAGCAGCCTCAACGAGCTGCTCACGAGAGCTGGTGTCAGGCTCCTCGTCGGGTGCCTCTTCGGCAGATGCAAGGCGCTGCTCGAGATCGACAAGACCGGCCTGGTCCTTCTCGCGAGCCTCCTCCGCCTTGGCGATCGCCGCGGCGAGCCGCTCAGCCTCACCTCGCGCGGACCGGGCGCGGGAGCCGTGCTGGCCCAGCTCCTCTGCGACCGCGGCCAGGGTGGCATCAGACTCGTGCAGCTTGGCCAGGGCGACGTCGGCCCGCTTCTGGGCCTCGAGTCGCTCGCTCTCCATCTTGGAGGTCTCGAAGAGGAGCCGCTCCGCCGATGCCGCGGCCTCCTCCAGCGCCTGGGCCGCTTCGTCGACAGCGGCCTGGATCTCGATCAAGGACTCCTGCTGGGCCGACCCACCGGCGGCGAAGTGCGTCCCGAACTGGTCGCCCTCCCGGGTGACCGCGGTGACGTCGGGGAGCTCGGAGACCAGGGAGCGTGCAGCGTCGAGGTCGTCGACGACGGCCACCTTGAACAGGAGCCGGGACAGGGCGGGACGCAGGTCGTCGGGGCACTCGACCACGTCGACGGCGTACGTCGTGTCGGCCGGCAGCCCGGGCCAGTCACCGTCAGCGGCGGGCCCGCCACCGAGCAGCATTCCGGCGCGACCGAGATCGTCCCCCTTGAGGTGGCTGATCGCACTGACCGCGGCATCGGGCCCGGTGACTGCCACCGCGTCGGCCGCGGAGCCGAGGGCTGCCGCGATCGCGGCCTCATAGCCGGAGCGAACGGAGAGCAGGGCGGCAACCGAGCCGAGAAGCCCGGAGACCGAGTCGGAGGCGGCGAGCAACGCGCCGGCGCCGTCCTTGCGGGTCAGGCCCATCTCCAGGGCTTCCTTGCGGGCAATCAGCGCCGAGCGTTCGCGGTCGGCGGTGGTGGCCTCCTCGCGAGCCTTGGCCAGTCGCTCCTCGATGTCGTCGAGTGCGGCCACTGCAGCCTCGTGCTCGGCGTCGAGGCCTTCCTCGCCGGCGTCGAGGCCGGCCACCTTGGTCTCGAGCGCGGTGAAGTCGCGCTGCGCACGATCGGCGCGCGCGGTGGCCTCTTCGCGGGCCTGGACCAGTCGCCCGATCTCGTCGTCGGCCGCTGCGGCCCGCGACCTGATCGCGTTGACCTGGCCGTGCAGGCGGGCCAGCCCCTCACGTCGGTCTGCCGCGGCTCGCTGCAGCCCGGCGATGCGGCGCTCCTCTTCGGCGGCGGCGTCCTCGGCGGCCTTGCGCGCAGTCACTGCGTCGCTCATCGCCTGGCGTTGCCGCTCGAGCTCGGCGTTGATCTCCTGTTCCTGCTCGGCCACCCGCGCGGCCTCCGACTCGAGCTGCTCAGGGTCTCGACCACCCTGGTTGGTGGGTTCGTCGGAGGTGCCGGAGCTGTTGCGCACCCGCTCGGCGGCCAACGACTGGGTGCCGCGCAACCGCTCACGCAGCCCGGACAGGGCAAACCAGGTCTCCTGCGTCTTGGCCAGCGCCGGCAGGTCCTCACGCAGGGCGGCCTCGAGGGCCGCCTCGTGCTCGCGAACGGAGGCGATCTCGCGCTCGACCTCGGCACGACGCTGCACCAGGACCGTCTCGTCGGCCATCTCCTGCTCGAGGGTGGTACGAGCGGTCACCATCTCGTCGGCCAGCAACCTGGCCCGGGCATCGCGGACGTCGGCCTGCACGGTGGCCGCCTTGCGGGCCACCTCGGCCTGACGGCCCAGGGGCTTGAGCTGGCGGCGGATCTCGGAGAGCAGGTCACCGAGACGGTTCAGGTTGCCGTCGGTCGAGTCGAGCTTGCGCAGCGCCTTCTCCTTGCGCTTGCGGTGCTTGAGCACACCGGCAGCCTCTTCGATGAAGCCGCGACGCTCCTCGGGGCTGGCGTGGAGGATCTGGTCGAGCTGGCCCTGGCCGACGATGACGTGCATCTCGCGGCCGATGCCGGAGTCACTGAGCAACTCCTGGACGTCGAGCAACCGGCAGGAGTTGCCGTTGATCGCATAGTCGGACCCGCCGTTGCGGAACATGGTGCGACTGATGGTGACCTCGGCGTACTCGATCGGCAGCGCACCGTCGGAGTTGTCGATGGTCAGCTGCACCTCGGCGCGGCCCAGGGGCGGACGGCCGGAGGTGCCGGCGAAGATGACGTCCTCCATCTTGCCGCCACGCAGCGACTTGGCACCCTGCTCCCCCATCACCCAGGCCAGCGCATCGACGACGTTGGACTTGCCTGAGCCGTTGGGGCCCACGATGCAGGTGATGCCCGGTTCGAGCTGCAGCGTCGTGGACGACGCGAAGGACTTGAAGCCCTTGAGCGTCAGGCTCTTCAGGTACAACGGGTGCTCCCTCGCGACGGCAGTCAGTTCCGAGCTGTCAGTTCAACGCTGAACGACGATCATTGCAGGGGCGCCGTGGGGAAGGTCAGCACGGCTGAGATTACACGTCGTACGCCGTCGGGCCCGGCATCCCGGCCCCGCCGCGTCACCGAGTGAGCATGAGCGACCACAACGACGACCACAACGACGAGATTCGGCCCGATTCCGGCCTTTCGTGCCACTTGTGGTCGTCCGCGTGGTTGTCGGGGGGGCTTCCGTCAGGTCGCGGAGAGATCGTCGGCGTCCGCGTGGGCGATGTGTGGCATCTGCTTCCAGATCAGGACCACCAGCAGGCCGGACCCGACGAAGGCGAACCAGAAGGGCGCCACGATGCCCCACATGCCCGCGATCAGGCCACCGATCCCGGTTCCGATCACCATGCTGCCGAAGACCCCGACGAGGTAGACGCTGCCCACCCGACCCTGGAACTCCGTGGGCACCGCACGCATCCGCACCGTGCGCGAGGTGGTCCCCCACACGAAGGCGTGGGCGCCGAAGACGAACAGGATCACCATGGCGCCGACCCCGCTCCGGTTGAGCGCCAGGGCCAGGTGGGTGAACGTCTCGATCACCAGCCCGACCCGCATGATGTTGCCGAGGGAGAAGCGCGCCTCCAGCCAGTCGTAGAGACCGATGCCGAGCAGTCCGCCCACCGCGCCCGAGGTGGTCAGCAGTCCGAAGCCGACCTCGCCCATGTCGAGAGTCTTGAGCGAATAGAGCACCAGCACCGACCAGGCTGCGCCGAAGGTGATGTTGAAGGTGACGATGGTCAGCGTCAGGGTGCGGACGGCGGCGTGCCGCCAGGTCCATCGCAGGCCCTCCAGGATGTCCTGGCGGACCCGCTTCTTCTCCTGCGGCCGCGCGACCGCCGGCAGGCGCATCTTCGCGATCAGGGCGGCGCCCAGCAGCACGCAGACGCCCTGCACGACGAACGGCCACATCATCCCGAGGGCGAAGAGGGCTGCGCCCAGAGGCGGCCCGAGCATCTGGTTGACCGTCACGAAGCCGGCCATCAGCCGGGCGTTCGCGACACCGAGGTCCGCCTTGTCGACCACCATCGGCAGCAGCGTCGATGACGTCGTGTCGGCAAAGACCTCGGCAGTCCCGAAGAGGAACAGGGCGCCCAGCACGAGACCGATGTTCACCGCCCCGGTGGCGATGGTGAGCACCAGCACGGCCAGCACTGCGGCGCGCATCAGGTCGACCAGGACCACGACGAGTCGGCGGTCCAAGCGGTCGGCGATCACCCCGGCGTACAGGCCGAAGAGCAGCCACGGCAGGCGCTGCAGGAGGGCACCCATCGCGACCAGGAAGGGGTCATGTGTCTGGGAGGCGATCAGCAGCGGGCCGGCAGCCAGGGCGATGCCGTCGCCGACCTGGCTGATCCATGAGGAACCGAGCAGCCACCGGAAGTTGGTACCGAGCCGCGGCGGAACGGCTGCTTCGAGGATTCGGCTCACGAGGACAAGACGCTAGCGGCACAGCGCCGCAGCGTCACGTTCGTTCGTCGCTCAGACCGGCTGCATGTCCTCGATGGTCTCGAGCAGGTCACTGGGCCGGGCGGACTCGAGGGCGTCGTTCTCCTCGCTCAACCGCACGATCAGTGCCTCAAGATCAGCGACGCGCTCCCGCAGCGCCCGGTTCTCGGCCGCCAGACGGGCCGCGATCTGCCGAGCGGGTTGGGACTGGTCGCTGCTCATGTAGCCGAGAAGCGCCTTGGCCATTCAAAGCCTCCGAAAGAGTGGTGAACGGGTCGAATGACCCGTCTTCAAGAGTCCCACCGTGGACGACAATGGTCAAACTCGGCGGCGTCGGGGGCGCGGGGCGGGTTGGCAGGTCGGGCAGAAGTACGACGACCGGTTCATGAAGGCGACCCGACGGATCGGGGTGCCGCAGACGTGGCAGCCCTCCCCCTCACGCCCGTAGGCACTCAGCGACCGGTCGAAGTAGCCGCTCTCGCCGTTGACGTTGACGTAGAGCGCGTCGAAGGAGGTGCCGCCCTGGTCGAGCGCCTGCGACATCACGTCGGTGGCATGGCCGGCGAGCTCACGCACCTTGGTCGCGGTCAGCTTCTGCCCCACCCGCTCGCCGTGGAGTCGGGCGCGCCACAGCGCCTCGTCGGCATAGATGTTGCCGACCCCGCTGACCAGGGTCTGGTCGAGCAGGAGCCGCTTGATCGCAGACGTACGCCGGCGCACGCGACGCACGAAGTCGTCGAGGTCGAACTCGTCGTCGAGCAGGTCACGCGCGATGTGGGCGATCTCGGGTGGCAGCTCGGCGCCGCCCAGCGACGTGGCGAGGCCACCGAACATGCGCTGGTCGACGAAGCGGAGCTCCTGCCCGTCGGAGAGCGTGAGCCGCACCCGCAGGTGCTTCTCGTCGGCGGTTCCGGGCTGCTGGACCAGCATCTGGCCGCTCATCCCGAGGTGGCCCAGGATCGCGTCGCCCGAGTCGAGGGGCAGCCAGAGGTACTTTCCGCGACGGCGGGCCGCGGTGATCTCCTGCCCGGTCAGCGAGGCGATGAAGCCGGTCGGACCACCCGGATCACGGCGGACGGGCCGGGTGTGCAAGACCTCGACCGCAGTGATTCGTCGCCCGACGGCGTGGGTGTCGAGGCCGCGGCGGACCACCTCGACCTCGGGCAGCTCGGGCATTGCTCAGGCGTCGCCGGAGGGCTCGCCGCCGGAGTCGGGTGCCGACTCCTCGACAGGGGTGGCCGAGATCTCGCCGTACGCCGTCTGTGCAGCCTGCTGCTCGGCTTCCTTCTTGGAGCGTCCGACGCCGTGGCCGTAGAGCTCGTGGCCGACCCGGACCTGCGCAGTGAAGGTCTTCAGGTGGTCGGGGCCGGAGTCCTCGATGACGTATTCGGGGACACCGAGGCCCCGGTCGGCGGAGAGCTCCTGCAGGGAAGTCTTCCAGTCGAGACCGGCACCGAGGCCGGCAGCTGCTTCGAGCAGGGGGTCGAAGAGCAGGTGGACGACGGCGACGGAGTTCTCGAAGCCACCGGAGATGTAGGTCGCCCCGATCACCGCTTCGACGGTGTCGGAGAGGATCGATGCCTTCTCACGGCCGCCGGTGGACCGTTCGCCGCGGCCGAGCTTGATGTGTTCGCCCAGACCGATGGTGCGCGCGACCTCTGCCAGGGCGCGCGCGTTGACGACCGCAGCCCGCAGCTTGGCCAACCTGCCCTCGGACAGGTCGGGGTGGGTGCGGAACAGGGTCTCGGTGACGACCACGCCGAGCACTGAGTCGCCCAGGAACTCCAGGCGCTCGTTGGTCGGCAGACCACCGTTCTCATAGGCATAGGAACGGTGGGTGAGGGCAAGGTCGAGCAACTCGGCGTCCAGGACTGGATCGCCGAGTGCCGACCTCAACTCCACATAGTCGAGTTCCGGCTCCGCAGACGCATCAGTCGGATCGGAGTGCTCGGAAAGCTCGGTCAAGGGTTCAGAGAACCTGACGACGCTCGGCCTTGGCGCCGTACTGGCCGCACTCGCCACACGCACGGTGCGGAAGGTGCTTGGCACCGCACGCCGGGTTCGCACACGTCACGAGGGACGGCGCAACGGCCTTCCACTGCGAGCGACGGTGACGCGTGTTGCTGCGCGACATCTTCCGCTTCGGGACTGCCACTGTGATCTCCTCTTGATTTGCTCGGGCTGGTCAGCCCGGGCTCAGTCTGTCGTCTTGCTGTCGTCTTGCTGCAGTGTTGCGAGGCCGGCCCACCTGGGGTCGATCGGCGCCTCATGGCTGTGCGCGGGGTCCTCGGCCAGATGGGCACCACATTCGGTGCACAACCCGGGGCAGTCTTCCTCACACAGAGGCTGGAACGGTAGTGCAAGCACCACCGCATCTCGCAACACGGGCTCGAGATCGAGCATGTCTTTCTCGAGTCTTCTCACTTCGTTCTCCTCGTCCTCGTCGACGTCATGGTGACCGTCGTCATAGACGAAGAGCTCCTGGAACCGGGCTTCGACTTCTTCGGAGATCGGGTCCAGGCAGCGCACGCACTCGCCGGTGAGCTCGGTGCTGGCCGAGCCCGTGACGAGAACACCCTCCATGACCGCTTCGAGACGCAGGTCGATCTCGACCGGCGTACCTTCGGCGACACCGAGGACGTCGATGCCCAGATCTGCTGGTGCCGGAGCAGTGAACGTGAACTCACGTTGGGACCCCGGGCGGCGGCCGAGCTCGCGTGTATCGAGCACGAGCGGCGCTCTCGGGTCCAAATGCGCGGTGTTCACAACTCCCTGTCCGGACACAACAAATCAGCCCAAGGCTACCCGGCGTCGGGGCCAGTCAGCAAAACGTCATCCGAGGCGACGCCTTCACCCTCGAAGGAGCTGCGGCCGGAGAGGTTCTCGATGCCGCGACGCACCTCGGTCAGCACCCGCCCCAAGGAGTGCTCCAGGTTCGCGAGACGCTGCTCTATGTAGGCGTCGGTCTCGCGGCGCAGCTGCGCGGCCTCGGCCTCCGCGGTCTCACGGAGGACCTTCGCCTCGTGGGTGGCCACCCGGAACACCTCGGAGTCGGAGACCAGCTCATCGCGCTTCAGCTCGGCCTGGCGGACCACCTCGATGGCGATCTGCTCCCCCTCGGCCACCACTGAGTCTCGGTCGGCCAGGACGGCGCGCGACTCCGAGGAGGACGAGGAGTGGGCGCTCTCGAGCCGCTCGATCGCGTCGAGGACCTCCTGCCGGTTGATCACTGCGGAGGCAGACATCGGCATGGAGCGAGCGTTCTGGACCAGGTCACGCAGCGCCGCCAGCTCGCCGTGGACGTCACTCACCGGAGAGCCTTCGATTCTCGTCGAGGCGTTGCGCGAGGCGCTCACGCACGAAGTCGGGGACCAGCCCGGAGACGTCACCACCGAAGGTGGCGACCTCCTTGACCAGGCTGGAGGCGAGGAACGAGTACTCCGGACTCGTCGGCACGAAGACGGTCTCGATGTCGGCCAGGCTGGAGTTCATCTGCGCCATCTGCAGCTCGTAGTCGAAGTCGCTGACCGCGCGCAGGCCCTTGACGATGGCCTGCACGTCGCGCTCCTGGCAGTAGGTCGTGAGCAGCCCGGAGAAGCCGTCGACCTTGACGTTGTTGAACTCGCGGCATGCCTCGGTCAGCATGTCCATGCGCTCGTCGGCGGTGAAGAGCCGGTTCTTGGACTTGTTGACCCCGACCGCGACCACCACCTCGTCGAAGAGGAACGACGCCCTCGAGATGATGTCGATGTGACCGTTGGTCACGGGGTCGAATGACCCCGGACAGACCGCTCTGCGCACGGGACTCCTACTCCTCGATTGCCACGCCGGACGACGTGGGCTCGTGTTGTTCGTGGTCGTGTTGCGCCGCGTGACCATATCTCAGCACGGTCTCCCCGTAACGTTTGTCGCGCCACGGATTGATTCCCTCAGGCCAGCGATGTGACGAACCCCTCGTTCCGCGCTCCACGACCACCAGTGCCTCCGGGGCCAGCCACTGGTTGGCCACCAGCAGCTCCAGCGTGTGCTCGACCTCCTCGTCCGCCAGGGGGTACGGCGGGTCGAGGAAGACCACGTCGTACGGCGCATCAGGGGTGCGCTGCAGCACCGTGCCGACCGTCTGGGCGAGGATCTCGATGCCGCGGAAGCCGAGTGATCGGGCGTTGCCGCTGATCAGTGCGGCGGTACGGCGGTCGTGCTCGACGAGGGTGATCTCTCCGGCGCCACGTGACCTGGCTTCGAGCCCGATCGCTCCGGAGCCGGCGAAGAGGTCGAGGAAGCGCAGGTCGTCGAACGAGCCCGCCCAGGACTCGATCGCGGAGAACAGCGCCTCGCGCACCCGATCACTGGTGGGTCGGGTCTGTTGCCCGTTGGGGGTCTCGATCCGGCGACCGCCGGCCGATCCTCCGATGATGCGCGTCATCACTGGTTCCTGCGTTGTCGGGTGCTCATGACCGTTCCATGAAATCACTCTGGCTGGAATGCTCGAGCTCGTCCACCCGCTCAGCGAGCAACGGCGCACCGCTCAGGTCGGGGTCGGCCTCGAGCAGTGTCTCCGCGGCGGCCCGCGCCGTGACGATCGTCTTCTCGTCGCGCACCACCTTGAGGTGGGTGAGGCTGGACTTGAAGCCGGACTGGCCGGCGCCGAGCACGTCGCCCTCGTGGCGCTGCTCGAGGTCGATGCGGGACAGCTCGAAGCCGTCCGTCGAGGCGGCCACCGCATCGAGCCGTTCACGAGCAGGTGACTCCGCCTCGCTGTGGGTGACCATCAGGCACAGACCCGGCAGCCCGCCACGGCCGACACGTCCACGCAGCTGGTGGAGCTGGGAGACGCCGAACCTGTCGGCGTCGAGGAGCACCATCGTCGTCGCGTTGGCCACGTCGACACCGACCTCGATCACCGTCGTCGAGACGAGTACGTCGACCTGGCCGGCCGCGAAGCTCCGCATCACCCGGTCCTTGTCGTCGGGCGGCATCTTGCCGTGCAGCCTCTCCACCCGGAGCCCGGTCAGTGCCCCGTCGGCAAGCTCGGGGGCAAGGTCCTCGACGGCGGCCAGGTTGCCCTCCCGGATCGATGGGACGAGCTCGCCCTGCTCGTCGGTGTCGCGTTGGTCGACCTGGCCTTCCTCGGCCTCGTCGCCGCCGATGCGCGGGCAGACGACGTAGACCTGGTGCCCCTTCTCGACCTCCTCACGCACCCTGGCCCACACCCGGTCGATCCAGGCAGGCTGATCCTTCAGCGGAACCACGGTCGACTGGATCGGGGCACGCCCGGCGGGCAGCTCGCGGAGGGTGGAGACCTCGAGGTCACCGAACACGGTCATCGCGACCGTGCGCGGGATCGGTGTCGCCGTCATCACCAGCAGGTGGGGTGGCGAGCCGGCCTTGTCGGTCAGGGCGGCCCGTTGCTCCACCCCGAAGCGGTGCTGCTCGTCAACCACGACGAGACCGAGGTCGGCGAACTGCACGTTGTCCTCGAGCAGGGCATGGGTGCCGATCACCAACCCTGCTTCGCCGCTGGCCATCCGCAGCATCGCTTCCTGTCGGGTCGCCTTGTTCATCGACCCGGTCAGCAGGGCCACCGTGGTGGCATCGGCCGAGCCGCCGAGCATTCCGCCGGCCGCGAGGTCACCGAGCATCGCGGTGATCGAGCGGTGATGCTGCTGGGCGAGCACCTCGGTCGGGGCCAGGAGGGCAGCCTGTCCCCCGGAATCGACCACGCGCAGCATGGCGCGTAGCGCGACGAGGGTCTTCCCCGAGCCGACCTCACCCTGGAGCAACCTGTTCATCGGGTGCGACCGGGCGAGATCTGTCTCGATCTGCGCGCCGATCTCCTGTTGGCCCTCGGTGAGGGTGAACGGCAGACGCTCGTCGAACTCCGCGAGCAGCCCGGCGCCACCCTCGCGCGGCTTGGCACCCAGGGCGCGGACGGCCGCGCGACGACGGGCCAGGACGATCTGGGTGACCAGCGCCTCCTCGAAGCGGAAGCGCTTGCGCGCCGCTCCGAGCTGACCGTGGTCATCGGGTGAGTGCATCCACCGGATCGCGGTGTGCACGTCGACCAGGCCGTGGTCGTGGCGCACCGATTCGGGCAGCACCTCGGGAAGTTCGTCGACCACGGTGAGCGCGAAGCTGACCACGCGTTGGATGTCCCAGGTCTCCACCGAGCCGGTGGTCCGATAGATCGGGAACAGTGCCTTGAGGCCTTCGGCCATGGCCAGCGCCGACTCGGCCTGGGCGTCGTCGGGGTCGTCGGTGATCATCACCATCTGCGGGTGGGCCAGCTGCCACTGGTTGTTGAACTGGCTGACCTTGCCGGTGAAGACCCCCTTGGCCCCGGGGCGCAGGCGACGTTCGTGCCACTCGGCAATGCCCTTGTTGCGCGCGAAGAGGGTCAGCTTGAGCGCTGGCCCGTCGGTCTTGATGACCGCCTCGACGCGGAACGCCGTACGCCCCGTGCGGCGGTCGCGGTAGGAGGCCTGGCGGCTGCTCAGCACGTCGGCGACCACGGTGAGCGGTTGCCCCTCGACCAGGCGGCCGACCTCGCTGACCTCACCTGTGGGCAGATAGGTGCGGGGAAAGTGCCACAGCAGGTCCCCGACGGTGCGCATGCCGAGGTTCTCCTGCAGCGCCTTGGCCTTGGTGGCGTCCTTCTTGCCGCCACCGAGGACGGTCGCGATCGGGGAATCGAGGGTGATGCCGCTCATGGGTGTCGAAGAACTCCGTCGGTCGGGTCGCCGCTCATTCGACGGCGAGGAGCAACGGGTAGCGCTCCTGACCACCGTCGTACACCACGGCATCCACAATCGGGTACGTCGACTCGACGTACTGCTCGCATCGGGTGGCCAGGTCGATGCCGTTCGCGCCGGCAACCAGGGTGATCAGCTCGCCACCACCACCGATCAATCTGTCGATGATGCCGGTCGCGACCATGAAGAGGTCCTGACCGACCAGGGCGAAGTCACCCTCGATGACGCCGAGCACGTCGCCCGGCTCGCAGGGGCCGGCCATGGTGATCGCCTGCTTGGCCGCCACCGTGACGCCGCCGTGGCGCGCGTGCCTGGCGGTGGCGGTCATGTGCAGGAGGTCCTGGTCGAACGAGCGTCCGGGCTCGTGGACCGCGATCGCGGCGAGCCCCTGCACCTGGGCCTGGGTGGGGATCACCGCGACCCTCACGTCACCGGACTCCTCGGCGGTGCGGGCCGCGATCTCGGCGACGCGCACCGAGTCGGGGTCGTTGGGCAGGACGACCACCTCGGCAGCCGCACACCCCTGGATCGCCTCGAGCAGCATGCCGGTGCTGGGGCGCTGACCGGGTCCACCGGGAACCACGACGGCGCCGGCCTCCTCGAAGAGCTGGCGCAGGCCCGCTCCCGCGGCGACGGCCACGATGCGGCGACCCCTGCGCGCGGAGGCCTTCTGCTTCGTCTCCTCGATCTGCTCGGCGAAGTGGGTGACCCGCACGCGGTGCGGGCGACCGGCGACGATGCCGGCCTCGATCGCTGCGCCGACGTCGTCGACGTGGACGTGCACGTTCCACAACCCCTCTCCCCCGACGACGACCAGCGAGTCGCCCAGCCCGGCCAGCGTGGTCTTGAGGACGGTGACCTGCTCGTCGTCGGCGTCGAGGAGATACATCACTTCGTACGACGGACCGCCCGGCTGCAGGTCATTGGTCGGCATCGGCACGGGAATGTGTCGGGGAGTGCGGGGCCGCTCGACCGGACGGCGGCCCGTCAGCGCGGTCTCGGCGGCGTCGAGAATCACGCACAACCCGCGACCGCCCGCGTCGACGACGCCCGCGTCGGCCAACGCCTTGAGCTGGGTGGGGGTCTTCTCCAACGCCTCACGGGCGGCTTGGGCGGCCGCGGCGAGGACTGCGGTGGTGCGGTTCTCGGGGACGGCAACTGCCTCGAGCGCGGCGTCCGCGGCGGCTCGGGACACGGTCAGCATGGTGCCCTCGACCGGGGTGCCGACGGCGGCGTAGCTGGCTTCCGTTGCCTCGTGAAGCGCTCGGGCGAAGATCTCGGCGTAGCGGGCTGACGGGTCGGGGTCGGCGATCCGCGAGGCCACCGCGCCGAGCATCTGGGACAGAATCACGCCGGAGTTGCCCCGGGCCCCGAGCAGAGCACCCCGGGAGAACTTCGCCATCGCATCGACCAGGTCGGCCGACGGGTCTCCTCCGGTCGCCTCCAGCAGTGCCTCGCGGGCAGCGGAGACGGTGAGGAACATGTTCGTGCCGGTGTCGCCGTCGGGGACCGGATAGACGTTGAGGGCGTCGATCTCCTCGCGCGCCTCGCTCAGCGCCGAGGTGGCGATCTCGACGAACTTGAGGATCGCGGCGAGGTCGAAGCGCTGGTCTCGCAGGTCACCCATCCGGATCCTCCTCTCGTCGTCCCAGTGTTCGTGCGAAGCGTTCGTCGCGCGCGTACGTCGTACGTGCGTGGAGGTCAGGTTAGTGGAACCGGCACACGGCTCGTCTGCTCGTGCCCACGTTGCGGATCCGGAGGCTCTAGCTCGATCGATTTCGGGGATCGGGCGACCATCGGATACTCTTGTTCGGTTGCCCGGGAGCCACCTGCTCCGGGCCCTCTCGTTCCAACCTCGATCATTCCAGGAGTTCACGGTGGCTGCCGTCTGTGACATCTGCGCCAAGAAGCCAGGCTTCGGTAACAACCGTCCTTGGTCGCGCAAGATTACGAAGCGTCGCTTCAACCCGAACATTCAGCGCGTCCGCGCCACCGTCAACGGTGCCCCGAAGCGCATGAACGTCTGCACCGGCTGCCTCAAGGCCGGCAAGGTCTCTCGCTGACCTGAGCACAGGAGCCCTCGGACCCAGTGGTCCGGGGGCTTTTCTGTGTCGCCGCAACGCACAAGTCCCCCCGTCACGATGACGGAGGGACTTGTGGTCTGACGTGCTGTGCTGTGGTGGACCCTCAGGTCAGCTGAGCACCTCGGGGCTGGTCTCGTCGTCGCCGAGCCAATCCTGGCCGTCGTCCCACAGGAGGTCGACGGAGTCGCCGTCACGATCGCGGTTCTTGCCCTTGCCACGTGTACCACCGGTGCCAGGAGCCATACCGCGGCCGCCGGTACCGCGTGCGCCACGTGAGCCCGCGGTTCCTCGCGAACCCTTGGTGCCGGACTGACCCGGCATCATGCCGCGGGTGCCGCGACCAGCGGCAGCGGTGCGACCGGCCGCCGACTGGCCGGGCATCATCGAGTTGCGTCCAAGCACGCCGCGGGAAGCCGTCGACGAGCTGGACCTGCCGAGCGCCGTGCTGCGTGCCTGGGTGGTCCCCGGGAGTGGCGTCGCCGTGCGGCTGATCGCCGACGTGGAAAGACCCGGCGTGACCACGGGGCTGGCGCTGACCGGCGCAGAACTCGTGGGCGTCGGGTTGGCTCCGATGGAGACCGGCGGGTTGGAATTCACCACCGGCGGGCTCGACGACTGCAGCAACCCGGTGTTGTGGGTCGGCTGCTCGTTCGTCGGGAGCGGCGTCTGATGGATGACCGGGGTCTGCTGCCCGGTGTTGACCACATGTGGTGTCTGCGTGGTCGTCTGGGTCTGCTCGATCTGGGTCTGGCTGATCACACCGGGAGTCGTCTTCGTCGGCCCTGCCGAGACCGGCCTGACATCAGCCGCAGTACCGGGATTGGTCACGCTGCCAGGCTTCTCCAGGCCGGCGACCGGCCGCATCTTGTCGGTGGCCTTCTCGATCGCGGAGTCGAGACGACCCAACGCCTCGCGCGCCTTGCTCTCCGCAAGGGCAACATCGGCGGCATGCTTGTCGTCGACCTTCTGTGCGGCCTTGAGGGCCTCGGTGCGCTTGTTGATCGCCTTCTTGCCGTGCCCGACGATGCCTGCAGTCGGGTCACCCGTTGAGGGATCGCTCACCGGCGGCAACGCGTTGTAGTCCTGGAGCGCGGCAATCATCGCCTTGTCGGCGTCGCCGACTGCAGCGGCGACCTCGGTCATCTCGAGGCGACGCTTGTCGACGCTCTTGATCAGGCGCTCGTAGGTGAGGGCAGCAGCGCCACCGGGGTCGATCGGACCCCCCGTGGCGGGGTAGTCCAGCTCCACGCGTTCCTTCTGCTTGACCAGCTTGGCGCTGAGGTCCAGCAGCTCGTCGGCGCCGTTCTGCCAGGCCGACTCCGTGTCGACGAGGTCGACGTAGTTGGTCTCGAGTGCCTGCTTCAGCTTCAGCTCCTGAGGACCGGCGTGGGGATTGTTACGAACTGCACTGCCGCCGGTTTCTGCGTGCTTCATGCCCCTGCCTCGTTCCTGACTGCTTCGATGGCCGCAGCGCGGTCGGCGTCGGCCTGGTCGATGTCTTCGATGGCTCCGATGTCATCCAGGGAAGTGGAGTCCAGGTCAGTCTGTGGGTCTGCGACGGGGAGCACTGCCCCGAATGGAGCGCGGAACACGTTCAGGGCCGTGAAGACCGAGACCGTGACGTCTTCGGTGGCCCGCAGCGTCTCAACGGCTGCCTGGAGACCTTGACCGAACGTGGTCAGATCCTTGTGGACCCCGCTGAGCGTGGCCTTCACGACTTCTTGAGCAGCACCGTGCACCTTGACGAACTCGACGGTCGAGTCGATGTCACCGAAGGTGGCGTCGCTGACCTTCGCGTCCTTCAGGGGCTCGGTCTTGCCGAGATGCGTCTCCGCGAACTTGATGGTGTCTTGGCCGAGCGCATACACCTCGTCCGGGTCTATCTTGACCACCGAACGTCTCCTCCCGAGTGCGAACTGAATTCCTGACAAGCAGATCTCTGCCCCATGGGACGACTTCGCAAACCAACTATGACGCGAATTCGCTGGCACCCCAAGACCTCGGACCGAACGATAGGGTTTCCGAACAGCGTCAACCGAACCTCGGGAGTCACATGCGCATCATGACCACCACGCTCACTCTTCTCCTGGCTGCCACCTTGGTGAGTGGCTGTGGGGACGACGACAAGCCGAGCAGCGACCCGACCGGCGACTCGAGCGCAACTGCGACTGCGTCCTCGAGCGAGGAGTCCACCCCGCCAGACTTCGCCGGGTCTCTGATCGATCGACCCGACTACAGCTTCCACCTCCCTGAGGACTGGGTCGACACCACCGAGGAACACTCGATCGCCGACCCGGAGGACACCTACGCCACCGGTGGGGGCGGCACTCTCGACGACGTCGACCTCCGGCTGACCGTCGACGTCGAGCAGGACGTCTCGAAGAAGCTGTTCGACTACGGCCTGGACAACATGGTCAAGCGCATCAAGTCGTCGTACTCGCCGCAGGTCAAGCGCCTGCCCGACACGAAGTTCGCCGACACCACCAGCATCCATGCGCAGGGCCCGGGCCTGGAGGACGGCAGCCTGATCCAGGTCTTCTACCTCCACCACGCCAATGCCTCCTACTACATCAGCGTGCAGACCCTCGGCGGGCGCAAGGCGAACGAGGCTGCCGTGGATGCCGTCCGCTCCAGCTGGGAGTGGAAGTAGCGAGACCGGTCCACCTCAGAAGTGGGTCCACCCGGTCTCGCCCTCGTAGGGCGCGCCGTCGACCGTGACCGCAGCACCGTCGTGGTCGGGCTGGTTCACCGACCCGATCACCTGCCACCCCTCCGGCACCGCGTCGGCGTCGGCGAAGGTGGCCAGCAACGGATGGTCGTCTCCCCCACCGAGGATGAACTGCATCGGGTCCGCACCCAGCGCAGCCGCGATCGCGTGGAGGGGTTCGGCGATCTCGAAGTTCTCCGTGCTGATGTCGATCGCGACCCCGGAGTCCTCCGCGATGTGGGTGGCGTCGGCGAGCAGTCCGTCGGAGACGTCGATCATCGACGTCGCCCCGGCATCAGCGGCGACCTGTCCCGCGTCGTACGGCGGAGCGGGGCGACGATAGGCCTCGACCAGCACCCGGGGTGAGCGGAATCCGCGCCCCAGCACGGCCAGGCCGCCCGCGGCCCAGCCCTGTCGGCCACAGAGCGCGACCACGTCACCGACCTCCGCTCCGGAGCGGACGACGGGGGCAACCGTGCAGGCGCCGATGACGGTGACCGAGATGACCAAGGTCTCGGAGCGGGTGACGTCTCCGCCGACCACACTGGCACCGACCTTGGCGCACTCCTCGGCGAAGCCCCGGGCGAAGTCGAGTGCCCAGGCCACCGGGAGGTCGGCCGGGGCCGCCAGGCCGATGGTCAGCGACGAGGCCCGCCCGCCCATGGCGTTGATGTCGGAGAGGTTCTGCGCCGCGGCACGGGCGCCCACGTCGGCTGCCGTGGCCCAGTCACGACGGAAGTGGCGGCCCTCGACCATCATGTCCGTGGAGACCACGACGTGCCCGGTCCTGACCCGCAGCACCGCCGCGTCGTCGCCCGGCCCGATGAGGACGTGCTCGCCCTGCTCGAAGATCTCCGTGAGCGCGGAGATGAGGCCGAACTCACCGGCGTCGGCCAGGGTGCTGTCAGGGGGAAACGGGGCGGCAGGCATGTGTCCCATCCCATCAGGGCGAGAATGACCACCACCTATCGACACGCTGGCCCGAGGCGGTAGGTTGGCGTGGCAATGTCCACACACCAGACCGAGGAGCACCCATGGTCGTCCAGGCCTACATCCTGATCCAGACCGATGTCGGCAAGGCCGCTGAGGTTGCAGCATCCATCGCCCAGATCACCGGCGTCAACGTGGCCGAGGACGTCACCGGCCCCTACGACGTGATCGTCCGCGCCGAGGCGCGCAACGTCGACGAGCTCGGCAAGCTGGTCGTCTCGAAGGTGCAGAACCTCGAGGGCATCACGCGCACCCTGACCTGCCCGGTCGTCCACATCTGAGCAACGCGCTCTTGCGCACTGCCCTGTGGCCCGACCGACGGCGCCCCGTGTCCCTCCGGACGCGGGGCGCCGTCGCGTGCGCGCTCCTGTCGGCACTGGCCGGCTGCTCGAATGCCGTGGAGATCGACTCCCCCGACGTCGATGACGCAACCGAAGCCAGCTGCCGGTCGTTCCTCGACGCGTTGCCCTCGGAGCTGGCCGACCAGGGGTCCGTCGAGATCTCCCCCGATGACGCCCTCGGAGCCGCCTGGGGCGACCCCGCGATCGTGGTGACCTGCGGGGTGCCGATGCCCGAGGAGTTCGACAGGTTCTCCGCCTGCTGGGAGACCGACGGTGTCGGCTGGTTCGTGCCCGACGACCAGATCGAGGACCCCCGTGCCGACGTCACCCTGACCACGATCGGCTACTCGCCGAACGTGCAGATCCGGCTGCCCGGCGAGCTGCGACCGCCTGACGCGGTCACGGTCGAGGTCGGCGCCGCGGTGAAGAAGATCCTCGAGAAGTCCGGAAAGGGCTGTGTCTGAGCGACAGCCCGGGAGTCGGGGAGGTCAGCGCAGGCCGAGGTCGCGATCGAGCGCCAGCCGGATCAGCCGGTCGACGAGCTCGGGATAGTCCACGCCGCTGGCCGCCCACATCCGCGGAAACATCGACAGGTTGGTGAAGCCGGGCATCGTCTCGACCTCGTTGAGGACGATGCGGTCGTCGTCGAAGACGAAGAAGTCCACCCGGGCCAAGCCCTCGACATCGAGCGCCTCGAAGGCGCGCACGGCATACGACTTGATCCGGTCGGCGAGCTCCGGCTCCATCTCGGCAGGGACGTCGAGCGCGGTGTTCTCCTCGGGGAGGTACTTCGCCTCGAGGTCGTAGAACTGGTGGTGGGCATCGATGCGGATCTCGCCGAGCTCGCTGGTCAGGTGTGGCTCGTTGCCCTCCCCCTGCAGCACGCCGCACTCAACCTCGCGCGCGCCGATCGCGGCGGCCTCGACGATCACCTTCGGGTCGAAACGACGTGCCTCCTCAAGCGCAGCATCGAGGTCATCGACCGAATTGACCCGGCTGATGCCGAAGCTCGAACCGGCCCGGGCCGGCTTCACGAAGACCGGGAACCCGAGCTCGGCGATCCGATCGCGGGCACTGGTCTCGTCACGGGCCCACTCACGCGGGGTCACGACGACGTACGGCAGGACGGGCAGGCCCTGCGCCTCGAAGAGCAATTTCATGAACGCCTTGTCGGTGCCCACCGCGCTCGAGAGGACTCCGGCGCCGACATAGCGGACGCCGACCATCTCGAGCAGCCCCTGCAACGTGCCGTCCTGGCCGAAGGGGCCGTGCATCACCGGGAACACCACGTCAATGTCTCCCAGCACGGACTCGCCACTGTCACGCAGCTCCAGGTTGGTGCTCTCACCGTGGGTGAGACTGACTTCGCGATCACCGACCACGGTTGGCATCTCGCCACCGGGCCCGAGAGCCAACGGGTTCGCCTCGGGATTCTCCAACACCCACACGCCGGTGGTGCTGATGCCGATCGGGACCACGTCGTACTTCTCACGGTCGATCGCCTTCAGCACGCTGCCCGCCGAGATGCAGGAGATGCTGTGTTCACTGGAGACACCGCCGAAGACGACAGCTACGCGGGGCTTGCGGTTCGAGGAAGTCATTGCGGAGAACCCTAGCGGTGTACGGCGTCCAGCTCGGCCTTGGTGAGCACCGGACGGACCTCGAGTTCCACGTCGGCCAACGGATTCACGCCTTCGGGGCTGCGGTCGATCGCACACACGACCACCTCGACGATCGCGCCGGCGGCACGCAGCGCGTTCGTGGCGTCGCGCACGGCACCGCCGGTGGTGATCACGTCCTCGACCAGGGTGACTCGACGGCCTTCGACGGCGGGGCCCTCGGCGAGCTTGCAGGTGCCGTACTCCTTGGCCTTCTTGCGCACGAACAACGCGGGAAGCTCGACCCGCATGCTCAGCGCCGTGACGATGGGGATGCCGCCGAGCTCGAGGCCGCCCAGCAGCTCCGTGCCCTCGGGCACGAGCTCGATCATTCGGTCGGCCACCCGGGCGAGCAACGCCGGGTCGGACTCGAAGAGGTACTTGTCGAAGTACTCGTTCGACACCTGGCCCGAGCGGAGCGTGAACTCTCCGGTGAGGCGGCAGCAGGCGTCGATGTCGCGGGCCAGCGTGGTCTTCGTCTCGTCAGTCACGGGCTCCATCATGGCGCATCGGATCCGGGCTCAGATTCCGCGGGTAGGGGCTGTCGAGGCGGCCGGCCGACATTCGCCCTATCCGGGGGATCTCTTACTCTGGGAGGCATGCCTGAGAAGTCGCTGCGTCCCGCCACCCGTGCCGTCACCGTCGGTCGCCCCAAGGCCGAGCCTGACGCTCCCCTGAACGTGCCGATCACGATGGCCTCGACCTATGTCGCCGGCGGGGACACCGAGTACGGCCGTTACGGCAACCCGACCTGGCAGGCCTTCGAGGACGCGCTCGGCTCCCTCGAGGGCGGCCGGTGCATCTCCTTCGCCTCCGGGCTGGCCGCCGTCGCCACGATCTTCGACCTGGTCGGCCAGGGCCAGAAGGTGGTCGCTCCGCGCCACTCCTACAACGGGACCATCATGCAGCTGGCCGACCTGGAGTCCCGCGGTCGCATCGTTGCCCACCTCGTCGACATCACCAACACCGAGGAGGCCGTCGCGGCGTGCGCCGACGCTTCCCTGGTCTGGTTGGAGTCCCCGACCAACCCGGCCCTGGAGATCGCAGACATCCCCGCGATCCGCGCGGCCGCGCACGAGGCCGGAGCCTACGTGGTCGTCGACAACACCTTCGCCACTCCGCTGTTGCAGCAGCCGCTCGAGATGGACGTCGACATCGTCGTGCACTCGGCCACCAAATACATCGCCGGGCACAGTGACGCGTTGATGGGCGCTGTGGTGACCCGTGACGCCGAGCTGTTCGACGTACTCAAGAAACGCCGTGACCTGATCGGGGCCGTGCCGGGCACGCTCGAGGCCTACCTCGCGCTGCGCGGCATCCGCACGATGCACCTGCGCGTCGAGCGTGCCGACCACAACGCCAAGGAGCTGGTCCGCCGTCTCGAGGAGCACCCGGCGATCGACGAGGTTCGCTATCCGGGATTCGGCGGCATCATTGCGATCGTGCTCGGCCAGGGCGCGATGGCAGCCGACCTGCTGACCCGCAAGACGTCACTGTGGATCCACGCGACCAGCTTGGGCGGTGTCGAGTCGACCTTCGAGCGGCGTCGTCGGTGGAGCAGCGAGCCGGCCACGATCCCCGACGCCCTCGTGCGGATGTCGGTCGGCATCGAGGACGTCGACGACCTCTGGGACGACCTGCGCACGGCGTTGGACGACCTGGTCTGACACCTACGGACGGGTGGGCCGGCACCTGGGCCACAACGGTGCACACGCACGGTTCGGACCTCGATCCAGCCGGTCTTCAGCGTCACGACGGTGCACCTGCACGGTTGCGGTCGCCGTACGACGACTCAGTAGCGCTCGGGCTTGATGTCGCGGGCGATGAAGCCGTCCATCATCCCGCTCACCGTGAGTCGCCCGGCGACCACCTCGGTGACAGCCTCCGCCAGCGGCGCATCCACGTCGTTGCGGCGGGCCAGGTCGAGGATCGAGGCACACGACTTCGCCCCTTCGGCGACCTGGTTGGTGGTGGCGTAGATCTCCTCTGTGCTCATGCCCTGCCCGAGCTTCTCGCCGAACGTGCGGTTGCGCGACAAGGGTGACGAGCAGGTGGCGACGAGGTCACCGAGGCCGGCCAGGCCCATCATGGTCAACGGGTCGGCGCCCAGTTTCATGCCGAGTCGTGCCGTCTCGGCGAGGCCACGCGTGATCACGGACGCCGTGGTGTTGTCGCCGAAGCCGAGCCCGACCGCCATGCCGACGCCGAGGCCGACGACGTTCTTGTAGGCACCACCGAGCTCACACCCCACCACGTCGACGGAGGTGTAGGGCCGGAATGCCTTGGAGTGGCACAGCGACTGCAACCGCTTGGCGACCTCCTCGTCCTCGCAGGCCACCACGGAGGCGGCCGGTTCACGCCGGGCGATCTCGCGGGCGAGGTTGGGGCCGCTGACCACGCCGATGCGCTCGGGACCGGCGTCTGTCACCTCGGCGATGACCTCACTCATCCGCTTGACGGTGCCGAGCTCGACTCCCTTCATCAGGGAGACCATCACGGCGTCCTTCGGGATGTACGGCGCCCAGGCGGTCAGGTTCTCCCGCAGGGACTGCGACGGCACCGTGAGCACGACGATCTCGGCACCGGCCAGAGCCCGCTCCGGGTCGGTGGTGGCGTCGATGCTGTGCGGCAGCTCGATGCCGGGCATGTAGTCGGAGTTCTCGTGCTTGCCGTTGATCGACTCGCACACCTCGTCGCGACGAGCCCACATCGTGACGTCGTTGCCGGCATCGGCGAGAATCATCGAGAACGCGGTGCCCCATGACCCCGCACTGAAGACTGCGACCTTGCTCATCGGTTGTCCTTGCCCTTCTTGCCAGTCTTCCCTGTCTCACCGGTCCTGCCTGTCTCACCGGTCCTGCCGGACGCGCCCGTGTGGTCGGACGTGCCCGTGTTGCCCGACCTGTCTGCCTTCTTGGGGTTGCCGGTCAGGCTGACCCCGGCCTTGCGTGGGTCGAAGCGCTCCGTGGGCGCCTGCTCCCCCCGGATGTCCTCGAGGAGGACGGTGATGGCGTCCATGATGCGCTCCATCGCAACCTTGGTCGTCGCAGCGCTGGAGCGCTCGTGCTCCTCCAGCTCACGGAGGTCGTCGAGGGTGACGGGATCGCCCACCTTGACCGTGACCGTCTTGCGCGGCAACAGGTGCGGCGACTTCGTGTAGGGCGCGAGGATGTCCTGCACGCCCCAATGGGCCACGGGAATGACCGGTGCGCCGGTCTCGAGGGCGATGCGGGCGGCGCCGGACTTGCCGGTCATCGGCCAGAGGCCCGGATCCCGGGTGATGGTGCCTTCCGGGTAGACCACGACGCACTCGCCGTTGCGCACGGCTTCGACGGCCGCATCGAAGGCTCCCGCTGCGTCGGTGGTCTGTCGCTTGACGGGGATCTGGCCCGCGGCGGTGAGGAAGAAGCCGAGGAACTTGTTGGTGAACAGTCCAGCCTTGGCCAGATAGCGCGGCAACCGGCCATGGTCATAGAGGATGTGCGCGGCCATCAGTGGATCGAGGTGGGAGACGTGGTTGAGCGCGATCACGCAGCCACCGGAGGCCGGGATCTTCTCGCCGTCGATCCAGACCCGCTTGGACGCGGCGAGCAGGGTCGGCTTCAGGATCACCACGGCCAGGCTGTAGGCCCACCCACGGGGTTGGTCAACGTCTCGAACGCTCAAGGTGCTCTTCTCATCCTTCCGGCGCGGTCCGCCCTGCTGTGACGTTCCAGCAGGCTACTCGGTGACAGCGATGCTGGCCCTCGGGCACGCTGTGGAATCCGTGGTGGGAAGATCTTTGCGATGTCCAGCACTGCACCCTTCGTCGCCCTGATCCCGGTCAAGCCACCGGCCGTGGGCAAGTCGCGCCTGGCCACGATGCCTGATGCCCAACGGGTCCGACTGGCGACCGCCTTCGCGCGCGACACCATCGCCGCAGTGCTCGCCTGCGACTCGGTGGCCGAGGTGATGGTGGTGACCGACGACTTCCGCTTCGCGTCGTTGGCCCAGGACGCCGGCTGTCGCGTGCTGCCCGATGGGGTGCACGGAGATCTCAACGCCACGCTCGAGCAGGCCGCGCACGAATGCGCTCGCCGTTGGCCGACGTACGGACTTGTCGCGCTCTGCGCCGATCTCCCGGCGCTGCGACCGGAGGACCTGGGCTCCGCCCTGGCCGACGTCCCGCCCACCGGCGCCGCATTCGTCGCGGACGCTGCTGGCACGGGTACGACGATGTACGCCGCGCGGGCGCTGGCCGACTTCGAGCCCGGCTTCGGCTCTGCCTCCGCCGAACGGCATCACGACGCGGGGGCGCTCCTGATCGGTGACGACCTGGCCAGTCTGCGCCACGACGTCGACGAAGCTGGCGACCTTGGCCGGGCCATGGTGCTCGGCGTGGGCGAGCACACTGCTGCCGCCATCTGACCCCGGTTTCCGTCAGGCACCAGCCGGCGCAGACGAAACGACGCCGCCTCCCACGTGCGTGGGAGACGGCGTCGGTGCAGAGCGGTTGGGTCAGGCCTTCTTGGCCGGTGCCTTCTTGGCGGTGCTCTTGGTCGCCGTCTTCTTGGCCGGGGCGGCTGCCTTGGTCGTCGCCTTCTTTGCCGGTGCCTTCTTGGCCGGTGCCTTCTTGGCCGGAGCCTTCTTCGCAGGTGCCTTCTTGGCGGTGCTCTTGGTCGCCGTCTTCTTGGCCGGGGCGGCAGCCTTGGCCGGTGCTTTCTTGGCCGGTGCCTTCTTTGCCGGAGCCTTCTTTGCCGGAGCCTTCTTCGCAGGTGCCTTCTTGGCGGTGCTCTTGGTCGCCGTCTTCTTGGCCGGGGCGGCAGCCTTGGTCGTCGTCTTCTTCGCGGGCGCCTTCTTGGCCGGAGCCTTCTTCGCAGGTGCCTTCTTGGCCGCGGTCTTGCTCGCCGTCGACTTCGCAGCGCTCGTCTTCTTGGCCGGGGCCTTCTTGGCGGTCGCCTTCTTCGCTGCACCGGCGGCCTTGGTCGTGGCCGAGGCTGCTGCCTTCGCCGGAGCCGAGGTCGAGGCCCTGGCCAGGGTCAACTTGGGCAACTTCTTCGCACCCGAGATGACTGCCTTCAGATCAGCGCCCGGAGTGAACTTGGGGATCGCCTTCTTCTTGGCCCGCATCGTCTCGCCGGTGCGCGGGTTGCGGACAGTGCGTGCCTCGCGGATCTTCTTCTCGAACGAGCCGAAGCCCGTGATGGCGACCTTCTCCCCCTTGGCGACCTCACGAGTGATCGTGTCCAGGACGGACTCGAGTGCGTGCGCGGCAGCCTTCTTGTTGCCTTCGTATCGCGTTGCCAGAGCTTCGATGAGCTGAGTCTTGTTCACTAGCTTCCCTTCCAATGAACTCAATGCGGCCGAGCTCATGCTCGACATCTCCCATGCACGCTAGGTATTCGTGGCCCTTGCCACAATGACCAAGGCACCATTTCGCCCGACTATTTTCGGATTCATCCGGGAACGCCAACCCACCAATTCCCTTGCACATCAACGGATTACCCAGCTGTCGGTGAATGAAAAAGCGCGAATCCCCAACCAGGTAAGGGATTCGCGCAATTTCCAGGCATCGAGGAGACCTCAGAGAGTGGCCGGCTTCCAGGAAGGTCGCTTCGATTCGAAAGCGGCGATCTCTGCTTCGCTCGACAACGTGATGCCGATGTCGTCGAGTCCGTTCAACAGGCGATACCGCGTGTAGTCGTCGATGTCGAAGGAGTCCTCGATCGCGTCAGGACCCTCACCAGCCTTGACGGTGCGGCTCTCGAGGTCGACGGTCACCGTCGCGCCGGGGTGGTCATCGAGGTGGTCCCAGATCTTCTGCACGACCTTCTCGTCGACCTGCGCGGCCAACAGACCGGCCTTGCCGGAGTTGCCTCGGAAGATGTCGGCAAAACGTGAGGAGATCACGACCTTGAAGCCGTAGTTCTGCAAGGCCCAGACTGCGTGTTCCCGCGACGAGCCGGTGCCGAAGTCGGGGCCCGCGACCAGGACCGAGGCAGCGGCGTACTCCGGCTTGTTGAGCACGAAGCTCTCGTCATTGCGCCACGCGGCGAAGAGGCCGTCCTCGAACCCGGTGCGGGTGACCCGCTTGAGATAGACGGCCGGGATGATCTGGTCGGTGTCGACGTTGCTGCGCTTCAGCGGCGCCGCGACGCCGGTGTGGGTGGTGAACTTTTCCATGTTCGTCGTCCTTCGGGTCAGGCGCCGGCGCCGGCGAGCTCGGACAGGTCGGCCGGCGAGGAGAGCGTGCCGCGCACTGCGGTGGCCGCAGCCACCGGGACGGAGACGAGGTGCGTGCGGCCGCCCTTGCCCTGCCGTCCCTCGAAGTTGCGGTTGGAGGTCGAGGCACTGCGTTCGCCCGGGGTCAGCTGGTCGGGGTTCATGCCGAGGCACATGGAGCACCCGGCGCCACGCCACTCGGCACCGGCCTCGATGAAGACCTCGTGCAGCCCTTCGGTCTCGGCCTGCATGCGCACCCGCACGGAGCCGGGCACGACGAGCAGACGAGTGCCGTCGGCCACCTTGTGACCCTTGATGATCTCGGCAGCGAGACGAAGGTCTTCGATGCGACCGTTGGTGCACGAACCGACGAACACCGTGTCGACGTGCACGTCACGCATCGGCATGCCGGCCTCGAGGCCCATGTACTTCAGGGCGTTCTCGGCACCGATGCGGTCCTGCTCGTCGTCGAAGGACTCCGGGTCCGGGACGTTGCCGCCCAGCGGAACACCCTGGCCGGGGTTGGTCCCCCACGTGACGAACGGGGTCATCTCGGAGGCGTCGAGCACGATCTCTTTGTCGAACTCGGCGTCCTCGTCGGTGACGAGCGTCTTCCAGTGAGCGACGGCGGCATCCCAGTCGGCGCCCTTGGGGGCCTCGGGCTTGCCTTCGATGTAGTCGAAGGTGGTCTGGTCAGGAGCGATCAGGCCGGCCTTGGCGCCCCATTCGATCGACATGTTGCAGACCGTCATCCGGCCCTCCATCGAGAGCTCCTCGATGGCCTGACCGCGGTATTCGACGATGTAGCCCTGGCCACCACCGGTGCCGGTGTGCGTGATCAGGGTGAGCACCATGTCCTTGGCGGTGACTCCCTCGGGCAACGACCCGTTGATGGTCACGGCCATGGTCTTCGGCTTGGCCTGCATCAGGGTCTGCGTGGCCAGCACGTGCTCGACCTCAGAGGTGCCGATCCCGAAGGCGATCGCACCGAACGCCCCGTGGGTGCTGGTGTGCGAGTCACCGCAGACGATGGTCATGCCGGGCTGGGTCAGGCCGAGCTGCGGCCCGACCACGTGCACGATGCCCTGCTCCACGTCGCCGAGCGGGTGCAGGCGTACGCCGAACTCCTCGGCGTTCTTGCGCAGCGTGTCGACCTGCGTCTTCGAGACCGGGTCGGCGATCGGCTTGTCCCAGTCGAGTGTGGGGACGTTGTGGTCCTCGGTCGCCAACGTCAGGTCGGGTCGGCGTACCTTCCGGCCAGCCAGGCGCAGGCCGTCGAAGGCCTGGGGCGAAGTCACTTCGTGAATGAGGTGGAGATCGATGAAGAGGAGGTCAGGCTCCCCCTCCGCACTGCGGACGACATGTTCGTCCCACACCTTCTCCGACAGGGTCTTGCCCATGACTTCCTCCACGACTTTCTCGAGCGACGTTCCTCAGATCACAGAGCGTAGCGCTTGCATCCCATGATCTGAGACGGCAGTATTGCCATATGGACAACTCTAGCGGAGTCGGCGTTCTCGACAAAGCCGCCCTGGTGCTCGCCGCACTGGAGGCCGGACCGGCAACCCTGGCCGGGCTCGTGGCAGGCACCGGCCTGGCCCGACCCACGGCTCACCGTCTGGCCGTGGCCCTCGAGCACCACCGGTTGGTGGCCCGTGACATGCAGGGTCGCTTCGTGCTCGGTCCCCGACTCTCAGAGCTCTCGGCGGCTGCCGGCGAGGACCGCCTGCTCGCCGCCGCCGGCCCTGTGCTGGCCCGACTGCGCGACATCACCGGCGAGTCCGCCCAGCTGTGGCGCCGCCAGGGCGAGCACCGGGTCTGTGTTGCCGCGGCCGAGCGCCCCAGCGGACTGCGCGACACCATCCCGGTCGGCTCACAGCTCACCATGCGGGCCGGTTCCGCGGCCCAGGTTCTCTTGGCCTGGGAGGACCCGGAGCGGATGCACCGCGGCCTGCAGAACGCGGCGTACTCTGCGACTGCGCTGTCCGGAATTCGCCGCCGGGGCTGGGCGCAGTCGGTCGGCGAACGCGAGCAGGGCGTGGCCTCGGTCTCGGCCCCGGTGCGCTCCCCCAGCGGCAAGATCATCGCCGCGGTCTCCGTCTCCGGCCCGCTCGAGCGCCTCTCCCGTCAACCCGGCCGCATGCACGCACCCGCTGTCATCGCTGCCGCCGAGCGGCTCTCCGAGTCCCTGCGCCGCGCGGCCGCCGAGTAGTCCCTCCCCGCGAGGCGTCAAGGAGTACTTGCCGAGAGGTCTGGGGCGACAGGTTCGAGGCCACGCGTCGTCCCATTTCGGCAAGGGGCAGCCGTTCGGGAGACATCTCCGACCACGGCACGCGTGGCGTCGACGATTTCTGCGTCATCGACCGAGCGGTAATGCGGAGCCCTCCCCGAACTGCTCCCGCACTCAGCCGCCGGCCGTCGGAAAGCGCCCGCCGGACGTGGACCGGATCGCGTCCAGGATGGTGGCTTCGTCGTGGTCGAGCCCGACCAACGAGAAACGCTCGACAGCGACGCCGCTGGCGGTGGTGGCGCGCAGGAACCCATCTGCCCGGGGATGACGTTCGCCCTGAAGAGCCACGCTCTCGTCTTCGACCACGAGGAACCGCCGACCGACGCCGGTCACGTGGATCTCCCGGATCTCGTCCCACTGCCAGGACCTGGTCCTGCCGAAGGAGGTCAGGCGAAGCCCGGAACAGCTCACCCGCAACTCCTGCTGCTCGGCCCGGCGCTGGAGCAACCGAAGGGCGAGGCCCAGCCCCGACGTCACTGCACCGATGGCCACCATCCGGGCCCCTGCCGACAAGTCCCCCGAGATCCACACGAGCGCACCGATCACGGCGACCGCCACGCCCACACCGGCCACCAGGGTCAGCAGCCCGCGGACGAGCGCGGACCGCTCCGACAAGGACACCGCCACCAACGTGGCGTCATCCACGGTCGGCGCCGTTGATTTGTCGAGCGATCGCCGAGTGCAGGGCCGAGGACGGGTGGAAGCCGTCGGCAGCGAAGGCCTCGACCCCTTCGTCGAGCATGGACAGGTCCAACGGCAGGTGCTGGACGCGGGTGAACTCCGCGGCGAGGTCGCGGCCGGCGCCGTCGAGACGCCTCGAACGATGACCGAGCACGTCGCGCAGCGGCCGTGGCAGCCGCGTGAACTGCGCCATGTCAGGCACCCCGAGGAGTACGACGCGTGCCTGCGGCGCTGCGCTCGTCACGGCCCCCAGCAGTTCGCCGAGCTCGCGCCGCCACCGACGCACAGAGTGCAGTCCCAAGGCATCGTTCACTCCGACCGAGAGCACGACCAGGTCCGCCGAGGCGATCTCGGGGTGTTGCCCGAACTGCTCGAGCACGCCACCTGCGGTGAGGCCGGACTCGGCCAGCACCGTTCGGCGTACCGTCCTGGTGTCAGCGGCGAGAAGCGTGGCCAGCCGGCCGGCGAGCGTCTCGTCGTGGTGCGCAATGCCCACACCGGCAGCCACGGAGTCACCGAGCACGACGAGGTGGAACGGAGCTCCGGCCTCGCCGCACGCTCCGGTCAGCCCGTCGGCTTCGGGCAGACGCTCGATGGTGCGACGAGCCGTCACCCCCTGCCAGGCCAGGAGACCGACTGCGCCGACTGCAAGGAGCGGCGCACCGGACAGCAGATGCCGCGGCCGCATCAGCAGCACCGCGTGACAATCGATGCCAACAGCGCTGGTGACATCAGAACAGTGAGTCCTGCTCGAGATCGAGCAGCGTCTGCTTGCGCTCCATCCCACCGGCATATCCGGTCAGCGTGCCGTCGGCGCCGATCACCCGATGGCACGGAATCACGATCGGGATCGGGTTGCGGCCGTTGGCCGTGCCGACCGCTCGGGAGGCGGCATTGGTGTGACCGAGCCGATGCGCGATCTCGCCGTAGGAAGCAGTCTGTCCGTGTGGGATCTCGACGAGCTCTTTCCACACCCGTTGCTGGAACTCGGTGCCGACGGGTGCCAGCGGCAGGTCAAACTCGGTGCGCTCACCGGCGAAGTACGCCGCCAGCTGGCGCACCGTCTCGACGAGCACCGGGTGGTCGTCCTGCCGTTCACCCATGGGTCGGCCCGCGGCCGGCGGGCGGAACGGGCTGAATTCGATCTGGGAGACCGAACCTCCGCGCTCGATGATGCGCAGCTCTCCCACGGGTGAGTCCATAACGGTCCACATGTCAGTTCATCTCCTCGGAGCGGGCGAGTGATCGCCACAGGTACATCAGTGCATAGGAGCGCCAGGGGCGCCAGGTCTCGGACATCTCGTCCGCGTGCTTCGGGTCGGCGCCGAGCCCGGCCAGTGCGTGCCGAACGGCCACGTCGGTCGGCAGGAACACGTCGGGGTCGCCCAGGGCGCGCATCGCGATGTAGTCGGCGGTCCACGGCCCGATCCCGGGCAACGCCAACAGGTCACGACGTACGACGTCGCGTGGGGCGCCGCGATCCAGGTTGACCGTGCCATCGGCCAGGGCGGCGCACAGGCCGGTCAGCGCACGGCCGCGGGCACGTGGCATCGGCAGGTCCTCCGGGTCGATCGTGGCGATGGCCTCCGGCGTGGGGAACAACCTCGTCAGCCCGTCACCGCTCAGGTCTTCGGGAAGCTGGTCCCCGTGCCCCGCCGCCAGTCGACCGGCCACGGTTCGTGCACCCGCGACACTCACCTGTTGGCCCAGCACGGCACGCACCGCGATCTCATTGCCGTCGACATGGCCGGGCACACGGAGACCGGCCGTCGCACGCACCTGGGCGCCGATCACCGGATCATCAGCGAGCTGGTCGGTCACCGCGATCGGGTCGCAATCGGCATCGAGCAGCCGGCGTACTCGTTCGACGGCGGCGCCGGTGTCACGCAGGTCTGTGAACCGGAACGTCGCTTCGACCAGCGTGATGCCGCCGGCGTCGAGGGCGTCGTCGAGCTCGAGGCGCACCGTGGCGGGGCCGTGCGGCAAGGCGAGTGTGCGGGCGTACCAACCGTCGCCCGTGGACTCGACTCCCGGGACGGCGCGCAGCGCGAGGAACTCCAGCAGGGCACGGCCGGCGAACGGCGTACGCACGGCCAGTCGCATGACCAGCGCGCCGGGTGTCGTCGGCGAGCTGGGGCGGCGTCCGCGCAGGTCGGTCGGTGACGAAGCGTAGACCTCGCGGATCGTGTCGTTGAACTGACGGATGCTGGAGAATCCGGCGGCGAAGGCCACGTCGGCGAACGTCATGGGGGTGGTCTCGATCAGGATCCGCGCGGTCTGGGCCCGCCTCGCACGCGCGAGTGCGAGGGGTCCGGCACCGAGCTCGTTGCCGAGCAGGCGAGTGAGGTGGCGCGAGGTGTAGCCGAGCCGGGCAGCCAGTCCCTCGACACCGTCACGATCGACGACGCCGTCGGCGATCAGCCGCATGGCACGCCCGGCGACATCGGCGGCAACATCCCAGTCAGGACTGCCGGGAGTCGCATCGGGAAGGCACCGCTTGCAGGCCCGGAATCCGGCGGTCTGGGCGGCCGCGGCGGTCGGGAAGAAGCTCACGTTCTTGGAGGCGGGCGTGCGTGCCGGGCAGGAAGGCCGGCAGTAGATGCCCGTGGTGTGCACCGCGGTGTAGAACACGCCGTCGAAGCGGCGGTCCTTGCTCTTCACGGCCCGGTAGCAGGCCTCCGTGTCGGTGAACATGGCTCCATCCTGCCCGACGCCACCTTCGGGTTCTAGCGGAAATCAGACACCACCGCCCGGAGTCGATTCCGAGCTGGGCGGCTCTTCACGTGGAGCCCTGCTGCGCCCAGATCGGATCCAGCCGGGAGAAGAGCGCCAGCTCCCCCAGGTCCGGAGCACCGGCAACGTCCTTGTTCGCGACGGCAACCATCCGGTCGCCCACATCACCGATCTCGAACCGCATCCCGGCTGTGTTGAGGACCAATGACTCAGCAGGCACTTCTCTGCCACGCACTTTCAGTCTTCCGGGGACCCACGGAGCCTCGCCTCGCCCCGCGGCTCGTGCGATGTCGTACAGGGCCTCGTAGGGGTCGTGGTGGCCCGCAATCTCCCGGAGTTCTCGCTCACTCAAGTCGGCCAATGCCGACTCAGCCATCCACTCGACCATGCCGACCCCTCTCGGTTGCCAGTGGTCGCGATTCAGAACAGAGAACACCGGATCCTCGGAGCCTGTCAGGAAGGTGTAGACGACCACGTCCCGCTCCGAGGCCTCCGGATCGAGATCAAGCGCAGTTCCGTGGATGTTGGCGCTGCGCAGAACGGTGTACGCCCCCTCGGCCGGAATGCCTGCCAAGAGTTCGATGTCAGCCACGCACCTCATCGCCTTCCGCATCGAGCGTCTTCGACCGAACCAAGGTATCCGCATCGATGGGTCAGCGCACTCGGTAGCGGCGCTCGGGGCGGCCCGCGCCGCCGTACTTCAGGCGCACCTCGAGCTCGCCGGTCTCGACGAAGTGCTCGAGGTAGCGCCGAGCGGAGACCCGGGAGATGCCGACCACTTCCGAGCACTCCCCCGCCGACAGCTCGTCGTGGTCGGCCAGGGCGGCCCGGACGCTGTCTGCCGTCTCGGGGCTCAGTCCCTTGGGCAGGGCCAATTGACGTCCGGTGGCGACGGGCGCGAAGACGGCGTCGATGTCTTCCTGACCGGCCGCGTGCTCGGTGGCCAGCGCCTGGCGCGACGCACGGAAGGCCTCGAGCCGGACCCGCAGGTCGTCATAGGCGAACGGCTTGACGAGATAGTGGGCAGCACCGTTGGCCGCCGCCGCGCGCACGGTGTCGGACTCGCGAGCAGCGGTCACCATCACGACTCCGACGTCGTTGCCACCCCCGCGCAGCGTCCGGAGGACGTCGATGCCGGTCCGGTCGGGAAGATGTACGTCGAGCAGGACCAGGTCGGGCTCGAGCCGATCGATCTCTTCCAGCGCAGCGGCGGCCGTGGCCGCGACACCGACCACTCGAAACCCCTGGGTGCGCTCGACGAACTTCACGTGGATCGAGGCCACCATGAAGTCGTCGTCCACAACGAGCACGGTCACGTCCGCGTCTGTCATGTCCTGCCTCCACTCACTCGGTGACCTCGCCGAGGGCTCCGCCGGGCGGTCACTGGTGAGGCCCCATCGGCAGCCGCGCCGTGAACACGGCGCCCGCGTCATTGTGCACCGAGACCGCTCCTCCTCTGCGCTCACACACCACCTGCACCAACGCCAGCCCGACACCTCGCCCGCTCGCGTCGCTGGGCTTGGTCGAGTAGCCGCGACGGAAGATCTCCTCGGTGTCGGCCACCCCGGGCCCGGTGTCGGCCACCTGCACCACCACGAGTTCACCGTCGAGGAAGAGGTGGACGTCGATGTGGGTCCCCCCGGCCGCGGCAGTGGCGTCCACGGCGTTGTCGACCAGGTTCCCCAGCACCGTGCCCACGTCGGCAGACAGGTCGGGATCGAGGCGCGGCAGGGCCGACCCCTCGACCAGGGTGATCGACACGTTGCGCTCGGCAGCCAGGCTGGTCTTGGCGATCAACAGCGCGGCCACGGCCGGGTCGTCGACACGGCTGGTCACCGACTCCGAGATCTCGGCCCGTTTGCGGGTCAGGGAGCCGATCAACGTGGACACCTCGGCGTACTCCTCCAACTGCAGCAGCCCGGAGATGGTGTGGAGCTGGTTGTTGAACTCGTGCGTCTGCGCACGCAGTGTCTCGGTGATCGACTCGCGGGCACTGAGCTCGCTCTGCATCGCCAGCAGCTCCGTGCGATCGCGCAGCGTGGTCACGGTGCCGACCTGACGCCCGCCGTCGAGCACCCGGTTGCGGTTGAGCACCATCACCCGACCGGCGACCACCAGCACCTGGTCGTGCACGTCGTCGGTGGCCAGCAGGGCGTCGCGGACGTGGGGCTCGAGATCGAGGTCTCCGAGTCGCACGCCCTCGCGTACGGGCGGCAGCTCGAGCAGCTCCCGGGCACTGTCGCTGATCACGGTGACCCGACCCTCGTCGGAGACCGCGACCACGCCCTCACGGATGGAGTGCAGCACCGCCTCGCGTTGATCGGCCAGGGCCGCGATCTCGGTCGGCTCCAGTCCCCTCGTGCGTCGCTTGATCAGGCGCGACAGCAGCCATGACCCGAGCAGGCCGACGGCCAGCCCGATGCCCAGGAACCGCGCCAGATCAGGCAACCAGCGCTCCACGCGGTCACCCAACGTCGGGTAGGGCTCGGAGACCATCACGATGCCGACCAGTCGTGGCGGCTGCGGTTCACCCTTCGTCTTCGGGATGACCACGACCGGTACCTGCGCGGCGATGGAACGCTTCCCGTCGACGCTCACGTCCCCGGTCCACATGCGCATCTGCTGGACGTCGGATCCGGCCAGGTCCATCCGACCACCGACATCGTCGGAGTCGAGCGACAGCACCACCTCACCCTGCGCATCCGCCAGGGCGACGTACGTCGACGGACTGCGCGACTGCGTCGTGGCCAGGTAGCCGTTGAGGGACTCGAAGATGTCTCCGCTGGCCAGACTGCTCCGGATCGGCTCCAGGTTGGCGAGCTGTTGGGCGGCCGCCCGCAACGTCGTACCCCGGTCGTCGCGGAACTCCGCGTCGCTCTGGCGCACCGAGATCACGGACGCGAAGGCCAGCACCACCAGGAGCACGCTCAGTTGGAGGACCAGGAACTGGCCGGCGAGGCTCAGCCGGAATCGCCGCGGTGAACGCAAGTTCCACAACCTCCTTTGGTTTCGCAAGGGTGACGCCCGCCACATCATTCCCCACCATCAGAGGTGATCGTTCCATTCCCCCATTCGAAGGAGCCGTGATGCCTCGCACCACGAGATCCCGTGGCAGAGCGCGCTGGGCACCCCTGCTCGTGCTGGCACTCGTCGCCGTGGTCGGCGCCGGGTGCGGTGTCACCCGAGGTGACCCGTCCAAGGACATGACCATGCTGATCCCCAACAGCCCCGGGGGTGGCTACGACCAGACCGGACGCGCGGCGGTGGCCGCGATGGAGGCGAACGACATCACCGGCGGCACCTTCGAGGTGCACAACATCACCGGCGCCGGCGGCACGATCGCCTTCTCCGAGCTGATGCGCTCCGATGACGAGCACACCATGCTCACCGTCGGTCTCGGCGTCGTCGGGTCGGCGTACTCCTTCGGCCTCGACGACAAGCTCCAGGACGCCACCCCGCTGGCGCAGCTGATCGAGGACCAGGAGGGCATCCTGGTCCCGGCCGACTCGCCCTACAAGACGATCGACGACTTCCTCGAGGACTGGAAGAAGCGACCCGATCAGATCGCCGTCGGGGGCGGCTCATCGCCCGGTGGCCCCGACCACCTCTTCCCGATGCAGCTCGCCAAGACCGTGGGCATCGAGCCGCGTGAAGTCCGCTACGTCCCCTACGACGGCGGCGGGCCCCTGACCAGTGCGCTGCTCGGCGAGAAGATCAAGGTCGGCTTCTCCGGCCTCGGTGAGTTCGAGGGCCAGATCAAGGAGGGCGAGCTGCGCGTGCTGGCCGTGTCCGGCGAAAAGCGGCTCGAGGGCGAGATGTTCAGCAAGTTCCCCACCCTCAAGGAATCGGGCGTGGACCTGGTCTTCACCAACTGGCGTGGGGTCCTCGCCCCGCCCGGCATCTCCGACGAACGTCGCGACGCGATGATCGCCTACCTCGAGGAGATGCACGAGTCGCCGGAGTGGCAGAAGGCACTGAAGGACAACAAGTGGATCGACGAGTTCAAGACCGGTGAGGAGTTCAAGAACTTCCTCGAGGAGCAGAACGCCCGGGTCGAGGACACCATGAAGGAGTTGGGACTGTGAGCACGGAGACAGCCGTCCCGGAGACCCGGGAGAAGAGCCAGGACAAGGCTCAGTACGGCGTCGCGGCACTGTTGGCCGCGATCGGCGCCTACACGCTCTATGACGCCACCACGCTGACCGTCGGCTTCGCCGACCCGGTCGGCCCGAAGATGTTCCCCTACGTCATCGGCTCGGTGATGCTGGTGCTCGCCGTCCTCCTGGTGCTGGCCACCCTGCGCGGTGACACGCCAAAGGCCGAGGAGGGCGAGGACGTCGACCTGACCCACCCCGCTGACTGGCTCACGGTGGTCAAGCTGGTCGCGGTGCTGCTGATCACCATCGCATGCGTCAACTGGCTCGGCTGGGCGATCGTCGGCGCGTTCCTCTTCGCGGGCGCGGCCTGGTCGTTGGGCAGCCGCACGGTGATCCGCGACGTGCTCGTCGGAGTCGTCATGTCGGTCGGCAGTTGGTACGGCTTCTACGTCGGCCTGGGCATCCCGCTCACGCCCGGAATCCTGGACGGGATCCTCTGATGGACAACCTCGGACTGCTCGCGGACGGCCTCGGCGCCGCGCTGACCCCTGAGAACCTCATGTACGCCGCGATCGGCGTTCTGCTCGGCACCTTCGTGGGCGTCCTGCCCGGCATCGGCCCCGCGATGGCCGTGGCCCTGCTGCTGCCCGTCACGTTCGGCCTCGAGCCGACCCAGGCATTCATCATGTTCGCCGGCATCTACTACGGCGGCATGTACGGCGGGTCGACCACCTCGATCCTGCTCAACACGCCGGGCGAGTCGTCGTCGGTGATGACCGCGATCGAGGGCAACAAGATGGCCAAGAAGGGCCGGGCCGCCCAGGCCCTCGCCACCGCCGCCATCGGCTCCTTCATCGCCGGCACCATCGGCACTCTGCTGGTGGTCTTCTTCGCACCGATTCTTGCCGACTTCGCGGTCACCATCGGCGCTCCGTCGTTCTTCGCGATCATCGTGCTGGCGATGGTGCTGGTCACCAGCCTGCTCGGTGAGTCGAAGCTGCGCGGCTGGATCTCGCTCTTCCTCGGGTTGACCTTCGGCCTGATCGGGATGGACCTCAACACCGGCCAGCCGCGCCTCGACTTCGGCCGCCCCGAGCTCGGCGGCCGACTCGACATCGTGATCGTCGCGGTGGGCATCTTCGCCCTCGGTGAGGCGCTCTGGGTCGCGGCACACCTGCGCCGCAAGCCGCTGGAGATCATTCCGGTCGGTCAGCCATGGATGGGCAAGGACGACTGGGGCCGCTCCTGGAAGCCGTGGTTGCGCGGGACCGCGATCGGCTTCCCGTTCGGGGCCGTTCCGGCCGGTGGCGCGGAGACGCCGACATTCCTCTCCTACCTGCTCGAGCGCAAGCTCGCCAAGAAGAAGGACGAGTTCGGCAACGGCGCCATCGAGGGTGTCGCCGGCCCGGAGGCGGCCAACAACGCCTCGGCCGCCGGCACGTTCGTCCCACTTCTGGCGATGGGCATCCCGGTCACCGCGACCTCGGCGGTGATGCTGGCCGCGCTGACGTCGTACGGCATCCAGCCGGGGCCACAGCTGATGACCGACCACTCCGACCTGGTCTGGACGCTGCTGGCCAGCCTGCTGATCGGCAACGCCCTGCTGCTGGTGCTGAACCTGCCGTTGGCACCGTTGTGGGCCAAGCTGCTCTCGATCCCCCGGCCGCAGCTCTATGCGGGCATCCTGTTCTTCGCCTCGTTGGGTGCCTACGCCGCCAGTCAGCGCGCCTTCGACATCCTCCTGCTGCTGGTCTTCGGGCTGGTCGGCTTCATGATGCGTCGCTTCGCGTTCCCGGTGCTGCCGCTGATCATCGGCGTCATCCTCGGTCCGCTGATGGAGACCCGCTTCCGCGAGGCCCTGGCCATCTCCGGTGGTGACCTCGACGCCCTGTGGAGCGAGAAGCTGGGCGTTGGCCTCTATGTCATCGCGGCCCTGGTGATCGTGGTTCCCCTGGTCCTCAAGGCCCGCCGCCCGAGCAACCCCAGTGACCCCGACGGGACGGACGGTTCGACCGGTCCTTCCGACTCCGACGGGTCCGACAACGAGAAGGAACTGGTGCACTGATGAAGCCCACGATCGTGGTCGGCTACAGCCCCGACGAGTTCGGCGCCGTCGGTGTCGAGCGCGCCCTGGAGGAGGCCCGGTTGCGCGATGCCCGAGTGCTGGTGGTCAATGCCAGCCGCGGCGACGCCTACGTCGACGAGCACTTCGCCTCCACCGAACAGCTGCGTGCACTCGAGGAGCAGCTCAGCAGCTCCGGCGTCGACTGCGAGGTGCGCCAGAGCTTCGGCCATGACGTGGCCGAGCAGGTGCTCGGGGTGATCGAGGAGACCGGGGCGATCCTGGTCGTGCTCGGCATCCGGCGGCGCTCCCCGGTCGGCAAGCTGTTGATGGGCAGCGTCGCCCAGAAGGTGCTGCTGGGCGCCGAGTGCGCCGTACTGGCGGTGAAGCCTCCCCGCTAGCCACCCCGTCAACGTCATGCGCTCCGGTCGTCATCGCGACCGGGGCGTATGACGTTGACGCAGCAGACAAAGCAGCAGGGCCCGGTCGTGATGACCGGGCCCTGCTGGGGTTTTGTACCCCCGACCGGATTTGAACCGGCGTTACCGCCGTGAGAGGGCGACGTCCTAGGCCGCTAGACGACGGGGGCAACTGCTTCTCTCGAAGCCGAGCGAAACCTTAGCCGAAGCTGGGTTTTCACTCCAAATCGCAGCCGGGGCTGCGACTTCGCTGGGATACTAGGACTCGAACCTAGAATAACTGGACCAGAACCAGTCGTGTTGCCAATTACACCATATCCCAATGGTTTTCGGCTCCCGAGGAACCGATAGGAAACCTTACACGCGACCCCGTGGCGCCGCCAAAACGGACCGCTGCGTCGACCTCGAGAGGCCCATCTGCTTCGCCGCCCAGAGGGCCAGGCCGAGGTAGACCAGCGACTGCGTGAGCGTCACCGGAAGGCTCCACCAAGTGCCGCTCGACGGGCTGAGTGTGTCACTCATGTCGCCGAAGGCGATGGCCAAACCGAAGGCCAGCCAGTTGTTGAGCACGTGCATCGCGATGGAGGCCTCGAGCCCGCCGGTGCGCACGACCAGGATCCCCGCGACGAGCCCGAAGGCGAGTCGGTCCACGAAGATCGGCGGGTCCTGCGCCCCGTGTGCCAACGCGAACAGCACCGCCGGCCCGATGATCGCGACGTACGTCGGGAAGTGGCCGCCGAACATCTGGGTGAGGTAGCCACGGAACGCGAACTCCTCCCCCGCTGCCTGGAGCGGGGTGAGCAGGAGGACGACCAACAGGAACTGCAAGGCCTTGGCATCGAACGGGTTGGGCGTCGTGGAGACGTCACCGCCCGAGGCGCTGGACGGCACCACGGAACCCACGACCAGGGTCGCGATCAACGCGATCAGGGACAGCCCCAGGCAGGCCACGAAGAACTTCCACCGCATCCGCCCGACGACGGAGATCACCCAACCGGGGCGCAGCCGGTGCAGCCACCAGGTGACCAGCAGCACCGTGGGAATCAGTCCGGCCAGGGTGAGGTTCAGATAGGCCAGGCCGTACGGCGTGACGTCGTCGAGGTCGAGCAGTCTCTGGTAGTCGGCAGTCACGTCGGAGCTGCCGGTGGCGGCCACCCACACGAGGGTGAGCACCTGAAGCGTGCCGGGCACCACCACCAGCGCGATCAGGACGAGCAGCAGCACGCCCA
Source organism: Nocardioides sp. Soil797 (assembly GCA_001429555.1). GTDB lineage: Bacteria > Actinomycetota > Actinomycetes > Propionibacteriales > Nocardioidaceae > Nocardioides. Next base: position 232,651 of record LMSR01000014.1, on the reverse strand, counting down.
GCAACGAACGCCACCAACCGGTGGCACCACCACGGTGCAGCTGGTGATAGCCGAGCTCGTCCCCCGGCACCGTCTGGGTCGGGGAGGGCTGGGGCGGCTGCTGTGCCGGGAGGTCAGTCACGGGTTCGCTGTCAGGCCAGGGCGCTCTGCAGGCGGCCGAGTCCGCGCTCGCGCCCGAGCAGCTCGAGGGACTCGAAGAGCGGTGGGGAGATCCGGCGGCCGGTGACGGCGACTCGAACGGGTCCGAATGCGTTGCGTGGCTTGAGGCCGAGCCCGTCGATCAGCTTCACCCGGAGTGCTTCCTCGATCGCGGCCGTGCTCCACTCCGACAACGGCGCCAGTGCGTCGTACGAGGCCTGCACGATGCTCTTGCCGTCGTCGTTGAGCAGCTTGGCCACGTCGGCCTCGTCACGGGTGAAGTCGGCCTCGTCGATGAAGAGGAAGCGGAGCATCTCCGGGACCTCAGCCAGCTTGTTGATGCGCTCCGCGACCAGCGGCATGGCCAGCTCGAGCATCTGGGCATCGGCATCGTTGACCGGGTCGGTGATGACACCCTCCTTCTGCAGGAAGGGAATCGAGCGGTGGGTGATGTCTTCCACACTGAGCAGCCGCATGTGGGAGCCGTTGATCGCCTCGCACTTCTTCAGGTCGAAGCGGGCCGGGTTCGGGTTCACGTCGCCGATCCGGAACGCCTCGACCATCTCGTCGAGCGTGAAGATGTCGCGGTCGGCAGCAATCGCCCACCCGAGCAGGGCCAGGTAATTGAGCAGGCCCTCGGGCAGGAAGCCCTGGTCGCGGTAGAGCTCCATGTGCGCCTCGGGATCGCGCTTGGAGAGCTTCTTGTTGCCCTGGCCCATGACGTAGGGCAGGTGGCCGAAGCGCGGCGTACGCTCCGCGACACCGATCTCCTTGAGCGCGTAATAGAGGGCGATCTGGCGCGGCGTGCTCGAGAGCAGGTCCTCCCCACGCAGCACGTGGGTGATCTGCATCATCGCGTCGTCGACGGGCGCGACCAGCGTGTAGAGCGGGTCACCGTTGGCACGGGCCAGCGCGTAGTCGGAGACGAACTGGGTGTCGAAGGTGATCTCGCCACGGACCAGGTCGTCGAAGGTGATCTCACCGTCGGGCATCCGGAAACGGACCACGGACTTGCGGTCCTCGGCACGGAAGGCGGCGACCTGGTCGTCGGTCAGCTCGCGGCAGAAGCCGTCGTACCCCATCACCTTGGAGCCGCTGGCCTTGCGGCGAGCCTCGACCTCGTCGTTGGTGCAGAAGCAGTCGTACGTCGACCCGTGCTCGCGGAGCCTGGCGAGGACGTCGGTGTAGATGTCGCTGCGCTCCGACTGGCGGTAGGGGCCGAAGTCGCCACCCTTGAGCGGGCCCTCGTCCCAGTCGAGGCCGAGCCACTGCATCAGGTCGAGCAACGAGTCGTAGGACTCGACGGTGTTGCGGGCCTTGTCGGTGTCTTCGATGCGGAAGACGAAGGTGCCGCCGAAGTGGCGGGCGAACGCCCAGTTGTAGAGCGCGGTACGCGCCAGGCCGACGTGGGGGCTGCCGGTCGGGGACGGCGCCATCCGGACCCGGACCTGCTCGGGCTGGAGATCACCGAGGACGTCGTTGCTCAACGCTGTGCCACCTTGTTCGTGAGAGTGCCGATGCCGGCGATCGAGACCTCGACCTCGTCGCCGATGTTCATGGGGCCGACACCCTCGGGGGTGCCGGTGAGGATGACGTCGCCGGGCAGCAACGTCATGACGCTGGAGATGTGCGCGATCAGCGTCGGGATGTCGAAGATGAGGTCCTTGGTGTTGCCGTCCTGCACCAGGTCACCGTTGAGGTGGGTCTGGATGCTGACCCCGTCGGTGAACGTCTGCGGGTCGAGGTCGGTCTCGATCCAGGGGCCGAGCGGGCAGAACGAGTCGAAGCCCTTGCCGCGGGTGAACTGCACGTCCTTCTTCTGCAGGTCACGGGCGGTGACGTCGTTGGCGATCGTGTAGCCGTGGATGACATCCGTGGCCTTCTCGACCGGCACGTCGCGGCAGATGCGGCCGATCACGACGGCGAGCTCGCCCTCGTAGTGGACGTTCTCGCTCTGGCGGGGATAGAAGATCGGGTCGCCGGGGCCGCAGACACTGGTGTTGGGCTTGAGGAACATCAGCGGCTCCTCGGGCAGGTCGCTGCCCATCTCGGCGGCGTGAGCGGCGTAGTTCCGACCGATCGCGACCACCTTGCTGCGCGGCAGCACGGGTGCCAGCAGCCGGACGTCCTCGAGCTTGTACTCCTGCTGGATCAGCTTGACCCCGACATAGAGCGGGTCGCCGGCCAGGGCCACGACGACCGCGTCGTCCTCGGGCTGGCCGAACTCGTCGAGCTCTCCGGTCAGGACGCCGTACAGGGGATCTTCTCCGGTGGTGAATCTGCAGATACGCACGGGGCCGAGCCTATCTGTCGCCCCTCACGCCGCTGGAATCAGCAACATCGCGACGGTGGTTGAGCAGCGAGGAACGAGCCTCTCGAAACCACTCAGGAACGGATGAGGCGGCTGCGCAGCGCCTGGGAACCGGCGCTGGTCTCGGCCCTTCGACGACGTCGGGCGGCCTCGAGTTGCAGGGTCAGACGGCGCGCGGCCTCTTCGGGACTGATGCGTCGTACCGGTGCCATGCCCTTCTCCCATCCTCGACTCCATGAGTCTCGTCGTCTATGAGTACAGACTCCCCCGAACCCGATTTGGTTGCATCCACCCAGGGGATTGTTCTGTCTACGACTTTGGTCGGGGTCCGAGTCTGGGTCCGAGTCGCCGCTCCACCGGGTCAACTCCTGGGGCATGTCTCCCAAGTCGGCGCCGTTGCGAGCGGCGTTTGCGGCCGATCTGGCAAGGCGGCGGAGCGAAGGCGTGCCGGATGGCACGTCGAGTGACGCCAACGCAGCCAGATCGAGTCGGAAAGGTTGCGCAGCAGGCGGGGACTTGGGAGACACGCCCTAGGCTGGTTTCGTGGTCATCGTCCTGGCGGAGCAGACGTGGCGTGCGCGCGCTGCGGCACACGCGACGCGGGTCGACGCGTTCATCGAGCCCCACCTGGCCCGGCGCGGATCGAGCGTGAAGCACCCGGTCCACGACTTCCTCTTCACCTACTACTCCCAGCGCCCCGCGCAGTTGCGCCGCTGGCATCCGGGCTTCGGGGTGACGCTGAGCGGTGACGCATCGGCGTACGCCGAGTCGAAGGGTTATGCACCGGTCGTTGAGGAGGTTGCGCAGCAACCGTCGGCACCGGTGGCTGAGGAGGTTGCTCAGCAACCGTCTCGAGACCACGTCACCGTCTCCCGCGAGTACGTCGCCTCGCAGCGCCCGCTGATCGAGTCACTGCACCGACTGCTCCGCGCCACGGCCTCGCGCGCGCCGAGCTTCGGCTGCTTCGGGCTGCACGAGTGGGCGATGGTCTACCAGCTCTCCGAGGACCAGACCCGGCACGCTGACTGGCCATTGCGCCTGGGAGCCACCGGCACCGACGAGGTGGTCGAGTCGCACCGCATTGCCTGCTCCCACTTCGACGCGTTCCGGTTCTTCACTCCTGCGGCGCGACCGCTCAACCAACTGCAGCCCGGCCGCGACGACCGGCCGGCGTACGAGCAACCGGGGTGCCTGCACGGTGGCATGGATCTCTACAAGCACGCCTTCAGGTTGACCCCGATGATCTGCTCCGACCTGGTCGCCGACTGCTTCGAGCTGGCCAGGGACATTCGGGTGCTCGACATGCAGGCAGCGCCCTACGACCTGGCAGATCTCGGCTTCGAGCCGGTGCGCATCGAGACCGCCGAGGGCAAGGCCGAGTACGCCGCCCGTCAGCGCGCGTTCGCCGAACGTGGTGCGGCGCTGCGCCAGCGCCTGATCGAGGAGTGCGAGCGTCTGCTGCTCGTCAGCTGAGGTGAAGCACGGTGCGGTGCGTACAGATGAACGTGCACAAGGGGCCCGAAACGGGGGTTCGGGCCGATATTTCGGGCGTTCTGCCCGTTCATCTGTACGCCGCACGTGGAACGCGACCAGAAGTTCAGGGATGGCGCAGCCGTGCGGCCTGGCGCACCAGGTGGTCACGCTCGGCGATGCTGGTGGCGAGCGCAGCGGCTTCGGCATAGAGCGACGCGGCCACCTCGAGCGAGCCGGCGCGCTCGGTGAAGTGCGCGCGTACGGCGGTGTGGCGCGGCAGGTCGGCCGGCAGGGCGTCGAGCGCCTTCAGTGCCACCAGCGGACCATCGACCTCGCCGAGAGCCACCACCCGGTTGAGAGCGGCGACCGGGCTATCCACCAACCGCAACAGCTCGTCGTACCACTCGAGGATCTGCGGCCAGTCGGTCTCGTCCGCGGTCGGCGCATCGGCATGCAGCGCCGCGATCGCCGCCTGCGCCTGGTATTCACCGAGCCGGTCGAGGGCCAGCGCCGACTGCAGCACCGTTACTCCCTCGGCGATCAGGTCGGTGTCCCACGAAGACCGGTCCTGCTCGGCCAACGGCACCAGGTCACCACTCGCAGTACGTCGCGACGTACGCCGCGCGTCGTGCAGCAGCATCAACGCGAGCAGGCCGCCCACCTCCGGATCGGATGTCTCTTCCGTCAGCTGTCGGGTCAGCCGGATCGCCTCGGCAGCCAGGTCGACCGAACCGCCGTACCCCTCGTTGAAGATCAGGTACAGCACCTTGAGCACCCGCCCCAGGTCCCCCGGCGCACCGAGTCCGCGGTCAGCGATGGTGCGCTTGGCCCGGCTGATCCGCTGCGCCATCGTTGCCTCGGGCACCAGGTGGGCAAGGGCGATCTGGCGCGTGGTCAGGCCGCCGACTGCGCGCAGGGTCAGCGCGATCGCCGCCGACGGGGTGAGGTCGGGGTGGCAGCACAGGAACAGCAGCTCGAGGGAGTCGTCGACGTTCTCGGTGGCACCCGATGGTGGCTCGTCGTGGAAGCGTTCCTCCCGCCGACGGCGAGCGTCCTGCCCACGCACCATGTCGACGTACTTGCGCCACGCGACGCTCACCAGCCAACCCTTCGGCTCGGCCGGAGCGTCGTCCGGCCAGTGCTGCACGGCCGAGACCAACGCCTCCTGGACGGCGTCCTCGGCCGCCGCGAAGTCGGCTCCGCGACGGACGAGGACACGCAGCACCTGTGGCCCGAGCAGCTTGAGCAGCTCGGGGAGCTCGTCGGGACTCACTCGGTGACCGTGGGTGGCTCCGACAGGAAGGGGCGCACCTCGAGCCACTCGTACAGGGGCTCGCCGCCGGCGCCGGGAGCCGACGACAGCTTGGCCGCGACCTCGTGCGCCCGCTCGAGCGAGTCGACGTCGATCGCCATCCAGCCGGCGATGAGGTCCTTGGTCTCCGCGAACGGGCCGTCGGTGACCGGCGGCCTGCCCTCACCGTCGTACCGGACGAAGGTGCCCTCCGCAGACAGCGCCTGACCGTCGACCCACTCTCCGCTCTGCTCGAGCTCGGCGGCCAGGTCATGCATGAACTGGATGTGGTCGGACACCTCCTGGGGCGTCCACTGGTCCATCGGCGTAGAACAGCTCGGCATCGGCGTCGGGCCGCCACGGTAGTGCTTGAGCAACAGGTACTTCATGGTGATCTCCTTGGATTCGAGGTGGCCATCGCGGCCGCCTTCACCCCTGGGACGGAGCCGTCATCAGGTTCTCGACATCGATGGGAAAGAATTCTTCGCGAACTTCAAGCCCAGATCGTGGCGTGCTCGTCGAAGTCACTGCCGGTCTGCACGGGCACGACGCAGAACACGAGACCGCCCGGGTCCTGCATGACGGCGTACGCCGAGTGCCGCTCGACCACGATCGCGCCATGACGGGTGAGCCGTTCGACCTCGGCCTCGACGTCGTCGGTCTCGATGTCGAGGTGCACCCGTGGTGGAGTGCCCTCGCCCGTGCGCTGCAGCTCGAGCAGGACGCCACCTGGCAGCCGGTCGAGACTGTCATAGACCGGGTCATTGCCGTCGGCATGTCTCTCGGATCCGCGGGCCGCGGACCAGAAGCGCGCCGCCGACTCGAACCGGTCGCGAGGATGATCGATCAGGACGACGCCGATGCGGCTGCGATGCATGCACCCACCCTGCCCGCCCGTGACCCACGACACCAGCCCTCCACGGAATCGCTCGCCGGGTGTCTCGGCCGGTAGAATCGGTGTCGCACAGGGCTCTGGCGTACCTGATGGGTGGGAAGGTACGCACCCGTTCCACGCACCCTGGAGTCACCCTTGTCTGCCCTCACCGGTTATCGACATCTCTTCGGCCTGACCGGCCCGCTCTACGTCCTGGTCGGCTTCCTGGCCCGCATCCCCCTCGCGATGAGCCAGCTCGGCGTCCTGCTCCTGATCGCCGGCACCACGGACTCGTACGGCGCCGGCGGCGCCTGCGCAGGAGCCCTCGCCATCGCCAACGCAGTCGGCGCTCCGCTGTGGGGCACCTGGGCCGACCGGATCGGACAACGACCGGTCGTGCTCGTGCAGTCACTGGCCGGTGCCGCCGGCCTGGTCGCCCTGCTGGTCGTCGCCCACAGCGACCTGCACTGGGGCTGGGCCGCCATGGCCAGTGGCCTGACCGGTCTCCTCCTCCCACAGGTCGGCCCGATGGCCCGCGTGCGGTGGCGACCGATCACCTCGGGCAGTGAGCACCAGGACAAGCTGGTCGACGTCGCGTTCTCCTACGAAGGGGCGGCCGACGAGGCGTCGTTCGTGCTCGGCCCCGCACTGATCGGTCTCGGTGTCTCCCTGGCCAGCCCGACCTTCGCCCTCGCCTCGGCTGCCGTCGTACTCGCCTTCTTCGGCGCCTGGTTCGCGCTGCACCCCACCGCCGAGCAGGCACATGTGGCCCACGAGACCACCAGCGAGGGCATGGTCCGCCTGCTCACCCCGGCACTGTTGCTGCTGTGCATCTCCCAGCTGCTGATCGGCACCGTCTTCGGCTCGGTGCAGACCGGCACGTCGGTGCTGGCGACCGACGTCGGACAGCCCGGGCTGACCGGCTACTTCCACGCACTGCTCGGCGTCGGCTCCGTGATCGCCGGTCTGTCGATCGCGGCACTGCCGGCCTCGTTCGGCCTGCCCGCCCGACTGCGGTGGTTCGCGATCGGCCTGGTCCTGTTGGCCACTCCCCTGCTGCTCGTGGAGTCGTTGCTCGGCCTCGCGCCGGTGCTGCTGGTGCTCGGCATCTGCGTCGCGCCCTACATGATCACCACGTTCACGATCGGTGAGCGGATCACGCACCGCTCCCGGATCGGGGCGGCGATGACAATGCTGGCCGCGGCCACCGGGCTCGGCTATGCGATCGGCGCGGCCATCGCCGGACAGCTCGCCGACTGGGGCGGGCAGACGCCCGCCTTCGGCGTCACCGTGGCGGCCGGCGCGATCGCCGTACTCGTCTCGTGGGGTGGTGGACGCCTGCTCGCCGGGGCTGCGGACGCGCGGGAGTCCGCGGCGTACGCCGTGGAAGGTGCCTGAAAGTCGCTCGACTCCGCCCACCGGGCGAACTAGTGTCGCGAGCATGGACGACAAGGTTCTCGGGAACTTCCTGACGGCCCGCGGGCGGTTGCACACCATCCCGTCCAAGAGGTCCAAGCAGCTGGTCGTGCTCGACCACCTCGCCCAGTCCTTCGATCTCGGCCAGACCTACACCGAGGTCGAGGTGAACGCGATCCTGCGAGCGTTCCATCCGGACGTGGCGGCGTTGCGCCGGTATCTGGTCGACGATGCGTTCCTCACCCGTGACGGTGGCGTCTACTGGCGCTCTGGGGGCACGGTCGACCTCTGATGTTCCTGGGCCCCAATCGCTCGTCGGAACCTCAATGTGGTGGATCGCAAGCATCTGCTGCTTGCGATCCACCACATTGAGGTCAGGAGCGTCAGGTCGCGTCGACATCGGCGCCGTGGAGCTCGGCGAGCAGCACGGCACCGGCCAGGTCGAGCTTGGTTCGTCGCAGGCGCGCCACCGCCAGGTCGACCCGCTCGAGCACCGCGCCGCGCAGGTCAGAGCCCGACAGCCTTGTCTCGCGCAGGTTGGCGCCCTCGAGTTGGGCGCCGCGCAACACCGATCCCGAGAGGTCACTCTGGGACAGGTCGGCCTCACGCAGGTCGAGGCCCGAGAGGTCGAGCTTGCTCAGGTTGGCGCCCCTCATGGTGACTCCGCGCCACTGGCCGCCTCGGACCCGGATCGGGCGCAGCGTGCAGTCGGCGAAGACGGAGCCGATCATCTTGCAGCCGTCGAAGTCGGCGTCGAAGAAGCTGGTGCGCTGGAAGTCGCAGGCCACGAACGCCGTGTGCCGGTGGGTGCTGGCGTTGAACCGCGTGTTCACGAACGTGCACTGGTCGAAGGTCGCGCCCGAGGTGCGCACCTCGCTCAGGTCCATGTCGGTGAAGGTGCAGTGCACGAAGCGGGCGGACTCCAGGTCCTCGGCGTACCAGTCCTCGTCGCGGTAGTCGACGTCGGCGTTCTCGATGCTCACGGCCGCCACCGTAGTCGGCTCCTCGGACGGTCTTGCGAACGGCGCTCACTCAGTCGTACGTCGACGCCGGGCGGTGTCGCCGACTTCCCGGCCGAAACGTCCACCTCCCAGCCGGAATTTCGGCCGGGAGGTTCCCATTCCCCCGGGTACCCGGGGAAATGAGAGGACCGTGGGGCAGGTGAGACCAGTGGGAACCGGCCCTATCGGACCGGCTCGCCCGCCCGCACCCGGATGCCGTCGAGGATCAGGGCCAGGCCGCGTTCGAAGTCGGAGCGCTCACGTGGCTGGTCCGCGATCGCGCCGACGCTGCTGGCCTGGAGGTGGGTCTGCTCCTGGATGGCATCACCGAACACGAAGTGCAGGACAGTGCTGACCGCGACCGGAACCAGGTCGGTGGGCAGCCCGGCGTCGTCGTAGGCCGCGGTGAGATCGGCAGTCGGGGCCGCGACGCCGAGGCCGAAGGCGTGCACGGTGGCGACCAGCTCGGCGCCGTCACGGTAGGCCAGCATCGCGTCGCGCAGCTCGTGGCAGATCGCGGTGACCTGCTCGGCCCAGGGGCCGTCGGGACGAGGCCGCGCACCGCGCCGCAGGATCTCGTCGGCCAACGCGCCCAGAAGGGTCTGCTTGTTGGCGAAGTGGTGGTAGAGCGCACTGGGCTGCAGCCCGAGCTCACCGGCGAGCCGACGCATCGAAAGATCGGCCAGTCCGTAGGAGTCGAGCACCTCGAGCGCCGTGGCCACGATGTCCGCCCTGCGATAGGCCAAGACTCCACCCCTCCTGGTAGTCGTACGATGCCAAGACCTTAGCCTGAACACTGTTCAGGACAACACCTCCCACCCGGGAGGTCACCACAGAGAAGACGGATCCATGAGCACGCAGACCGCCACCACTGCTCGCCGACGCACCGCGAGCACGACCGACATCGCCCTGATCGCCGCGTTCGCCGCCCTGATCGCCGTGGCTGCCATCCTGCCCGCGATCAACGTGGCCGGGCCGGTGCCGATCACGTTGCAGACGTTTGCCGTGCTGCTCTCGGGCGCCTGCCTGGGAGCCGTCCGCGGATTCCTCGCCGTGGTGCTCTACATCGCGGTCGGAGCTGCCGGCGTACCGATCTTCTCCGGCGGCGCAGCCGGGCTCGGGGTCCTTGCCGGGCCCACCGCGGGCTATCTCGTCGGGTTCCCGTTGGCCGCGGCACTGTGCGGCCTCATCGTCCAGCGACTGCCGCGTCGCACCGTCCAGCGCAGCGTGCCGATCATCTTCGTTGCCGGCCTGGCCAGCAGCGCGCTCTTCATCCACACCGCCGGCATGGCCGGCCTGGTCCTGCGCGCGGACATGACCTGGGCTCAGGCCTTCGACGTCGACAAGGTCTTCTGGATCGGTGACGTGATCAAGAACGTGGCGATGGCGCTGGTGGCGACCGCCGTGCATCGTGCCTTCCCCGATCTGCTGGGCGACCGCGGCCGCCGGGTCACGCGCGTCACGACGTGAGCGGGATCGAGCTTCTCGACGTCTCCGTCCGGCCGTCCGGCACGGAGGACCTGGTCATCCTCGAACCGACCACGCTCACGCTGACCGAGCAGCGCATTGCCCTCATCGGCCCCAACGGCTCGGGCAAGTCCACGCTGGCCCGACTCCTCAACGGCCTGGTCGAGCCGACCACCGGGCGGGTGCTGGTCGAGGGGCTCGACGTCGCCGACAACGGCGCGGAGGTACGCCGACGGGTCGGCTTCACGTTCACCGACCCGTCCGCTCAGCTGGTCATGCCGACGGCGCTGGAGGACGTGGCCCTGTCCTTGCGCAAGCGCCATCGCAACAAGGCCGACCGCCTCGACGCCGCCCGCACAGTCCTGGCGTCCTACGGTCTCGACGGACTGGGTGACCACAGTGTCCACACCCTGTCCGGCGGGCAGAGACAGCTCCTGGCGCTGGCCGGCGTACTGGCCACCGAGCCATCCGTCCTGGTCGCTGACGAACCGACCACACTGCTGGACCTTCGCAACTCGCGTCGCGTCGCAGACCTGCTCTTCGGCCTCACCCAACAACTGGTGCTGGTCACCCATGACCTCGAACTGGCTGCCCGTTGCGACCGCGCTCTGGTCGTGGACCGGGCCCGAGTCGTCTTCGACGGGCCAGCACCGGATGCGGTCGCGCACTACCTGGAAATGGCCTCAGGATGACCGGCCGCTGATGAGGAACGACGCACTCCTGGGAGAGTTCCGCCCCGGCGACACATGGCTGCACCGGGTCACCCCGGGCCCGAAGCTGGCGGCACTGGCCGGCGCTGCAGTCGTCCTCGTGTGGATCCGTGAACCTGTTCTGGCCCTGAGCGCCGTCGCGGTCGCGGCGGTCCTGGTGATCTGGTCGGGTCTCGGCCTCAGGAGAGGCCTGCGCACCCTGCGCCGGATCGCCGTCGTCGCGCTGCTCCTGGGCGCATGGCTTGCCTGGCAACAGTCCTGGGCACGCGCCGTGGACTCCGTGGGCGACCTGGTCGCCCTGGTCCTCTTGGCATCCGTGCTGACCGCGACGACCGCCGTGGACGACCTGCTCGACACGTTGGTCCGCCTGCTCGGCCCGTTCCGTCGCATTGGCGTGAACCCGGAGAAGGTGTCCCTGGCCTTCTCGCTGGTGCTGCGCGCGATCCCGACGACGCTCGAGGTCGCCGAGCAGACCCGGGACGCAGCGATTGCCCGGGGGCTCCAGCGCAGCCCCAGGGCTCGCCTCACGCCCTTGGTCATTCGCGTGGTCGCCAACGCCAGGGGCACCGGCGAGGCGCTGCACGCGCGCGGCCTCGGCGACGATTGACGGCTCGTCCGTCAACGATTGCCAGTTCGCGCAACAACAATTGCAAGTTCGCGACTCCTTCGGGGGAGGACCATCCTCCGGGGGTGTGTTGTCGGGACGGCTCGGCGCCCTCTAACCTGAACACCATTCAGTTTTCCTGAACAGTGTTCAGGTCTGGTCGACCACAGGAGCCACCCATGACGACGTACGACGAACTCGCCGACCGCATCCTCGCCGGCGGAGCCGCCACCGCCGAGGAAGCACTTGCCGTGCTCCGCACCACCGATGCGGAGCTGCTGGGTGCGGTTGCCGCTGCCGCGCGACTGCGCCGTGAGCACTTCGCGAACACGGTCAAGGTCAACTACCTGGTCAACCTGAAGTCCGGACTGTGCCCGGAGAACTGCAACTACTGCTCGCAGGCGCTCGGGTCGCAGGCGCCGATCCTGAAGTACTCCTGGCTCTCGAAGGACGAGGCGCTCTCACAGGCCGGCGCCGGACTCCGTGGCGGCGCATCGCGGGTGTGCATGGTCTCCTCAGGCCGCGGGCCGTCCGACCGCGACGTCGACCGGGTCGTCGAGATGACCGAGGCGATCAAGGAGGAGTACGCCGACGTCGAGGTGTGTGCCTGCCTCGGCCTGCTCAAGGACGGGCAGGCCGACCGCCTGCGCGCGGCCGGCGTCGATGCCTACAACCACAACATCAACACCGCCGAGAGCAACCACGACAAGATCGTGCAGACCCACACGTACGACGACCGGGTGGACACCATCGAGAAGGCGAAGTCGGCCGGACTCTCCCCCTGCTCGGGACTCATCGCCGGACTCGGCGAGAGCGACGCGCAATTGGTCGAGGCGCTCTTCGCGCTCAAGGATCTGGACGCCGACTCGATCCCGGTGAACTTCCTGATGCCCTTCGACGGCACCCCCTACGAGAACACGTGGGAGCTCTCGCCGATGCGCTGCCTGCGGATCCTGACGATGGCCCGATTCGTGTGCCCCGACAAGGAGATCCGCATCGCCGCGGGTCGCGAGATGCACCTGCGTTCGCTGCAGTCCTTGGCACTCCAGGTGGCCAACTCGATCTTCCTCGGTGACTACCTCACCTCCGAGGGCCAGCAGGCCGAGACCGATCTGGCCATGCTGCGCGACAGCGGATTCGTGATCCTCGGTTCCGAGAACGACGCCGACGACGGAGACGACACGGACCGAGCCGCCGACAGCGTCGAGGACGGAACCGTCGAAGGCACTGCCTCCGGTGCGCACAATCCCGCCATCCGACGCCGCGGGGCGGGAACCGAAGCACCGGCGAACGCGTGAGCCTCGACCTGGCCGCAGAGCTCGCGTTCGACCGCGAGCACGTCTGGCACCCCTACACCTCGATGACCGAGCCGACTCCGACGCGGTTGGTGACCGGGGCGAGTGGGGTGCACCTCACCCTCGAGGGACACGGTGAGGTGATCGACGCGATGAGCTCGTGGTGGTCGGCCATCCACGGCTACCGGAACCCGACGCTGGATGAGGCAATCGTCAACCAGGCAAGAGAATTCTCCCACGTGATGTTCGGCGGCCTCACCCACTCACCGGCGATCGAGCTGGTCCGGAGGCTGGTCGACCTGACGCCCGATCCTCTGCAGCAGGTGTTCCTCGCAGACTCCGGATCGGTCAGCGTCGAGGTGGCGATCAAGATGGCGCTGCAGCACCAGCGAGGCACCGGCCGCCCGTCGCGCACCCGTCTGATGACGGTGCGCGGCGGCTACCACGGAGACACCTGCGGGTGCATGGGCGTGTGCGACCCCGTCGGCGGAATGCATGCGATGTTCACCGGGGCTCTCGGCTCCCACGTGTTCGCCCAGCAGCCACCGGCTCCCGGTGCCGACATCGCGGCCTGGGAGACCGGGTTCCGGGCACTGGCCGATGCCCACGCCCACGAGCTCGCCGGCATCATCGTCGAGCCCCTGCTGCAGGGAGCCGGCGGCATGCGCCCCTACGATCTGGCCTGCCTCGAGGTGATGCGCGATGTCGCCGACCGGCACGGACTGGTGCTGATCTTCGACGAGATCGCCACCGGGTTCGGGCGCACCGGACACCTCTTCGTCTCCGAACTCGTCACCCCCGACATCCTCTGCCTGGGCAAGGCCCTGACCGGCGGCTACCTCACGCTCGCCGCCACCCTGTGCACGCCGGAGATCGCGGCCGGCATCTCCGCGAGCGAGTCCGGAGTCCTGATGCACGGGCCCACCTTCATGGGAAACCCGTTGGCCTGCGCGGTGGCCAACGCCTCGGTCGACCTGTTGCTCTCACGAGGCTGGCAGGAGGACGTGGCGCGCATCAACACCGCACTCGAGACCGGCCTGGCCACTCTGCGTGGCAGCCCCGGCGTGTACGACGTACGCACGCTGGGCGCCGTGGGTGTCGTACAGCTCGACCACCCGGTCGACGTCGTCGCGGCGACCGAGGCCGCACTCGGAGCCGGGGTGTGGTTGCGCCCGTTCCGCGACCTGATCTACACGATGCCGCCCTATGTCTCGACCGACGACGACCTCGCCCGAATCTGTTCCGCGATCGAGGCGGCGGTGTGTGCCGGATGAGCCGTTGGACCTCATGGCTCGCCGCCCAAGCGGCCGCTCGGGAAGAGGCCGGACTGACCCGAATCCTCAACCCACGCAAGGAGAACGACCCCCTGGTCGACCTCGCCGGCAATGACTACCTGGGACTGTCGCGGCGACCGTCAGTGATCGCGGCGGCTGCTCAGGCCACGCTCGCGTGGGGCGCCGGAGCAGCCGCGTCCCGACTCGTCACCGGCACACTCCAGCTCCACGCCGACCTGGAGCACGAGCTGGCCGACTTCCTTGACCAACCCGCAGCGCTGGTGTGCTCTACGGGCTACCACGCGAACCTCTCGGTGGTGACTGCTCTGGTCGACCGCGACTGCGTGGTCATCTCGGACGCCCACATCCATGCCTCGTTGATCGACGCGGCGAGGCTCTCGCGTGCCGAGATCGTGGTGACCGCACACAACGACGTGGGCGCCGTCGGCGCCGCTCTGGCCGCCGTCGGAGGTCGCCGCGCGATCGTGCTGGCCGAGTCGGTCTACTCGGTGCTCGGCGACGCCGCACCGTTGCAGGAGCTGGCCGAGGTGTGCGCCGAGCACGATGCGCTCCTGGTCGTCGACGAGGCACACGGAGTCGGAGTGGTCGGCGTCGGCGGCCGGGGATCGGTGCACTCGGCCGGACTGGGCGCAGTCCCCCACGTCGTGGTCACCGCAACCCTGTCGAAGGCGCTCGGCGCCCAGGGCGGCGCGGTGCTGGGCTCCCCCGCGTTGATCGAACACCTGGTCAACCGGGCACGGCCCTTCATCTTCGACACCGCCCTGGCACCCGCTGCGACGGCCGGCGCCCTCGCCGCGTTGCGAGAGCTCCGCGCTGCCCCGCAGTTGCCAGCCGTGATCCAGAATCGGGTCGGCGTACTGGGTTCGGCCCTCGGGATCGACCTGCCGGTCGGAGCGGTGCTGTCGGTGCCGATGGAATCGCCCCGCGCGGCGTTGGCGGCGCAGGCGACACTGCTCGACGAGGGCATCCGGGTCGGCTGCTTCCGGCCGCCGTCGGTGCCCGACGGGGTGTCGCGGTTGCGCATCACCTGCAACGCCGGGCTCGACGAGCAGGAATGGCAACGGGCGGTCGAGACCATTGTGAAGGTGGTGCGCGGATGAGTCGCGTCATCGTCGTGACCGGCACCGACACGGGCGTGGGCAAGACGATCGCCACCGCCGCGCTGGCGGCATGCCTGACGGGCAGCGTCCGTGTCGTCAAGCCGACCCAGACCGGTCTCCCCGCTCGGTCGAACGCATACCGGGCCCCGACCACGGAGCCCAGCGACGCCGACGAGATTCACCGGCTCACCGGCGTGCCGGTCGAGGAGTTCATCAGGCTCCCTGACCCACTCGCACCCGACACGGCGGCGCGACTGCGCGGCACGCCGATCCCCACGGTGCGCGACCACGTCGCCCGGATCCGGGCGCTGAGCGATGAAACGGTGATCGTCGAGGGCGCCGGCGGCCTCCTGGTGCGGCTCGACACCGAGGGCGGCACGCTGCTCGACCTCGCCGTGGCACTGGACGCCGAGGTGTACGTCGTGTGCCGGGCCGGCCTGGGCACGCTCAACCACACCGAGCTCACCGTGACGACGTTGCGCTCGCGCGGCATCGAGCCGGCGGGCCTGATCATCGGGGCCTGGCCAGAGGACCCCGATCTCGCCTCACGCTGCAACCGCGACGACCTCCCGCTGCTCAGCGGCGTCCCCCTGGTCGGCGTACTGCCGGAGGGGGCGTCGCGGCTCGGCCGTGACTCCTTCCGCCGAGCTGCCAGGAACTGGACAGTCCCCCTGGATTCGCAGCCGAGCCGGTCGACTTCGGCTGCGAATCCGTAGGGACGTGTCGGGAGGGAAGACGGGGTCAGGCGGCGGGGGTGGCGTCGACCTCGGCGTCCGCCAGCGACTGCACGGCCTCGAGCAGCTTCGTGACGATCGCGTCGTCGGCGAGGATGTCGCCCTCCATCGCGGACTGGGAGACCACGACGTCCTCGAGCACCTTCGCACCGGCGATGGTGGCCGAGCGCTGGGTGTGCTCGTGCGCCCACTTGCCGCCGTACGGCGTGGGGGTGGCGCCGATGACAGCGAGCGGCTTGCCGACGAGAGCACCGGCACCGTAGGGGCGCGAGAGCCAGTCGATGGCGTTGTTGAGCACCGCCGGCATGGTGCCGTTGTACTCGGGGGTGACGACCAGCACGCGGTCGGCCTCGGCCACGGTCTTGCGCACCAGCTGCACGGGCTCCGAGGCGGTGCCGGCGTCAAGGTCTTCGTTGTAGAAGGGCAGCTCGCCGAGGCCCTCGACGATCTCGATGCTGATGCCCTCCGGAGCGCGGTCGCGCAGGGTCTCGGCGATGCGGCGGTTGAGCGACTCGGCGCGCAGGCTGCCGACCAGGACGAGGACGCGGGTGTCAGTCACGGGGTTCTCCTTCGGGAGAGGTCAGGGGGATCGTGCTTGTCTGCAGGTGCAAACGGACCACGGTCCGGTTTCATTCCGATGACCTAGGGTTGATCTCGTGACGCCGCCCACATTCCTCCCCCTGGCCGACGACCCGGCCCCGGAGCGCCGCGACGCTGCGCGCAACCGCGACGCCGTGCTGCACGCCGCGCTGCGGCTGGTCGGCGAACGCGGCGTGTGCGGCACCACCATGGACGACGTGGCTGAGGCCGCAGGAGTCGGCAAGGCCACTGTGTTCCGTCGCTACGAGAGCCGCGCCGGGCTGATGGGCGCTGTGCTCAACCACGCCGAGGCCGAGTGGCAGGGCGCCGTGATGGGTGGCCCGCCACCGCTCGGCCCCGGAGCGCCCCCTCTCGAGCGACTGCTGGCCTTCGGACGCTCCCGCATGGAGCTGACCCTCGCCCACGCCGAGCTGATCGCCGCCGCCGGTGGCGCCCAGGCGCGCAACTACGCGGCGTACTCCTTCATCGCGATGCACGTGCGCCACCTGCTGACCGAGCTCCGCGTGTCCGGCGACCTGCCCCTGCTCGCCAGCGCACTGCTGGCTCCGCTCGAGGTGGTCGTGCTGCGTCAGCAGGTCGAGGTCGAGCACCTCGCGGTCGACCGCATCGCGGCCGCCTGGGAGGACGTCGTACGACGGGTGGTTGCGGGCCGGACCACCTAGTTGGGTGGGCCGTTCACCGCCAATGCGACGATCGCTCAGACGTGGTGGCGCCGCAGGCCGAAGGTCAGCCCGTCGACCAACGCACCCCACGACGCCTCGATCACGTTGTGCCCGACGCCGACGGTCACCCAGGACGACTCACCGTCACTGGTCTCGATCAGCACCCGCGTTGTCGCGTCAGTGCCGTGCCCCTGGTCGAAGATGCGCACCTTGTAGTCGATCAGCTCGAACTTCGCGACCTCGGGATAGGCCTGGCCGATCGCCTGCCGCAGCGCGTGGTCGAGCGCGTTGACCGGGCCGTTGCCCTCCCCGGTCACCACGAACCGCTCTCCCCCTGCCCGCAGCTTCACGGTCGCCTCCGAGGCGGCCTCGTCATCGGGTGTCGTCTCGGTGATGACCCGCCACGACTCCACGTCGAAGTACGACGGTCGCGCACCCTCCGCCTCCTCGACCAGGAGCAGCTCGAAGGAGGCGTCAGCGGCCTCGAAGGTGAAGCCGCGCGACTCCAGCTCCTTCACCCGAGCGGTCAGGCGGGTGACCAGGTCCTTGTCACCGGAGAGGTCGTAGCCGAGCTGCTTGCCCTTGAGCTCGATCGACGCCCGGCCGGCCATGTCGGAGACCAGCAGCCGCATGTCGTTGCCGACCTCGACCGGGTCGAGGTGCTGATAGAGGTTCGGGTCGACCTTGATCGCCGAGGCGTGCAACCCGGCCTTGTGTGCGAAGGCCGACGTGCCGACGTACGGCTGGCGCGAAGCGGGCGGGAAGTTGGTGATGTCGGCGACCGCGTGCGCGATCCGCGTCGACTCGGCCAGTGCCTTCTCCGGGAGGACTTGCAGGCCGAGCTTGAGCTCGAGGTTGGCGACCACGGTGACCAGATCGGCGTTGCCGGTGCGCTCTCCGTAACCGTTCATGCAGCCCTGCACGTGGGTGGCCCCGGCCTGCACGGCCGCGATCGAGTTGGCCACCGCACAACCCGTGTCGTTGTGGGCGTGGATGCCGACGCGGCCGCCGGTCTCCGCGATCACGTCGGCCACGATCTCGCCGACCCAGTGCGGCAGCATGCCGCCGTTGGTGTCGCACAGCGCAACCACGTCGGCGCCCGCGTCGTACGCCGTGCGCAGGACCTCGAGGGCATAGGAACGGTCGAGGCGGAAGCCGTCGAAGAAGTGCTCGGCGTCCAGGAAGACCTTCTGGCCCTCGGAGCTCAGGTGCGAGACCGTGTCGCGCACCATCGCCAGGTTCTCCTCCAGCGTGGTGCGCAGGGCCAGCTCGACGTGGCGCGTGTGCGACTTGGCGACGAGCGTGACGTAGGGCGCCCGGCTCTCCCGCAGCGCCGCGACCTGCGGGTCGTCAGCGGCCGCCGTGCCTGCCTTGCGGGTCGCGCCGAAGGCCGCCAGTCGCGCATTCTGCAGGGAGAGCTCACCGGCAGCCCGACGGAAGAACTCGGTGTCCTTCGGGTTCGCGCCCGGCCAACCGCCCTCGATGAAACCGACGCCGAGCTCGTCGAGCAGCCCGGCGATGGTCAGCTTGTCAGCGACGGAGAGGTTCAACCCCTCCTGCTGGGCGCCGTCGCGCATCGTGGTGTCGTAGACGTGAAATGGCCCTTGGAGATCCATGTCATCTCGCTTCGTCGGTCGGTTCGGGCAACAAAAAAACCTCCCGGAGATCGAGAGGTTGCGCGTCGGGAACTTCCCGACGCGCTAGACGATAATGATGGTGTTCTGTGTCACCGCGCCAGTGTGACACGAAGTCGGGCAGCAGATGCCGATGTCTCGCGATGCGACCCTGCTCATTCCCCTGCGCGAACCGGGGCATCGGACCTAGGCTGGCGCAGTTCGATCACAGGATCATCGCGAAGGAACCTCCATGCGGATCAGCAAGCTCAGTGAGCGCGCCGGGCTGCCCGTCGGCACCGTCAAGTTCTACCTTCGCTCGGGCCTCCTGCACCCGGGGCTGGCCACGAGCGCCACGCAGGCGCTGTACGACGAGACCCACCTGGCCCGACTCCGCCTGATCCGCGCCATGCTCGGCTCCGGACGTCTCTCCCTCGCCGAGATCCAACAGATCCTGGATGCCGTCGACCTGCCAGTCGGTGACCCCGACGCACACGTCGCCCTGGTGCAGGCAGCGATCGCCGGACCCGATGACCTCACCGCCGACGAGTGTCGCGACGACGCCGAGGCGTTGCGCGAGATGGGCTGGCACATCGCGCCCGACTCTCCGCACCTGCCAGCCCTCACGCGGTCGATGCAGGCCGCTCGCACCGTCGGCATCACCGTCGATCGGGCCCGGCTCGCGGTCTATGCAGAGGCAGCCGCGCACGTGGCCCGCAGGGACCGCGCCGAGCTCGATGGGCTGCCCGACGAGGAGCGCCCCTTGATGGTGGCTGCCTCACAGGTGCTGCTCGACCCGATCTTCGCGGCCCTGCGCCGGCTGGCCGGCGAACACGTGGCCGCCGTCAACAAGGGCAAGGTGCCGGGCCAACGGGTCTCGGTGTCCAACGCCTGAGGCCGCACCAGCGACCACACGAACATGCACAACGGTCCGAATCCGCCAGATTCGAGCCCAGATCAAGCCGTTGTGCATGTTGGCGTGGTCGCCTCACCTCTCATTCAGACGTGGCGCCCCAGCCACGTGTGCGCACCCCATGGGGAGTCATCCAGCGGGAACCACGAAGGGCCTGCCCCCTCAGCGACCCAGAGCATCGCAGCGGCAGCTGCCAGCAGCAGGAGCGTGCCGATCGCCCATGGCATCGCCCGGCGGGCCAACGGCAGCCCGACTCCACGCACGGGCGAGCGGAGGCGTGAGCTGCCCGGGCCCACCCAGTGGAAGATGCCCAGCGTCAACCCGCTGGCGCCGAGGACCAGCAGGTCGTCGATGCCGATCGCGACCAGGACCAGGCCCACACAGGCAACGATGAGAGCGGTCCATGCCAGCAACATCACGGTTCCCGGCAGGGACACGACGAAGTGCCAGGGTGCCGCGAGCACGTTGACCAGCCCGTCGTACCACCTCGAGCCGCGGGCCTCACGACGAGAGCGAGCAGCACTGCTCGAGAGCGACAGGCTGCGCAGTACCAAGGTCAAGGCCGCGACGATGCCGGCGGTGACGTAGGGAGCGAGCACGACGCCCGCAGCCACCGCGCCGAGCAGTGCGGCACCCAGGACCCACCGACGCAGGTGTTCGGTCCATCGGGTTCGCGGGAGTGGGGCAGGTGGCGCCGGTTGCTGATAGGGCTCACGCATCGGTGCGGGACCGGGCGGGGCCGCCTGGGTCTGGCCGGCGGGGGGCAGCAGATCCGGTCTGTTGACGGGCTCATCGAGGCGACGAGTGGGTGGTGCGGCCGCATCGAGTGCCTGCTGGCTCGCGGCGTCGAACCCCTCGAGCGGCATGGTGGGAGGCTCGGTGACTCGGGGACGTGACTGCGGCGCCCGGCCGTCCAGTGCCTGCAGGAGGTGGACCGCCCCGGGCCGCGCGGAGGGCTCAGGGGCGAGGGCTGCCGCGATCAGCGGCGCCAACTCGGGGTCAAGACCCGACAGGTCGTGCTCGCCGCGCCGTACCCGGTCCATGACCGCGACCGACGGGCCGGCACCGAAGGGCGGCCGCCCGGTGCCGGCGAAGGCGACGGTCGCGGCCCAGGAGTGGATGTCGGCGGCCTCCTCCGGCGGGTGGCCGTAGAGGATCTCGGGAGCCAGGTAGCCGGGCGTGCCCAGCAGCCAGCCGGTGCGGGTGATGTTCGCGTCCTCGGCAGACCGGGCCAGGCCGAAGTCGATCAGGACGGGGTTGCGGCCCTCCATCAGGACGTTGGAGGGCTTGATGTCGCGGTGGAGCACGCCGACCTGGTGCACCGCGCGCAGTGCCTCGAGCAAGCCCTTGGCGAACCAGACCAGGTCTGCTCCGTGCAGTGGGCCTTCCTCGCGGACGTGGGCGTTGAGTGGCAGCCCCGGGACGTAACGCGTGGCCACGAACGGGATCGGACCCCACGGATCGGAGTCGACGATCTCGCCCACTCGGGGACTGCGAACCCGCGACAGGGAGCTGACCTCACGGGCCAGACGGGCGCGTGCCTCGTCATCGCCCACCACATGGGGCCGCAGGACCTTGAGCGCGACCCGCTTCCCGCCGGGCTTCTGGGCGAGGTGCACCACACCCATGCCGCCCTCGCCGATGCGCGCGAGCAACGTGTAGTCACCCACACGCATCCCAAGAGGCGCTTGCTGCCCCGGGTTCTCGCCGGCCGTGGTCGTCACGTCGTGAGGTTACCCGGATCCTCCACCCCAAACCCCGTGCAACGCACCGACCCCACCCGGCGAGTAACGCGGGGTTACGGTCGCTCAACACGCCCTGTGACGCCGAAATCCGTCAACACCACCGCACAAGTGCGGCCGTACGGCGAGTGAGTGGCCGCCGTACGGCGAGTGCTCAGCCGATGCGGTGCATCCAGCCGTGGGCGTCCTCGGCGCGCCCGTACTGGATGTCGACCAGCGCCTGCCGGATCTTCATGGTCAGCTCTCCCCCCGCGTCGGCGGTCGGGGAGGGTGCCTCGCCGCCGTCCCACTTGAGGCTCCCCACCGGGGTGATCACCGCGGCCGTGCCGCAGGCGAAGATCTCGGTGATCTCACCACTGGCCACGCCGTCGCGCCACTCGTCGATGGAGATCTTGCGCTCCTCGACCTTGTGGCCCAGGCCCTCGGCGATCTCGATGACACTTGAACGGGTGATGCCTTCGAGAATGGTGCCGGTCTCGGGGGTGACGATGCGTCCGTCACCGTAGACGAAGTACATGTTCATCCCACCGAGCTCTTCGATGAACTTGCCCTCCTGGCCGTCGAGGAACACGACCTGGTCGCAGCCGTGGGCACTTGCCTCCTGCTGGGCGACCAGGGAGCTGGCGTAGTTGCCGCCGGTCTTGGCCGCGCCCATGCCGCCACGTCCGGCACGGGTGTATTCCTCCGTGAGCCACAGGCTGACCGGCTTGATGCCGCCCTTGAAGTAGGCCCCGGCCGGGGAGGCGATCACCAGGAAGGTCACGTGCTGGCTGGGCCGCACGCCGAGGAACACCTCGGTGGCGATCATGAACGGGCGCAGATAGAGGCTCTTCTCCCCCGCTGCCTCCGGGACCCAGCGTTCGTCGGCCTCGACCAGCGCGTCGACGGCCTGCACGAAGTCCTCGACCGGGAGCTCGGGGAACGCCAGCCGAGCGGACGAACGCACCATCCGCTGTGCGTTGGCCTCGGGCCGGAACGTGGCCACCGACCCGTCGGGCTGACGGTAGGCCTTCATGCCCTCGAACGTCTCCTGCGCATAGTGCAGGACCGCCGTTGCCGGGTCCATGCTCAACGGGCCGTACGGCGTGATGCGCGCGTCGTGCCACCCCTTCTCGGGGGTCCACTCGACCAGGAACATGTGGTCGGTGAAGTGGGTGCCGAAGCCGGGATTCTCGAGGATCTCGGCCAGTCGGGTGTCGTCGACGGGCTGCTCGCTCAGGGTGGTGCTGATCTCCATGGACATCAAACTATCTGACCTTCTGTGAAATGAGTGATGCCGGGCACGTCGAAGAACGTGCCCGGCATCCACGAGGTGGAATCGAGCGGGTCAGCCGGCTACTCGTGCGGCGATGGCGTCGCCGATCTCCGCCGTACGGCGGGTGGTGCCGGCCGCGCGCTCGGACAGGTCGGCCAGCACTGCGGTCTCGATCGCGGTTGCCGCGTCGGTGAGGCCGAGGTGGTCGAGCAGGAGGGACGCCGACAGGATCGCTGCGGTCGGGTCGGCCAACTGCTGTCCGGCGATGTCGGGCGCGGAGCCGTGGACTGGCTCGAACATGGAGGGCGCGGTGCGGTCCGGGTTGATGTTGCCGGACGCCGCGAGCCCGATGCCGCCGGTGATGGCAGCGGCCAGGTCGGTGATGATGTCACCGAAGAGGTTGTCGGTGACGATCACGTCGAACCGGGTGGGGTCGGTGGTCATGTGGATCATCGCCGCATCGATGTGCATGTAGTCGGTGGTGACCTCGGGGAACTCGGCACCGACCGACTCGAACAGGCGCCACCAGACGGAGCCGGCATTGACCAGCACGTTGGTCTTGTGGACCAGGGTGAGCTTCTGGCGCGGACGGCGCTGGGCCCGGGCGAAGGCGTCGCGGATGACGCGCTCCACACCGAACGCGGTGTTCACGCTGACCTCGGTGGCGACCTCGGCCGGCGTACCGACGCGCAGAGCGCCGCCGTTGCCGGTGTAGGGGCCCTCGGTGCCTTCGCGGACGACGACGAAGTCGACCTCTCCACCACCGATGACGGCTTCGGAGAGCGGCGAGGTGACGCCGGGGAAGATCCGGGAGGGGCGGAGGTTGACGTAGTGGTCGAGCTCGAAGCGGAGCTTGAGCAGAAGTCCTCGCTCGAGGATGCCGGGAGGCAGGTTCGGGTCGTTCGGCTTGCCGCCCACGGCCCCGAGCAGGATCGCATCGTGCTCGCGGATCTCCTCCAACACACCCTCGGGAAGGACCTCGCGGGTGGCGAGGTAGCGCTCGGCGCCCAGGTCGTACTGGGTCTGCTCGAACTTCACGTTGGCGGGCGCCGCCACCTCGAGGACCTTGAGGGCCTCGGCAGTGACTTCGGGTCCGATGCCGTCGCCAGGGATGACGGCGAGCTTGCAACCGGACAGGTCACCGGACAGGTCACCGGACAGGTCACCGGACGGGGAGGAGTTGTTGGTCATGACCTGAAATCTAGTTGTCGTCGGGGCGGGGGCCGCCGTTGTCTCGCAGGTCAAGAGCGGCCTGGACGGCCTCGGCGCTGCGCGGGTTCTCGGGGTTGTGGCTGGCCGGGCCCCACTCGGGGTACATGTCATACATCGGTTTTCTCCGTTCGGTTCCGGTTGCGAGTGCGTTGCTGGTTGGGCAGACAACGCCCCGCGACGGGGAGACGGAGACCGGACCCACGGATCGCGTGGGGCGGGGTGGTCCATCAGGACCAGAGATTGCGGATCGCGCTCAACTGCTGGCGATTCCGCCGCGGGGCGTCTTCAGATGTGAAGAAGGCCCGATCAATCACCACTCGCCACGGCGAGGTGGCCTTCTGTCAGGCCTCGCCGCGGCAGTGAATGAGTACGAGCACGTTCCGCATGATGCGATGAATGTACGCCGGGATGCGGCGTCGCGCAGCCGACTTCCAGCATCTGTTCACGATCCGAGACGACTTTCCCATGATGAGAGACTCGCCTCATGAGCGCCCCGCCCGAACTCCCCCCGATCGTCTCCCGCGCCTTCGACGTCTCCCGCAAGTCCGGCTACGTGTCGTTCTGCCGCAACGAGACGGGTCGACTGCTCGCGACCCTGGCTGCCACGCGCACGGGGACGCTGGCAGAGTTCGGCACCGGCTGCGGCGTGGGCACCGCGTGGTTGCGTTCCGGCGTACAGCCCGGGGTCCGGATCATCTCCGCCGAGCTCGACGCCAAGCTGGCCGGCGCGGCTGCAGAGATCTTCGTCGACGACGACTCGGTCGAGGTGCTCGCCGCGGACTGGTCGACGCTTCGCGACAAGGGGCCCTTCTCGCTGCTGTTCCTCGACTCGGGTACGCCGTCGGCGGTGGGCGTCGACTCGATCGTGGAGCTGGTCGAGCCGGGCGGCATCGTCGTGCTCGACGACTTCGTGCCGTGCGAGATGTGGCCACCGATCACCGGTGGACGGGTCGACACGTTGCGCGAGCAGTGGCTGACCGACGAGCGGTTCACCGCCGTCGAGGTGATGATCGCGCCCGACGCGTCAGCGATCATCGCCACCCGTCGCTGACCCCTCTCCTTCCGCGATACTCCCTGACGTTCCGGTCCCAAGATCGCGTTACTCCCTGACGTTCCGGTCCTGGGACTATCGCCGCGGGAGGACCGAAACGTCAGGGACTATCGCGTCGGGAGGACCGAAACGTCAGGGACTATCGCGGCGGCGGAGTCAGGTCGACGATGCACCAGGGCAGCATCAGCTGCGCCAGAGGACCGATGCCGAGCGCGTACAGCACCGTCCCGATCCCCAGTGCCCCGCCGAGCATCAGGCCCAGCACGACCACGGCGACCTCCAGGCCGGTGCGCACCAACCGCAACGACATCCCGGTACGTCGGGCGAGGCCGGTCATCAGTCCGTCACGGGGGCCACGCCCGAACTGCGCACCCATGTAGAGCGCCGTCGCCAGGGCGTTGGCGACCACCCCTACCACCATGAGTGCCACCCGGGCAGCCCAGCCGTCGGGCTGGTCGAGCACGGCCAGGGTGGCGTCGGCAGAGAACCCGACGACCAGTGCGTTCGCCACCGTGCCGATGCCCGGCACCTCGCGCAGCGGGATCCACAGCAGCAGCACGACGAAGCTGAACAGCACCACTGCCTGACCAAGTGTGATCGGGACGTGACGGATGAAGCCGGAGTGGAGGACGTCCCACGGCGCGAGGCCCAGGGCACCGCGCACCATCATCGCCAGCGAGACGCCGTAGAGGACGAGGCCGACCATCAGCTGTGGCAGTCGTCGAGCCAGGCGACCGGCGCGCAGCTGGGCGATGGGCCCGAGGTCGGAGAGCTGGGGGCGCACGGGCGTGGAAACGGACATGAGTCCATGATCAAGCCAATTGGCCCTTGAACAAATAGCCAATCGTGACAGAGTGGACTGCATGACCCGCTACATCTCGGCAACTGCCGTGGCCACCCTGGTCGATGACTTCGACCGCTCCCCCGCCTACGCCGGGCTCGCCGAGGCGCTGCGCGCCCTGATCGCGGACGGCCGGATCGCCCACGGTGCCCGGCTGCCGAGCGAGCGCGAGCTCACTGACGCCCTCGCGGTCAGCCGGACCACGGTCACCCGTGCGTACGCCGCGTTGCGCGATCGCGGGTACGCCGAGGCCCGCCGGGGCGCTGGCACCTTCACCCGGGTCCCCGGCGGTCCGAGCCGCGCCCCGGACCGGGTGCTGACCCCGCGCACCGACGGCTCCGCGTTGATCGACCTCAACTGCGCGGCTGCGCCGGCCCCTCCGGGCGTCGGTGCTGCCTACGAGTCAGCCATGGCCGAGCTGCCCGGCTACCTCGTCGACCACGGCTACTACCCCGTGGGACTGCCCGAGCTGCAGCGCGCGATCGCCGCGTCGTACGTTGCCCGCGGGCTGCCCACCGACCCGGACCAGATCATGGTGACGCCGGGCGCGTTGGCCGCCACCGCCGTGGTGGCCAGTGCGATGACCGGGCCGGGTGACCGGATCGTCGCCGAGGTGCCCGGCTACCCGAACGCGGCCGGTGCGCTGGGCGTGCGCTCGACGCGACTGGTCGGCGCCAGTCTGGACGTCGACGGGTGGGACCTCGCCGGGATCGCGGCCACCATCCGCCAGAGCGCCCCACGCCTGGTGCACACCATTCCCGACTTCCAGAACCCGACCGGCAACCTGATGCTCGATGACCAGCGTGAGGAGTACGCCGCGGCACTGGCCTCGGCGCGCACCGTGGCACTGGTCGACGAGGCGCACCAGGCACTGGCACTCGAGGACCAACGAATGCCGCTGCCGATGGCGGCCCACGTCGAGGCAGCCGGTGGCGAGGCGATCACGGTGGGCAGCACCAGCAAGATGCTCTGGGGTGGGCTGCGCGTGGGCTGGATCCGCGCACCGCACGCGCGCATGGATGCGCTGACCCAGGCCAGGCTCACCCTCGACCTCGGTGTTCCCGTCTTCGAGCAGCTCGTCGCCGCCCACCTGCTGCGTGACCCAGCGGACATCCTGGCCGCGCATCGCGAACGCCTGCGCCGGCAACGCGACGTACTCGTCGCTGCGGTCGCGCGTGAGTTGCCGGAGTGGCGCTTCCGGACACCGGCCGGTGGTCTGGCCCTGTGGTGCGAGCTCCCCCGCGCGGAAGCGTCCTCCTTGGCCCTCGAGGCCGAGTCGCGCGGCGTCGTCTTCGCGCCCGGCCCGGTGTTCTCCGCCGAGGGCGGCTACGAGCGATTCGTGCGGATCCCGTGGACCCGGCCCGCCGATGAGCTCGAGCAGGCGGTCAGCACCATTGCCGAGGCCTGGTCGAGTGAGCAGGCCTCCGGCACCCGGCGTACACCCGAACGCGTCATGGTCGCCTGACCACGACACGCTTCACTCAGTGCCAGACGCGGACGTAGTCGATCTCCATGACCGCTGGTCGTGGCGTGTTGCTCCGGAATGGATTGTCCTCGCGGCCCATCGCCTGCGTCAGCGCCACGATGTACCGCTCGCGGAAGGCAGGATCGCCTGAGGTGTTGGTCAGGCAGAGCCTGCCGTTCACCCGGATCTCGATGCGCGAGGGCGTCCAGTCCAGCCGGTAGGTGTTGAACTCACCGCGCGCGGCGGTGCAGCCGTACGCCGTGTTGGTGTGTGTGCCGGCCGTGATCGGCCCCCACTTCCGCTCCGTCGGATAGTGCAGGTAGGGAATGCTCCAGTCGGAGTGCACCGAATACGTCTCGGCGACGTCGATCTCGCCGTACTTCATGGTGCTCGGCTCGACGAACCGGACATCGGGCCACAGGTAGAACGCTTCATGGAGCCCACTCACGCTGGCCTCCGTGTTGCGGATGCGCGCCTCGAAGCGGCCGTACTTCTGCGAGAAGCGGCGGTACGTCGACACCATGCCGGCGGTGAACGGCGTCGTGTTGACCTCATGATCGGCCATCGCCGGGCAGACGTAGGGCTCACCCTCGGTGAGAAGCAGCTTGAGCGAGCCGCCCTCGACGACGACGTTGTCCGCGTCGTAGCACGCGAACGCCGTGTCGGTGCCGGTCGCGTAGTTGCTGGTCTGGGGCCGCCACAGTGACTCGTTCAGCTCGGGGCCGTCGAAGTCGTCACGGAACGAACAGCGCCACGGGCTGCCGTTCGACTTCAGCGGACGGACGCCGCACGTGTCGCGGGTCGTCCGCAGCCCGGGGACCTTCCTGGTCACGGAGTGCCGACCGCCCGACCGATCCACGACCCTGTACTTCGTGGCCCGTTGCTTCTTCCACACCACGACGCGGTAGTGATGCTTGCGTGCTGTCATCCGCTTGGCGCGGACCCAGCGCTTCTGTTCGGTACGGCGCTGGAGCACCAGGCGGGCCTTGCGCTGCGACGTACGACCGCTCAGGGCGACGGTGCCGAGGTTGCGCTCGGCGACCTTCAGCGTCGGCGCCGGTCGCTGGGCTGCCTGCGCCGGTGTCGTGGGGACGAAGGCTGCGGCGACGAGGAGGCCGACCAGTGCGATCAGCGCCCAGACCTTGGTCCCGAACGGGACACCGGTGTGCTGCATGAACCACCCTTCGACGGCCTTGTCGATCACGACAGCCCGAGATGGCCATCACCGCCAGAATAAGTCCCGATTGTCTCCTTTGGCCACTCGGTGACGAGGCAACCACTCCCTCGCCCGGCCTCCGCTCAGCGCCACACGCGGGCGTAGTCGACCTTCATCGTGGCCGGCATCGGCGGCGGAGCCAGCAGGTTGTAGCCGTTGGTCCCCGACCCGAGCGCCTGGGTGAACATCATGATGTAGCGCTTGCGGAAGGCCGAGCTCCCCGACGAGTTGCTCAGGCACAGTCGGTCGTTGACCCAGATCCGGATCCGCTTCGCCGACCACTGCATGCGGTAGGTGTTCCAGGATCCGCGCTGCGCCACGCAGTCGTACGCCGTGTTCTGGTCGCGCCCGCTCACTACGGCGCCGTCATCGGCGCCGTAGTGCAAGTAGGGCACCGAGATGCTCGGATAGACCGAATAGGTCTCGGAGATGTCGATCTCGTCGCCGTTCACGGCGCCGAAACGGTGATCGGGCCACAGCCAGTAGGCCTCGTGCAGACCACGCGCCGTCGTCGCGGTGTTGTGGATCCGGGCCTCGAAGAGACCGTTGCGCTGTGACCACTTGTCATGGGTGGAGACCATGCCGGAGGTGAAGGTCTTGAGGATTCCGGTCAGCCCCGGGCACTCCAGCAGGCCGGCCGCCCGGGCCACCAACCGGAGCGACCCGTCACGCACCGACACGTTCTTCCCGCTGTAGCAGGCAGCGGCGCCCGGCGGGTCACCGGTGATGAAGCCATCCCTCTGGATGGTCCACTTCGAGGTGTCGAGCGCACTGCCCGTGAAGTCGTCGTGGAACGAACACCGCCACGGGCTCCCGTTCGACTTGAGGGGACGGACGCCGCACCCGTCGCGGGTCACTCGCAGACGCGGCACCTTCCTGACGCTGGAGTGTCGGCCACGTGAGCGCCCGCTCGATCGGTCGACGACGCGGTACGCCGTACGCCGCGGCTTCTTCCACACGACCGTGCGGAACCGGTGCTTGCGCGAGGTCAACCGCTCGGCACGCACCCAGCGCTTCGTCGAGGTTCGGCGTTGCAGCACCAAGCGGGCCCGGCGCTGGGAGGTACGGCCGGTGAGGAACACGGTGCCCAGGTTGCGGGCCTTCCTCTCCAGCGTCGGTGCGGACGCGGCGAGGGCCGCTGGGGCGAGGGCCGACGCCGATCGGCTCGGCACGGGCGCCGCCTCGGCGGCGGCACCCGGCCGCGTTGCCGCCTGGAGCGTAAGGCCGACCAATGCAGCCACCAGGAGCGCGCAGACTGCCCACCGCACGACTGGTGCAGCCTCGCACCGTGTCCCGGGACAATGCACGTGGAGACTCCTCGAGTCAGGGTGGAGACCCGGGTTCGGGTCGCCGCGCCCGACGCTTGACGTCCAAGGCCGGACAGAAGATTAACGCGAGGAACCGGCCCGAGTTATGGGAGTCGGAGAAGTACCCCGAAATGGCACGGGCCCGACCGGACAACCGGTCGGGCCCCCAACAGGTGACTCAGCCGAGGTCGACCGAGCGCACCGTCTGTGCGGAGATGGCCTGCTGGATCTCGGCCAGCGTGTCGGCTGCGATGTCCGAGTCGACCGACAGCGCGACCAGCGCCTGACCGCCCTTGCCGGCGCGGGCGACCTGCATGCCGGCGATGTTGACCTGTGCGTCGCCGAGGATGCCGCCGACGGTGCCGACCATGCCCGGCCGGTCCTCGTAGACGAAGAACGCGAGGTGGTCGGTGGGCTCGATGTCCAGGTCGAAACCGTTGACCTCGACCAGCCGCTCCTTCTGCGCGAGGCCGACCAGTGTGCCCGAGACCGACACCTGCGAACCGTCGGACAGGGTGCCGCGGACGGTGATCAGGTTGCGGTGGTCAGGGCTTTCGGTCTCGGAGACCAGGCGTACGGCGGTGCCGCGCTCGGCAGCCAGCAGGGGCGCGTTCACGTAGGACACCTGGTCTTCGACGATGTCTGAGAAGACGCCCTTGAGGGCGGCCAGCTCGAGCACCTTGACGTCGTACTCGGTGATCTCGCCACGCACCTCGACGTCGATCGACTGGGCGACCTCCCCGGCCAGCGCGGTGAAGACCCGGCCGAGCTTCTCGGTCAGCGGGATGCCGGGGCGGACGTCTTCGGCGATCACGCCGCCCTGCACGTTGACGGCGTCGGGGACGAGCTCACCGGAGAGGGCCAACCGCACGGACTTGGCCACGGCGATGCCGGCCTTCTCCTGGGCCTCGTCGGTGGAGGCTCCCAGGTGCGGGGTGGCCACGACGTTCTCGAGCTCGAAGAGCGGGCTGTCGGTGCACGGCTCCTTCGCGAAGACGTCGAGCCCGGCGGCCGCGATGCGACCAGTCTTCAGGGCGTCGTAGAGCGCAGTCTCGTCGACGATGCCACCGCGGGCAGCGTTGACCAGGACCAGGTTGGACTTGGCCTTGGACAGCTCCTCGGCACCGATCAGGCCCACGGTCTCCGGGGTCTTGGGCAGGTGAACGCTCATGAAGTCGGCCTCGGCGAGCAGCGTGTCGAGGTCGACCAGGCGCACGCCCATCTGGGCGGCGCGACCCGGCTGCACGTAGGGGTCGTAGGCGACGACCTTCATGCCGAAGGCGCTCAGGCGCTGGGCGACCAGCACGCCGATGCGGCCCAGGCCGACGATGCCGACGGTCTTCTCGTAGAGCTCGATGCCGGTGTACTTGCTGCGCTTCCACTCGCCGTTGCGCAGACCCTCGTGGCCGGGGCTGATGTTGCGGGCCGCGGCCAGCATCAGGCCGACAGCCAGCTCGGCGGCGGAGACGATGTTGGAGGTGGGCGCGTTGACGACCATCACGCCGGCCTGGGTGGAGGCCTTGACGTCGACGTTGTCGAGGCCGACACCGGCCCGGGCGACGACCTTGAGCTTGGTGGCGGCGGCCAGTGCCTCGGCGTCCACCTTGGTGGCCGAGCGGACCAGGATCGCGTCGACATCGGCGATCGCGGGCAGCAGCTCGGCACGGTCGGCGCCGTTGCAGTTGCGGATCTCGAAGTCGGGGCCGAGCGCCTCGACGGTTGCGGGGCTCAGTTCTTCGGCGATGAGTACGACGGGCTTGCTCACAGCGGATTCCCTCGATTGGTGTCGTGGATTTGCGGAACTCGTCCGACGGCCAGATTGCGGCCAGTCAGGAGGTCGTGCACGACGCTGTGCCCGGAACCGTCAATGCTACCCCCACGGTGCACGGCTCCCCCACCCCGTCCACATGGGTGGATCCGGAAGGGCGGCCGGTCCGCTCGACATGCAGTTGGCACCCGACGAGGTTCCGTTCACGCTCAGCGCGACAGTGCGGTCTCGCGACTGCATGTCCGACGGACCGGCCACTGCCGGAAATGCGGTTGCGCGAGGTCGATCGCGTCGCCATCATTGTCCCCGTGAAGATCTGAGAGCGCCCGTGAAGCCCGTCGTCGACGGGTGGTTCCCCTGCCTCGTCCCGAGGAGCGCCCTTGTCATCACCCCTTCGCTTCACCAACGTCTCATTCGCCTGGCCTGACGGGTCGGCGGTGGTCAACGATCTCGACATGCTGGTCCCCACCGGACGCTCCGGGCTGGTGGGCGACAACGGCAGTGGGAAGTCCACCGTCCTGAGACTCGCCGCAGGCGACCTCTCCCCCACGTCGGGCACCATCCGCGCCGAGGGCCGGGTCGGCTGGTTGCGCCAGGACCTGGCCCTGCGCGCTTCCGAACGGGTCGACGACCACCTCGGCGTACGCGCGATCCGGGAAGCGATCCGCGCGATCGAGGCCGGGTCGGTCGACGAGGCCGACTATGCGCTCGTCGGCGACGACTGGGACATCGAGGAGCGGGTCGCGGCCGAGCTCGACCGTCTGGGTCTGCCGGCCGACGTGCTCGACCGACGCATCGGCGAGGTCTCGGGCGGCGAGGCGGTCCAGCTCGGCCTGGCCCGCGTGCTGCTGCAACGTCCCGACATCCTGTTGCTCGACGAACCCACCAACAACCTCGACACCGCTGCCCGCGAGCGCCTCTACGACGTGGTCGAGACCTGGCGCCGAACGCTGTTGGTGGTCACGCACGATCGCGACCTCCTCGAACGGGTGGACCGCATCGCTGAGCTGCGCGAGGGCTCCGTGCAGTGGTTCGGCGGCGGCTACACGTCGTACGCCGCCCAGGTCGAGGCGCAGCAGGAGGCAGCCGTGCAGGCGGCGACCACGGCACGTCAGGACATGCGCAAGCAGAAGAACGACCTGATCGAGTCCCAGCGGATCCTGTCCGGACGCAAGCGCTATGCCGACAAGATGTATGCCACCAAGCGGGAACCACGGGCCGTGATGAAGCTTCGCAAACGCTCCGCCCAGGTCTCGGCCGCGAAGTACCGCCAGCTCCACGAGGACCGACTCGACTCGGCCAAGGAGAGGCTCGACGAGGCCGAGTCACGAGTGCGGGACGATCGCGAGATCCGGGTGGACCTGCCGGCGACGAACGTGCCGAGGGGACGCGCCGTGCTCATGGCAGACCTCACCCTGCGCACGGGGTCGCCCGTCGAGCTGGACCTGCGCGGTCCCGAGCGCATCGCCGTCGTCGGCCCGAACGGCAGCGGCAAGACCACACTGTTGAACACGATCACGGGTGCCCTCGATGCGGACGGCGCCCTGGAGGTGAGCGTGCCGCTGGGGATGCTCGACCAGCGCCTCGACACCCTCGACGACACATTGACGGTCTTCGAGAACGTGAAGCAGCGGGCGCCGCACGCCGACGACAACGAAGTGCGAGCCCGGTTGGCCCGGTTCCTCTTCCGTGGAGGGAAGGGCGACCAGGTGGTCGGGACCCTCTCCGGTGGCGAACGCTTCCGGGCCACGCTGGCCGCCGTACTGCTGGCTGATCCGGCGCCCCAGTTGCTGCTGCTCGACGAGCCGACCAACAACCTCGACTTCAGCTCGTACGACGCCCTGGTGTCCGCGCTCGCCTCCTACGAGGGCGCGCTCCTGGTTGTCTCCCACGACCAGGGCTTCCTCGAGGAGATCGGGACGACTCGCACCATCCACCTCTGACGAACTGGCGTTCGTTGTTGCGCGAACTGGCAACGCTTGATGTGCGAACCTGCAATTCTTGATCTGGCGGCACATCGAAAATTGCCAGTTCGAGCATCAAGAATTGCAGGTTGGCGTCAGTCGGTGCCGAACTCCATGGCGGCGCGGTCGAGCGCCTCGTCCTCGTCGCTCAGCGGTTCGCCCCGGTCGGTGATGCGGTCGGCGCCACCCGCAGGGAGCTCACCGAAGAGGGTTCCGTTCTCGACGAGCACCTGGCCCTGGTCGAGCGGCTGGCCGGCGTACATCTCGAGCTTGGAGCGCGAGTCTGCGATGTCGAGGTTGCGCATGGTGAGCTGGCCGATGCGGTCCAAGGGACCGAAGGCGGCGTTGTCGGTGCGCTCCATGGACAGCTTGTCGGGGTGGTAGCTGAAGTTGCTGCCGGAGGTGGCCAGCACCGTGTAGTCCTCACCGCGACGCAACCGGATGGTCACCTCGCCCGTGACCAGCGAGGCGATCCAGCGCTGGATGGACTCGCGGATCATCATCGCCTGCGGGTCGAGCCAGCGGCCCTCGTAGAGCAGCCGGCCGAGCTTGCGTCCCTCGTTGTGGTACTGCGCGACGGTGTCCTCGTTGTGGATCGCGTTGACGAGACGCTCGTAGGCAATGAACAGCAGGGCCATTGCCGGGGCCTCGTAGATGCCGCGGGACTTGGCCTCGATGATGCGGTTCTCGATCTGGTCGGACATGCCGAGCCCGTGGCGACCACCGATGATGTTGGCCTCGTGCACCAGGGCCACCGCGTCGTCGTACCGCTTGCCGTTGATCGCGACGGGGCGCCCGGCCTCGAAGGCGACGGTGACGTCTTCGGTCTCGATGTCGACCGAGGGATCCCAGAACTTCACGCCCATGATCGGCTCGACGGTCTCGAGGGAGACGTCGAGGTGCTCGAGGGTCTTGGCCTCGTGGGTGGCACCCCAGATGTTGGCGTCGGTCGAGTAGGCCTTCTCCTGCGAGTCGCGGTAGGGCAGCTTGCGCTCGGTCAGCCAGGCGCTCATCTCGTGGCGGCCACCGAGCTCGTTGACGAAGTCGGGGTCGAGCCACGGCTTGTAGATGCGCAGGTCGGGGTTGGCCAGCAGCCCGTAGCGGTAGAACCGCTCGATGTCGTTGCCCTTGAACGTCGACCCGTCGCCCCAGATGTCTACGTTGTCCTCGTGCATCGCACGGACCAGCATCGTGCCGGTCACGGCGCGACCGATCGGCGTGGTGTTGAAGTAGACCCGACCACCGGAGCGGATGTGGAAGGCACCGCAGGCCAGCGCGGCCAGGCCCTCGTCGACCAGGGCCGCCTTGCAGTCAACTGCTCGCGCGATCTCGGCGCCGTACTCCATGGCCCGACCGGGCACACCCGAGATGTCGGGCTCGTCGTACTGCCCGATGTCAGCGGTGTAGGTGCAGGGGACGGCGCCCTTGTCGCGCATCCAGGCGACAGCGACGGAGGTGTCGAGGCCCCCGGAGAAGGCGATGCCGACGCGTTCGCCGACGGGAAGGGAAGTCAGTACCTTGGACATGCCTCAACTATATACAGAGCCATGCATAATCATGCAATCGGTCCGGCATTTGGTTTGAGAACTCGGGGCGGTGGGAGACTGCGCAGCATGAGCCAAGCCTTCTGCCAGCAGTGCGGCACCCGCCGCGACGACGACTCCGCCCTGACCTGCGCCAACTGCGGCGCCGCATTCTCGGCCGGTCAGTCAACGCCCATCGTCCCCAGCGACGAGGCTCCGACCCGCATCGGCAACCGCCCGCCGAGCTCCCCGAGCTCCCCGAGCTCCCCGAGCTCCCCGAGCTCCCAGCAGAGCGGCTCACACTCCCCCTCGGGCTCGGACTCCGCACCCGCCAGCGGACAGCAGCCCTGGACCCCGGCCGCCGTCCAGGCACCCGGCAACCAGACCGCACAGTTCCCCCAGCAGCCGTACGGCGGAGCGCCGGCCGGTGCCGCGGCGGGCCAGGCGTGGCAGCAGGGACAACCCGGCTACGGCCAGCAGGGTCCCAACGGCCCGCAAGGTCCCGGACAACAGGGCCCGGGCCCGCAGTGGTCCCCCATGCCGGGTCATCAGCCCGCCAAGTCGGGCAACGCAAAGCTGATCGTGATCGTCGGCGTGGCCCTGGTGATCCTCATCGGCGGCGCCATCACCGCCCTGGTGCTCTCGGGTGTCATCGGGGGTGACGACGACAAGGACGGCGACGACAAGAGCTCCATGAGCGATGAGGAGCAGATCGAACAGGTCATCACCGACTACAACGACGGCTACCAGCGCCTGCTCGACGGGGATGCCGGCGCCTGCGACGACCTGGTCAAGCTGATCGCCAACGTCGATGACGACGACCTCGACGACTGCCGGGAAGAGGCCGGCGACTCAGGCAGCGAGAGCTTTGAGACCTCGGTCGAGTTCAAGAGTGCCGAGGTCACAGGCGACACCGCGACGGCCACCGTCGAGGTCACCTCCAACTACGGCGGCGAGCCGAACACCACCGAGACCGAGATGCCGATGGTCAAGGAGGACGGCGACTGGAAGCTGAACCTCGACAATGACAGCACGGACGACCCGAGCGCATCGTCCGACCCGAGCTACGGCTCCGAGGACCCCAGCTACGGCTCCGAGGACCCCAGCTACGGCTCGTCCGACCCGAGCTACGGCTCGGACGACCCCAGCTA
Organism: Nocardioides sp. Soil797; assembly: GCA_001429555.1. GTDB lineage: Bacteria > Actinomycetota > Actinomycetes > Propionibacteriales > Nocardioidaceae > Nocardioides. Next base: position 196,659 of record LMSR01000014.1, on the reverse strand, counting down.
CTGAGTCAGGGTCGTAACCGCACCCTCAGGAAGCGGGGCCGATAGCTCATCGGATCGTCGATGACCTCGTTGATGTCGGTGCGGTTGCGGCTGTAGGACACCACCATCGTCCCCTTGCGCGGCAGGAACTCCGGGTGGGCCAGTGGCATGTAGCGCAGCTGGCCCTTCACCGTGTCGGAGGGCAGGTGGGCCAACGACTCCCCCGCGGTGAACGGCCCGGTGGGTGAGGGCGCGGTCCACACCGTCAGGTCGGTGCCGAGGAACTCGTCGCGCTTGCTCAGCGCGAACCACGTGCCGTCCTGCTCGAAGACACTCAGGGTCTGGGAGACACCGCCCTCGGCCGGGATCAGCGCGGCCGCCTCGTCCTCGCGGCGCACCCAGTCGTCACCGTTCCAGTAGCGCCATCTCGATCGGTCGAGGATGTCGTCGGGTCGCACCCGTGCCACGCTCAGGGAATAGCCGAAGACGAGCTCCTCCCCGGGATTGGCAGTGCCGTAGAGATAGGCCCAGCCGTCGTGGACGGTGGAGGCCGCTCCCCACACCGGACGGGTGCGATCAGCCCGGTCCGGCCCCAGGTCGACTCGGTCGATCAGTTGCGGTGTACCGCCGCGGGGCACGATGAACACGGCGACCGCCGAGCCGAGGGACTCGAAGTCGAACTCCCCGGAGCCGGTGCTCCGGACCCGCTGGGCAGCCACCGCGACGAGGTCGTAGCCAGGTCGTGAGTCCCGTCCGATCGACATCGGCCAGTAGCCCACCGCCTCCTCGTCACCGTTGGCCGCCCGATCAGGGATGATCGCGCCGTGATCGGCCGGGACAACCACCTGCAGGCAGTCGGGCTCCATCACCAACATGGAGTTGCGCACGAACCTCTGGCCCTGGAAATCCGCTGAGCGCAACGTGTCCCCGAAGACGAAGAGCGCTCGGCCGTCCTGGAGCATCACGCTGGCGCCGACGTCACCGCCCTGGAACCCGCTCTGGAACTCGCCACCGCCACGGAGCTTGGTGGTGATCCGGTTCATGTCCTTGACGTTGCGCACCGGGCCGGTGGGCACGCAACGGGTCTCGGACGCCCGGCTCGGGAGGGCATCGGGCCCGGCAATGGCGCCCCGTGGCACCAACAGGGTCAGGCCGAGCAGCAGGGCGGCGGCGGGGATGACGACGGCGCCCACCCGCCACCGCCACAACACCTTGGTACGACGACTGGCCGGCCGCCCCGTCGTACGCAGGTCGACGCCGGCCCGGTCCCGCACCCGGCGGGCGACCAACGAGGTGAGGAGCGCGATCGCCAACCAGACCCAGAGGACCAGCACCGGACGACCGATGCCGGGGCCATCCTCGTAGCTGACCAGATTGGCCAGCGCTCGCTCCATCGCCCCGACCGGTGTCACCGCGATCACCGCAGGCCACGGCCGGGGGAACAGCCGAGTGTCGGTCTGCAGCAGCAACGGCGCAGCCTGCACCACGAAGAGGACCGCGGCCACCCCCAGCCCACTCAGGCCGGCCAACGCCTCCAGGGCAAGGGTCGCACTTCCCACGACCAGGATGGACAGCAACAGCACAGCGATCACCAGCAGAGACGGCTCACCGGGTCCCGCCAGGGGCGACACTGCCAGGGCCGTGGACGCGACCACCGCGACCCCGGCCAGCGCGAGGTGGCGCAACAGGCCGCGGCCCAGGGTGCGCGTGACCGGCCCGAAGAGGAGCGAGACGACCACGACGAAGACGAAGGCGATCACGTGCGCGAGGAGCGCGAGCGTGTCGGCCCGATGCGATGACCCGTGGGACGTGTCGAGCTCGCGCACCACCACAGTGCGGTCATAGCTGGCCTCGACGGCGCGGATCCGGTCCAGGATCGCGTCATTGAGCCGCTTCCCGTTCGCGGCATTGAGCACGAGGACGTCACGCGTGCGACGTAGGTCGACCTCCAGCCACGCAGCCGCGGTCCCCCGCTCCACACTCTCGCGGGCCGCTGTCGAGTCGCGAGCAGCCGCCGCCTCGAAGGGCCGGCCCTCCATCGCATTCGCCTGGTCGGCCAGCGCGTCGGCCACGACCGGAGCGGTGACCACGGCGATCGGGAGGTCGTGGGGCTCACCGAAGCTGGCACTGCGGGCGATGGCGATGAGCAGCAACGCCTGGACGGCCAGGACCACCACGAGGAGCACCGCGACGGGGCGCGGAAAGATCCGCCGCCACAGGGTCGTGGACGCCCGATCGTCCGCCTGGCTCACCGTGTGCTCCTCGCCGGGTCCCGAGTGGGACGCACGAGGGCGATGCTAGGGCATGTCTCCCAAGCCCATGGCCTGCTACGCGCCACCCCGCTGGCACCTGGCAACGTTCTCGTCAGTCGACGATGCTGGCGCATCGCCTCCCTCCTCGGCCTTGCCAAGCACTCAGCGGATGCGACGCTCACGACGGCCGAGACTTGAGAGACATACCCTCGATGAGTGCGCCGCTCAGATGCTGCACCCGTCGGGGCCGCACGCCTCTGCGTCGCTGTCGCTGACCATCTGCAGGGCCGGGTGCGACTCCCTCCACGCGCGCTCGAGGGCGTTGGCGAAGACCTCGACCGGCTGCGCCCCTGAGACGCCGTACTTCTGCTCGATGACGAAGAACGGCACCCCGTTGGCACCGAAGGCCTGGGCCTGCGCGACATCGGCGTACACCTCGTCACGGAACTCGTTGCCGGCGAGCACGGCAGCCACCCGGTCGGGGTCGAGCCCTACAGCGGTGGCGAGCTCGGTGATGGTTGCGTGGTCCGCGACGTTGCGCACCTCGATGAAGTTCGCGGCGAGCAACGCCTCCTTCAGCTGGCCCTGTACGTCGGAACCGCCCTCGTGCAGCGCCAGGTGGAGGACACGGTGGGCGTCGACCGTGTTGACCCGCATGGTCTGTGAGAGTCGGTAGAGAAGGCCCTCCTCCGCCGCCACGGCCTCGACCTGGTCCATCATCCGCTGGGCGTTCTCGACACCCCCGCCGTACTTGCGCGCCAACACGTCGACGGTGCGCTCGGTGGGCTCCTGTGGCGCTGCGGGATCCAACTCGTAGGAATGCCAGACGACCTCGACGTCGGCGGCGTGCTCGAAGCCGGCCAGGGCCTTCTCGAGGCGACGCTTGCCGATGTAGCACCAGGGACAGACGACGTCGGACCACACATCAATGCGCATGTCCACAGAACGCCGGCGGGCTGCCGAAGATTCCCGGCCCTGAGGCGAGCGCACCGATCGGGTCAGGGTCGCCTCAGGGTCGGCCGGGGGTCGTTCGGGTTGGTCTCCCCGATGTGCGCAGGAGCACTCTCGGGCGAGGCTTCGAGCATGATCAAAGTCGAGCACCTCACCAAGTCCTACCGCGGCTTCACTGCCGTGGACGACGTCTCCTTCATCGCCCAACCGGGCCGTGTCACCGGGTTCCTGGGACCCAACGGCGCCGGCAAGTCCACCACCATGCGGGTCATGGTCGGGCTTACCGATCCCTCCTCGGGATCGGCCACGATCCTGGGCCGTCCCTTCGCCGAACTTCCCAACCCCGGCCGAGAGGTCGGCGTACTCCTTGATGCCTCTGCCCAGCACGCCGGCCGGACCGGCCGCGAGATCCTCGCCATCGCCCAACGCACCATGGGTCTGCCCAGGTCGCGGGTGGACGAGATGCTGGAGCTGGTCAGCCTGACCGAGCGGGAGTCCGAGCGGCGGGTGCGCAACTACTCCCTCGGCATGCGGCAGAGGCTCGGCATCGCCGCCGCACTGATCGGCGACCCGGAGGTACTGATCCTCGACGAGCCTGCCAACGGGCTGGACCCGGCCGGCATCCGCTGGATGCGCGACCTGCTGCGCGGCTACGCCAACCGCGGCGGGACCGTGCTGCTCTCCAGCCACCTGCTCCACGAGATCGAGGTGATCGCCGACGACCTCGTGATGATCGGCAACGGACGCATCGTCGCCGAGGGGACCAAGGCTGAGCTGCTGCACGCCGCCGGCACCGTCGTGCGCAGTGGCTCATCGGCCGAGCTGTGCCAGGCCCTGCGCAACGCCGGTCTGGTCGTCAGCGCATCCGACGACGGCGCCCTGCGCACCGAGGCGAGCGCCGAACAGGTCGGCCAGATCGCCCTGAATTCCGGGATCGCGCTCACCGAGCTGCGCTCCTCCGACAACGCCGGGCTCGAGGAGATGTTCCTCGAGCTCACCGCCGAGACCCAACGAGAAGGAGCAGCGGCATGAGCACGCTGACGCAGGTACCCGTCGCCACCGAGGCGGCGACGTCTCGACCGACGTACGCACCGATCCCCCGGCGCCGCATCGCGCGCGTCGAGCTGATCAAGATGTTCGACACCCGCTCGGGCTTCTGGCTGATGGCGAGCATTGCGATCGCGGCCCTTCTCGCCACCGCCGCGACGATCTTGTTCGCCCCCGAGGACGAGCTCACCTATGAGACGTTCGCGACCGCGATCGGCTTCCCAATCGCGCTCATCCTGCCGATCGTCGGTCTGCTCTCGATCTCGAGCGAGTGGAGTCAGCGCACCGGTCTGACCACGTTCACCCTGCTGCCCAACCGGAGCCGAGTGATCAACGTGAAGGTGATGGTCTCGATCGGCATCGGCATCGCCTCGATGTTCGTGGCACTGGCGATCGGCGCGCTCGGCAACATCGTCGGCACCGCGATCGCCGGAGTCGACACCAGTTGGAACGTGAGCGTCCAGGAGTTCTCGCTGATCGTGCTGGCCAACGTGCTCGGCATGTTGATCGGGTCGATGCTCGGTCTGCTGATCCGCAACTCGGCTGGGGCCATCGTCGGCTACTTCGTCTTCAACGCGCTGCTGCCGACCCTGTTCATGACCTTGGCCAACTTCAAGGAGGGCTTCCGCGACATCTGGCCCTGGGTCGACTTCTCCTACGCCCAGGGAGCCCTGTTCAACGGCGACCCGAGTGGCGAGGAGTGGGCACATCTCGCGGTGACCGTCTCCATCTGGCTGTTGCTCCCGCTGCTGGTCGGCCTCTACCTGGTGCGCAGGTCCGAGGTCAAGTGATCCCTGGCGGACCACTTCTCCCCACAACGTGGTGGATCGCAAGCAGCCCGTGCTTGTGATCCACCACGTTGAGATCAGATCCGGGTCGGGGATTGACGCAGGCACAATGTGGGCATCGTGAACACCATGAATGCCCCGCTGTGCGCCTCGTGCGGACGACCGTTGACCCCGGCCGACAGCTTCTGCCAGTCGTGCGGCCGTCCCGCGGCCAGTCAGGCACCCCCGGCGCTCCCCTACGGCGCCGTCCCGCAGGGCGACCCCTTCGCTCCGCTGGGTGGCTCCCGACGCCCGGTTCGTGGTCGCAGTCCGAGCGGACCGAGTGGGCGGGGCAATGGCTTCGGGCCCCCGCCTGGCGGTCCCGGATCCTCGGGCGGGAGCTCCGGGCCGGGCGGCACGCGGAAGACCGCGATGATCGCCGGCGTCGTGTTCGGCGTACTCCTCGTGGCGGGTGTCGCGACGACCGGCATCGTGGTCGCCACGGCGGGCGACGACAACGACGACACGGCCGGCAAGGACCCGAGCAGTGACACGTCGCAGACCAGCACCGGCACGAGCGACCCGACGCTGAGCCTGCCGTCGCCGACGCCCTCCAGCCCGCCGTCGAAGACCTTCACCCGCACCCCGGTGACGGGGGACGACACCTTGCAGGTCAAGCAACTGGCTGCGGACTACACCGAGTGGACCAAGGCCATCTATGCCGGCGACGTGGGCGCCTGCGACTACATGAAGCTCTACGTGGTGAAGGTGAGCAAGAAGGCCACCATCTCCTGCAAGAAGGCGGCCGCCACTCCCCTGCCCTCGGGCGACAAGATCGAGGTCAGGACCCAGACGGTGCAGGTCCGGGGCAACAAGGCCACGATCACCTTCCGCTACGACTACACCTTCAGCGGGAAGTCCAACCACACGACGTCGGACCAGCCCGCGGTCAAGAAGAACGGAGACTGGTTCCTCGCCGAGCCGTGATCAGGCGAAAAGCGCAGCTCCGACGTGCTCGCCCGTGCGGGTCCCGGGAGGTACGGCGAACAACGCCGACCCGGTGAACTTGAGGTACTCCATCATCGCATCCGACTGCGCCATCCGGGTCTGCATCGGGATGAACTGCTTCTCCGGGTCGCGCACGTAGGCGATGAAGAACAGTCCCGCGTTGAGCCCACCCAGGTCATCGCTTCCGTCGACGAAGTTGTAGCCGCGGCGCAGGATCTGGGCGCCGTCGTTCTTGGTCGGGTGGACCACCCGCACGTGTGCGTCGACAGGGATGATCGGGCCGCCACGGCCGGGCATGGCGAAGTCGGGCTCGCTGAACTCCTCACCGCCTGAGAGGGGCGCCCCGGTCTGCTTGGTGCGCCCGATGATGTCCTGCTGGTCCTGCAGGGTCTGCCGGTCCCAGGTCTCGATGCGCATGTTGATGCGGCGGGCCGCCAGGTAGGAGCCTCCGACCAACCACTCGGCATTCGGATCGTCACCCTGCGCGACCCACAGGTGGTCGGCGAGCGCTTCGGGCTCCTCGGCCTTCAGGTTGGCGGTGCCGTCCTTGAAGCCGAACAGGTTGCGCGGCGTCTCCTGCGAGGTCGAGGTGCTCGACGTACGCCCGAAGCCGAGTTGCGACCAGCGCACGGCGACGGTCCCGAAGCCGATGCGGGCCAGGTTGCGGATCGCATGGACGGCGACCTGGGGGTCGTCGGCGCAGGCCTGGATGCACAGGTCGCCACCGGAGCGTTCGGGGTCGAGCGCGTCGGCCGGGAAGTGCGGCAGCTCCCGGAGCACCTTCGGCTGCCGGTCGGCGATGCCGAACCGGTCCTTGCCCTTCGGCGTTCGGAACAGGGTCGGGCCGAAGCCGAAGGTGAGAGTCAGCCGTGATGCCGGCAGCCCGATCGCCTCGCCCGTGTCATCGGGCGGCAGGTCGGCGTCTCCCTCGGTGGGGCCGATCGGACCGGCTGCGCCACCAGCGGTCATCCGCTCCGCGGCCTCGGTCCAGGCCTGCAGCAGCTCGACCAGCTCCTCGCGGGAGTCGGTGACCACGTCGAAGGCGGCGAAGTGCAGGCGGTCCTGGGCCGGGGTCACGATCCCGGCCTGGTGCTCACCACGGAAGGCGTACGCCGCCGGGCCGGTCGTCCCGGTCGTGTCATCGGAGTCGATGGCCTGGGCAGCCGCCAGTCCACTGGCCACGCCCACCACCGCCGCACCCCCGGTGAAGAGGGCGCGGCGGGAGACGACGGGTTGCTTCATGAGCGGGCCAGCACCGCGCCCGTGAGCTTCGACAGCGGCTCAGCCAACGCATTCACGGCGTTGGAGAGCTGCTTGACCTCGGCCGGGCTGAGCTCGTCGTAGTAGGTGAAGCCATCGTCGGTCTTCTGGGCGTCGAGCAGCTTCTGCAGGTCGGCGAAGCGGTCGGTCAGGGTCTTGGCCAGCTCGGGGTCCTTGGTCTCGAGGAGCGCCTTGACGCCCTCGAAGGCGACCCGGGCGCCGTCGACGTTGGCCTGGAAGTCCCACAGGTCGGTGTGGGACCAGATCTCCTCCTCGCCGGTGACCTTGCCGCTGGCCACCTCTTCGAGGAGGGCCGTGGCACCGTTGGCGATGCCGTCGACGGTGAAGCTCAGGTCGCCGTCGACCTGCTTGTCGAGCTTCTTGGTGTTCTCGAGCAGGTCGTCGGCGTAGAACTTGCGCTCCTTGGGGGTCATCGCCCGGTAGCCCTTTGCCTCTTCAGGCCACAGGTCCTTCTCGATCCGGTGCCAACCGGTCCAGTCGTCGCCGTCGGCGACGTCGGCCTCACGCAGGTCCATCAGCGGGTCCAGGTTGCCGAACGACTCGGCGACCGGCTCGATGCGCTCCCAGTGGACGCGCGCGTCGGCGTACAGGGCACGGGCCTCGTCGTCCTTGCCGGCCTTGTAGAGGTTGACGAACTTCGTCGTCTCGGTGAGCAGCTGGTCGCTCTGGTCCTGCACGTAGGCCAGGTAGTTCGCGGAGGCCTGGTCGATCTGGGCCTGCTCGTCGGCCGAGACCTCGACCTTCTCGTCGGATGCGGTGACCGCGAAGTCGGCGCGGATGCCGTCACCCTTCATCCCGGGCTTGCAGGCGGTGACGTAGTTGCCCTCGGGCACGGCAACGGTCAGCCGGCTGTTCAGGTTGGCGCCGATGTTCTCGACCTCGCCGACGATGCGCAGTCCGTCCTCGGCCAGCAGGTAGAACTCGGTGACCTTGGAACCGCTGTTCGTCACGTCGAAGGTCAGCGTGCCGGCCGGAACCTCGACCTTGGAGACGTCGCAACCGTCATCGCTCGAGACGACCTGGATCGAGCGGGGGTCACTGTCATCGGCCTTGGTGTTCTCGGTGCACGAGGCGAGCAGGGGCCCCGCCACGAGGATCGGGACCAGCACTGCCAGCTTGCGATTCAGCATCGTTGTCCTTCAGGAGGGTGGGGTGGAGGTGGAGCTCAGGCAACGGACGCCCTGTCGGCGTCCTTCTTGGGGGCGGAACGACGACGGGCGCCGCGCAGGAAGAAAGTCATCGTGGGCACCAGGTAGAGGAGCCAGACCGCGCCCTCGAGCTTGGTGGTGACCATCGAGATGTTGAAGACACCCTTGATCAACGTGCCCAACCAGCCGGCCGGATCGATGGTGTCGCTGATGTCGAAGAGCAGGTCGTGCAGGCCCGGGAGGAAGCGCGCCTCCTGCAGGTCGTGGACGCCGTACGCCAGCACGCCGGCGGCGACCACGATCAGGAATCCCCCGGTCCAGGTGAAGAACTTGCTCAGGTTGATCGAGATGGCGCCGCGATAGATCAGGTAGCCGAGCACGACGGCGGTGAGGATGCCGAGCCCCGCGCCGAGCAGCGGCTCCCAGGTCGGTGTCACCGAGCCGACCTGTTCGCGGGTGCCCGCCTGCGTCGCGGCCCAGATGAACAGTGCCGTCTCGAGGCCCTCGCGCCCGACGGCGAACATGGCCACGATCACCAGGGCCCAGCGGCTGCCCTCGGCGGCGTCGTCGATCTGGCCGCGCAGCTCGCCGCCCAGCCCGCGGGCGGCACGGGCCATCCAGAACACCATCCAGGTCACGAAGCCGACCGCGATGATCGAGAGGGTTCCGCCGATGAACTCCTGGGCCTCGAAGGTGAGTCCGCGCGGGCCGTAGGTCAGTGCGGCGCCGAAGCCGAGCGAGACCAGGATCGCGATGCCGACGCCGGCCCAGATGCGGGGCAGGAGCTCCGTGCGTCCGGACTTGACCAGGTAGGCGACCAGAATGCTGACGACCAGCGCGGCTTCGAGGCCCTCACGCAGGCCGATCAGGTAGTTGGACAGCACGATCCGCAGAATACGCCTGTTCGTTAGGAGTGCCTAACCTTGGTCCACCTGATGTAACGCGGGGTTGTGGTCGCTCCACACGTGCTGTGCCGCGGCCGGGCGACCACAGCACCGCGCAAGAGCCGCGGGGCTGTACGACGACAGGGCAGGAGATGCAGATCGGGCGGGCCACAGGACTCATCCTGCGAACCCGCCCGATCCGATCATCATTCTGCGGAGGGTCGGCACCGGCACGCCTCGCTGCGCTCGGCGTACCTCACCTCACTGTCAGCGTGCGGCAGATCCCTCGGTGTAGTCGTCGTCGCTCTGCTTCCAGGCGAACTGCGCGCGCAGGGTCTTGCCGGTGGCCTCGATCGGGTGACCGGCCTCCTTCTCGCGCAGCTCGTTGAACTCCTTGGCACCGTTGTCCTGGTCGGAGATGAAGCGCTCCGCGAAGGCACCACTCTGGATGTCGGCGAGGACACCCTGCATGCGCTCCTTGACGCCGGCGTCGACGATGCGTGGGCCGCTGACGTAGTCGCCGTACTCGGCGGTGTCGGAGATCGACCAGCGCTGCTTGGCGATGCCGCCCTCCCACATCAGGTCGACGATCAGCTTGAGCTCGTGGAGCACCTCGAAGTAGGCGATCTCGGGCTGGTAGCCGGCCTCGGTCAGGGTCTCGAAGCCCGCCTGCACCAGGTGCGACATCCCACCGCAGAGCACGGCCTGCTCACCGAACAGGTCGGTCTCGGTCTCCTCCGTGAAGGTGGTCTTGATGACGCCGGCGCGGGTGCCACCGATCGCCTTCGCGTAGGACTTCGCGAGGTCCCAGGCGGTGCCCGAGGCGTCCTGCTCGACCGCGATGATGTCGGGGATGCCGCGGCCGGCGACGTACTCACGCCGCACGGTGTGGCCCGGAGCCTTCGGGGCGACCATGATCACGTCGACGCCCTCGGGCGCCTTGATGTATCCGAAGCGGATGTTGAACCCGTGGCCGAAGACCAGGGTGTCCCCCTCGGCGAGGTGCGGCTCGATCTCCTCGGCGTACAGCTTGCGCTGGTGCTGGTCGGGGGCGAGGATCACGACCACGTCGGCCTCTTCGACGGCCTCGGCAGGGGTCAGCACACGCAGGCCTTCCTCCTCCGCCTTGGCGCGGCTCTTCGACCCCGGCTGCAGGCCGATCCGCACGTCGACACCCGAGTCACGCAGGTTGAGCGCGTGGGCGTGGCCCTGGCTTCCGTAACCGATGACCGCGACATTCTTGCCCTGGATCAGGGACAGGTCGGCGTCGTCGTCGTAGTACATCTCAGCCACTGGGGCTCTCCTTCAGGTTGGTGTTCTTGCTGCTTGTTCTGGACGGTGTTCGTGATCGGTTCGGTTCGGGTGTCGGGCCAGACTTCCCGGCCGAAACATGCACTTCCCGGCCGGAATTTCGGCCGGGGAGTTCCCATTTCCCCGGGTACCCGGGGAAATGGGAAGGGGTCAGCTCGCGGCAGGTGGAGCGGGAATGGCGACCGGGCGCGCACTGCGCTCGGAGATCGAGCGGGAGCCGCGACCGATGGCCACCATGCCGGACTGGACCAACTCACGGACCCCGAACGGCTCGAGGACCCGGAGGAAGTCGGCCAGCTTGTCGGCGTTGCCGGTGACCTGGATCGTCATCGCGTCGGGAGCCACGTCGACGACCTTGGCCTTGAAGAGCTGCACGGCGTCGAGCACGTGGCCGCGCGCGTCGGCATCGGCGCGGACCTTGACCAGAAGGAGCTCACGGCTGACCGAGGAGGACCCGTCGAGCTCGACGATCTTGATCACCTCGACCAGCTTGTTGAGCTGTTTGGTCACCTGCTCGAGCGGGCTGTCATCCACCGCGACCACGATCGTCATCCGGGAGACGTCAGGGCTCTCGGTCGGGCCGACCGCCAAGCTGTCGATGTTGTAGCCACGACGACTGAAGAGCCCCGCGATGCGGGCCAGGACGCCCGGCTTGTTCTCCACCAGGACGGACAGGGTGTGCTTGGTCATCACAGATCATCCTCGTCGAACTTGGGGGCGAGATCGCGGGCGTACTTGATCTCGTCGTTGCTGGTGCCGGCGGCCACCATCGGCCAGACCATCGCATCGCGGTGGACCCGGAAGTCGACGACGACCGGTTGGTCGTCGATCGACATCGCCTTCTCGATCGTGGCGTCCACGTCATCGGGCGAGTCACACGCCAGACCGACACAACCATAGGCATCGGCCAGCTTCACGAAGTCGGGGATGCGCTTGCTGTGCAGGTCGGTGTTGGAGTAGCGCTCGTTGTAGAACAGCGTCTGCCACTGGCGCACCATGCCCAGTGACTCGTTGTTGATGATCGCGACCTTGATCGGGATGTCGTTGATCGCGCAGGTGGCCAGCTCCTGGTTGGTCATCTGGAAGCAGCCGTCACCGTCAATCGACCAGACCGTGCTGTCGGGCCTGCCGACCTTGGCTCCCATCGCGGCCGGAACCGAGAATCCCATGGTGCCCAGGCCGCCGGAGTTGATCCACGTGTTGGGGTTCTCGTAACCCACGAAGTGGGCTGCCCACATCTGGTGCTGACCGACGCCGGAGCAGTAGATCGCCTCGGGGCCGGCGATCCTGCCCAGTCGCTCGAGCACGTACTGAGGAGAAAGGCTGCCGTCGGTCGGTGCGTCGTAGGCGACCGGGTACTGCTTCTTGATGCCGGCAAGGAAGGCCACCCAGGACTCGTAGTCACCGCGATTGCCCTGCTCTGCTTCAGCGTTGAGCGCGATGATCAGGTCCGCGATCACCTCGCGGGCGTCGCCGACGATCGGGACGTCGGCGTGGCGGTTCTTGCCGATCTCTGCCGGGTCGATGTCGGCATGGATGACCTGTGCACCCGGCGCGAACGAGTCCAGGTTGCCGGTCACGCGGTCGTCGAAACGCGCGCCCAGGCTGATGATCAAGTCACTCTTCTGCAGACCGGCCACGGCCGCAACGGTGCCGTGCATGCCCGGCATGCCGAGGTGTTGCGGGTGACTGTCGGGGAAGGCGCCGCGGGCCATCAGCGTGGTCACCACGGGCATGCCGGTCGCCTCGGCCAGCACTCGCAGCTCCTTGGCCGCGCCCGAGCGGATCACGCCGCCGCCGACGTAGAGCACCGGGCGCCGGGCTTCGAGGATCAGCTTGGAGGCCTCACGGATCTGCTTGCTGTGCGGCCGGGTCACGGGCCGGTAGCCGGGCAGGTTCAGCTCGGTCGGCCAGCGGAAGGTGGTCATCGCCTGCAGTGCCGACTTGGCGACGTCGACGAGCACCGGGCCGGGCCGACCCGTCGAGGCGATGTGGAATGCCTCCGCGATCGTCTGTGGGATCTCAGCGGGGTCGGTGACCAGGAAGTTGTGCTTGGTGATCGGCATGGTGATGCCGCGGATGTCGGCCTCCTGGAAGGCGTCCGTGCCGATCATCGAGGCACCGACCTGGCCGGTGATGGCCACCATCGGCAGCGAGTCCATGTGGGCATCCGCGATCGGGGTGACCAGGTTGGTCGCCCCGGGACCCGAGGTCGCCATGCACACGCCCACCTTGCCGGTCGCGGCGGCGTACCCCTGGGCGGCGTGGCCGGCACCCTGCTCGTGACGGACGAGGATGTGGCGGATCTTGGAGTCGAAGAGCGGGTCGTACGCCGGCAGGATCGCGCCCCCGGGAATCCCGAAGATGTCCTCGACCCCGGCACTCTCCAGCGACGTGACCAAGCTCTGCGCACCCGTGATCCGTGCTTCTGCGCCCGGTCCGCTGTCCTGCTCCGCCATTGTCTTTCCTGTCTCCGTGTTCGACCAACAAAAAACCCCTCGGCCAGAAGTGGCAACGAGGGGACGACGCGTGTGCGTTGAGGCGGTGGGGCCTCAACTCACGCGTCGGGTGCATACAAGAAGGTGCTTGTGCATGCGCCTACGTTCGCTGCCAACTCCCGACGGAGTCAACAAAGTGAATCAGGAATCCCACATCGTGGAATCCGCGTCCCAGCATACGACTACTCGGGCGGTTGGTGTCGGCCGGCCACCGAGCAGATGCACGCCTTGTTGCCGTCGGCGTCGGCGAGCACTGTGAACGAGGGCGCCTCCGTGTCGCTGACCAACGTGCCGCCCGCGCCCAGCGCCTGCTCGATGCGAGCATCGGCCGTCTCCTCGGCCACCCAGACGTCGAGGTGGAAGCGTTGTCTCGGCTCCTCGTGTGGCTCGGTGTCCTGGAACCAGATGGTCGGCATCACCCCATCAGGGTCGACCACCTCGACACCACCGGGCTGGTCACTGCCCTCGTCAGGGGCCAACCCGTAGACGGCTCGCCAGAACGACACCAGCCGCGAGGCGTCGGCGGTGTCGATGGCCAACTCGACCTCTTGCACCCGACCGGGCTCGGCACTCGCACCGGCCTCGGCAGCCAGGGCGCTGATCGATCGCGCCATCGCGACGTCGCGCGAGGTCACTCCCCCGACATCGTGACTGACCAGCCGCACGGAGAGGTGCCCGTAGCGCAAATCGAGATCGGGGTGATGGTTCGCCTCGTCGGCAGCAAGACCGATGGCGTCCGCCAGTCGCAGCCCGGCGGCGAAGTCACCGGTCGCGAATCGCGCATGCAGCCCTGCGGGCAACCGCCGCCAGTCGGCCAGGGCCGCGTCATGCAGTTGTTGGTTGGTGAGCTTCTGTTGCGGATCGAGGATCTCGGCCATGAGCTCCACCATGCCACTCAGCGGTCGCCGCGCACATCCCCCAGCGAGCGAACCTGGCGACCGTCGGGCTGATTGTCCGGGTCGAGCCACTGCTGGAACGCCGCCGCCAGGGTCGGCCACTCCGCATCCGTGATCGAGAACCAGTCGGTGTCGCGGTTGCGTCCCTTGTAGACCAGTGCCTGCCGGAACCGGCCCTCCGGCACGAAGCCGAGTCGCGCAGCGGCGCGACGCGACGGCTCGTTGAGCGCGTCGCACTTCCATTCATAGCGGCGGTAGCCGAGGTCGAAGGCGTGCTTGGCCAACAGGTACTGCGCCTCGGTGGCGGCGGTGGTGCGCTGCAGGCTGCGGCCGAGGACGATCCAGCCGACCTCGACTGAACCATTGGCTCGATCCACGCGCATCAGGGTGGCGGTTCCCGCCGCGGTTCCGTCAGCCGTGCGGATCAGTACGGCGACTGCGTCGATGAGGTCTGCGCGGGCCTCGATCAGCTCGGCGAACTCGGCTCGATCGGCCGGCATCTCCACGGGCAGGTAGGTCCACAGGTCTTCGTTGCCCGGGCCGCACAGCTCGTCGTACAGCTCGGTGGAGTGCTCGGCCAACAACGGTTCCACTCGACACCAGCTGCCACGCAACGTGGCGACATCCGGGAACGGGCAAGGAGCCCAACCGTCGATCGTGGGGCCGATCTGTTGGCCGTGTTCGTTGGTCCGAGATGCCACCGCATGTCTCCCCTCGCGCGCCAAGATCCCTCGCCAGCGAGAGTAGGCGATCACGACAGCCGCTGGGTGATCTGCCCGCGACCGTCCCGCACAGTGATCCGGGCACTCGCTCCGTTCACCAACGGCAGGAAGGGCGCCACGTGGCCGCAGTCGACGTCGAGCACCACCGGAATGCCCAGCTCGCCGAAGGCATCCGCCGCGGCATCGTGCTGGCTGAAGCCCTTGGCGTCGGGCGCCATGGGCCGGCCGACCAGGATCGCGTTGGCGTTCTCGAACCAGCCAGCGAGACGGAAACCGTGCAGGATGCGCGCCACGTCGAAGGCACTGAAGTCACAGGCCTCGACATAGACGATGATGCCCTCATCGGCGTGCTCCCGACCGAAGGCCGCCACGTCGGCGTACGGAGTGCCGGACATCGGGCCGAGAGTCTCGGTGCAACCACCGATCAGACGGCCGCTCACGTCCAGGTCACCTCCGTCGGGGTCTCCCCCACCGAGGACGGTCCAGCTGCCCTCGGCGTCGAGGTCGTAGTCCTTCACGCCGGGGCTGCCGACGTAGTCACCGTGTCGCGCCGTGCGAAAGCGACCCGGGCTGGTCTGTTCGACCTCACCGGTCGCGGCCGCGAGCTCGGTCCAATGAAGCAGTCCGGCGGGCGCTCCGTAGGGCGAGTCCATCAGGTTGGCGCCGTGCAGGGTGGCCCATCCCGAGCGCAGGGTCAGAGGAACCATGATCGTGGAGATGTCGGAGTAACCCACCAGCCAGGTCGGCTCCGCTGCGGCCAACGCGTCCCAGTCGAGGAGGTCGAGCAGGTCGATCGCCAGCTCACCACCCCACGGCGGAATCACCGCCCGGACCTGCGGGTCGAGCAGCATCGCCATCAATTCGTCGGCCCGCTGCTGCTTCGGGGCTGAGACGTGCCGCTCCGCCGCCATGCAGTCCCCCACGCGTACGTCGTACCCGCGCGAGCGCAGTGACTCCAGCGCCACCTCGAGGCGTGGCTGCATCTCGGCCTGGACCCCGGCGGAGGGCGAGGTGACCCCGATCAGGTCCCCAGGTTCGAGTGGGCGTGGGAATCGAATCTCCATGCCGGCGAGCGTAGGGGAACACCGCAGCGCCCTGCATCCCGTTTGTGCGCGTCTGCTCTGTGGCGCGCGCGGCAGTTGCTCGACGGYCCGGTGTCGGCTYGACGGCCCGGTGTCGGCTTGACGGCCCGGTGTCGGCTTGACGGCCCGGTGTCGGCTTGACGGCCCGGACAGTGTCCCATCTCGGTTGAACGACCGTTCGATCAAGACCGAGTTTGATCGAACGGTCGTTCAACCGAGATGGGACTACTGAAGCGGAGGCACCCGCTCACGGGCGCAGGCCAACACCTACGGGCACAGGTCGAACCGGAACGCTTCCGCCATTTCGGGGTCGGGCCTCCAGGCAGGAGTTCGACCAGCGTGTTGCAGCCAGTTCATGGCCGCGCGCAGGTGTGCGGGGACCGGAGCGTCAGGTGCCACCGGAGAGACCGGCACCTGCAGCGTTCCCAGCATCGTCAGGAACAGATCATCGGCATCAGTGGGTGACAGGGGCTTGATCGGTGCGGCGATTCGGGCCTGCAGGCCCTCTGCCAGGGCGAGCAGTGTCTCGACCGTCATTGGCGTGAGTCGCCCCTCTGTCAGGACCGAGACATAGCCCCTCAGCCGTTCGAAGTGATCGTCGAAGCACCGCTCCAACTCCGGGTCGGTGCGCCACAACTCGAGCCACCCGAGCCAGACCCGGGCATGCACAGCCGGGTCGGTGCACCAGGAGCGTTCGGACGGCCGTGGCAGCATCGCTCTGAGTCCCTCGTGGGGCTGCCGTGCGGCGAAGTCATCGAGCCGGTCGGCCGCGGTGCGGGCCGCGGCCATGCTCAGAAGCCTCGCCCTGGAGCCGAAGTGATGGAGGATCGTCGGCGCACTGACCCGACTTGCCCTGCTTATCCGGCGCACGCTGAGGGCAGCCGCCCCCTCGGTGGCGATCACGTGGTTGATGGCCAACGTGAGGGTGTCGGCGCGGCTGGCGGCATCGATGAGGCGGGGCATGTCTCCACCCCAGCACCGGCCACCGACGACGCCGGGGAGTTCTCCACAGGGCCACGCCCAGCCGCGATCACTGGAAGCTGACGAAGTCGACGCGGGGTCGGATCCGCTTGACCTTCGCGGCGGACATGCGGCGGACGTCCTCGTCGTAGAAGAGCTTGAAGCCCATGTGGAACTTCTTCGGCGCCGCCACGTGGAGGTAGGTGCCCATCTTCTGTCCGGGGGTGCCGAACCCGTCGACGTGCTGGACCATCGCCAGGTTCTTGCGTTGGCTCACCTTCTTCAGGTTCGCGATCATCTCGCGACGGAACTGGTGGAGCATGAAGATCTTCTGGGGCAGCCGCTCGCGGCGTACGAGTCGGGACAGCCAACGGGAGGTCCGGTTGACCTCAGTGGCACTGACGGAGCCGATCCGCTGGCCCGGGACGCCGTGACTGCCCATCCGCCATTCCGGATCGAGTGCCAGCCCGACGTGCGGGTGCTTCAGCGCCCACTCCCACCGCTTGGCGACCTTGAGGAAGTCGCTGCGCCCGGTCTGCAGGTCGAGCACCAACATCACTCCGTGGCGTTGAGCTGCGCGGATGTAGCGGCGTACCTGTTCCCGGGCGATGTCGTGGCTGAAGTCGTGGTCCTTGCCGGGGTTGCCGTCGGCCACGGTGACGATGAGCTCGAAGACCGGGACCGCCGGCCTGCCCAACCGGTCGAAGGGCTTCGCGGCGCGACGCAGGCGACGGATCGCCCGGTCCGGTGAGGTCTCGCCGAGTACGCCGAGGGAGCCGGTGCCGGCCGTGCCGTAGTAGGCAACCAGGATCCGACCGTCGAAGACCCTCGAGCCGCCGTGCGGCAACGCCGGAACCGACTTCCGTCGGGGGATGACAGGCGCTTCGTCCACCGCCGAACCGTCGACCGATCCCCGGACCGTGCCCCCACTCAGAACGGCCGGTGAGCCGGCAACGGCCACCGGCGGCGAGGACGGGGAGAAGTCATGGCCGGAGACCGAGGCCACGAGAAGCAGAACCAGGAAGAGGCCCAGTGCTCCGAGCAGTACCTTGCGGGGTTCGACGATCTCCTTCACGGCAGGACGGCCTGACCGATCTCGCCGGGGTTCCAGGCGATCTCCCATCGGAAGCCGTCGGGGTCGGCGAAGTAGCCGGTGTAGCCGCCCCAGGCGCGCTCCACCCCGTCGCTGACCGGATCGGCACCGGCGGCACGCGCGGTGACAAGCACGGCATCGACCTCGTCGCGGGTGGCCACGTTGTGGGCCAACGTCAGAGGTGGGACTCCCGGGCCACGTCGGATCGGGCCGACCTCGGCCTCGAACTCGGTGTCCACCCACAGAGAGAGGACCAGGTGCTCTCCGGCCCTGATCATCAGCACCTCACCGGGAACGTCCAGTTCCGCCTGCCAACCGAGGCCGTCGAGATAGAAGGCACGGGTGGCATCGAGGTCGGCTACAGCGAGCGTGACGAAACTGATGCGTTGGTCCATTGCGGGCTCCCGTGGTGTCGACATCGCCGGCAAGTGTTCCACGCACCACCGGGCTGATCGGTTGTCCCCCGCCGGCTGGGCGAGGGTCTCCCTCAGGTCAGGCCCAGGAACCGTTCCGCATTGCCGTGCAGGATGGCCGCACGCTCCGCCTCGGTCAGGAAGTCAGAACGCTCCACGACCGCGCCGACCGGGCGTTCACCGAGCGGGTAGGGATAGTCGGAGCCGAGCATGACCTGTGCGGTGCCGAGGGTGTCCACGAGCAGGCGCAGGGCCGCCGGTTCGAAGACCACGGAGTCGACGCTGAACCTGCCGACGTACGCCGACGGCGGCTGCTCGGACCTGGCGATCAGGTCGCCACGACGGTGCCAGGCGTTCTCGAGTCGACCCAGCCAGAACGCGAACGAACCGCCACCGTGCGCAAAGCAGATCCGCAACGATTCCGGGATCCGGTCGAAGGCTCCGCCGAGCACCATGGCGATCACCGACAGGTGGGTCTCTGCCGGCATCCCGGTCAGCCAGCGCGCCATCCAGCGGTCGAGGCGCGGTGAGTTCGCCATGTCCCACGGGTGCACGAAGACCGGCATCTCGATGGAGGCCGCATGCTGCAGGAAGGTGACGATGCCCTCGTCGTCGAGGTCGCGGTCGCCGACATGGTTGCCGATCTCCACGCCGAGGTGTCCCGATGCACGGCAGCGGTCGAGCTCACGGCAGGCCGCATCGGTGTCCTGGAGCGGAACCTGGGCGAACGGGAGCAGCCGACCCTCGGACGGGGCGCAGATCTCGAGGGCGAGGTCGTTGAAGATGCGGGACACCTTCGCCGCCTCCGTCCCCGGCAGGTCGTAGCCGAAGAACAGCGGGGTGGGTGAGACGACTTGTCTGCCGACCCGGTCGGCGTCCATGTCGGACAGACGCTCGGCGCTGTCCCAGCAGTTCGAGCGAATCGGCCGGAACTCGCTCGACCCGACCATGATCATCGCCTCGCGCTCGGAGTCGACCCGCAGCCAGGGGCTCCCCTCGCCCAGGTCGGGCCACCCGGCCGGGACGTAGTGGGTGTGGACGTCGATCGCGTCCAACCCGTCGTCGTCCAATTCAGCCCCGTCCAATTCAGCCCCGTCCAATTCAGCCCCGTCCAATTCAGCCCCGTCCGGGGTGCAGCGCACCGCACTCACTGCAGGTACGGGCCTCCTCGGAGGCGTAGAACGCCTCGAAGACCGGTGGCAGGTCCTTGACGATGTCGCTCACCTGGAGCTCGGCCTCGTGCACCTTGTGGTTGCACTCCTGGCAGAACCAGGCGAACTTCTCCAGCGTCCCCTCCTCGCGGATCCGCTCGATGACCAGCCCGATCGAGCCGGCCTCCGGGCGCTGCGGCGAGTGATAGGTGCTGCCGGGGAGCTTCCACATCGACCCCTCGGTGATGTCGACGCGGCGTGGCCCCTCGTCGGTCATCAGGTCGACGTGCATGTTGCCGCGGTACTGGTAGAACCACTCCTCATAGGGCTCGAAGTGGAAGTCGGTGCGACTGTTGGGCCCACCGACGACCATCACGATGAAGTCGCCGGTGGCGTCGTACATCTGCTTGTTGTTGACCGGTGGCTTGAGCAGGTGCTCGTTCTCCTGGATCCAGGACTCGAAGTTGAACACAGGTGGAATGTCGGTCATGAGCTCTCCTCCATGGTGCGGTCGCTGTGGATGTGGTCAGGCTGGTTGGTCGGTCGGGCGGCTCGCCACGGCCTGGATCTCGATCAGCAGGTGCGGGTGCGGCAGCTGGTGCACCGCGACTGTCGTGCGAGTGGGCCCCGTGTGGTCGAAGAACTCCGCCCACACCTCGTTGTAGCCACCGAAGTCGTTCATGCTGACGAGGTACGTCGTGACCTGGACGAGGTCATCGAGTCCGGCGCCGACCGAGGCCAGCAGGTCGCCGATGTTCTCGATCACGGCCCTGGTCTGCTCGCGAATGTCGAGGTCCACCACACCGAGGTCGTCGACCTTTACGCCTGCGAAACTGTTGTCAGGACGGCGGCTGCTGGTGCCGGAGACGAAGACGAGGTCACCGAGCACCTTCACGTGTGGGAAGGCACCACGTGGCGTGGCCTTTCCCTCCACGACCACGCTCTCGGAGCGATTGCCGTCAGCCATCGTTGCTCCCGGGATTCTGCGCCGTGCGCACCGACACCGATCCCAGACCCGCGACCGATGCCTCGACGAGTACGCCGGGGGCGAGCGCCACCGCGGCAGTGGCGGCTCCGGCCAGGATGATCGAGCCGGCCGGCAACGGCATCCCGTAGCGATCGGCCAGTCGCTGCGCCGCGGCCACCGCCTGCCGCGGATCACCCAGGATCGCCGCCGTGCTGCCGGTCTCGCGCTCCCTGCCGTCGAAGGCGAGTCCCACTGCGGCATCGGCAATCGCCTGGGAGTGTGCGGCGAAGGGCACCCAGGCGCCGAGCACGAATCCGGCAGCCGAAGTGTTGTCGGCGACCACGTCCTCGAGGCTGAACCGGAAGTCGCGGTAACGGCTGTCGATGATCTCCAGTGCCGGCGCCACCTCCGCCACCGCGGCCAGCGGGTCGTCGTCCGGGGACAGCTCCTTGCCGAGCCGGAAGGCGACCTCGGGCTCGACCCGCGGGTGCACCATCGTGGCGAGGTCGACGGTGTCGCCGAGCGCCACCTCGGTGCTGGCCGCGAGCTGGCCGATGATCACGTCGAAGACACCCATCTGGCGCGCCTTCGCCTCGCTCGTGAAGCCGAGCTTCACCCCGACGACCGGATCCCCCCGGCCGACCCGCAGGGCGATGCCGGCGCGCTGCACGGCGTACGCCTGGTCGAGGGTGAGTGGTTGCTCGTCGGAGAGTTGCGCGATCGCGCGCGCGTCGCGCACCGCCTCGTCGAGACGCAGAGCAAGTTCATCGAGATTCGCTTCAGTCACAGTTGCACGCACACATTCGTCGGTTCGGTGTAGAAGTGCAGGGAATGCAGGCCGCCTTCGCGGCCGATGCCGGAGAGGCCGACGCCCCCGAACGGCGAGCGCAGATCGCGCAGGTACCAGGTGTTCACCCAGGACATGCCGACCCGCATCCGTTGGGCCACGCGGTGTCCGCGGGACAGATCACTGGTCCAGGTGACGGCGGCCAGCCCGTAGTCGGTGTCGTTGGCGAGGTGGACGGCTTCGTCCTCGGAGTCGAACGGGACCAGCGCCGCGACCGGCCCGAAGACCTCCTCGCGCACCACCCGGTGGCTGTTGTCGAGACCGGTCCACAGGGTCGGCTGCACCCATGCGCCGGCGGACAGGTCGGCCCCGAGGTCGGGTACGCCGCCACCGGTCACCACCTCGGCGCCTTCGGCAACGGCGAGGTCGAAGTAGCCCCGCACCTTCTCGCGATGGGCCTGTGAGATCAGCGGACCGGTGGTCGTCGTGGGGTCGTCGGGGCGCCCCATCCGCATCGCTGCGGCCTCCTTGGCCAGCCCGGCGATGACGTCGTCGAAGATCGGGCGCTCGACGTAGATCCGCTCGGTGCACAGACAGACCTGGCCGGTGTTGAGGAAGGTGGAGCGCGCCAGGCCGGGGATCGCCTTGTCGAGGTCGGCATCAGCGAAGACCACGGCCGGGTTCTTGCCACCCAGCTCGAAGGACACGGGACGTACGGCGGGCGCCACCGCCCGCATGATCGCCGAGCCGGTGCTCGACTCTCCGGTGAAGGTGACCCCGTCGATGCCCGGATGGGTGGTGAGGAACTCCCCCGCCGAGCCCGGCCCGAAGCCGTGCACCACGTTGTAGGCACCGCTCGGCACACCTGCCTCGGCCATCACCTCGGCGAGCAGCGTCGCCGTGGCCGGCGTCTCCTCGGAGGGCTTGACCACCACCGCATTGCCACAGGCGAGAGCGGGCGCCACCTTCCACGTCAGCAGGAGCAGCGGCAGGTTCCACGGCACGATCACCGCAACCACACCCAACGGCTTGTGCACCGCGTAGTTGAGAGCCTGACGGCCGTCGGGCAGCTCGGTCAGGAACGAGTCCTGACCGGCCGAGGCCACGGTGTCGGCAAACGAGCGGAAGTTCATCGCAGCACGCGCCACGTCGAGCTCGCGGACCAGGGCGACCGGCTTCCCGGTGTCACGCACCTCGGCCGCCACGAAGTCCTCGAAGCGTTCGTCTATGCGGTCGGCGACCCGACGCATCAGCGCCACCCGATCGGCCATCCGGGTGCGTCCCCAGGCCCCGTCGAGCGCGGTTCGCGCGGCCCGCACCGCGGCGTCCACGGTCTCCGGGCCGGCCTCCTCGACGCTGCCGACCAGTGAGCCGTCGACCGGGTCGATCTTGTCGAACTGAGCCACCCCGTCGACGTACTCACCGCCCACGAAGTTGCGGAAGCTGCTGCTCATGATCCGACCCTAGTCCGGCGCAGCGCAATCAGCGCGGCCCCGATCCCCGCAGCAGCACCGGCCAGGGTCAGGTTCTGCCGCCGCATCCGCTCCTCGATCTCGACATACGGAACGGTGGAGAAGGAGACCAGCTCGTAGCGCGTGGGGAATCGGCCGGGGAAGGCGCGCTCCAGCGTGTGCCGGGCCTTCGACCGCAACCTGAACGCCGGAGAGTTCACCCGGTCACGCATCTCGACGAAGTTGTCCAGGGCCATGTCGGCGATCGCGTCGCAGTTCGCCTTGCGCGCGTCCTGGTAGGCGTCGAGGGCTCCCACCAGGTCACCGTCGGCCGTGGCCAGCAGACGGTCCAGCTCGATGCAGTCCTCGAAGGCGCAGTTCGCACCCTGACCGAAGAAGGGCACGATGGCGTGGGCGGCATCGCCGAGCAGGGCCAGCGAGGCACCCTCCCCGTGGTGCACCCAGGGGCTGCACCGGATGGTGACCAGGCTGCCCACCGGGTTGGCCCTGAAGTCGGTGACGAGGTCGGGGATCAGGCCCGCCACGTCGGGGTAGTACGTCGCGAAGTGCGCGCGGATCTCGGCGTCGGTGCGCAGGGACTCGAACTCCGCAGCGGTCCAGAACAACGTGCAGGTGAAGGACTTGTCGAGGTTCGGCAGCGCGATCATCATCGAGGAGCCCTGCGGCCAGATGTGCAGCGCACCGGGATCGATGGCGAAGTCGCCATCGACCGCCGGAATGGTCAGTTCCTTGTATCCGTGGCTCAGGTAGTCCTGGCTGAAGTCGAAACCCGGGCGGAACGTCACCGCCCGCCGGGAGGCGGCGTACGACCCGTCGGCGCCCAGGACCAGCCCGGCCGTTGCCTCGACCGGACCGGTGTCGGTGCGGAAGGTGAGCGTTGCTCGGTCGAGGTCGACCGACTCCAGCTGGTGGCCGAACACGATGCGCACACCCGGCACCGCCTCGGCGGTGTCGAGAAGGATCGCGTTGAGCCGACCACGGCTCACGGAGTGGATCGCACGGTCGCGATCGGCGCTGTAGGGCTGCAGCTGTGGTGGTGCGTCGAGGGCGTGCACCATGCGCCCGT
This sequence comes from Nocardioides sp. Soil797, assembly GCA_001429555.1. GTDB lineage: Bacteria > Actinomycetota > Actinomycetes > Propionibacteriales > Nocardioidaceae > Nocardioides. The sequence goes on along the minus strand of LMSR01000014.1, from coordinate 172,924 downwards.
GCATCGGCAGGCCGTGGTCGAGCACGTCCTGCTCCAGGCCGACCTCGGCCAGAGCACCGAGGCCGCGCGCGGACAGGGCAAGGTTGATCGAGCGGCCGCGCTCGGCGCCGGTGGCCCGGGGATCGTCGCGGCGCTCATAGAGGGTCACCGCGTACCCACGCCGACCGAGCAGGGCAGCTGCCAGGCAGCCGGCCAGACCCGCGCCGATGATGGCCACCTCCCGCTTCTCGACCGGATCAGCCACGGGCACTCACCACCTCGGCCAAGGCTCGCGCAGCGCGCCAGCAGTCGTGGTAGGTGCAGTACATCGGCACCGGTGCGAGCCGCACCACGTCGGGCTGGCGGGCGTCGGCGATGACGCCGCGCTCGCGCAGCGCCCGGCACACCTCGCCGGCGTCGTCGCCCAGCAGGCGCACCGACAGCTGGGCGCCGCGCCGACTCGGCTCACGCGGGGTGATGATCTGCAACGCCCGATCGGCACACAGCTCGTCCAGTGCCTGCTCGAGGTAGGCCGTGAGTCGCTCGCTGCGTGCCCTCAGCGTGTCCATGCCCACCCGGTCGAACATCTCCAGTGAAGCCAGCACCGGGGCCATCGCGAGGATCGGCGGGTTCGAGAGCTGCCACGCATCCGCCGACGCCACCGGGGTGACCTCGGGGCCCATCGTGAACCGAGTGCTCGGGTCCGTGCTCCACCAGCCCTCCAGCCTCGGCAGGGAACGATCGCCCAGGTGCCGCTCGTGGACGAAGGCCCCGGCGATCGCCCCGGGGCCACTGTTCAGGTACTTGTAGGTGCACCACGCTGCCCAGTCGACGTCCCAGTCGTGCAACTGCAGGGGGACGTTGCCGGCCGCATGGGCCAGGTCCCAGCCGACCACCGCCCCGGCGGCGTGGCCGGCACGGGTGATCGCGGGGATGTCGAGGAGCTCACCGCTGTAGTAGTTGACGCCGCCCAGCAGCACCAGGGCAACCTTCTCGCCGTGCTCGGCCAGGAAGGCGACCACGTCCTCGCTGCGCAGGCCCGTCTCGCCCTCGCGGGCCTTCAGACGAATCACCGTCTGGTCGACGTCGAAGCCGTGGAGCACGGCCTGGCTGCGGACCGCGTAGCTGTCGGAGGGAAACGCGGTGTCCTCGATGACGATCGCGTGTCGCTCGGGCGTGGGCCGGTAGAAGCTCACCATCATCAGGTGCAGGTTGACGGTGAGCGAGTTCATCGCGACCACCTCGGCCGGTCGCGCACCGACCAGCTTCGCCGCCGGCTCCCGCAGCAGCTCGTGGTAGGGCAACCAGGGCCGCTCCGCCTCCAGGTGTCCCTCGACACCCAGTCGGGCCCAGTCATCCAGCTCGGCGGCGAGCCGCTCCGCGGTCACCCGGGGCTGCAACCCGAGAGAGTTGCCGGCCAGGTAGGCGAGCTCCTCGCCCGGACGGTCCGGCACCGGCGGGACCAGGAACTGCTCGCGCTGCGAGGGGTCGCTGGCGTCGAGTGCCAGCGCACCCGGTTCGTCGAATGTCACCCTGTGGTCCTCCCCATGTGCTGTGTCAGCGGTCACATCCCTCCGCTCTCCGGACACTCTGGCCGTCAGGGGTCATCCGCGTCCAGTCGGCGCCACTCATCGTGCCTGGGACAGCTCGTCCCGACGTACGACGACCGCTCCGGCCAACCAGGCAACGAGGTCGTGGTCGGGGCTCCCCGGCACGAACGTGGCCCGATCGCCGGCGACGGCCTGGGGGAAGGGGGTGGTCAGGGCATGGAGGACGGCCCGGTGCCGCAACCCGGCCGCATGCAGCAACTCGAGCTCGTGGGGGTTCAGCCCGTTCGGCAGGTCGCCGTTGCCCAGGTCGGTGCCGTAGAGCACCTCTCCCCCGGCCGCGTGGAATCGCCGCAGGTTGTCCTGCGCCACCTCCTGCCCGGGAGTCGCGTCGTGGATCGCCAACGTGCTGATCCAGCGCTGGGCTGCCGCTGCCCGGGCGATCACGTCGTCCGCGAGATGCTCGGTCCACGGCGTGTGGGCGAGTACGCCGACTCCGGCGGCCAGGGCGAGCTCGGCCATCCCAGCGCCCTCGACATGGGCGACCACCGGCAGCTCTGCGCCACCACCGACCGGCCGTCCGGCGGCAGCCACGATCGCGGCGAGCGTGGTCGCGTCGAGGATGGGGCCGGCGTCGCGGTGCAGGGTCACCTTGATCAGCGAGGCGCCCCGCTCGACCTGCTCGTTCACGGCGGCAGCGGCATCGTCGACCCCGGCGACCGGTCGCACACTCGCCGCAGGAGCCCACGCGCGGTCAGAGGGATAGCCGCCCGGAGCGGTCAGGAAGCACCCGGCGTACGCAACCGGGACCGGCGCCTGCGCGGCGATCCGGGCGATGTCGGGCGACCAGCCGAGGTCGACCGCCGCGCCGATTCCCGAGTCCGAGAGCGCGGTGGCGTCGATCAGGCCGAGGTGGACGTGGGCGTCCCGGAAGGTCGGAAACACCGTGCCGACCTCGCCGGTCGCCCGGTGTCGCACCAGCTTCCCCGCGTCACCCGTCATGCCCCTTGTCTACACCCACACCATCCCTGTGGTTGAGGAGCGAGGAACGAGCGTCTCGAAACCACCGGACGACGATGCCTCAGGAGGTGATGGCTCCGTGCGCGGCGGACTGCACGGTCTTGGCGTACTTGCCGAGCACACCGCGGGTGTACTTCGGCGGGTTCGGCTCCCAACCCGCCTTGCGGGACTCCAGCTCCTCGTCGGAGACACCGATCTCGAGGAGGCGATTGGCCACGTCGAGGGTGATCTGGTCGCCGTCGCGCACGAACGCGATCGGGCCGGCGTCGACGGCCTCGGGGGCGATGTGGCCCACGCACAGGCCCGTCGTACCGCCGGAGAAGCGGCCATCGGTGATCAGCAGGACGTCCTTGCCGAGCCCGGCGCCCTTGATGGCTCCGGTGATGGCCAGCATCTCGCGCATGCCGGGGCCGCCCTTGGGGCCCTCGTAGCGGATCACCACGACGTCGTTGGCCACGATCTTGCCCTGGGTCAGCGCGTCGAGCGCCGCCCGCTCGCCGTCGAAGACGCGAGCGGTGCCGGTGAAGACGTCGTTGTCGAAGCCGGCGCTCTTCACCACGGCACCCTCCGGGGCCAGTGAGCCCTTGAGGATGGTGAGGCCGCCGGACTTGTGGATCGCGTTGTCCATCGTGTGGATGACGTCGCCGTCGAGCTCCGGTGGCGCGATCTCGGCCAGGTTCTCGGCCATCGTCTTTCCGGTCACCGTCATCACGTCGCCGTGCATCAGGCCGGCCTCGAGGAGCGCCTTCATCACCATCGGGATGCCGCCGACCCGGTCGACGTCGGTCATCACGTACTTGCCGAACGGCTTCAGGTCGGCCAGGTGCGGCACCTTGTCGCCGATCCGGTTGAAGTCGTCGATGGTCAACGGCACCTCGGCCTCACGGGCGATCGCCAGCAGGTGGAGCACGGCGTTGGTGGAACCGCCCAGTGCCATCACCACGGCGATCGCGTTCTCGAACGCCTCCATGGTCATGATCTGGCGGGCGGTCAGGCCCTTGCGCAGCATCTCGACGACGGCCTCACCCGACTTGATCGCGAAGTTGTCGCGGCGACGGTCCGGCGCCGGCGGGGCCGCGGAACCGGGCAACGACATGCCGAGGGCCTCACCGACCGAGGCCATCGTGTTGGCGGTGTACATGCCGCCGCACGCGCCCTCACCCGGGCAGATCGCCTTCTCGACCCGAGTCACCTCGTCACGGGTGATCTTGCCGGCCAGGCAGGCACCGACGGCCTCGAAGGCATCGATGATGGTGACGTCGTTGCCGTCGAGCTTGCCGGGCAACGTGGAGCCGGCGTACAGGAAGACCGAGGCGAGGTCGAGGCGTGCCGCGGCCATCAGCATGCCCGGCAGGGACTTGTCACAACCGGCCAGGAGCACCGAGCCGTCGAGGCGTTCGGCCATCATCACGGTCTCGACGGAGTCGGCGATGACCTCGCGGGAGACCAGCGAGAAGTGCATACCCTCGTGGCCCATCGAGATGCCGTCGGAGACCGAGATGGTGCCGAACTCGAGCGGGAAGCCGCCGGCGGCGTGCACACCCTCCTTGGCGGCCTTGGCGAGCCGGTCGAGGGAGAGGTTGCACGGCGTGATCTCGTTCCACGAGCTGGCCACGCCGATCTGCGGCTTGGCGAAGTCGTCATCACCCATGCCGACCGCGCGCAGCATGCCGCGGGCTGCGGTCGTCTCGAGTCCGTCGGTGACGTCGCGGCTACGGGGCTTCAGGTCAGGTGCATCGGTCATGGGCCGAGCCTAATCCCGCAAGCACAACGAGGGACGCCGTGTCTCACCTGTGCTGCCTCGCAACCGTGGATGGACACCCGCGGCGACGTGTGTCGGCGGACTCAGCCGTGTCGCTCGACCGACGCCTTGAGTTGGGCGAGGCCCTTCTCGAAGTCCTTGCCCAACAGTTTGTCCATCGGGATCAGCTTGCCGATCAGCCCCATCAACCCCTTCTGCTGGCCGGTCATCCCCCAGGTCACCTCGGTGCCCTCGGCCACCGGGGCGAAGGTGAAGGTGACCGCGTTGTTTGCCTTGAACGGCCTGTGGAAGTGGACGTTGGCCACGATCTGGTCGGGCGTGGAGCCGGTGATCTCCATGTCACCGCTGCCGGCCTTCTTGTTGCCGCTCCACGCATAGCGGGCCCCGGCCCCGGACGCGGGGCCGGAATAGGTGCGCTCGAGATCAGGGTCGATCCCCTCCCAGGGCGACCACTTCTGCCACTCGGTGAAGTCATTGACCATCGCGTGCACCTGTTGTGGATCGGCGACCACCACGATCGAGCGGACAACCTCGAACTCCGACATCCCCAGAACCCCTCCACATGAATGCTTGGCAAGGATCGTGCCACAACCCGGCGCGTCCAAGAAGCCCCGCGTGTCGCGCAGGTCACACCCGGGCGGCGCGGACCACCATCACGTCGGGCAGGTTGTCGATCGTCTCGGTCCACGTCTCACCCTCGTCGGCCGAGGCGAACACGGTGCCGTTGCGGCCCCCGAGGTAGAGACCGGCGGGGTCTGCCCCGTCGGTGCACATGGCGTCACGCATCACCGCCACGAAGAAGCGCTCGGGCAGACCTTGGCTGAGTCGGTGCCAGGTCGAGCCGGCGTCGCGGGAACGCCACACCTGCGCCTGGCCGTCGACGGGGAACCGCCCGTCGCCACCCTGGATCGGGAAGACGAAGATCGTGTCGGGATCGTTGGGGTGCACCACGATCGGGAACCCGAAGTCGGCCGGCAACCCGTCGGCGATGTAGGTCCACTCCCCGCCGGCGTCGTCGGAGCGATAGACACCACCGTGGTTCTGCAGGAACAACCGATCGGGCACGTCGGGGTGCCGGGCGACCTTGTGCACGCACTGGCCGAACTCGGGGAACTGCTCACCCTCGGGGAGGAACTCTGCGCGGATGCCGCGGTTGCGGGGCCGCCAGGTGGCACCGGCATCGGTCGTCTCGTAGACGCCACCGGTGGAGATGGCCACGGTCAACCGATTCGGGTCGGTCGGGTGCGGCAGGATCGTGTGGAAGGCCTGACCGCCGAAGCCTTCGTTCCACTCGAGGCGGTGCGGGTGGTCCCACAGCCCGCGCATCAGCGCGAAGGTCTCGCCACCGTCCTCCGACCGGAACACCGCCCCGGGTTCGGTGCCGGCATAGACCACACCGGGCTCGATCCCGGGCACCAGCTGCCAGACCCGCTCGACACTGGCGTCGACGTCGTCGGGCATGCGTACGGCGCCACCCGGCGTCTCCTGCCAGGTCTCGCCGAGGTCGTCCGAGCGCCACACCTGGGCACCCGTCCACGGCGACGAGGTGCCGACCAGGATCCGCGGAGCCGACCCGACGGTGTCGACCGTGCAGGAGTAGACCTCCTCCATGTCGAAGTGAGGCCCCGACCAGGTCCAGTCGACGCGGTCGTCGTCGGACCTGCCGAGCCACAAGCCCTTCCTCGTGCCGGCCAGGAGCAGCGTTGATGACATGCTGCGAGCCTACGACCAGATCGACGATGCGGGGAGGGCCATGCGGCGGGCAATTTGGCTGGTCCTCGGCGGAATCCTCTCCGTGCAGCTGGGCGCCGCGATCGCCAAGGGCCTCTTCGACCGGATCGGCCCGACCGAGATGGTCTTCCTGCGCCTGGCCACCAGCACCCTGGTGTTCCTGGCGATCGCACGACCCACGCTGCGCGGTCGCAGTCGTGAGGACTGGCTGGTCGTCGTCGGCTTCGGGCTCAGCCTCGGGGTGATGAACTGGTCGATCTATGAGGCGTTCTCCCGGATCCCCCTCGGCCTGGCGGTCACCATCGAGTTCGTCGGCCCCCTCTCGATCGCGGTCATCGGCTCTCGCCGTGCCCGTGACCTGCTCTGGGTCGGCTTCGCCGCAGCAGGGGTCGTGCTGCTCGGCTTCCAACCCGCCGGGGTCACCGTGAGTGGAGTCCTCTTCGCGCTGCTCGCCGGCGCCGGTTGGGCGTCGTACATCCTGATGAGCGCGAGCACGGGTCGGCGCTGGCCGGGCATCGACGGGCTGGCCGTTGCCAGCGCGGTGGCCACGTTCCTGCTGGTGCCTGCCGTGCTCAGCGGGAGCGCCACCCCACTGATGCAGCCGAAGATCCTCGCGGTCGGCGCTGCGGTCGGCCTGCTCAGCTCGGTGATCCCCTACAGCCTGGAGCTCGCCGCGCTCCGGTCGTTGAGGCCGTCGGTCTTCGGCATCCTGATGAGCCTCGAGCCTGCCGCTGCTGCGCTGGCCGCGATCGTGGTCCTCGGTGAGTTCCTCGAGCCGCTCCAGTGGCTCGCCATGGCCCTGGTCATCACCGCGAGCGTCGGCGCGACACGCAGTGGAACCGCCATCCACGAGCCGGTCCCGGACTGAGTTCACCCAGATGTCACACGGTGTTGACCTGGCGCGACGACCTCCGTCCTAGCGTGGAGCCATCCCATTCGCCGAGTTGCCTGGACCCGTCATGAACCCTTTGCGATTTCCACAGAAGTTGCTTGAGGACTGGGCCGTCTCGTCCCAGTTGAACGCCCGCCGCAACGCCATGCTGGCCAGCACTGCCCTGGCCCAGCACCGCGCGGAGATCCTCGACGTCGAGGAGTTCTTCGCCGCCCGACGCCCCCACGATCACCCGCACGACCGGGCCGCCGCCCACGGCTGAGGCCGACAACGACACCCTGACGAGTCGGTCACATTGCCCCCACCGCACGTTGCGGTGGTGAAGAATCGCGGACATGGTCTCTCCTGCACCCACCCAGGACAGTGTCGACAACGCTCTTCCCGAGGTGTTCTACTTCGACGTCGAGTCCGCCGACGGCACGCTGCTTCGCGCCTGGACCAACGACCCCGACTGCCAGATCGACGGCCCGACCGTGCTGCTGTGCAACGGGCTCGGCACCAACCCATGGACCACGCCGTCGTTGCTGCGCCCCGGTTGCGGCGTACGCGTCGTGTCCTGGAACCACCGTGGCACCGGAGGCTCGGCACGCCCCGCCGACCGCTCGCACGTGCGCATCGAGGACTTCGTCGACGACGCCATCGCGGTGATGGACCACGCCGGGCTCGAGAAGGCCGTCGTCGCGGGGTGGTCGATGGGTGTGAACACCATGTTCGAGCTCGCGGTGCGCCACCCCGAGCGGGTCTCCGGCCTCTTCGCGTACGCCGGGGTGCCCGGCGCGACCTTCTCGACCATGCTGGCGCCGTTCCACCTGCCCAAGCCGGTGGCCAAGGCGCTGACCGTGAACCTGGCCCGCGTGGTGGCCCTGACCGGCAAGGCGATCACCCCGGTCGCCAGCCGGTTGCCGATCGGACCACGTGCGGTGGCCCTGATCAGCCACAGCGGCTTCATGTTCCCGGTGGCCGACCGGGAGCTGGCGATCCGGGCCATCCGCGAATACCTCACCACTCCCGTGGACTGGTACTTCCACCTGGCGCTCACCACGTCTGCCCATGCCCGTGTCTCTCTCAGCAGGATCCAGGCGCCGACCGCCTTCGTCGGCGCCAAGTGGGACCTGCTGGCCGGGCCGAAGGACATGGCCTCCGCCGCCGCGCGAATCGAGGGGGCGACCTACGACGAGCTCGTGGGCAGCCACTTCATCGCGATGGAGCAGCCGGAGCGCTTCCACGAACTGCTTCTGGAGTTCCTCGATAGGGTCGGCTGACATGAGGCTGGTCGCGCTGCTCCTGCTCGTCCCGTTGGCGTTGACCGCCTGCACCACGACCGACGACGCCCCGCCCGAGCCGTCTCCGCAGGCTTCGGTGCCACAACCCACCGGCTCGGCCAACCCGACCGACCCGGCGGTCACCGCCAAACCGTCTCCGGCCAGGGCCGACCCGCAGGTCGCGGTGGCACGCACTCTCGCGACCGGGCTCCGGGCCCCCTGGGGCCTGGACTTCCTGCCCGACGGCAGCGCCGTGGTCACCGAGCGCGACACCAAGCGTGTGCTCGTGCTGAAGGCCGGCTCCGAGCCACGCGAGATCGGTACCATCGACGAGGCCGATCCCCGCGAGGAGTCCGGCCTGCTCGGCGTCGCGGTCTCCCCCGACTTCACCCGTGACTCGACGTTGTTCTTCTATCTCACCACCGCGACCGACAACCGGGTCGTGAGGACGACGTACGACGGCTCGACCCTCGGGGCGATCGAGCCGATCCTGACCGGCATCCCGAAGGGATTCACCCACGACGGTGGCCGCCTCGAGTTCGCTCCTGACGGGAACCTCCTCGTCTCCACCGGCGAGACCGGTGACGGGCAGATGGCCCAGGACCCGAACGCACTCGGGGGCAAGATCCTGCGAATCACCACCGACGGCGATCCGGCACCGGGCAACCCCGACCCCGACTCCCCCATCTGGACGTCGGGGCACCGCAACGTGCAGGGCCTGGCCTTCGACTCCTCCGGACAACTGTGGGCCAGCGAGTTCGGCTCCCAGACCTTCGACGAGCTGAATCAGATCCGCAAGGGTGCCAACTACGGCTGGCCGCACTTCGAGGGCACCGGTGGCGCCCCGTCGTACGCCGATCCGCAGGTGGTCTGGCGCACCGCCAACGCCTCACCCTCGGGGCTCGCCTTCGCCGCGGGGCACCTCTGGATGGCCTCCCTGCGGGGCGAGCGCCTGTGGCGGGTGCCGGTCAAGGACGGCCGGGCGAGCAAACCGACCGACTTCTTCGTCGGGAAGTACGGCCGGCTGCGCACCGTCGTACGCGCTCCGAACGGCAACCTGTGGCTGACCACGTCGAACCGCGACGGCCGCGGTGACCCGGGGCCTGCCGACGACCGCATCCTCGAGATCACCCTCTCCTGACGCGAACCTGCGTTTGTTGTTGCGCGAACTTGCAATGATTGCGCCTCGAACTGGCAATTCTTGGTGGCGCCGCCGCAACAATCGCCAGTTGGGACGTCAAGAATCGCAAGTTCGCGCAACAAGGAATGCCTGTTCGCGCAGCAAGGATTGCAAGTTGGTCAGGTGAGCTTTTCGAGGATCAGCTCGCGGACCCGGCCGGCGTCGGCCTGGCCGCGCATCTCCTTCATCACCGCACCGATCAGCGCACCGGCCGCGGCCACCTTGCCGTCACGGATCTTCTCGGCCACGTCGGGGTTCTCGGCGATCGCCTTGTCGACGGCCGAGCCCAGGGCACCCTCGTCGGAGACGATCGCGAGACCACGGGCCGCGACGATCTCCTCGGGCGTGCCCTCCCCCGCCACGAGGCCGTCGAAGACCTGACGGGCCAGCTTGTCGTTGAGCGAACCGGCATCGACCAGGGCCTGTACGGCGGCAACGTCGGCCGGCGTGACACCCAGCTCTGCGATGTCGGTGCCGGTGTCATTGGCGCGACGGGCCAGCTCGGAGAGCCACCACTTGCGGGCGGCCTGCGGCGCGGCACCGGCGGCGATGGTCTCCTCGACCAACCCGAACGCCCCGGCACCGATGGTGTCGCGCATCTCGAGGTCGGAGAAGCCCCAGTCCTTCTGCAGCCGAGCCCGCTTCTCACGGGGCAGCTCGGGCAGGGTGCCCTTCAGCTCCTCGACCCACTCACGTGACGGGGCCACGGGCACCAGGTCGGGCTCGGGGAAGTAGCGGTAGTCATCGGCGTCGGACTTCGGGCGACCACTCGTGGTGATGCCGGTGTCCTCGTGCCAGTGACGGGTCTCCTGCAGGATGGCGTCACCAGCGGAGAGGATCGCGGCGTGGCGCTGCATCTCGTAGCGTACGGCGCGCTCCACCGAGCGCAGCGAGTTCACGTTCTTGGTCTCGGTGCGGGTGCCGAGCTCACCGGTGCCGATCGGCGCCAGCGAGAGGTTCACGTCGGCGCGGATCGAGCCCTGGTCCATGCGAGCATCCGAGACACCAAGCGCCACGATCAGCTCACGCAGCTGGGCGACGTACGCCTTGGCGATCTCGGGTGCCTTCTCTCGCGAGCCCATGATCGGCTTGGTGACGATCTCGATCAGGGGGATGCCGGCGCGGTTGTAGTCGACCAGCGAGTGGTCGGCGCCGTGGATGCGGCCCGTCGCGCCACCGACGTGCAGGGACTTGCCGGTGTCCTCCTCCATGTGGGCGCGCTCGATGTCGATGCGCACGATCTCCCCGGACTCGAGCTCGACGTCGAGGTAGCCCTCGAAGGCGATCGGCTCGTCGTACTGCGACGTCTGGAAGTTCTTCGGCATGTCGGGGTAGAAGTAGTTCTTCCGCGCGAAGCGGCACCACTCGGCGATCTCACAGTTCAGCGCGAGGCCGATGCGCATCGCCGACTCGACGGCCTTGGCGTTGACCGCCGGCATCGCGCCGGGCAGGCCCAGGCAGGTCGGGCAGACCTGTGTGTTCGGCTCGCCGCCGAAGACAGCGGGGCAGCCGCAGAACATCTTGGTGTTGGTGTTCAGCTCGACGTGGACCTCGAGGCCCATCGCCGGGTCGAACTTCTCGAGGGACTCCTCGAAGGACAGCAGGGTGTCGGTGCTCATGCGGATGCTCCGTCCAGGGTCGGGGCCTGGGCCAGCAGCGGGCCGCCCCACTTCTTCTCCAACAGGGTCTCGAGCGCCGCACCGACCCGGTAGAGCCGGTCGTCGGCCAGCGCGGGGGCCAGCACCTGGAACCCGGCGGGCAGTCCGTCCTCGTCGGCCAGACCGCTGGGCAGCGAGATGCCGGGTACGCCGGCAAGGTTGGCCGGGATCGTGGCGAGGTCGTTGAGGTACATGGCGACCGGGTCGTCGAGCTTCTCCCCCAGCTTGAATGCCGTCGTCGGCGCCGTGGGCGAGACCAGGACGTCGGCCTTCTCGAACGCGGCGTCGAAGTCACGACTGATCAGGGTGCGTACCTTCTGGGCCTGGCCGTAGTAGGCGTCGTAGTAGCCACTCGAGAGGGCGTAGGTGCCGAGGATGATGCGGCGCTTCACCTCGTCGCCGAAGCCGGCGTCCCGCGAGGCACGCATGACGTCCTCCGCCGACGGCTGTGTCCCATTCTCGGCAGCCTCAGGGACCACCCGGAGGCCGTAGCGCATCGCGTCGAACTTGGCGAGGTTGGAGGACGCCTCCGACGGCATGATCAGGTAGTACGCCGCCAGCGCGTGCACGAAGCTCGGGCAGGAGACCTCGACGACCTCCGCGCCTGCTGCGACGAGCAGGTCGAGCGACTCCTGGAAACGAGCCAGCACGCCGGGCTGGTAGCCGTCCCCGCCGAGCTCCTTGATCACCCCGACCCTCAGGCCGGACAGGTCTCCGCCCGCACCCTGACGGGCGGCCTCAACGAGTGCACCGACGGGCTGGTCGATGGAGGTGGAGTCGTGCGGGTCGTGCCCTCCGATCACCTCGTGCAGCAACGCCGAGTCGAGCACCGTTCGTGAGACCGGGCCGGCCTGGTCGAGCGAGTTGGCCATCGCCACGAGGCCGTAGCGCGACACCCCGCCGTACGTCGGCTTCACGCCGACGGTGCCGGTCACCGCACCCGGTTGGCGGATCGAGCCACCGGTGTCGGTGCCGATCGCGAGCGGCGCCTCGAAGGCGGCCACCGCGGCCGCGGAGCCACCCCCGGATCCGCCGGGGATGCGGTCGAGGTCCCACGGGTTGTGGGTCGGACCGTAGGCCGAGTGCTCGGTGGAGGAGCCCATCGCGAACTCGTCCATGTTGGTCTTGCCCAGGATGGGCAGTCCGGCCTGCTTCAGGCGGGCGACCACGGTTGCGTCGTACGGCGGGATCCAGCCCTCGAGCATCTTCGAGCCGCACGTGGTGGGCAGGCCCTCGGTGGCCAGGACGTCCTTGACCGCGATCGGTACGCCGTCGAGCGCCGAGGCCGGGTTGCCCGCGGCACGGCGTTCATCCGATGCCGTCGCTTGGGCCAGCGCGCCCTCACGGTCGACGTGGAGGAACGCGTTGACGGCACCGTCGACGGCTGCGATGCGGTCGAGGAACAGAGTGGTCAGCTCGACCGAGGTGGTCTCGCCGGCCTCGAGGGCGGCGACCAGCTCGGTTGCGGAGGACAACAGGTAGTCAGTCATGACGATCACTCCTCTCCCAGGATCCGCGGAACGGAGAACCGCTGCTGCTCGGACTCAGGAGCCATCGCCAGCGCCTGCTCGGCGGTCAACCCCGGCACCACGACGTCGTCACGGAACACATTTGTCAGGGGCAACGCGTGTGACGTCGGCGGAATGTCGTCGCTGGCCACCTCGTTGATCGAGGCGATCGACTCGAGGATCACCGACAGCTGTGGTGCGATCTGGTCGAGCTCGGCATCGGACAGGTCGATCCTGGCAAGGTCGGCAAGGTGCGCCACCTCGTCACGTGAAATCTCAGGCATGGGTCGAATCCTATGCTGGGGCCATGACCAGCTTCGACATCGCCGTGATCGGTGCCGGCTCCGGCAACTTCCTCATCAATCGTTCGTTGCGCGACAAGCGCGTCGCCGTCATCGAGGAGAACCGCTTCGGTGGCACCTGCCTCAATGTCGGCTGCATCCCGACCAAGATGTTCGTGCACACCGCCGACGTCGCCACCTGGATCCGCGAGGCCGGTCGCTTCGGCCTCGACACGAGCCTCGACAACGTGCGCTGGAGCGACATCCGCGACCGGATCTTCGACCGGATCGACCCCAACTCCGCCGATGCCCGGCAGGGACGCGTCGACGGCGAGAACACCACCGTGTTCGACGGGCACGCCACCTTCACCGACGACCACACGTTGCGCGTCGAGCTGCCAGCTGGCACCGAGGAAGTCAGCGCGGACACGATCGTGATCGCCGCGGGCGGCCGCCCGGTCGTGCCCGAGGTCGTCGCCGACGTTCCTTTCGAGACCAGTGACACCGTCATGCGCATCGACGCGCTGCCCCGCTCGATGACGATCCTCGGTGGCGGCTTCATCGGCTCCGAGTTCGCCCACATCTTCTCGGCCCTCGGTGTCGAGGTCACCATCGTGGTCCGCGGTGACGCCCTGGTGCGCCGCACGGACGAGGAGGTCAGCCAACGCTTCACCGAGCTGGCCGGCAAGCAGTGGACAGTTCACCTGGGCCACGAGGTGGTCGCTGCTCGTCCGACCGAGCACGGGGTGGCCCTCGAGCTCGACGACGGCTCGTTGGTGGAGAGCGAGATGCTGCTGCTGGCCACCGGGCGGGCTCCCAACACCGACCGGCTCGGGCTGGACACCACGGACGTGGAACTGCGCGATGACGGCCGCATCGTGGTCGACGAGTTCGGACGCACCACCGTTCCCGGCGTCTGGGCACTCGGCGACATCTCGTCGGAGTTCGCCCTCAAGCACGTCGCCAACCATGAGGCCCGCACCATCGCGCACAACCTCGCCCACCCTGACGACCTTCGTGCCTTCGATCACCGCTTCGTCCCCTCTGCCGTCTTCACCCATCCGCAGCTGGCCGGAGTCGGACTCACCGAGAAGCAGGCGAACGAGGCCGGGCACCGCATCACGGTCAGCACCCGGGCGTACGGCGACACGGCGTACGGCTGGGCGATGGAGGACACCACCGGCTTCTGCAAGCTCGTCGCCGACAAGGACACCGGTCTCCTGCTGGGCGCCCACATCATGGGCCCCGACGCGTCGACGCTGATCCAGCCGGCGATCCAGGCACTCCACTTCGACACACCGGCTCGTGACCTGGCCCGCGGGCAGTACTGGATCCACCCGGCGATGGCCGAGGTCCTCGAGAACGCCCTGCTCGGGCTCGACCTGCGGTGACGCCGACGCGAAACCCGCTCGCGACGCTGGCGACGGCCCTGCTGCTGCTCGGCCCACTCGCCGCATGCGGCGATGACGGGTCGACCAAGAAGGACGAGCTCGCCCCGGCAACGGTGAAGTACGTCGCCCTGGGTGACTCCTACTCGGCGGCACCGGGCGTCCCCGACCAGACCGGGCCCGACTCCTGTCTGCGCTCCGACCACAACTACCCGTCGTTGGTGGCCGAGAAGCTGCAACCCGACACCTTCGTCGACGTGACCTGTTCGGGGGCCGACACCGATGACATGGGACGACCCCAGTTCATGGACGTGCCGGCCCAGCTCGACGCGGTCACCGCCGACACCGACATCGTGACCCTCGGCATCGGCGGCAACGACTTCAACCTGTTCGCCAAGCTGGTCGGGCAGTGTGCGTTCGTGCGCGGCCAGGACCCGACTGGCGCCCCCTGCCGGAAGGCGATGAACGTCACCGGCAAGGACAAGCTGCTGACCACGATCGCCAGCACCCACCGCCGGGTGGCAGACGTCGTACGCCAGGTGCACCAGCACGCGCCGCAGGCGACCGTGTTCATCGTGGGCTACCCACAGATCCTGCCCGCCGAAGGCACCTGCCCGGAACTGTTGCCCCTCGCCGACGGCGACTACGCCTACGCGCGCAAGATCAACAAGGCCCTCACCGACACGCTCGAAGACGTCGCGCGCACCACGGAGGCGACGTACGTCGACCTGTGGCGCGCCACCGCTGGGCACGACATGTGCGCCAAGGACCCATGGGTCAACGGCCAGCACGACCAACCTGATGTCGCGGTCGCCTTCCACCCGTTCGCCGCAGAGCAGAAGGCTGCTGCCAAGCAGGTCCTGGCCGCGATCGACGACTGAGCCGGAACTGCGGCACGGCGCTTGCGCGGGACAGCAGGCCGGACGCCCGAACGTGGAACATCCCAGCCACTGGGTGACTGGGATGTTCCACGAAGACCGTGAGCTCAGTCGCTGGCTCGCTCGGCGAGCTCGCGAGCGGCGTCGGGTCCGTCGGCCAGCAACACCTCGAAGCCGGCCTCGTCGAGGATCGGGATGCCCAGGTCGGCCGCCTTGTCAGCCTTGGAACCGGCGGCCTCCCCGATCACGGCGAAGGCGGTCTTCTTCGACACCGATGAGGCCGCCTTGCCTCCGCGGGCCACGATCGCCTCCTTGGCCTGGTCGCGGCTGAACTTCTCCAGCGACCCGGTCACCACGATCGAGAGGCCCTCGAGGGTTCGCTCGACGGAGTCGTCGCGCTCGTCCTCCATGGTCACACCGGCGGCGGCCCACTTGTCGACGATCGCGTTGTGCCAGTCGGAGCCCTCGTCGTCGAACCAGCGACGCACGGACGCCGCGATCGTTCCGCCCACTCCCTCGACGTCGGCCAGTCGCCCCTCGTCGGCGGCCCGGATCGCCTCGACCGAGCCGAACTCCGTGGCGAGTGCCCGCGCCGCGGTGGGGCCCACGTGACGGATGGACAGGGCCACCAGCACCCGCCACAGCGGGACTTCCTTGGCCCGGTCGAGATTGGCCAGGAAGCGTGCGCCGTTGGCGGAGAGGACGGGCCGGTCGCCCTCGTCCTTCTTGGGTGCGCGGGTGAACAACGAGGTCTGCAACAGGTCGGCCTCGGTGAGGGTGAAGAGGTCGCCCTCGTCGGTGACCACGCCCGCCTCCAGCAGGGCCGCCGCCGCCTCGGAACCCAGGCCCTCGATGTCGAAGGCTCCTCGGCCCGCGACGTGGAAGACCCGGTCGAGCAGCTGGGCGGGACACTTCTGGTGGTTGGGGCAACGCCGGTCCTTGTCGCCCTCCTTCTGCTCCACCAGCTCGGTGCCGCAGGCCGGGCAACTGGTCGGCATCACCCACTCGGGCAACCCGTCGGGACGCAGCGCGAGCACCGGGCCGACGATCTCGGGGATCACGTCGCCGGCCTTGCGCAGGATCACGGTGTCACCGGGACGGACGTCCTTTCGTGCCACCTCGTAGCCGTTGTGCAAGGTGGCCCGCTCGACCGTGGAGCCGGCCACCTTGGTCGGCTCCATCACCGCGAACGGCGTCACCCGGCCGGTGCGACCGGTGTTGACCTCGATGGAGATCAGCTTGGCGTTGACCTCCTCGGGTGGGTACTTGTAGGCGATCGCCCATCGTGGCGCCCGGCTCGTGGAGCCCAGGCGACGCTGCAGGGTGACGTCGTCGACCTTGATCACCACACCGTCGATCTCGTGCTCGACGTCGTGCCGGTTCTCGCCGCACTGCGTGATGAACTCCTCCGCGGCCTTGAGGTCGGGCACGACCTTGACCCGCTTGGAGGTGGGCAGGCCCCACGCTGCGAGGGCGTCGTACGCCATCGACTGGGCCGTCGGCGTGAAGCCCTCACGCGCACCGATGCCGTGGCAGACCATGCCGAGGGCACGCGTGGCGGTGATCTTGGGGTTCTTCTGGCGCAGGGACCCCGCGGCCGCGTTGCGCGGGTTGGCGAAGGGCGGCTTGCCACGGTCGAGCATGGTCTCGTTGAGCTGCTCGAACGCCTCGACCGGCAAGAAGACCTCGCCGCGCACCTCGACCAGGTTGGGAACCGGGAACTCGTCGGTGCCGGTGAGCCGGTGCGGGATGGAGGAGATGGTCTTCACGTTGGGCGTGACGTCTTCGCCGGTGCGACCGTCGCCGCGGGTCAGGGCACGAA
This sequence comes from Nocardioides sp. Soil797, assembly GCA_001429555.1. GTDB lineage: Bacteria > Actinomycetota > Actinomycetes > Propionibacteriales > Nocardioidaceae > Nocardioides. Next base: position 156,016 of record LMSR01000014.1, on the reverse strand, counting down.
CCAGGCGCCCCTCCTCGTAGAGCAGGTTGATGGCCAGCCCGTCGACCTTCAGCTCGCACAGCAGCGCCGGCTTCTCGACGCCGTCGCGGGCCAGGCGGGAGTGCCATGTCTCGAGCTCTTGATAAGAGAACGCGTTGTCGAGCGACTCCATCCGCTCGAGGTGGTCGACGGCGGTGAACTCGGTCGAGACCGCGCCGCCCACCTTCTGCGTGGGAGAGTCGGGGGTGCGCAGCTCGGGGAACTCGGCCTCGAGGGACTCCAGCTCCCGCATCCTGACGTCGAAGTCGGCATCGGAGAGCGTCGGGTCGTCGAGCACGTAGTAGCGCCAGCGGGCGTCCTCGATCTGCTCGGACAACTCACGGTGGCGCTCGCGGGCTTCGGGCGTCGCAGCGGAGACCTCGGAAGAACTCATGGGGCCATTCTGCCGTGTGTCATTGACACTGTGCCCGCACCGGCATGCGGATCGTCCGATTGCGCGGGGGCGTGTGGTCGCCCACCGGCCCACTGGCAGGATCGGAGGATGCACCTGCCCAGCCTGACGACGTACGCCGCCCCGGAGACGCGGGCCGTGATCCTGTTGCTGCACGGCGGCAAGCAGCACTCCCTCACGCCGGTCGACTGGCGCAGCACCTCGTGGCACCGCTCGCATGCGATGCAGAAGGCGATCACGCCCCGCGTCCGCGAAGCGGGCATCACGACGTCCCTGCTGCGCTACCGCCACCGGGGCTGGAACGACGTCGACTCCCCTTCCCCGATCCCGGATGCCAGGTGGGCGTTGGACGAGATCCGTCGCATATGTGGCGATGTGCCCGTTGTACTCCTCGGGCACTCGATGGGAGCTCGCACCGCGATCCACGTGGCAGACGACCCGTCCGTTGTCGGCGTGGTGGCGCTGGCTCCGTGGTTCGCGAAGGAGGATCCCACCGCGCCGCTGGCCGGCAGGCACCTGGCTGCCGCACACGGCGCCCGCGACCGGATCACCAGTCCGAGGGCGACCGCCCACTACGTACGCCGTGCGGCCGACGTCGCAGCCACCACGGAGCTGCGTGACATGGGACCGGTCGGGCACTACCTGCTCAGGCACGTCCAGGCGTGGAACGACTTCGCCGCCGCCCGCAGCATGGCCATGCTGGAGAAAGTCTGACCCGGCCGAAAAAGATTGGCGAACCGGGAATGAATGAGTCCCCGAAAAGCATTTGCATGAAACGAAACCGTTCCGTATCGTTTGCGGAACGAAACCGTTTCGTTCTATCCGAAGGAAGCTCACCATCATGACACCAGCCGAGACCGACGAGGCCTCCGCCAGCCGTCCCCGCATCGAGGGCGACCGGGAGCAGGAGATCCTCCAGGCCACCTTGGCTGTGCTCTGCGACGTCGGCTACGACCGGTTGACCATGGACGCAGTGGCCACCAGGGCCAAGGCATCCAAGGCGACCCTCTACCGACGTTGGTCCTCCAAGTCCGCACTCGTGATCGACGCACTGATCGCTGAGAAGGAACACCCCGACATCCCCGACACCGGCAGCCTTCGCGGAGACCTCGTTGCGATGAGTTGTGCGATGGGTGGGCTGGCCGACAAGAAGCCGATCGGCATTCTGGCCAGCGTGCTCACCGCCACCCAGCGTGACCCTGACTTCGCCGCGGAGTTCCGTGAACGATTCCTGGGCCCCAAGGCGTCCGCCAACCAGGTGCCCTACGAGCGGGCCAAGGAGCGTGGCGAGATCCGCGATGATCTCGACATCGACCTCATCGCCCACGCCCTGCCCGGCATCGTGCTGCAACGCATCTTCCTGCTCGGCGACCAGCCGAGCGAGGAGCTGATCACCGCAGTGATCGACCAGATCATCCTGCCGGCCTGTCGGGCCTGAACCACCGCTTCTGAAGCGCCCTCCCGAAGCACCACTGCCCAAGCGGTCGCGGCGTGCGACCGCCATCCCCACCTGCTCTCGATTGGAACAGTCATGTCCGAAAGCTCCGTCTCCGACGTCATACCCGACGTACCGCCGCCGGTCTCGTCGGCCGAGAAGAAGCGCCTCGCGTGGGCCCTCGTGCTCATCTCGATGGCCCAACTGATGGTGGTGCTCGACAGCACCATCGCAAACATCGCGTTGCCGTTCATCGGTCACGACCTCGACATCAACGAGGCCAACCTCACCTGGATCGTCACCGGTTACGCGCTGGCCTTCGGTGGCCTGCTGCTGCTCGGCGGTCGTCTCGGTGACCTCTACGGCCGTCGCCGCATCTTCATGGTCGGCGTCATCGTCTTCGCGGTCGCCTCACTGCTCGGCGGCATCGCCTGGACCGAGCCGTTGCTGCTCTCCTCCCGTGCCCTGCAGGGCGTCGGTGCCGCGATGGCCTCGCCCGCCGCGCTGGCCCTGATCACCACCACGTTCCCGGCCGGACCGCAGCGCAACCGCGCCTTCGCGGTGTACGCCGCCATGTCCGGCATCGGTGCCGCAGTCGGCCTGATCCTCGGTGGCTGGCTGACCGGCCTCGACCAGCCCCTCGGCGTCGACGGATGGCGCCTGACCTTCCTGATCAACGTGCCGATCGGCCTGGTCGCGGCAGCCCTGGCGCCGCGCTTCTTCGACGAGTCCGAGAAGCACGACGGCTGGCTCGACATCCCGGGTGCCATCACCGGAACGCTCGGCCTGCTCGGGCTGGTCTACGGCTTCAGCCGCGCCGGTGACGAGCGCTACGGCTGGGGCAACGAATGGACCATCGCCAGCCTCGCGGCCGGTGTCGCACTGCTGGTCTTCTTCGCGATGATCGAGTCGCGCGTCAAGCACCCCCTGCTGCCGGTGCGCGTCTTCGCCCACCGCACCCGCGCGATCAGCTACATCGCGATGATGATCCTGCCCGCCGCCATGTTCTCGATGTTCTTCTTCCTGAGCCTGTTCATCCAGAACGTCGTGGGATACAGCCCGCTGCACGCCGGCTTCGCGTTCCTGCCGTTCTCGGTCGGCATGATCATCTCGGCCACGGTGGCCTCCAACCTGATCAGTCGGTTCGACCCGCGCTACCTGGCCGGAACCGGCTCGCTGATCGCCGCCGCAGCCCTGTTCGGCTTCTCCCGGCTCTCGGTCGACGAGTCGCCGGCCAACCTGCTCGGTGTCCTCAACGGTGACGCACTCGGTGCCGACGTGAACTACTGGACCCAGATCCTGCCGTTCGTGTTCCTGATGGCCCTCGGTATGGGTCTGGTCTTCGTGCCACTGACGCTGACCGCCGTGCACCACCTGCGGGCCGAGGACTCCGGTGTCGGCTCCGGCGTGCTGAACACGATGCAGCAGGTGGGCGGCGCCCTGGGGCTGGCCGTGCTCTCGACGGTGTCGTTGCACTTCGCCACCAACCGGGGCGACGAGATCGCTCCGGGCCTGGTGCAGGCAGCGCGCGGCGCCGGCCTCGACCACGCCATGTCTCCCAGCAAGTTCCAGGAGACGATGGGTCAGCTGACCTACCTGGGCTCGTTCACCGACGGTGCCACCACGGCGTTCCTGGTGGGCTCGGCGATGATGCTGGGTGCATCCGTGATCATCTGGCTGTTCCTCAACGTGAAGCACGAGGAACTCGCCACCGACGGCCCCGAGGTCGAGGCCCCGGTGCACGTCGGCTGATAGAACACCGCACGCATGACGGGTCGGCCGGGAGCATTGCTCCTGGCCGACTCGTCGTCGTACGCCGTGGCTTGCTGTTCTGTGGTCCGCCAGTGCCCGGCATGGCCCCGAGACCAACGGATCGGCTGGGTCTGCACCCGGAACACAACCAATCCGTTGGTCTCGGCGAGACTCGCCGGTCAGGGACGCAGCTCGACGAGCGCCAGGTGTCCCTTCGTCTCCGGCGATGGGAAGGTCACTCGATCGCCCGAGGCCCTCGTCGGCCATTGGTCCTGTGACCCGAACTCGTCCGTCGTGACGGTTCCGAGCTCGAGCACCTCAGCGGTGTCGAAGGAATAGGCGTACGTCGCCAGGTCCCCGTTCCCGGAGTAGAGCTGGAAAAGCACCCTGTCGTCCGCCAGACCACCGAACATCATGCTGTTCCCGGGGAACTCGATCGTCGGGCCTCCGTCCAACGACCACACGGTGCCATCGTCCGACAACCTCGCCTGACCGTCTCGCTTGGAGCAGGTCTCGGTCGTCACGACGCGCCGCGCAGACACCCCGGAGACGGAGAACCGACAGTTCTGCTCGGGCTGTTCGGCGATCTGCGACACCTCTCCCGAGTCGAGATCGCGGACCATCAGCGGCTCTCCGTTGCCCTCGGCCCAGGCCAAACTTGCGGTCGGCACCCACTGCCACGCCGCTGCCACTGCTTCGCGGGCCGGCTGGATGACGGCCGACGTCGTCAGTGACCACCTCAGTGCTGGAACGCTTCCGCTTGGCGTCGATCACCGTGCTGGTCACCGTTGCCCGGGCGTATCCCATCTGCCGGCCGACGCGCGAGATCTTGGGCCACCGTCGGTACATCTTGAGGTAGGCCTCCTGCACATGGTCCGAGGCCAGCTCCCAGTCACCGCACAGGAGATAGGCCGTACGCCGCAGCGACGCCTGACTGCTGGCCACGAACTGGGCGAACTCGTCAGGATTGCGTCTGCCCATCGTGGTTCCCCCATCCGCTCTTCGTTGTCACCCAGTCAACGAGGTGGCAGCGGTTCACGGTTGCACGCCTCGCCGAAGAATCTGTTTGAACAGGCTCAGAGGGTGCACCTGCACCCTTGGGACGCCTGCTGGTCCGGATTCAGGGGCGACAACGATGCAGGTGCACGGTTGCCTCCCGGAGCACCGGGAGGCAAGCCCCGGGCGGCGACGGTTGCAGGGCTGTCAGGCCAGTGAGCGGGCCACACCGGCCGCGAGAGCCAATGCCTGGCGGGCCCGGGTGGTCGAAGCGCCGGCCAGCCCGCAGGCGGGGGTGATCACCAGGTTCGGGCTCAGGTCGAGGCCGAGCATGTCGAGCAGGCGCAGCACGCGCTCGACGACCTGCTTGTCCGTGGGCAGGTCATTCATCGTCGGCACGACTCCCAACAGCACCCGGTCCCCCGACTCGACCGCGTCGGCCAGCGCGTCGTAGGACGAGGTGTCGAGCAGGTCCAGGTCGAGGCTGATGCCACGTGCTCCCGCTCCACGCACCAGGGTGATCGGGAAGCCGGGGGCACACGAGTGCACGATCGGGGTGGCACCGGCGTCACTGATCGCGGCGCACACCAGCTCGAGCGCAGCAGAGGCCTCGGGCGGGTGGACGGCCCGGTGCTTGCCCCAACCGGAGGCGGTGGGGATCTGTGCGGCGAGCACTGCAGGCAGTGCCGGCTCGTCGATCTGGATGATGAGCTCGCTCGCCTGCGTCATCCGACGGCGTACGTCGGCAACGTGGTCGCGCAGCCCCTCGGCCAGCGACTCGGTCAGCTCCCGACGAGCGCCGTGGTCGGAGAGAACCTTGTCACCGCGCGGCTTCTCCACCGTCGCCGCGAGCGTCCACGGGCCGGCGACCTGGGTCTTGAACACACCGGCGAAGTCCTGGGTGAGCTCCTCGACCGCGTCGAGGTCCTGGGCCAGCAACGACCGGGCTCGACGGTGGTCGACACCGGAATGGTCGGTCAGCCGCCACCCGGCAGGTTGCAGGTCCGCGCCCAGACCACTCATCACGGCAAGACCGCGGCCGGTCATGCTCGCCCCGGCGCCACGACCGGGCAGCTCCGGCACGTGCACGACGTCGGGCAGCTCACCGACCACGACGCGCACGGCTTCGGCGTAGGAACGCGCGTTGTCGGCCTCGTTGCCCAGTGCGTCGCCACCGGGCATCGATCCGATGCCGGTCGCAAGGACGCTCACGCGGTGACCGAGGTCCGTGCGGTTGCGGAGATGGTGGCCGAGCCGACCACTCGGGTGCCGTCATAGATCACCGCGGCCTGGCCGGGGGCGATTCCCTCAGCCGGGTCGAGCAGCTCGATCTCGACGTCGGCGCCGTCGGTGGTCACGATCGCACGGTGCTCGGCGCCGTGGGCGCGCAGCTGCACGGTGCCCTCGAGGCGACTCGGCACGGTGCCGCACCAGCGTGCCCTGATGCCGCTGATCCGGTCGATGCGCAGTGCCTCGCGAGGACCGACCGTCACGGTGCCCGAGACCGGTTCGATGTCGAGCACGAAGCGCGGCTTGCCGTCGGACGCCGGACGCCCGATCCGCAGGCCCCTGCGCTGGCCGATGGTGTAGGCCGTGGTGCCCTCGTGCTGTCCCAGCACCTCACCGGTGGTGTGGTCGACGATGTCGCCACCGTCGTTGGGGGCTCGGTCACCGAGCTTCTCCTTCAGCCAACCGGCGTTGTCGCCGTCGGCGATGAAGCAGATGTCGTGGGAGTCGGGCTTGTTGGCCACCATCAGGTCGCGGCGCTCGGCCTCACTGCGTACGTCGTCCTTGACGGAGTCGCCGAGCGGGAACAGCGAGTGGGCCAGCTGGTCCTGGGTGAGCACGCCGAGCACGTAGGACTGGTCCTTGCCCATGTCGACGGCCCGGTGCATCTCGATCAGCCCGTCGCTGCCTGTCTCGAGCTGCGCATAGTGGCCGGTCACGACCGCGTCGAAGCCCAGTGCCAAGGCCCGGTCGAGGACCGCGGCGAACTTGATCTTCTCGTTGCACCGCAGGCACGGGTTGGGGGTGCGACCGGCGGCGTACTCGGACATGAAGTCCTCGACCACGTTGTCGTGGAACTCGTCCGACATGTCCCAGACATAGAACGGGATGCCGATCACGTCGGCGGCTCGGCGGGCGTCGTTGCTGTCCTCGATCGTGCAGCACCCGCGGGCCCCGCTGCGGTAGGACTTGGGGTTGCGCGAGAGCGCGAGGTGGATGCCAGTGACGTCATGGCCGGCTTCTGCGGCACGCGCTGCGGCGACGGCCGAGTCGACGCCACCGGACATGGCAGCAAGAACTCGCATCAGACGGCCTTTCGCGCGCCCGCGGCCCGGGCCCGCTCGACGACGGGGCCGATCGTGGCAAGCAGCGCATCGACGTCGGACTGGGTGCTGGTGTGGCCGAGCGAGAACCGCAGCGAGCCACGCGCCTCGGCGTCGCTGCATCCCATCGCCAGCAGGACATGGGAGGCCTGGGGCACACCGGCGTTGCAGGCCGAGCCGGTGGAGCACTCGATGCCGCGGGCGTCGAGGAGCATCAGCAGCGAATCCCCTTCACAGCCGGGGAAGCGGAAGTGTGCGTGGCCGGGCAGCATGTTGGCCGGGTCGCCGTTGAGGATCGCGTCGGGCACGAGTGCGCGAACGCCTGCGACGAGCTCGTCACGCAGAGCACTGATCCGCACGTGGTGGTCGGCCTGCCCCTTCACGGTCGCCTCGACGGCGGCCGCGAAGCCGGCGATCGCCGGGGTGTCGATGGTGCCGCTGCGGATGTCGCGCTCCTGTCCCCCACCGTGCACCAGCGGGGTGACCTCCAGCTCACGGCGTACGACGAGTGCGCCGACGCCGAACGGACCGCCGACCTTGTGACCGGTCAGGGTCAGGGCATCGACCCCGGAGGCTGCGAAGTCGACCGGCACCGAGCCGACCGCCTGCACGGCGTCGGTGTGCACCGGAATGCCGTGGGCGGCGGCCAACTCCACCACGTCGGTGATGGGCTGGAGGGTGCCGACCTCGTTGTTGGCCCACATCACGGAGACCAGCGCGACGTCGTCGGGCTCGGTCTCGAGAGCGGCACGCAGCGCATCGAGGTCGAGGCGAGCCAGCTCGTCGACAGGTAGGAGGGTGACCTCGGCATCCTCGTCGTGGCCGAGCCAGTGCAGCGGGTCGAGCACGGCATGGTGCTCGATGGAGGTGCTCAGGATGCGTGGGCGCTGTCGCGACCAGAAGATGCCCTTCAGCGCCAGGTTGTCCGCCTCGGTGCCGCCGGAGGTGAACACCACCTCGCCCGGCCGACAGTTGAGGGCCTGCGCGATCCTCTCGCGGGACTCCTCGACCACGCGGCGTGCGTGGCGACCCGACGCGTGCAACGAGGAGGGGTTGCCGGTGTTGGTGAGTTGCTCGGTCAACGCTTCGACCGCCGCCGGAAGCATCGGCGTCGTGGCTGCATGGTCGAGGTAGACGTTGTTCATTGCATCTTCAAGGGTACGGCGCCGCCTCGTGGGGCACCTAACCGATGCCCATTCGGTGGAGCATCGCCCCTGCGGGACCCGGCCACCGTGGCAGGTCGACTCCCCCAGGTTCGAGCGAAAGGGGGTGCAGCCGAGCTGCTCAGAGGAGCACCAGGTCGTCGCGGTGCACGACCTCGCGTTCGTAGGCGGCACCGAGCTCCTTCTTGAGGGCATGCGAGGACTTCCCGGCCAGCGAAGGAATCTCCTCGCTGTCAAAGTTCACCAGGCCACGCGCGACCACAGCGCCCTCGGGACCGACCAGGTCGACCGGGTCTCCCCCGACGAACATCCCGGTCGCCCCCAGCACGCCCGCCGCGAGCAGGGAGGCCCGACGCTCCACGACGGCGGCGACCGCTCCTGCGTCGAGCAGCAGCTGCCCCTTCGGCTCGGTGGCGTGCGCCAGCCACAGCAAGCGCGTCGGACGTCGCTTGCCGGTGGCGTGGAAGAGCGTTCCGACCGGTTTCCCGGCCAGCGCCTCACCCGCCTGCGGGGCCGATGTCAGCACGACGGGAATGCCCGCACCCGTGGCGATCGCGGCCGCCTCGACCTTGGTGTGCATGCCACCCGTGCCGAGACCGGCTGACCCGGTCGAGCCGATGGAGATCCCGGCCAGGTCGTCGGCGGAGCGGATGTCGGCAACCAGTGAGGTGCCGGGTTTGGCCGGGTTGCCGTCGTACAGGCCGTCGACGTCGGAGAGCAGCACCAGCAGGTCCGCGTGGACCAGGTGTGCCACCAGCGCGGCAAGACGGTCGTTGTCGCCGAACCGGATCTCGGACGTGGCCACGGTGTCGTTCTCGTTGACGATCGGCACCACGCCCATCTCGAGCAGCTTCGCCATCGTCTGGTGTGCGTTGCGGTAGTGGGAGCGTCGTGTCACGTCGTCGACGGTGAGCAGCACCTGACCGGCGATGAGCCCGTGACGAGCGAACTCACCGGTGTAGCGGTGCACCAGCAGGCCCTGGCCCACGGACGCCGCCGCCTGTTGCGCGGCCAGCCCGCGCGGTCGCCGCGCCAGGCCCAACGGAGCGAGACCGGCGGCGATGGCCCCGGAGGAGACCAGCACCACCTCCGCGCCGCGGGCCCGGACGGCCGCCAGCGCATCGACGAGGTCGCGGACCCGGTCGGGGTCAATCCCTCCGGAGGCGGTCGTGAGCGACGACGAACCGACCTTGACCACGATCCGGGCAGCCACGGTCACCTCGCCGCGCGCACTCATGACTCGTCGGTCTCCGTGGACCGTGCGGCTGTGCCGTCCTCAGTCGTGTCGTCCGCGGTTGAGTTGATTGCGGCGTCGTCCTGACCGGGTTCTCCCCGAACCGCGTCGGGGTCGAACTCGTTCCAGTCCGGGTCCTCGTCGGAGCCCACGACGTACGACATCGGGCCGACCTCTTCACCACGGTCGAGACGCCGGGCGACATCGGCGCGGGTCTCGGTCTCGCTGCGGGTCGGCATCTGCTCGGCAATGTCACGGCGACGGGTGGCAGCGGGTCGTTCTTCGCGCAGGCGCTCGTCCTCACCACGACGACCGAGCATCTCGGCGCCGGCCTCGATCCCGGGCTTGAAGTCGAAGACCACGGCGTTCTCGACGGCACCGATCAGCACCGCGTCGCCCTCCACGGCACCCAGCTCGACCAGCTTCTTCTCGATGCCAATCGCGTTGAGGCGGTCGGCAAGGAAGCCCACTGCCTCCTCGTTGTTGAAGTCGGTCTGCCTGACCCAGCGCTCCGGCTTCTCGCCCCGCACCCGCCAGCCCTCACCGGTCTCCTTGATCGTGAAGTCACCGGAGCCGTCCGCCGACTTCGGGCGGATCACCATGCGCGGCGTCTCGACCACGGGCTTGTCGGCACGTGCCTGCGCGACGAGCTCGGCCATCGCGAAGGTCAGCTCGCGCATGCCCTCGCCGGATGCGGCACTGACCTCGAAGACCCGTAGCCCACGACCACGCAGCTCTTCGACGACGAAGGACGCGATGTCGCGGCCGTCGGGGACGTCGATCTTGTTCAGCGCGACCAGGCGTGGCCGGTCCTCGAGCCCGCCGTAGCGGCTGAGCTCGTTCTCCATGATGTCGAGGTCTTCCACCGGGTTGCGGCCGGGCTCGATGGTGGCGGTGTCGATGACGTGCAACAGGGCCGCACAACGCTCGATGTGACGCAGGAAGTCGTGGCCCAGCCCACGGCCGTCGGCCGCACCCTCGATCAGTCCGGGGACGTCGGCAACGGTGAAGGTCGTGTCGCCGGCCCGGACGACGCCGAGGTTCGGCACCAGGGTCGTGAACGGGTAGTCGGCGATCTTGGGACGAGCCCGCGAGATCGCTGCGATCAGCGACGACTTGCCCGCGCTCGGGAATCCGACCAGGCCGATGTCGGCGACCACCTTGAGCTCGAGGACGATGTCGAGCTCGTCGCCGGGCTCGCCCAGCAGGGCGAAGCCGGGGGCCTTGCGCTTCGACGAGGCCAGCGCCGCATTGCCGAGTCCTCCGTTGCCGCCCTTGGCGATGACCAGCTCGGTGCCGGCACCGATCAGGTCGGCGATGAACTCGCCCTGGGCGTCGGTGACCACAGTGCCGTCGGGAACCGGGAGCACGATGTCGGAGCCGTGGGCGCCGTTCTTGTGGGCGCCGGCGCCCTGCTTGCCGTTCTCACCGCGTCGAACCGGGCTGTGGTGGTAGTCGATCAGGGTGGTGACGTCGGGGTCGACCCGCAGGATGACCGACCCGCCGGGACCGCCGTTGCCGCCGTCAGGGCCACCGAGCGGCTTGAACTTCTCCCGGTGCACCGACGCGACGCCGTTGCCGCCACGGCCAGCCGCGACGTGCAGCTTGACCTGGTCGACGAATGTCGGAACTGCCATGGAGAACTCCTGGTGGGATAAATGCCGAAGGCGCCCCTAGATCCTAGGGACGCCAACAGGTGTTGCATGCAGTCGAGGTCGACTCAGGCGACCTGCGACGGTGCGGGGAGCGTCAGTTCACTCGCCCGGGAGGATGTTCACGACGCGACGGCCGCGACGGGTGCCGAACTCGACGGCGCCACCGATCAGCGCGAACAGGGTGTCGTCGCCGCCACGGCCCACGCCGGTGCCCGGGTGGAAGTGCGTGCCGCGCTGGCGGACGATGATCTCGCCGGCGTTGACGGTCTGGCCGCCGTAGCGCTTCACGCCGAGACGCTGGGAGTTCGAGTCGCGACCGTTCTTGGTGGACGCGGCGCCCTTCTTGTGTGCCATGTTGAGATCCTTTGGGTGTCGAGTCGAGGACTGAGCGGGGCGGATGTGGCGGCCGGGGCCGTCACGCTCGCCCAGACGTCACAGGGAGATGTCGGTGACCTTGACCTGGGTGTACTTCTGGCGGTGACCCTGGCGCTTCTTGTAACCGGTCTTGTTCTTGTACTTCTGGATGATGATCTTCGGCCCCTTGGTGGCGCCGAGGACCTCGACGGTCACGGATGCCTTGTCCAGGGTGCTGGCGTCGGACGTCACGGCCTCGCCGTCGACGACGAGCAGCACGGGAAGGGTCACCGACTCACCGACACCGGTCTCCACCTTGTCGATCTCGATGACGTCGCCCACGGCAACCTTCTGCTGAATGGCGCCTGCGCGCACGATCGCGTACACCGCGGTCTCCTTCGTCGATTCCAACTGCTTGAAAAAACTGGGTTCCGGGGCCAATCACGCGCAGACGATGCTCGCAGAGGAGTACGTCGGGTGGTGGGCCACACAGAAAGGGCACACGGATGTATGCCGAGGAGCAATACTACGGTTCCGGAGGCGCGACCGCAAAACGACGCCCCCCGGTCCCGTCAGCGCTTGCGCGAGCCCTTCTTCTTGACCGGCACGTGCAGCTCGGCGGGCGCCGGCTCAACGGCCTGCTCTGCTGATTCCTCAGCAGTGGTCTCGGCCGTTTCCGTGGCGACCCGGCGGGCGCCACCGCGACGCGAACGTGTGGTGGTCACCACCTTGGGGGCGGCCGGTTCCTCGGCCTGCTCCTGCACCGGGGCGGGTGCCGGCGTGGCGATGGTGATCGCCGTGGCCTGGGCCGGCGTGGACACACCGGTGCTACGGCTGGCGCCCCGTCGGGTGCGGGTCACGACCTTCGGCGTCGCCTCGGGCTGCGCAGCAGGCGCCTCAGCAGGGACCTCGGCTCCTTTGTCGCTCGCGCTCCCCTCCTCAGCGGTCGGCGGCGTCTGGGCCGACGACTGCGCGGACTGCTCGCTGGCCCGACTCGCATCATTGCCGGACCTGCGGCGGTCGGAGCGTCGACGTGTCGACTTCACCACGGCCGGTGCCTGGTCAGCGCTGGGCGCACCGGTGCCGGGCTCGTCGGAGCCGGCCGGAGGCGTGGCCTCGGAGACGGGCTGGTCGACTGGCTTGTCCGCCGGCTGACCCGCTGAACCCTGGTCGGCCGGCTTCTGGTCCGTTGACTGCTGGTCGGCCGGTGGCTTGTCGGCGTTCTCCGCCTTGGCCATGGCCGCGACGTCCTTGGGCGACGGCGGCGCCGGGGTTGCCTGCTGGCCGCCGTTGCGACCGCCACCGTTGCTGCCGGACTGGTTGCTGCCGGACTGGTTGCTGGAGTCGTTGCCGTCGCTCTTGCCGCGGCCGCGGCCACGGCGGCCACCGGAGGAGCGTCCGGCGTCATCGGACTTCTTCGGTTCGATGGGCATGTCGTGCACCACGAGGCCACGGCCCTGGCAGTGCTCGCACTCCTCGCTGAAGGCCTCGAGCAGACCGGTGCCGATGCGCTTGCGGGTCATCTGGACCAGGCCCAGCGAGGTCACCTCGGCCACCTGGTGGCGAGTGCGGTCGCGACCCAGGCACTCGACGAGACGGCGCAGCACCAGGTCGCGGTTGCTCTCGAGCACCATGTCGATGAAGTCGACGACGATGATGCCGCCGATGTCACGCAGCCGAAGCTGGCGGACGATCTCCTCAGCGGCCTCGAGGTTGTTCTTGGTGACGGTCTCCTCGAGGTTGCCCCCGGAGCCGGTGAACTTGCCGGTGTTGACGTCGACCACGGTCATCGCTTCGGTGCGGTCGATGATCAGCGACCCACCCGAGGGCAACCAGACCTTGCGGTCGACGCCCTTGGCGATCTGCTCGTCGATGCGGTACGCCGCGAAGGAGTCCTGGCCGGTCTCCGACTCGAACCTCTCCATCCGCTCCTCGAGGTCGGGAGCCATGTGGGAGACGTAGTCCCTGACCGTCTCCCAGGCCTCGTCGCCCTCGATGACCAGCTTGGAGAAGTCTTCGGTGAACAGGTCGCGCACGACCTTGAGGGTGAGATCGGGCTCACCGTAGAGCAGCTTCGGGGAGCCACCGGACTTCGACTTGGCCTCGATGTCCTCCCAGCGTGCCTTGAGTCGCTCGACGTCACGGGTCAGCTCGTCCTCGGAGGCACCCTCGGCCGCCGTACGGACGATGACGCCTGCGGAGTCGGGGACGATCTCCTTGAGCACGCTCTTGAGTCGACTGCGCTCGGTGTCGGGCAGCTTGCGGGAGATGCCGCTGGTGGTGCCGTCGGGGACGTAGACCAGGAATCGCCCGGCGAGGCTGACCTGCCCGGTCAGTCGGGCACCCTTGTGGCCGATCGGGTCCTTGGTGACCTGCACCAGGATCGACTGGCCGCTGGAGAGCACCGACTCGATCTTGCGGGGCGCGCCGTCCTTGTGGCCCAGAGCCGCCCAGTTGATCTCGCCGGCATAGATGACCGCGTTGCGGCCCTTGCCGATGTCGACGAACGCCGCCTCCATGGAGGGCAGCACGTTCTGCACCCGGCCGACGTACACGTTGCCGATCAGCGAGTTCTGCGACTCACGGGCCACGTAGTGCTCGACGAGAACCTTGTCCTCGAGCACGGCGATCTGGGTGAGCTCCTTGTGCTGCCGGATGACCATCTTGCGGTCGACGGACTCCCGGCGAGCGAGGAACTCTGCCTCGCTGACGATCGGTGCCCGGCGGCGACCGGCCTCGCGACCCTCGCGACGCCGTTGCTTCTTGGCCTCGAGACGGGTGGAGCCGGTGACTGCGGTGATCTGGTCCTCGACGCTGCGGCCCTGGCGAACCCTGGTGACGGTGTTCTCCGGGTCGTCGCCCGAGCCACCGTTGTTGTCCCCGGCGCGACGACGACGGCGACGGCGACGGCTGCCGGTGCCCTCACCCGAGTCGCCGTCGGCATCGTCCGAGGAGTCCTTGGAGTCCGACTCGTCGGAGTCCTGGTCGCTGTCGTTGTCGTTCGAGTCGGTGTCGGAGTCGCCGGACTTGCGCCGACGACGACCGCCACGGCGACGCCGGCGGCGCGGGCCACCGGCCCCTTCGCCGTCGGAGGCGTCACCGTCGGTCTCGGTGGATCCGTCAGGCTCGGTGGCCCCGTCGGTCTCTTCGGTGGCGGGCTTCCCCTGCTGCTCATCAGCGGCGGTGTCGTCCGACGCGTTCTTCTTGCCCTGCTTCTTGGCCTTGGCGGGCTTCTCGACCGACTCCTCGTCGGTGGGCTCGCTCGCATCGGCGGGCTTCTTCGCCTTCTTCTGGCCCGACTTCTTCTGGCCGGATCTGCTCTGGCCCGACTTGGTCTTCGCCTTCGTCTCGCTGCCCTCGGCCGAGTCGCCCTCGGCACCTGCCGTGGTGGGTGCGTCCTCGGCCGGGGATGAGGCAACCGCAGCGGGCTCGACCGGCGAGGTCGACTCTGCCGACTCGTCGGGAGCGGGGACCTGCTTGACCTGGGTGGTCTTGCGGGTGCGGCGGACGGGTGCCTTGGTGGGCTCGGGGGTCTGGAACAGGACCGCCGGGGCCGCTGCGGCGTCGGCGCTGGTCGACTCGGTGGGCTCCGGAGCCGCCACCTGCTTGACTGCGGTCTTGCGGGGCGTGGMCTTCTTGGCCGTGGTCTTCYTSGCGGCCGTCTTCTTCGCCGGCTCGGACGACTCCTCCGCGGCGGCCTCGACCGCCGGAGCCGCGTCCTCCGCAGGAGCTGCGGGAGCTGCCTTCTTGGCGGCGGCCTTGCGCGTGGTSGCCTTCTTGGCCGTGGTCTTCTTCGCGGCGCTCTTGCGAGCCGTCGTCTTCTTCGCCGGGGCCTCGGTCGGGACCGATGAGTCGGTGCTGCCCGACTCGGTGGTGTTTCCGGCGGTGGTGCTGTTGTCTTCGTCGAGCATTTTGCTCCTCGGCCACCGCGGCCGTCTTCACGGGCCCGGTGCCAGTCGGACGCTGGCGAGTCATGTGGCGCACCAGCGCAAAGCCTTCAGGTGGCGACGAGATCTCCGTCGTGCGTCATCAAGCCTCCGTTGCCACCTGCCGCGGTCGCCGGGCGATCGTGTTGCTCTCACCAACACGGAGCCGCGTCGCGGTCTGGTGACGACTTCCACTTCATGTGCCGGGACCGGGTGTGGCCTCGGCGAGAACGTCGTCGGGTCGGTGTGTGCAGCAAGCCGCAGCACGTTGACCTGTGGCGAGTATCGCACACGGATCCGCAAACCCGGCCAACGTCGATCAGGCCAGCGGGTCGCCGATCGTGTCGTCGTCGAGGAGCCGCCCCTGGGCCACGCGGGTCAGCAGGGTGCCCCCGGCCACGGCCTCGAGACCGGCCACTGCGTGCAACCCGGTGAGTACGTCGTCGGGGCGCACGCTCGGCACGCCGTGCACCAGCAGCACGTCGAGTCGTACGCCGCGCTCCGTCGGTGTCGCGGTCATCGATCGCACCGCCGCACGGCAGTCGAAGGTGCGCAGGCCCTTCTTGGTCATCCGCTCGACGGAGATCTCGTCCGCGGCCAGGAACGTGCTGACCGCCGCAGCGGCAAGGTCTGCCTCGACGGCCAGGTCGAGCTGCCAGTGACTCGCCTGCAGGAGGTCGGCGAGCGAACCTCCCCGCGACTCGGCAACCTCGATCATGTCCAGCCCCTCGGGCAGCGCCTCCACCAGCTGCGCCTTGACGGCAGCCGGGTCGACCACCTGTGCCAGGGCGATCTCGAGGTATTCGGCCTCGCTGGCCGAACCGGTCGGAGCTGCGCCGGCATAGGAGATGCGGGGGTGCGGGTTGAAGCCGGATGAATAGGCCATCGGCACCTGCGCCCGGAAGACGGCGCGCTCGAAGGCACGGCTGAAGTCGCGGTGGCTGGTGAAGCGCATGCGACCCCGCTTGGCGTAGCGGACCCGGAGTCGTTGGACGGGCGGGGCTTGCTGTTCTGGCTGTTCGCGCACGCCCGCACGATATCGGCTCGGCGCCGATTCCAGCGATCGCCGACTCCAGTGATCGCGGATCCGGGATCAGGGCAGTCGGGCCGACTTCATCTGGTGGGAGGAGTAGACGCTGGAGATCTTCACGCCGCCGAGCCAGGTGGTGAGCCGGTCGGCCTCGACGGCCAGGGCAGCCGCGGCCTCCTTCGGCAGCTCGCCACGCGGCACCACGGAGACCACTCCTTCGTCGTCCTGCACCCAGCAGCCGACGATGCGCCCGTTCCACCAGGCGGTGGTGCCGCCGTTGCCGTTCGAGTCGAAGAGGTACGCCGTGTGGTCGGGGTCGAGGTAGAAGTCACGTTCCTTCCACCCCATGGTGGTCGGGTCGAGCACCGGGAGCAGGGCCGCCCAGTTCTCGACCGGCTCGACCGGGTCCAGGTCGTCGGGCAGCACCCAGCCGGTGCCACCGCCGTCGAGCGACACCTCGACCGCCTCCACGTCGCCCAGCGCGCGACGCGCAGCAGTCACCGTCGAGCCGAGCCACCACTGGAGGTCCTTGGTGGTGCCGGGACCGAACGTGCCGAGCCAGCGGCGCACCAACTCGGCGTACCCCTCGTCGGTGGGCAGCGCCGCGGGTACCTCCCCGAGCCAGGCGTCGACCGAGGTCCATCGAGCCCGCGGCAGCCGCCAGTGCCCCGCATTCTCACCGCGGACGATGAGGCCTCGGGCACCGAGCCAGGTCAACACCCGTGGCGCGATGGGCATCTCACCACCCCACTTCGAGGTGGCTGAGCCGATCGTGACCTTGCCGGCGAGCTCGGGCACGGCCTCCCGGATCTCGGTCGCGCTTCGGGCACCGTCCGCAAGCTCCTCCAACACGGCCTTCTCGGCCCGTCGCAACCAGGCGTCGCCGTCGCGGGCGATGCCGGAGCGGACCACGTCGCGGGAGACCTTGCCGTGCTCCTGCTCGGCAACCCGCGCTGCCGCGCTCCCCCAAGCGGCAGGGAGCAGATCACGGGGAAGGACGAACAGGGTGCGCCGCATGGCCAGCTGCTTGACCAGGCTGCGCTCGTCGTAGAGGGCGGCGTCGACGTCGGCCACGGCAGCCTCCGACCTGGCCGCGACGGCGAGGTGGACACTGGCCGCCTCGGTGGCGTGCAGCACCGTCATGGCCCGCGTCACCGAGACCGGGTCACTGAGTCGATGGGCCGGTGCGATGCCGTGGCGTCTGGCCATTCGATGGCGGCGTTGGTCGTCGTCGATGTGGTGCATGTGCGCAGCATGCCGTCTCCCGGTGACAACCGCATGGGCACGGCAGGTTTGAGGGGGGCCGGGTTCGGATAGTCTGCAGCCGATCACATACGTTCGATGAGCAACCTCTTTGGGGCCATTAGCCGACCCGGAAGGTCTTACATGTCCAACCAGCCGCCGTACCCCGGCTCGCCCGAGGAGCCCACGCGCCACCAGCCGCCGCAGGGCAATCCCTACGGCCAGCCGCAACAGCCGAACCCCTACGGCCCGCCCCAGCAGCCCCAGCAGGGCAATCCCTACGGCCAGCCGCAACAGCCCCAGCAGCCCGGCCCCTACGGCCAGCCCCAGCAGCCCCAGCAGGGCAGCCCCTACGGCCAGCCGCAACAACCCCAGCAGCCCGGGCCCTACGGCCAGCCCCAGCAGGGCTACGGCCAGTACGGCCAGCCGCAGCAGCAGTACCAGCAGCCGGCGTACGGCGGCCCCCAGGGCGGTCCCCAGGGCGGCGGCTCCGGTGGCGGCGGCAAGAAGAAGATCCTGATCCCGGTCCTGCTCCTCGTGCTGATCGTCCTGATCGGCGGCGCCATCTGGGCGGTCATCGCCCTCACCGGTGACGACTCGGCCGACGGCATCGCCGTCGACGACCTGAAGCCCGGCCAGTGCCTGTCGAGCAGCGACATCGCCGACGGTGAGGGCACCATCGGCGCCCTCGAGGAGACCGACTGCGACAAGGGCCACGACGCCGAGGTCTTCGCGACCTACGACGTCGACGGTGACCAGGCAGACGACTTCGACATCGACGCGGCCGGCAGCAAGTGCGTCGAGGAGCTCGAGAGCGCAGGCACGTCCTTCGACGACCTGACCGGCGAGGGCAACGAGGTCCGCCCGCTGGTCGCCAGCGACGACCCGTCCGAGGGCGACAAGGTCGTGTGCTTCATCCGCAACAGCGACGGTGAGTCGCTCAACGAGCAGATTGTTCAGTAAGGGACTCCGATGACTCAGCCTCCTTCCTATCCCGGTTCCGGCGAGAACCCCTCCGGCGACGAGAACCTGCCCCCGACGCACTCGTCCTACGGTGAGCAGCCGGCGTACGGCCAGCAGCCTTCCTACGGCTCGGAGCCCTATGGCCAGCAGCCCGCCTACGGCCAGCCGGCGTACGACCCGAACAACCCGTACGGCGCCTGGCAGGGCGGCAACGACGCCGGCAAGGGCACCGACGGCATCTCCATCGGCGCGTTCGTGGTCAGCCTGGTCTGCTGCCCGCTCGGCATCATCGCGGTGATCCTCGGCTTCATCGGCCTGGGACGCACCAAGAACGGTCAGCGCAAGGGTCGCTGGGCCGCCATTGCCGGCATCATCATCGGCATCATCGGCACGCTGCTGGCCATCGGCGTCGGTGTCGCGGTCTACTTCCTCGACCAGAACACCATCGACCTCGACAGCGCCGAGGTCGGACAGTGCACCAACATCGATGTCGATGACGACTCGGTGATGATGACCAAGAAGGACTGCTCGGACGACCACGACGGCGAGATCGTCTACATCGGCACCTTCGACGAGGTGAAGAACTCCGGCTTCATGCCGTCCAACCCCGATGACGTCACCGACGCCGGCGTCGCCTACGGCGTGTGCAGCTCGCTGCTCGGCGAGGACAAGGCCGGCGACATCGACAGCGCTCTCGACGGCAAGGTCGAGTACGGCATCGCCAACGAGGACAACAACCCGTCCGACGACGAGAAGTTCCTCTGCTACGCCAAGCGCAGCGACGACGAGAAGATCGACAAGAAGATCTCCTGAACGAGCACTCCGACACCAGCAACGACCGCCGGGACGCCCCCGGCGGTCGTTCTGGTTCTCTCTTGATCCTCGCAGCCATCGTGCTGCTGTCGGTGAACCTGCGCCCGGCCGCGGTCAGCGTCGGCCCGGTGCTCGCCGAGGTGACCCACGGGTTGCGGATGTCGCACACCCTGGCCGGGGTGCTCACGTCACTGCCCGTGATCGCATTCGCCGGCTTCGGGGCCTTCGCTCCGTGGCTGGCCGGACGACTCGGAGTGCACCGAGTGACCCTGGCCGCCCTGGTCACCGTTGCCCTCGGTCTCGGGCTCCGGGCCTCGGTCGGCTCCCCCGCGCTGTTCCTGCTGCTGTCCCTTGTGGCGCTGGCCGGGATGGCCGCGGCGAACGTGCTCCTGCCGTCCTTGGTCAAGCTGCACTTCCCCGACCGGGTCGGCGTGATCACTGCGCTCTACACGACCTCACTCGCCGTCGGGCTGACGTCTGCCCTCACCCTGACCGTGCCGGTCTCCGACGCCTTCGGTGGATGGCGGGCCGGCCTCGGTGTGTGGGCGATCGTGGCCGTCGTTGCCGCCCTGCCGTGGGTGCTGATGATCGGTCACGACCAGCACCTCGATGCAGCGCCCCACTCGGTCACCCTGCTGCAGGTGGCACGCACTCGCCTGGGGTTGGCGATGGCGCTCTTCTTCGGCCTCCAGTCGCTGCAGGCCTACGCCGTCTTCGGCTGGTTCGCCCAGCTGTGGCGCGACAACGGGTACTCGGCCACCGACGCCGGGCTCCTGGTCGGGCTGCTGGCCGCGGTGAGCATTCCCCTCTCGCTGTGGATCCCGGCCGCGGCAGCTCGTCGTACCAGCCAGCGAGGCGTGCTTCTCTCTGTGATGGCCTGCTATCCCATCGGGTACGTCGGCCTGATGCTCGCGCCGCACTCGCTGGCGGTGGTGTGGGCGGTCCTCGTCGGCATCGGCGCCTGCACCTTCCCCCTGATCCTGACCATGATCGGGCTCCGTTCGCGCACGCCCGCCGGAACCGCCGCACTGTCGGGCTTCACCCAGTCGGCCGGCTACCTCCTGGCCGCCGTCGGTCCGTTCACGGTCGGCGCGATCTACGACACCACCGGCGGGTGGACCTGGCCGCTCGGCTTCCTGCTGGCGCTGACCGTCCCGCAACTGCTCATCGGTTGGTATGCCGCCGGACCCCGTGTGATCGAGGACGAACTGTCACTCGTTGCTGCGCCAACAGGCAATTCTTGATGCGCCAACTGGCGTTCGTTGCTGCTCGAGCCGTCAATGCTTGATGCGCCTCACCTGCCGTCGATGAGGCCAGCCGGACGCTCCGGCGGCTCATACGGCTCGGGCCAGAAATCGGTCACCCGCGTGATCAGACCGGCTTCGTCGAACTCGAGGAACACCTGCGCGTCACCCGACTCCGCGTCGTCCATGCTCCAACGGAACCACACCACCGCGCTGCTCGGGTTGCCGATCACGACGTACGGCGTGAGCTGCCACTCGCCCGGATAGGTGCGGTTGAACTCGAGATAGCGCTCGCGGCCGGTGATCCGCTCCCCCGTCTGGGGCATCGCGTAGACAACGTCCTCACGCATCAGCGCCGCCCAGTCGTCCCAGGCACGGGCCTGCATGGTGTCCAGGAAGCGGCGTGCAAGGTGTTCGATGTCGCGCATGCCCGCCACGCTAGCCAAGCGCGGCAACCACTGAGGCCAAGGTCTCGCCCACGGTGCCGCGCGCGTCGACGTACACCGCAGGAATCGCAACCAGGCGGGCCTCGAGACCGTCGACGACCGACGGTCCGCCCTGCGCGGCGACGACCTCGCCGATCAACGCATGCAGCGGGTCGTCAGGTGGGCGGGCTTCGAACCGGTGCCGTGAGGTACCGATGTCGGCGCGCAGCATGAGATGCACGTAGTCGTGCCCGGTTTCACGGGCCACGGCTTCGAAGCGCTGCAACTCGCGCTCTCGCACCAACATCTGCGGCAGTACGACGTCACGTCCGCCGGCCAGGTGCTCACGGATCATCGCGAGCGCGACGGGACGGATCACCTCGCCGGTTGCCTCGAAGTCGTCACGCCAGCCGCCGATCAACATGCGCAGCCGGTCGATGTCGCAATTGAGAACGCCCGGGTGCGCCGCGGCGTACCGCTCGGCGATCGTGCTCTTGCCGATTCCCGGAGCACCATTGAGGTGGATCAGTCTGGCCACTGCCCCACCCTAGGCACGGCGACCACGCGAACCTGCACAACGACTCCCGAACGGTCGACTTCACGCTCAGCGCGCGCCGGCGTACGCCCGTTGTGCATGTTGGTGTGGTCGCTCAGTCGTCGCTGCGCGGGCTCAGGTGACGGACCGACTGGCGCTTCACCCGCTCCGCTCGTGACTCGCTGCGCGGGCTCAGACGACGGAGAGAGGCAACAACTTCTGGCCCGTCGGCCCGATCTGGATCTCCGTGTTCATCTCAGGGCAGACGCCGCAGTCGTAGCAGGGTGTCCAGCGGCAGTCCTCGACGTCGATGCTGTCGGGGTCGAGCGCGTCCTCCCAGTCGGCCCACAGCCAGTCCTTGTCGAGGCCGGAGTCGAGGTGGTCCCACGGCAGGATCTCCTCGAGGTCGCGCTCACGGATGGTGAACCAGTCGAGGTCGACACCGGTGCCCTCGAGGGCACGCTCCGCGGCGGCTTCCCAACGCTCGAAGGAGAAGTGCTCACTCCAGCCGTCGAAACGGCCGCCGTCCCGCCACACCTCTTCGATGATGCGGCCCACGCGACGGTCACCGCGCGAGAGCAGTCCTTCGATGATGCCGGGGCGCCCGTCGTGGTAGCGGAAGCCGATGGCCCGGGCGAACTTCTTGTCGGCGCGCACCAGGTCACGCAGCTTCTTCAATCGTGAGTCGGTGGTCTCGTGGTCGAGCTGGGCGGCCCACTGGAAGGGCGTGTGCGCCTTCGGCACGAACCCACCGATCGAGACGGTGCAGCGGATGTCGTTGCGACCCGACACCGCCCGCCCCTCGGCGATCACCTTCTTCGCGAGGTCCGCGATCTCGAGGACGTCCTCGTCGGTCTCGGTGGGCAGCCCGCACATGAAGTAGAGCTTCACCTGGCGCCAGCCGTGGGAGTAGGCCGCCGAGACCGTGCGAATCAGGTCCTCCTCACTGACCATCTTGTTGATCACCTTGCGCATCCGCTCGCTGCCGCCCTCGGGGGCGAACGTGAGTCCCGAGCGGCGCCCGTTGCGGGAGAACTCGTTGGCGAGGGAGATGTTGAAGGCGTCCACGCGGGTGGAGGGCAGCGACAGCGAGACGTTGGAGTCCTCGTAGCGGTCGGCCAGCCCCTTGGCGACGTCACCGATCTCGGTGTGGTCGGCACTCGAGAGGGACAGCAGGCCGACCTCCTCGAAACCGGACTTGCGGATGCCGTTCTCGACCATCGCACCGATCGTCTCGATGGAGCGCTCGCGCACCGGGCGGGTGATCATGCCGGCCTGGCAGAAGCGGCAACCACGGGTGCAGCCACGGAAGATCTCCACCGAGAAGCGCTCGTGGACGGTCTCGGCCAGGGGCACCAGTGGCTTGGCCGGGTAGGGCCAGGCGTCGAGGTCCATCAGGGTGTGCTTGCGGACCCGGTCGGGCACTCCGGGCACATTGGGCACGACGGAGGCGATCTGGTGGCTCTCGTCGTCGTACGACACGTCATAGAACTTGGGCACGTAGACGTTGTTGCTCATCGCCAGACGACGCAGCAGTTCGTCCCTACCTCCCGGGCGGTCCTGCGACTTCCACTCGCGGATCACCTCGGAGATCGCCAGCACGATCTCCTCACCGTCGCCGAGCACGACGGCGTCGACGAAGTCGGCGATCGGCTCGGGGTTGAACGACGCGTGCCCACCGGAGAGCACGATCGGGTCCTCGTCGGTGCGATCGACCGCGTGCATCGGGATCTGCGCCAGCGACAGCGCGTTGAGCATGTTGGTGTAGCCGAGTTCGGTGGAGAAGCTCAGGCCGAACACGTCGAAGGCACGCACCGGCCGGTGGTTGTCGACGGTGAACTGCGGGATGGGGCCGAATTCGTCGCCCTCGCGCATCACCTTCTCCATGTCGGGCCACACCGAGTAGGTGCGCTCGGCGACGATCCAGTCGCGTTCGTTGAGCACCTCGTAGAGGATCGCGACGCCCTGGTTGGGCAGACCGACCTCGTAGGCGTCGGGGTACATCAACGCCCAGCGGACGGTCGGCCCCTCGGGGGCGCAGGCCCAGTCCTTGAGCGTCGAGTTGAGCTCGCCGCCGACGTACTGGATCGGCTTCTGCACCGACGGCAGGCGAGGTTCGAGGCGCTCGAAGACGCTGGCATGGCCGGTTCGGCCGTCGCTGTCGAGCAAGTCGGAACCCACGGGACACACCTCAGTCAGATCAGGGGGCAGTACGACGCACAAGGGTACGCCGATTCCACGTCGTCCCCGAACCGGCGATGCAGCGAGAACCGGGGGCTCGCGCGTCAACAACTCGCGGGTCGCGCGTCGAGCAGACGCCGTTCGCGTCAGGTGGAGAGGGTGCGGGTGCGCGACGAGGTGGCGAAGCGGGTCGGCAAGGTCGAGGTCGAGCGCAGGTGGACGTTCTGCAGCAGGCCGATCGCCAGCATGCCGGCGAACATCGACGACCCTCCGTAGGACACGAAGGGCAGCGGGACACCGGTCACCGGCATGATGCCCAGGCACATGCCGATGTTCTGGAAGGCCTGGAAGCCGACCCAACAGGCGATGCCGGCCGCGGCGACCCGCCCGAACATGTCCTCGGAGTGGGTGGCGATCGACAGGGCCCGCCAGACCACGATGGCGAGCAGGGCGATCAGCACGCCCGCCCCGATGAGGCCCAGCTCCTCGCCAGCCACGGTGAAGATGAAGTCGGTGTGTTGCTCGGGCACGAAGCCGGAGCGAGTCTGCGACCCGTCGAAGAGACCCTGCCCGAAGATGCCTCCGTTGCCGATCGCGATGCGTGCCTGCTCCACGTTGTAGCCGGCGCCGCGCGGGTCGAGCTCGGGGTTCGTGAAAGCCATGAAGCGATCGATCTGGTAGTCCTTGAGGAACCCGGCAGCCACCGCCACCCAGGCGACCACGATGCCCGCGGCCAGCATTCCTCCCAGCCAGATCCGAGGGGCACCGGAGATCGCCAGCACGCCGAACACACAAGCGGTCAGCACGAGCATCGTGCCGAGATCGGGCTGCAGCAGGATCAGCGCGGCCGGGAGTCCGGCGATGCCCAGCATGGCAACGACGTCAGTGGTGCCGACCCGCTTGCGCCACGAGCCCTCGGCACGCTCGGCGACCAGCAGTGCCATGCCGATCACCACGGCCAGCTTGGCGAACTCCGAGGGTTGGATCGACATCCCGCCCAGCATCAACCAGGAGCGGGAACCGTTCACTGTGCTGCCCATGACCAGCACCAGGCCGAGCCCGATCACCGAGGCGAAGTAGATCAGCGGCGCCACGATGCGCACCCACCGGTGGTCCGTGGCCATCACGATCACCATCAGCACCACGCCGATGGCCACGTTGACCAGCTGCTTCTTCAGGTACGTCGTGGAGTCGCCGCCGGTGAGGTCGTCACGGTTGGACGTGGCCGACCAGACCAGCACCGAGCCGAGGCACACCAGTGCCAACGCGGCGATCATCAGGATCCAGTCGAGTCCGGGAGCGCGACGCTTCATCAGTTCTTCGCCTTCGTCGGAGGAAGGATGGAGCCGTCCTTGGCGAAGACCGGCAGCTTCTTGCCGGCCACGACGTCGGGAATCGCGGAACGTGCCGGCGTGACCTGCTCACCGTCGATGCCGTAGAGGGTCTCCCAGATCTTGCGCACCGCCTGGCCGGAGGTGCCGGACCCGGTGCCGCCCTGGGACACCATCATCACGACCACGTAGTCGTCCGAGTAGGAGGCCACCCAGGAGGTGGACTGCTTGCCGTAGACCTCGGCGGACCCGGTCTTCGAGCGGATCTGCACCTGGTCGAGCGGGAAGCCGCCCATCTTCCAGGCCATGGTGCCCTGGCGGGTCACGCCCTTGAGTGCGTTGTCGAGGTAGCCGTGGACCGATGCGGGAATGTCGACCGTGCCCTGCTTCTCGGGCTCGATGCGCTTGACCAGGTTGCCCTCGGCGTCGACGACCGCCTTGCCGATGCGCGGCTTCCACAGCGTGCCGCCGTTGGCGATCGCCGCGTAGGCGCGGGTGAGCTGGAGCGGGGTGACGATGGTGTCGCCCTGGCCGATCGCGAAGTTGACCGCGTCACCGGCACGGTAGGCGTAGCCCTCGATGCAGAACTCTCGCGCGAACCGGCGCAGGAAGTCGCTGGCGTCCGCGGGCGGGTTCTCGGCCAGGCCGCAGTAGTAGTCCTTCTGGGCGTCGTAGTAGCCGCGCTTCCACTCCCGGTCGGCGATCCGGCCCGATGCCTCCGCAGGCAGGTCGAGGCCGGTGGTCTTGCCGAAGCCGAACTTCTCGGCCTCCTCGACCAAGGGGTCCTTGGCGTTCACGTCGGCCACGTCGGAGCCGTAGCGGCGCCAGAAGTCGTAGCCGACGCGATAGAAGAAGGTGTTGCACGAGACCTCGAGCGCCTTGTCGAAGCCGATGAACCCGTAGGCACCGGACTCGTAGTTCTTGAACTGTCGGTTGCCGACCTGGAAGGCCGAGGAGCAGTTGAGCCGGGTGTCGGTGGTGTAGCCGTTGGTCAGCGCGCCGACGGTCATCATCGGCTTCCACGTCGAGCCGGGCGCGAACTGCCCCTGGGTGGCCCGGGAGAGCAGCGGGGTGCCGGCCTTCTCCGAGTAGAGGTGGGCGAGCTGCTTCTGGGTGATGCCGTTGACCCAGACCGACGGGTCGTACGTCGGCTGGCTGGCCATCGCGACGATGCGCCCGGTCTTCACCTCCATCACGACCGCGGATCCCGAGTCGGCGACGTAGTTCTTGTGGGTGACGGTGTCGTAGGTCTTGCGGGCGGTGGCGATCGTCTCGGCGAGCTGCTTCTCGACCGTGGCCTGCACCTTGGCGTCGATGCTGGTGACCAGGGTGTCTCCCGGCGTACCCGCGTCGAGGCTGTGCTCCTTCATCACCTGGCCCATCGAGTTCACCTCGACGCGTTGATAGCCGGGCATGCCGCGCAGGTAGCGGTCGTACTGCTTCTCCACACCGGCACGCCCGACCTGGGAGGCTCCGTTGACGGAGATGTCGTCGGCCGACTCAGCCTCGGCGAGCTCGCCCTCGGTGATCGGGCTGAGGTAGCCGAGCAGGTGGGCCGCGTTCACGCCGTACGGCTGGGGGTAGGCACGCACGGACTGCTGCTGGGCGAGCACCCCGGGATAGTCCTCGGCCTGCTCCTTGATCAGCAGGGCGACCTTGGTCTTGACGTCCTTGGCGATCGGCACGGGTTGGTAGGGCGACCCGTTCCAGCACTTGCGGGCTACCGCGTCGGCATCGCCGCAGTTGAGCAGGCGGGCATGGATCGCCCTCGGCGTCACCCCGATGGCCCGGGCGACCCGGCGCAGCAGCTTGTGCTGTTGGCCGTCGGGCAGCTTGCCCAGGGTGGTGCGGTCGACCGAGATCACCCACGAGCTGCGGTTCGCGACCAGCGGGCGGCCCTGGGCGTCGACGATCAGGCCACGATCGGGCTGGAGCACGATCTCGCGGATCGACTGGGAGGCGGCCTTGGCCTGGTAGACCTCTCCGGCCGCCACCTGGAGGTACCACAGCCGGGCGAAGAGCGTGGCGAAGAGACTGAGCACGAGCGCTTGGACGACGATCAGCCGCAACCGGCTGCGCTGCTGGCTGGAGCCTGCGGCACTGCGAGCCATCACCACGCCACCTCGGCCGGTTCGAGGCGGCGGAACAGGGTCATCACCGGCGGGAGCACGAACGGGGTGAGCAGCACGTCCCAGACCACGGCCACGAGGATCACCTTGAGCGTGTCGGGGACCGTGACGGCGGGGTCACTGAGGATCAGTCCGGACAGGGCGAAGATCGAGGTGCCGATGAACGAGGCGGCAGCGACGGTGCCCACGGCTGCAAGCGCATGGGGCTTGGCGTCCTGGCGGACCCGGCCGGCCAGGTATCCCACGACGACCAGGGCCAGGGCCCATCGGCCGGCCACGTGGTCGGCCGGAGGAGCCAGGTCGATCACCGCTCCGGCGACGAACCCGAGGGTGGCTGCGAACTGCGGGCCCCGAACCAGTGCGGCACCCACCACGACCAACAGCGCCAGGTTGGGCACCACACCGTCCCAGGCGAAGTGGGGGAACAGGCTGACCTGCAGCACCACGGCGAGCGCCACCACGGCGAAGGCGACCAGAGCACGTAGGAAGCTCATCTCACTCCCCGTCCTGGGCCTTGATCACGGACCGGTCGGAGCTGGTGCCGCCCGGCACCACCACGCCGACGAGGTCGAGGGAGGTGAAGTCCACCAGCGGCTGGATCACGGCACGCCGCGAGGTCTCGCGGGGGCTGTTGACCACCGAGACCACCTTGCCGATCGGGATGCCGGAGACATAGGGGGTGCCGGCCTCACTCCCCCAGGTGGTGACCACGTCGCCGGCGTTCGCGACCACGGAGTCGTCCATCAGGTCGAGGTCGAGTCGTCCGGTGCCGTCGATGATGCCGCGGCCGCTGAGGAAGCCGATCTCCATGCTGGAGGCCAACCGCCCGCCCACCACGGACTCCTTGTCGACGATGAGTACGACGGTGGCGGTGGTGCGCGTGACCCGGACGACGCGACCGATCAGGCCGTCGTTGTTGAGCACGGTCATGTCGGCGTGCAGGCCCGAGCCGGAGCCGGCGTCGATGGTGACCGTGTTGGAGAACGACTGACCCGAGCCGACGGCGATCACGTGGGCGGGGACCAGGTCGTAGCCGGTGTCGGACGCGGCGCGGGCCAGGCCGTCGTACTCGTTGAGGCGGTTGCGGTCGAGGTCGGTGGTCTCGACCGTGTGTCGCAGCTGGGAGTTCTCGGCCTCGAGGTCGGAGACCTGTTGGCGCAGGTCCTTGCGGCTGCTGAAGTAGTCGGGGACGGCCGCGAACGGGCGCACGACTCCAGCGGTGACCACCTCGATCGGGCCGAAGGCCTCGCCAGCCACCCGGCGTGCGGGCTCGATCGGCGAGTCGTCGCCACCGTGGGCATCGAGGGTGATCATCGTGGCGCAGGCCAGCAGCAACGCCACCAGGACGGACCCGGAGGACCGCTCCTTCTTGTCCAGGTCGTCTCGACCCTTCCAACGCTTCTCCATGACCTATCGCCGACGATCCGTGACGAGCACCTGCTGGAGGGCCTCGAACTCCTCGACACACTTGCCGGCGCCCAGGGCCACCGAGCTCAGCGGGTCCTCGGCGACGTGGACCGGCATGCCCGTCTCGTGGCGGATCCGCTCGTCGAGGCCGCGCAGCAACGCGCCGCCACCGGTGAGCACGATGCCGCGGTCCATGATGTCGCCGGCCAGCTCGGGCGGGGTCTGGTCGAGCGTGGTGCGCACTGCGTCGACGATGTTGTGCAGGGGCTCCTCGAGGGCCTGGCGGACCTCCGCGCTGGAGACCACGACGGTGCGCGGCAGGCCACTGATCATGTCCCGGCCTCGGACCTCGGCCTCGGGTTCCTTGGGCAACGGGAACGCGGAGCCCAAGGTCATCTTGATCTCCTCGGCGGTGCGCTCCCCCAGCATGAGGGAGTACTCCTTCTTCATCCACGCGATGATCGCCTGGTCGAGGTCGTCCCCGGCCGTGCGGATCGACAGCGAGTTCACGATGCCGCCGAGTGAGATGACCGCGACCTCGGTGGTGCCGCCGCCCACGTCGACCACCATGTTTCCGGTGGCCTCGTGCACCGGAAGACCGGCGCCGATCGCGGCCGCCATCGGCTCCTCGACGATGTAGACCCGACGAGCGCCCGCCTGGTAGCCGGCCTCCTTGACGGCCCGCTGCTCCACCGCGGTGATGCCACTCGGAACACAGATCACCAGTCGGGGCTTGGCGAAGTAACGGCGTCGGTGGACCTGCTGGATGAAGAACCGCAGCATCTGCTCGGTCGCGTCGAAGTCGGCGATCACGCCGTCCTTGAGCGGGCGGATCGCGGTGATGTTGTCGGGGGTGCGGCCGATCATCCGCTTGGCCTCGTGGCCCACGGCGAGGATCTCGTCGGTCGTCTCGTTGAGCGCCACGACCGAGGGCTCGTCGAGCATCACACCCTTGCCGCGAACGTAGACCAGCGTGTTGGCGGTTCCGAGGTCCACGGCCATGTCACGGCCGATGAGGCTGTTCGCCATCGATCCAACCCTTGTTCGTTGCGGTGATGGGGGAAGTGGCCCGTCTCCACTCCAGAAGCGTGCCCGCAACGAGCGTAGGTTCGGGCGTCGCCCAACTCCGGTAGGACACGCGGACGCACCGTGTCAACCCATGGTCAATTCCAGTGTCGTGGCAGTAGGTTGCCCCCATGTCAGATCTCGAGCAGATCCTCGCCTCGCTCCCCATCGACCAGATCAGCGAAGACCTCGGCGAGGATCCCGCTGCAGTCGAGGCCGCGGCCCGGGCCGCACTTCCCGCCCTGCTGGGCGGCCTCGACGCCAATGCCCAGGACCCGGCCGGTGCCAGGTCACTGCTCGGGGCGCTGGGCCAGCACGAGGGGGGCGCCCCCTCGGCGCTCGATCCTGCGGAGGGCGAGAAGATCGCCGCCCACATCTTCGGCGACCAGCAGGAGCAGGTGGTCAACCGGCTGGCCAGCACCGGTGTCTCGTCGGGACTGGTCAAGAAGCTGATCCCGATCCTGGCCCCGATCGTGCTCTCCTGGCTCGCCTCGAGGATGTCGGCCAAGGGCGCACCGCCGTCAAAGACGCAGGACCAGTCGGTCCTGGGTTCGGTGCTCGAGCAGGTGCTCAAGGGCGCCATCGGCGGTGGCTCGGGCTCGTCGAAGGGCGGACTCGACGCGGGCTCGATCATCGGGGACCTGCTCGGCGGCCTCCTCGGCGGCGGTCGTCGCTGAACGAGCGACACCGTGAACCGCGCACTCGTCCTCGTGACTGGGCAGACACGCCCTAGTCGCGGTGGCTGCCCAGCACCGTGAAGTCCTGGTCGAGCTGGACGTTCCACTCGGTGCCGTCGTCCTTGGTGACCTCGACCTCGAAGCCGAGTGTGCGGCCGTGGAACTCGCGGTCGACGTCGGTGACGGTGCCGTCGATCTCTGCGCGCGCCGCCGTGGTGGCCGACTTGGTCTCCGCGGCCGAGAGCGGCTTGTCGTCGGTGTCGCGGTCGTCGTACCCGTCGTCGTACCCGTCGTCATCGTCACCATCGGGCCCGTCGGTCTCGGTGTCGACCACCCGGTAGTCCTGGTCGAGGCGGATGTCGACCTCGGTGCCGTCCTCGCGGGTGACCTCGACCTCATAGAAGCCGTCGTCCTTCTCCGCCTCGGTGACCGTGCCGCCCCCGACTTCCTCGATCGCCGCCTCGGCGGCCCGGTCGCGGGTGTCGCCCCGCAGGCCGTCGTCGGCCGCGCCCGCGGCGAGCAGGCCGCCGCCGATGCCGACCACGGCCAGCGCCGCCACGGCGGGGACCAGCACCCGCCGGCTGCGCCAGCTGCGCTTCGTGCGGGTCTCGTCGGTGTCGTGTGTCGTCGTCTCGTTCATCGTGTCCCTCTCATCGATTCCATGTGATGAGTCGAATCTGTCAGGGGGATGCTGAACCCACCCTGAACGCTCCTGAACGTCTCTTCAGGGAGCCGCCGGGAGGCGTACGACGAAGCGTGCGCCGCCCATCGGGGAGTCGGTCACGTGTGCCTCTCCCCCGTGCACCCCGGCGATCTCACGGACGATGGCCAGGCCCAGACCGGATCCGCCGTCGTCGCGTGCTCGCGACTCGTCGAGTCGCACGAACCGCTCGAAGATGCGCTCGCGCTCCCCCGGCGGGACTCCGGAGCCGTCGTCGTCGACGGTCAGCCAGGCCCCGTCGGGAGCGCTGCCGCAGGACACCGCGATCCGGGTGCGCGCGTGCCGCACCCCGTTGTCGACCAGGTTGCGGACCACCTGGGCCAGCGCGGTGCGATCACCCCAGGTGCGGGCCGGGGCGACGTCGCTTCCGTCGACGCCGACACTGCCCATCCGGCGGACCCGCTCGACCTCGGCCAGGACCAGGTCGTCGAGATCGACCTCGCCCGGTGCACGCCGGCCGCCGCCTTCGTCGGCACGGGTCAACAGCAGCATCTGCTCGACCAGCCGCTGCATGCGCGCGGACTCCTCCAGCACTGCATCGGCGAGCTCGCCCTCGGGCATCGCACCGGGGTGGGCACGGGCGACCTCGGCAGTCTGCCGGATGCCCGCCAGGGGCGAACGCAGCTCGTGGCTGGCATCGGAGACGAAACGCTGCTGGCGCTCGCGAGAGGCGGCGAGCCGGTCGAGCATCGCGTTCATGGTCAGCGCGAGGCGGTGGATCTCGTCGCGAGTGGGTGGAGGCTCCAGCCGGGTGTCCAGGCTCTCACCGGTGATCGCGTCGACCTGGCGGCGCATCCGCTCCACCGGGGCCAGCGCCCGGCCGACGACGACCCAGGTGGTCATGCCGACGACCAGCAGGGCAACGGGCAGTGCCAGCGTCAGCAGCGGGACCAGGGCCGCGGTCGACTCGTCGGCATCCTCACGGGAGACGCCCACGCTGACGACGTACTCCTGATCGTCGAAGTCGGCGTCCTCCGTGACCACCACGTAGTCGTGGTCAGCACCGGGCACCGAGGCCGAGTCGGCGCCGTCGCTCGGCAGCGACGCGGCCGAGGACTCGGAGGCGAACACCACGCTGCCCTCCTCGGTGCGCACCACGACGAGTGTGTCCTCGGGATCGTCGTCATCATCGTCGTCGTCGTTCTCACCCTGGGACGGCACCCCCGAGCGTTCGATCTGGTCCGCAAGGTCTGAGGCACGCTGCTCGGCGGTCGACTCCACCCCGTCGATCAGCGACTCCCGCAACAGCAGCACCAGCAGCACGGATCCGGCCACCATCACGACCGCGACGACCAGCACCGCGGCGACCGTCGCCCGCACCCGCACCGACGCCCGGTCGGTCCACCGCCTAGCCA
The DNA here is from genome assembly GCA_001429555.1 of Nocardioides sp. Soil797. Classification (GTDB taxonomy): domain Bacteria; phylum Actinomycetota; class Actinomycetes; order Propionibacteriales; family Nocardioidaceae; genus Nocardioides. The sequence continues at coordinate 123,623 of LMSR01000014.1, read as the reverse complement.
CCGTTGCTCGCCAGCCGGTACCCCGCCCCGCGCAGGGTCTGGATCGCCTCTCGGCCGAACGGGCGGTCGACCTTGTTGCGCAGGTGACGGACGTAGACCTCCACGATGTTGGGGTCGCCCTCGAAGTTGACGTCCCACACCGCCTCGAGGATCTGTTGCTTCGACACCACGTCGCCACGGTGCCGCATCAGGAAGGCGAGCAGGGAGTGCTCACGCGCCGTCAGCGCGAGCTCGGCGTCGCCGCGCCACACCCTCCGGGCGGCCGGGTCGAGTCGCAGGTCACCCGCCTCGAGGACCGTGGGGCGCTCGGCCGCGCCACGGCGTACGACGGCGCGCAAGCGCGCCACCAGTACCGGGAACGAGAACGGCTTGGTGAGGTAGTCGTCGGCACCGGTGTCGAGCCCCTCGACCTGGTCCCACTCGCCGTCCTTGGCGGTGAGCATGAGGATCGGGGTCCAGTCGTCCTCGTCACGGAGGGTCTCGCAGACCTTGTAGCCGTTGATGCCCGGAAGCATCAGGTCGAGCACGATCGCGTCGTAGGTGTTCTCCCGGGCCAGCCACAGGCCGTCGGTGCCGTCGTGGGCCACGTCGACGGCGAACCCCTCGGCCTCGAGACCGATCCTCACCGACCGGGCCAGTCGCACCTCGTCATCGATCACCAGCACGCGCATGCCTCGATTGTGCCCGGTGCCGGCTGAACGCCCGCTGAACGACCCGTCGCTCGGGCGGGCGCGGGCGCCTCAGAGCTGAGGGAACCAGATGCCGATCTCGCGAGCGGACGACTCGGGTGAGTCGGAGCCGTGCACGATGTTCTGCTGCACCTTGAGGCCCCAGTCGCGACCGAGGTCGCCGCGGATGGTGCCGGGGAGCGCTGCGGTGGGGTCGGTGGCGCCGGCCAGGGCCCGGAAGCCCTCGATGCAACGGTGGCCCTCGATGACGATCGCGGTCACCGGGCCCGACGACATGAACTCGACCAGCGGCTCGTAGAACGGCTTGCCCTCGTGCTCGGCGTAGTGCTCGGCCAGCTGCTCACGCGTCGGGGTGACCACGGCGAGGGCGACCGGCGTGTAGCCCTTCGCCTCGATGCGGCGCAGCACCTCACCGCTGAGGCCGCGACGATAGCCGTCGGGCTTGACCAGGACCAGGGATCGTTCGATCTGTTCGCTCACGCCGCACAGCCTAGTGGGCGTCGCTGGAAGCTCGTCGGGGGTGGCCCGGTGCTCGGGGTGCGTGCATCGCAAGGCGGAGCATTTGAAGGCGGGCCGGCGTCTGAACGAAGTGGCCCCCGTCGAGTCTGGGACAACGCAGCGAGGTGCGGGCACCGGGTGCGGGACACACGACGAACTTTCGGTGACGCCCACTAGCGACGAGCCGGGGAAGGCGTTGCGACGGCTCGATCATGGAGGATCCACCGCACCTGCGCGAACGCCCTTCGCGTCAGTCAGGCCCTGACCGGACGTCTTCGCTCACTTCGCCGAGCCGGCGCGGCGACGCCTGCGCCGCAGCAGGCCGACCGCCAGTCCCAGGACGAGCACGGCCGCCACCGCGGCAGCGATCCCCCAGCCCGTGGACAGGCCGGCGCCGATTGCGGCGTAGAAGGCGGACATCCCGATCGTCGTCCACACCAGGGCCCAGGCAGCACAGCCGGGGATCATCACCAGTGTGTAGCGCCAGGCCGGCATCCGGATGACGCCGGCGCCCGCGTTGATGACGGTCTGGGCGCCGATGGTCAGGAAGGAGAGGGGTACGGCGAGCGCACCCCACCGCCGCAGCGTCGCCATGCCCCGGCGTGCCGAGCTGCCGTCGAGCCAGGCGTGCAACCGGTGCGCGAGACCCGTGCTCGGTGCGGTGTGGTCGAGCGCCTGCTGGGTCACCCAACGCGCCAACCAGTAGGTCGCCTGGGCACGCAGGAACACCACGACGAAGAAGATGGCCCAGACCGTGGGGCCCGAACCATCGGGCAGGTGCAAGGTCGGTCAGTCTCCAGCGTCGTAGGCGGCGTACGCCTCGGCACGCTCGCGTTCGATCTTGCGGCCCAGGAAGTAGGCCGATCCCCACAGCAGCGCGAAGATGCCACCGAGGAAGAACATTGCCGGAACCAGGAAGCCGATCAGGATGGCCGCCACCTGGATCGCCCAGCCGAAGCCGTAGGCCCACTCGGCGCGCAGCATCCCGGCCACCACGATGCATGCGACGGCCAGGCCGAGGCCGATCGCGAGAGCAGGACCCACCGCGACGTCGGCGATCGTGATCAGCACCGGGGTGGTCAGGCCGAGGGCGATCGCCTCGAGGGTCAAGATCCCGGCGCACATGCCCCGCCGTGGGGACCGCTTCCGCTCGCTCGACGCGCCGGTCGCTTCGTCAGCCTCGATCACATCGTCGGCTGTCTGGTCGTGCTCGCCGGCCTCGCTCACTGGTCACGCCCCTTCAACATCGCGCGGGCCTCGCCGACGGTGACCACCGACCCGGTGACCAGCACGCCGCCGGAGCCGAACGAGTCGCTGATCGCCTCCCCGGCCTCGGCCAGCGTCGCCGCCTGGTCGATGGCATCGGCCAGTCGCGGTTGCACGGTGACGCGGTCCTCGCCGAACACCTCGCGGGCGACCTCGGCGAGCGCCTCGGCCGACATGGCACGCTCGGAGGAGTTCTGGGTGCACACGATGTGGGCCAGGTGGGGCTCGAAGGCCACCAGCACGCCTTCGTAGTCCTTGTCGGCCATCACGCCCATGACACCGATCAGTGGGGAGAAGACGAACGAGTCCTCGAGGGCGGCCCCGGTTGCCTCGGCACCGGCCGGGTTGTGGGCCGCGTCGAGCACCACCGTGGGGCTGCGTCGGATCACCTCCAGCCGACCCGGCGAGGTGACCGCTGCGAATGCCTCGCGCACGAGGTCCTCGGCGAGCGGCTCGTCGCCGGCGAAGGCCTCGACTGCGGCCAGCGCGACGGCGGCGTTCTGGGCCTGGTGGGCGCCGTGGAGCGGCAGGAACACGTCGTCGTACTGGCCGCGCAGGCCCTGCAGGCTCATCGTCTGGCCACCCACGGCGGCCACCCGCGTGATCACGCCGAACTCGAGTCCTTCGCGGGCGACCGTGGCTCCCACCTCGACCGCACGGGCCAGCAGGATCTCGGCCACCTCGGGGCTCTGCTGGGCGAGGACGACCTGCGCCCCCTCCTTGATGATGCCGGCCTTCTCGTGGGCGATCGCGGTGACGCTCTCGCCGAGGTACTTCGCGTGGTCGATGGCGATCGGGAGTACGACGGCAACCTTGCCGTCGGCGACATTGGTGGCATCCCACGAGCCGCCCATGCCGACCTCGACGATCGCAGCATCGACGGGCGCGTCGGCGAAGGCACTGAACGCCATGCCGACCACGGTCTCGAAGAACGAGAGCGGGTGCGGCTGGTCGGCGTCGACGAGGTGGGTGAACGGTGCGACGTCGTTGAACGCGCGGACGAACGTCTCGTCGTCGAGGGGTTCGCCGTCGATGGAGATGCGCTCACTCATCTTCTCCACGTGGGGGCTGGTGAAGCGCCCGGTGCGCAGGTTCATCGCCCGCAGGAGTGCATCGATCATCCGCGCGGTCGAGGTCTTGCCGTTGGTGCCGGTCAGGTGGATCACCGGGTACGCCGTCTGCGGGTCTCCCAACAGTTCGGTGAAGGCACGGATGCGGTCGAGGCTCGGCTCGAGACGGGTCTCGGGCCAGCGCGAGAGCAGCGCGTCCTCGACTTCGGTGAATGTCTCGGCGGGGCGGGGCTGCGGGGAAGGTTCAGTCATGACGGCACGAGTCTAGTTGGCCCCGGCGGACGCCCGAATTCGCCGGCCGTGCCCCGTCCTGCCCTCAGCCCGGGGCCTCTGTCACCCACGACGGTCCGGTCGACATGCAGTTGGCAACTGTCGGGCGGCCATCCACGCTCAACGGCACCGGCACGGCGATCAACTGCATGTCGGACGGACCGCGAAACCGGCAATGACCATTGCTCGGCTTCCACCTTGACCCCGTTCGGCGGTCACGCGATCACCAGGTTGGCCATGTCCGTCACCGCCCGGTAGCCGATCCGCTGGTAGATCGCGTTGGAGACCGGGTTCGCCCGGTCGGTGAAGAGGCAGGCACGCACGCCGTCCCGGAGGATCCCTGCGGAGACCTCGGCAACCGCGGCCGTCGCGTACCCGTTTCCCCGGTGCTCCTTCGGCGTGTAGACGGGCCCGACCCGGTTCACGCCGTACGCCGGGTTGTTGATCGCCGTGAGGTGGAGCGGACGGTGCTCGTCGTCGACCCACACGAAGACCCGCTCGTCGAGGATGCGCTCGAGGATGTCGTCGAGGCCGAAGTGCTCCCCCTGGGTGGGGTCGGGTCGACGCCCGGCCTGCTCGTCCGCCTCGGTGTGGAAGGCACGGAACCAGGCGAGGCCCAGCTCCGCCTCCTCGGCCACCATCGGTCGCAGTCTCCCGGGTGGAGTCCGCTCGGGCTGAACCAACGTGCCCAGCTCGAAGAGGCGGGTCTGCTCGACCACCTCGACCCGGCCTCCGGAGTCCCTGGCCAGTTCATCGGCCAGCTGCCGAGTGGCCGGCAGGGCGCCGTTCGCGCCCTCGATGACCTCTCCGCGAGCACGCAACACCTCGGCCAACGCCCGTGCACCCGCCTCGGGCATCGGCAGGACGAAGATCGGGTGGGGCGGGAACGGTGCCGTCCTCATCGCCGTTCCGACCACCAGCCCTGACGCGTCACGCACGACGGCCCACCAGAGCTGGTACCCGAGATCGGGGAGGTCGCCGCGCTCGTCGAGGCGCCGGGCCATCCGCTCGGCGACTGTCGCGATCACCGTGTTGACCACGGGAGCGTCGGCCAGGTGCCTTCCCGCGACCGCGAGGAACGAACGGGGGTCGGCGAACAGCTCGACGGTCGCATCTGCGGTCTCCATGACGTGATGCTAGGAAACCGTGTCGGCTCGGCGCCACGGGTTTGTCAGGGCATCCTCCACAACCGGAGGGACGACCTCACCCGGATCTGGTTCGCGGCCGGGGGTGCCACACACGTAACATTCCGCCCATGACTGAGACTCCGAACACCGCCGACCTGTCCGAGACGACGCCCGCCGACGCGCGCGCCGTCGTCGTACCGGACAAGCCTGCGCTCGAGGGTCTCGAGGAGAAGTGGTCGCAGAGGTGGAAGGCCGACGACACCTACGCCTTCGACCGCACCCAGCCGCGGGAGAACGTCTACTCGATCGACACTCCCCCGCCGACCGTCTCGGGTTCTCTCCACGTCGGGCACGTGTTCTCCTACACCCACCCCGACCTGATCGCGCGCTACCAGCGGATGACCGGCAAGACCGTGTTCTACCCGATGGGTTGGGACGACAACGGCCTGCCCACCGAGCGACGGGTGCAGAACTACTACGGCGTGCGCTGCGACCCGTCGCTGCCCTACGACCCCGACTTCACCCCGCCCACCAAGCCCGACGCCAAGAAGCAGGTGCCGATCAGCCGGCCCAACTTCGTCGAGCTGTGCGAGAAGCTCGTGGTCGAGGACGAGAAGGCGTTCGAGGACCTCTGGCGTCGAGTGGGTGTCTCGGTCGACTGGTCACAGGACTACACGACCATCGGACCGAAGGCCCAGAAGGTCAGCCAGACCGCCTTCCTGCGCAACCTGGCCCGAGGCGAGGCCTACCTGCAGGAGGCCCCCACGCTCTGGGACGTCACGTTCCAGACCGCCGTGGCCCAGGCCGAGCTCGAGGCGCGCGAGTACGCCGGTGCCTACCACCGGGTGGCCTTCCACAGGCCCGATGGTTCGCCGATCCACATCGAGACGACGCGGCCGGAGCTGATCCCCAGCTGTGTCGCGCTGATCGCCCACCCCGACGACGAGCGGTACGCCGACCTGTTCGGCACCGTGGTCACCTCACCCGTCTTCGGGGTGGAGATCCCGGTGCTGGCGCACGCCGCGGCCGAGCCCGACAAGGGCGCCGGCATCGCGATGTGCTGCACGTTCGGTGACCTCACCGACGTGCAGTGGTGGCGCGAGCTGCAGCTGCCGGTGCGCACCCTGATCGGTCGCGACGGCCGCTTCCTGCGGGAGACCCCCGAGTGGCTCGCCGCGGACGCTGCCAGCACGGCGTACGAGGACCTCAAGGGCAAGACCGCCTTCAGCGCCCGGGAGGCCGTGGTCGCCAAGCTGAAGGAGTCCGGTGACCTGGACGGCGACCCGAAGCCGACCCAGCGGATGACGAACTTCTACGAGAAGGGCGACAAGCCCCTCGAGATCGTGGCCACCCGCCAGTGGTACATCCGCAACGGTGGCCGCGACGCCGACCTGCGCAACGAGCTGGTCGACGAGGGCAACGCGATCACCTGGATCCCGGCCCACATGAAGCACCGCTACGACAACTGGGTCGGCGGCCTCAACGGCGACTGGCTGATCTCCCGCCAGCGGTTCTTCGGCATTCCGTTCCCCGTCTGGTACTCCCTCGACGCCGACGGCGAGCCCGACTACGACCACCCGCTGCTGCCCACCGAGGCACAGCTTCCGGTGGACCCGTCGACCGACGCCCCGCAGGGGTACGACGAGGCGCAGCGCGGCAAGGCCGGCGGCTTCATCGGCGACCCCGACGTGATGGACACCTGGGCCACCTCGTCGCTGACGCCGCAGATCGCCGGTGGCTGGGAGACTGACCCCGACCTCTTCGAGCGGGTCTTCCCGATGGACCTGTGCACCCAGGCCCACGACATCATCCGCACCTGGCTGTTCTCCCGGGTCGTGCGCTCCCACCACGAGAACGGCGTGGTGCCGTGGTCACACGCGATGATCTCCGGGTTCATCATGGACCCCGACCGCAAGAAGATGTCGAAGTCCAAGGGCAACGTGGTCGTGCCGACCCAGATCCTCGACAAGTTCGGCGCCGACGCCGTGCGCTGGCGGGCCGCGATGGCCCGGCCGGGCATGGACTCCCCCTTCGACGAGACCCAGATGAAGGTCGGTCGTCGCCTGGCGATGAAGGTGCTCAACGCGTCGAAGTTCGTGCTCGGCAGCGTGGGCGCCACGGAGCTGAACCCACCGGCCATCTCGGCGCCGATCGACTGTGCCCTGATGGGCCGCCTGGCCCGTGTGGTCACCGAGGCGACCGAAGCGTTCGAGGCCTACGACTACACCAGTGCACTCGAGATCGTCGAGAAGTTCTTCTGGGAGTTCTGCGACGACTACCTCGAGCTGGTCAAGGAGCGCGCCTACAACGAGGACGGCGGACTGTCCACCGAGTCGGCGAAGGCGACCCTGGCGGGAGCACTGCACGTGCAGCTGCGCCTGCTGGCCCCGTTCCTGCCCTACGTCACCGAGGAAGTGTGGTCCTGGTGGCAGGAGGGATCGGTGCACACCTCGATCTGGCCCTCGGCCACCGAGCTGGGTGCAGCGGCCGCCGCCCACGGCAGCATGCTGACCCACGTGGCCGCGGCTCTGGGCGGCATTCGTGGCGCCAAGTCGACAGCGAAGGTCTCCCAACGCACCGAGGTCTCCCGCGTGGAGATCACCGGTCCGCCGGAGGCCGTCGAGGCCATCGGCAAGGCCCAGGACGACCTGTCCGCCGTGGGCAAGGTGACCGGCGAGTTCGTGCTGGTGTCGAAGGACGACGCCACCGAGGTCAGCGTGAAGGCCGAGCTCGTCCCCGCTGAGTGAGCCCCTCGTGCCTCGACGTCGGCGCCTGTCGTACGCCGGCACCCGGAGTCCGTCGTACGCCGGCACTTGTGCGGTGCTGTTGACGAAATCGGGCGTCACAGCACGTGTTGAGCGACGACAACCCCGCGTTGCTTGAGGTTTGGGCGCTGCTCGGAGGGGGCGGGTCAGTGACGGCTGTGGCCGCGACCGTGGTTGCCACGGTCGTGACCACGGCTGCGCTGGTGCTTCTCGTGGCCACGCTGGTGACCGCGGTTGCCGTGCTCGTACGACGAGCGGTTGCCGCGCTGGTGCTTCTCGTGGCCACGCTGGTGACCGCGGTTGCCGTGCTCGTACGACGAGCGGTTGCCGTGGCCGTACGACGAGCGGTTGCCGTGGCCGTACGACGAGCGGTTGCCGTGGCCGTACGACGAGCGGTTGCCGTGGCCGTACGACGAGCGGTTGCCACGTTGGTGGTCACGGTTGCCGTGACTCGAACGGTTGGCGTGAGAACGCGCGGCCGGCGACTTGATGGCGCTGGCACGGCGCGACTCGGGTCGGAAGGTTCGGCCGGCCTTGTCCGCCCTCGCACGGTGCTTGCCGAATCCGGGGCGTGCCACCGGCTGAGCGGTCTTGCGTGCTGTGGGTTCGGCGGATCGGGAGTGCGCGTTCCGGGGCTCGGGAGCCTCACTCCGGTCCGGGTCGTCGTGGGCAGCGGCGGGCGCCTCAGGGGTCGCTCCCCCTCCGAGCCGAAGCGCGTCCGCGATGAACGCGGGTGCCCTCTCGCCACCGATGATTCCTCCGATGAGCGCGTTGGCACGCACCGTGTAGCCCATGAAGACACAACAGGCGACGGTGATCACCACGAGGGCGACGAGGGGTTTCTTGTGTTCGGAGCTCATCGACTTCCCGGACCGCTGGACTGGACTGGACCATTCTGTCGCCCACCAGCGGCAAACACCGCATCAGACAAGGGAAATGGCCAAAATGGACTACGCGGCCCATGGCCCGCTCGGGGCCCTGGGCCGCGTGGTCCGACGGATCGGTCAGCCGCAGCACACGGTGGGACGGATCAGGCCGACTTCTTCTTCTTCGGCTCGGCCTCGCGCGGGATGAGCGTCGGGTTCACGTTGTCCTCGACGACCTCACGGTTGACCACGACCTTGGCGATGTCGCCGCGGGACGGGACGTCATACATCACGTGGAGGAGCACCTCCTCGATGATCGCGCGCAGTCCGCGTGCTCCGGTGCCACGCTCGAGCGCCCGGTCGGCGATCGCGGCGATCGCGTCGTCGGTGAATTCCAGCTCGACACCGTCGATCGCGAAGAGCTTCTGGTACTGCTTGACCAGCGCGTTGCGCGGCTCGGTGAGGATCTGCACCAGCGCATCCTGGTCGAGCTTGGAGACACTGGTGATCAGCGGCAGCCGGCCGATGAACTCGGGGATCAGGCCGAACTTGGTCAGGTCCTCGGGACGCACCAGGGCCATCAGGTCCTCGGCCTCGCGCTCGGCCTGGCCACGCACGTCGGCGGTGAAGCCGAGCGTCTTCTTGCCCACCCGCTGCTCGACGATGTGGTCGAGGCCTGCGAAGGCACCGCCCACGATGAACAGGATGTTGGTGGTGTCGATCTGGATGAACTCCTGGTGGGGGTGCTTGCGCCCACCCTGCGGCGGCACCGAGGCCTGGGTGCCCTCGATGATCTTCAGCAACGCCTGCTGGACACCTTCGCCGGAGACGTCGCGGGTGATCGACGGGTTCTCGGCCTTGCGGGCGACCTTGTCGATCTCGTCGATGTAGATGATGCCGGTCTCGGCCTTCTTGACGTCGTAGTCAGCGGCCTGGATCAGCTTGAGGAGGATGTTCTCGACGTCCTCGCCGACATAGCCTGCCTCGGTGAGCGCGGTGGCGTCGGCGATGGCGAAGGGCACGTTGAGCATTCGGGCCAGGGTCTGGGCCAGGTAGGTCTTGCCACAGCCGGTGGGACCCATCACCAAGATGTTGGACTTGGCGACCTCGACGACCTCGTCCTTGGCGTGCTTGCCCGACGCGGGCTCGTTGGCCCCAGCCTGCACCCGCTTGTAGTGGTTGTAGACAGCCACCGCGAGGGACTTCTTTGCGTGCTCCTGGCCGATCACGTAGGAGTTGAGGAAGTCGAAGATCTCCTTCGGCTTCGGCAGCTCCTCGAGACCGACGTCGGAGCGCTCGCTGAGCTCCTCCTCGATGATCTCGTTGCAGAGATCGATGCACTCATCACAGATGTAGACGCCCGGACCGGCGATCAACTTCTTGACCTGCTTCTGGCTCTTCCCGCAGAAAGAACACTTCAACAGGTCGCCTCCGTCACCAATGCGTGCCACGGGCGGTCTTCCTTCCTCTGCAAATCAACTTCTCGACGGTACCCCGCGCCTGCCGCTTCGTGCCGCCAGACACGGGGTCCGCTCCAGATCAAGCGAGCGCGGGGAGCGCCTTGCGGGACTCGAGGATCGCGTCGACCAGGCCGTATTCGACGGCCGCGTCGGCGGTGAGGATCTTGTCGCGCTCGATGTCGCGGCTGACGTCGTCGACGTCCTTGCCGGTGTGCTCGGCGATCATCGTCTCGAGCATCTTGCGCATGCGGATGATCTCGTTGGCCTGGATCTCCAGGTCGGAGATCTGGCCGCCCTGGCCCTCGGTGTAGGGCTGGTGGATCAGGATGCGACTGTTCGGCAGCGCCAGGCGCTTGCCCGGCGCACCGGCGGCGAGCAGTACGGCGGCAGCCGAGGCAGCCTGGCCCAGGCACACGGTCTGCACCTCGGGCTTGATGAAGCGCATCGTGTCGTAGATCGCGGTCAGCGCGGTGAACGAGCCACCGGGGCTGTTGATGTAGATGGAGATGTCGCGGTCGGGGTCCATCGACTCGAGGCACAGCAGCTGCGCCATCACCGCGTTCGCGATGTCGTCGCTGATCGGGGTGCCGAGGAAGATGATGCGGTCCTCGAACAGCTTGGCGTAGGGGTCGATCCGGCGCACACCGTAGGAGGTGCGCTCTTCCCACTGCGGGATGTAGTAGTTCATGTCAGTCCTTACCGTGGGCCGGGCGGCCGGAGTCGGCGGTCTCGCGGGCGTTGGTGATCACCTGGTCGATGAGGCCGTACTCGAGTGCCTCGTCGGGGGTGAACCAGCGGTCACGGTCGGAGTCGCGCTCGATCTCCTCGACCGTGCGACCGGTGTGCTGGGCGATGAGCTCACCGAGCTGCTTCTTGAGCAGCAGGCTCTGCTGGGCCTGGATCTTGATGTCGGAGGCCGAGCCACCGATGCCGCCCGAGGGCTGGTGCATCATGATCCGCGCGTGCGGGAGCGCATAGCGCTTGCCCTTGGCGCCGGCACAGAGCAGGAACTGGCCCATCGAGGCAGCCAGGCCCATGCCGACGGTCGCGACGTCGTTGGGGATGTAGTTCATCGTGTCGTAGATCGCCATGCCGGCGTCGACGGAGCCACCGGGGCTGTTGATGTGCAGGAAGATGTCGGCCTCTGGGTCTTCGGCCGACAGCAGCAGCAACTGGGCGCAGATCGCGTTGGCGTTCTGGTCGCGCACCTCGGAGCCGAGGAACACGATGCGCTCGCGCAGCAACCGCTGATAGATGTGGTCGTCCAGCCCGTAGGACGCGCCGCCACCGTTGGCTTCGACACCCACGGCGCTCCGGGGCTCATTGGTCTGGCTCTGATTCTGGTTCACGAGAGCGACACTAGCCGCCCGGACCGACACATCCACGCGTCTGACACCCCTGTTCGCCCACAGCAGATTCCGCAGGCCGTGGCCCAGCACGCGCCCAGCCCGCACCCAGCCCCGGCAGGGCCACCGGGCAGACCACCGGGCGAGCACCGGGCGAGCACCGGCAGGGCGTCGGCAGGGCGTCGGCTCGGGATCAGCCCTCGACAGCCCGCTTCAGCCGCACCAGGGTCTGGGCCATCCCCTGCTCGAGCTCATCGGCGTGCTCCTCGCTGCCACCGAGGGCCAACGGGGCGAAGATCCGGCTCACGCCCGTGAGCCGGCGCGGCACCGGGCGGCGGTGCGTCACCCGGGTGTGCTCGCCCTCGGCCGCGAGCTCGTAGATCCAGCGCGCACCGCTGGAAGTGGTGTCCCAGCTGAGCCGACGCTGCGGCTCGACCTCGGCAACGACGTTGCGCGTCGGCCAGACCACCAGCTTGCGCCGGTTGATGCCGAGGTAGGTCCGCCCGACGCGCAGGTCGCCACCCCGGAGCGGCAGCATGCGCACCGTCTCGTCACTGAGCTCGGGCATGCGGGACAGGTCGGCCAGCACGGCCCACACCTGCTCCACGGGGGCGTCGATGACGGTCTCGGCCCGCAGCTCCCGATCGGCACTCATCGCAACCAGCTCCTCATCGCAGTGTGGACGTCGGGATGGTTGAGCAACCCGAAGTGGTCGGATCGTGGCACGTGCAGGACGTCGGCATCGGGAAACAGGTCGGGGTGTCGACGAGATCGTCCGTGCGCCGAGGGCACCCGCACGAGGAGGTCGCCGACCAGATGGCCGACCGGGTGGCGCGCCGACTCGGTCAGGGTGGCGGCCACGAGTCGATAGCGAGCGGTCGGCAACGGCGCGACCTCGTGACCGAGGCCGTCGACCAGGTCCTCGATGCCCACCGAGCGGTGGTCGAGGATCCGTCCGAACGCCGAGGTCTCGGGCAGGTGGGCCAACAGCCGACTGCCGTGCCCGACGGCGATCGCCAGCGGTGCACCGGCGTGGGGGCTGCCGAGGGTGATCACGTCGCTGACCAGGCGACTCCACGGTTGCTCATCGCCGGTGTCGACCGCGCACGCGGTGCGCGAGACCAGGCCTCCCATCGAGTGGCCGATCAGGGCGACGCGGGAGATCTCGACGGGCCAGGTCGCCACGAGGTCCCGCATCAGAGCAGCCACGTCGACACCGTTCTCCCGGATCGACCGACCGGTGTTCAGGCGCAGCAGCACCGGGGTCCAGCCCAGTTCGGCCAACGTGTCGACGTACGTCGACCCAACGGTCTCGCCGTGCAGGCCCCAGTAGGACTCGTTCTCCGACAGGCCGTGCAGCAGGACGGCGACCTTCTCCCCGGCGTCGGGGAACGAGGCCGCGAGTCGGTCGCGCTCGAGTGGCACGTCCCGGCCGTCGTGCCGGACCGAGGTGGTGATGGCCAGGCGGGACCCCTCGTCGGCGAACCTGTCGCCGATGATGCCGTTCAGGGCCGCCCTGACGAAGCGTCCCTTGGCGGTGTCCTCGAGGCGCGGCCCGACCCCTGCCGAACCGGCGGCGCGCAGGGCCACGGTGGTGAGCGAGAGCCCGGCGCCGATGGAGCCGTAGACCGCGGTCGAGATCCCGTCGTGCAGTAGCTGGGTCCCACGCGCTCGGTTGCCGGTCAGCCGGTTGAGCACGCGGTGGGTGCGTCCGGCCCAGGCGCGGTGCGTGTCACGCACGGTGCGCAGGATGATCTCGTCGCCGTAGACCGGCAGCAGTCCGAGCGCGTCGACCACTCCCGGCTGTTGGGTGGCGCCCATCGAGCACTCCTTCCGGCGAGAACGAAGAACATTCAGTGCACATATGTTCACTCAAATGGATGGGTCGATGCAACTCACTGAGTCCACGATCACGCCAGCCAGGCCATCAGCGCCTGGTGCACGTCGGGGTGGTTGGCCAGCCCGAGCTCGTGGGTCGGCACGTGGTGCAGCGTCGCTTCGGGAAACAGCGAGCGCGCGCGACGCGGGCGCAGTGGCAACCGGTGCCGCCACCAGAACAGCTCCCCGACCGCTCCCCCGAGGCGGCTCTGCTTCAGCCGGGAGTGCGGGGTGATCACCACGTAGCGGGCGCCCGGCAACGGCTCCGCCACTGCGTCGACCCGGTCGTCGGTGATGATGCCGGCCAGCTCCTCGTCGACGCGTCGTCCGGCCGGAACCAGGCTCCGGCCCGCCGGAACCACCAGGTGCGGGGTGCCGAGCAGCACCACGTCGGAGACCCGGTCCCGCCACGGCTCGGCAGCAAGGCCCTGCATCGCACAGGCCGCCCGGAGCACCAGCCCTCCGGTGCCGTGGCCGACCAGCGCGATCCGGCGTACGTCGACGGGCCAGGCATCGACAAGCAGCTGCAGGGCAGCCGCGACGGCGGCGTGGTGGGAACGCGGATCCTCACCGGGCGGCGCCGGAGCGACCAGCAGGTGGACTGGGGTCCAGTCGAGAAGCGACGCCAACCGACTCGCGTAGGTGCCGCCGACCTGGTCGAGGTGCTGCTGCCACACCGAGTCGTCCTCGTCGACCGCGGGCACGAAGACCACGATCCTCTCGGAGGCGTTTCCGAAGGCTTCGGCCACGGCCTCCGCCTCGAGGGGTACGTCGATGCCGGCCGAGCGGAGCCGGACAGGCCCGATCCCCTCCTCGGGACGAGGCCGCACGAGCGGCCGGACCAGGGGTGCGGTCAGCGACAACGGCGACCGGCCCAACCCCAACAGCCGCAACAGCCGCCACGGGGCGGCGGCCAGGGTCGGAGTGCTCACGGGTGCAGTGTGCGTGCCGGCGCATTCTCCGACAACCAACCACGCCGCGGTGAGACGCGATGTGGTTCACTTCGACCCCACTGCAGATGCGACGAAGCGCCCCCGACTCCGGTTCCGTCGGGGACGCTTCGTTCGTGACTCGAGCTCTCGGATCGACCTCGCCTCAGGCTTCTTCGGTGGCTTCCTCTGCTGCAGGCTCTGCCGCAGTGTCGGCCTCGACCTCTGCCTCGGGCTCACCGATGGTGCCGTCCGGGCGCAGGTTCTTCAGGTCGACCACGGCACCCGACTGGTCCTTGACGGTGGCCGACTCGACGATCGTGGCCAACGCCTTGCCGCGCAGGATCTCCTGCACGAGGTCCGGGATGTGGTTGTGCTCGAACATGTGGTTCGCGAACTCCTGCGGGTCCTGGCCGGACTGCTGGGCACGGCGCACCAGGTGCTCGGAGAGCTCCTGCTGGTCGACGCCGAGCTCCTCCTTCTTCGCGATGTCGTCGAGGATGAACTGCGCGGTGATCGCGTCGCGGACCCGGCGGTCGAGGTCGGCCTCGAACTCCTCGATGGTCTGCTTCTCGTCCTCGAGGTACTTCTCCATGGTCTGGCCGACCTGCATGAGCTGCTGCTCGACGCTCTGGCGCCGTGCGTTGAGCTCCTCGGTGACCAGGGTCTCGGGGAGCGGGACGGAGACCTGCTCGAGCAGCTTCTCCAGAACTGCGTCGCGGGCCTCCGCGGCCTGCTCGAGACGCTTGCCCCGGGTCAGGCGCTCACGCACGTCGTCGTTGAACTCGTCGACGGTGTCGAACTCGGAGGCCAGCTGGGCGAACTCGTCGTCGACCTCGGGCAGCTCCTGCTCCTGCACCTGACCCACACTGACCTCGACCTCGACCGGCTGACCCATCAGGTCGCCGCCGACGAGCTCGGAGCCGAAGGTCTTGGTGTCGCCGGCAGCCATGCCGACGAGGGCCTCGTCGAGGCCGTCGAGCATGCCGCCACGGCCGACCTGGTAGCTCATGCCGGCGACCTCGGCGCCCTCGAGCACCTGACCGTCCTGGCTGGCCTTGAGGTCGAGGGTGACGAAGTCGCCGTCGGCGGCCGCGCGCTCGACGGTCTTGAGGGTGCCGAAGCGCTCCCGCAGAGCCTGCACCTGCTCCTCGACGTCGGCGTCGGAGACCTCGATGTCGTCGACCTCGGCCTCGACGCCGTCGTAGGACGGGACCTCGAAGTCGGGCTTGATGTCGACCTCGGCGGTGAACTCGAGGGTGTCGTTGTCCTCGAGCTTGGTCACCTCGATCTCGGGCTGGGCCAACGGCTCGAGCTCGTTGTCCTGCAGTGCCTGCATGTACTTCTGCGGCAGCACCTCGTTGATCGCCTGGTCAAGGACCGCGCCGCGGCCGACCTGACGGTCGATCACGGCCGGAGGCACCTTGCCGCGGCGGAAGCCCGGCACGTTGATCTGCTGGGCGATGTTCTTGTACGCCGCGTCGAGGCTCGGCTTGAGCTCCTCGAAGGGCACCTCGACGGTCAGCTTGGCCCGGGTCGGGCTCAAGGTCTCGACGGCGCTCTTCACAGGTTTTCTCCTCAGGTCTTTGGGGTGATGGTGCGGTGGGGCGGGTGTTCTGGCTGTCGGGGCGACAGGACTCGAACCTGCGATCTCCTGCTCCCAAAGCAGGCGCGCTAGCCACTACGCTACGCCCCGCCAAGTTGCCCACAGAACAAGTCTTCCGGGCACTTGGAGCGGATGACGGGAATCGAACCCGCGTAATCAGTTTGGAAGACTGAGGCTCTACCATTGAGCTACATCCGCGCGGCACTTTTGTGCGGTGTCATGGTGCCACACCGCGCCGGGGCGCACCCAATCAGCCCACCGTGTGGCGCACCGTCTGCCCGGGTCAGCGGCGGTGCAGCAACAGCAGGGCCCGGTCGTCCTGCTGGGAGCCGAGCGACTCGATCAGCCGGCGGGCGGCGTTGTCGAAGCCCATCCGCAGCAGCCGCTCCCCCTGGCCCTGGAGCTTGTCGATGCCCATGCTGATGTCACGGGTCGGTGTCTCGACCAGGCCGTCGGTGTAGAGCAGGACCGCGTCGCCGGAGCGCATCCGCCCGTGCACCTCGTGGAACACGGCGTCCTCGATGAGTCCGAGCACCGGGCCCTCGGACTCGTGCACGATCCACTTCCCGGAGCCGGCCAGCAGCTGCACTGCCGGCGGGTGGCCCGCCGTTCGGACGGTGAAGTCACCCGTGGACAGGTCGACGTTGAGGTGCACCGCGGTCGCGAAGCCCTCCTCCCAGTTCTGCCGGAGGAGGTAGTCGTTCGCGGCGGGCAGGAACTCCACCGGGGTGAGTGCCCCCAGCAGGCCGCCGAACGCCCCGGAGAGGAGCAGGGCGCGGGTGCCGGCGTCCTCGCCCTTGCCCGAGACGTCGACCACCACGAAGTCCAACCGGGTCTCCCCGGGCCGTCGCGAGGCGACCACGAAGTCTCCGGCGAAGGGCGATCCGCCGGCCGAGCGAAGGGCGGACTCGGCGTACCAGTTGTCGGGCAGGGAGGGCAGCGTGCCCTGGCTGAGGATCCGGTCGCGCAGGTCGACGAGCATGGATTCGCCCTGGGCTCCGGCGACTCCGAGGCTCGAGCGCCGGAACGACGAGAGCAGGGTGATGAAGCCCAGCAGGAACAGCACCACGACGCCGATCACCACACGCGGGCTCAGCTGTGCCTGCCGAGTGACCGCGAAGGCCAGCACCCCCAGGACGAAGACCAGGAACCACGGCAGATGGCGAGGACCGAGGAAGAGGCCCCCGAGGAACATCGGCAGCACCACCAGGGTCAACGGCCAGATGTCGGGGGCGGCTGCGAAGAGCGCGGCGCAGACCAGGGTGAGCGCGACCAGGCAGGCCAGCATCAGGGTGTCTGCGGAGAGGCCGGTGCGTCGCCAGCGTGCCCAGGTGCGCCGGATCTTCCGCCGCAGCGGAAGCGGGTGAGATCCAGTCACCGGGTTCCCCTGTCTGGAAGTTGCACTGAAGGTCGCCTCACTCTAGAGCCGCCCGCGACCGGAATCGTGGTTGACAACGCGGACACCAGAACGAGTTGCGCCCCGCCAACGGCTCGGTCCTGATGCTGGCACCGCACACATGGCACGGTTGCTGGGTACGACGGTAGACGTAGACCTCGCCTCCGTGGTCGTCTTTTCGGGGTTCACGCCCCATGTTCTCCGGCTCGTGCTCGGGCCGCACCGTGTCGATGCGCCCGGTGCGAACGCCGTACTCCATCAGCTGGACCAGGTCGTCCCAGATCGCGCGGAACTGTCCACGACGCAGGGTCCGCCCCGGACGCAACGGGTGCATGCGGTGCCGGAAGAGCACCTCGGCCCGATAGACGTTGCCCACTCCGGCCAGCACCGACTGGTCCATCAGCAGGTCACCGATCGTGCGGTCACTGGCCGCGATCCGCCGCCAGGCCCGCTCGGGGTCGGCGTCGGCACGCAAGGGGTCCGGGCCGAGCGTGGCGAGCACCTCGTCACGACGACCGATGTCGATCAGGTCGCAGCGCGTCGCACCGCGCAGGTCGGCGTACGCCGGGTGCTCGCCGCCGGCGAACAGGCGCAGCCGCACCTGGCCCACCGGTGCCGGCAGGTCCTCGGCTCCGGTCGTCACGTCGAACTTGCCGATCAGTCCGAGGTGCACGTGGATGAAACGCTCGCCCTCGAACTCGACGAAGAGATGCTTGCCCGCCGAGTCGGCATCGACCAGCACGCTTCCGTCCAGATGGGCGGCATCCGCGGCGAAGCGGCCGGTAGGGCTCTGCACCCGCACCGGGCGCCCCGCGAAGGCATCGCCGAGCTCATTGGCCAGGCGACGAAGGGTGTGCCCTTCAGGCATCCGCAGGTCCGCGCTGGGCGGACTCGGGCAGGGGCGGCAGTTCGCCGTCGGTCTCGTAGGTGGCCAGCTGGGCGATCCGGCGGCTGTGCCGTTCCTCGTCACTGAACGGGGTCGCGAGGAACACCTCGACGAAACGGGTCATCTCGTCGAGGGAGTGCATCCGGCCGCCCACGGAGATGACGTTGGCGTCGTTGTGCTCGCGGGCGAGCACTGCGGTTTCCTCCGACCACACGAGGGCCGCACGGACCCCCTTCACCTTGTTGGCCGCGATCTGTTCGCCGTTACCGGAACCGCCGATCACCACGCCGAGGGTGTCGCGTCCCTCGGCCTGCTCGGCCGCGACGCCCTCGGCGGCGCGCAGGCAGAAGACCGGGTAGTCGTCGACCGCGTCATAGACGAAGGGTCCGTGGTCGATGACCTCGTGGTCGTGCTCGACCAGCCAGTTGAGCAGGTGGTCCTTGAGTTCGAGGCCGGCGTGGTCGGAGCCGAGGTGTACGCGCATGTGGGAGATTCTCTCAGACCAGCATCCGCAGGAATCCGGCGACCTGACGGGTCAGCGGCTCGGCCGCGTCGAAGGCATCCGGGTGGCGCCAGAAGCCGTGCAGCATGCCGAGCTGCCGTGAGGCCACGACGCTCACGCCGGCCTCGGCCAAGAGGTGCGCCAGGTGCTCGCCCTCGTCACGCAGCGGGTCGTGCTCGGCGGTGACGACCAGGGTCGGCGGCAGTGTGTCGAGGTTCGTGGCCAGCAGGGGCGCGAGGTCGGGGTTGGTCAGGTCGGCCGCGGTGGCGGCGTACTGCTGCCAGTACCACTGCGCCTCGCCGCGGTCGAAGCCCTCTGCGGCGGTCTCGTAGGAGTCGAAGCTGCCGGTCGGGTCCAGGAACGGGTAGATCAACGCCACACCGGAGAGCCGGCCGGGGTTGCGCAGTGCCGCAACCAGCGCGAGGTTCGCGCCAGCGCTGTCGCCGTGCACGAACACTGGGAGCCCTTCGGGCACTGGCATCCGGTCGCCTCGCGGTTCCTCGCGGTGGGTCAACCAGCTCTGGTCGGCGAGCGGGGAGTTGTTCGCCAACCAGCGCAGCACCGTGTCGACGTCATCCGGTGCAGCGGGGAACCTGTGCTCCGGCGGTCGTCGGTAGTCCACGCTGAGCACGGCCATGCCGCTCCGGTTCGCCAGACGGCGTACGGCGGCGTCGTGCACGTCGATGTCGTTGAACACGAAGCCGCCGCCGTGCAGGTGCACGATCAGGCCCGGCGCCGTGCCCTCCGGGCGATAGAACCGGCACGGCACTCCCCCGGCGTCGACATCGCGCACCTCGTGCACGTCCTCACGTGGCTGCCGGCTGGCGGTCTCACGTGCCTCGGCACGCGCAGCCGCGATGTCGTACGCCGGATCGGTGACCGGGAGTTGCTCGGCAGACGCCGCGACGGCGCGCCGGGCCTGGGGAAAGAGCACGAGCCGATGCTACCGGGCCATCAGCGCGTCGAGGCCGACCGCCATCGCCGCCGCGATCCGGAAGTCGACCCGGTCGTCGTGGACGGTGACGGTGTACTTGTCGCGCAGGGAGCCCTTGCGCTCGCTCGACATCAACGGCTTGCCGTCGTCGTCGTTGAAGTCGAAGTGGAAGCGCAGGAACGGGATGTCGGAGAAGCGACGCAGGACGGCGACCAGCTGGCTGCGCTCGCTGCCCGTGCCCCCGAAGCCCGGTCCTTCGATGTGGAAGGTGGAGTTGAAGAAGCTGGCCTTGAAGTCCTTGCGGAAGAACCCGATCGGCTGGCCGTTCGCATCGGTCACGTCGTAGCCGGCGTTGAGGTCGATCTTCTTGCGGGCCTTGAACCCGAAGACCGGCTGGGTCCGCGACTCGTCGGCAAAGAAGGTCACCTGCTCCTTGAACGCCATCCGCTTCTGCTGTGCCACGGCCATCACGGCGCCCTCGGTGCCATCGGGGTTGGCGACCCGGATCTCATAGCGGTTCACCATCATGGTGAGCTTCTGCTTCACGAAGAACTTGGGCACGTACATCTCAGCGGTCATGGTCGTGAACCTATCCAGAGGTGCCTCGCGGCAAACTCCTTCGCCGACACTCACATGGAACTCACAGCATGTTCCGAGCCCTGGTTGAGGTTGCCGCAGTGAAGTGGTGGCATGGACACCTCACCGCACCTCCCTCCCCCGCAAACCGTTCACCAGCCGATCGCGAAGCAACGCCGTTGGCGTCCGCTCGTGGCCGGGCTGGCCGTCGGCGCGAGCCTTTCGGCCGCGATCGCGGTGCCGCTGACCTGGCAGCTGCACGACCAGTCCGTGACGTCGTCGGCGATGGGCTCGGCAGCCACGCCGGCTCCCGCGTCCGGCAACGCCGGACTCCCTGACCAGGGTGGCACCGGCTCGACCACCCTCCCCCAGATCGACCCCGGCCGAGCCTCCCAGCAGGTCCAGGAGTCGACCGGGGAACAGGCGAGCGACGCGGAGTCGACCGGCGTGCTGCTCATCGAGAGCAGGCTGACCGACGGGGCCGGCGCCGGCACCGCGATGACCATCGACTCCTCCGGCCTGGCGTTGACGAACTATCACGTCGTCGAGGGGGCCACCGAGATCACCGCGACGGTCGCCGCGACGGGCCAGACCTATCCGGTGGAGGTGGTCGGTCATGACGCGTCGGCCGACGTCGCCCTGCTGCAGCTGGTGGGGGCGAGCGACCTCGACACGGTCACCGTCGACGACGACGGGGTCAGCGCGACCGAAGCGGTCACGGCGGTCGGCAACGCCCAGGGCCAGGGTTTCCTCTCGGCGCAGGGCGGCGCGGTCACCGCACTGGGCCAGGAGATCACCGCTGCCACCGGGTCCGGCACGGCGAACGGGTCCGAGGACCTCACCGGCTTGATCGAGACGGACGCCTCGGTGGTCGGCGGATACAGCGGCGGCCCCCTCTATGACGCCGACGGCGAGGTCGTGGGCATCACCACGGCGGCCGACGGGGACGGCACCAGCAGCTATGCGGTGCCGATCGACGATGCCCTGGCGGTGGCCACCAGGATCGAGTCGGGTCACGAGTCGGGCAGCACCCAGATCGGCCCCTCCGCCTTCCTCGGCGTCTCGGTCGCCGCATCCTCGAGCGGTGGCGCAACCGTGGCCGGGCTCGAGGAGGGCGGGCCGGCAGCCGAGGCCGGCATCGCCGCCGGTGACGCGATCACCGCGATCGGGAGCACCTCGATCACCACGGTCGACGACCTGCTCGACGCGGTCGCGACCCATGAACCCGGCGACTCGGTTCACCTCACATGGACGACCCAGGCGGGCGCCACTCGGAACGCCACCGTGGAGCTCGGTGAGAGTCCGGTCGCCTGAGACCAGCCACGGCACCGACCCGGGCGTGAGGCTCGGCCGTCAGCCCTCGACCCGGGCCAGCTCCTCCTCGACCACCGACGGGTCGAGCTTGGTGAACACCGGCGTCGGCTTCGCGATCGGCGTACCGACCGTGATCGGGCGCGACTCCCATGCCGGCGTCGTCGTGTAGTCACCGGTGATCACGGGGTACGACGCGTGGCCCGCGCCGCTGTCGCGGTCGAGCTCGTCGACCGTGTCGATGCGTGGCATCGGCATGAACGCTCCGTCACCACCGAGCACCTCGTGCACCCGGTTGGCGGCGTGCGGGACGAACGGTGCCAACAGCGTGTTGCAGTCGCTGACGCACTGCAGCGCCACGTGCAGCACGGTGCCGAGGCGCTCGCGCTGCGACTCGTCCTTCATCTTGAACGGCTCGGTGACCGTGAGGTACTTGTTCACGTCGGCCACCACCCGCATCGCGGCCGCCACCGCCGAACGCAGCTTGTGGTGGCCCAGCAGGTCACCGACGGTGGCGAATCCCTCGTGGACCGCGGCGAGGATCTCCTCGTCGACCGGCTCGAGCTCGCCGCGCGGTGGGATCTCGCCGAAGCTCTTGGCCACCATAGTGGCGGTGCGGTTGACCAGGTTGCCCCAACCGGCCACCAGCTCGGAGTTGTTGCGGGTGACGAACTCGCTCCAGGTGAAGGCGGCGTCCGAGGTCTCGGGCCCGGCTGCGCAGATGAAGTAGCGCAGCGGGTCGGGGCCGTAGCGCTCGAGCACGTCGCGGACATAGAGCACGTGCCCGCGCGAGGACGAGAACTGCTGGTCGCCCATGGTCAGGAACTCGCTCGAGACGACCTCGGTGGGCAGGTTCAACGTGCCGAACTCGCCCGGCTCGCCCCCCTTGTCACCGGCGCCGTTGTAGGCCAGCAGCTCGGCGGGCCAGATCTGCGCGTGGAAGACGATGTTGTCCTTGCCCATGAAGTAGTAGGACAACGCCTCGGGGGCGTTCCACCATTCGCGCCACCGGTCCGGCTGGTCGAGTCGGCGGGCCCACTCGATCGAGGCCGACAGATAGCCGATGACCGCGTCGAACCAGACGTAGAACCGCTTGGTGGGCTGGTCCTCCCAGCCCGGCACCGGGATGCCCCAGTCGATGTCGCGGGTCATCGCCCGCGGCCGGATCTCCTTGAGGATGTTCTGGCTGAACTTGATCACGTTGGGACGCCACGTCCCCGACGCCTCACGCTCGTCGAGCCACGCACCCAGCGACTTCGCCAGTGCCGGCAGGTCGAGGAACCAGTGCTCGGTCTCGACGAAGTCGGGGGTGGCACCGGTGATCTTCGACTTCGGGTCGATCAGGTCGGCAGGGTCGAGCTGGTTGCCGCAGTTGTCGCACTGGTCGCCGCGTGCTTCGGCGTACTTGCAGATGGGGCAGGTGCCCTCGATGTAGCGGTCGGGCAGGGTGCGTCCGGTGGCCGGCTCGAGCGCGACCTGCTGCGCCTGCGTGGTGAAGTAGCCGTTGGCCTCACACTGGCGGAAGAGCTCCTGCACCACGCCGTAGTGGTTGCCGGTGGTGGTGCGGGTGTAGAGGTCGTAGGAGCAGCCGAGGTCGGCCAGCTCGCGAGCGATCACCTCGTGGTTGGTGTTGACCACGTCGATCGCCGACTTGCCGAGCTTGTCGGCGAGCACGAGGATCGGTGTGCCGTGCTCGTCGGAGCCCGAGACCATGAGCACGTCGTGGCCGGCCATCCGCATGTAGCGGCTGAAGACGTCGGAGGGCACACCGAAACCGGCCACGTGGCCGATGTGGCGCGGGCCGTTTGCGTACGGCCAGGCGACGGCGGACAGAACTTTGCTCATGGGGTGAATCCTAGGAGTACGCCGCGCAATGCCACGCATCGGTTTCACCGCTGGGGCCCACCGTCACCTCGCGCTACGGTCAGGGACATGCCAATGCTCCTCGCCGAAGACCTGATCCTGCTGCTTCTCGACGACGAGACCGGGAAGCTCGACACGACCCACCTCGACCCGGCCCTGGGCGGCTCGATCCTGATCGAGCTGGCCGCCGCCGACCTGCTCGAGGTCGTCAGGCAAGGACGCTGGTCACAGGCGAAGGTGCGTGTCCTCACCGACGGCAGGCCGCCGACGGACCCGCTGCTGGTCGAGTCCCTGCAGCTGATCCGGGAGAAGGAACGCACCGCCCAGGACCTCGTCGGGCGGCTGGCGAAGGGGCTCAAGGACACGCTCCTGGCCCGTCTCGGTGAACGCGGCATCGTCCGCCACGAGGAGGGTCGCGTGCTCGGCATCTTCCCGACCAACCGGTGGCCGGCGATCGACTCCTCCCACGAGAACGACGTACGCCGGCAACTCGAGGCGGCGCTCCTGCACGGCGTCACCGCCGACCAGCGCACCGCCGCGCTCGTCTCACTCCTGCACGCCACCGGTCGAGCCCACAAGGTGCTCACCGACAACCACGGTCTACCGGACCGTCAGGTGAAGGCCCGGGCGAAGGAGATCGCCGAGGGCGACTGGGCCGCCAAGGCGGTCAAGGACGCGATCGCCGCCGCGAACGCGGCCATGATGGCGACCATCACCGCCACCACGGCGGCAGCGACGAGCGCCTCCACCTGAGGCGCCTCGTCGGTCCCCGCCCTCAGGCCGTGCCTCAGCCGTGTCTCGGCTACTGCGGGACGGCGTACTTGTCGAGGCGCTTCTGGGTGCGCTTACGGATGACCGGCAGCTTGTCGTAGAGCTTCTGGCCCGGGCACGCGGTCTCGTTGGTGTCACGGTGACCGTCGATTCGCGGCAGGGAGACGGTGGTGCCGCTCCTGAAGCGGTCACTCCCCTTGGAGGTGATCCGCACTCTCCCGGTCGCCAATGTCTTTCCGTTCATGCCCAGCTTCCACGCCGCGAGCTTCACGATCGCGGTGCGGGCGACGCGCGGCGGCTTGGTCGCCTCGAAGTTGCCGATCATCGCGATCCCGACGCTCTTGTGGTTGAACCCGAGGGTGTGCGCACCGCGGACGAGGCGGTGGGCTCCACCGGAGCGACCGACCCAGACCCGGCCGAACTTGTCGACCAGGAAGTTGTAGCCGATGTCGAACCAGCCCAGAGAGTCGGTGTGGTAGTTGTACATGCCGCGAATCAGCCGCGGAACGTCGGCGCGCGAGTAGTTGTTGCTGCTGGCGGTGTGGTGGATGTGCACCTGCTTGAGGCGCTTCATGTAGACCGGCGTGCCGTTGAGCTTGCGCGGGTCGGGGTTCCACTTCGCCCGGGAGTTCAGGTTGGGCCGAGGAGCGTGGCCCTTCGTGACGGCGCGGGCGGTCACCAGGCTTCGGGCGGCACTCTTTCGCGTTGCGTCGGCTCTGCCGGCCTTGGCGGCCTTGGCCGCGGCGCGCACACGTGCGGCTGCCGTGCGCTCCGCCTTGTTCGACTCGGTCACCGACAAGGTCCTGGCGTGGTCGGAGGATGCCTTGCCCGGATCGATCAGCACCAGCTCCAGGTCTCGGGACCGCGCGTTGCCCGAGCGCACCTGGACACCGTCGGCCGGGCCCACCCAGACCAGGTCGCTGGCCCCTTGGTGGACGGCTCGACGGGCCTCGGTCGAACTCTTCTCCGGACCATCACCCAACGCCTCGAGGTCCATCCAGCCCGACCAGTCGCCGTGTCGGCGTACTCGAACGGAGGCCTCGGGATCCGCCCCCTGCCAGGTCACCGCGACCTGGGAGAACGTCGAGGTGCTCATCCGTCGGGTGAGGGTCTCCCCTGACGCGTTGCGGGCGGCTGTGCCGGCAGTGTCGGTCAGTGGCACGGTCGCCTTCGAGACCAGGCCGTCCGACTGGAGATCGAGCGTCACGTCGGGCGAATCAGGGCTCGCCGATGCGGTCGCACGTGCTTCGACACTGCCCGGGAGCATGCTCAGCACGACGGCGAGCATCGCGCAGAACAGGACGGACAGACGGACCGGAATTGACCTTGTGAGAGACATGACCTGATCCATCATGCGTCACATCAGTCACATTTGCATCTCCCGGGCCACACGACGACTGCCCGTCGGGCTGCTCGGGAGCCCGCTCCCGGGCAGCTCTCAGCTGAAGTCCAGCTCGCCCGTGCGGGTGCGCTTCAGCTCGAAGAAGTGCGGGTACGCCGCGAGGCCGACGGCCGCGTCCCAGAGCTTCCCGGCCTCTTCGCCACGCGGTGTGCGGGTGATCACCGGGCCGAAGAAGGCTGCGCCCTCGATGGCGATGACCGGCGTGCCGACGTCTTCGCCGACCTGGTCCATCCCCTCGTGGTGGGACTTCTTCAGGGCCTCGTCGTACTCCGTCGACTCCATCGCGTCGGCCAGGCCGATCGGCAGGCCCGCGGTCTCCAGCGCTGCCTCGACCATGGCACGGTCCAGGGGCTTCTTCTCGAGGTGGATCTGGTTGCCCATCGCCGTGTAGAGCGCAAGCAGCACCTCGTTGCCGTGTGCCTGCTCGGCGGCGATGCAGACCCGCACCGGACCCCAGGCCGGCTTGAGCATCTCGCGGTAGTCGTCGGGGATGTCCTTGTCCTGGTTGAGGTAGGCCAGGCTCATCACGTGCCACGACACCTCGATGTCGCGCACCTTCTCCACCTCGAGGATCCAGCGCGAGGTCAGCCAGGCGAAGGGGCAGAGCGGGTCGAACCAGAAGTCAGCTTTCGTCATGTCAGATGACAACCACGACCGGACGGCTTCTGTTCCCGTCCGCGGACCAGGGGCGACCAAGAGCAATTGGATCGCTCTGTGACGTGGGTGACATGATGCGAGACATGCCTGGAACAAACCTCACCCGCGAAGAAGCGCAGACCCGCGCCTCTCTCCTCAGCGTCGAGTCCTACACCGTGGACCTCGACCTCACCCCGAAGAACGACGCCTCGGCCCAGGGAGCCGAGGAGACGTCGTTCGCGTCCACCACGACGATTCGTTTCACCTGCACCTCACCCGGTGCCGAGACGTTCGCCGACCTGGTCGATGCAGAAGTCCGCTCGATCACGTTGAACGGGGTCGCGATCGACCCCGCCACGGCGTACGCCGACAGCCGCATCGCGCTGAGCGACCTGGCCGCGGAGAACGAGCTGGTCGTGCAGGCCGACTGCACCTACAGCCACTCCGGTGAGGGGCTGCACCGATTCGTCGACCCCGTCGACGACCGGGTCTACCTCTACTCCCAGTTCGAGGTGCCCGATGCCCGACGGGTGTTCACCACCTTCGAGCAGCCCGACCTGAAGTCGGTCTTCACCTTCAACGTGACCGCGCCCTCCCACTGGAAGGTCGTCTCGAACGCGCCGACCCCGACCCCCGAAGACCTCGGCAACGGCAGCTCGGTGTGGAACTTCCCCGAGACCAAGAAGATGTCGACCTACATCACCGCGATCGTCGCCGGTGAGTACCACGAGGTCCTCGACACCTACGAGGGCAAGTTCGGCACCATCCCGCTGGGTCACTACTGCCGCCAGTCGCTGGTCGAGTTCCTCGACCGCGACGAGCTGGTCAAGATCACCAGTCAGAGCTTCGAGTTCTTCGAGGAGCAGTTCGACTTCCCCTACCCGTTCGAGAAGTACGACCAGCTCTATGTCCCCGAGTACAACATGGGCGCCATGGAGAACGCCGGCTGCGTGACCCTGCGCGACGAATATCTCCCCCGCTCGCGCCAGCCGCGTTCGTTCTACGAGTTCCGCACCTCGGTGATCACCCACGAGATGGCGCACATGTGGTTCGGCGACCTGGTCACCATGAAGTGGTGGGACGACCTCTGGCTCAACGAGTCCTTCGCCGAGTGGGCCTGCTACTGGTGCGAGGCCGAGGCAACCGACTTCACCGATGCGTGGACCGGTTTCGCCAACGCCCGCAAGCAGACCGGCTACCGCCAGGACCAGATGCCGTCGACGCACCCGATCGCGGCCGACAACTACGACCTCGAGGCTGTCGAGGTCAACTTCGACATGATCACCTACGCCAAGGGCGCCTCGGTGCTCAAGCAGCTGGTCGCGTGGGTGGGCCTCGAGCCCTTCCTGGCCGGGCTGCGGCAGTACTTCAAGGACCACGCCTACGGGAACTCCGAGTTCTCCGACCTGCTCGCCGCCCTGGAGAAGGCATCCGGGCGCGAGTTGGAGTCGTGGGCCAAGGAGTGGCTGCAGACCGCTGGTGTGAACACCCTCGCCCCGGTCTTCGAGCTCGACGCCGACGGCAACTACGCCTCGTTGTCGGTGGCACAGTCGGCCCACCCCGACTGGCCGACGCTGCGTCGCCACCGCCTCGGCATCGGCTTCTACAACACGGTCGAGGGCAAGCTGGTTCGTGAGCACTACCTCGAGGTCGACGTCGAGGGTGAGTCCACCGACATCAAGGAAGCCGTCGGCCTGGCCCAGCCCGACCTGCTGCTGCTCAACGACAACGACCTGGCCTACGCAAAGATCCGTCTCGACGAGCGCTCTCTGGCCACCGTCGTGGACGGACTCTCCTCCATGGAGGACTCGCTGGCCCGGGCGCTGTGCTGGGGTTCGGCATGGGACATGACCCGCGACGTCGAGATGGCCGCCACCGACTTCGTGAAGCTGGTCCTGGCCAACATCGGCACCGAGACCGACTCCTGGGGCGTCAGCCGCATCCCGACGTACGCCGCCCAGGCCGTGCACAGCCTCTCCGCACCGGCCAACCGCTCCGGGCTGGCCGACCAGTGGGAGTCCGGCCTTCGTGCGCTGCTCGAGGGCGCCGAGGCTGGTAGCGACCACCAGCTCACCTTCGTGCGGTGCTACGCCGCCGCCGCGCACAACGAGGCGGCGCTGGACGACCTCGAGGCGCTGCTCGACGGCTCGCTGGCCTTCGAGGGGCTCGCCGTCGACCAGGACCTGCGCTGGGTGCTGATCGGCGCCCTGGCCCGGGCCGGGCGTGCCGACGAAGCCCGCATCGATGCCGAGCTGGCCCGTGACAACACCATCTCGGGCAAGGAGGAGGCGGCCGCTGCTCGCGCCGCGCGTCCGGATGCCTCTGCCAAGGCGGCGGCCTTCGAGGCCGCGATGCTCGACGGCTCCACGCCGAACGAGACGCAACGCAGCATCGCGATTGCGTTCAACCAGCACGGCCAGGACGACATTCTCGAGCCGTTCGTGGCCAGGTACCTCGACGCGGCCGAGTCCGCGTGGAGCACCCTGGGCGCCCACAAGGCGTCGGTGGCGATGGAGGCGATGTTCCCGCGGGTGCTGGCCTCGCAGGAGCTGCTGGAGACGGTGGACGCCTGGCTGGAGAAGACGGAGGCCAACCCGGGAGCCAAGCGCTACGTGCTCGAAGGACGTGCCGACGTGGCCCGCTACCTGGCCGCCCAGGAGCGCGACGCCGGCTGATCGTCGTACGACCGGTGGGTCGGGTGCGATGCGCCCGACCTCCCGGCCGAAATGAGCACTGCCCGGCCGAAATTTCGGCCGGGCAGTTCCCATTTCCCCGGGTACCCGGGGAAAATGGAAGACCAGTGAGGCGCGTGGGGTCAGGCGGCGGCGTGCGCGTGCTCGGCGATCTGGCTGATCCCCTGACGGATCCCGTCGGCCAGGTCACCCTCGGCGAACAGGGCCTGCATCGCGGTGACGACGTGCTCGATCTCGGCGTCGCTCACCCGGCGGCGAACGGCGGCGCCGGTGACGATCTCAAGGACGCGTGAGGTCGGGTCGACCAGGATCAGGATGCTCTTGGTCGGGGCGACCAACGTGTTGTGCAGACGCGTCGCGAAGGGGCGCGCCGCACCGTCGGTGTCACCGACGAACACGGAGAACTCGAAGCGACACAACTGCTCCGACTTGCGGATCGTGGTGTCGATGGCGAGCCGCTCAGCGTTGTTGAAGTAGTCACCACTTGCCACTTGCGCCACCCGCCTGTGACTCCTCGGTGTCCGGGGCGGCCAGCTCGTCGTTGCTCTTGCGCGGACCACCGAACCATTCGGCGTCGCGACCGGAGCCGGAATCCGCACCCTTCTCTCGCCGCGCCATCGCCGGCAGGAACACCAGAAGGGCGATCACGATGATCAGGCCGAGCGGCGCGCCCACCAGAAGCGCAATCGCGTGGAGGGGGTCGACGTCGGCGGGGTTGCTCCACCCCTCGGGGACGTTCGCCTGGGCGGGCGAAGCGAGAACCACCCCGGAGAGAGCAATACTGATCATGGCCGCGGTCGTTGCCATTCGTGCCGCGCGTCGCACCGCGCGAGTGTTCGTGGAGGTCATCACATTCGGCATGATATCGGCCCAGCGCTTGGTGCGAGTCGTCGGTGCCCGTAGCCTCCCTCCCATGTCTGCGCTCGATCGCTATTCCCCCCAGTGCGACCCCGACCAAGCCATCTCCTGTCGGCTCACCTGGAAGCTCACCCACAACCAGGCGGCAGCAGATGTCGCCGAGTGGGTGCTCGGCAAACCGACCGCAATCCTGGTCCTGATCCTGATCGGACTGGTCGTGCGATGGCTGATCCACCGCACCATCGATCGCACCGTCCGTCACGCCGAGGAGGGACCGGTCCGCATGGGGCGGATCCCCCTGGGCAGCAACGCCACTGTCGGCTCGACACTGCGGCGGGGCGACGGCAAGAGTCACGGCCGTCGGGTCCAACGCGTGCGCACCATGGGGTCACTGCTGAAGAGCATCACCACCGGCATCGTCTTCACGATCGTGGCGATCATGACGATCGGCCAGCTGGGCTATGACATCGGCCCGTTGCTGGCGAGTGCCGGTATCCTCGGTGTCGCGCTCGGCTTCGGCGCCCAGGCCCTGGTCCGCGACTTCCTCTCGGGCATCTTCATGATCTTCGAGGACCAGTACGGCGTGGGCGACCAGGTCGACCTGGGTGAGGCATCCGGCGCCGTCGAGGCGGTCGGGCTGCGGGTCACCCGGCTCCGCGACGTCAACGGCACCGTCTGGTACGTCCGCAACGGCGAGATCCTGCGGGTCGGCAACATGAGCCAGAACTGGGCCCGCACCGTGCTCGACGTCGCGGTCGCCTACCACGAGGACCTGGCCCGGGTGCGCCAGGTGTTGGCCGATGTGGCCCACGACCTCTGGGAGGACGACGAGTTCAAGGGCCTCATCATCGAGCCGCCCGAGGTCTGGGGTGTGCAGGACATCGGACCTGACGGCGTCCACGTCCGGGTGGCCCTGAAGACGGCCCCGCTCGAGCAGTGGGGCATCGGTCGCGAGCTGCGCCAGCGCATCAAGGCGCGCTTCGACTTCGAGGGCATCGAGGTGCCCTACCCGGAGTGGGTGGTCAAGGCCGCCGGCTGGCAGGACCACGCCGGGACGAGAGTCGTCCCCTCTGACCAGGGCGATGCTCCCGGTTGAGAAACGGTTGGCCCCTGCCGCCACAATGGTGGCCATGAGCAGCGAGGCTTCGACGTACTACGACGAGATCGGTGGGTTCGACACGATCCGCCGCATCGTCGACCGGTTCTACGAAGGCGTCGCCACCGATCCGTTGCTGCGCCCGATGTACCCCGAGGAGGACCTCGGTCCGGCCGCCGAGCGATTCACCCTGTTCCTCGTGCAGTACTGGGGCGGCCCCACGACATACTCCGACAATCGGGGCCACCCGCGGTTGCGGATGCGGCATGCGCCGTACGACGTGACTCCCGCGGCCGCGGAGCGCTGGCTGGTGCACTTCCGGGCGGGCCTGGACTCGGTGGAGCTGCCCGCCGAGCAGGACGCGCGGTTCTGGGACTACGTGACCCACGCCGCCCAGTTCATGGTCAACTCGCCCGGCTGAGCTCGCGTCGGAGCAGCTCTCGGTAGGCCTCCGGAGCCGGTGCGGCGCGCTGCGTGGTCGGGTCGAAGGTCACCATCACGACCCGTGCCCGGCTCAGCAGGGTGCCGCCGGCATCGCGATCGCCCGCCAGCGGGTCACGGATCTCGGACTCGACGACGAACGACGAGTTGCCCACGTGGGAGACCCACGAGTGGATGTCGTAGGCGTCGGGACGGAACAGGATCGGCGTCCGGTAGTCGACGTTCATCTGCGCGAGCACCATCGGCACCTTGCTGCTGCCCTCGCTGACGCCGTCCCAGATGCGCGACATGTAGGCGATGCGCGCTTCCTGGAAGAACTCGAAGTACTTCACGTTGTTGACGTGGCCGTAGACGTCGACGTCGGAGAAGCGCACCCGCAGCGGGTAACGGCTGATCTCGTTGTGGCGCGCCGGTGTCGTGGCTCCCACCGGAGGCAACGGGCTGTCCTCGAGGAACCGGCTCAGGGTCTCCTTCTCGGCGGCCGAGATGCGGCGGGGCCGTTCCTCGGCGAAGACGAAGGGAGTCAGCACGCTGGTCGCCCGGAGGTAGACCACCCGCCCCTCGGGAGTCTCGTCGTAGACCTCGTAGGCCATCGTGAACGTGGCCGCCCGGATCTCGCTGACCCAGCTGTCGATCTTGACCGGTTCGCTGCGGAAGGTCAGCGGGCGCAGGTACGACACGTCGTGCCGGACGACCACCACGCCCTCGGCCAGGTCGGTTGCCCGACTGTCCGGGGCGTGCGTGAGCAACATGTCGATCCTGGCTTCCTGCAGGTAGTCGACGTAGGTCACGTTGTTCACGTGACCGAGCAGGTCGAGGTCGGCCCACCGGACGGGGCATTCGTAGACGTGGCGCACGGTCGTCAGTCTCCCAGAGTCGCGGCTCGGGCGGGCCAGCGCCTCGACGAACTCAGTGGCTGAAGGCGAGCTGGCGGTAGTACGTCGGGATCGACTGGCGGCGGGTCACGCGAACTTCGTGGTTGGTCACGAAGAAGGCGGTCAGTGCGCCGATCGCGACGATGCCGGCGACAGTGGCGAGGGCGAAGAAGCTGGCCGCGAGGAGTGCGGCGTTGGGGAGGAGGTCGAAGGTCATGTCGAGTTCCTTTCTACAAATGTAGAATCTCTACGTATGTAGAAACTACACCTGTAGGGATCGCGCGCCAACTTCGGCGGTAGTGTCCCTCCTCACAGGCCCCGAGACAGGAAGCAGACGATGCCCGGCACCGAGCTCAGCCCCCGCCGCCGCCAACTGCTGGAGACGGCCGTCGAGGTGGTTGCCGATCACGGCATGCGTGGCCTGACCCATCGGGCGATCGATCGCCGAGCCCGCCTCCCCGAGGGCTCCTGCTCCAGCTACTTCCGCACGCGCAGCTCGCTGCAACGCGCCCTGGCCGGTTTCGTCGCGGCTCGCCTCAACGCCGACGTCCAAGGGCTCTCCACGGAGCTGGTGGCCAGCGCCGGACGGCTCGACCTGGAAGTCACCGCCATCCGCCGGCTGTTCACGGGGTGGCTGGGTACGCCGGCACTGCTGGTGGCCAAGGTCGAGCTCACCATGGAGGCCTCTAGAGACCCGGAGCTGGCCGCGATCTTCGGCGGCTGGCGCCGAGAGCTCGTCCAGCTGGTCGACGACGTGATGGACGCCGTCGGTCGCGAGCACAGCAGCGCCCATGCCGAAGCACTCGTCGCCGCGCTGGACGGCGTACTCCTGGGAGCCCTGCTCCAGGCTGCGGACGACCAGGCCGAATACCTGAACGACTGCCTGGCCCAGCTCATGCTTCCACTACTCGGGAACGAGCGCGACGACACGCACTAGGCTGAGCGAGAATCCAGATCCAGCGTCACCCCAGACAGTCTTCCCAGATCGGAGAACCATGCCCGAGGCAGTCATCGTCTCAGTTGCCCGCTCCCCCATCGGCCGCGCGAACAAGGGGTCCCTCAAGAACTTCCGCCCGGACGAGCTCTCGGCGTTGATCGTCAAGACCGCGCTCGACAAGATCCCGGCCCTCGATCGCAACGCCGTCGACGACCTCTACCTCGGGTGCGGCCTGCCTGGTGGCGAGATGGGCAACAACATGGGACGCATCGTCAACGTCCTCAACGACATGGACCAGGTGCCCGGCGCCACCATCACGCGCTACTGCGCCTCCTCGGTGCAGACCACACGAATGGCCTTCCACGCAATCAAGGCCGGCGAGGGCGACGTCTTCATCTCCGCCGGGGTCGAGACCGTCTCGCGCTTCAAGAACGGGACCTCCGACCACATCCCCAACACCCGCAACGTCGTCTTCGACGACGCCATCGCGCGCACGGAGAAGTACGCCGAGGGAGGGCAGGACTGGCACGACCCCCGCGATGACGGCCAGCTTCCCGACGCCTACATCGCGATGGGCCAGACCGCGGAGAACGTGGCCCGCCTGCGGGGTCTCGACCGCAAGGAGCTCGACGAGTTCGGCGTCCGCTCGCAGAACCTGGCCGAGAAGGCGATCAACGACGGCTTCTGGGCGCGCGAGATCACCCCGGTCACCACGCCCGACGGCACCGTGGTCTCCACCGACGACGGTCCCCGCGCCGGCGTCACCTACGACGCCATCTCGCAGCT
This sequence comes from Nocardioides sp. Soil797, assembly GCA_001429555.1. GTDB lineage: Bacteria > Actinomycetota > Actinomycetes > Propionibacteriales > Nocardioidaceae > Nocardioides. The sequence goes on along the minus strand of LMSR01000014.1, from coordinate 89,890 downwards.
CCAGCCCGTGTTCCGCCCCGACGGCGTGGTCACCGCAGGCAACTGCTGCGCTCTCAACGACGGCGCCGCCGCGGTCGTGATCATGTCCGACACGAAGGCGGCGGAGCTCGGCCTGCAGCCGCTCGCGCGCATCGTGTCCACCGGCGTCTCGGGCCTCTCCCCCGAGATCATGGGCCTCGGCCCGGTCGAGGCGACCAAGCGCGCACTGGCCAACGCCAACATGAGCATCGGTGACATCGACCTGGTCGAGATCAACGAGGCGTTCGCCGCCCAGGTCGTGCCGTCCTACCAGGACCTCGGCATCGACATCGACCGCCTCAACGTCAACGGTGGAGCGATTGCCGTGGGTCACCCCTTCGGCATGACCGGCGCCCGTCTGCAGAACACGATGATCAACTCGCTGGACTGGCACGACAAGTCCACCGGCCTGATCACCATGTGCGTCGGCGGCGGCCAGGGGATGGCACTCATCCTCGAGCGCGTCTGACTCCCAGAACCACCACCAGCAGCCCCCGGGAACGATCCGGGGGCTGCTGTCGTGTTTCGATCCGGCACCAACCGCGACATTGAACGAGCGCCGCCGATCGTGCACGTCTAGACTGCGCTGCATGACGGACAGCCCCTCGGAAGCTGCCGCCGCGAACACTCGTTGGCTGGAGCCGGATCAACAACGCGCTTGGCGCGCCTACATGGTCGCCACGACCCTTCTCACGGATCGGCTCGACGACGAGCTGCGCGACGAGTTCGGGATCGGCCTCAACGAGTACGAAGTCCTGGTCCGTCTCTCGGAGCGCAGCGACCACGCCCTGCGCATGTCGGCACTCGCCGATGCCATGCGCTTCAGCCGCAGCCGGATCACCCACACCATCAAGCGCATGGAGGCGGCGGGCTGGGTCTCGAGGAGTGAGGCCCAGGACGACGGTCGTGGGATCTTCGCCCACCTGACCGACAGCGGCTATCAGCTCCTGGTGCGGGCCGCACCGCTCCACGTCGAAGGCGTGCGCAACCATCTGGTCGACCTGGTCTCGGCCGACGACTTCTCCGCCATGGGGCGGGTCTTCGACGCCGTCGTCGACCAACTGGCCGAGGCCCATCCCGAGGCCGACCTGCGCACCCCCGGCGCCTGAGCCCTCGGGGCTTCAGAACGCCGCTTGGCGCCTGTAGCGCTACTCGCTGTGTGGGTTCAGACTCCATGAGGCAGTGACAGGAGACAGACCAGACAACCAGTAACCGTCCGCCATCGTCACGAACGCCGAACAGTCTCTGAAGTGCCACGCCCAAGCCAATGTAGGCATCGGCCCTACTCTCACCAACCCGGGCACTGCATCGCGGGTCACCTCCTCAGCGGGCATGTCGCGACCGGTGGAAAGCGTCACAACCTCATCTGGAAAACTGCGTCCAAGGTCTTGGGCACAATCAATCAGAGCTTCCAGGCAATGCCCTACCTTTGGCCCAAACTCGAGTTCAGGCCGTTCCAACTCCTCTTCATGCACCGATTCACACCCAAGCAGCCAGAATCCACCTCGAGATGTGGCTGCCCGCCAGCTCTGCTGAGGATGATCCACTCGGTACTCGGGAGACGGCACTCCCATGAACCAAGGCAGTTCTCCAGTTGACATCTGGACCCCACACACCTAGTGCCCGGTCCCGGTGGCCGCGCACAGCCGGTTGTTCGACTTGCTCGTGCAGGTGTCCCACCCGCGAAACCGCCCAACGGACGGATCGCCATAGTCCCAGTCGATTGTCAGTCGAACCAATGGGTACTTCTTGAAGTTGGTGGTTCCGAAGTTCACGCTCTGGGGTTGGCCGTTCGCGTACGTGGAACTCAGAAATCCTGTCGCACCATCGTGGCGATATTCACTGCAGTAGTGATCAGCAGCCTTCTTGATGTTGACCCCACATTGGACGGCGAAGTGCGCGGTGTATGGCACCGATCCTGTAAAGCGCTGCTTGTAGAACTTGTACACCCAACGTCGCGACTTACCTCCCACGACGGTCTGTCGGAACCATGTCTTCACTGTCGAAATGTCGACACATGCACCGGCACCGCAGGAATACAACGTGTTGTATCGAGGCTTGGAGGTGTAGTGGTAGTTGTCCGTCTTGTTGCTGCCGACAAGAAAATACCCACCTGCCACTGGGCGCAGAGCGGCAGTCATCTGATTGTCACTCGCAGCCAACGACCCTTCGTCGACGGAGACCATCTCAAGTACTTCGGACTGACTGATGGATTTCTCTGCCGGTGGTGATGTTGTAGAAACTGCGATGTACGAGGCGTCGTCACGCGCCATGTCCACAATTGGGGGGGGCCGCCGAAACTGGCGCTGTACAGAGGACGACGCCCAACGCTGCGGACACCAAACCTGCAATTGCCGATAGCCCACGATGGTTCATGACTTCTCCCCGATTCACCCAGTACCCGAGCGGCACCTTCCGGTTCGGAGTTTGAGCCTCGCTTCGAGGATTGTCAACGTCACCACAAGATTAAGAACGGCCCAGCACCGGTGGCCGCCAAGGTGAGCGAAAGCGTCTGTGTACCGACAGCAGTTCGGGACACCAGCGTCGATTCCTCAACGGAATACGACGCTGGTGTCCCGAACTACGGTGGATCAGCGCTCAGTCGCGGGTCAGACGGCGGTGGGTGACCCGGTGTGGCCGGGCCGCCTCGACGCCGAGGCGCTCGACCTTGTTCTCCTCGTAGGCCGCGAAGTTGCCCTCGAACCAGAACCACTTGGCGGGGTTCTCCTCGTCGCCCTCCCACGCGAGGATGTGGGTCGCCACCCGGTCGAGGAACCACCGGTCGTGGGACGTGACCACGGCACAGCCCGGGAAGTCGAGGATGGCGTCCTCGAGTGAGGAGAGGGTCTCGACGTCGAGGTCGTTGGTGGGCTCGTCGAGCAGCAGCACGTTGCCGCCCATCTTGAGGGTCAGGGCCAGGTTGAGACGGTTGCGCTCACCGCCGGAGAGGACGCCGGCCTTCTTCTGCTGGTCGGGTCCCTTGAACCCGAACGAGGCGACGTAGGCACGGGAGTTCATCTCGAAGTTGGCGACCTTGATGAAGTCGAGTCCGTCGGAGACGACCTCCCAGACGTTCTTCTCCGGGTCGATGCCGCCCCGGCTCTGGTCGACGTACGACAGCTTGACGGTCTGGCCGACCTTGAGCTCGCCCTGGTCGGGCTGCTCCGTGCCGGTGATCATGCGGAACAGCGTGGTCTTGCCGACGCCGTTCGGACCGATCACACCGACGATACCGGCGCGGGGCAGGGAGAACGAAATGTCATCGAAGAGCGTGCGGCCCTCGAAGCCCTTGCCCAACCCGTTGGCCTCGAGCACGATGTCGCCGAGTCGCGGACCGGCCGGGATGTTGATCTCGGAGGTGTCGATCTTGCGCATCCGGTCGGCCTCGGCCGCCATCTCCTCGTAGCGGGCAAGACGCGAACGACTCTTGGTCTGCCGCGCCTTCGCGTTGGAGCGAACCCACTCGAGCTCCTTCTCCAGCATCTTGGAGCGCTTCGCGTCCTTCTGGCCCTCGATCTTGAGACGGTCCTTCTTGGTCTCGAGGTACGTCGTGTAGTTGCCCTCGTAGGGGTGGGCCTGGCCACGGTCGAGCTCGAGGATCCAGGTCGCGACGTTGTCGAGGAAGTAACGGTCGTGGGTGACGGCCAGGACGGCGCCGGGGTAGTCCTTCAAGTGGCCTTCGAGCCACTGGACGGATTCGGCGTCGAGGTGGTTGGTGGGCTCGTCGAGCAGCAAGAGGTTGGGCTGCTGGAGCAGGAGCTTGCACAGCGCGACGCGTCGACGCTCACCACCGGAGAGGTTGTCGACGATGGCGTCCGGGGGCGGGCAACGCAGGGCGTCCATGGCCTGCTCGAGGCGGCTGTCGAGGTCCCACACGTTGGCGGCGTCGAGCTCGCTCTGGAGGTTGCCTGCCTCCTCGTTGATCTTGTCGAGGTCGGCGTCGGGGTCACCCATGGCCATGTAGAGGGCGTCGAGACGGGCCATCTTGGCCTTGGTCTCGGCCACGGCCTCCTCGACGTTCTCGAGAACGGTCTTGCCCTCGGAGAGTGGCGGCTCCTGCTGGAGCATCCCGACCGTCATGCCGGGCGTCAGGATCGCGTCGCCATTGTTGGCCTTGTCGAGCCCGGCCATGATCTTGAGGAGCGAGGACTTTCCGGTGCCGTTGGGTCCGACGACACCGATCTTGGCGTCCGGGAGGAACGAGAGGGTGACGTTCTCGAGGACGACCTTGTCGCCGTGCGCCTTGCGGACGTTACGCAGTGTGAAGACATACTCAGCCATGGGCGCGAGCCTACGGTGCGGGGACCGCGTCCCACCAACCGGATCTCCGCGAACCGGGCAGGCCGGATCGGGTTGAGACCTTTCCGCAGGTGGCCGCGTCTATCTGGGTGACGGTCCCAACGGAGGGCCGCACGGGGACAGGAAGCCCACACGTGGGTCGGCGGGGAGACCTGGACCCCGAGCTCTCGGCGTTCACGGCGGTCGGCGCCGAAGCTGCCGTCAGCCTCGCGCAGTTGAAGGGGATCGCCGGAGACGAGGTCTGGACGTCCGACCAACCGCTGAACCGGCAACGAGCGAGCCGGTCGCCAGTCAGGCGGCCGGCTCGTCCGTCGTTTGCCCGGGCGACCTCCGAGCGACCACGCGAACGACCACAACGGCCCAGATCTGCCCGAGAACAACGGATTCCGTGCATTGTGGTCGTCGGCGTGGTCGAGTGGGGCGCGGTCAGCTGCTCAGGCCGCCGGTTCCTTGTCCACTTGCTCGGCCACCAGGTCACCCAGCGCCTGGCCGTCGCTGCTGATCTGTGGCCCACCGATGCCGAGCTCGGCGTTGAACTCACGCAGCGCTCCGTCGTCGGCCTCGCCACCGGCACCCACCGTGGTCTTGGTGAAGGAACTGGTGCCCTTGTTGAGGTCGTGGCCGATTGAGGTGGCCTCGACGACCATGGTCTGGAAGCGACGCTTCTCCTCGTCCTCGTAGACCTGGGTGCTCAGCCTGCCGTGGACGACCACCGCATCACCCTTCTTCAACGCCTCCATGCAGTTGCGGCCCAGGGACCGCCACGCGTTGACCGTGTACCAGTTGGTCTCGCCGTCGACCCAGCCGTTGGCCAGCTTGTTGTACTTGCGTGGGGTGGAAGCCACGCGGAAGCTGGCGACGACCGCCTCGCCCACGTAGCGATCGGACACGTCCGTGCCGATCCAGCCCTGGAAGGTCACCATCGTCTCGTTCACCATTGTCTCGTCCTTGCCTCTCGATCGGTTGTCGATGGGACAAGAGTGGAGAACAACGCCACCGCTCGCGGGCGGTCGGCCGCGGACCTGTGGAGAACTCGGCACGAACGCACGCCGGTGCACGAAAACCGGCTCGCGGACACACCGAAGTGGGCACACCGACGGAGGCCCACTCCACACACCGAGGAGGCCACTCCAACCGGGGTGACTCACTTCAGGGCGGTGGACAGCCCCTCGCGCACCCGCTCATAGGAGTCGAGCTCGGCCTCGATCGGCTGGATCACCAGGTTCTGGCTGATCCCCCGGATCTCCGAACGGAGCTGTCGATCGGCCGCACGCGCCCGCGATCGGGCAGTGATGCGCACCAGCACCTTGCACACCAGCGCGAGCACCACTCCGAGGAGCACTCCCCCGACCAGCAGCAGTGTGGGCAGCGGGAATCCCCCGACATCAGGGGTGGTCGGCTCGGGCAGGCGCAAGTAGGAGCCACCGGCCAGCAGGGCCAGCCAGAGACCCCCGACCAGGGCGGTGAGGATCAACAGCCACTGCAGCACCCGCACCAGACCTGCCCACCAGGGCAGCTTCGCGACGCCGAGGTCGGTGCCGGCCAGAGCCACGTCGAGCTGGTCGCCGATCTGGGCGCTGCGCGAGACCGACGCCCGGCGGATCGCTTCCTGCCAGGGCACGGTCAGCCCGTTCCCCACGTCATCGGCCACGTGGCGCACTGCGGCGTCCACGCGGGCGCGCTGCACCTTGGTTGCCTGCGGGATCGAGGTCCGCGCTGCCTTGTTGAGCGCGCGGCCCTCCTTGCCAAGGTCGAGGTGGAGCCGCTTCAACGGGTCGGGCTTGAGCTTCGAGAACCACGACGTGACCGGCCAACCCGTGGCCCGCCCGGCCCGCATGCGGGTGGACGTCTCGACGGCGTTGACCACCACGGGTACGCCGGCGGCGTCGGCGAAGGCGTCGTCGAGCTCGCGGATGCGTTCCTTGCCGGGCGACGAGGACTTCGCCGTGCCGGACGCCGCGGACATGTCGCTGGCGACGGCCTTCACATCGGCCTCGAGCCGGGCCTTGGTCGCCTTCTTCGTGGCCACGCGGCGTGCCAGCTCGTCCTTGAGTGCGTCGAGGCCGATCTCCTCCCGGGCACTGATCGCGAAGACCGGCACCTCGCCCAGGCCGTCGGCCGCAAGCAGGCGGCGTACGTCGGAGACCATCGCCTCACGTCGCTCGGGAGCCACTGTGTCGATGTGGTTGAGCACCACCATCATCACGCTCTCGTGGCCCACCAGGGGCTTGAGGTAACGGTCGTGGATGGCCGCGTCGGCGTACTTCTGCGGGTCGAGGACCCAGACGAGGACGTCGGCCAGGTTGACCAGGCGGTCGACCTCGAGGTGGTGGGAGACCTCGGTCGAGTCGTGGTCGGGCAGGTCGAGCAGAACCGTGCCGTTGAGCCGCTTGTCCTCGCGCCCGGTGTCGATCACCGAGTCGCGGGTGACCTGGTGTCGCGCCGGGATGCCGAGCCACTCGAGCAGCTCCTGGGCGCCTTCACGTCCCCACACGCACGCGGTCGCCCAGGACGTCGTGGGACGGCGTACGCCGACTGCCGAGAGCTCCAGCCCGGTCAGCGCGTTGAACGTCGACGACTTCCCGGACCCCGTGGCGCCGGCGATGGCGATCACGGTGTGTTCCGCGGACAGACGCAACCGGCTGGACGCGCGGTCGACCATCTCCTGGCCGCGGTCCACCAGTTCGTCGTCGAGACGACCCTGGGCATGGGACGTGGCGGCCTCGAGGCCGGCAACGCGGGCCCCCAGATCGGATCCACGGGAGACCAGCTTCTTGGCTCCGTCGAGCAGGGACGTCATCTTCTCCCTCGGAGTCGTGACAGGCAGGTGGGCGATGTGGCGACAACTCTATGCAACAGCGGCGGACGACGATGAATCGGCCGCTCGCGCTCGGAGCCGGGGTCAGGCTGAATGGTCGCCTCCGTGGCGCTCGCGCGTGGCGAAGCGCTCGTCGGTGACCCGACGGGCGGCCTGCCGGATCTTGTCGGGAGCGGTCGGGTCGACGCCGAGCCCGTCGACCAGGTCGGTGAAGCGGCGCCGCTCGATGTCCATCAGTGCTTCGACGCGACGGTTCAGGTCACGTCGGGCGCGCTCGGCCAGGGAACGGACGGCCTGGTCGCCGAAGACCGCCTCGAGCAGCTTCTGGCCGATCACGGCACTCCCGCCCGCGATGCCGGCCTCCGCGCCGGTGACCCCGGCGGTGTGGGCGAAGACGATCACCATCAGTGCCACGGACAGCCCGTTGACCCCGAACGCGAGGAACCGGGCGGTGCCGCGCTTGTCGGCGCCCTCGGTGCGCACCATGTCGAGGACGTCCTGCTGCCACTCCCGGACCGCACGCTCGGCCTCACGACGGAACTCGCGCGACGCGCGTCCGAGGTCGGCGGTGCCGGTGGCGGCGAGGGACTTTCCCTGGGCGGTGGAGCGCCAGGAGGCGACGGCACGCTCGGCCGCGGCCTCCGCGTGCTCGAGCAGCAGCGTCTCGAGGCCGGACTCGACGGCGACGGTGACCCGCTCGGCCTGTTGCGGCTTGCCCTTGATCGCGCCCACGACCCGGTCACGGACCCGGCCGACCCTGGACTCGAGGGAGCGCAGCAGCTCGCCGGTGCCGACGAACTCCTGCCAACGGGCCAGCACCTCACCACGCAACAAGGTGCCATCGGCAGTTGCGACGTTGATCGCCTCGAGGGCCCGCGCGTAGGAGGCCTCGACGTCGTCACGCAGTGCGTTGGTGGCGCTGACCTGTTCCTGACTGGCGTCGGCGACGGCGTACGCCCGTGAGGACACCGAGCGGATGGCGCCTTCGAGGGTCTGCTTGACCACGGCGGCCCGTGCGTCGGCGTCAGCCGCCAGCGACTCGAGCCACCCGCGGATGTCCTTGACGGCGGAGGCCGGGAGCAGTCCGTCGTCGTCGACCGTGCCCTCGGTGACCACGAACAACGGCGAGTCCTTGAGGCCACGACTGGCCAGCATGCGGGCCAGGTGTGCCGACACGGTCTCGACGGCGTCGGGCGTGGTGCGGTCGAGCACGATCGCCACCGCAGTGCTGCGCTCGGCGGCCTGCTTGAGGAACTCCCACGGAACCTGGTCGGCGTAGCGGGCGGCCGAGGTCACGAAGAGCCACAGGTCGGCAGCGGCCAGCAGCTGCGCGGCGAGGGTGCGATTGCGCTCCTCCACCGAGTCGATGTCTGGGGCGTCGAGCACGGCCAAGCCGGCCGGGACGGTCTCCGAGGCGACCAGCTGGAGCGCCTCCGGGTCACCGGTGGCTCGTTGGGTGCGCTCGAGGTCGGGCAGGATCCGGTCCTGGCCGAACCAGTGCGCGTCATCCGGGTTGTGCACCAGGACCGGAGAGCGCGTGGTGGGACGGAGTACGCCGGGCTCGGTCACCCGCCTGCCCACCACCGAGTTGACCAGCGTCGACTTGCCGGCCCCGGTCGAGCCACCGACGACCGTGAGCAACGGCGCATCGATGGTCATCAACCGAGGGATCATGTAGTCCTCGAGCTGGTCGACCATCTCGGTGAGCGCGGCGCGTTGCTCGTCGGCACCTGGCACGTCGAGCGGTAGCGCCGTCTCCTGGAGGGCACCTCGCAGACGCACCAGTGCCGTGAGCATCTTCGTGGAGTCACTCATCGGTGACGGCCTCCTGCGGGGAACGGCGGCGGAAAGGAGAGCCAGGGCCGGACCGCATGCATCCGTTCGACGAAGTCCTGACCACGGCGAACGGAGTTGCGGGGCGCGGTGCCCTGGAGGACTCGGTGGTGAAGGTACCCCAACTCGATGGCAGCCTGCTGGTAGTCGCGCATCGCGTCGTACCCACGCTTGCCGCCGTTCGTCCTGGCGAAGGCGCGGGCCCGGCGTCGCGCGCCGAGATCGACGACGTGGGGAATGTCCTGGTTGGGGATCAGACCACGCGCGGATGCATCACGCAGCGCTGCGGCCAGCACCCCCCGCTCGCGGCCACGGGCCCAGATCGCCAGGCCCACCATCAGCAGGAACATCGGGATCATCACGACCACGTAGACGCCGATGAATCCGGCGCCGTCGGCAAGCAACGTCGAGCCGTTCCAGGCGGCGTGCATGCCGACGGCCAGGACATAGCCCAGCACCGGACCGAGAATGCGTACGGCGGTGGACCGGCTCGAGACGGCCAGGCCGAGGCCGATCCCGGTGAAGGCAGTGAACAACGGGTGGGCGAACGGGCTGGCGATGCAACGGATCACGAACAGCACGCCGAGGCCGGGGAGGCCTCCCGGAGCGCCACCCTCGGTGCCGTTGTACGCCGCACTGAGATAGAGGATGTTCTCGGTGAAGGCGAACCCGATGCCCACGACACCCGCATAGACGATTCCGTCGAGGACACCGTCGAACTCCTGGCGCCGCCAGATCAGCAACAACAGCAGGAACAAGCCCTTGGTGCCCTCTTCGGTGACCGGCGCGACGATCGTCATCGAAGCCTCGTCGGACCAACCGCCCACGAAGCCCCCGATGCCCTGCACCAGAAGGGCGAGCAGCGTCGACACGAACGCGCCCCAGGCCAGGCCCAGCGCGAGGAGGGTCTTCGGCTCGGGTTCGTAGCGATCCAGCCACAGGTAACAGGCCAGCAGCGGACCCACCGGAACCAGGGCGAAGATGGCGGCCAGAACCAGGGAAGGACCTTCGCCGGACAGCGCCAGGATGATCGCCATCGGCACCGCTGCCAGCCCGGCAACGAGAGACACCACGATCGCGAAGACGAGGTTCTCGTGGCGGCGGGCGGGCATGGGGGGAAGCGTATCGGCTCCGTTGCCCGGGACGTCGTATGGTGGAGGGGTGAGTGAGATCGACAACACACCCCCCGAGCCCTCTGACCGATCGGCAACATCCCAGCCGAAGACCGAGTCACACGATCCGAAGGTCCCCGAGGCCTGGTCCGCGTTCATGCGCCAGGGCTGGGGTGATCGCGAGCTTGACCTGCCGCGGCACCCGGTGAGCGATCACGCGGCCGCACGACGTCGCCGCCTGGCCGATGCCTTCCCGGGTGATCGACTGGTTCTTCCGGCCGGCAACTACAAGGTGCGCGCCTACGACACCGACTACCGGTTCCGGCCCGACACCGCACACACGTACTTCTCCGGCAACCAGACCTCCGACGCGGTCCTGGTGATCGAGGACGGCGAGTCCGTCCTCTATGCCCGCCCGCGCTCCAGCCGCGAGACCGACGAGTTCTTCCGCGATCGCCAGTACGGCGAGCTGTGGGCCGGCCGCCGTCCCTCGCTCGGAGAGATCTCGGCCTCGTTGGGCATCGAGTGCAAGCACATCGACCAGCTCCCCGGTGCCCTGTCCGGCTCCGGCAAGACCCGGGTGCTGCGCGGCATCGACCAGGCCGTCGACGGCCTCGCCGCTCCCGACGAGGAGCGCGACCGCGACTTCTCACGCGTCGTCTCCGAGATGCGCCTGGTCAAGGACGACTGGGAGCTCGGTGAGCTCGCCGAGGCCTGCGACATCACCGCCCTCGGCTTCGAGGACTCGGTGCGCGACTGGGGCAACGTCCTCAAGTACGGCGAACGCTGGATCGAGGGCACCTTCTTCCGCCGGGCCCGGGCGATGGGCAACGACATCGGCTACGACTCGATCGTCGGCGGCGGCAAGCACGCCACCACACTGCACTGGATCGAGAACTCCGGTCCCGTCACCAAGGGCGAGCTGCTCCTGCTCGACATGGGCGTCGAGGGCCACAACCTCTACACCGCCGACGTGACCCGCACCCTGCCGGTCAACGGCACCTTCACTCCCCTGCAGCGCGACCTCTACGACCTGGTCCACAAGGCCCAGGAGACCGGCATCGCGGCGATCCGCCCCGGCGCCCCCTTCCTCGGCGCGCACAACGCCGCGATGGAGGTCCTCGCCCACGGGCTCGGCGACCTGGGCCTGCTGCCGGTCTCGGTGGAGGAGGCACTCGACCCCGAGTCGAAGGTCTACTCGCGCTGGACCCTGCACGGCACCAGCCACATGCTCGGCCTCGACGTGCACGACTGCGGCCAGGCAGCCCAGGAGGTCTACCCGAAGGGTGACCTCGAGGAGGGCATGGTGCTCACCGTCGAGCCGGGCCTCTACTTCCAGGAGGACGACCTGCTCGTGCCCGAGGAGCTGCGTGGCATCGGCATCCGCATCGAGGACGACATCGTCGTCACCGCCGACGGCTACCGCAACCTGTCCGACTCGCTCCCCCGCACCTCGGCCGGTGTCGAGGAGTGGATGGGCACGCTGACCAGCTGACGTGCGACCCGCGCTCGCGTCCGTGGCGTTCGTCGCCGTTCTGGTCGGCGCGCTGCTCGCGACGATGGGATCCGCTGTGACCCCGAGCGACCACGCGAACGACCACAACGACCGGATTCGGCTCGAGAGCAGCGGAAATCGGGCGTTGTGGTCGTCGGTGTGGTCGGTCAAGGAAGTCCGACCGGTCGCGAAGGAGACCGCCCCCCGCGCGCCGCTGCCCGTCGACACCGACTGGGACTACCAGCTCGGCGCACCCCGCAAGGTGCCCGACCACGTGGGCGTCGTGCTGCGGGACAGGTCGGCTCGCCCCGTGCCGGGCCGCTACAACATCTGCTACGTCAACGCCTTCCAGACCCAGCCCGACGAACGTCGTTTCTGGAAGTCACACCCCGGTCTGGTCCTGCGCAGGAACGGCCACCCCGTCATCGACTCCGCCTGGGGCGAGAAGTTGCTCGACATCCGGAAGCAGGCGTTGCGTCAACGCTTGGCCCGCATCGTGGGGCGCTGGATGAAGGGCTGTGCCGACGACGGCTTCGACGCCGTCGAGCTCGACAACCTCGACTCCTTCTCCCGGAGCCACCACCTGCTGAAGAAGCGCCATGCCAAGGCGTTCGCGCGCACCCTCACCCGACGTGCCCACCGGCTCGGGTTGTCGGTCGGGCAGAAGAACTGGGCATCCTTCGACGGCCGTCGGGTCGGCTTCGACTTCGCCATCGCCGAGGAGTGCGGACAGTGGCGCGAATGCGGGTAGTACGCCGACCACTACGGGCGCCGGGTGCTGGTCGTGGAATACCGCAATGCCGGATTCCGCCGGGCTTGTCGCCACGACCACCTTGCCGTCGTACGTCGTGACGTGGCGCTGCGTCGTCGTGGCGTTCGCCGCTGGTGTTGAGACCCGCTCGATCCGTGCGGATTCCTCGCCGGATCAGGGCGAGCAAAGAAATTCGCGGATCCAGGTTTGACGGGCCAGGTGCTGGTGCAAGGTACTACTCGGCATGACAGTATCCGTGCCGAGAGTTCACCGAGACAACGGGAGTTAAGCCATGTCCTACGAGAATCCTGCGCCGGCCTACGGCCAGCCGAGCCAGCCCAAGCCTGACTCCAATCTGGTCTGGGGAATCCTCACCACCATCCTCTGCTGCCTGCCGCTGGGCATCGTCTCCATCGTCAAGGCCTCCAAGGTCGACAGCCTGTGGGCGCAGGGCGACTTCGCCGGCTCGCAGGCTGCCTCCGAGGACGCCAAGAAATGGGCGATCTACTCGGCCGTCGCCGGCATCGTGTTCTCCGTGCTGTACCTGATCCTCATGGTCACGGTCCTCAGCAACTGACGTTGAGCACCCACCTCACGACGCGCACCCGGTCCATCGACCGGGTGCGCGTCGTCTCCGTTGGCGCCGCTGCCGTCGCCTTCGGCGCGGCCCTGGTGGTTCGTGATCCGCACGGGGACGGGTCCTGGGCGGTCTGCCCGTCCACCCTGCTGGGCTTCTACTGCCCGGGCTGCGGCAGCCTGCGCGGCATCCACGACCTGCTGACCGGCCACGTGGTGGAGTCGGTCGGCCACAACCTGCTGCTGATCCCGGCACTCATCTGGCTGGCCTGGTGGTGGGTGGCCAAGGCCGGCGCGGCCTGGGACAGGTCGTTCACCGGGCCACCGGACAACGCGCGCTTCGCGATCGGGCTGCTCATCGTTCTTCCGGTCTTCATGGTCCTGCGCAATCTTCCAGGCTCCCCCCTGGCACCCTGAGCCCGCGGCGCACGACGGTCCCATCTCCCGCTGCCCGAACTCAGCTGCGTCGTCGGGCCCACCACAGTGCCGGCAGCAGCAACAACGACAGCAAGCCTCCACCCAGCGCCAGTGTCGGGAAGTCACTCGCTGCCACGACAACTCCCGACAGCACCCCACCGGAGGCACCCGCGAGTGCCACGAGGACGTCGATCCGGCCCTGAGTGCTCGACCTGTTGGCGGGTTCGGTGGCGTCGACGACCAGTGCGGTGCCGGCAATCAGGCCGAAGTTCCACCCCAAACCCAGCAGCACGAGCGCCACGATGGTCAGGCCGAGGGAGTCGCCCGGGGCTGCAGCTGCGGTGACCCCTGCAGCAAGCAGGACACCCCCGGAGGCCACTGCCATCACCGTCCGACCCAGCCGGTCGACGAGCAGTCCGGTCAAGGGTGAGGGCAGGTACATCGCCGCGATGTGGAGCCCGATCACCATGCCCACGTCGCCCAGGTCGCGGTGGTGCTCGCGCATGTGGACCGGCGTCATGGTCATGATCGCCACCATCGTGATCTGGGTCAGCACCATGACCGTCGCCCCGACGTGGGCGCCCCTGCCGGGGCGCTCCCCGGCCACGATGACCGCATCGGCCGGCGGCTCCGTCGAGAGGTCGGGCGGAGCAGGGTCGTCGGTGATCTCAGCGATCACCCGTTCCTGTTCCAGTCGCCGGGCGAGCAGGAGTGGGTCGGGGCGCAGCAACACGAACAGCACCGCCCCGGCAGCGCCGTACGCCACCGCAGCCAAGAGGAACGGCCCGGCGAGCGCGGGCAGGCCGAAGTGTGTGGCGAGGCTGCCGAGCGGGGTGACGAGGTTGGGGCCGGCCACCGCGCCCAGCGTGGTCGACACCAGTGCCACGCTGATCGCGGAGCCACGGGTCGACGGCGTGGCCAGGTCGGCTCCGGCATATCGCGCCTGGAGGTTGGTCGCGCTTCCGGCGCCGTAGACGAACAGAGCCACGAAGAGCAAGGGGATGCTGTCGATGACCGCTGCCAGCACCACGCCGAGGGCACCGATCCCACCGACCGCGAAACCGAGGGCCAACCCGACCCGGCGGCCTGAACGCTGGCTGATGCCACCGACCAGATAGGCCGCGAGCGCGGACCCCAAGGTGAACAGGCCGATCGGAAGCCCTGCCAAACCGTTCGTGCCGAGCATCTGCTCGGCAAGCAGAGCACCCACGGTGATCCCAGCGGCCAGGCCCGCTCCTCCGAGCACCTGTCCGAACACGACGACCTTGAGGGTCCTGCGGTGAACGCGCGAGCGTTCGAGCTCGGCTGCTGCGGCCGCGACCTCGGGCAGGTCGCTGCTCGACGACTCCTCAAGGGTTCGCCCCATGTGCTCAACCTCCATCGAGCGCCCCCGGCAGGATTCGAACCTGCGACCTAATCATTAGAAGTGACCCGCTCTATCCAGCTGAGCTACGGGGGCTGGCGGTCGGGAGTCTAACCGTCCGCTCCGGTGTGTGCGTCCAGGTGTTCGGGCGAAGAGGGTGGCGGCCGCGCATCACCGGATGCGTACGCCGCGCAACGCCGACGGCTTGCGGATGTTGTCGCCGTTCAGGCTGCGGAACCCGACGTAGATGTTGTCCCAGCTGCTGGCGTGCAGCGATGCGACGTACGGCCCGGCGCGATAGAGGCGCACCGCCTTGTAGGGCAGGCGGGTGCCCTTCTTGGTCCCGGCCCAGCGGTACCCGTAGTCGACCTTGTCGTGGAGCCAGACCGCCGGTCGCTTGCCGAAGGACCGCTCGTAGTAGTCGAAGGCGTCGGCCGCGGAGGGATACTGGGCCAGGTTGATCTGACCGCCCGGGTAGTCGCAGACCAGCAGCGCCCGGTGGAGGGTGCCCGGCGTCTGGTGGCGGCAGTTGCTCACCCCGGGGAAGACATAGCGCAGACCGGCATCACCGGTGGGCATCGAGCACGACGAGAGAGATGCCTTTCGGGTGCCGTTCCAGCAGCGATGGGTCAGGGCCGACTTTGTCCTCTTCTTCGCAGTCCTGGTCTCGGAGGGTCCGGTGCCTGCTCGCTCCCGGTCCTTCTTGGGCGACTTCCTGGCGGTGCCGGCCGAGGCTCGACCTTCGCGCGGCGAGCTCTCCTTCTCAGATCTCTGCTCGGCTCCCCCGGACCCTGCGGTCGCGCCCGCGGAGAGATCAGAAGCACTCGAGGACGTACTCGTGTCGGTCACCTCGCCGGCGGTCTCCGTGACGGGGTCGGAGGTGCGGTCCTGGATGACCAGGAAGGCGATCACGAGGGCGATGACGGCCACGACCGCACCACTCGTGAGGAGGGCCAGTGCTGCCGGGCGCCTGCGCGGTGTCGACGCCGGCGGTTCGGGCTGTGACGGAGGTGCGGCAACCGCGGAGCGGCGTACGGCGGTGACCGGGGTCTCGGCGAGCACACCCGGTGCGGCATCGCGCAGCTTGAGCACGTCGCGACGCATCGCCGCCGCACTCTTGTAGCGCTCACGCGGGTCCTTGGCCATGCTGCGCGCCACCAACGCGTTGAGCGAGGCGGTGAACGCGTCGTCGCCGGGAAAGGTCGGCACCTCCGCCGAGATGTGCGCCATCGCGATCTCGACCTCGGTGCCCACCCACGGCGGGGCCCCGGTGAGCAACGCCCAGAGAAGACACCCTGCGGCATAGAGGTCACCGGCAGGACCGGTGTTCTCGCCCAGGTGCCGCTCGGGAGGCATGTATTGCAGGCTGCCGGTCACCGACCCGGTCCGGGAGTGCTGCAGGTCCGGGGCGGTGGCGATGCCGAAGTCACACAGGAACGCCTGGAGACCGGACTCACGGTCGCGGACCAGCACGTTGCCGGGCTTGATGTCGCGGTGCACGATGCCAGCCCGGTGGGCATCCTGGAGCCCGTCCAGAACCTGCGCCATCACGTCGAGGGCCACTGCGGGCGGGAAGGCACCATGACGTGCCAGCCGCCGCTGCAGGTCACCACCGGGGACCAGCTGGGTGGCCAGGTAGAGCACGCCGTCCAGCTCGCCGTGCTCATAGATCTGGATGACGTGCGGCGAGTCCAGGCTCGCCAGAACGGTGGCCTCACGTTGGAAACGAGAACGGAACTCCTCGTCCTCGGCCAGGTGGGCGGCAACCAGCTTGAGCGCCACGTCGCGCCCGAGGTCGGTGTCACGGGCGGCGTGGACCACTCCCATGCCGCCGTGGCCGAGCTTCTCGACCAGTCGGTACTTGCCGAACTCCTCGCCGGCCCCCGGAAGCCGCATCATGGCGTGGCGTTGGCCCCGATCCGGGCGATCTCCGCGCGCACCTCGGACTTGACGATCTCAGGAGCGAAGGAGGCGTCCACCGCGGCCCGGGCCAGGTCGGCGACACCGCGCCGGTCGAGGTCGAGCAGGCGGGCCGCGATCTCGTACTCGCGACCGAGGGTGGTGCCGAACATGGGCGGGTCGTCGGAGTTGATCGTGATGGTGACGCCGGCGTCACGGAAGGTCCCGATCGGATGCTGGTCGAGGGACTCGACGGCCCGGGTGGCGACGTTGGAGGAGGGGCACACCTCCAGGGCGATGCCGGACTCGGCCAGGTGGGCGAGCAGCTCGGGGTCCCGCGCCGCCGTCGTGCCGTGGCCGATGCGCTCGGCTCCGAGCAGACGGACGGCGTCCCAGACGGTTTCGGGGCCGGTGGTCTCCCCCGCGTGCGGAACGCTGTGCAGGCCAGCGGCGCGGGCTGCGTCGAAGTGCGGTTGGAACTGCGGGCGGGGTACGCCGACCTCGGGGCCGCCGAGACCGAAGCCGACCAACGCATCCGTGCGGTGGTTGAGCGCGTAGTCGAGGGTGGCATCGGCCGCCGGGATGCCGCTCTCCCCCGGGATGTCGTAGATCCAGCGCAGCACCAGCCCGAAGTCACGCTCTGCCTTGCGCCGGGCCTCCTCGATGGCCTCGGTGTAGGCCTCGATCGGGATGCCCCGGATCACCGAGGTGTACGGCGTGCAGGTGAGCTCGGCGTACTTCACGTTCTGGCCGGTGGACATCTCCCGGGCGATCTCGTAAGTCAGGAGCTCGACGTCCTCCGGCGTACGGATCAGGTCGACCACCGCCAGGTAGACGTCGATGAAGTGCGCGAAGTCGCGGAACTCGAAGAACGACTTCAGCTCCTCGGGGTCACCGGGTACGACGCCGGGGTGGCGCTGGGCCAGCTCACTGACGATGCGGGGTGACGCGGAGCCCACGTGGTGCACGTGCAACTCTGCCTTGGGCAGGCGCGCGATGAAGGCAGACAGGTCGGAGTCGAGCGATTCAGTCACCCCGGCAGTCTGCCAGCGCTTTCCGCACAGGCCAAAGGACGGCGTTCACCATGCCCGCCCGGCCGAAGATCAGCGTTGCGCCTTGGCCAGCCGATCACGGCCGCGGGCACAGATCTCGATGACCTTCCGGTGGTCGGCTGGTCCCTCGGCACGGTCGAGCAGGGAGGATGCCTTGTCGTAGTCGTCGAGTGCCAGGTTCCACAGGGCGAGGGCGTCGTGCTCGTCCATGCTCTCGGCGTCGATCGCGGATCCGAAGGCCGCCACGTCTGCCTTGGCCCGGTCGGCGAGGTTCTTCTCCTCGGCCCGGTCTGCGGCTTCCTCGATGCCGCAGGCCCGACCACGACGACGCCACCAGCCGGCCACGGCTCTGCCGCGGAAGACGACGAACAGCATCATGAGCACCACGAGCACTGCGACGACGACCCATCGCGCCACCTTGACCTTGGTGCTCGCCGGCTCGTTCGTGCCCGAGGCAGAGTCGGAGCCCACGTCGTCCCACTGCTTCGCCAGCTGCTCCTCGAACTCTTGGGCACCGGTCCTGCTCGAGGCCATCCTGACCAGCTCGACGAACTTCTCCTGCGGCTCGCCGTCCAGGTTCTCCACCGCGCTCAGCGCATAGTTGACGTCCGCCTCGTCGGCGGTCTCGAAGGCGCCGTACTCCGGGATCGCGCCCGGGGTGAAGACCAGCGTCACCCCTGGCTTCCTCTCCGCCCGGTAGCGCTGCTTCTCGAGGCTCCTGGCATGAAGGTCGGGTGAGCCCTCCGCGCCCTTCGGCAGGTGGTCGAGGATGCGGACCTGGGTGCGGAACGTGGCATCGGCAACGAGCTGTCGGATCTCGGCAACCTGCGCGTCGGTGAAGCCGGTCCCGGGCTGCACCGTGACGTCCGGCTCCACGGAGACGCCGGAGGCGGGCGCAGCCACCACCAGGGCGGCCATCACCAGTGCAGCCAGTGTCATCAGCCCGGTAAGAAGGACCCTCACTGCTTGAATCCCTTCAGGTAGGACTTGTCGCGGCGCGAGGACCAACGGACGAACTTCATCAGGTACCACAACGGCACCGCGAAGGTGATGCCCATGAACAGCCCCATCAACAGCGGGTTCTCGGTCCAGTCCTCGCTTCGTTCTTCCTTCTGACGCTCGGCCACCTCCGAGTCGACGGCATCGACCAGGGCGACCACGTTGGCCTCGGACACGCCGTCGTACGCCGGGTAGAGGTGGATCTCCACGTCGCCGAGGCCGTGCACGAGATAGCTCGCGCGGCCGTTCTCGTCGTAGGCCAGGTAGACGCCCTCGCGATCTGTCGCTTCGGCGATCCGGGCGAGCAACACCTCGTCCCGGTCGGGGTCGACCCCGTGTGTCGGCAGGGCCAGCAGGAAGACATCCGTGTCGGTGAGCTCGATCCGCGAGCGCACCGTCGCGGTGTCGACCTCGCGGCCAACCGTGTCGGCCAGCACTGGGTCGATGAAGACGGGGTCCTCACGCAGCGCCGTCGCCACCCGGTCGACGTACGGCGTGTGGACCGTGACGTCGGCAACTGGGTCGTCGTCATGCAGCTCGAACGCCGAGTTCGAGCTGAAGAGCAGGATGATCCACACCACCGAGGAGAGGCAGCAGATGCCGACGAACCACCACTTGGCCTTCTTCAGGTCATTGCGCGACGACCTGCTCATCGTGCCTCCAGAGCGGCCAGGAGGGCGCGTCTGGCCCACCGTTCGTCGATGGCTCCGTAGCCCGTGCTGGTCCAGACGTCGTCCGTGTCGAAGTAGGCCCGCACCACGCCGTCGTCCCCGGTCACCACCAAGGACGGCGGGACCTGCCCGGCGGTGACCGCCCCGGCACATTGCGCGCAGCACGGGAGCGACACCTTGCGCCGGTGCACGGCGGTGGTGGCCGTGTGCGACGGATGGAAGAAGCAGCGGCTGGGAACCGCCGCCCGCTCGAGTGCGGATCGACCGTCGGCAACCAGCAGGTGCACGCCCACCATGTCGCGCTCGCGGTCGGAGTCGACGTACTTGGCGGCGGCGTCGAGACAGGCCTGGGCCGCGTCGTACGCCGCATCGCCGGGACGCACGTCCGATGCGCTGATGCGTTCGGCGAGGTCGGTGACCTCCTGCTCGACGGCCAACGGGGTGAGCGTCGCCAGCAAGGGGTCGGGTCCACGCCGAGTCGGCGCTGCCACGCGCTCGGCCAGGCTCCCTCGGCGGGAGACCCAGGTGATGCGGAGGAAGACACCGACCGTCAGCAGGAGCACCACCCCGACCATGACGAACGCCCACGGGCTGGAGTAGGCCTCGGCTCCGTCGTCGTGGGCAGCCTGCGGAGCAACCGCCTGGTCATCGAGGAGGGTCACGTCACCCGAGAGTTCACTCACCAGGTCCTGGGGGGCGGGTGCGTCGCCCGCGGCGAGGCGAAGCATGACCCAGACCTGGGCAACGGCGGTCATCGTCGGGTAGCGCTCCCGGTCCGGACTGGCGCTCTCGATGCGACGGATCACTGCGTCGCCCCGGGTCTTCCAGGCGCGCACCCGGTCGGCGGCACGGCCTTTGAGACCTTGCTCGACGCGCACGAAGCCCGGCTCCGATGCCAGGAGCGCGATGCTGTGCTCCGGAAGTCTCAGCTTCCGCAACAGCGCGGCGTCGTCGTGGTCGTAGAACCATTCCGGGTTCGGCCACAGGTCATCGGCCTCGGTCCAGAGCGCCACGTGCACGGGGGCACCGACATCGGCCTTGCGTACGCCGGTCTCGAGGCGCTTGCGCCACAGCGCCGGGTTGCCCTGCGCCGGAGACGCCTCGAGGTAGACGCCCGTCTGACGCATCTGCTCCGGCATCGTGGTCGAGCGATCGTCCTGTGCCGCCACCGCCGGCAGCACCGTCATGGCCAGCAGGAAGCCCACCATCGCGATCGCGGCACGACGCACTGCCACGCCCCCGGAAGACTTCACGCACGGATGCTATCCCGCAGAGGTGCCCGGCAAACGCGCCCGGCACTCCGCAAGATGTCAGCCGCAAGGTCTCAGTGGAGCAGCAGGAACCAGGCCCCGATGACGGACGGGAGGAGGCCGACCGCCAACCACGGAGTGACGATGCTGCGTTGGTTGATGGTGCGGATCCCGGCCATGGTCAGGACGCCGACGAACCCGGCCACGACCAGCAGCCCCGGCCTGGCCCCCGGACGGTCCGCGACGGCCGCGAGCAGGCAGAGGCCACCGGCAAAGATGAAACCGACGGTTGCCAGCAGCACGGACATCACCAGTCGCTGGACCTGCTCGACCCGCATCAGCCGTTGTCGATGGCCGACAGGGTGTTCTGGACCAGCTCGTCGATCGAGTTGCCCGAGACGGACCTGCCGTCGACGAAGATCGTCGGGGTCTGGTTGACGCCACGCTTGGAGGCGTCCTCGGCACCGTTGACGACCCATTGGCCGAATTCGAGCTTCTCGATTCCGCGGCGTACGTCGCGCTCCTCGGCGCCCGCCCGGACGGCCAGGGCAACGAGGTCGTCCTCGCTCGGCCACGGACCTGACTCGGAGGGCTGGTTCTCGAAGAGGAGGTCGTGGAACTTCAGGGCGACCTCACCGCCGGATGCGTCGAGGACGACGCCGAAGGCATTCAGAGCCCGACCCGAGTAGTCGTTGAGGAAGGCGAACGGTCGATAGACGAGGTAGGCGTCGCCATCGGCGGCGACCTGCTGCAGTTGATCGCGCGAGGCCTCCTCGAACTGCATGCAGAACGGGCACTGGAAGTCCTCGAAGACCTCCACCTTGACCGGTGCGTCGGGGTCGCCGACACCCAGGCCGTAGGTGTCGGTCGCCGCGGGAGTGCCCTTGGCCGGCTCACCTCCGTTCGACGGGTCCCCGCTCGGTGAGGAGCTGTCGGTCGGCCTGGCCGCACTGCTGGAGGACTCCCCCGGGTTCTTGGCCGCGTCCCCGGTGGTGTCACGGCTCGACTGGATCGCATAGCCGATGCCGATTGCGACGACCAGCAGGAGCACGACCCCCACACCGACGAGCGCGTTGCGTCTGGTCGATCTCGGTGCCTGCGGGGAGTTGTTCGTGGACATGTTCACTCACCTGTCGTGGACGAATCGTGGGACGAAGAGGAGGTTGTCGAGAGCGAGTCGTGAGCGACGGCACCAGACCAGGAACCCAGAGACCAGGAGCAGTCCGGTGTCGCGGGCGATCTCCCAGGGGTAGTCACCGGTGGCGTCCGTCGAGTATCCGCCGCCACCGAAACAGCCACACTCGATCTGCATCCCACGAGCCCAGGCCGAGGCGATGCCGATGATGAAGGCGACGAAGAGCAGCCCGGAGACAACCGCCATCAGTCGAGTCATCAGGCCCAGCACCAGTGCGAGGCCGATCACGATCTCGACCACGGGAAGCACATGCCCCGTGACCGGCACGACAGACTCCGGGAGCAGGTCATAGGCCCGTACGGCGCGCACGCTCGCTGCCGGGTCGGGCAGCTTCAGAGCACCGGCGACGATCCAGACGACGCCGACCAGCAGCCGCGCGCCCAGAGCGAACCAAGCAACCATGTGCCGGAGCATATGACGCCTTGCTGAGCCGAGACTGAATCGGCTCCACCGCCACGAAGCGTTAGTGTCGTGCGAGTGAATGAACGACTTGTGTGGATCGACTGTGAGATGACCGGACTCGACCTGGTCAACGACGCGCTGATCGAGGTGGCCGCCCTGGTGACCGACTTCGACCTCAACGTGCTCGGCGACGGGATCGACCTGATCATCAAGCCACCGGCTGCGGCCATCGACCAGATGAACGAGTTCGTGCGCGACATGCACACGAAGTCGGGCCTGCTCGAGGAGCTCAACGACGGCATCACGATGGCCGAGGCGGAGCAGCAGGTGCTCGCCTACATCAAGCAGCACTGCCCCGACGGCTCCCGCCCCCCGCTGGCGGGCAACACGGTGGCCACCGACCGCGCCTTCCTGGCCCGTGACATGACCGAGCTCGAGGCATTCCTGCACTACCGGATCGTCGACGTCTCGTCCATCAAGGAGCTGTCGCGTCGCTGGTTCCCCAAGGCCTATTACGCCTCGCCCCCCAAGCGCGGAAACCACCGTGCCCTGGCCGACATCCAGGAGAGCATCGAGGAGCTGCGCTACTACCGAGAGGCCGTCTTCGTCACCGTCCCGGGACCCGACAGCGCCACCGCCAAGGAGATCGCCGGTCGCCACGGCGGCGCACTGACCGGGCTGGCCGACCCCGATTCGCCGAACACCCCCTGACTATGGCTACAATTCTCACCGGTCACGCCGCTCCGGCTGCGTGCCCGTGGTGGGTATAGCTCAGCTGGTAGAGCGCCGCCTTGTGGTGGCGGATGTCGCGGGTTCAAGTCCCGTTACTCACCCCAGAACGAAGGCCCTGTCCGCCCGGACGGGGCCTTCGATCATTTCCCACGAACGTCACTCGTTGATGGCCGAGGGTCAACGCTTGTTGGAACCCATCAAGGATTGCCGCCTCGGCCGTCATTCCTTGACGCTTCGTGGGTTAGGTTCGGGCCATGCCTTCCCCGAACAGCGACAGCACGACTTCCGCGGCTTCCGCGACTTCCCCCAGCCGGTCGTCGTACGACGTGGTCATCGTCGGCGGCGGCCACAACGGACTCACCGCAGCCGCATACCTGGCCCGGGCCGGGCTCTCGACACTCCTGCTCGAGCGGCTGCCGGCCACCGGTGGCGCCGCCGTCTCGAAGGTGGCCTTCAAGGGCCACGACGCCCGGTTGTCCCGCTACTCCTACCTGGTCTCGTTGATGCCGAAGGAGCTGGTGACCGACCTGGGCCTCTCCCTCGAGCTCGCCTCGCGCACCACCGCGTCGTACACGCCCTGGTCGAGGGACGGCGTCGCCGGTGGTCTGCTCGCCGAACGCCCCGAGGGCCCGCAGACCCGTGACTCCTTCCGGGAGCTGACCGGCTCGGACGACGAGTACGCCGCGTGGCAGCGGTTCTACGGCGACGTGGAGAAACTGGCCGCAGTGGTGTCGCCGACGCTGTTGAAGCCACTGGAGAAGGAGTCCGACCTCGCCGCCCGGGTCGACGCCGACCTGTGGCGTGAGTTCACCCGCGAACCTCTCGGCGCCTCGGTGGAGCGTCGCTTTCGTGACGACACCGTCCGCGGCATCGTCGCAACCGACGGGCTGATCGGCACCTTCGCCGACCTCCACGACCCGTCCCTGGCCCAGAACCGCTGTTTCCTCTACCACCTCATCGGCAATGGCGACGGCGAGTGGCGGGTCCCGATCGGAGGCATGGGTGCGGTCACCGACGCCCTGCTCGACGTCGCCGTGGACGCGGGCGCCGAGATCCTCACCGGCGCCGGGGTGAGCCGGATCGACGCCGACGGCTCCGCTGCCGAGGTGACCTGGCACGACGGCTCGGCACACCACTCGGTCAGCGCCCGGCACGTGCTGTCCAACGTCGCCCCGTGGGTGCTGCGCATCCTGCTCGGCGAGGAGCCCGATGACGGGACCAAGCCGGTCGGTGCCCAGCTCAAGATCAACTTCCTGCTCGACCGGCTGCCCGCCCTCAGGTCGGGAGCCGACCCCGAGGTCGCCTTCGCCGGCACCCTGCACCTGTCGGAGGACTACTCCCAGCTGCAGCGGTCGTATGCCGAAGCGGCCGCCGGCCGGGTGCCGACCGAGATGCCCGGAGAGGTCTACTGCCACTCCCTCAGTGACCGCTCGATCATGGGGTCGTTCCCCGGACACACCCTGACCTACTTCGGCCTGCATGCCCCGGCGACCCTCTTCGAGGAACCGAGCAACAAGGACCTGGCGGTCGCGCGCGCCCTGGCCTCACTGAACCAGCACCTCGCTGAGCCGATCGAGGACTGCCTCGCCAAGGACGCCGACGGCAAGCCGTGCATCGAGGCCAAGACGCCCCAGGACGTCGAGGCCGACCTGGCCATGCCCGGCGGGCACATCTTCCACGGCGACCTGGCCTGGCCGTGGGCACCCAACCGGTCGTTGCTCGAGACCCCCGCCCAGCAGTGGGGCGTGGCCACCGACATCGACAACCTCTACCTGTGCGGCTCCGGCGCCCGACGGGGTGGCGCGGTGTCCGGCCTGGGCGGCCACAACGCCGCCCAGGCGGTGCTCGCCTCACACTGAGCGGGGTCGATCGATCCGGCGTTGCCGCGAGCGACGTACGTCGTGGAGGTGGGTCAGTCGCGCTCGGCCAGCCACGCGTGCACGAGCGGTACGACGCCGGCGCCCTCGCCGCTGGCCGAGGCCACCCGCTTCATCGAGCCCGCGCGAATGTCACCGACCGCGAAGACGCCCGGCACCGTGGTGGCCAGACCCGGTGGCGGTACGCCATCGAGCCAGGAGGCGCGTGACGTCTCGCTCCCGGTGCACAGATAGCCCTCCTGGTCGCGTTCGATCATGTCGGGGAGCCAGTCGCAGCGCGGCTCGGCGCCGAGCAGGAGGAACAGCCCGCCCGCGGACCGGCGTTCGATCTCGCCGGTGGTGATGCGATGGATGCCGAGCCACTCGAGACGCCCCTCTCCACCGCCGTCGACCACCTCGGAGGCGGGCTCGACCACGATGCGCGGGTTGAACTCGATCTCTCTCACCAGGTAGTCGGACATCGTCTCGGCGAGACCCGCTCGGCGGACCAGGATCGTCACGGACGTGGCGAAGCGGGACAGGTGCACTGCGGCCTGTCCGGCCGAGTTGCCGCCACCGACGACGAAGACGTCCTGGTCGGCCATCTCGCGGGCCGCGGTCATCGCTGCCCCGTAGAACACACCCGACCCGGTCAGCGCCTCGAGCGGCTCGACCCGCAGCTTGCGGTAGGTCACGCCCGAGGCGACGACGACGGCGCGGGCACGAAGATCGCCGCCGTCGGTGTGCAGCACGTGGGGTGCACCGTCGCGACCGGGGTCGAGTCCGGTCACCGGCCAACCGGTGAAGAACCGGGTGCCGAACCTGATCGCCTGGCTGCGTGCCCGTTGGGCCAGGCGCATCCCCGAGATGCCGCGAGGAAAGCCGAGGTAGTTGCGGATCATCGAGCTGGTCCCGGCCTGGCCGCCGATTGCCTCGGCCTCGAGGACCACCGTCGACAGGCCTTCGGAGGCACCGTAGACCGCGGTCGCGAGGCCGGCCGGACCGCCGCCGACGACGGCCAGGTCGACCACCGTCTCGACGTCGATGTCGGCCGGCTGGCCGTAGACGGAGATGGCGAGGTCGTGCACCGAGCGCACCGTGACCGGGGCGCGGTCGAAGGCGACCACCAAGGGGTACGCCGGGTCCTCCAGGCCGGCCACGACCTCGGCACCGACCGGGTCCTCGGGCGCATACGTGCGGTTGGGCAGGCCCATCCGGTCGAGGAAGTCGCGCAGCGCCAGCACAAGCGAGTCGACGTACGGCGACACGATGCGGACGACGTCGACCTCGGGCGAGGCAACGGTCGACCCCCAGTCGGAGAGCGTCTCGGTGATCGCAGTGTGGAACTCCTCGTCGCGGGCACCGCGCGGCATCAGGAGGTAGGCGTCGAACTTGCCCTTGGCCAGGCCCCCACGCAGTGCCGCGGCGTCGATGCGGAAGCGCTCCCAGTGCGCGGCGACGAGACGCCGCGCGGTCGGCACCACGGCTCGCCATCGACCGAACGCTTCGAGCACGGACGCGTCAGGAAGCGTCGACTCGGTCACGAACAGGGCCACCTGTCCCCCGGCTCCGGAGACTTCCTTGGCGATGCGCTCCGCCTCGGCCACGGAGGCCGCCGTCCGCAAGTCGTAGTCGCGGGCATAGCGGCCGAACTCGTCGAGCAGGAATCCGCAACGCGTCTCGGAGACCAGCAGGATCGTGGGGCGCTCAGGGGTGGTCACGATCGGAGCCTATCGCCGCTCTTGTCTTTTGTCTTTTTATCTGTCACACTGTTTCAGTACGACGATCCGAGGACCCACGATCTGGCGCCGAACAGGCGGTGTGCCGGCCGACGCCGAGCACCTCCTCACCGGGATCACCCACCAGAGTCACGAAAGGAACCACACTGATGACTCCCACCATTCGCATTGACCACGAGGTCTACGAAAAGCTCCAGGAACAGGCCAAGCCGTTCGTGGACACCCCCAACGCCGTCCTCCGCCGACTGCTCGAACTGCCCGAGGCCCCCGAGCCGGAGGGCGGTCGCGGCCCCCGCCGCGGACACCGCGGCCCGCGAGGACACCACCACGACGGTCGCGGCCCTCGCCGCAACCGCCTCTCCCTCCTCGTCGAGACCGGCGCTCTCTCCCCCGGCGACACCCTGGTCTGGCGACGCCCTCGCTCCGGCGAGGAGTTCACCGCCACCATCACCGACGACGGCCAGATCCGCCTCGACGACGGCACGGTGCACGACTCCCCCTCGGGCGCCGGCAAGGCGCTCAACGGGTACGACGCCAACGGCTGGACCAACTGGCGCATCGAGCGCACCGGCGAGAGCCTGCGTGATGCCTGGGCCGCCCAGCGCGAAGCCCTCGGCGAGCGCCGAGGCCGCGGTCGTCGCGGAGGTCCCAGCGAACGTCCCGAGCGGGGCGAGCGCAGGCGCTCCTCCAAGGCACCCGACACGACGCCCGCCGCGGCATCCCACGATGCGACCGACGACATCGGGACCCGGGCGACGGACGACTGAGCGACCCGCTCCGACAATGCAGAAGGCCGGATCCCAGGGGGATCCGGCCTTCTGTCTCGGTACGGCATCAGGGACTCGAACCCCGAACCCGCTGATTAAGAGTCAGCTGCTCTGCCAATTGAGCTAATGCCGCGCGGCGCTTGGTGTCGCTTGCGCCAGAGAAACTTTAGCAGTGAGTGTCCGCGGAGAAAAATCGAGGTGGACCGCCGCCGATTGGCCAGCCATGATGTCCTGCGCGGGCCCGTCGCAATCGTGCATGTGCTCGGTCGCAACGCGGAAACAGCGCCGATCGAGGTCACAACTCTGCTTGTGCATGGTTGTGACGCAGGGGGCTGCGGACGGCTGTGATCAGAGGTAGAGACCGGTCGACTCGTCGGAGAGTCGGTCAGCGGCCACCGCGTGGACGTCGCGCTCACGCATCACGACGTACACCTCGCCGTTGACCTCGACCTCGGCCTTCTCGTCAGGGTCGAACAGCACGCGGTCACCGATCTCCACGGCGCGCGCGTGTGGCCCGACGCCGACCACCTTGGACCAGGCGAGTCGACGACCGCCCATCGCCGCGGTCGCGGGGATGACGATCCCGCCCGAGGAGCGCCGCTCCCCGGAGTCCTGGTCGAGCTCGACCAGGATGCGGTCGTGCAGCATCTTGATCGGTGTCTTCTCACCCACGGTTCAGTTGACGACCTTGCGGATCACGCCGATGAGGACGACCACACCGACCACGCCACCGACCACCTTGAGAATGTTGTCGGTGCGCGGCGCACCGGTGTTCACGTCGACGAAGTGCGCCTTCACCGAGGCCACCTCGCGGCTGACGATCGTCTTCGGGTGCGCCCGGTAGGCGAGCTGGTCAATGGTCTGGGCAAGCCGCTCACGCGTCTGCTCGATCTCGTTCTCGATCGAGCTGATCTCGTTGGCCACGATCAATCTCCTGGTTCGTTCGCCGGACTGGTCACGCGACTGGATGCGCCAGTGGTGCGTCAGTTGGGAAGGCTATCAATGGTGCGCGGATCGAAGCCGAACGGCAGTTCCAGTCGGTTCGCGGCCATCAGCGCATCGTCGGTCAGGATGTCGTACGTCGCCCCGTCGGCGGCCACCACTCCGTCCTGGAGCACGACCGAGCGCGAGCACAGCTCGAGCGCGTAGGGCAGGTCGTGGGTGACCATCAGCACGGTCACGTCGAGCGAACGCAGGATGTCGGCCAGCTCCCGCCGCGACGCCGGGTCGAGATTCGAGGAGGGCTCGTCGAGCACCAGGATCTCGGGCTCCATCGCCAGCACCGTCGCGACAGCGACGCGGCGTCGTTGGCCGAAGGACAGGTGGTGCGGCGGGCGATCCACGAAGTCGGCCATGCCCACTCGCTCCAGTGCCTCCATCACGACCCTGTCGAGAGCGGCCCCACGAACTCCCAGATTCGCCGGCCCGAAGCCGACGTCCTGCCGCACGGTCGGCATGAAGAGCTGGTCGTCGGGATCCTGGAAGACGATGCCGACGCGGCGGCGGATCTCCTTCAGGTTCCTCTTCTCCACCGGCAACCCACTCACCGACACGCTCCCGGCGCCGGCGCTGAGGATTCCGTTGAGGTGGAGCACCAGCGTGGTCTTGCCGGCACCGTTCGGGCCGAGCAGCGCCACCCGTTCACCGTTGTGCACGTGCAGGTCGACGCCGAACAACGCCTGGTGTCCGTCGGGATAGGCGAACGCCAGGCCACGGACGTCGAGAACCGGAGTGCTCACCTGTCACTCGCCGGCATCGTGCCGTCGTACCCACGCGCGAGCATGGCCAGGTGCACCCGCTCGCCGCGTTCGTAGGACCGGATGAACAGGGCGCCGAGGGTTCTGGCCAGCGCCGGCCAGTGCCGCGGTGAGCGCGGGTCGCAACCACGGGATCGCATGCCGACGACCATACGGCGCATCTCGTCGGTGACGACGTCGAGGTAGCGGATCATGAAGCTCATGATCTGCACGATCTGGTCGGGCATCCGCAGGGTGCGCAGGCCGCGCAGCAGGTCGACCGGCTCGGTGGTGGAGGCGAGAGTCAGTGAGGCGATCACGCCGAGTGTCGCCTTGGCCAGGAAGCCTCCCGCGGCGATCAGCCCCGGCTCGGAGACACTCACCCCGAGCACGTCGATGCGGGGCCCGGTCGAGATGAACGGCATCAGGATCGCGAACAGCACGAACGGCACCTCGACCACCATCCGCCGCACGATGTAGGTCACCGGCACCCGGGACACCGCGATCACCGCCAGCAGCACCAGGAGGTAGCCGCCGAACGCCGCCCACCACGCGTGGGGTGTGGCCACGACGAGCAACATGAACACGACCAGGGCGACCAGCTTGAGGTGGGCCGGGGCGCGGTGCACGACGCTGTGCCCGTGGAAGAAGAGCCGGTGGCCGTGCCCGGCGCCCAACGCGGTCAGGCCTCGTCGTCGGAGCGGCGCCGCACGACCAGGAACAGGCCGCCGGCCAGCACGAGTACGACGACACAGCCGACCACGCCGGCCAGTCCACCGCTGAGCCGGGCGTTGTCGATGCCCTTGACGCCGTAGTCGGCGAAGGGGCTGTCGGCGGTCGCCGAGTCCTTCGCGGAGTCGCCGAAGCCGGTCTTGCCGGCCACGTACTCAAGGCCGTCGGGGTGGGAACTGGCGTAGTAGCTGCCCACGCCGGCCACCAGCAACGACACCAGGAGGAAGACGGCGAAGAACCTGCGTGACTTCATCATGCTGCGGCCTTCCGGATCTCGAGGTCATCGGCGGAGTGCAGGTGTCGGGCGCCGTGGACCAGATCGGGACGCGAGGCCACGACCGCCCCCACGACGAGGAAGGTGATCACCGCCTCGCCGAGGCCGATCACGACGTGCCACCCCACCATGGCGGTGAGCACCTTGCCGGTCTCGACCGGTGCGGTGCCGCCGATGGCGAACAGTGCGGTGAAGGCCAGGGCGGCCACCGGCACGCTGACCAGCGCGGCCACGGCTGCCGCCGGAGGCACAGACGCCTTGGTGCGTGGCAGCACGGTGATCAGGGCCTTGAAGACCAGCCAACCCACGGCGACGCCCACCAGTCCCATGAGGGTGATGTTGGTGCCCAGCGCGGTCACTCCCCCGTCAGCCATCAGCAGCGACTGCACCAGCAGCACCACGCTGATGCAGAGCACCGCGGTGCACGGCCCGGCCAGCACCGCAGCGAGCACGCCACCGAGCAGGTGGCCACTGGTTCCCCCGGCCACCGGGAAGTTGATCATCTGCGCAGCGAAGACGAAGGTGGCGACCAGGCCCGCGAGCGGCGCGGTACGGTCATCGAGTTCCTTGCGAGCCCCTCGCAGAGCGACCGCCACGCCGGCGACGGCGACCACGCCGGTCGCGATCGACGTGGGTGCGTCGAGGAAGCCATCAGGTACGTGCATACTGCGCAGCCTACGTTATTGCATACCGTGTGCAACAACTGTCCGAACGGTCAGGAGGACCCCTACCTTGAGCGAGCAACAGCGACTCTCACCCGGCGACACCGCCCCCGACTTCTCCCTCACGTCCGACACCGGCGAGGAGGTGTCTCTGGCCGACCTGCGCGGCCGCAAGGTCATCGTCTACTTCTACCCGGCCGCGATGACCCCGGGCTGCACCAAGCAGGCCTGCGACTTCACCGACTCACTGGACTCGCTCAGGGCCGCCGGCTTCGAGGTGCTGGGCATCTCCCCCGACAAGCCCGAGAAGCTGGCCAAGTTCCGCGAGCGCGACGGGTTGACCATCACTCTGCTCTCCGATCCCGACAAGTCGGTGATGACGTCGTACGCCGCCTTCGGTGAGAAGAAGCTCTACGGCAAGCTCGTGCAGGGCGTGATCCGTTCGACGTTTGTCGTCGACGAAGACGGGAAGATTGAGATCGCGCAGTACAACGTGAAGGCCACCGGCCACGTGGCCAAGCTCCGACGCGACCTCGCCCTCGACTGAGGGCGGAAGCCGCCCGGCACCTAGACTGCGGGGTGCAGCCGGAGTGGTGGAATTGGCAGACACGCAGGTTTTAGGTACCTGTGCTCTAGGGCGTGGGGGTTCAAGTCCCCCCTCCGGCACACCGACGTGAGAGCACTCAGGAGAGCGAGTGAACAACCAGTCGCCGTACGCACGGTCGAACCAGCCCGGTGCGTCCGGCCCGTCACCCAAAGCCTCCCTGGCCGGACTGGTCGCCGCGGCAGTGGCCGTGGCGATGGTCGCCGTCGCGGTGGTCGTGGCCCTGGTCCTGACCCTGGGCGACGACGGCTCCGACGACCCCAAGGCAGACGAGACCAGCCAGAGCACCGACTCACCGACCACGGACGATCCGACCACCGACGATCCGACCGAGACCCCGACGCCCGACGCGAACACGATCGTCGGTTCCGGCTACGCCTACCAGCTGCCGGGTGGCTGGTCCGACGTGTCCGACGAGGTCGGGAACACCGGCCCGAACAAGGCCATCGACACGGTCGCGGCCTGGGGCTCACAGTTCCAGGGTTCGCGGGCGAACTTCATCGTCAACACCACCACCGCCGGGGCCTCGACCACGCCGGAGGACCTGGCGAAGGAGTGGACGGCATCCTTGGTCAAGGAGCTCGGGACCCAGCCCGAAGACGTTGCGGGCATCACCGTCGACGGCCAGGAGACGGTGGGGGTGCGCTTCGAGAGGAAGAACGAGAACGACGTCGAGATCGTCCAGATCGCCTACCTCGCGATCAACGACGGCAAGGCCTACACCCTCGGACTGTCGACGACCCCTGCCCAGGAGGCCGACACCCAGGACGCCTTCGACGAAATCGTCGACTCGTGGGCCTGGAACTGACCCGACGGATTCTCGTCCTTCGACGGGCCGGTCGAGGCTAGGGTCCGCTCATGGACTCAGCCCTGACCACTGTCGGTCTTCCGGTCGCCCTCGGCATCATCATGCTCGGGCTCGGCCTCGGCCTCACACCCGATGACTTCCGACGCGTGGCCAGGCACCCGCGTGCCGTGGCGATCGCACTGGCCTGCCAACTGGTGCTGCTGCCGGGCCTGTGCTTCGCACTGGTGGTGGCGCTCGACCTGCCAGCCCTGCTCGGCATCGGCATGTTGCTGTTGGCGTCCTCCCCCGGTGGTACGACGGCCAACCTGTTCAGTCACCTCTTCCACGGGGACGTGGCACTCAACATCACGCTGACCGCGATCAACTCGGTCATCGCCGTGGTGACGATGCCGTTGATCACCGGCATCGCGATCTCCTACTACGACCGCGGCGATGACGTCTCGATGCCGTTCGTCGAGATCGTGAAGGTGTTCGCGCTGATCCTGGTGCCGGTCGGCATCGGCATGCTGCTGCGTTCCCAGCGCCCCGCCTTCGCTGCAGCGACGGACCGACCGGTGCGCATCGGCTCGGCGATCATCCTCGCCGTGCTCGTGCTGGGCATCCTCGTCGACCAGGCCGAGAACGTGACCGACTACCTCGCCAAGGTCGGCGTCGCTGCAGCGCTGTTCTGTGCCTGCAGCCTGGTCATCGGTTACCTGGTGCCACGAGCGCTCGGCGTGGTCGACGAGCAGGCGATCGCGTCCTCGATGGAGATCGGCGTGCACAACGCCACCCTGGCCATCTTCGTCGCCGTCGAGGTGCTCGACGAGACCGAGATCTCCATCCCGGCCGCGGTCTACAGCATCTTCATGTTTGTCTTCGCCGCGCTCTGGGGCTGGTTCCTCACGACCCGCTCAGCACATCGCTGACCTGAGGTGCGATCTCCCGCAGCGCCTTGCCCCGGTGCGAGATCGCGTCCTTGTCCTCACGTGACAGCTCGGCCGTGGTGACGTCGTACCCCTCGGCGGCGAAGAGGACGTCGTAGCCGAAGCCACCCGAGCCGCGCACCTCACGGAGGATGCGTCCCTCCATGCGTCCGTGCACGACTCGCTCGGCCATGCCACCTGCGCCGTCCGGGTGGCAGAAGGCGACCGCGCAGGCGAAGTGCGCGCCGCGCCGCTCGTCCGGCACGTCGGACATCTGCGCGAGCAACAGCTCGTTGTTGCGCTGGTCGCTCTTGGGTGGCCCGGACCACCGCGCCGAGAGCACCCCCGGCATGCCGTTGAGCGCGTCGACGCACAGACCTGAGTCGTCGGCCACCGAGGGCAGGCCGGTGGCAACCACCCCGGCCCGGGCCTTCAACAAGGCGTTCCCGGCGAAGTCGGGCTGGTCCTCGACCGGCTCGTCGTACGCCGTGACGTCGTCGAGGCCGAGCACCCGAACGCCCGGCACGAGCGGAGCGAGGATCCGCTCCATCTCCTCCAGCTTCTTGGCGTTGCGGGAGGCCAGGAAGACGTCAGGCACGGGGCAGCTCCAGGGCCTCCCGCTGCATGCGGGTCAGGTCGGCGCACCCCTTCTCCCCGAGCGCCAGCAACGCGTCGAGCTCGGCACGGTCGAAGGCCGCACCCTCGGCGGTGCCCTGCACCTCGATGAACTTGCCCTCGCCGGTCATCACGATGTTCATGTCGGTCTCGGCGCGTACGTCCTCCTCGTAGGGGAGGTCGAGACGCGGTGTCCCGTCGATGATCCCCACGGAGACTGCGGCCACCGAGCCGGTGAGTGCGCCCTGCACGCCGAGGTGGGCGCATGCGTCGGCCAGGGCGACGTACGCCCCGGTGATGGAGGCGGTGCGGGTGCCTCCGTCGGCCTGGAGCACGTCACAGTCGAGCTGGATGGTGTTCTCACCCAACGCCTGGTAGTCGATGACCGCTCGCAGCGAGCGGCCGATCAGGCGCGAGATCTCGTGGGTGCGGCCGCCGATGCGGCCCTTCACCGACTCACGGCCCGAGCGGGTGTTGGTGGAGGCGGGCAGCATCGCGTATTCGGCGGTCACCCAGCCCAGTCCCGAGCCCTTGCGCCAGCGCGGCACGCCCTCGGAGGCGGAGGCGGCACACAGCACCCGGGTCCTGCCGAATTCGACCAGCACGGAGCCGGCCGGGTGGTCGAGCCAGTCGCGGGTGATCTTGATGGTGCGGAGTTCGTCGTCGGCGCGGCCGTCAGCGCGGCCCTCAGCTGGGTTGGTCATGTCCGCACCCTAGGACACTGCTGCCAGCCGCCACCCCGGGGACGGCGAACGGCCCGGATCCACCCCCCGTTGAGGAGATCCGGGCCGTTCGCTGCTCGAGGGCGCCTACTTGATCTCTGTGCGGGTGATCCGCCACATGCCGATCGCGATGGGCAGCACGATCCAGATGAGGGTGCCGGTGCCGACCTGGGCCCACTCCTCACCGGTCAGGTTGTGCGGATCGAAGAGCTGACCCGAGGAGCTGCCCAGGTCGAACCACAGCAGCTTCTCCTGCATGGAGGTCCAGATCGAGGTGATGATCGAGATCACGGTCGGGACCGCGAAGTAGGCCACGATCGCGAACGCACTGTTGAGCAGGGCGGTGCCGAAGGCGAAGCCCCACAGTCCCCCCAGCAGCAGGGCCAGGATGACCTTTGATATGTAGGCGACGCTGACGTACTGCCACGGATCGTCGGCGCCGGCGATCGGGGTCAGGATCAACGCGACGACGACCGCCACCGCGAAGGCGGCCAGCACGAACAGCAGAGCAGCGACGAGCTTGGCCATCAGCACGCGGCCCCGGTGCGGGACCTGGGAGAAGGTCACCAGCCCGGTCCGTTGGCCCCACTCCTGGGTGACCAGCAGGATCGCCAGGACGGGCAGCAACATGCCCTGCGGCATCGCGGAGAACTGGAGGAAGGCAAGGAACGGCAGGTCTTCCTTGTCACCGAAGATCAGGAACAACGTGTTCACGAGGACGGTGACCACGCCGATCGTGATCAGCAACCACAGTCCGGCCTTGGTGTCGGTCATCTTGCGAATCTCGACGCCGACCAACCTGCTCAGCGGTGGGCGCCGGCTCTCGGAGAGGTCGATGTAGCCGGGGTCGCCGGCCTTGACGGGAGCGGTGATGGCACTCACTTCTGGGCTCCTTCGGAGTAGGTCTCGCGCTGGGTCTCGGCGGTCAGCTCGAGGAACAGGTCCTCGAGACCACCGTCGGCCAGCTTCAGCTCGACGAGGGTGATCTGGTGCTCTGCGGCGATCTTGCCGACCTGGACCGGCTCGACCTCGGTACGGAAACCGTCGGCGACCGCGCTGGCCGAGATGCCGGCGTCCGCCAGCGCCTTGACCAGCTGGTCGGACTCGAGGGCTCGGAAGAACGTGCCGCTGTCGCGCAGGAGCTCCTGCGGGGTGCCCTCGGCGACGATCTCGCCGCGGCCGATCATGACCAGCTCGTCGGCGATCATCTGCACCTCGTGCAGCAGGTGGCTGGACAGGAGGACGGTGCCGCCACGCTGGGCGTAGCCCTTGAGCAGGCCACGCATCCAACGGATGCCGGCCGGGTCGAGACCGTTGGCCGGCTCGTCGAGGATCAGCACCGACGGGTCACCCATCAGCGCGTTGGCGATGCCGAGGCGCTGACGCATGCCGAGCGAGTAGTTCTTGACCCGGCGCCTGGACTCGCTGCCGGTCAGCGAGACCAGCTCGAGCATCTCGTCGACGCGGGAGGTCGGCAGGCCCATCGTCGCGGCGCTCAGTGCCAGCACCTCGCGGCCGGTACGGCCCGCGTGCTGCGCCGAGGCGTCGAGGAGTACGCCGACGTGCTGGCCGGGGTTGGGGATGTCCATGTAGTCGTGGCCGCCGACCGTGACCGTGCCGGAGTCGGCCTTGGTGAGGCCGACCATCATGCGCATGCTGGTGCTCTTGCCTGCGCCGTTGGGGCCAAGGAAGCCGGTGACGCGGCCGGGTTGGGCCACGAAGCTGATGTCGTTGACGGCGGTGAAGTCGCCGTACTTCTTGGTGAGGTTCTCGACCTTGATCATGTGGAACAGTCTGGCGCATCCCAGGGCCGCGCCCAACGGTCCAGGGGATGCATCCTGGCTGACCAAAGTAGGGGGTGATCGATCCCTGGGGCGCGGGCCCGCCCCCGCCCACGGGCCCTACGCTGTCGGGGTGCCACAGACCGCCACGCCCTCCCAGCCACTGCTGACCCGTTGGGGCAGCATCTGGCGCTACGTGGGCTGCCTGGCGATCTCTCTCCTGGTCTGGCCCACCTACCTCGATGCCCGGAGCAACAACTCCGGTGCCGTGTTCGTCATCGACATCGCGCTGGGGCTGGCCTCCTTCGCGATCCTGTTCCTGCGTCGCCGCCACCCGGTCATGATCGGCGTGGTCACCGGGCTGTTGGCCGGGTTCTCGGCATTGGCCGCCGGGCCGGCCACGCTGGCCGCGGTGTCCGTCGCGACCGGACGTCGTTGGCGCGAGGTCATCATCGTCGGTGTGGCCCAGCTGCTGGGCGCCGAGATGCTGCTCTACTACCAACCCGTCGAGCAGGACATCGCACACTGGATCAACAGCGCGATCAACCTCGTGGTGATCAGCGCCTGCATGGGCTGGGGCATGTACATCGGCTCGCGACGTGAGCTGATGTGGACCCTGCGTGAGCGTGCCGATCGCGCCGAGGAGGAGCAGGAGCTGCGCACCAGCAAGGCGCGTGGCGACGAGCGTTCCCGCATCGCCCGCGAGATGCATGACGTCCTGGCGCACCGCATCTCCCAGGTCTCGATGCATGCCGGCGCCCTCGCCTTCCGCGAAGACCTCACCGCCGAGCAGATGCGCTCGTCGGCGGGTGTCATCCAGGAACAGGCCAACCTCGCCCTCACCGACCTCCGCGCCGTCCTCGGCGTGCTGCGCGACACCGCCACCGGCGAGCTGCTCGACAAGCCCCAGCCGACGTACGACGACATCGCCGACCTCGTCGAGGAGGCCCGCGCCAGCGGCATGCACGTGGAGTACGACGCGGTGCTGGGCAGCGACTCGCCCATCCCGGAGCCGGTCGGTCGCACGCTCTACCGGATCGTTCAGGAAGGGCTGACCAATGCTCGCAAGCATGCCGCCGGCACCACCGTCTTCGTGCACATCAGTGGGTCCGTCGACGACGGCATCGACCTGTTGCTGCGCAACCCCGCCGGGTTCGGGCCACCGGCCAGGACTCCGGGCTCCCGTCTGGGCCTGATCGGCCTGGCCGAGCGTGCCGAGCTGGTCGGTGGGCGACTGGAGCATCGCCAGGACAGCTCGATGTTCGTGTTGCATGCATGGATACCGTGGGCTCCGTGATCCGAGTCCTCATCGTCGACGACGACCCACTGGTGCGCTCTGCCCTGAGCCTGATGATCGGCGGGCAGCCCGATGTCGACGTGGTCGGTGAGGCGCCCGACGGGCGTGAAGCCTTGGACCTGGCCCGCCGGGAGCGCCCCGACGTCGTGCTGATGGACATCCGCATGCCGGTGGTCAACGGGCTCGAGGCCACCCGTCAGCTGCACACCTGGGACGAGCCTCCGCGAGTGATCGTGCTGACCACCTTCGACGCCGACGACTACGTGCTCCAGGCGCTCAGCGCCGGCGCCGACGGGTTCCTGCTCAAGGACACCCCACCCGTCGAGATCGTGGCCGCGATCCGCAAGGTCGCCGACGGGGAGCCGATGCTCTCGCCCTCGGTGACCGCCACGTTGATCCGCCAGGTTCGTGCGGACGGCTCCGACGACCGCTCCGCGGTGGCCCGGAGCCGACTCGACAGGCTCACCGAACGCGAGCTCGAGGTGGCCGTCGCGATCGGTCGGGGGCTGAGCAACGCGGAGATCGCCGGCGAGCTGTTCCTGTCCGTGCCGACGGTGAAGGCCCACGTGTCGCGACTCTTCGACAAGCTGGCCGTCACCAACCGCGTGCAGATCGCCATCTGCGTGCACGATGCGGACCTTGCCTGACGTGAGTCCTGCCTGAGCCCACATCGACTACTGTCCTTGAATGAGCACACGATCAGTCAGTGCGGGGGCCCTGATCACGTTCGTCATCACGACGACCGTCGCCCTCGTCTTCTCAGTCCTGTCCGTCACGCCCGCGGCCGCCGAGGGCTGGACGCACGATGACCCGTCCGGGGACGGCCGGGCCGGTCCCTACGGCGACATCATCCGGGTCCGGGCTGCCTTCAACGAGCACCGTCTCAAGATCAAGGTCAGGGTCCGCGGAAAGCACCACCAGGGCTACTACACCAATGTGCGCGTCGACACGGACAAGGCTGACCGTGGCCCGGAACTCATCATGATCCGCAACTCCGACACCGCGCGGCACCGCGCGTTCGTCCATCGGGCCACCACCTGGCAGAGCTTTCCGTTCGGCGATCGGCCGCTGTGTCGCGCACGGGCACGGCTCAAGGACTCCGGGAAGGTCCTGACCTGGAAGGTGCCACGCACCTGTCTGCGCACCGACGGCGAGCTCCCCCGCAAGCTCCGCCTCAACGTGCAGACCGAGGAAGACGCCTGGTACGGCGACTACGCCCCGGGCAAGAAGCGTTGGAGCTCCGTCATCCAGATGGGCTGAGCCCTGGCCCGGGTCGACGGCGTGCCGTGCCGGAGACGAGCCTCAGACGACGTACGTCGCCCCGGTGCGGGCCAGCTCCAGCGGCCCGTCCCAGAGAGTGCGCGCCTCGTCGTGGGCGACCTGCTTGTCGTGCCACGGCGGGATGTGGGTGAGCACGAGTCGACGGACCCCGGCCCGGATCGCGAGCTCGGCCACCTCGACACCGGTCAGGTGGAGGTCGTCGGGGTTCTCGTCGCCGTCGCAGAAGGCCGCCTCCGCGAGCAACAGGTCGGCCCCCTTGGCGGCACGGTCCAAGCCGTCGCACGGGCCGCAGTCACCCGTGTAGACCAACAGTCGGTCGCCGTTCGACACCCTGAGGGAGTAGGCCGGCACCGGGTGCACGACGTCGACGGCCTCGACCGTGAACGGCCCGAAGTCGAACGTGCCCGCAGGATAGGTGCGGAAGTCGAACTCCTCGTGCATGCCGGGATCGAGCGGCAGGTCGTAGGAGACCGCAAGCCGGTCGGCGGTGCCGGGCGGTCCCCAGACGGGGATCTGGCGTTGCGCACCCAGGGGGTGGTACTTGCGCATCACGTAGTAGCCGCACAGGTCCATGAAGTGGTCTGCATGCAGGTGGCTGAGCAGCACGCCGTCGATGGTGAGCGGGTCGACATGGTTGTGCAGCTCACCGAGCGCACCGTTGCCGAGGTCGAGGAGGATCCGCCAGGTGCGGCCCTCCCACTCCTCCTCCACGAGATAGCAGCTCGCCGGGGAGTCGGGCCCGGGGTAGGACCCCGAGCAGCCGATCACGGTCACCTTCATCCGCGAACCCCCACGAACTGACTGGCCACGTGCAGCTCAGGGCCGAGGAACCGTCTGCCGATGCTCTCGAAGTCATCGGGGTTGCCGGTGGTCAGGAAACGGTACGCCGGGTCACCGGCGGGCCGCAGCAGGTCATTGCGGACCAGGAGCTTGTAGACGTCTTTCGCGCATTCCTCCGCACTGCTGACCAAGGTCACCTGATCGCCCATCACGTAGGAGATGATGCCGGTCAGCAGCGGGTAGTGGGTGCACCCCAGGATCAGGGTGTCGACCCCGTCGGAGATGAGCGGGTCGAGGTATCCGTGCGCCACCGAGAGCAGCTCGTCACCGGCGGTGATCCCCTGCTCGACGAAGTCGACGAACCGTGGACACGCGCGGGTGGACAGGCTCACGTGCGGGGCCGCGGCGAACGCGTCCTCGTAGGCCATCGAGTCGGCCGTGGCGCGGGTGCAGATCACGCCGATCCGACCGGTGCGGCTGGCGGCCACGGCACGACGAGCCGCCGGGTAGATCACCTCGACCACCGGGACGTCGTACCTCTCGCGGGCGTCACGCAGCATCGCGGCACTTGCGCTGTTGCAGGCGATCACCAGCGCCTTGACGCCCTGGTCGACCAGGTGGTCGAGACACTCGAGGGCGTATTCGCGGACCTCACCGATGGGCTTCGGGCCGTAGGGCTGCCGCGCCGTGTCACCGACGTAGAGGATCGACTCGTGGGGAAGCTGATCGATCACGGATCGGGCCACGGTCAGTCCACCGAAGCCTGAGTCGAAGATGCCAATGGGAAGTTCCTCCACGATCGCAACATCGTAGACGTCGCGGCCGACGATTGCCGTCAATGGCGACCCACATCACCATGTTGCCCAACGCACACCTCCGGGCTCGATGCGGAGTAGTGTCGCGGCCATGCGATCGACGTCTCGTGCACGTGCCTGCCTGGGCGCCCTGGGTCTGGCCCTCGTCGTCAGCGGGTGCGGTGCCACCCCGGGCTCCTCCGACGGTCCCGACGGCACCGTGGTGACGAGCTCGAGCCAGCAGCACGCCACGAAGGCCCCGACGAGTCGCTACGTCCTCGCGATCTCCGTCGACGGCTTCAACCGCAGGGCCATCGCAGCGCTCGGTCGTGAGAAGGCACCCAACTTCCATCGCCTGATCCGGCAGGGCGCCTCCACGCTCAACGCACGGACCGAGTTCGAGCGCACGATCACCCTGCCCAACCACACCGGCATGTTGACCGGCCGACGCGTCGAGGCGGCGCAGCACGGCCACGGCGTCTTCTTCAACGACGACAACGGCCACACCGTCCAGGACGCGGCCGGCCACTTCGTCAGCTCGGTGTTCCGTGAGGTGCACGGCCATCACCGCAAGACGGCGCTGTTCGCGTCGAAGACCAAGTTCCAGTTCTTCAAGCGCAGCTGGCCCGGTGCGGTCGACAAGATCACCATCGACCTCGACAACACCCGCCTCGTCGCAAAGACCCGGGC
Organism: Nocardioides sp. Soil797; assembly: GCA_001429555.1. GTDB lineage: Bacteria > Actinomycetota > Actinomycetes > Propionibacteriales > Nocardioidaceae > Nocardioides. The sequence continues at coordinate 48,965 of LMSR01000014.1, read as the reverse complement.
CGACCTGGTCGCCCACCCACGCGCCTTCACGTTCCTCCACCTGTCGTTGCCCGATGCGGTCGGACACGCCAAGGGGTTCATGTCGAAGTCCTACCTGCGCGCGGTCCGCTCGACCGACAAGCGCGTGGGCGAGCTGATCCGCACCATCCGCAACCACCGCCGACTGCGCGAGGGCATGACGGTGGTCCTGACCGCCGACCACGGCGGCCCAAAGGGTTCTGGCAACCACGGCGACATGACCCGACGTGCCAACTACACGGTGCCGTTCATCATGTGGGGCGCCGGCGTCACGAAGGGCGCGGACCTCTACGACCTCAACCCGGGCTATCGCAATCCGGGCAAGGAGCGTCCCGGCTACGTCGCCCGTCGGCAGCCGATCCGCAACGGGGACGTCGCCAACGTCGCACTGACCCTGTTGGGCATGCCAGCGGTCCACGGCAGCGAGCACGACAAGCGGCAGAACCTGAGGCCCTGATCCGGCCAGTGGGTGTCGCGGTTGGTTCGTCGGGGGTGGCCCGTTCTCCGCGTGCATCGCAAGGCTGAGGGGCGACGGCGGGCGGCGGCCAGCCGAGCTTCGCCACTAGGCCCAGAGCTGGCCCTCGAGGCGGTCCTCGGCCTCGTCGATCGTGCCCTCGTAAGCGCCGGTGGAGAGGTACTTCCACCCCGCGTCAGCCACCACGAACGCGATGTCTGCCGCCTCCCCGGCCTTGACCGCCTTGGCCGCCTGCCCCATGGCCGCGTGCAGGATCGCCCCGGTCGAGATGCCGGCGAAGATCCCCTCCATCTCGAGCAGTTCGCGCACGCGGCGGACGGCGTCACGGGGGCCGACGGAGAAGCGCGAGTCGATCAGCGAGGCGTCGTACAGCTCGGGGACGAACCCCTCGTCGAGGTTGCGCAGGCCGTAGACCAGCTCGCCGTAGCGCGGTTCGGCGGCGACGATCCTGACGTCGGGCTTGGCCGAGCGGAAGAAACGACTGACGCCCATCAGGGTGCCGGTGGTGCCGAGGCCGGCCACGAAGTGGGTGATCTCGGGAAGGTCGGCCAGGAGCTCAGGACCGGTGCCCTCCTCATGGGCCAGCGCGTTCGCGGCGTTGCCGTACTGGTAGAGCATCACCCAGTCGGGGTGTTCCTCGGCGACCCGCTTGGCCACCCGGACCGCTTCGTTCGAGCCACCCGCGGCGGGCGACGAGACGATCTCCGCGCCCCACATCCGCAGCAACAGGCGACGCTCCTCGGAGGTGTTCTCCGGCATCACGCAGACCAGGCGGTAGCCCTTGAGCTTCGCGGCCATCGCCAGCGAGATGCCGGTGTTGCCCGAGGTGGGTTCGAGGATGGTGCAACCGGGACGGAGCAATCCGTCCGTCTCGGCCCGCTCGATCATCTTCAGGGCCGGCCGGTCCTTGATGGAGCCGGTGGGGTTGCGATCCTCGAGCTTGGCCCAGATGCGCACGTCCGGGCTCGGCGACAGGCGCGGCAGCCCGACCAGCGGTGTGCCGCCGACCGACTCGAGGAGGTTGTCGAAACGGACCATCGACTAGCGAGCGACCGAGGGGGCCCACGAGCTGGCGCCGCCGGCGACAGCCGGGAGGACCACGACCTGGTCGCCGTCGCTGAGCGCTGCCTCGAGCCCGCCGATGAACCGGACGTCCTCGTCGTTGATGTAGACGTTGACGAAGCGACGCAGGTCGCTCTTGCCGTCCTTGTCCTCGAGGAGTCGCTCGCCGATGCCGGGGTGGTTGGCATCGAGGTCGTCGATCAGGGCCGAGAGGTTGGCACCTTCGGCGTTCACGGCCTTCTCACCGTTGGTGTAGGTGCGCAGGATGGTGGGGATCCGGACTTCGATGGCCATCAGCCAGTCCTCCTCATGAGGTGGGGCTCGTTGTGTCGGTGGTGGTGACGGTGACCTCTTCCTCGGTCACCTCACCGTCGATGATTCTGTAGGACCTGAACTCCACAGGCCCGTCGTTATTCCCGTGCTCTCGAGTGGAGACCAGCACGTAGTGTGCGTTCGGCTCACTGGCGAGCCCGATGTCGGTGCGGCTCGGGTAGGCCTCGGTGGCCGTGTGGGAGTGGTAGACCACGACCGGTTCCTCGTCGTTGTCCCACATCTCCTTGTAGAGCGCGAGCAGCTCGGTGGAGTCGAACTCGTAGAACGTCGGGCTTCCGGCCGCGTTGACCATCTCGACGAACCTGGTCGGCCGGTCGCTGCCCTCGGGGCCGGCGACGATGCCACAGGCCTCGTCGGGGTGGTCCCGCTTGGCGTGCGCGACGATCGCGTCGTACGTCGTCTGGTCAATGGTCAACACGGGGCCAAGCGTAGGTGAGGGCCCTCGACGAGACGCAGATGCCCAGTCCCCGGGACGGAATCTCACCGCCTCACGGTTCCACGTAGCCTGCGCCCATGAACGATCTTGACCCGACGCTGCAGTGCGTCTTCCAGACCGTGCTCGACCGCAACCCCGGGGAGGCCGAGTTCCACCAGGCCGTCCGTGAGGTCCTTGAGTCCCTCAACGTCGTGGTCGCTCGCCATCCGGAATACGTCGAGGGCTCGATCATCGAGCGCCTGTGCGAGCCGGAACGCCAGTTGATGTTCCGGGTGCCGTGGACCGACGACCAGGGCAACATCCACATCAACCGTGGGTTCCGGGTCGAGTTCAACTCCGCGCTCGGACCGTTCAAGGGCGGGCTGCGCTTCCACCCGACGGTCAACCTGGGCATCGTGAAGTTCCTCGGCTTCGAGCAGATCTTCAAGAACGCCCTCACCGGGCTGCCGATCGGCGGCGGCAAGGGCGGTTCGGACTTCGACCCCAAGGGTCGCAGTGACGCCGAGGTGATGCGCTTCTGCCAGTCGTTGATGACTGAGCTCTACCGCCACATCGGCGAGTACACCGACGTTCCGGCCGGCGACATCGGGGTCGGCGGCCGCGAGATCGGCTACCTCTTCGGCCAGTACAAGCGGATCACCAACCGCTACGAGTCCGGCGTACTCACGGGGAAGGGCCTGTCCTACGGCGGCTCCCAGGTGCGCACCGAGGCGACTGGCTACGGCACCGTGATCTTCGCCCGCGAGATGCTGGCCACCCGCAACCTCGAGCTCTCCGGTCGCCGGGTGATCGTCTCCGGCTCCGGGAACGTGGCGATCTATGCCGCACAGAAGGCGCAACAGCTCGGTGCCCAGGTCGTTGCCTGCTCCGACTCCGGCGGCTACGTGGTCGACGAGGACGGCATCGACGTCGACCTGCTCCGCCAGGTCAAGGAGGTCGACCGTGGGCGCCTGACCGACTACGCCGCCCAGCGGCCCAGGGCCACCCACCACACCGAGGGCAACGTGTGGCAGGTTCCGGCCGAGATCGCCCTGCCGTGTGCCACCCAGAACGAGCTCGACGGCGACGCCGCGAAGGCACTGGTCGCCAACGGTGTGATCGCCGTGGCAGAGGGGGCCAACATGCCGTGCACCCCCGACGCGGTCTCGATCCTGACGGAGAACGACGTGCTCTTCGCCCCGGGCAAGGCCGCCAACGCCGGTGGCGTGGCCACCAGCGCGCTCGAGATGCAGCAGAACGCCTCGCGCGACTCGTGGCACTTCGACCACACCGAGCAGCGTCTCGACCAGATCATGGTCGACGTGCACAAGCGGTGTGCCGAGGCTGCCGACACCTACGGCCAGCCGGGCAACTACGTGGCCGGGGCGAACATCTCGAGCTTCATGCAGGTCGCCGACGCGATGCTGGCGCACGGCGTCATCTGAGGAGTGAGCTGGAGGTACGCCGAGGCACGAGGCGTGCCGGAGGCGAGCCCCGCAAGATGACGCCAAAGGGACAGAGCGTCATCTGAGGAGTGAGCTGGAGGTACGCCGAGGCACGAGGCGTGCCGGAGGCGAGCCCCGCAGCGCCGAGGCACGAGGCGTGCCGGAGGCGAGCCCCGCACACCCCGAGGCGCGAGGCGTGTTCAGTTGAACGGGCACAAGGGTCCAGAATTGCCTGATACCAGGGCTTTTGGGCCGTTGTGCCCGTTCAAATGAACACAGAGTCAGGACATCAGGGCTTCGACGAGCGTCTCCTGCAGGTAGCCGACCCACTCGTAGATGTCGTGGGCCTGTGCCTCGGGGTCGTCGTCGGGGAGGCTGTGCCAGTAGTCCTCGTCACCGTCCTCGACACCGAGGCGGGTGGCCAGCGCGAGGCGCAGGTCGGTGAAGGAACGCAGCCAGGCGTCGGCTGTGGTCTCGTCGAGCTCCACGTCGAAGTGCAGGCCCTCCTCGGTCAGCTCCGGTGGGAGTCCGGCCTGCTCCAGCCCGTCGATGATCGCGCCGGCGGCAAGCGACTTGCCGTCGCGCAACGAGCCCTCCGTGAACCGGCGGAACTCCGCTGCGGCCTCCTCGTCATCGGCGTACGCCGTCGGGAACAGCCTGGCCAGCACCGGGTCGTCGGGGGCGCTCGTGGGGCCGGAGAAGTCCATCAACGCCTCGAAGGGGTCGGTGGTGTCGGAGGGCATCGCCTCCTCGTTGCGCAACAGCTCGACGAGCTGCGAGGCCAACGAGCGGAGCAGCTCGGCCTCGAAGCCGGCGAACTCGGCAATGATGTTGCCACTGCGGCGGTGCCGCGCAAACCCGCTCATCAGGCCCTCCTGTTCGCTCGCAGCTCGCGCGCTCCCGCACGGTCCACAGCGACCTCGCCGCCGGAGCGCGCTGCACTCACTGCTTCTCCATCGTGGCCCAGAGGCCGTATCCGTGCATCGCCTGCACATCGCGCTCCATCTCCTCGCGAGTGCCCGTGGAGACCGCGGAGCGCCCGTCGTTGTGCACCTCCAGCATCAACTTCTCGCACTTCTTCTTGTCGTAGCCGAAGTACTTGCCGAAGACGTAGGTCACGTAGGACATCAGGTTGACCGGGTCGTTCCAGACGATCGTCACCCATGGCTTGGCCAGGAAGGTGACTTCGTCAGGGGTGATGGCCTCTTCGACGTCGGGATCCGCGTGGGCCGGGCTCGCTGCTGACACGGCTACATCGTGGCACAGTGTCCTGCGTGAACGAACCAACCGGCGCGACATCGACCGCCCTGCTGACCGATCACTACGAGTTGACGATGTTGCAGGCCACCCTGGCCGCCGGCACGGCCCATCGCCGCTCGGTCTTCGAGCTCTTCCCACGCCGGCTCCCGGAAGGACGCCGCTACGGCGTCGTCGCCGGTGTCGGTCGCGCCCTCGACGCGGTGCGCGACTTCCGCTTCGACGACCACGTGCTGGACGTGCTCCGCTCGGGCGACGTGGTCAACGACCAGACCCTGGACTGGCTGGCCGACTTCCGGTTCAGCGGCGACATCTGGGGCTACGCCGAAGGTGATCTCTACTTTCCCTACTCCCCCCTGCTGGTCGTCGAGTCCTCGTTCGCCGAGGCAGTGCTCCTCGAGACCGTGCTGCTCTCGGTCTACAACCACGACGCCGCCATCGCCAGCGCAGCTTCACGGATGACGTTGGTGGCGGGCGACCGCCCCTGCATCGAGATGGGTTCGCGACGCACTCACGAGGAGGCCGCGGTCGCCTGCGCCCGCGCTGCCTACGTTGCGGGGTTCGACACCACCTCCAACCTTGCTGCCAGGGAGAGGTACGGCGTCCCGACTGCCGGCACTTCGGCGCACAGCTTCACGTTGCTCCACGACACGGAGGCGGACGCCTTCCGGGCACAGGTCAGCTCGCTCGGCAAGGGCACCTCCCTGCTGGTCGACACCTATGACGTCGCCGAAGCCGTCCGGCTGGGGGTGGAGATCGCCGGGCCCGAGCTGGGCGCCGTACGCCTGGACTCCGGCGACCTCGGGGCGTTGGCGCACCAGGTGCGCAAGCAACTCGACGACCTGGGCGCGACGAACACCCGCATCATCGTGACCAGCGACCTCGACGAGTACGCGATCGCCGCGCTCGCCTCCGCCCCTGTCGACGGGTACGGCGTGGGCACCCAGCTCGTGACCGGCTCCGGGCACCCCACCTGTGGCTTCGTCTACAAGCTGGTCGCCCGCGAGGGCGACGACGGCGAGATGGTCTCGGTCGCGAAGAAGAGCAAGGACAAGATCTCGATCGGCGGCCGCAAGTACGCCCTGCGTCGGCTCGGTCCCGACGGCCGCGCCCAGGCCGAGGTGATCGGTATCGGTGAGCCCCCCGAGAACGATGGCAACGACCGACCGCTGCTGGTTGCCCTGGTGCGCGACGGCGAGATCGTCGGCCGCGAGCCGCTGGAGCGGGCGCGCGAGCGTCATGCCCGGGCCCGCGCGGAGCTGCCGCTCGCCGCGCAGATGCTCTCGAAGGGCGACCCGGTCATCGAGACCCAGCACGTCTGACCCACTCCGTGTCGCGGTTGTGCCATGTCGCATCTGCGGCAGCGTTCACCGATGACAACGCAGTGGGCACGCGGCAAGGGTGGTGACAGCCGAACTCCTCCGAGTTCCCTGTCACGAAGGACGTCACCCCCGATGCCACACCGCCGCACACGACCACTGCGATCCCGGACGCTGGCGGCCCTCGCCTGCACCTGTCTCCTGACTGCCGGAATGGCCTCCGGCCTGGCCTCTGGAATGGCCAGTGGTTCCCCCGCCGCGGCACCGGACGCCCCTGCCCCGAAGTCGGGCGACGGGGCCTGGCTGACCCTGGTCACCGGCGACCGCATCCAGGTCCGCGACGAGGCCGGTGGCCACAGCTCCGTCGCCATCGAGCCCGGGCAGGGTCGCGACCACATCACCTTCCAGCAGCTGGAGATCGACGGCGAGCTGCACGTGCTGCCCGACGACGCGATCCCTCTGATCGCCTCGGGAAGGGTCGACGACGACCTGTTCGACGTGGACCTCCTCCTCTCCGAGGGGTACGACGACTCCTCGGCCGACACCCTCCCGCTCATCGCCACCACGTCAGGGTCGTTCTCGTCGTTGAAGGCTCTCGACGGCGTCTCGCAGGGCACCGTCCTGAAGAGCATCGACAGTCGCTCGATGGAGGTCGACAAGGACGACGCCGACATCTTCTGGGCCTCCCTCACGACCCCCGGCACCGCCCGGATGGCGGCCGGGGTCCAGAAGGTGTGGCTCGACGGCCGGGTGCACGCCGACCTCGACCGCAGCGTCGCCCAGATCGGCGCCCCCACTGCCTGGGAGGCCGGCTTCGACGGCGACGGGGTCAAGGTCGCCGTCCTCGACACCGGGATCGACGAGACCCACCCCGACCTCACCGGACGGGTCAGTGCCGCGCAGAACTTCTCCGAGAGCGCCGACGTCACCGACCACTTCGGCCACGGCACCCACGTCGCGGCCACGGTCGGCGGCAGTGGCGACGGATCCGACGGCCTGCGCAAGGGCGTTGCCCCCGGCTCCGACATCATCTCCGGCAAGGTGCTCGACGACACCGGCAACGGCTACGAGTCCGACATCATCGAGGCCATGGAGTGGGCCGTCGGCGAGGACGCCGACGTGGTCAACATGAGCCTCGGTGGCGGCCCCACCGACGGCACCGACCCGCTCAGCGAGGCAGTCAACACGCTCAGCGACACCAGCGACACGCTCTTCGTGGTCTCGGCCGGCAACGACGGACCGGGCGCCTCCACCATCGGCACGCCCGGCAGCGCCGATGCGTCACTCACGGTGGGTGCGGTCGACCGCGACGAGTCGCTGGCCGACTTCTCCAGCCGAGGGCCGCGGCTGGGTGACCTGGCCATCAAGCCCGACCTCACCGCACCCGGCGTGGACATCGTCGCGGCGCGGGCCGCGGGCACGTCGCTGGGCAGCCCGGTCGACGACCTCTACACCGCCGCCAGCGGCACGTCGATGGCGGCGCCGCACGTGGCCGGCGCCGCGGTGCTGCTCAAGCAGCAGCACCCCGACTGGACGGGCGAGCGGTTGAAGGACGCGTTGATCAGCACCGCCCGACCGGGCGACCTGACCGAGTTCGAGCAGGGCGGTGGCCGCGTCGACGTGGCCCGCGCCGTCACCCAGGCAGTCTCCGGCACCGGCACCGTGAACCTCGGTGACGTCTCCGACGACCAGAGCGAGCCGGTGCTCCGTGAGCTCACCTGGACCAACACCAGCGACCAGGACGTCACCCTCGACCTCGACCTCGACGTCGCGAACCTGTCCGGAGACGCTCCCGCGAGCGGCGCGCTCACCCTCGACGCCGACACGGTCACCGTTCCCGCCGGCAGCACCGCATCGGTGACGCTGACCCTCGACCCCGCCGAGCTCGCCCACGGCCGGTACGCCGGCCAGCTGGTCGCCACCAGCGGCGACGCGGTCGTGCACACCACGATCGGCGTGGTCAAGGCCGCTCCCACGCACCGGGTCACCTTCCGTGCGGTCGGCTTCGAGGGCGAGTCGATCTCCGCCCCCGGCATCGTGCTGACGGGTGCAGACCCCCGGTTCGACACCCTCGGCTTCGTGAAGAAGGGCGAGACCGCCACCTTCGAGCTGGGTGAGGGCGACTACAACCTCAGCGCGTTGATGTCCCCCGACGTCGATGAGGAGGACGCCGCGGTGGCCGTCGTGGATCCTGACCTCGAGGTGACCGAGGACACCGAGGTCGTGCTCGACGCACGCAAGGCCACGCGGGTGCAGGTGAGGACACCTGAGGTGACCACGCCGCGCGGCAACCTCGGCTACACGACGTACCGCAAGGTCGCGGGGCGGACGATCACCAACTCCGTGCAGAAGTTCGACGCCACCCGCTCGATCTGGGTCACCCCCACCGATGCCGCCAAGGGCGGGGAGTTCGAGTTCACCTCCCGCTGGCAGCTGGCAGAGCCGATGGTCGTCGCGAAGACCCTGGGCAGGGGCCGGGCACTCGACCTGTTGCCCAAGCTGGAGCGCTTCTCACCTGCCGTGACCCGGACCAGGACCCTCGACGTGGTCGATGCCGGCGCCGGCAAGCCGGCGGACTACGCCGGGCTCGACGTTGCGGGGAAGATCGCCCTCGTGCACCCGAAGGGCAAGGGCAGCCAGGACGTGGATGCTGCCGTCGGGGCCGGGGCCGCGATGCTGTTGATCGCACCGCCCGCGGGCGAGATGTGGTGGACCAAGTGGACCGGTCGTGGCACCAGACTCGACCTGCCCGTGCTGGTGCTCAGCCCGAATGAGCGCAACCAGCTCGACGCGCGGATGGAGCGTGGCCGGGTCCGACTCCGGGTCTCCGGTGTCGAGGACAGCCGCTACACCTACGACGTGGTGCAGGTGTCGAAGGACCGGGTCCCGCGCAAGGTCGTGCACGAGGTGACCAAGCACAACAGCGCCACGGTCACCGCCCGCTACCACGAGATGGGTGGTGAGCCCTGGGCCAAGGAGCAGCGCTTCGCGTGGCGGCCCTGGCAGGACCACACGATCGTCGAGTCCCAGCGCGAGCTGCACACGCCCCTGACGCGCACCGAGACCATCTCGAGCGGCTCCGCCGACACGTTGTGGCGCCAGCACGTGCTCCACCTCTTCAGCTGGGACAGCATGAACCCGATCACGACCGGCGCGGTGCACGCCCTCCGCACCTACCGTCCGGGCGAACGGGTCACCTACGACTGGTTCGGACCGGTGGTGCGCCCCGTGGTCACCGAGGCCTCGCGCGCCGGCAACCAGGTCACGTTGAAGGTGCCCGAGCTCGCTGGCGCCGACGGGACGACGTACGACCGGGCGAAGTCTGCGGAGACCACGATGGAGCTGTTCGAGGACGGTGACTCGATCGCCGCCGGCGACCGGGCCTGGGGTGCGTACGCCGTCGGCGACGACCCGGCCGACTACCGGCTCGAGCTGTCCGTCGACCGCACGAACGACGCGAGCTGGGAGTTCTCCACCCACACCGACTCCACCTGGCGCTTCCACTCGGCGCGACCGCGTCACGGGTCGGTCGATCTCCCCCTCCTGCACGTCGACTACGACACCCCGGCTGGTCTCGACCACCAGGTCACCGCCGGGAGCCGGGAACGGCTCTCACTGACCGTGGACGGGGCACGCGACGTCCGCACCTGGGTGTCGTACGACGACGGGTCCACGTGGCAGGAGCTCGCGCTCAAGCACTCGTCACACGAGGCATGGAGCGCCCGGGTCGCGCACCCGAGATCGGCCGACCACGTGTCGCTCCGCGTGCGCGCGACGGACCGCCGGGGCAACTCGGTCGACCAGACCGTGCTGCGGGCCTACGGGATCAGCTGATCGGCCCCACGGCTCCGGGCCCCTCCTCGTGCCCGGAGCCGGGGGCGTCGAGCCATCCACGGCGACACACCTGCCAGGCGAGCTGCATCCGGGTCTGGGCATGGGTCAGCGCCATCACCTCGCTGATGCGTCGTTGCACCGTTCTCACACTCATGCCCAGCCGGGTGGCGATCGCCTTGTCGCTGACCCCCGCCACGAGCAGGGAGAGCAACGCCCTGGTCTCCTCCGACATCGGATCGGTCGGTGCACCTTCGACCAGGCCGTCGGTGTCGGCGGCGGCCAGCAAGGGAGACGACATCGCCCAATAGCTGTCGAACAGGGCGAGCAGGCCGGTCAGCAGGCTGCTGTCACGCACCAGAGCCGCCGTGGGCTCGGAGACCCCGTCACCCGCGGCCACCAGTGGGCACAGCGCGATCGAACGGTCGGCGATCGCCATCCGGATCGGAAGCGACGGCGCCGCCCGCGCCACCTCGCCGGCACGAACCCCGAGTGCCAGACTCTCCAGCATCCCCGGCTCCTCGAGCAGGGCCTGCTCGTAGACGACGCGATAGCTCACGCCACGCGCCAGCATGGCGAACTCCTCGTCGTTGTCGTCGGAGCTCATCGCCACGTGGCCGGCGCGACAGAACCAGAGGATCTCCGAACGCGTCGAGAGCTGCAGGTTGCGCAGCTGCTGACGGATCGCCTCGGTGCCGGTGATCACCTCCACCAGCTGGTTGGCGTCCCGGCGCCGGATCGAGGCACGGTGCTCGTCGGTCAGGTCGTTGACGATGGTGCGGGCGTGGTCGAGCCGTTCCATGCCGGCGCGCAGCAGCGGTGCGAAGCCGACGTCCGGCGGGGTGGGAGCGTGGCGCACCGGGTCTCCGCCAACCGTCGTCACCAGCCCGAGCCGGTGCAGGTCGTCGAGCAGCTGCTGCACCTGCCCGAGGTCGAGCCCGAGCACCTCGGCCACGTGCTCGGCAGGTGCCTCACCGACTCGCACCAGGAGGCGGTAGACGCTCTCCTGTCCGGACCCGAGACCTGCTGCTTCCAACGACATCGTGTCCATTGTCACCGATGACCAGCCGCATGACGACGACTACCCTGAGCCCATGACGCGTGCACTGATCGTCGTTGACGTCCAGAACGACTTCTGCGAGGGCGGCTCGTTGGCCGTCACCGGTGGCGCCCGGGTGGCCCACGCGACCGCGGAGCTGCTCGCGCTGTGGGTGGCCAAGGGACCGGATGCCCCGGACTACTCCCACGTGGTGGCCACCAAGGACCACCACATCGATCCCGGCGCGCACTGGTCCGACGACCCTGACTTCGTCGACTCGTGGCCGGTGCACTGCAAGGTCGGCACCGACGGCGAGGCGTTCCACCCCAACCTGGACCCACAACCGTTCGACGCGATCTTCCTCAAGGGCGAGTACGCCGCGGCCTACTCCGGCTTCGAGGGCCGCAACGGTGACGGCCACGGCCTGAACGGTTGGCTGCGCGAGCACGAGATCACCGAGGTCGATGTCTGCGGCCTCGCCACCGATCACTGCGTGCGGGCCACCGCGCTCGACGCGGTCTCCGAGGGCTTCACGACGCGGCTGCTGACCGACCTGTGCGCAGGGGTCGGCCCCGATTCCACGGAGCGGGCGCTGGACGAGATGCGGGCTGCCGGCGTCGTCATCGCCTGACGGACTGGTTGCCACCGGTCGATTTCGGGTAGGAGCCCGCCATGGAGATCCTGCGCCCCTTGCCCGGCGTCCCCGCGCCCGTCCTCTCGGTCGACGGCGCCGTCCTCGTGGTCGCGCTGGGGGACGCCGTGCGGCGCTGGCCGATGACGGGGCTGCAGCTCGCGTCGTACTCCACCTCGGTCGGGATCGAGACCCGCCTCCATCGGTCGGGCTGGCGGTTGCTGGACTCGTCGGGGACGGTGCTCGCCTGGCTCTCCAACTGGGATGTGGAGTGCTATGACCCGGCCGACGTGGCCGCGTTCGCAGAGCGCCACGACCTGGCCGTCATCGACCAGGGACACCTCGAGGCGAGCCGGTTGCGACGCAGCGCGCCACGGGAGAGCAGGATCGGGCCCGGCACCTCCCCGGCCACGCAGTACGTGGCACCGGCCAGGCAGTGGGTGCTGGCACTCGGCCTGATCGGCAACGTGATGCTCTGGTGGCCGTGGGGCCTGAGTCTCCAGCAGTCGGACTCCGTCGCCCTGAAGATCCTGAGCATCCTGGTCCTGATCGGTGCGTTGGTGCTGTGCCTGATCCCGATGATCATCGTCGCCTCGCTTCCGACCGGAGCCTTCCGGGTGCTCGCCGTGCTCGCGGCACTGGCCGCCGTCGGCGGTGTGGCCATGCTCGTTCCGTTGCTGCAGTCGTCGCACGACGCCCCTGACTTCCTGGTCCCGGTCACGCTCCTGGGCGTCGCGGTGACCACCCTGGCCGGCTTCGCCTTCGGCCGGCTGCCGATGAACCGCGCGTCACTCGAGCAGCAGCGGATCACTCACCGCTGAACCGGGCATGCCGCTTCTCCGAGAAGGCACGCATCCCCTCGGCGACATCGGCGGTGCGCAACAGCATCGTCTGTGTGGTCCGCTCGTTCTCCAGGGCCGGTTCGAGGCTGGTCAACGAGGCGGCGTTGATCGCGCGCTTGGTGGCGGCCTGGGCGAGTGGTGCCCCGTGGCGCAGGCGCTTGACGATCGACGACAGGCCGTCGGCATACTCCTCGTCAGGCAGGACGTGCGAGACCAGGCCGGCGTCGTACGCCTCGCGTGCCGGCAACGGCTCGGCCAACAGGGCCAGGCGCATCGCGCGGGCGCGACCGACGGAGGCGGCGACCGTGGCGGTGGCTCCCCCGTCGGGCATCAGGCCGACCCGGGCGAAGGCCAGGAGGAAGGCAGCGGACTCCGTGCAGACAGCCAGGTCACAGGCCAGCGCCGCCGAGAGCCCGACCCCGGCCGCGATCCCGTTGACCCCGGCGACCACCGGCTTGTCGCAGCCGATGATCGCGCGGACCAGGGCGTTGGCGGCATCCAGGGCTCGTACGTCGAAGCCCTCGTGCGCGTTCTCCCCCGCGATGTCTGCGCCGGTGCTGAACGACCCGCCGCTTCCGGTCAGGAGCACGACGCGTACGTCGTCGCGCCCGTTCACCTGCTGCAACAGCTCGATCGTGGCCACCACCATCTCGCCGGTGAACGCGTTGAGTGCCTCCGGCCGCTCGAAGCGGACGGTCACCACGCCGTCGTCCTCGGTGATCGCCAGACCGGGAGTCTCCTGAGTCGTCATGCCCGCAACCTACATGCGCCAACTGGCAATTCTTGATGCGCGAGCCGGCAATTCTTGACGTTCGAACTGGCAATTGTCGATGCCTGAACAACCCGACTCCCCAACGACTCTTTGACAGTCGCCACCTTCATGCTGCACACTCCCCAAGAACCCTTTGAGAGTGAGTGGCGAATGGACCGGAAGACACCCGTCTCGGCACTGCGGGCGATTGCACATCCGGTGCGGCTGCAGATGCTGTCCCTGCTGACCGGCACCGAGATGAGCGCGGCCGAGGTCGCCCGCGAGCTCGACCTGACGCACGCCAACGCCAGCTACCACCTGCGTGTGCTCGTCGATGCCGGCGAGCTGGTGGTGGCCGGCGAGCAGAAGATCCGCGGCGGCATCGCCAAGCGCTACCGCCACCCGTGGCAGAGCGAGGCACGGCCCCGCACGTCGACCACTCCGCCCACCGACGACGACCCGCAGCTCTACCTGCGAGCAGTCGGCGAGGAGCTGCTCCGGCGGTTCGGGCACCGCAAGAAGGACACCAGGTCGCTGCTCACCGACGCCGAGATGTGGGTCGAACCGGACGTGTGGGCCCAGGTCATGCACCACGTGCAGGAGGCCTCCAACCTCGTGCACGATCGAGCCCGACCACCCCGCACCCCGGGCACGGTGCACGTCAACCTCACCGCGTCGGCGTTCGAGATGGATGACCGGAGGTGAGCTGGTCCGCCTCCTTCGCGCCGCTGCGGGAGGCAAACTTCCGGTGGTACTTCTCGGCCCGGTTCGTCAGCACCACCGGCTCGATGATGGCGCCGATCGCCCTCGCCTTCGCCGTGCTCGACGTGAGCAACACCGCCAGCGCCCTGGGCCAGGTGCTGGCGGCCCGCAGCATCCCCTTGGTGGTGTTCCTGTTGATCGGCGGCGTCATCGCCGATCGCATCGACCGAGCCCTGGTCATGCAGGTCTCCAACCTGGTCGCCGCCCTGACCCAGGGCATCGTGGCGTGGCTGGTGATCTCGGGCCAGGCCGAGCTGTGGCAACTCATCGTGCTCGAAGCGGTCAACGGCACTGTGTCCGCGGCAAGCTTCCCGGCCATGTCGAGCGTGGTGCCACAGCTCGTCCCCCGCGACCAGCTGCAGCCGGCCAACGTCCTGCTGTCGATGACCCGTGGCGGGCTCGCCATCGTCGGGCCGTCGGCCGCCGCGATCCTGGTGGTCACCGTCGGCTCCGGCTGGGCACTGGCGGTGGACGCCGCCACCTGGCTGATCGCCTCGCTGTGCCTGACCAGGGTGCGCATCCCCCGTCGCGATCGGAGCGCAGACGCCGCGCCCAACATGATCCGCGAACTCAAGGAGGGTTGGGACGTCTTCACCGGCCTCACCTGGCTGTGGGTCGTCGTGCTGGCCTTCGGCATCCTCAACGCGATCCACGCCGGCGCCTGGTTCACCCTCGGCCCGGTCGTCGCGAAGGCCACCATCGGCGAGAAGGGCTGGGGGTACGCCGTCTCGGCCGAGGCCGTCGGCCTGCTCCTGATGACCGTCATCATGCTGCGTGTCTCGCTCAGGTTCCCCCTACGTGCCGGCATGCTCGGCATGGCCTGTTTCGCCGTACCGCTGCTGATGCTGGGCGTCGACCCACACCTGCTCCCGTTGATCGGCGCGAGCTTCCTCTCCGGCGCCGGGGTCGAGATCTTCTCGATCGGCTGGAGCCTGGCCATGCAGGAGAACATCGACGAGTCGGTGCTCTCGCGGGCCTACTCCTACGACGCGCTCGGATCCTTCGTCGCGATTCCGCTGGGGCAGCTGATCTACGGCCCGCTCGGTGAGTGGTTCGGTCACCGCGAGGTGCTGGTGGTCAGCGCCGTCGTGTACGCCGCGGTGGCCCTGCTGACCCTGACCTCGAAGTCGGTGCGCACCCTCGAGCGGTCCGTCAGCACCACTTCCGCGCCAGCGTCGTGACCACGTTGAAGTTGCGGTTGGTGGCCACCCCGAGACGCTTCTCGGTGCGCAACGGGTCCACGGCGCCTTGTTCGTACCCCTCGACCAGGAGCAGGTGGCAGGACCGGCCGCGAATCACCGCACGATGACCGTCGCGGTCGAGGGCGTGCACCTCGTCGATCGTCTCCGCCGTCGGCTCCTCCTTGAGCAGCCAGATGTAGTGCCGCGCCAGTTCGGGGCAATGCAGCTCCTCGGCATCACGCGCCACCTGGGCCAGCTCCGAGGCGGAGAACACGATCGTCGGCACCTCGAACCCACGGTCGGCGAGGAACGCCTTCTCCAGGGCAGCTTCGATCTTCACCCGTGAGCGCATCGGCGTGCTCAGGCGGACGTTGCCGGTGTTGATGTAGGTCTCGACATCGGTGAAGCCGGCGTTCTCGACGCAACCACGGATGGCGTCCTTCGGGAACTTTCGGTTGGCACCGAGATTGATCGCGCGCAGGAAGGCGACATGGGACGGCATGGAATGCAGGCTAGTGGGTATCGCTACCCTGCGTGTCATGTCGAGCGACGTGCAGATCGGGTCGCCACTGCGCCGTGCGTTCGCCCACAACGACTACGCCCGCGTGCGTCCGTTGTACGACGCCCTGGCCCACGGCTTCACCACCATCGAGGTCGACGTCTTCCTGGAGGGTGGCCAGATCCTGGTCGGCCACGGCAAGCGCGACCTCCGTCCCCACCTGACGCTCGAGTCCCTCTATCTCGAACCCCTGGCCGCACTGGTCGACGCGCGCGGACAGATCTGGCCCGACCAGCCGTTGACCCTCCTTGTCGACGTCAAGAGTGAGGCCCGCTCGACGTACCTGGCGATCCACGACGAGCTCGAGCGACACCGCGACATGCTCACCCACCATCGTCGCGACGGTGTCCTCTCCGGCCCGGTCACGGTGGTGGTGAGCGGGCACACCGACCCGGTCCTGATGGACTCCCAACAGGTCCGCCTCGCCACCCGCGACGGCCGCCCCGGTGACCTGATCGACGGGTTGACGTGGTGCACCAGCTCGATCAGTGAGAAGTTCGGCAAGCTCTTCGACTGGAAGGGTGAGGGCACCTTCGACGACGGTCAGCGCCGGGGGTTGCGCCGGCTGGTCGACGAGATCCACCGCGTCGGTCGAACCGCACGCTTCTGGGGCACCAGTCCGACGATGTGGTCCGAGCTGGCCGACGCCGGTGTGGACCAGATCATTGCCGACGACCTGCCGGCACTTCGCCGGTTCCTGCTCGAGACGGAAGGCTGAGGCAGCGGCCGCTCAGCCTGAAGCCACCGATCGACGGCGTCGCGAGCGTCACCAGACGGGTGGGCCGGCAAGGTGGGCCGGGGTCTGAATGAAGTGGCCCCCGTTGAGGTACGACAACGCCGCCTGGGCGCCGGGATGTTGACACGCAGCAGCCGAGAGATCGGGGGTGCAGGCTCAGACCGTATGACGTGACCGCCTCGGGTTGAGGTGGTTGCGGGCCGGGGCCTCAACCACGCATGTTCGTGGGTTACCGAGTAGGAGGCACCTGCTCGGCCTATCCACAGGCGTAGGAGGCCCCGGTGAATGTTGAGCGTACGAGCGTTGGGCTCGATGTGCACGCACGGTCGGTCGTAGCGACCGGTCTGGACTCGGTGACCGGGGAGGTCTTCAAGACCACCCTCGTGCCCGAGCACAGCGCGGTGATCGACTGGCTGCGCACACTGCCGGGGCCGGTGGCCACGACCTACGAAGCGGGACCGACCGGCTACGGGCTGTACCGGGCGCTGAGCGCGGCGGGGATCCGCTGCGAGATCGCCGCGCCGTCGAAGCTGAACCGGCCCTCGGGCGACAGGGTCAAGACCGACGCCAGGGACGCGCTGCTGCTCGCGCAGCTGCTGCAAGTCGGCCAGATCGTCAGCGTGCGGGTTCCCAGCATCGAGCGGGAGTCGGCCCGTGACCTGGTCCGCTCCCGCGAGGACGTCCGCGGCGACCTGATGCGGGCCCGGCATCGAGTGTCGAAACTTCTGCTGCGCCACGGCCACGTCTACTACGGCGGCCACGCCTGGACCGGTGCGCACCATGCGTGGCTGCGACGGATCCGGTTCGAGCTGCCCGGCACCAGGGCAGCGTTCGAAGCCGACTCGAGGCAGTCGAGTTCGCGATCGCTCGCCGCGACCGGCTCGATGCCCACATCGCGGCGATGGCCGCGGATTCCGAGTTCACCCCGGTGGTGCGCAACCTGTGCTGCCTGCGGGGGATCTCGACGTTGACCGGATTCGCGCTGGCGGTCGAGATCGGCGAGTGGGACCGGTTCACCGGCGCCAACATCGGTGCCTACCTCGGGCTGGTGCCCAGCGAGCACTCCACCGGCAGCTCACGCAGGCAAGGCGCGATCACCAAGGCCGGGAACTCCCACGTACGCCGGCTGCTGGTCGAATCGGCCTGGCACCACAAGCCCCGATACACCGTCGGGAAGACCCTCCAAGCACGGTGGAACCAAGCGCCGGCCGATGCCCGAGCAAGGGCCAACGTCGGCAACCAGCGACTCCACCGACGCTGGGCCACGATGAGCGCGCGGAAGAAGAAGCACACCGTGATCACGACCGCGATCGCCCGCGAGCTCGCGGGCTGGTGCTGGTCCTTGGCCATGCTCGCCGACCCGGTCGAGCAACCATGACCTGACGGGCATCACCAACAGCTTCTGGCACGCAAGACGAGTCGTCGAGGGCAACGTGCGGAGCCGACCCGCGACTGGGCTGTGAGCCACCAGCATGCCGCTGGTGACGCTCGACCTCAGACACCAGCGCAGCGCTCCAGCCGAACAGCCGGTCCTGCGGAAACCAACCCGCGCATATCAGCCTGACCACGTGCGTCGACAGACCCGCTCGAGACAACCCGCCGACCCGTGCCAGAAACGAAGCGCCGCCACGACAACCAGCCGTGGCGGCGCTTCACCCTGCCACTTGACAGCAGGGCCCTACATATCAGTCCAGGTGCCGGAACTCGCCCCACAGCTGCGACCACGGCGCCACCGGTCCGGAGCAGATCGCCACCGGCTCCCCCTGCTCCTCGTTCTCGACGCCGACACCGTTGTCGAGACGGGTGATCACCTCACACGTCTCGAAGAGGGCGACCACACGGTCCAGCTGTGCACCGACCATCACGATCGTCTCGGCACCGTCCGGCGGCCGATCGACGTACCAGAGCTGGTTCTGCCCACTCAACGGCGCCGGCAGCCCGCGCGCTGGGCCGAACCTGGCGATGGCACCTGCCTCTCCGTAGTTCGAGGTGATGATCGGTGTGGCTCCTCCGCCGGCTCGGTCGTGCACGGCCGCCACCTGGTCGACGTACGCCGGCCAGCCGAGGCTGTCGGGCACGATCGGGCCGATCCCGGGCACGGGGGTCTCCGCGAGCCGGTCGGCCGGGATCAGCGGCAGGGCGATGACCGCGGCCACGACGCCGTTCAGCGCGACGCCGGCCACGACCAGCACCGACCTCCAGCGCCGGGCGCGCATCCACTCGGCAGTCGGCACACAGCCGGCCGCCAACATCACCGGAAGCAGGCCCAACAGGTAGTGGGGTTGCGCCCCCGCGGCCCAGGTGAAGGCCACCAGCACCCCGAAGGCGACCGCCAGCCAGCGTTGGTCCCGCCATCCCGGACGCCGGATCAGCGCGACGAGGCCGGTCACCCAGATCGGCAACAGCGGTGGACCGAGCAGCAGCACCAGCATCAGCGGCAGCTCGGCGCGCACCTCGCCGCCGTTGTTCGCAGCGAGCGCCTCACCCATGTCGAGCTGCGGCCAGCCGTTGAGCGCCTGGTAGGCGAGGTTGGGTGCCGCCACGAGGAGGGCGAGCACCAGACCACCCACCACCTCGCGCTGGCGGAACACCCTGCGCGGCCCGCACGCGAGAAGTCCCAGCACGAGGCCGGCGCCGAGAACCACGACGAGCCACCGGTTCCACGTCGCGAAGCCACCGAGCGCCCCGGCGGCCAGCCACCAACGTGGTGAGCGGATCGCCCGCAAAGCAACCAGGACCAGCAATGGCCAGAGCAACAGGTCCACGGTCGAGGTGAGCAGGACGTGGCCGATCATCAGCGTCGCTGCGGCGAACCCATGGCTCCAGGCTGCCATCGTGGCTGCGAGTCGACCGCCACCCAGCTCGCGCGCGGTCGCCGCGATCACCAGCACCGAGAGGGCCACACACAGGGTCGCGGGGATCCGGAGCGCCCATGGTTCGTCGGCGATCAGGGCCTTCGTCAGCCTGGCGAGGAACGGCGTCAGCGGCGGTTGGTCGACGTACCCCACATCGGCAGGGAGCATGCGGAAGTACAGCTCGTCGCGGTGGTAGCCGTAGCCACTGCTGAAGGCGGTGAGCAGCACCGCAACCGTGGCTGCCGCACTCCAGTCCCCGCGCACACGCATGCGCCCACAGTCGCCGCCCCGACCCGCTTTGGCAAGGCGTCAGGCGATCAGGAAGGACCCGCGCCACGCCTTGCGATTGACGCCGCCACCGACCATGCCCTGCTCCTCGAGGTAGGGCATCACCTTCTCGCCCATCCATGCGATCGTCGCTCGGTAGCAGGGATTGGTCACGGCGACCCGGCGGGCCTCCCTCGGGTCGAGCCCGACGGACGCATAGACGTCGGGGTGGATCAGGGAGCGCATCATCACGAAGGCGGCCTGGGCGGTGAGCGTCTGGGCCCACAGCCTCTCGGTGCGCGACATCGTCTTCACCGACTTCTCCAGCTCCTCGCGGGCGAAGGTGACGTGTCGGGCCTCCTCCAGCACGTGGATCCGGGAGACCATTCGCACCAGCGGCTGGATCCGGTCGTCCTTCATCATGTCGCGCTGCCACCGGTCGACAGGTTCCTCACCGATCAGGATCGAGGCGTACGCCGCCGCGCCGCGGGCGATCGGCGGGAACACCCGACCGAGCCTGCGGATGTGGTCGCGCGGCCCGTAGGCGGGTGCCCCGAAAGTGCCGATCGCCTTGCCGAACATCGTGGTGTGCCGGCACTCGTCGGCCACCTCGGTGAGTGCGTAATGGGTGCGCGCCGTGCGCGGGTCGTTGCGGTAGACGTCGCGCAGCAGGATCTCCATGAGCAGGATCTCGAACCAGAGGCCGACGCTGGCGACGGAGGCGACCTCGTGCTTGCTCAGCTCGATCCGCTGCTCCAACGTGAGGGAGTCCCACATCGGCGTACCGAAGAGCGACATCCGTTCCGGTTGCATCCAGAACAGTCCGTCGACCGGCGGCGCATCCCAGTCGATGTCGATCTCGGGGTCGTAGGACTGGCGCGCACTGGACTTGAGCAGTCGATCGGAGACCGGGTCGACGAGCGTCATGAGAACCCCTCGGAATAGCTGTTACTTCTAGTTACGGATACCGCTAGACTGGCCCACATGACACGCAAGGTCAAGAGCCCAGGTCCATCCGACGGACGCACGACGCGTTGGGACGAGCACCGCGACCAGCGTCGCGCCACACTGATCGAGGCAGCAGTCAGCGCCATCGACGAACACGGCGCCGGAGCCAACATCGCCCAGATCGCGGCGACCGCCGGAGTCAGCAAACCCGTCCTCTACCGCTACTTCGCGGACAAGGACGAGCTGCACGCAGCCGTCGGCTCGTGGGGCGCCCAGCAGGTGCTGGACCGCGTCATCCCGCCACTGCTCACCGATCTGCCGATCCGCGAACGCATCGCGGTCAGCGTCGACGGCTACCTCGCGGTCATCGCGGAGCACCCCGCCCTGTTCCAGCTGGTCGTGCATCACCGCACCGACGCCAAGGACCCGCTCGCCGACGGCAGGAAGACGATCACGTCGACCTTCGCCCGTGTGATCGGCGACGGGCTGCGCCACCTGGGCGTCGATGCCGCCGGCGCCGAACCGTGGGCCCACGGACTCGTCGGGCTCGGCCTCTCGACCGGCGAGTGGTGGCTGGGTCGCCAGACCATGTCGCAGGAGGCCGTCGGCCGCTATCTCACCGAGTTCATCTGGCATGCCTTCGAGGGCATCGCCGAGGAGTACGGCGTACCGCTCAGCACCCTGGACGCCCCGCCCCCGGCGGCAACCCCGATCCGAAGGGGACACAAGGCATGACCGACCCACGAGCCGACGAGTACGCCGGCCCGGCGACGCTTGCTCCCAAGGAGTGCTGCGACACCCCGCTGCAGGTCGAGGTCGTCCTGCGCAGCACGTTCCAGCCGATCGACGGCCGGCTGCACTGGTACGGCCGGATCGCCGCCAACCCCGCACTGGACCGGGCCTGCACGCCGGGCAGCACGGTCTCGGTGACCACGCCCGACGGCAGCGCCGAGGGTCGGATCAGCGACGTCGACCCGTGGGGTCGATTCCGGATCACCGGGCTGGGCAGGCCGCCCTTCTGACCTCGATTCGATTTGCATAGGAACCCTATGCAATAGTGGAGGCATGGCAGAACCTGAAGCCCTGTTGGCCGCCAGCAGCGACCTCGCCACCTATGCCGCCCGCTTCGTGCGCGCGTCTCGCCAGCACATCCACCACACCCCGCCAGCGGGCATCCGGGTGCTGTCGCTGCTCGACGAGCACGGCCCGTCCGGGGTCAGCCGGCTGGCCGCCCTGGACCGCTGTTCCCAGCCCACGATGTCCGGCGCAGTCGCCGGCCTGGTCGAGCGCGGCTGGGTGACCAAAGAGGCCGACCCACACGATGCGCGCGCCTCCCTGGTCGCTCTTGCCGACCCCGGGCGCGAGGCACTGGCCGTCGTCCGGCGCCGCAATGCCGAGGCGGTCTCTGCCGCCATCTCCGATCACCCGACCCTCACCTCGGAAGACCTCGACACGGCAGTGGCCGTGCTGGCCGCCGTTCTCGAGGCAACCCAGGAAGGACCCCAGTGACAGCACCAATGACCCGACCAGAGAATCCCGAGGACCGGCCCACCTCGATGCTGCAGCAACCCCGAGCCGTGTGGGCGGTCGCCTTCGCCTGCGTGATCGCCTTCATGGGCATCGGCCTGGTCGACCCGATCCTCAAGCAGATCGCCGAGAAGCTCTACGCCTCACCGAGCCAGGTCTCGCTGCTGTTCACCAGCTACATGGCCGTGATGGGCGTGGCGATGCTCGTGACCGGCGTGGTCTCCAGCCGCATCGGGCCCAAGAAGACCCTACTCAGTGGCCTGGCCCTGATCATCGTGTTCGCCGCGCTCGCCGGCGCCTCCGGATCGGTCAACTCAGTGATCGCCTTCCGCGCCGGGTGGGGCCTCGGCAACGCGCTCTTCGTGGCCACCGCGCTCGCCACGATCGTGCAGGCATCGAAGGGCTCCGTGGCGCAGGCGATCATCCTCTTCGAGGCGGCACTGGGCATCGGCATCGCCTCGGGACCGCTGGTCGGCGGGCTGCTCGGTGAGCACTCCTGGCGCGCACCGTTCTTCGGTGTCTCGTGCCTGATGGTGATCGCCCTGGTCGCCACGACCGTCTTCCTCCCCGCCACTCCCCCGACCGGACGGCGTACGTCGTTGGCCGACCCGTTCCGGGCACTGCGCCACCCCGCACTGCTGCTGCTGGCGCTGACCGCGATCTTCTACAACCTCGGGTTCTTCACGATCCTGGCCGCCGGTCCGTTCGCCCTGCCGAGCGCGGGGATCATGGAGATCGGCTGGATCTTCTTCGGGTGGGGCATCCTGCTCGCGTTCACCTCCGTCGTCGTGGCCCCCGCCCTGCAGCGCCGCTTCGGCACCATGCCGACGATGATCGCCTGCCTCACCCTCTTCGGCCTCGACCTGCTGGCGATGGCCCTGTTCACCCAGCACGAGCTGGTCATCGTGCTCGGCATCATCGTCGCCGGCGCCTTCCTCGGCGTGAACAACACCCTGGTCACCGAGGCGGTGATGGGAGCCGCACCGGTCGAGCGCCCCGTGGCCTCGGCGGCATACTCCTTCGTGCGGTTCGCCGGCGGCGCGGTCGGGCCCTACGCCGCACTCAAGCTGGGCGAGAAGGTCAGCATCCACGCCCCGTTCTGGTTCGGAGCGGTCTCCGTGTTCATCGGGGTCGCGATCGTGCTGGCCGGCACCCCTGTGATCGCGCGCGCCCTGCGCGGCGAACACGCCCCGGCATCCCACAGCACCGGCGAGGCGGAGGCGGTCCTGGTCGGCGACCTGGACTGACACAGACTGACGTCCAGTGACGGACGACGGCCGGGCCTGTGGAGAACTTCTGCAGGCCCGGCCGGTTCTGTCCTAGCGTCAGGACATGACCCAGATCTCGGCTGGCTTCCACACTCGACTCGTCATCGCCCCACTGACCAACCGCTTCAGCGCCTACGTCCTCGACTCGATCATCATGAGCTCGGTCGGCTGGGTGTTCATCGGCGCGGAGATGATCATCCCCGCGGTCGTGGCCGGGGTCCTGCTGGTCCTGACCTACCTGCTGTGGCCGGTCTTCTGGTTGCGCCACATGTCCGCGCCCCCCGGCAAGCTGGTCGGCAAACTGCTGGTCCAGCCCGTGCCAGGGCCCGGTCGCCTCAGCTGGTCGATGGTGCTGCGTCGTGAGGCGGTGCAGTGGCTGCCGGGCCTGGCCATCTGCCTCAGCCTCACACTCATCTACCCGAAGCTCGGCTCCATCCGAGCACTCGACTGGATGACCGTCGGGTTGTGCCTGTCATGGTTCCTCCTCGACACACTGTGGGCGTTCACCAACCAGCAACGCCAGACCCTGCACGACCGAGCGGCCGGCACCGTCGTGGTACAGAAGGTCAGGATGTGGGGGCCGGCACAACCCCCCGTGCCAGTGCCCGGCGGTGCGCCAACCAGCACAGCACCCCCAGCACCACCAGCAGCAGGGCGGTGAGCGCGAAGCCCAGCGCTGACCCCCCGACGTACGGCGTGATGGCCACTGCCGCGACCGCGTTGAACGACAACGTCACGCACGTCATGCCCGACATCACGGCTCCGCGTCGCGTGGGCAACAGGTCGAGCACCATCAACTGCACGATCGGATAGCCCAACCCGTTGCCGAAGGACAGCAGGGACAGGCCGACGAATGCCCAGGGCAGGGTGTCCCCCAGACCGACGAGTGCCAGCACGGTGCCGGCGACCATCCCCACCAGTGCGATGGCATAGCCGGCGCTGACGATGAGCACCGGCTCGATGATGCCGGCCGATCGACCGCTGATCCACGAGCCGAGCACCATCGAGCCGATCATCGGCACGAACAGCTTCCAGAAGTCGAGCTCGCCACCACCGAGCACGTCGACCACGAAGATCGCCGCGCCCCCGATGTAGAGGAACTGCGCACCGAACACGAACGTCCCGGCCCAGGCGATGCGGTGGAACGCGGGCTGGCGCACCACCTCGCCCAGTCCGCGCAGGATCTCCCGGACCCGCAGCTCGGTGCGGGCGTGCGGCGGGTGGGTCTCGGGCAGCACGACGAGTGTGGCCACGATCAGGACCAGCCCGAGCACTGCCATGAACCAGAAGACCAGCTCCCACGGCCCCAGTTGCAGGAGCAGGCCCCCCGCGATCGGAGCGATCGCGGGGGCCAGGCCGAAGATCATCGCCACCCGGCTCATCAGGCGCTGCGCCTCGGCACCTTCGAAGACGTCACGGATGATCGTGCGACTCACGATCGTCGATCCGCCGGCGGAGAGTCCCTGCACGGCACGTCCCACCAGCAACCAGCCGAGTGAGGGTGCAACGGCACAGCCGATCGAGGCCACGACATACACCGCGATCGAGCCCAGGATCACCGGGCGACGACCGAGTGCATCAGACAGCGGGCCGTGGAAGACGCTCATCGCCGCGAACGCCAGCATGTAGACGGTGACGACCAACTGCAACTGGTCGGAATCGACCCGCAGGTCGCCCCGCATCGCGTCGAAGGCCGGGAACGGGGTGTCGATGCTGAACGGTCCGATCATGCTGAGCATGGCCAGCACGACGGGAAGTGCGACCACGATCCGGCGCGAGCGGGGATCGAGGGTCGGTGTCACCCACGGAGTATGGCGCACCGCCCACACCCGTGGACAACTGAATTCCACGAGGCGTCAAGCACGGAGGACCTGACCAACCACAACGTGGTGGATCCCAAGCAGCCGGTGCTTGTGATCCACCACGTTGTGGGTGGTGCGTGGTTCAGAGGTTGCCGCGGGCGTCCTGTTCGCGCTCGATCGCCTCGAAGAGCGCCTTGAAGTTGCCCTTGCCGAAGCCGAGCGAGCCGTGGCGCTCGATGAACTCGTAGAAAACGGTCGGGCGGTCACCCATCGGCTTGGTGAAGATCTGCAGCAGGTAGCCGTCCTCGTCGCGGTCGACCAGGATCTTGCGCTTCTTCAGCTCCTCGATCGGCACCCGCACCTCGCCGATCCGGGCCCGCAGCTCGGGGTCGTCGTAGTAGGAGTCGGGGGTGTCGAGAAACTCGATGCCGTTCTCCCGCAGGATGTCGACGCTGCGCAGGATGTCGTTGGTGGCCAGGGCGATGTGCTGGCAGCCGGCACCGTCGTAGAACTCGAGATACTCGTCGATCTGCGACTTCTTCTGCGCGATCGCCGGTTCGTTGAGCGGGAACTTCACCCGGTGGTTGCCCGACGCCACGACCTTGCTCATCAGCGCGGAGTAGTCAGTGGCGATGTCGTCACCGATGAACTCGGCCATGTTCGTGAAGCCGAGAACCTTGTTGTAGAACGTCACCCACTCGTCCATGCGGCCCAGCTCGACGTTGCCGACGCAGTGGTCGACGGCCTGGAACAGACGCTTCGGGTGGCCCTCGCGACGGGTCACCTTGGTGGTCGCCTCGACGAAGCCGGGCAGGTAGGGGCCGTCGTACTTCGACCGGTCGACCAGCGTGTGCCGCGTTTCGCCGTACGTCGCGATGGCGGCGGTGCGCACGGTGCCGTGCTCGTCGGACTCGTCGTGGGGCTCGACCAGGATCGTCGCACCCTGGGCGCGCGCGTGCTCGATGCACTTGTCGACGTCGGGCACCTCGATGGCCAGGTCGACCACACCGTCGCCGTGGTGGCGGTGGTGGTCGAGCACCGGGCTGTCAGGAGTGACGCCACCGGTGAAGACGAAGCGAGCAGAGCCGGAGCGCAGCACGTAGGACTTCGACTCGCGGCAGCCGTTCTCGGGGCCCCGGTAGGCCTCGAGCTCCATGCCGAGGGCGAGCTGGTAGAACGCCGCGGTCTGGGTGGCGTTGCCGACCACGAAGCAGACTGAGTCCTGGGCGATCACGGGGAACGGGTCGCTGCTCGCGTCGTACTCCACGAGTCCGACCAGCTGTTGGAGCTGCTCGAGGGTGAGGTCTGCCTTGAGTTCGTCAGCAGTCAGTGCGCCACCGCTGGCTCCACCGGATTCATTGGTTGTCGTCGTCATGGCGCAAGCGTGTCGTTCGGCGACAAGGTGTGCAACAGTACGTCGAAACACTGTGCATGTTGTTCACATGTGGGAGGAATTATGGACGATCTCGATGCCACATTGATCGATCTGTTCGCCAAGGAGCCTCGGGTCGGCGTCCTCGAGGCCTCGCGTCGGCTCGGCGTTGCCCGCGGGACGGTGCAGGCCAGGCTCGACAAGCTGAGCACGAGTGGCGTGGTCACCGGTTGGGGCCCTGACCTCGACCCCGCAGCGCTGGGCTACCCGGTGACCGCGTTCCTCACCCTCGAGATCCGACAGGACTCGACGGATCTGGGCGGACACGACACCGTGGCGCGCAAGCTCGAGCAGGTGCCCGAGGTGCTGGAGGCCTACACGATCACCGGGGCGGGCGACATGTGGGTGCGCGTGGTGGCGCGCTCGAACGTCGACCTGCAGCGGGTCATCGACCGAGTGCTGGCCGACCCCACCATCGTGCGCTCGACGACCGTGATCGCGCTGGCCGAGCAGGTGCCCTACCGGGTCCTCCCCCTCACCCGAACTGGCAATCGTTGATGCGCGAGCGTGCAATTGTTGTTGCGCGAGCGGGCAGTCGTTGTTGCGCGAGCGTGCAATCGTAGATGGCGTAGACGCCGCAACGATTGCCAGTTCGAAGCGCAACGATTGCCAGTTCGCGCCAGGTGTGGTCAGGCGAGGCGGGCGGCGACCTCGCCGGCCGCCGCAGCCACCTGCGGCCCGACCTTGTCCACGTCGAGCGCGCCCAGCGTCACGATGCCCACCGAGGCCTCGAGCCCGTCGACGCCACGGACCGGGGCAGCAATGCCCTTGGCGCCGGCCTGCAGCTCTCCCGCCGTGACTGCATACCGCGCCACGGCCGGGTCGCGACCGAGAAGGATCGCCTTTCCGGCCGCACCCTGGGCCAGCGGGTGTCGAGCTCCCACCCGGTAGGCCACGTGGAAGTCCGTCCACGAGGGCTCGACCACGGCCAGGGCCAGGGCCTCGTCACCATCGGCGACGGTGAGGTGTGCGGTGAAGCCACTCGTCTCGGCGAGCTGGCGCAACACCGGCATGGCGATCTCTCGCAGTACCGGCTGGACCGCGGAGGCCAGGTGCAGCACTCCGAGCCCGACATGCAGCCTGCCCTTGGCATCACGCCGGACGAGGGCGTGCTGCTCGAGCGTGGCCACCAGTCGGTAGACGACGGTGCGATTGACCTCCAGGCGCTCGGCCAGCTCCGTCACCGTCAAACCTGACTGCGTCTCGGCCAGCACCCGGAGCACATGCAACCCTCGATCGAGTGTCTGAGAGGTCTCCGTCGCCATGCAACGAGCCTAGCCGTGCACGAGGCAGGAGTGCACGGCATGGCGAGGCGGCTGCGTGTCGAGACATCCGCGATGTGAAGCAGGCGCCGAGGAGGTGCCGAACGACGTCCTGCGGCGGGCCGCTCGGGCGACCGCGGTGCAGGATGTTTCGTCAGGAGGACTTGCGAACCGCCCATTCGCGGACCAGGTCGATGCGCTTGCGCAACAGGTCGGCACCGGCGACAGCTGCTGCCGGCCCACCTGTCTCCTTGCGCAACGCCGCGTGCGTCACCCCGTGGGGTTGGCCGGTGCGGTGGAACCACGCGGCAACCAAGCCGTTCAGCTCGCGCCGCAGGATCGCCAGCTGCTCATGGGTCGACACCTGGGCCACCGAGTCGCCCTCGGTCGGCTTGGCCCGCTTGGTCTTCGCGGCCCGCTCGGACTGGCGGGTGCGCAACAGGTCGCGCACCTGGTCGGCCTCGAGCAGACCCGGGATGCCGAGGAAGTCCATCTCCTCCTCGGACCCGACGTGCACTTCACCCTCGTGGCCGAACTCGCCACCGTCGTAGAGCACCCGGTCGAAGGTGGCCTGTGAGCCGAGCGCCTCCCACGGACCCATCATCTCGTCGCCGGAGGCCGCCTCGGTCGCGTTGGCCTGGTTCATCAGGTCTTCCTCGGCACCGAAGATGTCACCGTCGTCGTTGACCTTGCGCCCGAGCACGTGGTCGCGGGCGACCTCCATCTCGGAGGCGTGCACGAGCAGGTTGGGCACCGACGGCAGGAAGACGGACGCGGTCTCGCCGCGCTTACGGGCACGCACGAAGCGCCCGACGGCCTGCGCGAAGAAGAGCGGGGTCGAGATGCGGGTCGCATAGACACCGACCGCCAACCGCGGCACGTCGACGCCCTCGGAGACCATCCGCACCGCGACCATCCAACGGTCGTCGGAGTCGGTGAACTTCGCGATCTTCTTCGACGCCGCCTTCTCGTCGGAGAGTACGACGACCGGTGACTCGCCACTGATCGTCTTGAGCAGCTTCGCGTAGGCACGGGCCGAGTCCTGGTCGGAGGCGATCACCAGACCACCGGCGTCGGGCACGTGCCGGCGTACTTCCGAGAGGCGACGGTCGGCAGCCTGGAGCACGGAGGGCATCCACGAGCCGGCCGGATCGAGCGCCGTGCGCAGTGCTTGGGCGGTCTGGTCCTTCGCCAGTGGCTCGCCGAGACGGGCCGAGATCTCGTCACCGGCACGGGTGCGCCACTGCATCTCCCCGGAGTAGGCCATGAACAGCACCGGACGGACGACGTGATCGGCGAGCGCCTCGCCGTACCCGTAGGTGTAGTCGGCCAGCGAGCGCGGGATGCCGTCGTCGCCCGGCGCATAGGTGACGAACGGGATCGGGTTGATGTCGGAGCGGAACGGCGTGCCGGTCAGCGCCAGGCGCCGGTGTGCCGGCTCGAACGCCTCGCGCACACCCTCTCCCCACGACAACGCGTCACCGGCGTGGTGCACCTCGTCGAGGATCACGAGTGTCTTGAAGCGCTCGGTGCGGATCCGGTGGGCCAGCGGGTTCACCGCGACCCCGGCATAGGTGAGCGCGATCCCCACGTAGTCCTTGGAGGTCTTGCCCTGGCCCGCGGAGTAGTTGGGGTCAATCGGGATGCCGGCGCGCGCGGCCGCCTCGGCCCACTGGGTCTTGAGGTGCTCGGTCGGAGCGATGATCGTGACCCGATCGATGATGCGTCGCCCGAGCAGCTCGGCAGCCACGGTCAGGGCGAAGGTGGTCTTCCCGGCACCGGGCGTGGCCACGGCGAGGAAGTCGCGCGGCGACTCGGTGAAGTACTTCTCCAGAGCCGCCGCCTGCCAGGCACGCAGCGACTGGGCGGTCCCCCACGCGGCACGCTCCGGCCAGGCCGGGGTGAGGGGAACTGACGCTGGAACGACGGGCTGACCGGCCTGGGGCCCTCCCGTCACTCGGAACCCCCACCGTGCGGCAGGCTCTCCCAGATCTCCTTGCACTCCGGGCAGACCGGGAACTTCTCCGGCGATCGACTCGGCACCCAGGTCTTGCCACAGAGCGCGGTCACCGGCGTGCCCATGACCATCGCCTCCATGACCTTGTCCTTCGGCGCATAGTGCGAGAACCGCTCGTGGTCACCCTCGTCGGTCGGGACCGTCAAGCGATCCTCAAGGACGTCTGTCTGGCTGAATCCGGTCGGGTTGCTCACGGTCTCCACTGTATGTCAGAAGTCAGTTCATCAAGGGGTCGGCCGGCCGTGTTGAAACCCACGCCAGCTCACCGGGCTGACGACGCAGTACGTCGGCACGCAGGGTCGTGGTGTCCTCACGGAAGAGATCGGCAGCGGTGGCCGGCACGACGTACCAGCTGCCCTCGGCGATCTCGGCGGAGAGCTGCTCGGCGCCCCAGCCGGAATACCCGGCGAAGATACGCAGGTCGGCCAGGCCGCCCTCGACCAGCTCCAGCGGTGAGTCGAGGTCGAGCAGGCCGATGTCGGCGAACGTGGTCTTGAACCCGACCGGCTCGTCCTCAGGATCAGCCAGGCGGGCCACGGCGAGGGCGCCGTCGGTCGAGACCGGGCCTCCCCGGAAGAGCACGCCCGGCTCAGCGACGAGGTCGCGCCAGTCGGTGAGGGCCTCGGCGACCAGAACCATCGACGGGTGGTTGAGCACCACCCCCAGGGCACCGTCGTCCCCGACGTCGAGGAGGAGGACCACGGCGTCGGCAAAGTTCGGGTCGACCAGCTCGGGGCTGGCCACCAACAGTGCTCCGGCTCGTGGCTCCATGCCCCCAGCATGCCAAACGAATGGACAGACCCCGGGTCGACACTGGGAGGGAGGGAGATGCGGAAGGGAGGGTCCGCGGGCGTGTCGACGCCGGGGTCTGTCTGTCTGTGGGGCCGCGACCGGGTGGTCGGGGACGAACGGTCGGCCTCAGGCAGCCAGGGCCGCCTTGAGACGATCGAGGAAGCGGACGTTGCCGGGGGCCGGCATCGGCGCGGGGAGCTGGTAGCCCGACCGCGCGGATTCCTCGATCCGGGCGCCCACCCGAGCGCCGTGGTGGTCGACCTCCATGGCGGAGACCAGGCCGGCCATCACGGCCAGCATCTGGTGCTCCTTGGCCGCTGCCTTGTTCAGCGCCTGCGCCATGCGGTCGTCGACCGGGTTGGCGCGGTAGTGGTCCTGGATCTCGCGGATGCCGGGGAGCTCGTCGGCGGTTGCGCGCCATGCGGTGACGACCGCGGCTTCGAGGTCCATCGGCTGGTTGCTGAGCTCGGACTCGATCCTGCCGGTGAGCCGGGAGTACCAGCGCAGCTGGAGGGCCCCGAGCAGGTCGAGCTCGTCGCGGAAGGTCTGGGCAACACCGGGCAGGTCCATCGGGAGGATTCCGTCCCGACGAGTGCCCACTTCGGCCACGACGGAGCGGAGGATGTCCCCGCGCTGGTGAAAGGCTTCCCAGGTCATGGTGCACTCCTTTCGTTTTCACGTACCGGCGGTACGTACTAAGAGTATGTAGCCGACTGGCGGTACGCAAACTGCTCGGTGCGTGACCTCGGCCACAGGCTGGCGCAGCGCCCGTTTATGCTGAACGGATGAGCAAGTCCGCCGCGAAACGCCTGATCCCGAGCATCCCGACGCTCCCCGACCTCCCGGGTGCCACGCGGCGCCAGCAGTACTCCTCCAGCACCAAACGTGCGCTGGTCGAGGCCGCCACGCACCTGTTCACCGAGCACGGGTACGCCGCCACCTCCCTCGATGCGATCGTCGCCGAGGCCCAGGTCACCAAGGGGGCGCTCTATCACCACTACAGTGGCAAGCAGGCGCTCTTCGAGGCTGTCTTCGAGCGGATCGAGGCCGAGGCGGCGAACGCGATCGCGAAGGGGGTCAAGGGTGTCAAGGATCCGTGGGAGAAGGCGCTCGAGGGCCTGCGTGCCTTCCTCGCGGTCGTCCAGGACCCGGCGTACCGCCGCATCGTGATCCAGGAGGGCCCAGCAGTGCTGGGCTATGAACGCTTCCGCGAGCAGGAGGAACGCTCCTCGTTCTCGATCGTTCTCGACGTCGTCCAGAACGTGCTCTCCGCCGGGCCGTGGCAGCTCGAGCAACCGATGATCGACACGTTCAGCCGCATCTTCTTCGGCGCTCTCAGCAGCGCAGGCGAGGGCGTGGCATCCTCCACCGAGCCGGAAGAGGCCAGCGCCCGCGTGGAGGCGGCGATCGGCTTCATGTTGATGGGGCTGCGCAGCCTGGTCGACCAGGGCATCGAGCTGATCGACCCGGTCACGGGTGCCAACGCCGTGACCAACTGACTCCAGCCGCCCGAGAAGACCGCGAGCAGACGACGAGGCCCCCGACCATTCCTGGTCGGGGGCCTCGTCGTGGGCCCGGATCGTCCGCCGGGCCCACCTGCTGCGGTGTCTGCTCCGGAGGTCAGTTGAAGGTGACGTTTCCGCCGTCCGCCGGAACCAGCTCGATCCAGACGTTGCCTGCGGGGATCTTCAGCTCTCCCGACTTGGTCTTGAGCTTGATGGCGCTGTCGGCCGCACCCTTGCTCCAGGTGCCGGTCACTGCCTTGCCGTCGTTGAAGACGGTGGCCTGGCCGCTGCCGTGGAACTTGGTCTCGGGCACGAAGTTGCCGGCCGGGTCCTTGTAGCCGGCGTCGCCGACCTCGACCTTGAGCACCAGCACGGTGTCAGGGGTGAACTGGTCGTCGGCCGCAGCGTTGGAGTTCTGGTTGTGGTACTTGCCGCCCTCGAAGCTCCAGTTGGTGCTGTGGCCACCGGAGAACGACGCCGTGATCGAGGTGGCCTTCTTGCCCGCAGGCAGGTCCTTCGCCTCGCCCCACGGCAGGTAGTCGTCGGGGCGGGCGTCCTCGGGCAGCGTGTTGGCCTTCGACAGCTTGTTCAGGTCGACCATCAGGTTGTAGGGAGCCGAACGCCCCGAGTCGCGGTAGAACCCGGCCGCACCCTCCTGGTGGAACTTGATGCCGGCACCCTTGAGACGGTTGATCGTCGGCATCGCCGCGCCGCTGGTGACCATCTGGGCGTCGACCGGCGACACGATGCCGATGTCGGAGGCGCGCATCGAGCGGACCGGACCCACCTGGGTGGGGATCTTGGAGTAGTAGAACGCGGCGAGCCGGGTGCTGCCCCCCTCGACGAGCTCTTCGACCACCATGTCGGCAGAGCTCAGTCCGATCTGGGGTGCGCTGCTGCCGGTGTTGTCGATCTTGACGACGTAGACCGGGTGGTCCTGGCTGGCCGAGTCCTTGCCGGAGA
Source organism: Nocardioides sp. Soil797 (assembly GCA_001429555.1). GTDB lineage: Bacteria > Actinomycetota > Actinomycetes > Propionibacteriales > Nocardioidaceae > Nocardioides. The sequence goes on along the minus strand of LMSR01000014.1, from coordinate 15,671 downwards.
CGTCGAGGCCGGTCATCGGCCAGGTGCTCTCGAGCACCTCGGCCTGGGCCTGTTGCTTGGCTTCCTTGCTCTTCTCGTCGTCCTTGTCATCTCCGCCACAGGCGGTGAGCGTGAGGCTCAGGGCGAGGGCGGCCGCCAGGGCCATCCTGGGGTGGGCACGGCGCACGAAAATCTCCGATCGTCTACAAGTTCAGTCGAGAAGCAAGTGTGAACGCGCCCTTCCAGGATCCGGGGAGGCGCGCCAACAGGGGATTCAGATCACTTCCTGCGCAAGGTGCCGGCGTAGAACTTCGTCGTCCACGCGAAGTCGCGCTTGACCCGGGTGCCACTGCTCGGTGCGTGCAGGATCTTCACCCGCCCGTCCTTGCGGCGAAGGAAGATGGCCACGTGGTAGACCCGGCCGCCGTCGTGGAAGAAGACCAGGTCCCCCCTACGCAGTTGGCTCTTGCGGATCGTCCGTACGTGGCGGTACTGCGCCCTCGACGTACGCGGGAAGTCGGTGAACCCGGCCTTCCGGAAGGCGAAGTAGGTCAGCCCGGAGCAGTCGAACCGGTCCGGCCCCGCCGCGCCGTAGCGATAGCGGTCGCCGATCTGCCGCGTGGCGATCCTGTGGGCCTTCTTGATCTTCTCCGCGCGGGTCACCTTGGTGGCCGCTTCGGCGCTCGACGGTTCCACGGCAGAGGTCCCCAGCACCAGTGCCGTCAGGAGCAGCGGCAGCACCAGGATTCTGGTCACGAATTGCGCGGACATTGCTGCACGATAAGCACCATCGACGCCGGAAATCCATCGGACGACCGGACCACCGAGCACTGTCCCGGCCGTACGCCGCCTCGTTGACACCCTGCCCCACCGCGCAGGGTGTGGCTGGCCACACCCCGGGACGGGGTTCCACAGGATGTCGGTGGCGCAGCCATCTTCCTAGCGTCATGGGTAGTCATTCCCTACCCGAAGGAGCACCATGTTCGAGCGCATCGGACGCGGGGTCGTGCACCACCCCTGGCTCACCATCGTCACGTGGATGGTGGTCGCCGCGGCCCTCGTCCTCTCGGCCCCGGCCCTGACCACCACCGAGGACCAGGCCGACTTCCTGCCCTCCTCCTACGAGTCGGCGCAGGCCGCGCAGGTCGCCGAGAGCGCGTTCCCCGAGGCCCGAGGACCCGCCGCGATCCTGGTCTTCAAACGCACCGACGGCACTCCGGTCACCGAGGCCGACGTCGCGGTGATGGAGGGCGTGGTCGAGCGCCTCGACGCCAATGCCTATCCCGACGTCGACCGGATCACCCTCGAGGAAGAACAACGCGCTGACGACGGGAGCATCATGATCGCCAGCGTCCTGCCCAGGGCCGACACCGATTCGGTCGTCTACGGCGAGACGCTGATGGACTCGATCAAGGAACTGCGCAAGGACGCCGCACCGTTGCTCCGGGACACCGAGCTGACGATGGGTGTGACGGGCGAGACCGCCTCCGCCCTGGACGACCTCGAGGCCAGCGGTGACGTCGACGCGCTGATCATGATGGCCACGCTGGTGCTGATCGTGGTGCTCCTGCTGCTGATCTTCCGCAGTCCGCTGATCGCCGTGCTGCCGATCGCCTCGATCGTGGTGGTGATGCTGACCTCCACGGGCCTGATCGGCTGGGCCACCGAGCTGTTCGGCCTCCAGGTCGACTCGAGCATCAACACCCTGCTGATCATCGTGCTGTTCGGGGTCGGAGCAGACTACTTCATCTTCCTGATGTTCCGATTCCGAGAGCGCCTCCGTGCCGGCGTCGAACCGCGCGAGGCGATGGTCCAGGCCGTCGGACGCGTGGGCGAGGCAATCACCTCGGCCGCCGCGGTCGTGATCATCGCCTTCCTGGCGCTCTCGCTCTCGACACTCGGGCAGCTCCGTGCCTGGGGCCCGGCACTCGCCCTGGCCATCGGCGCCACACTGGCGGCCGGCCTGACCCTGGTTCCGGCCGTGGTCTCCCTGTTCGGCACCAAGGTCTTCTGGCCCTCGCGCTCCTGGCAGCACACCCCGCGCGAGCGCGTCTCGGGCCGACTCGGCTCCCTCGTGGCTCGCCGTCCCAAGGGCGTCGCCGTGAGCTGCGGCCTGCTGTTGGCAGTCCTGGCGGTGGGTTCGGCCGGCTTCGTGGCCACCTTCGACCAGTCCGACTCCGGGCCCTCCGACACCGAGTCAGCAAAGGCGTTCGATGACCTCGAGCGAGGATTCTCCGCGGGCCAGACCAGCCCCACCGACGTACTGGTGCGCTCGACCACCCAGGCACCGCTCGACGACAAGGAGCTCGCGTCCTTCACGCAGCGCATCAGCGAGGTCGACGGGGTCGCCCAGGTCGCGCCGGCAACGTTGAACGGCGACCGGACCGCCGCCCAGGTCTCGGTGGTGCTCGACGACGCCCCTGACTCCGATGCTGCCTTGTCCCTGGTCCGCGGCGAGCTGCGCGACGTCGTGCACGACGCGAGCCCGCCCGGTTCCGAGGCGTACGTCGGTGGCCTGTCCTCGGTGCTGGTCGACATCCAGGATGCCGTCAACGTGGACTACAAGGTGGTCTTCCCGGTCGCCGGGCTGTTGATCCTGCTGGTCCTCGGGCTGCTCCTGCGCAGCCTGGTGGCGCCGTGGTACCTCATGGGTGCCGTCGCACTGGGTTTCCTGGCCTCACTCGGCACCACGGTGTTCGTGTTCCAGGGCCTGATGGGCGAGTCAGGGCTGCTGTTCACCCTGCCCCTGATGATGTACCTGTTCGTGGTCGCCATCGGCACCGACTACAACATCTTGATGGTGGCCCGGCTCCGGGAGGAAGCGCGCGCCGGCCACGGTCCTCGCGCCGCAGCCAGCCTGGCCGTGCGCCACACGGCGCCGACGATCGCGGTTGCCGGACTGATCCTGGCCGGCACCTTCGGGGTGCTGGTCCTGGCCGAGGACGCCACTCTGCGGCAGATGGGGTTCGGCATCTCCATCGGCATCGTGCTCGTGGCGTTCGTGATGGCGATCTTCCTGACTCCCGCCCTGACGGCACTCATCGGTCATCGAGCGTGGTGGCCCGGGCACCAGGATCAGTCCGAGCAGGAGTTGCTCGAGCAGACGCCTGCGGGGACGGATGATCGTGCCTCGGCACCGTTAGGGTCGCGAGGGTGACCCCAGGACTCACCGGACGGATCAGGGCACGCGTCGTCGCGGCGGCGCGTGTCCTGCCGTTCCTCCTCGCCGAGACCGCCCGGTCCTTCATCTCGTTCCTGCTGTTCTCCCTGATCCTGTTCCTTGCGATCGCGGTGAGCATCGGGTGGGTGGCTCTGCCCTACGCGATCAACCTGCTCGACCGGTGGGCCGAAGCGAACCGGCGTTGGATCGGCACCCACATCGGCCGGGCGATTCCCTCCGATCACGCACCCCTCACGGGCAACTGGTTCGAGCGGGCACACGCGATGCTCCGCGCTCCATCCGTACGCCGGGACCTGGCCTGGCTCGTCGGGCACGGCGTCCCCGGCTTCCTGATCACGCTCACGGCCGTGGCCCTGCCGCTCGGCGCGGTCAACGCGATCCTCATCCCGGCGTACTGGTGGGTGCTTCCGGAGAGCGAGCCCGCTTCCTCGGCCTTCGAGGTGACCAGCTGGCCGCTGGCATGGGCCACCCTGCTGCTCGGTCTCGCCTATGCCGCCGTCGCGGTCTGGCTGCTCCCTCTCGTTGCACGGCTGCGGGTGTGGTGGTCGGTGCGCTGGCTCGGCCGGGGCCAGACCCAACACCTGTCCCAGCAGGTCACCGAGCTCACCGCGAGCCGGGCGTCGGCACTGGAAGCGCACGGCGCCGAGCTGCGCCGCATCGAGCGCGACCTGCACGACGGCACGCAGAACAAGCTGGTCGGGGTGGTGATGCACCTCGGAATCCTCGAGCGTTCCCTGGGCCGCGAGCCGGAACAGGTGCGCCCCCTGCTGGAGAAGGCACAGGCCGCGGCGACCACCGCGCTCTCCGAGTTGCGTGACGTCGTACGCAGCATCTACCCGCCCGTGCTCGACGAGCACGGGCTCGACGGCGCCGTCGCGAACGCGGTGGCCCGCTGCCCGGTGCCGTGCGCGTTGGACACCGACGGGCTGCGTCGGGCGCCGACCGCGGTCGAGTCGGCTGCCTACTTCGTGGTCTCGGAGGCACTGACCAACGTCGCCAAGCACAGCCGTGCCGGCCAGGCCTGGGTGACGATCACCACCCGGGGCACCAGCCCGGACGAACGACTGGTCGTCGAGGTTCGTGACGAAGGCGTCGGCGGGGCCGAGGACGCTGTCGGGGGCACCGGCATCGCGGGAATCCGACGGCGGGTGGGAGCCTTTGTCGGAGTGGTCGAGCTGTCGAGCCCCGACGGTGGCCCGACAATGCTGAGAGTGGAGCTGCCATGCGGGTCGTGATCGCCGAGGACGACGCCCTCCTGCGCGAGGGCCTCGTCCTGCTGCTCAACAACGAGGGGATCGAGGTGGTCCAGGCCGCCGACAACGCCAACGACGTGTTGGCCCGGCTCGAGGAGCTGCGCCCGGATGTGGCCGTCCTCGACGTCCGGCTGCCGCCGACGTTCACCGACGAGGGGCTGCGAGCGGCCATCCGGGCCCGCACGTTGATCCCCGGCCTGCCGATCCTGGTGCTCTCCGCGTACGTCGAGGACCGCTACGCCACAGACCTCCTCGCCGGGGGTGCGGCCGGTCTCGGGTATCTGCTCAAGGAGCGGGTCGGCAAGGTCGCGACCTTCCTCGACGCGCTCGACCGGGTGGTCGAGGGAGGCACGGTGATGGATCCCGAGGTGATCTCACAGTTGATGGTGCGCCAACGACGCGACGACCCCATCGAGAACCTGACGCCGCGCGAGCGAGAAGTCCTGGCGCTGATGGCTGAGGGCCACGGCAACACGCACATTGCCGCGAGTCTGTTCGTCTCCGAGACGGCGATCAGCAAGCACATCGGAAACATCTTCGCCAAGCTCGACCTGGCGCCGTCCGACTCGGGTCACCGCCGGGTGCTGGCCGTGCTCGCGCATCTGCGCGCTCGCTGAACGCCGAACCGCCCCGGACTCGAGGCGCGAGCCCTGCGCGGTTCGGGTGGGCGCCGGTCACTCGACGCCGGGGGTCAGCCGAGCTTGGCGCCGCCGTCGACGTAGAGCGTCTGACCGGTGATGTAGGACGCCTCGTCGCTGGCCAGGAACGCGGCTGCGGCGGCGATGTCTTCGGGGAAGCCGACGCGACGGACCGGGTTGGCCTCGGCGTTCAACTTGCGGAACTCCTCGACGTCCATCTTCAACCGGGCAGCAGTGGCGTCAGTCATCTCGGTGGCGATGAAGCCCGGGGCGATCGCGTTGGCGTTGATGCCGAAGGGGCCGAGCTCGATGCCGAGGGTGCGGGTGAAGCCCTGCACGCCCATCTTGGCGGCCGAGTAGTTGGCCTGGCCGCGGTTGCCGAGCGCCGAGACACTGGAGAGATTCACGATCTTGCCGTACTTCTGCTCCACGAAGTGCTTCTGCGCGGCCTTGGTCATCAGGAAGGCACCCTTGAGATGCACGCCCATGACCATGTCCCAGTCCTGCTCGGTCATCTTGAACAGCAGGTTGTCTCGGGTGATGCCGGCGTTGTTCACCAGGATGTGGATGCCGCCCAGCTCGGAGACGACGCGCGCGACCGCGGCGTCGACGGAGGCCGCGTCGCTGACGTCGGCGCCGATGCCGATGGACTTCACGCCCTCGCCGAGCCGGCCGGCGGCCTCGACGGCCGCGGATTCGTCGAGGTCGATGATTGCGACCGCGGCGCCCTCTTCGGCAAACCGCTTGGCAGTGGCGAAGCCGATGCCTCGTGCGGAACCGGTGACCACTGCTACACGTCCGTCAAAACGACCCATGTGATTCTCCTGTTCGGTGAAGTTGAAGTCCACGCCCACCCTAGCCAGCCTCGAGCGCGGCACGCAGGCGGGCGGCGTACTCCCCCGCCTCCCCGTCGGAGTACTTCGTGCGCGGCCAGAAGAAGCCCCGCAGGCCGTCACCCTTGGTGCGGGGTACCACGTGCAGGTGCAGGTGCGGCACCGACTGCGAGACCGTGTTGTTGATCGCGACGAAGCTCCCCTGTGCGCCCAGGCTCTCCACCACGGCCGTGGCCAGCCCTTGCCCCGCTGCCAGGAACGGGTCGCGCAGGGACGCGGGGAGGTCGGGCAGGGTGACCACGTGTTGTTTCGGCACCAGCAGGACGTGGCCCTTGAAGACCGGCCGGCGATCGAGGAAACCGAGAACGTCGGGTGTGTCCAGCACGACCTCGGCAGGGGTCTCCCCCGCCACGATCGAGCAGAAGACACACTGACTCACGAGTGACCCACGCCATTGCCCATGACGTCGATCATGCCATCGAGCGCGCCCCCTGTTACGGTGCTTGCCAGATACAGCCAGTTGGCTGGACCGGACCTCCGCGACCTGACGCGTCGGCGAAGTTGGACCGGTTTCCCGCGGGATCGACGATCCCTGAACCCTGCCGACAGGCCCCGGGTGAGTTCCCTGTGCGCCGCCAACACGGCGCGCGGCCCCCGCGAATGCCTGCGCGCCGACCAGAAGGAGCCCACGTGGGCGGAATCGAATCAGCTCAGTTCAGCATCCCTGTCGTTGTCGCCCTGTTGTTGTTCTTCTACGGCGGAACGTTCTGGGTCTCGACCCTGATCGGGAAGGGGAGGAGAACGCCGACGGCTTCATGACCGCCGGCAACAACATCGGCTTCGGCATCTCCGCCGGCAGCATGACCGCGACCTGGATCTGGGCGTCCTCGATGTACGCCGCAGCCACCTCCGGTTTCACCTATGGCATCTCCGGACCCATCCACTACGGGTTCTGGGGAGCGCTGATGATCCTGTTCATCTATCCCTTCGGCAAACGGATCCGGGCCGTGGCACCGCGAGCCCACACCCTCGCGGAGGTCATGTTCGCCCGACACGGCCGCTCCAGCCAGCTGCTCCTCGCCGGGTCGAACCTGGTCGGCAGCCTGATCAGCCTGATGTCGAACTTCATCGCGGGTGGCGTCCTGATCTCCCTGCTCTCCCCCTTCAACTTCACCCAGGGCGTCGTGACAGTCGCCGGAGGAACCCTGCTCTACACGCTGTGGTCCGGTTTCCGTGCGTCCGTGCTGACCGACTTCCTGCAGGTCCTCGCCATGCTCGGAGCGGTCGCCATCATCGTGCCGTTCATCTTCTTCGCCGCAGGGTTCCCTGCCATGTTCGAGACCGGTGCGGGAAACCTGACCGCACAGCAGGGCAACTTCTTCTCCAGTGACGCGTTCCTCAACCAGGGAGCGCCGTACATCGCCGCGGTGCTCGCGTATGCGATCGGCAACCAGACCATCGCCCAGCGACTGTTCGCCGTGCGTGAGGACCTGATCAAGCCGACCTTCCTGACCGCGACTCTGGGCTACGGCTCGATGGTGATCGGCGTCGGGATGCTCGGCGTCCTCGCCCTCTACCTCGGCTTCGAGCCCAGCGGCGGCGAGGTCAACAACCTGATCCCCGAGATGGCCGCGGAGTACCTGCCCGGCGTGCTGCTGGCGGTCTTCTTCATCATGATCATCGGCGCACTCTCCTCCACCGCCGACTCCGACATGGCCGCGATGGCCTCCATCGTGATGGCCGACGTCTACGGCCAGAGCGTCGGCAAGGACAAGGCCGACCCCAAGCTGATGCTGCTGATCGGTCGCGCGACGATGGTGGTGGCCACCGCGATGGCCGTGGTCTTCGCAAGTTTCCAGCTCAACATCCTCGACCTGCTGGTCTTCGTCGGAGCCCTCTGGGGTGCCCTGGTGTTCCCCGTGATCGCCAGCTTCTACTGGAACAAGGTGACCAACAAGGCGTTCACCACCTCGGTGCTGCTCGCCCTCGCCGTGTTCCTGCCGGTGCGCTTCGAGTGGATCCCCCTCACCGGTGCCGTCGGCATCGGCGTCGACGTGCTCTCGGTCATCGGCATCGGCATCGTGCTCGGCCTGATGTGCTTCGGCTTCTTCGGGCTCCGGCCGGCGCTGGTCGTCGGCGTCATCGCCTCGGTGGTTTCTGCCCCGTTCGTGATCGGCTTCCTGCACGACTACGCGACCCTCAGCGGATCGCTGGTCGCCTACGCGGTGAGCACCGTCGTGTGCTGGGCGATGTCGATCTCCTCCGACATGGAGTTCGACTTCGACGAGATCTCGCGCACGGTCGGCGACTTCGACCCATCGGCCGCCGCTCTGGTCGAGCAAGCAGCTCGACCCACCGACGACCTCGACCCGACCCACTGACCAGGAGGAATCCATGGAATCCGTACTGCTGACTGCCTACGTGCTCATCTGGCCGCTGCTGGCCGCTCTCGTGCTGCTCGTGATCTCGGTTGCCTTCATCAAGGAGTACCGCACCGCCAGGAGGGCCGGCGAAGACATCGTCTGACCGTACGACGTCGTCCCCGACCGGGTCGGCGTGGTCGTCACCTGATGGCACCGGATCGCGGTCGAATGCTGACCGTGATCCGGTGCCGTCATTTCCCACGGCATCCGAGACCGCCAGGGGATGCGGTCAGTGGCACTCACCGACGCAGAGGGGCGCGATCCTGATTCGTGCCGCGCCCGCGGTGGCATCGAAGTGCTGGGTGTCACCGAGCCCGTAGGTCCACCGGAGCCCGTGCCTGCGCATCAGCTTGACCATCGCGTGGTCGCCCGATCGCCACGCATAGCGGGGGTTCGAGTGGAACTGCCACCACCTGTTCGGGACGATCCCGGTCGCCGATCGATAGGGGTTCTCCCAGGTGTTCACGTCGACCGCGGTGCCGTAGGAGTGCGGTGACCGCACACCCGGTCGGTTCACCACGCTGCGGCAGTTGAACGCCGAGGTGTTGCCGGCCGCCATCGACTTGTAGTCGTTGCCTCCGCGCACCTTGCTGCTCCAGCCGAACCGATCCACGCGGTACATCGCCCGGATCGGCAGCTTGCGATCGTAGATCTCCCGGAACGCAGCCGCCACGTTGCCGGCCACCCGTGAGTTGACCACGATCTCACCCCGACGCCGGTAGCCGTCGTACGCCCAGTAGTTGACCCGGATCAACCGAAGCCCCGAGCGACCCACCGGGCACCCGCTGTGCCAGGTGCGCCCGACCATCTGACGCCACACTCCATCGGGGATCCGCTTGATCGTCGCCGCAGCTCCACGCTTGCTGGCTCGTGGTTGTGCCGGAAGCTTGATGCGTGGCCGAGGCGCCGCCCTGGGCAGTACGACGGGGCGACCCGGAGGGAGATTGTCGATGCGACGCCTGTTGCTGGTGTCACCGTCGACCCAGGCAAGGCGCTTGCCCACGGCACGCCACCGGCTGTCCCGGCGCACCTTGAAGTGCCACGACGCCCGCCCCTTGTCGTTCGTGTGCAGCTTCTGCGCGGTGGCCCACTTCCCGTTCCTGCGGGTCTGGATGAGCACCCTGCCGACGACGGGCAGGCCGCTGCGGGTGCGCCACAGGACCGCGAAGTCGGCAGCCTTCTCGTCGACCACGGTCTTGGGTGCACTCAGGACCAGGCGGGTGTGCCGCCGGACCAGCCTCAATTGGGTCTTCGGCGAACGGGACGCGGCGTACGTCGTGTCGCCGGCAAAGCTGGCCCGGAAGACGTTGTCAGCCTTCAACCGACTGAGCTTCACCCTGATCTCCACCGAGCCGTCGGCACCGGTGACGGCCTCGGCCACGTCGTGCCACGTGCCCTCGACCCGGCGTTCGAGCGTGACCGGAGCATCGGGGACGGCCGTCCCGCCCGCGGCGGAGACGACGACCGTTGCCATGATCGGCAACCCCGAAGGGCTCGCCGGGGCCACCAGCGAGGTGGAGGTCGCCAGCAACGGGGCAGGTTCCTCGTCGATGGCGACGGCAACTGCCGAGCCGGGAGTCACCAGGACACCGAGGGCCACGACCAGCGCGGCCACCAGCAGACGAATGCAGGAGTGAGTTCTCATCTCAGGAGGACTGGCGTCCCACACCACCCTCGAGGAGTCCGAGAACGATGATCGCGACGACACACGCCGCGATCACGCTGAAGGGGCCCTCGTCGGCCCAACCCTCACTGCGCAGGAGGTTTGCCCCGACACCACCCACGACGGCGCCGGCAACACCGGCCGGAACGGTCAGCATGACCTGGGGATCACGTAACCCTCCGGCCAGTGCTCGGGCGAGGACACCAAGGATCAGGCCAGCCAGGATGAAGGCGATCATGGAGGAAACCTAGCGTCCTCCGGCCGCGCTTTCGCTCAGCGTCGCACAATGGTGCGCGTGGCGGCCTTCTTCGCGCCGACCTTCTTGACCTTCACCTTGAAGACGTCCTTGCCCTTGGTGTCGGGCCGATTCTTGTTGATCTCGACGTCGCCGTCACTGTCCGCCCGGTGCACCCTCTTGTGGATGACCTTGCCGTCGTGGCGGATCACCACGCGCCACTTGCTGCCGCGCTTGGCGTCGTCGATGTCGAACTCGACCTTGAAGCGACCGTTGTCCTTCTCGACGTCGAACTCGTGCTCGGCCCCGGCGTAGCGGAACTCTCGATCGGCATCGGCCGAGGCAGGGCTGGCCCCGAGCATCGCAAGAGGAGTGGCCAGCAGTGCTGCGGCTCCGATCGTGGCGGCGGTCCTGCGGAGGTTGAGCATCGTGTTCCTCTTTCTCTGGATTCCCTTGGTTGAGCCACCAGTCTCAGGGGTTCCGGTGAGGAGGTGATGAGGGCTCCATGAAGGTCTTCTCATGCGGGCCAGGACCGTGGGGACCACCGGCGGGCCACCGGCACGCGCGCAAGCCCCCGACCAGTGGCCGGGGGCTTCCGCAAGGGTGTTCAAGAGGTGATCGTGTGGGGTGTTCGCGGAATGGAGAACCCGCAGGTCAGGCCGAGTCATTGTGCGAACTGCTCGGCGCCTTTGCACCCCCGCGTTCCAAAATCAGCACCCCGCCTCTGGAGCACCCTCCAGCCGTCCATGGATCACGACGAGAAGCCGCATGTGGAAGCCCGCGTCAGGTGGGTTCACTCGCTCGACCGTGACTTTGAACTCGCGTTGCATCACTTCATGGATGTGCTCGACTAAGGGGTCAGGTACGTACCCCAGGCGCACACCGGCGCGAGTCACCAAGAGTGCTCGCTTGTTCTTTGGGTTGGATGGCTCTCGTTCGAACTCCAACTGATCCCCGGGTCGGAGGTCCTCAAGTTGTGCTTGCTCGTGGGTCTTCAAGTGGCGAATGCCGTGGACGAGGAAGGGAAGCTCTACCTCTCCCGCCTCTGGTAGAGGCGTCAGCTCATAGGTGTCGCCTGCTCGACGGCCACCCGAGACTGCGAGTACCTCGAAGGGGCTGGCTTCGGGCCCGAGCCCGAGCAGTTCCAATGAACGGTCGCGATCTGAGCGGAGAGGATGGACAACCCGCTCCGCGAAGATGGGGAAGAGTTCTGAGCTGCGGTGCACTTGACCAAGCGGCAACCCCGGCATGGCACGATCCGCGGACGGGTCGTAGACGAACACATAGTCGTCGCCGTCAAGGCGTAACTCTCCGATGCAGGAGTACTGCCGGGTAACGCTGTCCTGTCGACTAACGAGGAGCCGTTTGGTCTTCAGCGCTGTCAGCATCGCACAGCCTCCTTTGGTTGATGATGAGAACCTGTGAGATGAATTTAGACGCTACCCCCGACAGACGAGTTGGCGCAGCGTCAATGCATCCACTCAAGTCAGTGTCGCTCAGCTTTGCAAAACGCTCCTGCCACACCGTGGCCTGCGCTCGGCTGAGCGCTTCGTGAGCCAGGTCGACGAGCGACTGCCCAGGCGGCGAAAAGGCGCTCGCTCTCCCTTTCCGGCAGAAGGATTCTGGATCTCTTCTCGCGCGCTTGGCATCGCTCATCCCGGCCCCCAACGCCGACCCGTGGTCGAAGGTCGGGGCAAGGAAGCGGCTTCCATCGCTTTGCCTCTCCAGCAGGGCCCAGTTCTTGGGGTGACGGTCAGTGTTTGCGATCACTGCGTCGAGGGCCAGGTAGCCGGCAAAAACCTGCATTGCATTCATCGACGATTTGCCATTGGGTGGTCCGTCGACGCCGTCGAGCACCTGTTCAACAGCATCAAGGGTGTAGCCCTCGTCCGAACGCGCGTGCCCCTTGGGTTGCCCGTGTGAGTCCCGCGTTGGTGAGTGGTGCACATAGCCGGGAACCTCATGGAGGTATGTGCCACCGTCGTGCAGATCGAACCCGAACGGTGTCACGTTCTTGGAGGCCACTCCCACCTCATCACCGAGGATTGCGAATCGGCATTCAGCAGCTGGCAACCCCACCAGCTTCGCCAGGCGCGACGCAGCCACCTCGGCGACGTCGCTGATCGCGGTCACAGATCCGTCATCAGTGGTCCGGAGTGGCTTCCACAACCAGTGCTCATGCCGTTCAGAGCGCGGGTCAGGCGCCAACCACATCTTGTGCTCATCACGTCCGCCTGGCTCGGGCCCAATGACGCTCCACGACGTGAGGTCCAGTTCGGTGTCCATCACGCCGCATGCTGTCACGTCGCACCGCCACCGCGGGAGCAAGAGCACGGCACCGACTTCGGGATTGGGAGTTGGCATCGATTTCCTCGCGCGGACGGTGCCCTTCGAGCACTTGATCGCTCCGTGCCACGGTCCGGCAATCGGGCCGGTCCGGGCACCCACGCCCCAGGAGGGCGAAATGTCCACAAACAATTCGAGCCGAACCGGTCGACGCGTCACTGACCTCCCCGAGGTGAAGCGACGCCGACGCCTGGAAAACCTGCTGTGCACGGCTCGGCGGGTTGCCCATCTGGCCGCGGAGTATCGCTCTCACGGCCTGGACGAGCAGTTCCAGCTCTACCTGCTGCAGTTGCAGGTAGAGCAGGTGCTGGCCGATGAGTTCCCCGATGAGTACGAGGAGCACATCGGCGAGTGGGTTGAGGAGGAGCTTGCCTCCGAGCACCACCCGATGGTCACGGCCGAAACATGCAGCCTGTGCCAGGCCATCTCCGCACACAAGGGCGGCACTGCGAGCACGCCGCTGGCGGCCTGAGGGCCGAACATCACCCAGTGGGGCGGACCCGACCGGTCCGCCCCACTGCTGCACGCTCGGACGTAGCGATGGTTGCGCAGCCCCAGGGCCTACGGACTGTCCCCACCATGACTGATGAACAGACACCCGATGCCCTCGACACCGCCGACCACGTAGCCGAACTCCGGCGCTTTCTTACCGCCTACCAGCCCTCCAAAGTGCACGAGAACGACTGGGCACACGTGGCCGACGATGCAGTCCACCTTGTCCTCCGCGCCGGCCCGGCCACGCGTTTGCGCGTCGAAAAAGACATCCAACTTCTCGGAGCGGTCGTGGCTCACTTGGTGGAGCGGGGCCGGCCCGTCACACTCGACGACGCGTTGAGTGATGCGACCCTGCTCTCTTTCGACAGCTCACTGACTGCCAGCACGAAAACTCGGGAGAACAAGCGGGGGATCGCCCGTCGGTTGCAGGCTGTCCATCGCGGACTGCCGTGGCGAATGCACAAACGCTCTCCCAACGAACCCATCGACCGTCTGGTCTCCTACGAGCAGGTCGAGACCCTGCACCGAATCACCAGAATCGCCCACCTGCACGACGACGACCCCGACGCTGGGGCATTCATGGCCGCAGTCTCGGCGGCACGCACCTGTCGCAAACAAAGTCGGCAATCACTCGGTCTGTCGACAGACGCCTGGATGGCGGCTCGACGATTTGCCAAACAGCACGGCTGGAACCTGACTCTGCCGATCCTCCGCAACGTGGTGGTTCACGCAGTACTCGCCTCGCCCGAACCGATCGCCGTGCTCATCGCGAGCGAACGGTTGACGCGGGCAAACCTCGATCTCGCGCTGACGGGCGCCCGCGACTTGCCTGACGTCCCCGACCTTGCGAACCACAACCTGTTGCGTGGCACTGCCTGATGGACCAACCGACCTTTTTCGAGAACTCGTGCACGGGTCACCCGTGCGGGCATTCGGAAGATGTCAAGCAGGCTGAGACACGTCTCGTTACGTGGTCTGTATGAGGGCCTCCGGTGAGGGCTGGTTGATCCACGCGGCTGTGGGCAGCTTCGGCGCTTGGGGTCGGCGGTTGCCGAACCGGTGGGGGTGAGNCTCGGCCCCGCGCTGCTTCGACTCAAGCCTGAGCGGATCATCCGGATCTGCCGCGATGTGGGTGCGTCATTCCACCGCGATTGGGGCTGTTCCGGAAGATGTCAAGCAGGCTGAGACACGTCTCGTTACGYGGTCTGTATGAGGGCCTCCGGTGAGGGCTGGTTGATCCACGCGGCTGTGGGCAGCTTCGGCGCTTGGGGTCGGCGGTTGCCGAACCGGTGGGGGTGAGCAGCGTACGCAGCGTCGAGGGTGACCTGACGCTGGGCTCGGACCTCGGTCGCGGTGCCGTGCTGCACCGACGCCGGCGTGTGCAGCCCGATCCCGGAATGACGGTGCTCGTGGTTGTAGTAGGCGAAGAACGCCTCGCAGAACGCCCTCGCGTCGGCCAACGACCCGAACGACTCGGGGAAGACTGGGGCGTACTTCAGCGTCTTGAACGCGGCCTCGCTGAACGGGTTGTCATTCGACACCCGCGGTCGCGAGTGGGACCTGTCGACGCCGAGGTCGAGCAGCAGTTGGGCCACCGGTTTCGAGGTCATCGAGGTGCCCCGGTCGGCGTGCACCGCGGCCGGGATGCCGTGCACGCCCATCGCCTCTTCCAGCATCGTCTTGGCGATCTCGGAGTCCTCGCCGTTCTGGACGGTCCAGGCCACGACGTAGCGGGAGAAGATGTCGAGCACGACGTAGAGCTGGAACCAGATCCCGCGGCCAGGACCGCGGAGTTTGGTGATGTCCCAGCTCCAGACTTCGCCTGGCCCGGTGGCCAGCAGTTCCGGCTTCTTCCGCGCCGGATGGGTGGCCTGACGACGGCGCTCACCGGCCGCACCATGAGCGCGCAGCAGTCGGTGCATCGTGGACATCGAGCACAGGTAGGTGCCCTCGTCCAGCAGCGTGGCCCAGGCCTACGTGACCGACTTGTCGCAGAACCGTTCGCTGGTCAGCACGCCGAGCACCTCGGCTTGCTGGGCCTCGGTCAGCGCGTTGGGCGGCGTGGGTCGCCTCGGCGCCGGCCCATGCATCCGCGGCTGCTTGGCGCGGTAATGGCTCCCGCGGGCACGACCCATCAACTCACAAGCGTGCTTCACGCTCGTGTGCTCGGCCATCTCCTCGATCGCGGGGTTGATCACCGCTGCGGCGGCTTCGGTGTGCCCGTGCTCTCGGAGAGCGTCTCCAAGAGCACGTGCGTTTTTCCCACGATGTCCAACACCGCCTTGGTCCGCTGCAGCTCGGCCTCGGCCTTCTCCGCACGAGCACGTAACTGCTCGATCTCCTTGTCGCGGCGGTCCTTGCTCTTGGGTCCCAGCGCCGCGGCGGCGCCGGCCTGGGCGGCCTTGCGCCACTCGGTGATATGGGAGGAGTACAAGCCTTCCCGGCGCAGGATCACACCCCGCTCGCCGTGGTCAGCAGCGTCGTACTCGGCCACAATCTGCGCCTTGTACTCCGCGGTGAACGTTCGTCGCTTGGGCCGGTCAGCTCTTGGGGTCACGACCCCATCATCGAACGCAGTCGTGTCGGCCAACGTCATCGTCATCAGATGTCTCGCTTCTCCGCCCC
>LMSR01000011.1 GCA_001429555.1 Nocardioides sp. Soil797 | reverse complement strand
GTCGAGGAGGTGACCGAACCCGAACCACCGGTCCTCACAGCCTGACCAACACGGCCAACCGAAGGATCAACTTCGTACACCACGCACTGGGACTTGACCCGAACTGGCAGTTGTCGTTGCCGTGACCGCAACAATTGCCAGTTGGGCGCGCAACAATTGCCAGTTCGGCGGAAGGGGTCAGCGGCCCTGGTTGGCGACGGCGGCGGCAGCAGCGGCAGCGGCCTCGGGGTCGAGGTACTCGCCGCCCTTGGTCACCGGCTGCAGGTTGTCGTCGAGGCGATAGACCAGCGGCATGCCGGTCGGGATGTTGAGCCCGGCGATGTCTTCGTCGCTGATCCCGTCGAGGTGCTTGACGATCGCGCGCAGGCTGTTGCCGTGGGCGGCGATCAGCACGGTCCGGTCGGCGCGCAGGTCGGCGACGATGTCGGACTCCCAGTAGGGGAGCAGGCGGTCGATGACGTCCTTGAGGCACTCGGTGCGTGGCATCTCGTCGCCGAGAGCGGCATAGCGGGGGTCACCCACCTGCGAGAACTCGGAGTCGTCGTCGAGCGGCGGCGGCGGAGTGTCGAAGGAACGGCGCCAGGTCATGAACTGCTCCTCGCCGAACTCGGCGAGGGTCTGTTTCTTGTCCTTGCCCTGCAGGGCACCGTAGTGGCGCTCGTTGAGGCGCCAGTTGCGCCGAACCGGGATCCAGTGGCGGTCCGCGGCGTCGAGCGCGAGGTTCGCGGTGTTGATCGCCCGGCGCTGCAGCGAGGTGTGCACGACGTCAGGCAGCAGCCCTGCGGCCTTGAGCTGTTCGCCGCCACGCACGGCCTCGTCGCGGCCCTTCTCGGTGAGGGCCACGTCGACCCAGCCGGTGAACAGGTTCTTCGCGTTCCACTCGCTCTCGCCGTGGCGGAGCAGGATCAGCGTGTGAGCCATCAGTGCGATGCCGTCTCGGACTCGGTCTCGTGCTGGCCCTCGCACGCGGCGTGGGCGGCGTCCTCGTCGCCGTCCTGGCCGGCCCAGTCGCAGTTGTTGGCGACGACCGGGACCTCGACCGCGACGTCACCGGCGTTCTTGAAGGTCAGGGTGAGCTTCACGAACTCGCCGGTCCTGAAGTTGCCGCTCACCTTGAGGCCCGGCTGGTAGACGGCGTAGGTGCCGCCGTCGGCGTCGGCCGGGGGCTTCTCGCCCAGACCGTTGTCGGAGGTGGCGGTGGCCAGGCGGGTGTAGCCGCGCGGCGGGATCTCGACGGACTTCGCCACGTCGACGGTCACCTCCGACTTGTCGGGCGCCGTGCCGGTCACCGACTCGAGGGTGTCGGTCCTGCCGGCCTCGGTCTCGTTGTTGACCAGCGTGGTCACCAACGTGCCCTTGCCGTCCTTGGTCGACACGATCACCGCATTGAGTACGTCGACCGACGCATCGCGGTTGTTGGCGCCCGGCGCCGGTGTGTAGACCTTGTCGGTGGCGAAGTTGAAGCCACACGAGGTCAGGACCGGTGCAGCGAGCACGAGGGTGCCTGCGGCCACGGCGCGGGCGATCCGGTTGCGAATCAGCATCTGGGAGCCTTTGGTGTCGTCGGCGGACCGTGTCTGACCGGACCGCATCCTGCGGGGCACAGCCTAGACGAATCACTCCCGGCGGAGCTTGCCGGGCTCGCGGCGTCCCGTATCCCGACCAGCCGCGTTGTCCACGACTCAAAGGGCATCCGTCCCGCTGGATCGGGCGCGGATGCACCGCTCACTGCTCCGGCACCCCATGGCATGACTCGTCGAGCGTTCACTGGACGAGTCCGGAGGTGAGGGCCGCGATGACCAGAGCCACCCCCACCAGTGCGGTGTAGACACTGGCCAGGACGAGGAGTCGGGGCGCTCCGGTCTTGAGGGCGATCTTGAGCGGGAGGCTGTTGGAGCCGTCCTTGTTGTCGTCGACCAGGCCGGGCAGTGCGCAGAGCACGTGGACACCGATGCCCAGAAGGGCTGCACAGACCGTGATCGCGATGGTGGGCGGACCGCCGGCGCCGTCGCCACCCCAGCCGCCGTACGACAGGAACACCGGGAACAGCCCGAACGTGATCAGCCAGGGAAGGTAGGAGAACTGGCTGCGGCGCAGCAGGCCGGCATTGGTGAGCATGCCGACCAGGATGATGCCCAGCCAGGTCAGGCCGGCCACGAGACCGTGGGAAATGGAGAGTGGGACCAGGGCGAGGATCGCGATCGCGATCGAGAAGGCCACCGTGCTCCTGTCGAGATAGCCCGCGGCGATCGGCTTCTTCTCACGGGCATGGGCCTTGTCGCGGTCGGCGTCGACCAGGTCGTTGTGCCAGCCGAGCACCACCTGGCCCACCAGGACCGTGACCAGCACCAGTGCTGTCTCGCGGGTGCTCCGTCCGGCCAGGAGGGCGGCCACGGTCATGCCGATCGTGATCAGCAGCGCCTGCCGGGCATGGCTTGCCCGGAACAGGGCCACAGGAAGGCTTCGGCCGAGCTCGAAGACCGCTCCGGGCGTGCCGTCGGCGCGCGCCGCACGGACGCGGCGAGGGGGCTGGTAACTCTTGGCAGGCATAGGGCGAAGTATTGACCAGTTGAACGCCGGATGCGGTCATTCGCGGGCATTTTCTTGCCCTTCGAACGCGCGTCCTCCGCCCCCTCAAAACCGGCCTCCACCACAGGGGTGCAGGTTCTGTCAAGCCCGGAATGGGCACCTGACCTGCACAAACGGGAAATGGGAAGTCTAGAACTCGTGTTAGACTGGTCACCTAGGAAGGGGTACTTGGCACATGACATTCACCGTCGGCGAAACGGTTGTTTACCCGAATCACGGAGCCGCTGTCATCGAGGACATCGAGACACGCACCATCAAGGGAGAAGACAGGGAATACCTGGTTCTCCGCATCGTTGCCCAGCAGGACCTGGTGGTCCGGGTTCCTGCGTGCAATCTCGACCTGGTCGGGGTTCGCGACGTCGTGGACAAGGAGGGACTCGACCGTGTGTTCGACGTCCTCCGGGCCGCGCACGTCGAGGAGCCGACCAACTGGTCGCGCCGCTACAAGGCGAACCTCGAGAAGCTGCACTCAGGTGACGTGATGAAGGTGGCCGAGGTCGTCCGCGACCTGTGGCGCCGTGAGCGTGACCGCGGCCTGTCGGCCGGAGAGAAGCGGATGCTGGCCAAGGCGCGCCAGATCCTCGTCTCCGAGCTGGCTCTGGCCGAACACACCAACGAAGACAAGGCAGAGGCTCTCCTGGACGAAGTCCTGGCCTCCTGATCCACGCCTTGAAATGAGCAGAACCCCCGGGTGACCGGGGGTTCTGCTCATTTTCGGGCCTCGCGTCAGGCGAACCGGGTCAGCCCACGAAGAACGCGCCGACGGCCAGGCCGACCGCGGCGACCGCTGCCACCACCGAACCGATCTTCGCCGCGTGGGACTTCTTCCTGTGCTCCTCCAGGATCTCCTCCTCGGACCTGGTCGAGATGACCATGGCCTCCTCGCCCTTGCACACCTGGAGCTCGCCGGAGCGGTCGACCGCGGAGCCCTGCACATAGATGTGGGTGCCCACCGGGAGCACCCACTCCTCGTACTTGAAGCCGATGGTGTCGCCGTCACCCGAACTGCCCAGGTTCACGTTGAGCCCACCGAATGAGAACGACGGACCGTTGTCGTGGTCGCGTCCCTCACGGAACTCACTGAGCACCTTCTTCGCGCTCTGCACGTTGGTCTCCGGCACGACCGTGACCTCACCGTCGGCATCGCGCAGGACGAAGGGGTCCTTGGAACGGTTGCGGGTGAGCACCTCCTCCTTGTTGCGCGTCCTGCGGTGGCCGTCGGAGTCGCGGTAGACGTCCTTGTAGCGGCGGGTGACCTTCTGCATGTACCAGACGCACTCGGTCCCGGTGAGCTCCGAGGTGAGCAGTCCGCCGGGGCCGGGCTGCGCGGTCCCGTCGAGCTCGACAGCCTCGCGGTAGGAGTTCTCACCGGCGGTCTCGGTGGCGGCCTTGTGCAGCTCGCGCAGCGTGGCGGTGGAGCTGGTCTCCATCAGGAGCGCCTTCTGGTACTTCGTCTTCTCCGTGCGCGAGGTGAACACCAGCCACCCGGCGACGCCGAGTGCCACCGCAGCGGCGATCAGCATTCCGGCCATCTTGTTCCTCCTGAGGTACGTCGGGGGCGCGCTGCCGCACCCGGATGGGTGCTGCCCGCGGCGGACGTCGGCTACACCTGAATCATCTGTGAGGTGGTGAGAGCAAGTTGACACATCCGTGAAACAGAGGGTTCCCGTCCCGAAATCTGGGCTCCGTAGGTTCACCGGCATCCGAACCACGAGGAGTCGATCGTGACCAGCACCTCCGCGCCCACGTCCGGGCCCATCACCGTTGAGGGCGTACCCAGTGACGTCATGCCGGGCGGCACCTGGATCGAGGACTGGCGCCCGGAGGAACCTGCCTTCTGGGACAACGGCGGCTCGAAGGTGGCCCGCCGCAACCTGGTCTGGTCGATCTTCTCCGAGCACCTCGGCTTCTCCGTCTGGTTGCTGTGGAGCGTCAGTGCGGCGTTGCTGGTCAAGGTCGGCTTCGACTTCACGACGTCGCAGCTGTTCCTGTTGGTCGCCGTACCGAACCTGGTCGGGGCGCTGATCCGGCTGCCCTACACGTTCGCCGTGCCGAAGTTCGGCGGTCGCAACTGGACCATCGTGAGCGCCTCGCTGCTGCTGGTGCCCACGCTGCTCTTCGCGCACTTCGTGCAGCGTCCGGAGACGCCGTACTGGGTGTTCGTGCTGATCGCGGCGACGGCCGGGCTGGGTGGAGGCAACTTCGCCTCGTCGATGTCGAACATCAACTTCTTCTACCCGACCGCGCGCAAGGGCACCGCGCTCGGGCTGAACGCCGCCGGCGGCAACCTGGGCGTCGCGATCATCCAGTTCTTCCTGCCGATCGTGGTGGGCGGAGCCGGAGCGTTCGGGCTGGTCAAGGCGGCCGAGAGTGGCCTGGTGCTCCAGCGGGCCGGCTACCTCTACGCCGCCCTGGCAATCGTCGGTGCCGGGTGTGCCTGGTTCTTCATGAACAACCTGACGATGGCCCGGTCCCGCCCGCAGCTCGGCGTGCTGTGGCACCGGCACACGTGGGTGATGTCGGTGCTCTACGTCGGCACCTTCGGCTCGTTCATCGGCTACTCGGCGGCGATGCCCCTGCTGATCAAGCTCAACTTCTGGGTGCCGACCACCGATGGCACGGGCGCGGGCATCGACTTCGCCCACTACGCGTTCCTCGGTGCCCTGGTCGGCTCGGTCGCGCGCCCGTTCGGTGGTTGGCTGGCCGACAAGTACGGCGGAGCACGCGTCACCGCGGCGTCCTTCGTGGCCATGATCCTCGGCACCCTGGCCGTGCTGTGGACCCTGTCCCAGCTGGCGCCCAACCCCACCGCGTCGGTGGCGATCGCCCGGGAGAACCAGCAGTGGTTCCCGTGGTTCCTGGGATTCTTCCTGTTCATCTTTGCCGCGACCGGTGTCGGCAACGGGTCGACCTACCGGATGATTCCGCTGATCTGGCGCAAGCGAGCGGTCGACGGCACCGCGCCGGGAACGCCGGAGCGTGCGGCCGCGCTGGTCGGCTCCACCAAGGAGTCGTCTGCGGTGATCGGCATCGCCGGTGCAGTCGGCGCCATCGGCGGATTCCTGATCCCGATGACGTTCGGTGCACCGTGGGTCGACGACCCCGCCGCTGCGGTGCGGGGCGCCTTCGTGGCGTTCACGTCGTTCTACGGCGTCTGCCTGCTGGTGACGTGGTTCTTCTACCTGCGCACCAGTCTTCTCGTCGGGCGGGTGCCGAGCCTGGCGGGTGCGGGAATCTGATGGCGACCGAGACCCACTGCCCCTACTGCTCCCTGCAGTGCGGGATGCGGCTGGCTGCGGCGACCGGATCGACGCAGGACCCGCTTCCGGCGCGGACCGCGCTCGAGGTCCGGGAGTGGCCCGAGTTCCCGGTCAACAAGGGAGCGTTGTGCCGCAAGGGGTGGACGTCGACCGGGTTGCACCGGCACCGCGAGCGGCTCACCCAGCCGTTGGTGCGCTCGGCTGCGACAGGGGAGTTGGAGCCGACCTCGTGGGAGAGCGCGCTCGACCACATCGCATCCCGCCTCGTCGCCCTGCGCGACGAGCACGGACCGGACAGCATCGGGGTCTTCGGCGGCGGTGGGCTGACGAACGAGAAGGCCTACCAGTTGGGTAAGTTCGCCCGGGTCGCACTCGGCACCAGCCAGATCGACTACAACGGCCGCTGGTGCATGTCTTCCGCGGCCTCGGCAGGCACTCGCGCTCTCGGGCTGGATCGAGGTCTGCCCTTTCCCCTTGCGGACATCGAGCACACCGACGTCGTCGTACTCGTCGGGTCGAACCTGGCTGAGACGATGCCACCTGCCGCACGCCATCTCGCCGCGCTGCGTGCCCGTGGCGGACAGGTCGTGGTCATCGATCCCCGTCGTACGCCGACAGCGGACCAGGCTGATGTCTTCGTCCAGCCGGTGCCGGGCACGGACCTGGCCCTCGCCCAGGCCGTGCTGCACCAGGTCATCGCCGACGGCAACGTCGACGACGACTTCGTGGCGGCGCGCACCTCGGGCTTCGCGGCGGTGCAGGAATCCGTGGTCTCCTGGTGGCCGGAACGCGCCGAGCGGGTGACGGGAGTGCCGGCCCGGGAGATCCGCGCGCTGGCCGCCCTCCTGGGGTCCGCGGAGCGGGCGATGGTGTTGACCGCCCGGGGTGCCGAGCAGCACGCGTCGGGCTCCGACATCGTGCTCGGGTGGATCAATGTCGCGCTGGCGTTGGGCATGTGCGGTCGGGAGTACGCCGGCTACGGATGCCTCACCGGGCAGGGCAACGGTCAGGGTGGACGCGAGCACGGCCAGAAGGCCGACCAGCTGCCCGGCTACCGGATGATCGACGATCCCGCGGCTCGTGCCCACGTGGCCGGGGTCTGGGGCGTGGCGCCCGAATCCCTGCCCGGCAAGGGGAGATCGGCCTACGAGATGTTGTCATCCCTCGGGGAGCCGGAAGGTGTGAAGGCGCTCCTTGTCTTCGGCTCCAACATCGTCGTCTCCGCTCCGAACGCCTCCTTCGTCTCCTCCCAACTGGATGCGCTGTCACTCCTGGTGGTCGCCGACATCGTCATGTCGGAGACCGCCGCGCGTGCCGACGTCGTACTCCCCGTCACGCAGTGGGCCGAGGAGACCGGGACGATGACGAACCTCGAGGGACGCGTCATCCTGCGCCAACAGGCGATCACTCCACCGAAGGGCGTGGTCAGCGACCTCGGGATCCTGCGTGGACTCGCCACTCGGCTGTCATCGCCGATCGAGTTCGGCGACGACCCGGAGGAGGTCTTCGTCGAGCTGGGGCGGGCCTCGGCGGGTGGGAGGGCCGACTACGCCGGCATCACCTACCAGCGGATCCGCGAGGAGGAGGGCGTGTTCTGGCCCTGCCCGTCCGCGGATCACCCCGGGACTCCGCGGATGTTCCTGTCCTCCTTCGGACACCCTGACGGCCGGGCCAGGTTCCACGCCGTCGAGCACCGCGGCGCAGTGGAGCAGCCCGACGACGACCACCCCGTGCACCTGACGACCGGGCGGGTGCTCGCGCAGTACCAGTCGGGCGCCCAGACCCGCCGAGTCCGTGACCTGCCCGACGACGGCCCGTTCGTCGAGATCCACCCGATGCTGGCCGGCCGGCTGTCGATCGACGACGGTGAGGTGCTGCGGCTCACCACGCGACGTGGTGCGATGACCGCTCCGGCGCGGGTGGTCGACACGATCCGGCCCGACACGGTGTTCGTGCCGTTCCACTGGGTCGGTGCGAACCTGCTCACCAACGACGCGCTCGACCCGGCCTCACGGATGCCCGAGTTCAAGGCCTGCGCTGTCGCCGTGACCCCGGCACGCTCGCGGTCCGGAGTGTCGGAGTGAGCAGGGAACGCCTGGTCGTGGTGGGCAACGGCATGGCCGCGACCCGACTGGTCGAGACGCTCATCGCGCGCAGGTACGGCGGACACATCACCGTCATCGGCGAGGAACCGGTGCCGGCGTACAACCGCATCCTGCTCTCGGCGGTGCTCGAGGGCACCCACCGGGTGGAGGCATTGACCATGCGCGACGCCGAGTGGTTCGCCTCCGTGGGCGTCGACCTGCGGCTGGGCAGCCGGGTGCTGCAGGTGTCCCGGGAGCGCTCCGACGTGATGCTGGTCGACGGGACCACCATCCCCTTCGACAGGCTGGTGATGGCCACCGGGTCGATCCCGACCCTGCCGCCGATTCGCGGCCTGGTGCAGGTGAACGGCCAACTGCACCCGAAGGTGCACGCCTTCCGGTCCCTGGCCGACTGTTCCCGACTTCTCGCGGAGCTCACGCCCGGGCGGCGCGCGGTCGTCGTCGGTGGCGGACTGCTCGGTCTCCAGGTGGCGCGGGCGCTCGGTGTGCGGGGCGTCGCGACGGAGATCGTGGAGGGCAGCGAGCACCTGCTCTCGTCCAGGATCGACGAGCGTGGTGGCTCGATTCTCAAACGTGGGTTGAAGAAACTCGGCACTGACGTCTACACGGGTGCGCGCGCCGTACGTCTCTCCGACGACGGCCTGCGCCTCGACAACGGCTACACGTTGGAGACCGATCTGGTCATCCTGACCGCCGGCGGCCGCCCGTCGACCGCGCTGGCCCGGCAGGCGGGTCTGTTCGTCCGGCGGGGCGTCGTGGTCGACGCACACCTCGCCTCGATCACCGACCCGCGGGTGCACGCAATCGGAGACTGCGCCGAGTTCGCCGGGCGGGTGACCGGCTTCGTCCCACCCGCCTGGGAGCAGGCGGTCGTGCTCGCCGACCGCCTGTGTGGCGGGGAGGCGACCTACAGCGGCTCGCGCTCCGTCGCCCGGCTCCGCGCGAGCGACCTGGAGGTGGCCGTCCTCGGCGACCCCGAGCACACCGAGGGCGAGGTGGTCGAGGTGACCAACCCGATCGCCGGCACCCACCGCAAACTCGTCGTCCAGGGCGGCGTCATCGTCGCCGCCGCCCTGGTCGGCGACCTGGCCCGGGTCGGCCTGATCACCCAGCTCCACGACCGGCGCACGGTCCTCGGCCCCCATGAACCGGGGGAGCTGCTGATGGCCGAGCGCCCGAGCTCCGCCGAGTCGGCCGAGCTGCCGGACGACGCCGAGGTGTGCGCGTGCGCCGGGGTCAGCGCCGGGCGCGTTCGGGCCTGTCGAACCCTCGACGAGGTGCGCGGATCCACTCGGGCCACCACCGGCTGCGGCGGTTGTGCCGCCGTCGTCGCGCAGCTCCTGTCCACCACGAGGGGTCAGGCGTTGCGTCACGAAGTGACGGGGGCTGATGCGCGAGAGGGCAATGGCGTGCCCTCGGCCCTCAACGGTTGACCTCCCGGCCGTCCATGAGTGACGCCTCGTGAGGCAAGGAGCGGCCCTTGGTGGGCGGTGAGCAAGGGTTTTCACGGCCGAAACAAAGCGAGACATTCCCGTCAACATCGGCCGCATAACTTCCTGTCACAGGTTGTCAGGAAGGACTCCTCATGAGCACACGCAAGTCACTTGTCGTCATCGGGAACGGCATGGTCGGACACCGGTTCGTGCAGGCCGCCATCGAGCGGGGGCTGACCGAGACGTTCGACATCACCGTGGTCGGCGAGGAACCGCGACCGGCGTACGACCGAGTGGCGCTCACCTCGTTCTTCGACGTCGGCGCCGAGCAGCTGTCGTTCCTCCCGAGCGGGGCGTACGACGACCCGCGGGTGCGTCTCGTTCTCGACGTCCCGGTCGCGGCCATCGACCGGGACACGAAGTCGATCGCTCTCGGCACCGGGGAGGTGGTCTCCTACGACATCGCGGTGCTCGCCACAGGCGCCGCCCCGTTCGTGCCACCGGTGCCGGGCAAGGACCTCGACAACGTCTTCGTCTATCGCACCATCGAGGACCTCGAGGCGATCCGTGAGGCATCCGGGACCGCGCGTGCCGGCGCGGTCATCGGAGGCGGCCTGCTCGGTCTCGAAGCTGCGAATGCCCTGCACCAGTTGGGGATTGAGACCCACGTGGTCGAGATGGCGCCGCGACTGATGGCCGTCCAGGTTGACGATGCGGGTGGCGCGACCCTCAAGCGACACATCGAGTCCCTCGGGCTCTCCGTGCACACCGGAGTGATGACGGAGCGCATCGAGGGCACCGACACCGTGACCGGCCTGAGGTTCCAGGACCACGACGCCGCGCTGCCCGTCGACCTGGTGGTCTTCTCCGCCGGCATCCGGCCGCGTGACCAACTGGCTCGTGACTGCGGTCTCGACGTCGCGGAACGGGGCGGCGTCCTGGTCGATGAGAAGCTGCGGACCAGTGACCCGGCGATCCACGCGATCGGCGAGTGCGCTGCCGTCGCGGGACGGATGTACGGCCTGGTCGCTCCCGGCTACCAGATGGCCGAGATCGTCGCTGACACCCTCGTCAACGAGGCGAGCGCGGCAGTCTTCGAGGGCGCCGACATGTCCACCAAGCTCAAGCTCCTCGGCGTGGACGTGGCCAGCTTCGGCGATGCCTTCGCGACCACGGAGGGCGCCCTGGAGCTGGTGTTCGCCGACGCCGTGGCCGGTGTCTACAAGAAGCTGGTCGTCTCGTCCGAGGGTGACCGGCTGCTCGGCGGCATCCTGGTCGGCGACGCTTCGGCGTACGGCGTGTTGCGGCCGATGGTCTCCAGCGGCATGGCACTGCCCGACAACCCGGAGGAGCTGATCCTGCCGGCAGCGCGAGAGGGCGGTGCGGCGCGGATCGGCATGCCCGACGAGGCGGTGGTCTGCTCGTGCAACAACATCTCCAAGGGGTCGATCTGTGACACCATCGATGCCGAGGGCTGCGCCGACCTGCCGTGCGTGAAGGCGTGCACCCGGGCCGGCACGGTCTGCGGATCGTGCGTGCCGATCGTGAAGAACCTGCTCGCCGAGCGGCTCGAGGCGGCCGGCAAGACCGTGAGCAAGGGCATCTGTGAACACTTCGACCTGACGCGCCAGGAGCTCTTCGACGTCATCGCCGTGCACGGGTTCCAACGCTTCGACGACATCGTCACCGCCCACGGTCGAGGCCGCGGCTGCGACGTCTGCAAGCCTGCCGTCGCCTCGATCCTGGCCAGCCAGTTCAACGGCCACGTGCTCGACAGGACGACGGCGAACCTGCAGGACACCAACGACGCCTACCTCGCCAACATCCAGCGCAACGGCACCTACTCGGTGGTGCCACGCATCCCCGGGGGCGAGATCACCGCCGACAAGCTGATCGTGATCGGTGAGGTGGCCCGCGACTTCGACCTCTACACCAAGATCACCGGCGGTCAGCGCATCGACCTCCTCGGCGCTCGGGTCGAGCAGCTGCCACAGATCTGGAGACGGCTCGTCGATGCCGGGTTCGAGTCCGGACACGCCTACGGCAAGTCGTTGCGCACGGTGAAGTCGTGTGTCGGTTCGTCGTGGTGCCGGTTCGGCGTTCAGGACTCGGTGCAGATGGCGATCGACCTGGAGCTGCGCTACCGCGGGCTGCGCAGCCCGCACAAGCTCAAGGGCGGTGTCAGCGGCTGCGCCCGTGAGTGTGCCGAGGCGCGCGGGAAGGACTTCGGTGTGATCGCCACCGAGAAGGGCTGGAACCTCTACGTCTGCGGGAACGGCGGTGCGATCCCCGCGCACGCCCAGCTGCTGGCCAGCGACCTGACCGGCGCGGAGCTGGTCCGCTACCTCGACCGGTTCCTGATGTACTACATCCGCACTGCCGACCGCCTGCAACGTACGTCGACCTGGCTGGGCACGATCGACGGGGGGCTCGACCGGGTGCGTGAGATCGTGGTCGAAGACACCCTCGGCCTGGGCGCCGAGTTGGAGGCTGAGATGGCACGACACGTCGACTCCTACTTCGACGAGTGGAAGGGCACCCTCGAGGACGAGGAGAAGCTCTCCCGCTTCGTGTCCTTCGTCAACGCGCCCGACGTCCCCGACCCGAGCATCAGCTTCGGCACCAGTCGGGGGCAGATCAGTCCGGCGGTTGCTGGCGGGCCGGTGTCGCTCGGGACGTCGATCCCGGTCGGCGCCCCCGCTGCTGCCGAGGTGGGTGCCCGATGACCGGCCCGGATCCGCAGGTCGATGCACGGTGGGAGCCGATCTGCCCGTTCGAGGTGCTCGAGGTGGAGCGTGGCGCCACGGCTCTCGCCCATGGCCATGCGGTGGCCATCTTCCGGACCCATGACGACGCTGTGTTCGCGCTCGGCAACCACGATCCGTTCGCCGGTGCCAGCGTCCTGGCGCGGGGGATCGTGGGTACCCGTGGTGACATCCCGTTCGTGGCCTCGCCGATGCACAAGCACGCCTTCGACCTGCGGACCGGGCAGTGCCTCGATGACGACGACGTGCACGTGCCGTCGTACGACGTCAGGGTGGTCGCCGGCATCGTCGAGGTCGGGCCGCGGCGGGTGGTCGCATGACCGCGAAGCAACCGCTGGTCGGTTTCCGGATCGGGGTGACTGCGGCCCGGAAGGCGGCCGAGCAGTGTGCGTTGCTGCAGCGGCGCGGCGCCGAGGTCGAGTGGGCGCCGGTGCTCTCCGTCGAACCGCACAAGATCGACGAGGTCGGACTGCGTGAGGCCACGGAGCGGGTGCTGGCAGAGCCGGTCGACGTCTTCGTCGCCACCACCGGGATCGGGATCAGGTCGTGGTTCGCGGCAGCCGAGGAGTGGGGGCTGGTCGAGCAGCTGCTCGCGGCCCTCGACCGGTCGGAGATCCTCGCCCGCGGACCGAAGTCCGTGGGTGCCCTGAGGCGGGCCGGGCTGCGCGAGCTCTGGGCGCCGGAGTCGGAGTGCTTCGACGACGTGCTCGCGCACTTGCGGGGCCGCGACCTGACGGGCAGGCGCATCGTTGTCCAGGAGCACGGCCAGTCGTTGTCGAACGTCGCGCACGCATTGCGTCGGCAGGGGGCCCGGGTCGACGTGGTCACGGTCTATCGGGTGGAGAGCGTCGAGGATCCGACGCCGACGTTCCGACTGGTCGACCTGATCGCGGAACGCAAGCTCGACGCCGTGACGTTCACCGCAGCACCGGCGGTCGCCGCGCTGATGGACCTGGCCGGCGCGGTCGGGCGTCGTGACGAGGTGATCGCGGCCTTCCAGGCCGATGTGGTCGCCGCATGCGTCGGTCCGGTGACCTCCGCCGCGTTCGAGATGTGGGGCGTCCCCACGATCCATCCCGACCGCTCCCGAACGGCGGCGATGGTGAAGCTGCTCGAGACCGAGCTCCCCTCACGCCGGTCCGGTGTGGCCTTCGACGTCGCCGGGCACGTGTTGCTGCTGCACGGCGACCAGGTGCTGCTCGACGGTCTCCCGGTGCACCTGTCACCGTCACCGCGGGCGGTCCTGGCAGCGCTCGCGGTCAACCCGGGACATGTCGTCTCCCGGCGCGAGCTGCTGGCCTGCCTCCCCACCGGCACTGCCGCGTCCGAGCACGCGGTCGAGATGGCGGTGGCTCGGCTGCGCTCGGCCCTCGGCACCCGGGTGATCCAGACCGTGGTCAAACGGGGCTACCGGTTGGCGGCCCCGTGAGTCTTTTCTGACGCGAACTTGCGATTGTTGCTGCGCGAACTTGCGATCCTTGCGCTTCGAACTGGCAATTCTTGTGGGCTCCGGCAGCGCAACAACTGCCAGTTCGCCCGACCACAATTGCAAGTTCGCGCAGCAACGAATGCCAGTTCGTCAGACGACGAGCGCGGTGGCGATTGCGGCCACACCTTCGCCGCGACCGGTCAGGCCCAGCCCGTCGGTGGTGGTCGCCGACAACGAGACGGGTGCGCCCACCACCTCGGAGAGCACCTGCTCGGCCTCGCCGCGACGCGAACCGAGCCGTGGCCTGTTGCCGATCACCTGGATCGCCACGTTGCCGATCGTGAAGCCGGCGGCGCGCACCCGGCGTACGGTCTCGGCGAGCAGTGCGGAGCCGGACGCGCCGGCCCATTCGGGCTCCGCGGTGCCGAAGTTGGTGCCGAGGTCGCCGAGCCCGGCCGCCGAGAGCAGCGCGTCGCAGGCGGCGTGGGCGGCCACGTCGGCATCGGAGTGGCCCTCGAGGCCGGACTCCTCGTCCGGCCAGGCCAGTCCGGCCAACATCATGGGCCGTCCGACCGCGAAGCGGTGGACGTCTGTGCCGATGCCTGTGCGGGGGGTCGAAGTCACACCCTGATCATGCCTGACACCATGGAGCCTGTGACGACCCCCCGAGGTGCGTGGTCGATCGCGGGTGCGGTTGCCGGAGCGGCCGGGCTGGCGGTCGGTCATGCGATGACGATGGCGCTGACGCTGCGCTCCTCACCCCTGGTCGCATTCGCCGAGGCCGTGCTCCGCAGGGTCCCCGAGGTCGCGGATGACCGGATGGGCACCCTGATCGGCCCGCAGAGCCGGGGTCCGCTCGTCTTCATCCTCGTCCTGGTGGCCCTGCTCTTCTCCATGTGGGCAGGGCGTCTGGCCGAGCGCTCGTGGTGGCAGCCGCTGCTGATCTGGCTGGGCATCGGTGGCGTGTGCCTGGTCGAGATCGTCCTGAGTGCCGAACGTACGGCGCTCGACTTCCTCCCGACCACCGCCGGAACCGTCACGTCGATCGTGTTGCTCTCGTTCGTCAGCGAGCCGCTCCACCGCATCGAGGACGAGAGCGACACCCCGGTCGACGGCAGGTCTCGACGCAGCTTCATCATCCGCAGTGGCGTCATGGGCGCCGCCGGGATCGGCGTCGCGATCTATGGCGAGAGCTTCGGCAAGAAGCGGCGGCACGTGGAGCAGACCCGTCGACTGCTCAACCTGCCCGTCAGCAATCCCCACGTCCCGGAGGGAGTCGTCCTCGGCGTCGAGGGAATGGCCCCCTGGCGAACCCCGACTCCCGAGTTCTTCATCGAGCACACCGCCGTGGCCACGCCCACCGTCGAACCCCTCGAATGGTCGTTGCGGATCCACGGCATGGTCGATCACGAGATCGTGCTGTCCTACCAGGACCTCATCGACCGTCGCATCCGCGAGCGCTGGGCCACGCTGAGCTGTGCCAAGAACCCCGTCGGCGGCGACAAGATCGGCAACGCCTGGTGGAGCGGCGTACGCATCTCCGCACTGTTGGAGGAGGCCGGCGTCACCGGCGACGCGGACGCCGTCCTGCAGACGTCCCAGGACGGATGGACCTGCGGTACGCCGCTCGCGTCGATGCT
The DNA here is from genome assembly GCA_001429555.1 of Nocardioides sp. Soil797. Taxonomy (GTDB): domain Bacteria; phylum Actinomycetota; class Actinomycetes; order Propionibacteriales; family Nocardioidaceae; genus Nocardioides. Next base: position 435,089 of record LMSR01000011.1, on the reverse strand, counting down.
GGATCCCAACCGCGAAGCGATGCTGGCGATCGCGATGAACGGCGAGCCCTTGACCCTCGACCACGGATTCCCCGTGCGCACCATCGTGCCCGGACTCTTCGGTCACGTGTCGGCCTGCAAGTGGGTGGTCGACCTGGAGGTGACCAGATTCGCCGACATCGAGGCCAACCCGACCAAGGAGGGTTGGGCCGAGATGGGGCCGGTGCTCATCGGATCCCGCATCGACGTCCCCGAAGGGGGCACCGAGTTCGAGGCCGGCGTCGTCTCCTTCGCCGGCTACGCGTGGTCGCAGCGCATCGGCATCAGTGGTGTCGAGATCGCCCTGGACGGCGGCGCCTGGCAGGGCACGGAGCTGGGCACCGTGCCCAACCAGGACACGTGGGTGCAGTGGCGCGCCGACGTCGACCTGCCGGCCGGTGACCACACCGTGCGGGTGCGGGCCATCGGGTCCGACGGCACGATCCAGACCGGCGTCCAACGAGACGCCAAACCAGACGGTGCCACGGGCTGGCACGAGATCGAGGTGAGTGCGACATGACGTTCCCGACTGATGGTGTGGCCCTGGTGGTGGGTGGCAGTGGTGGCCTGGGCGCGGCCTGCGCCCGACTGCTCGCCTCACGCGGCAGCAACGTCGCGGTCACCTTCCACCGCAACGCTCGGGCCGGCGAGACGATCGCGGACGCCTGCCGTGAGTGGGGCGTGCACGGCTCGGCGCACCAGCTCGACGTGACCGACTCCGTTGACTGCGCCGACCTGGTCGCCCGGGTGGCTGCGGAGCGAGGTGGGATCCACACCCTGGTGCATGCGGCGGGGCCGCACGTGCCGATGGTGCACCTGTCGCGCACCTCACCCGACGAGATGGCACAGCAGTTGGCGGCTGACCCGGCCGGATTCTTCAACGTCGTGCACCCGGCGCTGCCGTTCCTGCGGGAGTCGCAGGGTTCGATCGTCGCGGTCACCACCGCAGCGACCTCGCGATTCCCGGTGCGTGACGGACTCTCGGCCGGCCCCAAGGGTGCCGTCGAGGCTCTGGTGCGTGGGTTGGCGGCGGAGGAAGGGCGCTACGGCGTACGCGTCAACGCGGTCGGGCCCGGGATGCTGACCGACGGCATGGCCGCGCGCCTGATCGACTCCGGCGAGCTCTCGCCCGCGGCGCTCGACGTCACCCGGGCCAACATCCCGCTGCGCCGCTTCGGCAATGCCCACGACATCGCCGAGGCGGTCTGCTTCCTCGCCTCCAGTGCCGCAGACTTCGTCTCCGGGCAGAAGCTCGACGTCGACGGCGGCTACTCCGCGGGATAGTCCCTGACGTTCGGGTCCTCGAGTCATCCGGGTTCGGACCGAAACGGCAGGGACTACCCCAGCGAGGGGACCGAAACGTCAGGGAGTATCGAATCGTCAGGCGGGCCGGCTGGCGCCTAGGATTGGGCGAGTGAGCCTCCGCTTCTATGACACCGCGACCCGCGAAGTCCGTGACTTCGTCCCCCTCGAGGAGGGGAAGGCCGGCATCTACCTGTGTGGGTTGACGGTTCAGTCGGAACCCCACGTCGGCCACATCCGCTCGGGCGTCAACTTCGACGTGCTGCAGCGGTGGTTGCGCGCCTCGAACTACGAGGTCACGTTCATCCGCAACACCACCGACATCGACGACAAGATCCTGGCGAAGTCCGCGGAGCAGGGTCGTCCCTGGTACAACCTCGCCTACGAGATGTCCGGCGAGCTCACCCGGGCGTACGCCGCCCTCAACGTCGCGCGTCCGACGTACGAACCGGCAGCAACCGGCCACATCCCCGAGATGGTCGAGATGATCGCCTCCCTCATCGAGCGTGGGCACGCCTATGCCGCCGATGACGGTTCCGGTGACGTCTACTTCGACGTCCGCTCCTGGTCGTCGTACGGCGAGCTGTCCGGTCAGAAGGTCGACGACATGGAGGCCGCCGCCGACGCCGACCCGCGCGGCAAGCGTGACCCCCGCGACTTCGCGTTGTGGAAGGGCCAGAAGGCCGGAGAGCCCGACACGGCGGCCTGGCCGTCCCCGTGGGGCCGCGGTCGCCCGGGCTGGCACATCGAGTGCTCGGCGATGGCCGGGAAGTACCTCGGCCGGGCCTTCGACATCCACGGCGGTGGGCTCGACCTGCGTTTCCCACACCACGAGAACGAGCAGGCCCAGTCCCACGCGGCCGGCCACCCGTTCGCGTCGTACTGGCTGCACAACGCCTGGATCACCACCTCCGGCGAGAAGATGAGCAAGTCGCTCGGGAACTCGTTGCTGGTGCCCAACGTGCTCGAGCGGGTGCGGGCGATCGAGCTGCGCTTCTACATGGTCTCGGCCCACTACCGCTCCCACGTCGAGTTCTCCTTCGAGGCGCTCGACGAGGCCGCCGCCGGTTTCCGGCGTATCGAGAACTTCCTCGACCGGGCCCGCGCCGCCCTGCCCGCCGAGTTCACCGTCGGCACGTCGTCGGACGCCGACCCCTACCGATCGTTCGCCGAGGCGATGGACGACGACCTCGGTACGCCGGCAGCCGTCGCCGTGATCTACGACGCCGTGCGTGAGGGCAACAAGCAACTCGCGGAGGGCCAGGTCGCCGAGCTGGGGCACACCTACGGCGCGATCAGGACGATGCTCGACGTGCTCGGCCTCGACCCGGCCGACCCGGCGTACGCCGTGGGTGGCAGTGGGGACGAGGAGCGTCTCTCCGCGGCCGTCGACGCCCTGGTGCACGGGATGCTCGAGCAGCGCAACCAGGCCCGGGCCGACAAGGACTACGCCGCCGCCGACGCCATCCGGGACCGCATCAAGGCGGCCGGGATCGACGTCGAGGACACACCCAGTGGCCCGAAGTGGTCACTGCGCGACCAGCAGGGGAATGACTGACATGCCCGGAAACTCCAAGCGCAAGGGCGCGATCAAGAAGACCGGCAAGGGCAATCCCACCGCCGGTTCCGGCGGTCGGGTCAAGCGCGGCCTCGAGGGCAGGGGGCCAACGCCGAAGGCCGTGGACCGGCCCTACCACCAGGCACACAAGAAGAAGGCCAAGGCCGAGCGTTCCGACGCCAAGCGACCGCGCAAGGTCACCAAGGGTGGCGACTCCGAGTGGGTGGCCGGCCGCAACTCCGTGGTCGAGGCCATGCGGGCGAAGATGCCGATGACCGCGGTGTACGTCGTCGAAGGCACCGAGCGCGACGGGCGCCTCAAGGAGGCGTTCGCGCTGGCCGCCGACCAGGGGCTGTCGCTCCTGGAGATCACTCGCAACGAGATGGACCGGCTCACCGGGGGTGCGGTCCACCAGGGCCTCGCGGCTCGAGTCCCCGCCTATGAGTACGCCCACCCCGACGACCTGCTCGACGCGGCGGCCGCCAACGGTGAGAAGCCGCTGATCGTGGCACTCGACTCGGTCACAGACCCCCGCAACCTCGGCGCAGTCGTGCGCTCGGCCTCGGGCTTCGGCGCGCACGGCGTGCTGATCCCGGAGCGTCGCGCGGCCGGGATGACCGCGAGTGCATGGAAGACCTCCGCGGGCGCTGCGGCCCGGATCCCCGTGGCCCAGGCGGTGAACCTGGTGCGCCAGCTCAAGGCCTACCAGGCAGCCGGCTGCATGGTGGTCGGTCTTGCCGCCGACGGCGACGTCTCGCTGCCCGACTTCGACCTGGCCACCGGTCCCTTGGTGGTCGTCGTGGGTTCGGAGGGCAAGGGCCTGTCCCGTCTGGTCGCCGAGACCTGCGACCAGCTGCTCTCGATCCCGATGGCGAACTCCCTCGAGTCGCTCAACGCCGGGGTCGCCGCGTCGGTCTCGCTCTACGCGATCGCCCGCGCCCGCGCCTGATTCGCGCCTTCCCATTTCCCCGGGTAGCCGGGGAAATGGGGACCTCCCGGCCGAAATTCCGGCCGGGAAGTGGACATTTCGGCCGGGAAGTCGCCGGTGTTCGGCGGGACCGGCCACACGACGACCGATGCCTCGTTAGGGTCGGAGCATGGCTGTGGGGAAACGGACGATGCTGCGCTGGGGCGGCTACGGGCTGGCCTGGCTCGTGCTCGCCCTCAGCGCCGCGTTCGCGATCTTCCTCAACTCGAGCACCACGGTCACGGTCGCCAGCCATGACGCCCAGATCAGCCCGACCCTGGGCAACTACGTGACGATCCGCACCGGGCCGTTCCTTCCCGACGTACGCCGGGAGCAGGGCGGGCCGATCGGCGTCGACGTCCGGCTCGGCAAGACCGAGGCCGACTCCACCGAGCAGCTCGTGGAGCGTTACGCGTTCATCGCCAGCCGCCCCGACTCGCAGGTCGCCATCGTGCGTGGCGCGATCGTGGACCTGGCCTGGGAAGCCGCCGCGCGAGGTGCGGTCTTCGGGGCCTTCCCTCTGCTGTTGTGGGCGATGATCGGGCGCCAGCGACGCCGGGAGCTCGTGGGCTCCACGCCGATGCGCCGTTCGGTCGTCGTCCTGGCCAGTGGCGCCGTCCTGGTCGCGGTCGTGGTGCTGGTGGTGATGCCACGCGCCGACGACGAGCCGAAGGTGGTCGAGCAGGACACGTGGCAGTCGCTGGAGTCCTACCTGCCCGAGCTGCAGATCCCCGGGGAGGCGCGTGGCATCGAGGTGCAGGGAACGCTCAGTGCCAGTGGCACCAGGCGCCTGGTGATGAGTGCGATCGACACCTATCAGACCAGCCGCACGTTCTACGACGGTGCGGTCGAGAAGGTCGCCGACCTCGAGTTTCGCGAGCCTCAGGAGGGTGAGACGGTCGCGCTCATCGTCTCCGACCGCCACGACAACATCGGGATGGACTCGGTCGCTCGTGCCATCGCCGACAAGGGCGGGGCCACAGCGGTCCTCGACGCCGGCGACGACACCTCAACCGGTCAGCAGTGGGAGGCATTCTCCCTCGACTCACTCGACGACGCCTTCAACGACCTCGACCGCTTCGCGGTGCAGGGCAACCACGACCACGGCACCTTCGTGCAGGGCTATCTCGACGACCGGGGGTGGCAGACCGCCAGCTCCGACGTGCTCGAAGGCCCCGGTGGCGGCCGCTTGATGGCCTTCAACGACCCGCGCTCCAGCGGCCTCGGCACCTGGCGCGACACCCCGGGCCTGACCATCGGGGAGCTGGCGGTCAACATCGCCGACGACGTCTGCGCCTCCGAGGAGCGCGTCAACACGCTGCTGGTGCACGACATCGACATGGGTACGCCGTCCCTCGAGCGCGGCTGCGTCGACCTGGTCATCTCCGGGCACGTGCACGTGCAGGTCGGTCCCGACCTGGTCAAGGGGAGCAACGGCGAGGCCGGCTACAACTACACCAACGGCACCACCGGTGGCGCCGCCTACGCGGTGGCCGTCGGGAGCAAGTTGCGCCGGCCGGCCGAGGTGACCCTGCTGACCTATCGCGATGGGCGTCCGGTGGGGCTCCAACCGGTGACGCTGCAGACCAACGGGGTGTTCCGGGTGCACGACTACATCCCGTTGAACTACGGCTCAAAAGTAGTCACGGATGTGAAAGGGCCGACCGCCAAGAAGGACGTCCCAGGTCGGGTCGTCGTCGGTCGGGCCAACCAGTAGTCCCGCCCTGCGCAGGTTGGCCGACGACTGCACCCCGGCGTACGCGAGCGCGATGCCAGCGGGTGTGTAGACGCGGTCGGCGCCGGTCGCGGGCGCACAGGTGACCTCGCCGTCGGCGACGTGGAGTGAGAAGTCGCCGTCGATGAGGCCCAGCCGGTCACCGCGTACGCCGAACGCCAGGTCGGCGCGGAGGGCGGGGCTGCTGCGGCGCAACGAGAACGCCCGGGGGACGTCGAGGACCCGCAGCATGTAGGGGTTCGTCTTCACCTCGCGCCAGGCTGCGGTCGGGAGGACGAGGCGGGTGGTGTCGTCGCCGGAGGTCCTGACCCGGACCTGGCCGACAACCGACGCGAAGCTGCCCAGCACCCGCCACAGGGCGCTCGCGGCCTCCACGTTGTCGGCGACCAGGTCGTCGACGCTGATCGTGGAGGACTCGTCGTAGCCGGTTCCGCGGTGCCAGAGCAGGTAGCCGACCACGTGATCCTCGGTGTCGACCGCGACCGTGGCACCGGTGAACCACGTGAGCGTGTCGGCGAGGTCGAACAAGGGGCCGGTGCGGGTGAGCGGACCGTTCTGCTCCGCGGCCCAGCGGGTGTAGCAGGCATGGATCGCGGCAAGATCCGCCTCGGTCGCGCGTCGCGTGGTCACGCCGTCGGGGCGGCGTACGCCGGAAAGGTGCACGCTCGGGATCTCCACGGTCCGTAGGGTTCCGACGAGCTCGTAGCCGAAGCCGCGGTAGATGCCCGGTGCGGTGGGGTAGAGCGTGGAGATCGGTGCGTCGGTCTCGTCGAGGAGGGCCCGGAACAAGGGGGCGAGCAGGCCCTGTCCGCGATGCTCGGCCTGCACGGTGACCCCGGCGACGCCGAGGGTCGGCACCTCGATCCCGTCGAACCAGGAGCCGTAGCTGTTGCCGGTGACGCGGGCCAGCATCCGGTCGTCGACCACGGTGCCCCAGCACGTCTGTCCCTCACGGGGCCATGCCTGCGGAGAGGCGTCGGGCCGCTTGCCGCCGAAGCCCTCGAGCCCGAGACGCACGGCCTCGGGCCAGTCGTCGAGCGTGAGGCGGCGAGTCGTCGTTTCCACACCGCAGAACCTACGGCGTGGGGGAGGTCGGTGGCCATCCAATTCGTACGCCGGGGCCGGGCCGTGAGACCAACGGATTGGTTGTCTTGTGCCCGGCGAAGTCAACCAAAATGTTGGTCTCACGGAACTCGCGTGCATTCAGCCGCTCGGCATCGGTGGCCGGTGGGGCAGCTGCGTGGCGATGAAGTCCCGTGCGGTGTCGAAGATGTCGATCTCGTGGCCGGCCGCCTCGGAGAGGAACCAGCGGTGCACCAGCACTTCGTGGAACAACTCGGCCGGCTCCAGCCTGCCCCTCATCTCAGGCGGCACCATCGCCTTGATCGGCTCGTAGACCTTGACCAGCCACCGGTTCGCGACGACCTCCGGGTCCTCCTCGCCGAGCCCGAAGTGGGCGGTGAAGGCAGCCAGGTCGTTGAGCAGTCGCCGGGCCTGGTTCTCCTCGACGTGCAGCCCGGTCAGGCCGGCCAGCTCACGGGCGTGGTGGCCGAGCTCGACGACCTTCGGCTGCAGAAGATAGCGATCTCCGGTGGGCGTGCCGACCATCTCGATCTCGTCGACGTCGAACCCGAGCTCGTTGAGCCGCTCGATCCGCTGCTCGACGTGCCACATCTCCTCGCGGTCGAACTCCTCGGCTCCGGTGAGCTCGTCCCACAGTGCGTCATACCGCTCCTGGAGGAGCCCGATGACCTCGCCCGGATCGACCGATTCCTTGAGGTCGCCGCTGGCGGTGAGGTCGAGCAGCTCGGCATAGACGTTCTCGCAGCCCACGGTGACGTCGTGCTCCCGCATGGCCTCGGAGAGCGTCGACTTGAGCTCGCCGGTCTCGGCGTCGACCAGGTACGCCGCGAACTCGCCCGCGTTGCGGCGGAACAGCACGTTCGAGAGGGAGACGTCGCCCCAGAAGAAGTTGGCCAGGTGCAGGCGGACCAGCAGCACCACCATCGCGTCGATGATGGCGGGCAGGTCCGTGGCGCCGAGTCCGTGGGAGAACAACCAGCGGTAGGGCAGTGAGAAGCGCAGGTGGCGGGTGATCAACACCGAGGGGAGCGGTGTGCCGTCGTCGGAGGTGCGTCCGGTGACCACGCCGAGGGGTTCGACGCTCGGTAGGTTGCGGGATCGGAGCTCGCGCAGCATCCGGTACTCGCGGTGCGCGATCTCCTCCTCGGTCTCCTTGGCGACGTAGGTGTTGCCACCCGGTCCGGTGGTGATGATGCGTACGACGTGACGTGACAGGCCCTGGGGCAGGGGGACCAGGTGGACCTCGTCCCAGTCGGCCAGCGGCTTTGACCACGGCAGGGGGAGCAGGGCCGGGTCAGGTCGGCTCGCCACGACACGCAGGGGCATCTGCCCATGCTGGCACAAACCGGACGTCCCCGGTGGTTGAGGAGCGAGGCACGAGCGTCTCAGGACCACCGGCCGAGATCACGCCGCCGAGGTTCAGACAGCGACGATCTGCAGGCTCGGCCCGTCCCCAGATCTCAGTTGTCCGTCGACGAAGTCGGCGCCTCCGGTGCTCAGGAGCGTGTCACCGTTGGGGATTGAGTCGATCGTGATCGTGGTGCCGGGGCTGCGACGGACGCAGACCAGGATGTTTCCGTCGGCATGCTCACGGAGGAAGACCAGCGCATCGTCGTCGACGTACGCCCAGCGCAGGCTGCCACGACGCAGCGCCGTTTGCTCCCCGCGGAGACGGGACAGGGCGGAGTAGACCGCGAACGTCTCCAGGTCCCAGTCGTCACTGCGGTCCCAGGGCATCGGACGCCGAGAGTCCTCCCCGAGCACGCCTTCCAGGCCGATCTCGTCGCCGGCGAAGATCATCGGCACGCCGGGCAGGGTGAACTGCAGGCCCGCAGCGACCTGGTGTCGGGCGGCTGATCCGGTCAGGGTGCGGATCCGGGCGCTGTCGTGCGAGCCGAGGATGTTCCAGGACGAGGAGAACGTGCGCCAGCCGTAGCGGGCCAGCCACATCCGCATCGACGCCACCACCTGTGGTCCGGTGCGTCGAGCGACAGGCACGGGGGTGCCGAACGATCGCGCCTGCGTGTCGTCGGCTCGCAGCCATTCCCACACCGGCCACGAGAACCCGGAGTAGTTCATCGTGCCGTGCCACCCGTCTCCGGGGACGTCGGTCGACCCGTCGTGGTTGTGCTCGCCGAGCACCAGTGCGTCCTCGCGCACCGCTGTCGTCGTACGCCGGATGGTGCGGGCCACCTCGTGGTTGAGGTCGATCTCGCGAAGGCGACCGGTCATGTTGGCCACGTCGATGCGCCAACCGTCAAGGGCGTACGGCGCCCGAAGCCACCGCCCCACGACGGAATCCGGCCCCTCGGTGAACGCAGCGCGCAGACGGGCGTTGGCATGGTTGAGCTTGGGCAGGGTGCTGTGCCCCATCCACGTGGCGTAACTGCCGTCGGGCTCGAAGTGGTACCACCCACGGTGCGGATCCTGTTCGTCGCCGGTCGCCGAGGTGAACCACTCGTGGGTGTCGCCGGTGTGGTTGGCGGTCAGGTCGCCCAGGATCCGCCAGCCCCTCTGGTGCACGGCCGTGGCCAGTCGCTGGTAGGCCTCGTCGCCGCCGAGCAGCGGGTCGACCCGGTCGAAGGTCGAGGCGTTGTAGCGGTGGTTGGACTCCCCGGGGAAGACCGGTGTCGTGTAGAGGATGTCGGCGCCGACCTCGGCGATGTGGTCCAGGTGCTCGGTGATGCCGTCGAGGTCGCCGCCGAAGAACTGCAGGGGGGTGCGCGGGTCGCTGCCCTCGAAGATGACCTCGTCGTCCCAGCCTGCCGGCACCGCCCATGCGGGTGTCTCGCGGTCGTCAGCCGCGGCCGAGCGGGCGAAACGATCCGGGAAGATCTGGTAGACGACACCGTCGCGTGACCAGTCGGGGGCGGGCGCGTGCGAGTTGATCTTGAAGTCGAACGCATCGGGTACGTCGTGGTCGTGCACCCCTGCGGCGGTCAACCAGCGTTGGGTTCCGTCGTCGGCGACCATCAGGAAGCGGTAGTTCATCACCGGGTTGTGCATGGGCAGTTTCGCCTGCCACCACACGCGATTCTCGCCACCCTTGTGGTTGGCGTCGGTGCTGGTGACGGCGTCCTCGACGGCGGACGCACGCAGGAAGATCGGTTCGGCGTCGGTGACGGTGCGGACCCAGACCTCCTCCGTGCCGTCGCCGGGTGCCGTGCTGCAGCGGATGTCGACGAGCTGGCCCGGCTCGGGGGACTCGTTGCCCACATGGATCGGGGAGCCGTCGTGGTGAGGGGAGTGCAAGAGATCCATGCCCCCAGTGTGGCTGATCGACTCCCCCCTCCCGCGAACTGGCACTTCTTGTTGCGCGAACCTGCACTTGTTGACGGCCCAACTGGCACTCCGCGTCGGCGTACGACGTCAACAAACGTCAGTTCGAAGCGCAACCGTTGCACGCTCGCGCATCAACGAACGCACGCTCGCGCATCAAGAAGTGCCAGTTCGTCGGGGGGAGGTGCGGCTCGGCTCCAGGAAGACCGCGCCGGGCCCCCGCGGTGCGACCTCGTCGTGAGGATTGCTGAGGGTGCAGGTCTTCAGGCTCAGGCAGCCGCAGCCGATGCAGCCGTCGAGCTTGTCGCGCAGGCGCTCGATGCGTTCGATCTGTTCGTCGAGCCGGTCGCGCCAGAGTCGGCTCAGGCGCGACCAGTCGGCCTTGTTCGGGGTGCGGTTGTCGGGGAGCGTGGCCAAGGCCTCGGCGATCTCCTCGAGGCTCAACCCGACGGTCTGGGCGCTCCGGATGAACCCGAGTCGGCGCAGGGTCGACTGGGTGTAGCGGCGCTGGTTGCCCGACGTACGCACGGACTGCACGAGCCCGCGCGACTCGTAGAACCGGATTGCGGACGTGGCCACGCCGGCGCGCTCGGAAAGATGGCCGATGGTGAGCTGCTTCATAGGAGACCCCAGACTTCAAGCGACCTTGAACTTGTCGCCGTCCATGGTGCCACGGGGTTGGAGCCGGAGACAGGAGTCGAACCCGCGACATCCTCATTACAAGTGAGGCGCTCTACCAACTGAGCTACACCGGCCTGCGTCGCTCCGGGAGCAACGCAGCGGCAAGTCTAACGGCACCCCTCCGCCGTTGGCCCATCGTGGTGGATGGCTTCGGCCGACGTTCTACGCTGGCCGCATGCCGACTCCGATTCGCGACAAGATCGTCAGCAACGCCGCGCCCCACCTTCGCCCCGGCGAGCAGGTACAGGGGGCGTTCGCCGGTCAGAGCATCAGTGGCTGGTGGTTCCTGCTCACCTACCTGATGTTCTTCCGGTTGCGCTATCGCGCGGTGATCGTCACCGATCAACGCATCCTGATGCTCGACACCGGCAAGTGGTCGATGACCAAGCCCAAGGGTGTCGTCGCCGAGCTGCCACGCAACGTGGTGATCGGCCCGGCCAAGGGCCTGTGGTGGAAGTGCCTGACGCTCGGCGAGAAGCTCTTCGTGCACCGACGCTTCCACAAGGACGTGCTCGCCGCGGACACCCTCCTCGCCGGGTCCGGCCAGCCCGTGCAGCAGATCCCGCTCGGTGGGCACCGCCAGCGGCAGGGTCCGCCCGCGGGGCAGGCGTACGGCGCCGCGCAGGTTCAGCCGTCGGCGTACGGCGCCGCGCAGGTTCAGCCGTCGGCGTGGCAGCCAGACCCGCGGGCGCCGCAGTCGCACCAGCAGACACCTCAGGGCCGGCCGCAGCAGTGGCAGCCAGACCCCCATACGCCGCCGGCTCCGCAGCAAGCCGCGCAGCAGGCATGGCCAGCGGCGAACCCGCAGGATCCTGGCTCGGCTGAGCCCGATGAGGACAATCGCACCCGCATCCGCCCGGCGGCGCCGCGCCCCGACCAGCCGCGTCCCGACCAGGCCCCGCGCTCCCAGGACCGGCCCGAGCCATGAGCGACGACACCCGCACGATGCGGGAGCGGATGATGGCCGGAGACCTCTACATCGCGGACGACCCGGAGCTGGCGGAGGAGAGCCACCGGGCTCGGGACCTGATGGCGGCGTTCAACGCGACCACCTCGCGCCAGGAGCCCTTGCAGCGCACGATCCTGGAGCAGCTGCTCGGTGGGATCGGCGAGGAGACCGTGCTCCGCCCGCCGCTGTACGTCGACTACGGCTCGCAGATCACCATCGGTGCGCGCACGTTTGCGAACTTCGGACTTGTCGCCCTCGACGTCGCCGAGATCAGGATCGGTGACGACGTGCAGATCGGACCGAACGTCCAGTTGCTCACGCCCACGCACCCCGTCGAGCCCGGCCCGCGGCGCGACAAGTGGGAGGCGGCGCAACCGATCACCATCGGCGACAACGTGTGGCTCGGTGGAGGCGCGATCGTCTGCCCGGGCGTCACGATCGGCGAGAACACCGTTGTGGGTGCCGGCTCGGTCGTGGTGAAGGACCTGCCGGCCAACGTGGTCGCCGTCGGCAACCCGGCCCGCGTGGTGCGCTCGATCGAGGAGTGAGTCACCAGGTGCGATGAATTCCGGGGAGCGGTCAGGTCAGACCTGACGACCCCCAGGAGGACTCATGCACGATCTCGGCTCGGCAACTGCAGCACTCGCCACCCTCGTCAAGCACATCGACGACAGCCAGCTCGCGGCGCCGACGCCGTGTTCGGCGTACGCCCTCGGAGACCTGCTCGACCACGTCGACGGTCTCGCGCTCGCCTTCACCGTGGCCGCGCGGAAGGAGTCGTCCGGTGAGGGGCCACCGCCCCCGGGAGACGCCTCCCGGTTGGCGCAGGACTGGCGAACCCGCATCCCCCGGCGGCTGGAGGAGTTGGCGACTGCCTGGCGCGACCCCGCTGCCTGGGAGGGGACGACCGCCGCGGGTGGCGTGGAGATGGACGGCGCGACGACGGCGCTGGTGGCCACCAACGAGGTGGTCGTGCACGGGTGGGACATCGCCCGCGCCAGCGGTCAGGAGTTCGAGCCCGGTGACGAGAGCGTGGCTGCCGCGCGTGCCTTCGTCGAGATGTTCAGCGGGCCGGGCACCGAGGCGATGCGCGGCGAGATCTTCGGGCCCGAGGTCGCTGCTGCCGAGGGCGCGACCGCCATGGAGCAACTGGTCGCCATGACCGGTCGCGACCCGCGCTGGACTGCCTGAGAGACGGTCATCGAGCTCGCGAGCTCAGCGAACCTGGCGGACCTCGAAGTCGGAGGTGGCCCGCGCGACCGCGTCCTGGCCGGCCACGATCTGGAGCTCACGTTCACCGGAGTCGATCGTGGTCTGCAGAACCCCGAGCACCGCGGTCGCCGTCGCCCCGAGCGCGAAGGCCGGGTCGTTCGTCGTACGCAGGTGGGCGGTGAAGAGTGCGGCGGTGAGGTCGCCGGAACCGTTGGCCTTGATCGGCAGGCGAGGCGTCCGGACGAGCCAGGCACCGTCGTCGGTGACCGCGAGCATCTCGATGGTCTCTTCGGGCGCGGATGGCTGCTCGACGCTGGTGACCAGCACGCTCGACGGCCCCATGGCGCGGGCCAGGTCGGCGGACGCCAGCGTCTCCTCGAGGGTGGCCGGCGTGGTGTCGGTGAGGAAGCCGAGCTCGAACTGGTTCGGCGTGATCAGGTCGGCCGCCGGCACGACCCGGTCGCGCAGCAGCGGGGGGATGGCCGGGTTCACGAAGCAGCCGCTCTTGGCGTTGCCCATCACCGGGTCGCAGGTGTAGGTCGCGGCGGGGTTCGCCTGCTTCACCCGTGCCACTGCGTCGAGGATGACGTCGCCGATCTCCTCGCCGCCCTGGTAGCCGGAGAGCACCACGTCGACCTGGTCGAGGACACCACGTTCCTCGATGCCGGTGATCACGTCGCGCACGTCGTCGGCGGCCAGCATCGGCCCGCGCCACGCGCCGTATCCCGTGTGGTTGGAGAAGTGCACCGTGAACACGGGCCACACCTCGTGACCGAGGCGCTGGAGCGGGAAGACCGCGGTGGAGTTGCCGACGTGGCCGTAGGCAACCGATGACTGGATGGAGAGAACCTTCACCGGGTAAGTGTGTCACTGCCCGGGTGGTGGTTTCGAGACGGTTGCTGGGCAACCTCCACCACCACCGTCGGGCGCGGTTGCTGCACAACCTCGTCGACCACCGTCGGGTGTGGGTCGCGGAGTCGGCGTACTGAAGGTATGGAAACCCCTTCCGGCACAAACTAGAACTTGTTACAGTCGCAGTACGTGGTGGTGGACCACGCAGATCCAGTCACTGAGGGCAGGGAACCGATGGCGAAGCCGAACACAGTCAACGAAGCCGAGTACGTCGTCGTGGGTGCCGGCAGCGCCGGCTGCGCGGTCGCCGGACGGTTGGCCGACGCCGGACACAGCGTCGTACTCCTCGAGGCGGGAGGGGCCGACAAGTCGATGATGTTCCGCAAGCCCGGCATGATCACGATGATCCACGCCGAGCCGAAGCTGAAGGCCAAGTTCGACTGGGGTTACTACAACGCCCCGCAGCCGCATCTGAACAACCGGAAGATCCCCGCCACCCGCGGCAAGCTGATGGGTGGCTCCAGCTCTGTCAACGGCATGATCTTCGTGCGCGGCAACCGCGCCGACTTCGACTCGTGGGCCGATGAGGGCAACAAGGGCTGGGGCTATGACGACGTCCTCGAGACCTACAAGAAGATGGAGAACTGGGAGGGCGGCGCGGACGACTACCGCGGCGCCGGCGGCCCGGTCCAGGTCATCGAGAACCACGACATCACCGACGCCGCCAAGTCGTTCGTGCAGGCAGGGGAGGCCGCGCTGGGCGTCTCCAGCACGCCCGACTACAACGGTGCCGAGCAGTCCGGGATGCACATCATCCAGGAGTCGACCCGTGACGGCGTCCGCTACTCCACCTCGCGCGCCTACATCAGCAGCAACACCTCGCCCGAGCTGTCGGTGCAGACCGGTGCGACGGTGGCCCGTGTGGTCGTCGAGGCGGGTCGCGCCACCGGTGTCGAGGTGATCGAAGGGTCCTCCCGCCGCGTGATCAAGGCGACCAAGGAGGTCATCGTGTCGGCCGGGGCCTTCGGGTCCCCGCAGATCCTGCAGCTCTCCGGGATCGGACCGGCCGAGCACCTCGCCGGTCTCGGCATCCAGGTGCACGCCGACCTGCCTGTCGGCGACAACCTCCACGACCACCTCTTCGTGCCGACCACCTGGCACGTCACGAACTCACCCCACAAGGGCAACGCCTTCTACTTCGGCAAGGGCATCGTCAAGGACCGGCTCAAGCCCGGCAAGACCTTCATGGCGCACTCCGTCTTCGAGTCCGGCGCCTTCGTGAACACGTCACTGGCCACCGACGGACTGCCCGACATGCAGTTGCTCGCGCTGCCGTGGTCCTACCCGGCGCCCAACCAGGACGCGCCGGTGCGGATGAAGCCCGACCAACGTACGTCGTGGAGCGCGTTCTCCACGTTGATCCAGCCGAAGTCGCGCGGCACCGTTCGCCTGGCCAGTGCCGACCCGACTGCTGCCCCGATCATCGACCCCCAGTTCCTCGCCGAGCCCGATGACCTGAAGGTGCTCGTCGAAGGCCTCGAGATGATTCGCGAGATCATGGGCCATGCCTCGATCGCGGCCCACGTGAAGGGCGAGTACGAGCCCGGGCCGTCGTACTCCGGCCAGAAGCTGGTCGACGAGGTGCTGAACCGAGCGACCACCGTCTACCACCCGGTCGGGTCGTGCCGGATGGGCGTCGACGACCGGGCCGTGGTCGATCCCGAGCTCCGGGTGCTCGGCATCGAGGGACTGCGCGTGGCCGATGCCTCGATCATGCCGACGATCATCCGCGGCAACACGAATGCGCCATCCATCATGATCGGCGAGAAGGCCGCCGAGCTGATCCTGCAAGGGGCCTGACGACATGTTGCGACCCGACTCCGTCACCGACTCGTTCCTCAACCGCCTGGTCTCGCGGGTGCCGTCCACGGCGGGCGGCAGCTGGAAGCTGACCGAGGTCTACTCCGGCGAGGTGCTGGTCGAGCTCCCCCAGTCGACGCCGGCCGACATCTCGGCGGCGTTCGCGGCCTCGCGCCGGGCGCAGGAGGAGTGGTCGCAGTGGCCGCTGAAGAAGCGGCTCAAGGTCTTCAAGAAGTTCCACTCCCTGGTGCTCTCGGAGAACGAGACGATCGTCGACCTGATCCAGGTCGAGAGTGGCAAGGCGCGACGGATGGCCTTCGAGGAGACCCTCGACATCCCGATGGTGGCCGGCTACTACATCAAGCGCGCAGCGCGACTCCTCGCGCCGAAGAAGCACGCCGGTCCGGTGCCGGTGGTCTCCTCCTCGCTCGAGATCCGCCAGCCCAAGGGCGTCGTCGGCATCATCGCGCCGTGGAACTTCCCGTTCGCGACCGGCATCTCTGATGCCATCCCGGCGTTGATCGCCGGCAACGGTGTCGTGGTCAAGCCGGACAACAAGACGGCCCTCTCGCCCTTGTACGGCGTGGAGTTGCTCGAGCGGGCCGGCCTGCCCAAGGGACTGTTCCAGGTCGTCTGCGGCGAAGGTCCCGACGTCGGCCCCACGCTTATCGACAACGCCAACTACGTCATGTTCACCGGCTCGACCGCGACCGGTCGGGTGATCGGCGAGCGGGCCGGGCGCAACCTGATCGGGGCGTGCCTCGAGCTGGGCGGCAAGAACCCGATGATCGTGTTGCCCGACGCCAACCTGGACGAGACCGTCAAGGCGGCGCTGTTCGGTGCGTTCGGCAACACCGGTCAGATCTGCATGCACATCGAGCGGATGTACATCCACGACTCGATCTATGACGAGTTCCGCAGCCGGTTCGTGGAGGCCACGAAGAACCTGCGGGTCGGGGCGTCGTACGACTTCGAGCCAGAGGTCGGTTCGCTGGTCTCGGTGGAACAGAAGGATCGCGTCGCCTCGCACGTCGAGGACGCGGTGGCCAAGGGGGCCACGGTGCTCGTCGGTGGGCGCGCGCTTCCCGAGGTGGGCCCGGCATTCTTCGCCCCGACGATCCTCGAGGGCGTCACCAAGGACATGCTGGCCGGCGTCGGTGAGACCTTCGGGCCGGTGGTGGCGCTGCACCGCTACTCCAGTGAGGACGAGGCGGTCGCGCTCGCCAACGACACCGACTACGGGCTCAACGCCTCGGTGTGGGGCGGCGACATCGACAATGCGATCCGCGTCGGGCGTCGGATCCACTCAGGCAACGTCAACATCAACGACATCCTGGCCACAGCGTACGCCTCGAAGGGGACGCCGTCGGGGGGCGTGAAGCAGTCCGGCGTCGGTGGCCGTCACGGAGACCAGGGGCTGCTGAAGTACACCGACTGCCAGAACGTCGGGATCCTGAGGAAGCAGGTGATGGGTGCCCCCGAGGGCGCGTCCTTCGAGGACAACGTGAAGCAGCAGATCACCGGCCTCCGGGTGATGCGCAAGCTCAACATCCGCTGACGAACCGTCGATCCTTGTTGCGCGAACCGGCGTTTGTTGTTGCGCGAACCGGCAGTTCTTGACGGCCGAGCCTGCGATTCTTGACGCCGTACGCCCGTTGGTCAGGCGACCTGGAGCGAGCGCTTGGCCAGACCCATCCAGTAGCCGTCGATCTTCTGCTCGCCCGGGTCGTCGGCCTTGCGCGCAGCGCCGAGGGTGATGAAGAGCGGAATGTAGTGCTCCACTGTCGGGTGCGCGTAGGGCATGCCCGGGGCCTTCGACCTGTACGCCGCCAACTCGTCGATGTCGCCACGCTGCAACGCCTCGCCGGCCCACAGGTCGAAGTCCTTGGACCAACCCGGGGCAGCAGCGTCAATGCTCCAGTCCTTGAGGAAGGGGAGGCCGTGGGTGAGGAAGCCGGAGCCGATGATGAGGACCCCTTCGTCCCGGAGTGGGCGCAGACGCTCGCCGAGCTTGAGCAGCTTGTACGGGTCCTCCGTGGGCAGCGACATCTGCAGCACCGGGATGTCGGCGTTCGGGTACATGATCTTCAGCGGCACCCAGGCGCCGTGGTCGAGCCCGCGGCTGCGGTGCTGGTGGACCGGCTCGTTGTCGGGCATCATCGCGGCCACGCGCTTGGCGAGCGCCGACGCATCGGGAGTCTGGTAGGTCATCTGGTAGTACTTCGGCGCGAATCCGCCGAAGTCGTAGACGAGGGGAGCGCCCGACGCAGTCAGGCTCACCGGTGCGGATTCCCAGTGGGCGCTGACGATCAGGATCACCTTGGGGCGGGGGAGATCCTTCGCCCAGGCGGCAAGTTGGCCCGACCAGACCGGGTCGTCGAGCAGGGGCGGGGCTCCGTGGCCGATATAGAGGGCCGGCATTGTCGTTGTGTCCATGCCCTCACAATAGTTGAAGCTTTAACTTTATTCCACCCTGGGCCGGAAACTTGGGACCGGAACGTCAGGGAGTATCCGCGACTGCGGACCGGAACGTCAGGGAGTATCCGGTTAGGGTCGACGGGTGAGTGCCTTGCGAGGATTGGTCGAGAAGGGCCTGGTGGCCGAGGACTGGGCCGACGCGCTGGCTCCGGTCGACGAGCAGATCGCCACGATGGGCAGGTTCCTGCGCGACGAGCTGGCGGCCGGCCGGCCCTACCTGCCGCACGGTGACCACGTGCTGCGAGCGTTCCAGCGACCCCTGGCCGACGTACGCGTGCTGATCGTCGGTCAGGATCCCTACCCGACGCCTGGCCATCCGATCGGGTTGAGCTTCGCGGTGGCCCCCGACGTACGACCGATCCCGCGCAGCCTGGCCAACATCTACCAGGAGCTGGAGACCGACCTCGGACTCGAGCGCGCGCCGCACGGCGACCTGACCACCTGGGCAGACCAGGGCGTGATGCTGTTGAACCGCGTGCTCACGGTGCGCCCCGGCGAGGCCGCCTCGCACCGCGGCCGCGGGTGGGAGCCGGTCACCGAGTGCGCGATCCAGGCGCTGGTACGCCGGGGCGGCCCGCTCGCCGCGATCCTGTGGGGCCGCGATGCCCAGTCGCTCAAGCCGATGCTGGGGGCCGTTCCTTGGGTGGAGTCGACGCATCCGTCGCCGCTGTCCGCGCATCGTGGCTTCTTCGGCTCGCGACCGTTCAGCCGGGTGAACCGCCTGCTCGAGGAGCAGGGCGGGCAGCCCGTCGACTGGGCCGTGGGTTGACCTCAAGAATTGCCAGTTCGGCCAACAACAATTGCAAGTTCGCGCATCAATGATTGCCAGTTCGCGCGGGGCGGGAGAGGCGGTCGAGGAAGGCGACGAGCAGGGCCTCGCGCATCTCGGGGGCGGCCACGTCGAGCATCGCGTTCACCTGGGCCATCCGCTCCGGTAGGGCCAGACCGCCAGAGCCGGAATCCGCTGTGTCCTCGACCTCGCTGACCAGGCCGGAGGCGGCGAGCAGGCCGTCGAAGTCCTCGTCAGTCAGGTCGGCCGGATCGAGGGCGGCGATGAACGCGACCACCTCCTCGTCGACCACGACGGGACCGACCTCGACGGCAGCCGAGACGGCTGCGGCCAACGCGGCCAGGAAGTCGTCGACGTGGGCCAGCGTGGCGGCGGAGACCGAGAGGTGGATCGTCGCCGGTGAGTCGGCGTACGCCATCTGGGGTTGGACGTACCAACCGGCGGCAGCCATCTCGTCGCAGATCGTGAACGGATCGCACGCACTCGAGGTGGCCAGGGCGATCAGCGTCGAGTCCGGGCGTACGACGACACGCAGTTCCGGGATCGCTTCGATGCCGAGCACCAGCCGATCGACCGCCTCGAAGACGTCACGCGCCAAGGACTGGTAGCCGTCGTCGCCTATCGTCTGCACCACCGCCCATGCTGCCGCGAGCGGGCCGCCCGACTTCGTCGACTGCATCGTCGCGTTGAGCATCGTGTAGCCGGGCCAGTCCGCCGAGGCGAAGAACTGCGGCTTGCGAAGGGCCGGGTTGCGGTGCAACAGGATGGAGGTGCCCTTGGGTGTGTAGGCGTACTTGTGCAGGTCGACGGAGATGCTCGTGACCCCCTCCACCGCGAACGTCCACGGGGTCACCTCGCGCCCCAGTCGAGCGGCGTAGGGGAGGACCCAGCCGCCGATGCAGGCGTCGACGTGGCAGCGCACCCCCCGTGCGTCGGCGGCGGCCGCAAGCTCGGTGACCGGGTCCACCACCCCATGGGCGTACGACGGGGCGCTGGCCACGACGAGCACCGTCCGGTCGTCGATCGCAGCCGTCATCGCGGCCACGTCTGCGCGGAAATCGGACGTCACCGGAACCACCACGGTCTCGACGCCGAAATAGTGAGAGGCCTTGTGGAATGCGGCATGTGCGGTCGATGGCAACACCATCCGAGGTCGTTCGATCGACGGGTTCGCGTCGCGCGCGGCCTGCACCGCGAGCAGCACCGACTCTGTGCCTCCGGAGGTCACCGTGCCGACCGCGGTTGTGGGTGCGTCGACCATCTCGCAGGCGAAGCCGACGAGGTCGTTCTCCATCGTGAGCAATGACGGGAACGCAGTCGGGTCGAGCCCGTTGGAGCCGGCGTACGCCGCAACAGCAGACCGCCCCACCTCGTCGGCCTCGGGAAGCCCCGAGTCATAGACATAGGCGAGAGTGCGTCCGCCGTGCACCGGCAGGTCGCCGGCCTGCATGGCGCGGAGACGGGCGAGGACGTCGGTCATGGGAGCTCCTGTGTGGCGGAGGGCCGGTCGGATAGGGAGGCGGGAGCAGACAAGGTGGGGTCGCCCAACGAATAGCGCGAGAGCCACCACAACGAGACGAGGGTGATCGCGGCCGGGACGAGCGAGAAGCCCAGCACGATCGCGGTGACGGCCGAGTCGGGCTGCACCGCGTCGCCATCGGTTGAGGAGCGGTAGTCGCCGATCGCCAGCATCAGTGCGAACAGGCCGGGACCCAGCGCCAGGCCGAGGGTCTCGCCCGCGGTCCAGACACCGGTGAACACCCCGGCCCGGTTGGAGCCGGTGCGCAACGCGTCGGCCGCGGCTGCGTCGGGGAGCATCGCCAGCGGGAACACCTGGGCGCCGGCATAGCCGACCCCGATCAGGCCGACCGCGGCGAACACCGCGCCAGCCGGAGCCTCGCGCGAGACCACCGACAGGGCTGCACCCGCGGCCAGGATGAGCGAGGCGGCGACATAGCCGCGCTTCTTGCCCACGCGGGTGCCGATGCGTGCCCACAGCGGGGTCAGCAGCAGGGCCGGGCCGACGAAGCAGATGAACAGGATCGTCGACGCGCCTTTCTTCCCGAGCACATCGCCGGCCAGGTAGTCGACACCGGCGAGCATGCATCCTGTGGCCAGCGCCTGCAGGACGAACGTGGTCAGCAAGAGCCGGAAGTCCCTTGCCTGGCTGACGATTCTCAGTTGGTCGCGCAGTGAACCGGTGCCGGCGCCGAGTGCCACGTGCGGCGCGCGGCGGGTGCCGACGTACGTCGCGACGACCCCGGTCGCGATCAGCGCAGCCATTGCCACACCCATCACGCGGTAGCCCTCACGACCGCCGATCGCGTCGCGGATCAGCGGTGCGGTGGCGCCGGCGAGCATGATCGTGAACGCAAGGAGCGCCACGCGCCACGACATCAGGCGCGTGCGTTCGTCATAGGAGTCGGTGATCTCGGCGGGCATCGCGACGTACGGCACCTGGAAGAACGCGTACGCCGTCGCGCAGCCCAAGAAGCAGACCAGCACCCACAGCGCGTCCAGGCCCTGCGAGCCGAGGGACGGTCCCGCGAAGAGCAGGGCGAACGCCACCGCCAGCGACAGCCCGCCGCGCAGCAGCCACGGGCGCCGAGGCCCACGCGGATCGTCCGTGCGGTCGCTGATGCGGCCCGCGATCGGGTTGAGGATCACGTCCCACGCCTTCGGCAGGAAGACGATCATGCCGGCATAGAGCGCGCCGATCCCGAGGCTGTCGGTGAGGAACGGCAGCAGCATCAGCCCCGGCACGGTGCCGAAGGCCCCGGTCGCGACGGAGCCGGTCGCATAGCCGATGCGGACGCCGCGGGTCAGGGGCTCGGACATGTGAGAACACTAGCCACGCCGGGCGTCGCAGACGGGGCTTTCGCCCCGTCGACCCATCAACAATCGCCTGTTCGCGGCACAACAATTGCCTGTTCGCGCAACAAGAATTGCCTGTTCGTGGGTCAGAGGGCCTCGGCCATCGCGGCGCAGGCTTTCAGCCACGCGTCGCGCGTCTCCTCGGAGAGCTGGCCGTACTGAATGACCGAGCCCGCCACCAGAGCCGGGTCGTAGGGGATCCGGAAGACCGCACGCGTGCGCTGGGCGTAGACGTCCGTCAGGTCCTTGGCCAGCTGTGCATCGACGCTCGGTGAAGGATCGGCCAGCACCGTGATGGTCTTCTCCTTGATCTGCGTGTGGCCCGCATCGGCGAGGGCGTCGAGCATCCACAGGCCGGAGTAGCCGGTGTCCTCGCGCACCGTGCAGGTGACCACGATCAGGTCGGCGGTCTGCGCCGCAGCCAACCAGTTCTCCGCGCGCAGGTTGTTGCCGGTGTCGACCAGGATCAGGTGGTAGAACCGCTCGAGCAGGCGGTGGACCGCGCCGAAGTCACTGGCCTTGATCGTTCCCGTGACGTCCGCCCGCTCGTCGGAGGCAAGCACGTCGAAGTGGGCGTCGCCCTGGCTGCGCACGAATGCGCCGAGGTCACCGATACGCGACTCGTAGACGTCCTGGAAGCGCTCGAGATCGTCGAGCAGTTCGCGCGTGGTGTTCTGGTGGTTGGCGGGTTCGCCGCGGATGCCGAGCGTGCCGCGGGTCTCGTTGTTGTCCCATGCCACCACACCGCCGCCGCGCACGGTGCCGAAGATGTAGCCCGCGGCCAGCACCGACGTGGTCTTCGCGGCACCGCCCTTGGGGTTGGCGAAGACGATCGTGCGCGGGCCGGAGAACGAGCGTTGCACGACGGCACGTGCCTCGCGGAAGGCACGCTCGGCCTTGCCCATCTTGGGCTTGACCAGCCCGAAGGTGATCTTGCGGATCACCCCACGCCATCCCCACGTGGCCGGGCCGATGTCGATGCTCTGGTGCCGGTTGCGCAGGAAGTCCTGCGCGGTCGGCACGGTCTCGGGCTGCTGGGCCGGCGGCATGCCCTGCGGCTGTCCCGAATACTGCCCCTGCTGCTGGTTGTAGGACTGGGCCGTGTGGCTGCCGGCCTGCGGCGGTTGTCCACCGGGGTGGGCAGGCTGCGCCTGCTGGCCGGCGGGCGGGGCCTGTGCGACTCGTTGCCCGACGTACGGCGTGGGCCCACCGTCGTACGGCGACTGCGGCGCCCCGGGTGCCTGCGTCGCCTGCTGGTTCGGGTTCGTCGACGGACCGCGGGGGCCGTTCGCGGCCGGAGGCGTGAAGGGTGCTCCCGGGCCACCCACGGGGCCGGGCTGGACCTGCCAACGCGGGCGCTGGTCCTGGCCGTTGCCACTGACCGGTGCGTCGTCAGACATCGTTACCTCCGAGGTTGGTGTCGATCATCCGCTGCATTGTTGCACCCGCACGGCGATTCCAAACCGCTCCGTGGGCACTGGCCAGTCGTCACTTGGCCAGTCGTCACTTGGCCAGGGAACGAGACCCGCCTGAGCCGTAGCGACGATTGGGGTTGGCGCCGATGCCGGCCGCGTCCTTCGCCCCGGGCTTCGCCCCGGGTTTCGCCTTGCCGGCCGGCTTCTTCGTCGACGCCTTGCCGGAGGCGGCCTTCCCGAGGGTCTCCTCGGGTTCGGCGGGTGCGCCCGTGTCGCTGGACCACTTGCTGATCCAGCCGTCGATGAACTTCCACGTGGTCTCGCGGGCCGAGCGTCCGGTGAGCATGCCGAGGTGACCTCCTGGGACGATCTCGAAGCGCACTTCGGGTGACCCGGTGAGTAGGGGAACAACTGCCTTCACACACGCCGCGGGAGCGATCCCGTCGGTGGCGCCGCCGAAGACAAGGACAGGTTTGTCGACGTCTTTGATCTCGATCCGGCGATCGCCGAACTCGAAGTAGCCGTACTTCAGGTCGTTGGTCTTGAAGAACCGGTGGTAGAGCTGCCCGAACGTGCGGCCGGGGTAGGCGATCATGTTGGCGGTGAAGACCTCGACCGCCTCGATCTGGGCCAGGAAGTCGGTGTCGTCGAGGTTCTGCAGCTTCACCAGTGGTTTGGAGACCAGCTTCTGGGCCGCAGAGAGCTGGAAGGCCCATCGGACAACGGGTTTCGGGGCGCCACCCATCGCCTGGTAGACCCGCTGCACGGGACCACGGCCGCTGCGCGAGAGCCCACCCAGGTAGGGGCCGTCGGCGATCTTCAACAACGGACGCAGGGGCGCCATCAGCGGCACCTTCGCCACGTCGAAGGGCGACCCGACGATGGTGAGCGAAGCGATCGGCAGGTCAGGGTTGTCGGCGGCGGCCAACGTCATGAAGATGCCGCCCAGGCTCCACCCCACCACGTGCACGGGCCGGCCACCGGCGTGCTCGGACGCGGCCCGGATCGCCATCGGGACGACCTCGTCGATCCAGTGCTCCATGCCGAGATTGCGATCGCGGAACGACACCTCGCCGTACTCGACGAGGTAGGTCGGGCGTCCCTCGGTGACGAGGTGTTCGACAAGGGAGCAACCGCGGCGCAGGTCGAAGCAGATCGACGGCGCGGCCAGTGGCGTGACCAGCAGGACCGGGTCGCCCACCTCCTTCACCTTGCCGGCCGGGCGGTAGTGGTAGACCTGCCGCAGCAGCCCTTCGTCGATCAGGGTGCGTGGCATCTTCCGGAGGTCAGCCACGCCGCCGTACAACATCGTGTGGGCGACGTTGCTGGCTGCTGAGACGACCTGATCGGGTTTCGGGATCAGATCCATGATCGCAAAGTACCCGAACCTCGACATTCGTGGGCAGGGCGACTAGACACTGATCATGAAGTGGAACGGGATCAGGACAGTGGGTGCGGCCGGAGCCGCCGCCATCGGAGCGCTTGCGGTGCGCGACCTCACCCAGAAGAAGCACGCCCTCAAGCGCAACTTCCCGGTGGTTGCCAACCTGCGCTACCTGCTCGAGGCGATCGGCCCCGAGCTGCGTCAGTACATCGTCACCTCCAACGACCAGGAGCGTCCCTTCAGTCGTGACCAGCGGCGATGGATCTATGCGTCGTCGAAGCTGGAGAACAACTACTTCGGCTTCGGCACCGACAACGACCTGGAGAACGTGGTCGGCTATCCGATCATCCGGCACCGCACGTTCGCCGACGTCGCGCCGCCCACCCACGTCCACGCCCACGAGAACGTCCCGATCCCCTCGGGCAAGGTGATGGGGGAGCGCCGCGACCGTGCGCACAAGTTCCGCCCGGAGTCGGTCGTGAACATCTCCGCGATGAGCTTCGGGTCACTGTCCGGTGCGGCCGTGCAGGCGCTCAACAAGGGCGCCTCGCTGGCCGGCGTCATGCAGAGCACCGGCGAGGGGGCGCTGTCGGAGCACCACCGCCAAGGTGGCGACCTGATCTTCCAGATCGGCACCGCCTACTTCGGGTGCCGTGACGAGCAGGGCCGCTTCGACCTCGAGCGCCTCAAGGACGTCGTGGCCTCCGCGCCGGTGAAGGCGATCGAGATCAAGTTGAGCCAGGGCGCCAAGCCAGGCCTGGGCGGCATGCTGCCGGCGGCCAAGATCAGCAAGGAGATCTCCGAGATCCGAGGGATCCCGATGGGCCAGGACTGCTCCAGCCCGTCGCGCCACACCGAGTTCGACGACGTCGACAGCATGCTCGACTTCGTGGAGAAGATCGCACAGGCGACCGGGCTCCCGGTCGGCATCAAGTCCGCGGTCGGCAACATGGACTTCTGGGCGGACCTGCGCGACGGGATCGGTCCCGATCGCTCGGTGGACTTCATCACGATCGACGGCGGCGAGGGTGGCACCGGCGCGGCGCCGCTGGTCTTCAGCGACTCCGTGGCCCTGCCGTGGCGACTCGGCTTCGCCAGCGTCTACAAGATGTTCGCCGAGGCCGACAAGACCGAGGACCTCACCTGGATCGGCTCGGCCAAGCTCGGGCTCCCCGAGAACGCGTTCGTCGCCCTCGGCATGGGCGCCGACATGGTCAACACCGCCCGTGGAGCGATGCTGGCGATCGGCTGCATCCAGGCCCAGAAGTGCCACACCGACCGTTGCCCGACGGGCGTCGCGACGCAGGACCCCTGGCTGACCCATGGGCTCGACCCGGCGTCGAAGTCGGTGCGGGTGGCCAACTACATCAAGACGCTGCGCCGCGACCTGCTCAAACTCTCCGAGGCGTGTGGCGTCGTACATCCCGCGATGGTCTCGGCGGCCGACATCGACATCGTCGACGGTCTCCTCACCACCCGTTCCTTGGCCGACGCCTACGGCTACCAACCGGGTTGGGGACTGCCGTCGGAGCGCCGGCAGAAGGAGATCGTCGACGTGATGGATGCGCTGCAGCCACACTCCGATGCCGACGACCAGACCGCCGAGCGGCGTACGCCGTAGCGCTCGCTGTCTCCTCGGGCGACGCCTTTGGTCTCAGGCGGGGCGCACCGGTCGCACCGGCTTGCCGTGTGAGGGACGTACGGCGGCCAGCTCGGCGAGGAAGCCGTCGGCCCAGCTGGCCACGTCGTGCTCGCTGACGGTCTTGCGCATCGCCTTCATCCGACGGGTGCGTTCCTTCTCGTCGGAGGTGGCCGCGCCGAGGATCGCCGACTTCATCCCGTTGATGTCATAGGGATTGACCTGCCAGGCCTGGCGCAGCTCGTTGGCGGCCCCGGCGAACTCGGAGAGCACCAGCGCGCCGTCGTTGTCGTAGCGGCAGGCGACGTACTCCTTGGCGACCAGGTTCATCCCGTCGCGGTAGGGCGTGACGACCATGATGTCGGCGGCCCGGTAGAGCGCGGCCATCTCGTGGCGTGGGTAGGACGAGTGCAGGTAGGCGATCACCGGCTGTCCGATGCGGCCGAGGTCGCCATTGATCCGCCCGACGAGGCGGTCGATGTCGTCGCGGAGCACGCGGTACTGCTCGACGCGTTCGCGACTCGGTGTCGCGACCTGCACGAAGACACTGTCGTTGACGTCGAAGTGACCGTCCTTGACCAGCTCGGAATACGCACGCAGCCGCGAATAGATGCCCTTGGTGTAGTCGAGGCGGTCGATGCCGAGCAGCACCCGCTCGGGGTTGCCCAGAGCGGTGCGGATCTGGGCGGCCCGTGCGTTCACCGAGTCCGATCGGGCCAGCTTCTCGAAGTCCTCGGCGTCGATCGAGATCGGGAACGCCGCCGCGCGCACGCTGCGCCCGTCAGGCAGGTAGACCATGTCGCGGTGGGTCTTGTGGCCGACGCGTTGGCGGACCAGCCGCACGAAGTTCTGCGCTGCACCGGAGAGCTGGAAGCCGACCAGGTCGGCACCGAGCAGACCCTCGAGGATCTCGCGGCGCCACGGCAGCTGTTGGAAGAGCTCGGCCGGGGGAAAGGGAATGTGCAGGTAGAAGCCGATGCGCAGGTCGGGGCGCAGCTCGCGCAGCATCTGCGGCACCAACTGCATCTGGTAGTCCTGCACCCACACGGTGGCGTCCTTGGCCGCCACGGTGGCAGCCTTGTCGGCGAAGCGCTGGTTGACCGTGACGAAGGCGTCCCACCACTCACGGTGGAACTCCGGCTTCGCGACCACGTCGTGGTAGAGCGGCCAGAGGGTGCCGTTGGAGAAGCCCTCGTAGAACTCCTCGACCTCCGTCTCGCTCAGTGCCACCGGCACCAGGGACAACCCGTCGTCGACGA
Source organism: Nocardioides sp. Soil797 (assembly GCA_001429555.1). GTDB lineage: Bacteria > Actinomycetota > Actinomycetes > Propionibacteriales > Nocardioidaceae > Nocardioides. Next base: position 407,754 of record LMSR01000011.1, on the reverse strand, counting down.
ACGGCTCGAGCTCTTCGCCGGCTACTCCCGGCCAGCCGATCCAGGCGCCGTCGTTGCTGCGCATGACGGGCTCGAGGGCGCTCACCAGGCCACCGGGGGAGCGTCGCCAGTCGAGCGAACCGTCGGGCAGTGTCACCCGGTCCACGGGCAGGCGGTTGGCAACGATCACGAGGTCTGCGGATCCGGTCGTCACGCTCCGAACCCTATGGCATGCACCGCAATCGCAGACCGCTTCACTCCGGACGTCGACGCCCACCGCCGATCTGCCCGCCGGCACCGGACGGCGTACGTCGTCAGGGGGTTCGCGCTGCCTTGGGTTCCTTGATCGCCCAGGTCTCGAGCCGGCTGTATCCCTTGACCGGGGTGGTCCGCGCACGGCGTACCCGGAACTCGGATTCCCGCTCCTTCAACGCCTCGGCCAGCTCGCGATTGGCCAGCACCCGACCGGGGCGGGCGATCGAGGTGAGCCGCGACGCGATGTTGACGGTCTCGCCGAAGACGTCGCCGAGTCGGGCCAGCACCCTGCCGTGGGCCATGCCGACGCGGACCTCGGGGAACTCCTCGTCGGCCTTGTGCGCCCCGGCCAGCGCGAGGGCGATGTGACCGGCGGCGACCTGGTCGTCGACGACGAAGAGCACCTCGTCGCCGATGGTCTTGATGATCCGGCCACCATGGTCGGAGATGACCGTGTTCACCGTCGACTCGAAGCGCTCGACCATGTCTGCCAGCTCCTCCGCGGAGAGGCTGCGGGTGCGGCGGGTGTAGCCGACGATGTCGGCGAACCCCACGGTCTGTACGACGGCATCCGCGTCGGCGTTGAGCAACAGGCGGCCGGCCGCGTTGGCCAGATGACGGCGCCACACGTATTCCTGCAGGCTGGTCAGTGTCGGCAGGGTGCGGGCGATGATCGGCTCGATCTCGGCCATGTCGAGCGGGATCTGGTGCTGCACGAGCATGGCCGCGACCTCGGCGATCTCCCACTCGGCGAGGCGGGAGAAGCTGCGGCCCATGCTGCGGGTGAGGGCAAACTCCGTGCGTGGGTCGACGATGCCGCCGTCAACGAGGTCGCCGAGCAGGCGTACCGCCTCGACGTCCTCGTCGGTGAAGAGCACCTCGTCGTCGGAGGCGGGAGAGGGAAAGCCCAGGGAGAGCCAGAGGTCTCGCGCACGCTCGGGTGTGACGCCGGTCTGTGCGATCACGTCGAGCCGGCTCAGGTGAGGCGCCTGGCCGAGCAGGGTGGCCTCGAGCGCGGCGAACAGCTCAGGGTCGAGAGCCGGGGCTGTCTCGGGCGGCACCTCGCCGAATTCGGCATCCTTCCCCGGGCGTTGAGCGTCGGGTTCCTCGTCCGGGTGCTGGGCTTCGGACCCCTCGCCCGGGCGCTGGGTGTCAGGTTCCTCGTCCGGGTGCTGGGCTTCGGACCCCTCGTCCGAGCGCTCGCCCCCGGGGTCGTTGCTCATGGCGCGGTGGGACCGCCGGCGTCGGGGAGTCGCTCGGCGGTGGTCTGCTCGAGCGCCGTACGGAAGGTCGGCACCGTGTCGATCAGGTCCTGCACGGCCTCGCTGGTGAAGTGCAGCACCCGCAGCGGGGTCAACGACACGACGCTGGCGTTGCGCAGCTTGCGGCTGACGATGGCGGCCTCGCCGACCGTGTCGCCGGGGCCGAGGCGGGCGATCTCCTGGCCGCTGCGGCGCACGGAGACCTCGCCGTCGAGGAGGATGTAGGCCTTGTCGGCAGGGGTCTTCTCCCAGATGAGCGACCAGTTGGCCGGGACGTTCACGGCAGTGCCGTGGTCCACGATGGCCCGGATCTCGGCGTCACTGAGGTTGGCGAATCGGTCGAGGCGGGTGAGTTCCGCCTGCTCGGGTGAACTGCTCACGTCTGGAATCCTCTCGAGGGTCGACGCAGTGCGTCGGGCTCCGTCCCGCACTGATCTTCGCGGTCAGCTCCCCACCGTGTCCAGAGAATGGCCGACTGTGTCCGCTGGTCGGTCAGTCGGGAGGCCGTCGTGGTCGTTCCCATTTCCCCGGGTACCCGGGGAAATGGGAACCTCCCGGCCGAAATTCCGGCCGGGAGGTGGATGTTTCGGCCGGGAGGACCGTCGTACGGCGAGTCACAGGGGACTCGCCGGGGATCGAATGACAGGTTTGTGATTCGGTTGTTTACTATGGCATCACTGCCTTTTGGGCAAATCAGTAGTGAAGGGGTCGACCACATGGGTGCCGCAGAGTCCGTCAACCAGGAGCAATCCGCCGATGGCGCGGTGCTCTCCGAGCGCGACAGCGAGATTCTCGAGTTCGAGCGCCAGTGGTGGAAGTACGCCGGGGCCAAGGAGCAGGCCGTGCGTGACAAGTTCGACATGTCCTCCACCCGCTACTACCAGGTCCTCAACGCACTGATCGACAAGCCCGAGGCACTGGCCTCCGACCCGTTGCTGGTTCGTCGCCTGCGCCGACTCCGCGCTGCGCGCCAGCGCCAGCGCTCGGCCCGCCGCCTCGGCTTCGAGGTCTGATCCGCATGCGCGTGAGAGACGACCGTGGTGTCGCCTTCCCCTCTCCGCTCGTGATTCTGAGCATCGTGGCTGTTGCGATGGCGGTCATCGCCTACGTCGCCACGTCCAGCGACGGCGGCTCCTCCAAGATGGAGCCGGTCTCGAAGCCGGAGTCCTCTCAGAGCGCCTCGCCGACAGTCGCGCCCGACCCGGCCCCGGTCAAGAAGAAGCCGAAGAAGGTCAACCGGGCCAAGGTCTACGTGTCGATCTTCAACAACTCCAACATCTCCGGTCTGGCCGGCTCCACGGCCGAGACCGCGCGTGACGCCGGCTGGCAGGTCGTCGGCTCCGACAACTGGATGGGCACGATCCCGGCTCCCACGGTCTACTACCCGCCCCGGCTCAAGGCCGCCGCCAAGCTGCTCGCCCAGGACCTCAACATCACCCGTTTGATGCCCGCGGTCGATCCGATGAACTTCGACCGGCTGACGGTCATCCTCACCGCCGACTACACCGGCTGATCACACAGCCGCCGGCGTAGGCAGGCCCGTGGCTCGCGAGGGTGTGTTCGTGGCGCAAGGAAGTTCACGCGCGATCGGCGTCCGCTGAGCGCGTGCGTGTCGCGGGGCTCAGCGAACTTCCTTCCGTCACGAACACGGCAGGTGCGCAGCCGTGGAAAGCAGGCGGCCGCGATGCGCCCCGTCGTACGCCGTGTGCTCGCTCAGAGGCGGGTGGCACGGGCGTCCGCGGTGAGCTGACGCAGCAGGGCGAGTACGCCGACCGGTCCCTCGACCGCGACGTCTGCCCGGCGCATCAGTGCATCGTGCTCGTCGCAGGACGAGCAGACCAACAACGTGGCCAGACCCTCGCGACGCAGGTCGTCGACGGCCGAGAACGCCTCGAGGTCGCCGAGGTCGTCGCCGGCGAAGAGGAACCCCCGCGCACCCACCTCGCCGGCGATGGTGTGCACCGCATCGCCCTTGTGGGTGCCCGGCGCCCGGACCTCGATCACGCTGCGACCCGGCTCGATGCCGAGGCCGTTGGCCGCCGCCAACTCGCTGATCGGGGTGAGCAGCCGCTCGAACGTGGCCTGGGGCTCCGCGAGCCGCCGAGTGTGTACGGCGACCGCGAGGCCCTTCTCCTCGACGTATGCATCGGCGGCGTCGGCCCGGCGCAACAACGCAGGCAGCTCGGCCAGGAAGCTGCCCAGACCCGACGGAGGGCGTGGAGAGACGATCCGCCGGCTGCGCGACGACCAGCGCTCGTTGCCGTACTGGCCGAAGACGTGAAGCTCCTTGCCGCGCTCGCCGATGGCCTCACCGAGGTCGTCGAGGTCGGCCAGCGCCAGGGCCTGGCGTGCGGGTCGGCCGGTGATGATCGCGATCGCCGCGACCTGGTCGGCCAGATCGATCAACACCTCGGACGCATCGGGGTGGATCCGGGCCTGCGTCGGGTCGTCGACGATGGGGGAGAGGGTGCCGTCGAGGTCGAGGCCGATCACGGTGTCGCCCGCGGCCCGCACGACCGCGGCGTACCTGTCCTCGCCGGAGGCGGAGATGAACTCCATGGCTCCACCCAACCATGTTCGCTGACCGGCCCCTGCGCCGAGTCGGCGCGAGTCGACGGCGTACGGCGTGAACTCGCGCCACCTCAGCGGCGTACGGCGTGAACTCGTGCCACCTCAGCGCGACGGTGTCCGAATCCCGGACCCGATGTGCACATCGTGAGACGTCGTGCGTACGCTGATCCACAGCTCATCGAGAGGGACTGAGGGAACGGCCCAGTGAAGTCCCGGCAACCGCCACGAGCCCCCTGCTCCGCCCACCAGAAACCCGGGCGGGACCAGTCGTGGAAACGGTGCTAATTCCGGCCCACGGCGAGATACGACGCGGGGAAGATGAGAAGGAGGACTCATGAGCGCGAGCACCATTGAAAAGGCCAAGACGATCCGAGAGGGCGCCTTCGGCAACGCCACCGGCCTCTCGTGTCGCGAGTGCGGCCACCAGATCGACCTCGGTCCGCACTACGCGTGTCCGGAGTGCTTCGGCCCCCTGGAGATCGCCTACGACTTCCCGGCCGTGACCCGCGAGGAGATCGAGGCCGGTCCCAGCAACATCTGGCGCTACAAGGCGCTGTTGCCGGTGCCCGACGACATCGAGCAGAGCCCCAACACCGAGCCGGGCTTCACCCGCCTGCTCAAGGCCCACAACCTCGGCCGTGAGCTCGGCATCGACAACCTGTGGGTCAAGGACGACTCGACCAACCCCACCAACTCCTTCAAGGACCGCGTCGTCGCCTGCGCACTCAGCGCCGCCCGCGAATTCGACGCCAAGGTCTTCGCCTGCCCCAGCACCGGCAACCTGGCCAACGCGGTCGCCGCGGCCGGCGCCCGTGCCGGCATCAAGACGGTCGTGTTCATCCCGAGCAACCTCGAGCAGCCCAAGCAGGTGAACTCGGCGGTCTTCACCGACAACCTCATCGCCGTCGACGGCAATTACGACGACGTCAACAAGCTGGCCTCCGAGATCGCCGGCGAGGAGGACGGCTGGGCGTTCGTGAACGTCAACGTGCGTCCCTACTACGCCGAGGGCTCCAAGACCCTGGGCTACGAGATCGCCGAGCAGCTCGGCTGGCGCCTGCCCGACCAGATCGTGATCCCGGTGGCCTCCGGCTCCCAGCTGACCAAGGTGGACAAGGCCTTCCAGGAGCTGATCAAGCTCGGCCTCGTCGAGGACAAGCCCTACCGCGTCTTCGGCGCCCAGGCCGAGGGTTGCTCGCCGGTCAGTGCCGCGCACAAGGCCGGCGTCGACGCGATCCGTCCGGTCAAGCCCGACACGATCGCGAAGTCGCTGGCCATCGGCAACCCCGCGGACGGCATCTACGTGCTCGACGTCTGCAAGCGCACCGGTGGCGCTGTCGAGGACATCACCGACGACCAGATCCGCGACGCGATCGTGCTGCTGGCCCGTACCGAGGGCATCTTCACCGAGACCGCCGGCGGCACCACGGTCGGCGTACTGAAGAAGCTCGTCGAGACCGGCCAGCTCGATCCCTCGCTCGAGACGGTCGTGATCAACACCGGCCACGGCCTGAAGACACTCGATGCGATCTCCGACCGGGTCAGCGCCCGCGCGACCATCGCTCCGTCGTACGACGCCTTCGTCGCCGCCAACATCATCTGACACGAACGTGCAACCGTTGCGTCGCGAACTTGCACTTCTTGCGCTTCGAACTGGCAATGCTTGATGCGTGGACATCAACAATTGCCAGTTCGGACATCAAGGATTGCCAGTTCGCGGGGCCCACACTGAGGAGAGCAGAATTCCCATGAGCGTTTCCGTCCGCATCCCGACCATCCTGCGCACTTACACCGGCGGTGAGTCGGAGGTGAGCGCCGAGGGCACCACCCTCGCGGAGGTGCTCGACGACCTCGACGCCAACCACGAGGGCATCAAGGCCCGCGTGCTCGACGACAACGGCGCCCTGCGCCGCTTCGTCAACGTGTACGTCGGCAACGAGGACGTCCGCTTCCTCGACAACCTCGAGACCGCGGTTGTCGACGGCACCCAGGTCTCGATCATCCCGGCGGTGGCCGGGGGCTGCTGACCGCGGTTGTCAACCTCTCGCGCACCAGTCCTTGATGCCTCGCGCCACAAGGAATGACGCCTCGTGAGTCATGAGGCGGCGCTGGGGATGCGGTGGCGACCGACGGTGGTGCCAGGGGGCGCAGGGCCGGCCCCGCTGCGACGGCAGTCGGGCTTGACTTCAAGTCAGGTTGAAGTTCTAGCGTGCCGGAATGGTCAAGGAACAGTCCACCAATCCTGTGACAAGAACGGACGCGCCCTCCGAGCAGGTCGAGAAGAGTCCGGGCGTGCGGGCCGTGGAAGCGGCGTACCAGGCCTTCGACAGCGGCGACCTGGACGCCTTCGTCTCGCTCCTGGGGAAGGGGTTCGTCTCCACGCAGTCGGACGCGGTTCCTTGGCGCGGCCGGCATGTCGGGCCCGCTGGCGTCCGGACGATGTTCGACCAGATGGGCGAACGCGCCACTGCCCGATACGTCCCGGAGGAGCTCATCGATGACGGTGAGCGCGTCGTGGTCGTCGGGCGGGCCGAGATCACACCGGGGCTCGACGGGCGCACCTGGACAGTCCGTGAGCTGCACCTCTGGGGAGTGGAATTCGGAACCCTGACCAGCCTCGATGTCTTCCTCAACGCCCCGGGCGCGTTGCTCGCCGCTCTCGACACCTGACCGGTGAGGGCTCCGTGCGAACGGACTGGCCGATGCCGACGCCTCGGCCAGATCGCGGCAGGATGGGCTGCATGGAGCACACCTATGCGCTTGAGATGACCTGGCAGGGCAACCGCGGTACCGGCACCAGCGGCTACCGCGACTATGCGCGCGACGTGCTCCTGCGCGCCGACGGCAAGCCCGATCTCGCGGGCTCGGCCGACCCCACCTTCCGCGGCGACGCGTCGCGTTGGAACCCAGAGGAGCTGCTGCTCGCCGCGCTCGCGCAGTGCCACCTGTTGTCCTACCTGCACTCGGCGGTCAACCACGGCGTCGTCGTGACGTCGTACGACGACTCGCCGGTCGGCACCATGGCGCAGGCCGGGCAGGGCGGCCACTTCACCTCGGTGGTGCTGCGGTCGCGGGTCGTCGTGGCCGCCGCCGACCAGGTCGAGGCGGCGCTGGCGATCCATCGGGAGGCGAGCGAGAACTGCTTCATCGCGGCGTCGGTGAACTTCCCGGTCTCGCATGAGCCGACGGTCACGGTCGCCTGACGCCGGCCGGTGCGTCCGGATCGTTCATGAGCGCCGGTCTCGAGCGCGCCGGCGGTCCGTTCGACATGCAGTTGTGGTGATTCGGCGAGGAGTTGAGCGTGGTCTGCCGTCGGAGTCGGGCCAACTGCATGTCGGACGGACCGGTCTGTGGTCCATGAAGGACGAGCCTCAGGGGAGGAGCGAGGCGGCCAGCTCGGAGCTGGCACGGTAGTCGACCTTGCTGACCGGCGTACGCGGGACCTCGTCGACGAACAGGATCGCCTTGGGCGCCTTGTAGTTCGCGATCAGGGCGTGGCAGTGCTCGCGGAGGTCGTCCTCGGTCACCGAGGAGCCGTCGCGGCGCTGCACCAGTGCGGTCACCTGCTGGCCCCAGCGCTCGTGGGGCGTGCCGACCACGACCGCGTCGAAGACCTCGTCGTGGCGCAGCAGCACCGCCTCCACCTCCTCGGGGTGCACCTTCTCCCCGCCGGTGTTGATGCAGACCGAGCCGCGGCCCAGCACGGTGACCGTGCCGTCGTCCTCACGTCGCGCCATGTCGCCGGGTATCGCCCACCGCACCCCGCCGATCTCGCGGAACGTGGCCGCCGACTTCACCGGGTCGTTGTGATAGCCCAACGGCACCGGGCCCGAGCGGCCGAGCATGCCGACGGCGCCCGGTGCGCACGGGGCGAACGACTCGTCGAAGACCTCGACCTGGTCGCTGACGTCGAAGCGCGGCGCGGTCTCGCCGTTGGACGAGCCGTCGTCGACCCGCGCGCCGGTCGCGCCCGACTCCGACGATCCGTAGGAGTCGAGGATGAAGCGGTCGGGAAGCGCGCGCCGGATCTCCTCGCGCACGCCCTCGGAGAGAGGCGCCGCCCCGTTGGAGACCGCCACCAGCGACGACAGGTCCCAGCGAGTCGGCTCGGCGAGGATCGCCTCCGCGACGGGACGCCCCATCGCGTCACCTAGGAACGTCAGCGAGTTGACCTTCGCCTTCTCGACCAGGTCGAGGATGCCCTCGGCGGAGAAGTTGGGGTCGGTGAACAGGCCCACGGCTGCGCCACCCATGTGTGCGTTGCCGAGGATCCACTGCGACCCGCCGTGCATCATCGGCCCACATGCCAACAGGACAAGGGGATTCTCGGCCGCAGCAGCCTCAGTGGCGAGTTGCTCGACCGAGTCGAACGGTGCTCCGAACCGGCTCTGGTTCAGCGCCGCGCGCATCACGTCCTCCTGCCGCCACACCACGCCCTTCGGACTGCCGGTGGTGCCGCCGGTGTAGAGCACATAGCGGTCGTCGGCGGAACGGCCGGTGAGGCGCTCGGTCGATGCGGCGGCCAGCGTGGCGTCGTACTCCTCGCCGAGCACCAGAACCTCACGGAGGTCGGGCAGGTCGAGGCCGCGGACCAGGTCGACGTACGCCGGTGCCACGATCGCGGCCACCGCGCCGGAGTCACGGTAGAGGTGGGCGAGCTCGTCGTGGAGGTACTTGTAGTTGATGTTGATCGGCACCGCGCGCGCCTTGAGGCAGCCGTAGAACGCGTCCACCCACTCGATCCGGTTCGGCGAGTGCACCGCGACATGCTCGCCCGGGCGTACGCCGAGTGTCACCAGGTGGTTGGCCAGGCGGGTGCTGCGTTCATCGATCTCCGCGAAGGTCCAGTCGCGCTCGATCGTCCTGACCGCGGGTCGGTCGGGGACGGCGTCGGCCATCGCCTCGATCAGGTCGCCCAGGGTGATCGGCCGAGGTGAGGAGACAGGTGATGGTGGCGTGGTCTGGGTCACATCGGCAGGTTACCCGCGTTCCTAGAACTTGTTCTCGGAATCCCGATGGGTGATGGGACCCATTCCGCCAACTTCATGTCCACGTCATCCGGGGTTGTTCGAGCGGTCGCGTCCGGATGGTTCAACGGAGGGGAGTGGAGCGAGGTGGAGGGAATGCGATGTCGACCAGGAGCAAGCTGATCACCGGCGCGGCCGTCGGGCTGGCCGGTTCGGCCGGCTTCGTCGTGGGCTCGCGTCAGCTGCTGCGTCACCAGGCCGCGCAGGCCCGTGCGGTCATCGGCAAGCCGCTCGGCGAGGACGCGCTCGACGCCGATCGCACCTTCAAGAAGAGGTATGGCGACCCGATCCACCTGCTCGTCGTGGGTGACTCGATCGCGGCCGGACTCGGCGCCGAGCTGCCCAGCCACACCCCGGGAGCGCGGCTGGCGAAGTACGTCGCCAAGGCGACCCAGCGTTCGGTTCGGCTGCACACTGTCGCGCAGGTGGGCTCGGAGAGCTCGATGCTGGCCGAGCAGCTGGCCACGCTAGAGCCGTCGTACCGCGCCGACGTCGCCCTGGTGATCGTCGGCGGCAACGACGTCACCCACCGTATCTCGACGAGCGAGTCCGTGGCCCATCTGGAAAAGTGCATTGCGGACCTGCAGGAGAGAGGGACGGCTGTCGTGGTCGGCACGTGTCCCGACCTCGGCATGCTGCGACTGGTGCCACAACCCCTGCGTGCGTTGGGTTCCCGTGCTTCCAGGCAGCTGGCCGCGGCCCAGCGTGAGACCGCTCTCGCGCTGGGTGCACGAGCCGTCTCGTTGGCCGAGGTCGTGGGCCCGTTCTTCATCACCAACCCCGACGAGATGTTCAGCCTGGACCGGTTCCACCCGTCGTCGGTGGGCTACAAGCGGACCGCCAAGGCCGTCCTGCCATCGGTGCTGGCCGCCCTCGGCGTCGCCGAGCAGGTGCCCTTCGGCCATCACGCGCCGGCCTTGCCGCACTGACGCGCGACCTGCTGTCACCCGGTGCCAGCAGTTCGCGCACGACCCCGGTGGCGTTCGACACCTAGCCCTACAGTGGACTCATGGAGAGCACATCATTGACGCAGCTGGTCGACACCCAACTGGAGACCGCGCGATCGGCATCCGCCGGCCGATCAGCGACCACGGTGCACGGCGGCCGTGAGCACGACCTGCGCCAGACAGTGATCGCCCTTGCTGCGGGGAACTCGCTCGGCGAGCACGAATCACCCGGAGAAGCGACCCTGCAGGTGCTGCGTGGCGAGGTGCGACTGCATGCCGGTGGCTCGACGTGGGAGGGCGTCGAGGGCGACTACCTCCTCATCCCGTCGGAGCGCCACGATCTCGAGGCCCTCACCGATGCCGCGGTGCTGCTCACCGTCGCCACCCGTGGGAACTGATCCTCGTCCGGTGACCCGTGCGCTCCTGGTGACCTTCTCCCTGCTCCCCGATGGAGAGCCGGGCGCGGACGTCCTGGGGTCAGCGCTGACCGAGCGTGGCATCGAGTTCCGGTGGGTCAGCTGGGACGACACCGGCGTCGACTGGGCAGCGGCTGACGTCGTGGCCGTCCGGGCGACCTGGGACTACCACCGTCGGCTCGACGACTTCCTGGCCTGGGCTCGCCGGGTCGACGAAGAGGCCGGGCTGCTCAACGGCGCCGACGTCTTCGCGTGGAACGCCGACAAGTCCTATCTCGTCGAGCTGGGCGAGCACGTTCGCGTCGTACCCACCGGGTTGCTCGACGACGGCGACCTGCGCGGCGGCCTGCAGGCGGCCCTCGAGCGACACGGCCCGGTCGTGATCAAGGGTCGCGTCGGTGCGTCCGGTGTCGGCGTCGTGGTCGCCGAGTCCACCGACGACCAGCGACTCTCCGGACTGACCGCCGGGCCGTGGGTGGTGCAGCCGTTGGTCGAGTCCGTCCGCACCGAGGGGGAGGCGTCGGTCTTCGTGATCGGCGGCGAGGTCGCCTCCCAGGTGCACAAGCTCCCGGGGGACGGCGAGATCCGGGTGCACGAGGAGTACGGCGGCCACAGCCATCCCGTGCCGATCGGGCCGGAGCATGCCGCGCTCGCCCTCGACGCGGTCGAGGCGGCGAGCCGGATCACGGGTAGGACCTTGGACTATGCCCGGGTCGACATGATGCGCTTGGCGGATGGCGATCTGGCGGTCAGTGAGCTGGAGCTGATCGAGCCCGGCCTCTATCTCGACGTACTCCCCGAGAACGCGGAGCCCTTCGCCGACCTCGTGTTGTCGCGAACTGGCGATCGTTGATGCGCGAACTGGCAATCCTTGACGGCCGAACCGGCGATCCTTGACGGCCGAACCGGCAAGGATCGATGCCGAGACCATTTGCACTCTCTTGGGTCGAGTGCTAAACATGAGGCTGGCACTCTCATCATGAGAGTGACAACAACGGGACCGGTGAGTTGAGGTCCGAAGCGTCGGCGGGAAGGGTCCGCCGGGTCAGCCGGATCGTCCGTCGCGGGCAGCTCCCCGACTCCGTTCCAACTCTTATGCATCAAGGAATCGCAGGAGTCATGCCGAAGCTGATTGCATTCAACGAAGAGGCGCGCCGCGGCCTCGAGCGGGGTATGAACACCCTCGCCGACGCCGTCAAGGTGACGCTTGGTCCCAAGGGCCGCAACGTCGTGCTGGAGAAGAAGTGGGGCGCCCCCACGATCACCAACGACGGTGTCTCGATCGCCAAGGAGATCGAGCTCGAGGACCCCTACGAGAAGATCGGCGCCGAGCTGGTCAAGGAGGTCGCCAAGAAGACCGACGACGTCGCCGGTGACGGTACGACGACGGCCACCGTGCTCGCCCAGGCGATGGTCCGCGAGGGCCTGCGCAACGTGGCCGCCGGTGCCAACCCGATGGGCCTCAAGCGCGGCATCGAGACCGCCGTCGCCGCCGTGTCCGAGCAGCTGCTCGGAATGGCCAAGGACATCGAGACCAAGGAGCAGATCGCCTCTGCCGCCACCATCTCCGCCGGTGGCGACACCACCGTCGGCGACGCCATCGCCGAGGCGATGGACAAGGTCGGCAAGGAAGGCGTCATCACCGTCGAGGAGTCGAACACGTTCGGCATCGACCTCGAGCTGACCGAGGGCATGCGGTTCGACAAGGGCTACATCTCGGCCTACTTCGTCACCGACCCCGAGCGCATGGAGACGGTTCTCGAGGACGCCTACGTCCTCATCGCGAACTCCAAGATCTCCAACGTCAAGGACCTGCTCCCGCTCCTCGAGAAGGTCATGCAGTCCGGCAAGCCGCTGCTGATCCTGGCTGAGGACGTCGACGGCGAGGCCCTGTCCACGCTGGTCGTCAACAAGATCCGCGGCACCTTCAAGTCCGTGGCCGTCAAGGCTCCGGGCTTCGGCGACCGCCGCAAGGCCATGCTGCAGGACATCGCGATCCTGACCGGTGGCCAGGTCATCTCCGAGGAGGTCGGCCTCAAGCTCGAGTCGGCCGGCATCGAGCTGCTCGGTCAGGCCCGCAAGGTCGTCATCACCAAGGACGAGACCACCATCGTCGAGGGCTCGGGCGACCAGGCCCAGATCGAGGGCCGGGTCAACCAGATCCGTGCCGAGATCGAGAACTCCGACTCCGACTACGACCGCGAGAAGCTGCAGGAGCGCCTGGCCAAGCTGGCCGGCGGCGTTGCGGTGATCAAGGTCGGCGCGGCCACCGAGGTCGAGCTCAAGGAGCGCAAGCACCGCATCGAGGACGCCGTTCGCAACGCGAAGGCTGCCGTCGAAGAGGGCATCGTCGCCGGCGGTGGCGTGGCGCTGGTCCAGGCCGCCGACCTCGCGTTCGAGAAGATCGACCTCGAGGGTGACGAGGCCACGGGCGCGAACATCGTGCGCGTTGCCACCGACGCCCCGCTGAAGCAGATCGCGATCAACGCCGGCCTCGAGGGCGGCGTCATCGCGGAGAAGGTCCGCAACCTCGAGTCGGGCCACGGCCTCAACGCGGCCACCGGTGAATACGTCGACATGATCGCCGAAGGCATCATCGACCCCGCCAAGGTGACCCGCTCGGCCCTGCAGAACGCCGCGTCGATCGCCGCACTGTTCCTCACCACCGAGGCAGTCATCGCCGACAAGCCGGAGAAGGCTGCCCCCATGGGCGACCCGACCGGTGGCATGGGCGGCATGGGCGGCATGGACTTCTGATCCGTCCGCACCTGCCCCACGCTCCACCCTTGCCTCACCTTTCACCGGGTACCCGGTGAAAGTGGAACTGCCCGGCCGAAATTTCGGCCGGGCAGTTCCCATTTCGGCCGGGCAGTACGCCGCCACGCCCGCCACGCACGCCCGCCACGCCGGCCGCCGCGTACGCCGACCACGCCAGCAATCACTTACGCCGGCCACGCCGGCCGCCACGTGCCTCGCCGCGGCCGGCCGCCTAGAATCGCCGTCATGCGCAGATCTCTCGTGGCCGTCCCGCTCCTTCTCGCGCTCACCCTGACCGCTGGTTGTGGTGACGACGACAAGGACAAGCCCGACTCCAAGGCGAGCGAGTCCAGCTCAGCGACGCAGTCGACCGATCCCAGCGAGTCCCCGACCGCGCAGACCACGCAGGCAGTCACCGGCAAGCAGTTCTGCGAGGACGCCCAGGAGGCGCTCCACGGGAGCTCGTCGGACCAGGTCCTCCAGCAGGTGGCGCAGGTGGTGGCCAATGGCCTGCCCGAGGACATGTCGAAGGAAGCCGTCGCTGGGATCCAGGTGCTGATCGACATCGCGCCGAAGCTCGACCGGGCCTCGACGGCGCTGAAGGCCTACCAAGGCCTCAGTTCGACCCAGCGCAGCAACGTTAACTCGCTCGCGGCGTACCTCACCAAGACCTGCGGCAAGAACCTCGTCGCCGACATCATCCCGGCGCTGAAGGACCTTCCCTCCGAGCTGAAGTCGCTGCTGCCGAGCGAGCTCACCTCTCGCTGACGCTGGACTCCACTCCGCAGTAGGTCTTACGCCAGCACCATGGTTTCTGCCATGGTGGTGTGAGGTTGATGAGGAGGAGGGTCCTCAAGTGACGTCACCCGAGGGCACGACCGACACGCCGGATTCCGCCGTGCGCCGCGGGTCACCCTGGCTGATGCTGGCTCTCGCGACGGTCGGCTTCGCGGTGAACTTCTGGGCCTGGGCACTGCTCAGCCCACTGGGTCCCAAGTTCCGGGCGAGTGGCCAGCTCGGCCAGCTCTCCGAGTCCGACGTCGCCCTGCTGGTGGCCGTCCCGGTGCTGGTCGGCTCCCTGGGCCGGATCCCGGTGGGAGCCCTCACCGACCGGTTCGGCGGCCGGGTGATGTTCCCGCTGGTCTCGGCGATGTCGATCGTGCCGGTCCTGTTCCTCGCGTTCTTCGCCCTCGACTCCTATGCCCTGATCCTTTTCGGGGGATTCTTCCTCGGCATCTCCGGCACCGTGTTCGCCGTCGGGGTGCCCTTTGTCAACGCCTGGTTCCCGCCGGAGAAGCGGGGGACCGCCACAGGCATCTTCGGCGCCGGTATGGGAGGCACGGCGATCAGCGCGCTCACCACGGTGCACATCTGGGACGGCGCCGGGCACCGGGCCCCGTTCCTGATCACCGCCGTCGTGCTGGCGGCGTACGCCGTGGCCGCCTGGCTGCTGATGCGTGACGCGCCCGGTCGCACGGTGGTGACCACCCCGATGCTCACCCGGATCCGGGCCAACGTCGGCCTGCCGATCACCTGGCAGGCCGGCATCCTCTACGCCGTCTCGTTCGGTGGCTACGTCGCCTTCTCCGTCTACCTGCCCGCCTACCTGATCACCGCCCACGATCTCACCGCCTCCGACGCCAGCACCCGGATGGCCGGCTTCGTGGTGGTCGCGGTCGTGATGCGCACGGTCGGCGGCGTCCTGTGTGATCGTTTCGAAGCAGTGACGGTGCTGGCCGTCTGCTTCGCACTGACCACGGTGTGTGCCGCCGTCGCCGCCACCAACCCGCCGATGGACGTGCGCGGAACCACCGCGTTCCTGCTGATGGCCGCCGCCCTCGGAGCCGGGAGTGGGGCCACGTTCGGCCTGATCGCGCAGACCACCGATCCGGCCAAGGTGGGCGGCGTGACCGGGCTCGTCGGTGCCGCCGGTGGGCTCGGTGGCTTCGTCCCGCCGCTGTTGATGGGCTACATCTACGGCCGCACCGACTCCTACATGCTCGGTCTGCTGCTGTTGGCGATCACCGCCGCCCTCACCCTGGTCCTCACCCTCACCGTCGTACGACGCACCGCAGGAGGAGCCTCGTGACCACTGACCGGACCGCCGACCGGACCACCGGCCTCGACAGCCCGCTGATCGACAAGCTGGTCGGCACCAGGCGCTACTTCACCAAGGGGGTCGTGTCGGCCGACCTGCGCACGCTGACCCGCAAGGGTGGTCGCGAGGCCGACGACTTCTACCGCGACCGGTGGAGCCACGACAAGGTGGTGCGCTCGACGCACGGGGTCAACTGCACCGGGTCGTGCTCTTGGAAGGTCTACGTCAAGGACGGCATCATCACCTGGGAGACCCAGCAGACCGACTATCCCTCGGCCGGGGCCGACCGCCCCGACTACGAGCCGCGCGGATGCCCCCGGGGTGCCGCGTTCTCCTGGTACACCTACTCACCGACCCGGGTGCGCTACCCCTACGTGCGCGGCGTGCTGCTGCAGATGTATCGCGAGGCGAAGAAGCAGCACGACGGCGACCCGGTGAAGGCCTGGGCCCACCTGGTCGACCACCCGATGCGACGCAAGGCCTACCAGCAGGCACGCGGAAAGGGCGGCCTGGTCCGGGCCGGCTGGGACGAGGCCACCGAGATGATCGCGGCCGCCTACGTGCACACCATCGAGAAGTGGGGTCCCGACCGGGTCGCCGGCTTCTCACCGATCCCCGCGATGTCGATGGTCTCCCACGCCTCCGGCGCCCGCTTCACCCAGCTCGTCGGCGGATCGATGCTCAGCTTCTACGACTGGTACGCCGATCTGCCGGTCGCCTCCCCGCAGGTCTTCGGCGACCAGACCGACGTGCCGGAGTCCGGCGACTGGTGGGATGCCGGCTACCTGATCATGTGGGGCTCCAACGTGCCGGTGACCCGCACCCCTGACGCCCACTGGATGGTCGAGGCCCGCTACCGCGGGCAGAAGGTGGTCGCGGTCTCGCCCGACTACGCCGACAACGTGAAGTTCGCCGACGAGTGGCTGCCGGCCCGGCCCGGCACCGACGGAGCACTCGCCCTGGCGATGGGCCACGTGGTGCTCAAGGAGTTCTTCGTCGACCGCACGACGCCCTACTTCGACGACTACGTCAAGCGGTTCACCGACCTGCCGTTCCTGGTGCAGCTGGAGGAGGCCGACGACGGCCGGCTGACCCCGGGCAAGATGCTCACCGCTGCCGACCTGCCGGCCCACCAGCACGAGGAGAACGCGGCTTTCAAGTGCGTGCTGCTCGATGCCCGCAGCGACGAGCCGGTGGTGCCCAACGGCGCGCTGGGCCATCGGTTCGGAGAGTCCGGAGAAGGACGGTGGAACCTCGACCTCCAGGGCATCGAGCCCAAGCTGGCCCTCGACGACACCGCCGGCAGCACCCGCGAGGTGAGCCTGCCCCGCTTCGGCGAGCTCGACGGGACCCCCGGCGAGGTGGTGCGTGACCTGCCGGTGCGCACGGTGGAGGGGCGGCTGGTCACCACCGTCTACCACCTGATGCTGGCGCAGTACGGCGTCGGGGCGGCGTACGACGACGCGGAGGCGCCCTACACCCCGGCCTGGCAGGAGCCGATCACCGGCGTGCCCGCGTCGGCCGTGGCTCGGATCGCCCGCGAGTTCGCCCAGAACGCGGAGGAGTCCAAGGGGCGCTCGATGATCCTGATGGGGGCGGGCACCAACCACTGGTTCCACTCCGACACGATCTATCGGGCGTTCCTGGCACTGACCACGTTGACCGGGTGTCAGGGGGTCAACGGGGGCGGCTGGGCGCACTACGTCGGCCAGGAGAAGGTGCGGCCGATCACCGGCTACACCAACCTCGCCAACGCGCTCGACTGGAGCCGCCCGCCGCGCAACATGATCCAGACCGCCTACTGGTACCTCCACACCGACCAGTTCCGCTACGACCACTTCGCCGCGGACACCTTGTCGTCGGGCACCGGCACGGGTCGGTTCACCGGCCTCGCCACCGCCGACGTGATCGCGAAGAGCGCGCGGATGGGGTGGATGCCGTCCTACCCGACCTTCGACCGCAACCCTCTCGACGTCTGCGACGAAGCCGCCGCGGCCGGCCGACCGACCGCCGAGCACGTGGTCGACCAGCTGAAGTCGGGCGAGCTGGGCTTCGCGGGCGAGAACCCCGACGACCCGGCCAACTTCCCACGCATCCTGGCCATCTGGCGGGCCAACCTGCTCGGCTCCTCGGCCAAGGGCAACGAGTACTTCCTCAAGCACCTGTTGGGCACCACCTCGTCGGTGCGGGCCACCGAGGCGCCCGAGAGCAAGCGGCCGCGTGACGTGGCCTGGGCCGAGGAGGCCCCCGAGGGCAAGCTCGACCTGCTGTTCACCCTCGACTTCCGGCAGACCTCCACGACGATCTTCAGCGACATCGTGCTCCCCGCCGCGACCTGGTACGAGAAGTACGACCTGAGCAGCACCGACATGCACCCCTTCGTGCACTCCTTCAACCCGGCCATCGCTCCGCCGTGGCAGACCCGCTCCGACTGGGACACCTGGCGGGTGATCGCGCAGAAGTTCTCCGAGCTGGCCGGCCCGCGGCTCGGCGTACGCAAGGACGTGGTGGCGCTGCCGCTGACCCACGACACTCCCGACGCCATGGCCAACCCCCACGGTGTGGTGCTGGACTGGAAGCTCGGCGAGTGCGAGCCGGTGCCCGGGGTCACCCTGCCGAAGCTGGTGGAGGTCGAGCGCGACTACGGTGCGGTCGCGCAGAAGTACGACGCCGTGGGGCCGCTCCTCGACACGCTCGGAGCGACCACCAAGGGCATCACCTTCGACTTGGCCACGCCCCTGGCGCACTTGAAGTCGAAGAACGGCGCGATCCGCGGCGGCGTTGCCGACGGACGGCCCTCGCTGGTGCGCGACGTGCATGTGTGCGAGGCCATCCTCGCGCTGTCGGGCACCACCAACGGTGAGCTGGCGGTGCAGGGCTTCAAGAAGCTGGAGGCCCGCACCGGCACCCAGCTGCACGACCTTGCCGCGGAGAACGAGGGCCGGCAGATCTCCTTCGCCGACACCCAGGCCTCGCCACAGCCGGTGATCACCTCGCCCGAGTGGTCGGGCTCCGAGACCGGCGGCAGGCGCTATTCGCCGTTCACCATCAACGTCGAGCGCCTCAAGCCGTGGCACACCCTGACCGGGCGGCAGACCTTCTATCTCGACCACGACTGGATGAGCGAGCTGGGGGAGTCGCTGCCGGTCTTCCGGCCACCGCTCAACATGGGGGCACTCTTCAGCGAGCCCGAGCTGGGTGACGTGGGCGAGCTCGGGGTCACCGTGCGCTACCTGACCCCGCACAACAAGTGGTCGATCCACTCCGAGTACCAGGACAACCTGTTCATGCTCTCGCTCTCCCGGGGCGGGCAGACCATCTGGATGAGCGACGCCGATGCCGACAAGGTGGGCGTGGCCGACAACGACTGGATCGAGGCGGTCAACCGCAACGGCGTCGTGGTGGCGCGCGCCATCGTCTCCCATCGGATGCCGGAGGGCACGGTCTACATGCACCACGCCCAGGACCGGCTGATCGACGTACCCCTCGCGGAGACATCGGGCAACCGGGGCGGGATCCACAACTCGCTGACCCGGCTGCTGGTCAAGCCGTCGCACCTGATCGGTGGCTACGCCCAGCTGACCTACGCGTTCAACTACCTCGGGCCGACCGGCAACCAACGCGACGAGGTGACGGTGATCCGGAAGCGGTCCCAGGAGGTGACCTACTGATGTCTGCCCTTCGTTGGTCGACCA
Source organism: Nocardioides sp. Soil797 (assembly GCA_001429555.1). Classification (GTDB taxonomy): domain Bacteria; phylum Actinomycetota; class Actinomycetes; order Propionibacteriales; family Nocardioidaceae; genus Nocardioides. The sequence continues at coordinate 388,747 of LMSR01000011.1, read as the reverse complement.
GGTCGCTCTGCGACCGTATCGAGACCCGCCGAGCACCAGAGGGAGGCAAGGCATGAAGGTCATGGCGCAGATGGCGATGGTGATGAACCTCGACAAGTGCATCGGTTGCCACACCTGCTCGGTCACCTGCAAGCAGGCGTGGACCAACCGGGCCGGCACCGAGTACGTCTGGTTCAACAACGTCGAGACCCGTCCCGGGCAGGGCTACCCACGCCGCTACGAGGACCAGGAGACCTGGCAGGGTGGATGGACACTCAACCGGCGTGGCCGGCTCAAGCTCAGGGCCGGCGGCCGGTTCAAGAAGCTGGTCACGATCTTCTCCAACCCCAAGCTGCCCTCGATCGACGACTACTACGAGCCGTGGACCTACGACTACGCCACGCTCACCGACGCTCCCGCCCAGGAGCACACACCGGTGGCGCGGCCGAAGTCGCTGATCAGTGGCAAGAACATGAAGATCACCTGGTCGGCCAACTGGGACGACGACCTCGGTGGCTCCAAGGAGACCTTCGAGCGCGACCCGATCCTGCAGAAGGAGAGCCTCAAGGCGGTCGCGTCCAAGGTGAAGCGCTCCTTCGACGACACCTTCATGTTCTATCTGCCCCGGATCTGCGAGCACTGCCTCAACCCGTCGTGCGCGGCATCGTGCCCGAGCGGCGCGATCTACAAGCGCAGCGAGGACGGCATCGTGCTGGTCGACCAGGACCGGTGCCGGGGTTGGCGGATGTGCGTCTCGGGCTGCCCCTACAAGAAGGTCTACTTCAACCACCGCACCGGCAAGGCCGAGAAGTGCACGTTCTGCTTCCCGCGCATCGAGGTCGGCCTGCCCACGGTCTGCTCGGAGACCTGCGTGGGCCGGCTGCGCTACATCGGCCTGGCGCTCTATGACGCCGACCGGGTGCTCGAGGCCGCCTCGGTCGAGGACGAGCACCAGCTGTACGACGCGCAACGGTCGGTGCTGCTCGACCCCAACGACCCCGAGGTGGTGCGAGCCGCCGAGCGCGACGGCGTGCCGTTCGACTGGGTGCAGGCCGCCCAGCGCTCGCCGATCCACGCGCTGATCAACGAGTTCAAGGTGGCCCTGCCGCTGCACCCGGAGTACCGCACCATGCCGATGGTCTGGTACATCCCGCCGCTCTCCCCGGTGGTAGACGTGGTCAAGGAGACCGGCGAGGACGCCGAAGACGCCGGCAACCTGTTCGGCGCGATCGACGCATTGCGGATCCCCGTCGAGTACCTCGCCGAGCTGTTCACCGCGGGCGACGTGGCGCCGGTGGACGGCGTACTCAAGAAGCTGGCCGCGATGCGCTCCTACATGCGCGACATCAACATGGGTCGTGAGCCGAACGCCGCCATCCCTGAGGCAGTGGGCATGAGCGAGGAGCAGATGTATGACATGTATCGCCTGCTCGCCCTGGCCAAGTACGACGAGCGCTATGTCATCCCTCCCGCCCACGCCGAGCAGGCGCACTCGTTGGAGGAGCTGGCCACCGAGTGCGCGCTCGACTACGACGGTGGGCCCGGGATGGTCGGGTCCGGGCCGTTCGGTGAGGGATCGGGCGCCTCGGTCCCGATCGCGGTGGAGAACTTCACCATGCTGCAGAACCGCCAGACCGCCGACACCATGGCCGGTCCCGACGACAAGGCGTCACGGGTCAACCTGCTGAAATGGGACGGCAAGGGCACACCGGCCGGCCTGTTCCCGCCACGTGACGACACACCGGACCCTGCCGAGTCGGCCAGTCCGGAAGGCGGCGAACGATGAGCGCCAGGCACCCCCGGCCCACGTGGTCGCCGGAGCAGCTGACGGTGGCCTGGCAGTCGGCCTCGGTGCTGCTCGGCTACCCCGACGCCGACCAGGCGCAGGCCCTGCCCCTGGTGGCCGAGGCCGTGACCGGGCTGCCGGCCGCGGCCCGCGACCCGCTGGGGGAGGTGGTGTCCCACCTGCGCTCCGCCGATCGCGGCGCACTGCAGGAGTCCTACGTCGAGACCTTCGACAACCGCCGTCGCTGCAACCTCTTCCTGACCTACTTCGCCCACGGTGACACCCGCAAACGGGGCGTGGCGCTGCTGCGGTTCAAGCAGACCTACCTGCGCTCGGGGTTCCTCCTCGACGAGTCCGAGCTGCCCGACCACCTGTGCGTCGTGCTGGAGTACGCCGCGACCGTCGACCGGGCGCTGGGCTGGGGGCTGCTGCTCGACCACCGGGCCGGGTTGGAGCTGCTCCGGCTGGCGTTGCTCGAGGAGGAGAGTCCCTGGGCAGGCGCGCTCGAGGCCGTGTGCTCCACGCTGCCGCCGTTGCGCGGCGACGAGTGGGACGCCGTACGCAGGCTGGCCGTCGAGGGCCCGCCCGCCGAGGAGGTCGGCCTGACGCCGTACGGCGACCCCGCGCTGACCGGCACCCCGGTCCCGTCGGGGCCCACCGACCTGCCGATGCCGGCGATGAGGAGCCCAGAGGGGAGCAGGGCATGAGCGTGCTGCTGTGGGTGATCGTGCCCTACCTGTGCCTGGCCACGTTCGTGGTCGGCCACTTCTGGCGCTACCGCTACGACAAGTTCGGCTGGACCACGCGCTCGTCGCAGCTCTACGAGGACCGGCTGCTGCGGCTGGGCAGCCCGCTGTTCCACTTCGGGATGCTCGGGGTCGTGGGGGGCCACGTGATCGGACTGCTGATCCCCGAGTCGTGGACCGACGCCCTCGGGATCAGCACGGAGACCTATCACCTGGTCGCGATCGTGGGCGGCCTGATCGCCGGCGTGATGGCGTTGGTCGGGCTGGTGATCCTGGTCTACCGGCGCCGCACCGTGGGGCCGGTGTTCTCCGCGACCACCACCATGGACAAGGTGATGTATGCGTTCCTGGCCGCGGCGATCGCGCTGGGCATGTGGAACACCATTGCCGGCTCGATCCTGTCGGTCGGCGGCCACTACGACTATCGAGAAGGTGTCTCGGTCTGGTACCGCTCCTTCCTCGCCTTCAACCCGCAGCCCGACCTGATGGCCGACGCGCCCCTGGGCTTCCAGCTGCACGCGCTGGTGGCGTTCGGACTGTTCGCGCTGTGGCCGTTCACCCGGCTGGTGCACGTGTTCAGCGCCCCGGTCGGCTACCTGACCCGCCCCTACATCGTCTACCGCAGCCGTGACGAGGCCCTCGGTACCCACCGCGACCGCCGCGGCTGGGAGCGCGTCGAGTGACCCACGAAGCGTCGAGCATTGACGGCCGAGGGGGCAATCGTCGACGTGGCTCGAGCCCGGGGTCACCGCCCACGACGCACAATGGACTCGTGACCGACCAACTCCTCAACGCCCGCGCCGTCGTGATGCGTGATCTCGAGGCAACCGGGGTCGCCAACCCCGAGATCGTCTCCGTCCTGGAGGACGCGGTTTCCGAGCGACGATGGTGGGCCGAGCAGTGGCCGGCGGGAGCGTCGTACGTCGGTGGGCTGGTCGCCCAGGACGTGCAGGACGCACTCCTCGAGCGGATGGGGCGATGGCCGGTCTGCCCGCGTTGCGAGGCCGCCGTGCACGCGCTCTACATCCACCCCGAGCTCGGCGGGCCGGATCCGGTGTGGGTCTGTGAGGAGTCTGGCACGGAGATCGCGCCGCTCGGTGGTCTTGGCGCTCCCGAGTGACTGCTGGGCCGTCAAGGATTGCCAGTTCGCGCCGTTAGGGTGAAGGCATGACGGTGACGGTTCACGGGCTGCTCCTCGCCGCGGGCGCCGGACGCCGGATGGGGACCCCGAAGGCCCTGGTCGACGACTGGCTCGTGCGTTCGGTCGGCGTGCTCCGCGAGGGAGGTTGCGCCGACGTGACCGTGGTGCTGGGCGCCGAGTTCGAGCGCGCCCGGGCGCTCTTGGCGAACGCGCAGGTGCGCATCGTCGAGGCGACCGACTGGGCGGATGGCATGGGGGCTTCGCTGCGGGCAGGGCTCGCTGCGTTCGCGGGCGATCCCGGAACCGAACAACCCGAAGCCGTACTCGTCACGCTTGTCGACCTGCCTGACGTCGGCGCCGATGTCGTACGCCGGGTGCTCGCGGAAGCGATGCCGCTCGCGAAAGCGGCACATCCCGCGCATCGCGCCGAGCCCCCGCCGGTCGCCGAACCCCCGCCGTACGCCGAACCCCCGCCGTACGCCGAGCCCGCGCATCGCGCCGAGCCCGCCCTTCCCCCGCCGGTCGCCGAGTCCGCGCCGTCCGAGACGCGCGTGCTGCGCCGGGCGGCGTACGCCGGCAGACCTGGCCACCCGGTGCTGATCGGACGCGACCACTGGGCCGGCGTACGAGCCGAGGCGCAGGGGGACCAGGGCGCCCGCAGCTATCTGGCGACGCACGAGGTCGAGCTGGTCGAGTGCGCCGACCTCGCCACCGGCGACGACGTCGACTCGCGCCCGGCCACTGACCCGGGAACGCGTTTGAGTGTGGATTCTCCGGCTTCAGAAGCCGGAGAATCCACACCGCAATGAGCTGACCGGTCGTCTTGCTGGGCAGAGGCCAACCGACGGCCAACGTGGTGCTGGGTAGCCTCGAGTCATGGGCAACCAACAAGCTCCGGGCGATGTCGGAGAGGTCGAGCGGTTCCTCGGCAAGACCGGCTACGTCTCCGACGAGTCACTGGCCACCGTGGTGTTCCTCGCGCTGCGCATGCAGCGGCCGCTGCTGCTCGAGGGCGAGCCCGGAACCGGCAAGACCGCGCTGGCCGAAGCGATCGCCGAGGCGATGGACCTGCCCCTGATCCGACTGCAGTGCTACGAGGGGATCGACGCCACGCAGGCTCTCTACGACTGGGACTTCCCGCGCCAGATCCTCCACCTGCGGGCCATCGAGGCAGTGGCCGGCACTCAAGCCGGCGGTGCATCCGGCAATGCATCCGGCGGCCCGACGGCGGACCCGATGCTCCAGGACGCCGAGAAGAGCCTGTACGACGAGCGGTTCCTGCTCGCTCGACCCGTCCTGCAGGCGCTTCGCGAGAGCCCAGCAGTCCTGTTGGTCGACGAGGTGGATCGGGCCGACGACGAGTTCGAGGCGTTCCTGCTCGAGGTGCTCTCCACCTATCAGGTCACCATCCCCGAGATCGGCACGGTGAAGGCCGCGACGCCACCCATCGTCGTACTCACCTCCAATCGCACCCGCGAGCTGCACGACGCGCTGAAGCGCCGCTGCCTCTACCACTGGATCGACCACCCCGGGCTGGAGCGCGAGCTCGAGATCCTTCGCTCTCGTGCCCCTGAGGTGAGTGAGGAACTGGCCCGCCAGGTGGTCACCGTCGTGCAGAACCTGCGCGGTCGCGATGACCTGCTCAAGCCGCCCGGAGTGGCCGAGACCCTTGACTGGGCACGGGCCCTGGAGTCCTTGGGAGCCAGCGAGCTCGACCTGGAGACGGCGTCGGCCACCCTCGGGGCGCTGGTGAAGTACCGCGAGGACGGTGACCGGGTTCGTCAGGCCCTCGACCGGATGATGGCCGGTTGACGTGGCCCACGACGCGGACGAGATCGTGCTCGGGTTCGCCCGGGCCCTGCGCGCTGCCGGCGTACCCGTCACGCAGGACCGCGCCCAGGAGTTCACCCGTGCCGTGGCGCTGGTCGGTCTCGACGACCGCCGGGCGACCTACTGGTCGGGGCGCGCCACGCTCTGCTCCTGCCCCGACGACCTCGACCGCTACGACCAGGTCTTCCATGCCTGGTTCAACCACCGCGACGGGCTGCCGCGCACCGTGCCGTCGGAGGAGCAACCACGCGTGGTCACCTCCGACCTGAGCGAGCGCGAGGAGAACGCCGGCGGTGTGCCCGATCAGGACGACGGTGACCCGGTCCGGGCGATGGCCAGCCGCACCGAGAGGCTGCGACACCGCGACGTCGCGGCAATGAGCGCGGCGGAGAAACGCCTGCTGGCCTCGCTGTTCGCGCGCATCGCTCCTCGGTTGCCCCAGCGGCGTACCTCACGTCACCAGCGCTGGCACCGCGGCACAATCGACGCGCAGCGCACGCTGCGCGAGAGCCTGCGCCGCATGGGTGAGCCGGCCGACCTGGCCTGGCGCCGCCGAGGGACCCGCCCCCGACGTGTGGTGCTGCTGATCGACGTCTCCGGCTCGATGAGTGCGTACGCCGACGCGTTGCTGCGGCTGGCCCACCGGTTCGTGGTCGCCGACGGGGGCCGCCACGTGGATGTGTTCACCCTCGGTACCCGTCTCACCCACATCACCCGAGCCCTGCGCCAGCGTGACCCCGACCGTGCGCTGATCGCCGCTGGCGAGACGGTGCCCGACTGGTCGGGTGGCACCCGGCTCGGTGAGGTGCTGCGCGTCTTCCTCGACCGTTGGGGTGCGCGCGGCCTGGCCCGTGGGTCGGTGGTCGTGGTGTGCAGCGACGGCTGGGAGCGTGGGGACACCGCACTGCTCGGCGAGCAGATGGCCCGGCTGCAGCGGCTCGCGCACCGGGTCCTGTGGGTGAATCCGCATCGCGGCAAGGACGGCTACCTCCCGGTGCAACAGGGTGTGGCGGCCGCGCTGCCACACTGCGATGACTTCCTCGCCGGCCACTCGCTGGCGACGTACGACGAACTGGTGGAGGTGGTGGCCCATGCGTGAGGTGCTCCCGGAGTTGCTGGAATGGTGGCGAGCCGGCGAGACCGTCGGGATGGGAACCGTCGTGGCGACGTTCCGCTCGGCCCCGCGGCCGGCGGGTGCCTCGATGCTGGTCGGGCCCGAGGGCACCGCGGTCGGCTCGGTGTCGGGCGGCTGCGTCGAGGGTGCGGTCTACGAGCTGGCGGGTGAGGTCACCGACAGCGGCGTACCCGTCCTGCAGCGCTACGGCATCTCCGACGACGACGCCTTCGCGGTCGGCCTGACCTGCGGTGGCATCCTCGATGTGTACGTCGAGAAGGTGAACCAGGAGACCTTCCCCGAGCTGGGTGCGATCGCCGACGACATCGAGGCCGGGCGTCCGGTCGCGGTGGCCACCGTGGTCGAGCACCCCGATCCTGCGTGGGTGGGCCGGCGGATGCTCATCCACCCCGCCGCCCCGGCCCACCAAGGGGGGATAGTCCCTGACGTTCCGGTCCACCAAGAGGGGATAGTCCCTGACGTTCCGGTCCCCCCGAGGACCGAAACGTCAGGGACTACCGCAACGGGAGGACCCGAACGTCAGGGAGTATCCAGGAGCTTGGGGAGTCCGCGGGCCGACGACGCGGTCCGCGACGACGCGCTGGGCCTGCTCGCCTCCGGCCACAGCGGCACCCTGACCTACGGACCCGACGGCGAGCGTCGTGGTGAGGGCATGCGGGTCTTCGTCTGGGCGTTCGCCCCGAAGCCCCGGATGCTGGTCTTCGGCGCGATCGACTTCGCTGCCGCCGTGGCCCGCGTCGGCAGCTTCCTGGGCTACCACGTGACGGTGTGCGACGCCCGGCCCGTGTTCGCCACCAACACCCGATTCCCCGAGGCCGACGAGGTGGTCGTCGACTGGCCGCACCGTTATCTCGCCGCCGAGCAGGAGGCCGGGCGCATCGACAGCCGCACCGTCATCGGCGTGCTGACCCACGACCCGAAGTTCGACGTACCGCTGCTCGAGGTGGCGCTGCACCTGCCCGAGGTCGGGTACGTCGGCGCGATGGGATCGCGACGCACCCACGACGACCGCCTGGCGAGGTTGAAGGAGGCCGGGCTGACCGCGGAGGAGATGGCACGCCTCTCCAGCCCGATCGGTCTCGACATCGGCGCGCGCACACCGGAGGAGACCGCGGTCTCCATCGCGGCCGAGATCATCTCGAGCACCTGGGGCGGGAGTGGCCAACCGTTGGCCAGGCTCGACGGACCCATCCACGGGTAGCGGCCGTTCAGGACAGGGCGCCCCGTCCTCTCGGAGAGTTACCGTGACGTGGTCCGGCTCCTATCGTCGTGAGCAGACGACACCAGGAGACACACATGAGTTCTGCATGGATGGAGACCGTCGCTGAAGCGCAGCGACGGGCACGCAAGCGGCTCCCGGCCTCGGTCTACAGCGCCTTGCTGGCCGGCTCGGAGCGAGGCACGTCCTACGAAGACAACACCGGCGCCTTCAGCGAGCTCGGGCTCGCGCCTCACGTCGCCGGGCTCTCCCGGGAACGCGACCTCTCCACCCGCGTCATGGGCCAGGACATCTCGATGCCCGTGCTCATCTCGCCGACCGGCGTACAGGCTGTGCACCCGGAGGGCGAGGTGGCGGTGGCCCGTGCGGCGGCCGCCCGAGGCATCGCGATGGGGCTCAGCTCGTTCGCCAGCAAACCCGTCGAGGAGGTGGCCGCGGCCTGCCCGCAGCTGTTCTACCAGTCCTACTGGATGGGCACCCGCGAGGCGATGGCGCGACGGTTCGACCGGGCCCGCAAGGCCGGTTGCGTCGGCATGATCGCCACCCTCGACTGGTCGTTCTCCTACGGCCGCGACTGGGGCAGCCCGGTCATCCCCGAACGACTCGACCTCAAGGCGATGGCCCGCTTCGCCCCGGAGGCGCTGCGTCGCCCACGCTGGCTCCTCGACTTCGCGCGCTCCGGCAAGCTGCCCGACCTGACCACGCCCAACCTGGTTGACCCCGGTTCCGAGGCCGAGGCGCCCACGTTCTTCGGCGCGTACGGCGAGTGGGCGCAGACCGCGCCACCCACGTGGGAGGACATCGCCTGGATGGTCGAGGAGTGGGGCGGGCCCTTCATGCTCAAGGGAATCTGCCGCGTCGACGACGCCCGCGCCGCGGTCGACGCCGGCGTCACCGCGATCTCGGTCTCCAACCACGGCGGCAACAACCTCGACGGTACGCCGGCTCCGATCCGGGTGCTGCCCTCCATCGTCGAGACGGTCGGCTCCGAGATCGACGTGGTCATGGACGGCGGCATCCGGCGCGGCAGCGACGTCGTGAAGGCGGTGGCCCTGGGCGCGAAGGCCGTGATGATCGGCCGTGCCTATCTCTGGGGCCTCGCCGCGGGAGGCCAGCCCGGCGTCGAGAACGTGCTCGACGTGCTGCGGGGCGGCATCGACTCGGCGCTGCTCGGCATGGGCAAGGCCTCGGTGCACGACCTGAGTCCGGACGACGTCGTGGTTCCCGACAACTTCCTGCGCACGCTCGGCCCGGCCGCCGCCGGGAGACACTGACTCCTCGGGAAATGACGCGAGGACCGACGCAAGCATGAGCGAGCAGCGCGTGGCACTGGTGACCGGTGCCGCACGCGGCATCGGCGCGGCGACGGCGTGCCTGCTGGCCGATCAGGGATTCCGTGTCGTCGCGCTCGACTCGTGTGCCGGTGACGACGCGACGCGCAGCGGGGTCGCCTATCCGTTGGCCACCCGGGAAGACCTCGCCGCTGCACAGCGGCGGCTCGGTGAGCGCGGGGTCACCGTCGAAGCCGACGTACGAGACGCGGCGGCCCTTCTTGGAGCCGTCGCCGAGGCTCAGGAGCGCTGGGGTCGACTCGACGTCGCGGTTGCCGCGGCCGCGGTGGTCGCCGGAGGGGGCCCGCTGTGGGAGGACCCCAGCCTCGACACACTCCTGCAGGTCGACGTGGTCGGGGTCTGGAACACGGCCGCCGCCACCGTGCCGGCGATGCTTTCCGGGCCCGATCCTTCCGGCTGCCGCTTCGTGGCGGTTGCCTCGGCGGCAGGCTCGCGCGGACTCTTCCACCTCGCCGCCTACACCGCCGCCAAGCATGCGGTCGTCGGCCTGGTGCGCGGACTCGCCGCCGATCTGGTCGGCACCGGTGTCACCGCGGCGGCGGTCTCCCCGGGCGCCACCAGCACCGCCATGCTCGACGCCACCGCGGCACTGTACGACGTCTCCGCGGCCGACCTTGCCGCGTCCCAGTTGCTGCGCGAGCGGCTCGACCCGCGAGAGGTGGCCGCGACGATCGTATTCGCCTGCTCACGGGAAGGGCGGGTGCTGAACGGGTCGGTGGTGGCCGCGGACGGGGGCTTCGTCGGCTGACCGTCGTACCTCTCCGGACGGGTAGGCAGCACCTGTCACCTTGCCGGGCCTGCCGCACTGACCGTGCTCCTAGCCTGAGGAACAGGGGCGCCGCACCACGTGGATCTCGCGCGACCCAACGTTCTTGCAACGTTCGGCGAGGCACAGTGGTGTGCGTCACACAGTTGGGAGACTTGGATGAGCACCACGACGGTCCCGGCGATCGGGGGACGCCACGGCACGAGCACCCTGCGGGAAGCACCTGCGGAGACATTCGAACTGGCCAAGTTCCACGCGCCCGAGGTGGTCCTCGGGTCGGGATCACTGACCGAGGCGGGGTTCGCCGCAGCGCGTCTCGGGGCCCGGCGCCCCCTCGTGGTCACCGACCCCGGCATCATCGAGGCGGGTTGGGTCAGTGAGCTGATCAGCCACCTTCGTGAGGCCGGCCTGGAGCCGGTGGTCTGGTCGAATGTCACCCCGAACCCCCGCGACCACGAGATCAGGGCCGCCTACGCGCACTACGCCGAGTGGGACTGCGACGTGATCATCGGCATCGGCGGCGGCTCGGTCGCCGACGCGGCCAAGGGCGTGGCCATCCTGTCCGGCAACGGCGGCGACATCCTCGACTACGCCGGGGTCGACCTCATCACACACCCGATCCCGCCGTTGCTGATCATTCCCACGACCTCCGGCACGGGGGCCGACGTCAGCCAGTTCTGCATCGTCACCGACACCGAACGGTCGGTGAAGGTCACCATCCTCGGCCGCGCCCTGGTGCCCGACATCTCGATCACCGATCCGCGACTGCTGGTCACCATGCCGGAGGACCTCAACGCAGCCACCGGCCTCGATGCGCTCACCCACGGCATCGAGGCGTTTGTCTCCCTGGCCCACAACCCGCTCGCCGACACCCACGCGCTCAGCGCGGTCGGCCTGGTCTGTCGCAACCTGCGCACGACCATGACCACTCCTCGCGAAACCGATGCGCGGCGCAAGATGGCGCAGGCCAGCCTGCAGGCCGGGCTGGCGTTCTCCAACGCGATCCTCGGCGCGACGCATGCCATGAGCCACCAGGTGGGCGGACTGCTCGATGCCCCGCACGGCGTGGTCAACGGGGTGCTCCTGCCGCACGTCGTCCGCTACAACGCGAGGGCCACACCCGACCGGTTCGTCGAGCTCGCGGCCGCCGCCGGCCTGGCGGAGCAGGGCATGCCCGGGGAAGAGGCTGCCGAGATGCTGGCCGACCACATCCGCCGTCTGGCCGACGACATCGGCGTCCCGCGCGGGCTGAAGGAGTTGGGTGTCACCGAGGCCGACATCCCGCGGCTGGCCAGCACCACCCTCGACGATGCCTGCCTCACCACCAACCCGCGACTGGCCAGCGAGCAGGAAATCGCCGAGCTCTTCCGGAACGCGTTGTAGCCATGTCACCCACACGGCGCCCCATAGATGCGAGCCACCCATGAGCGACCGGCACACCCCCACGGGCCGCGATCTCACCACCCTCACGGGAGTGCGCTCCGGCAAGGGCTCCTACTACCGCGCCTACGTCCGTTCCGACGAGCGCATGCAGCACGCCGTGCGCGCAATGGACTCGATCAGCCGGGCGCTCGTGCGTACCGCGGAGGGCCCACGCGCTCTGCTGGAGGAAGTGGCCCGCGCCGCGGCGCAGCACCTAGCCGCGCAGTGGACGATCCTGGCGCTCTCCGACGGGCAGCTGCCGGGAGCACGTCCGCGGTTCCTCGTGGTCGACGAGACGGGTCGCGTGATCGATGACGACGCCGACCTGCCCCCGCACGTACGCCGTGAGCTCGGCGCCATCCGGGCCGGCCATGCCACCGGGGCACCCGGGTTCGACCGGTGGGTACGCGTTCCGATGACGCTCGACAACGCGATGATCGGCAGCCTCGTCGGTCTTCACGGGCTCGAGGACGAGCCCGAGCCGGGGGACCTGTCGGTGTTGCGGATCCTGGCGAACGAGGCTGCCGTCTCCCTCTACAACTGCGAGCAGTACCAAGCCGGGCTCGCGCTGCACCGCCGTGCGCAGACCTTGTACGACGACGCCGTGGCGCAGGCCCTCGACCTGGAGGAACGCACCCGTGAACTGCGCCAGGCCGAGGAACGACTTCTCGTGGCCCACCAGCGCGAGCTGGTCGACCATGAGCGACACCGGATCGCTCGCGAGCTGCACGACAGCGTCACGCAGTTCGTCCTGTCGGCGGGCATGTCGATGGAGATCGCTCGCGGAGAGGCCGAGGACCTCGGCGGTTCGGCATCCCGGTTGCTGGAGCACCTCAGCACGGCCAAGGCGCTCACGCAGGAGGCTGTCGACCAGCTGCGCCGGGCGATCTACGCCCTGCACCAACCGCATCGCGACACGGTCTGGACGCTGCCGGAGCTGGTGCAGGAGGTGGCCGAGCACCACCGGCCGCACCTGTCCGTGCAGGTGCACATCGAAGGCGAGGTGCAGGTGCTGCCGTCAGACGCCGACCACGAGATCGCGCGTGCGGTGGGTGAGGCACTGTTCAACGTGGCCGTGCACGCCGAGGCGTCGCGGGCCGTGATCCGCATGCGCTACCGGCCCGACGAGCTGTTCGTCAGCGTCGCCGACGACGGCATCGGCGACCCCGGTGAGCTGGCCCGCAAGCTGCGGATCGGGCGCGGGCGACCGGTCGACGGCCGGCACTGCGGACTGGCCAACATCTCCAGCCGTCTCTCCGACATCGGAGGGGCATTGTCCTTCCGTCGTGCCCGCATCGGCGGCGTACGAATCGACATGCGGATCCCGCTGCCCCTGGCGTGCCATCGCCCGGGGATGATCACCGGCCTGGTGGGAGCCAGGCCAGAGGAGGAATCATGGCCACCCTGAGCCCACCCGAGGCGCCCCCCGGCCCCGACGTCGATGTCGTCGACATCATGCTCGTCGACGACCACGCGATCGTGCGGCAGGGACTGCGGTCGATCCTGGAGCGTGAGTCCGACCTGCGGGTGATCGCCGAGGCGTCGAGCCGTGCCGAGGCACTGGCTGTGATCGGCGCGGCACGTCCGCAGATCGTGCTGCTCGACCTCAAGCTGTCGACATCCTCCGACTCCGAGGGCCTGGACCTGTGCGCCGAGCTGTCCGAGCAGTACCCCGGCCTCGGCATCCTCGTGCTCACCACTTTCCTCGACGACGCGTTGGTGCTGCGTGCGGTGCGGGCCGGCGCCCGTGGGTACGTCGTCAAGGACGTCGACACGTCAGGGCTGATCCGGGCGATCCGTGACGTGGCACGAGGCGAGAGCGCGTTCGACGCCCGTTCGGCGGCCGCCATGGTGCGCGGACTGAACACGCCGACCGCGGCCGAGCAGAAGCACCTGACCCCGCGTGAGTGCGAGGTGCTCGCCCTGCTCGCCCGCGGCCTGTCGAACCGTGACATCGGGCGGCAGCTCTACATCTCCGAGACCACCGCCAAGTTCCATGTCGGCAACATCCTGCGCAAGCTCGGGGTCACCCGCCGGGCTGAAGCGGTCTACGAGGCCTCGAAGCTCGGGGTGATCTGACCCGGTGGGCACCACCCGAGCAGGGAGAGGCAGGATCCAGATCAGCCGGGATCACTGCACCCGTCACGGAACGGGCAGGACCGTGCGCTCCCAGGTGGTGTTCACGATGACTGCCGCCGAGGCGTAGAGCGCCACGAGCGCGTCGGCGACGAGGAGGTAGCCGGCAAGGTGACCGAGCGCGGTGTTCTCGAAGAACGCACCGAACGCGGCCAGGTAGAACACCGCGGAGAGCAGTGTGAAGATCACGACGGTGGTCACGTTGGTACGCAGCGCGGCGAGCAGCATGTAGGTGGAGAAGATCGCCCAGGCGAGCAGGAACATGCCGGTGATGGCTGCGGCGTCAGCGGTCACCATGGGGCCGTAGAACTGCACGAGAAGCGCATAGCTGAGCCAGAAGCCCGCATACGCCGTGAAGACCAGCCCCGGGAAGGTCTCGCCCCGCTGGAAGTGGATGATGCCGGCGACCAGTTCCGTGAGGAAGCCGAGGGCGAGTGCCAACGAGAGCACGGCGGGAGTGGCGAGCGGGTCGATCATTCCCGACATCACCGTGGAGAGCACGAGGGCCGAGATGCCGAAGCTGGCCAGACCCAACGGGAACGGATCGCCCCAGCCCGACGGCAGCGCAACCGCCGCGGCATGAGTAGGTGCCGCAGCAGCGGCATCGGTGGGACGGGTGTCGAGATCGGTCATGGTTCCTCCAGGTGTGATGGGACTTCCGACGCTATGGCTCGCGGAGCCCCGGCGAACCGGCCGATGGGCGGGGTGCCGGTCCTGTCCGGACAGTCCTCCACGTGTCCTCCGTGCACCCGACGGACAGGTACGTCGGCCCACTCACGCCGGGAGTCAGCCGCATCGTGCCCGCATGATCGAACACAGCGAGGCAAGAGCCGCGCAACGCACAACGTGGTGGATCGCAGTCACTGGGTGACTGTGATCCACGACGTTGAGGGTGGGTGACCTCGGCTCCGCCAGGTCGACGGGTCAGGGGGCGACGTCGATGACGAGCCAGCCGCCGTGCGCCTCGCGGACGTCGTACGGGTGGCCGCTGGCAGAGCCCCAGGCATCCAGGTCGTCGAGGGAGACGGTGCGCACGTGGCCCCAGGTCTCGTCTGCCTCGCGTTCGAGGGGTACGGCGATCACGACGCGTCGGCGTGCCACGCGCAGCGCCTCCTGGACGACACGGTCGCCGTGCCGGGGCTCGAGGTGTTCGAGCAGGTGGATGGCGAGCACATTGTCGGCCGCCTTGTCGTCGAAGGGCAACCGGCCGGCGTCGGCGGTGCGGGTGTGCACCCCGAGGCCGAGACGCGGTGCGACGGCGTCGAGCAGGGCGACGGTCCCCGCGGACACGTCGGAGGCGATCACCGGGCGTCCCCCGGCGGCGAGGCGCAAGGAGAGGAACCCGAAACAGCAGCCCAGCTCCAGTGCGGATCCCGGCACCAGCGCCTGTTCGGCCAGCCCGTACACCGGTGCGTAGTCGGCGATTGTGCCGTGCCTGGTGTCCGAGGCACCGGTCGCACCGGAGCCGCCGGCCTTCGGGTCGTCGACGCTGAGTGTGTCGGCGACGCGGGCCAGGGTGTTGGCGTAGAAGTTCGCCCAGGCATCGAGCGGGTCGGCGCGGGTGCTGAGCACGATGCCGGTCAGCAGCCGCTCGAAGAGATCGGGGCCGCGCAACCAGCCGGGCTGGAACAGCTCTTCGGCGAGCAGGCCCGACAGGTCGTCGTCGATCTCGTCGGAGCGCAGGGCGTGCGAGAGCCTGATCAGCGACCCCTCGCGGACGATGTCGAAGTGCTCGGTGCGCACGGTCCGCAACTGTCGGCGGGGGCGAACGCCGTGAAGTGCGTGCACCTCGACGATGGCGTCACGATAGACGCCGTCCCGGGTGGCGACGAACGGGTCGATCGCCGATGCCGGCTCCACGGCACTCATGGGGCGACACCCGACGAGGACGAGGACGTGGACGGAGACGAGGCCGGGGCGTTCATGCGGGATCCCTGGGCAAACCCCATCGCAGCCAGGACTCGTCCGGGGTGCTCATGTCGTCACTTTCAGCGAGGTGGTGACCTCATCGAGCCCGCGCAGGTTCCGCACGACCTGCACCTTCTGACAGAACTCCGCGTACGACGGCAGGTCGCAGCCGCCGAGTCCCCAGGAGTAGCTGGGCTCCGGGGTCAACCAGATGGTGGATCGTGCCCGTCGTGAGATCTCCTCGAATGCCTCGAGCCCGGGGTCCTTGCCGTTGCCGCGTCCGTCGCCGAGCACGATGACCGTCGTCCGTCGGTTGACCGCTGATCCGTACTGGTCGAGGAACTGCTCGAAGGCCGATCCGTAGTCGGAGTCTGCGTCGACATCGAGAATCCCACCGGCCGGCAGCCCGGCCATCACCAGTGAGAGGGCGTCCTCGATGCGGTGCTCGGAGAAGAGGTCGGTGATCTCGACCGCGTCCTTGACGAAGGCGAACGTGCGCACCGACGAGGCCACCGACTGAAGGCTGTGCACGAGGTGCAGGGTGAAGCGTGCGGTCGAGCGCACCGACAGGGAGACGTCGCACAGCACCAGCAACCTGGGCCGGTCATGGGCCTTGGCGACCGTGACCGGGCGGAACGGGACGCCGTCGTACTTCATGTTGCTGCGCATCGTGCGCCGCCCGTCGACCACGCCGCGTGCTGCCGTCGTACGACGTGGGCGGGGCGCCCCGTGCAGGCTGCCCAGCAGGCGCCGCAGCGACTCCTCGAGATCGGCCCGGTCGTGTTCGTCGACGGTCTCGGCCTGGGCCGCCTGCAGCTCGCGCATCTCGATCTCGACCTCGGTCTGCATCAGCTGCTCGAGGTGGTCGCGGATGCGTTCGGGCAGGCTCGCCAGCCACGGTGCCAGTGCCTTGCGCAGATCGTCGATGTCTCCGTCGTCGACGAAGGTGTCCTCTGGCATGCGCTCTTCGAGCCAGCTCAGCAGTGCCATCTCCTCGGCCACGGTGAGCTCGGTGGCGAGCTCCATCCCGGGGCTGCGAATCAGGTCGCCGGGGTTGCCGGGGTTGTGCATGCGGTGCGTCGACAGCTGCACCCGTGCTGCCTCACCCATGCTGTCCTGGGTGTCGTTGGAGAGCACGATCTCGTCGGTGAGCGCGGCGATGTCGATCTTGTTCGCCTCCTGGTGGAGGTTGTACTGCTGGGCCATGTCCTCGGGCTTGAAGAACTCCTTGATGTCGTCAGGCTTGCCGTGCGAGTGGCCGTCCTCGGGAATGTCGCCGGGCTCCTCCGACAGGGTGAAGTCGGTCAGCTCGCCGTCGTCGCTCAGGTCGTCGTGGGTGTGCGAGTGCTCGTCGTCCTGCTCCTCGACGACCGCGCGCAACCCGAAGAACCGGTCGAAGACGCGCTCGAAGACCTCGAGGTCGCGGCGGTCCTTGATCAGGCTGACCGCCAGGGCGGCGCGTAGCACCTCACGCTCGTCGAGCACACTCGGCTGGGCCACCGCGTGCATGGCGTCGATGACTTCCGCTGTACTCACCCTCACTCCGTGCAACCGCAGCAGCCGGATGAAGCGGTGGACTGCGCCTTCCATGTCGCCGGCCTAGACCGGGCGCTTGCGCGCCGAGAAGGACCTGCTGCCCTGGCCGGCCGGAACCGACTTGGGCGTGGGCTTCGTGCCGCCCTCACCGCCGTAGTAGCCGTCGTCATGGCGGCCGGGGCTGTCCTTGGCCAGTCGAACGGCCTTTCCGTCGACGTCACCGCTGTCGTCGCGCGGCTCGAGGGTGTCGTGGCCGTGGCCGTGGCCGTGCCCGTGGCCGTGACCGTGGCCGTGCAGACCGTCGGGCACAGTCGCGTTCGGGTCGACCATGCGGGGGATGGCGTCCAGCGCCTTCTTCAGGTCGCGTTCGTACTTCACCACCACGTTCAGGGTGCTGGAGAGCACGTCGGAGGTCAGCTCCTCGACCCCGAGCACGGCCAGCGTGCGGGCCCAGTCGATGGTCTCGGAGATGCTCGGCGCCTTGCGCAGGTCGAGGGTGCGCAGGTCACGCACGATCTCGACCAGCCGTCCGGCCAGGGCCTCGGACAGCCCGGTGTCCTTCGACCTGATGATCTCGAGCTCGCGCTCGGCGTCGGGGTAGTCGAGGAAGAGATGCAGGCAGCGCCGCTTCAGGGCAGCCGACAGGTCGCGGGTGTTGTTCGAGGTGAGTACGACGTACGGCAGGTGCTTGGCGGAGATCGTGCCGATCTCGGGGATGGAGATCTGGAACTCGGAGAGCAGCTCGAGGAGCACCGCCTCGAGTGCCTCGTCGGCGCGGTCCACCTCGTCGATGAGCAGCACGACCGGCTCGTCGGAGTCGATGGCCTCGAGCAGTGGACGAGCGGCGAGGAACCGTTCGGAGAAGAACACCGAGTCCTGCTTGGCGATGCGTTCGATGGATTCGTTGAGGTCGACCGCGTCCTCAACGATCGAGCCGAGCTTCTCGCGCAGGATCTGGGTGTAGAGGAGCTGCTTGCCGTAGTCCCACTCGTAGAGCGCCTTGGTCTCGTCCTGACCCTCGTAGCACTGGAGGCGGAGCAGGCGCCGGCCGGTGGCCTCGGCCAGGCTCTTCGCCAACTGGGTCTTGCCGACACCTGCCGGGCCTTCGAGCAGGACGGGCTTGTCCAGGCGGGTCTGGAGGAAGACGGTGGTGGCGAGCCGGTCGTCGGAGAGGTATCCGTGGTCGGCCAAGCGCTGCCTGGCTTCCTCGACGTCGATGAAGGCGGGGGCCGATTCGGGCAGCGTGGTCACGTTCTCTCCTTGGCTAGCAGGGGTGGAAACCGGTCCGGCCGTCGGTGCGAAGCCGACGACCGGACCGGGGCTGGTCAGCTGATCAGGTCGTCCAGATCGCCGTTCATGCAGTGTTCGATCACGGGGCGCACGGTCTCGAACGTGCACTCCTTGGCATTGCCGGGCGTGCAGGCGTCTCCGAGCACGTGGTTGGTGATGCGGTCCACGTCCTCGTCGTCGCCCTTGATCACTGATGCGTTCTCGTAGTACTTCGTCGGGCCGGTGCCGAGTCGGTTCTTGGAGTAGCTGTCCTGCGTGATGTCGGTGAACTTCTCGGGGATGCCGACGTCGCGGAGCAGGCGGATGGACGCGGCGAGGGCAGCGTCGGCGGCCTGCGGCTTGGTCATGCCGTGGGTGTCGATGCCCATCGCCTCCGCGATGTCGGCGAACCGGCCGTACGCCGCGGGCATGTTGAACGCCCACACCCGGGGCAACGCGATCGCGTTGTTGAGCCCGTGGTGGGTGTCGTAGAACGCGGACACGGCGTGCGACGTGGAGTGGATGATGCCGAGGCCGCCGGAGTTGAACGCCTGGGCGGCGATGTACTGGGCGTACATCATGCCCTCGCGTCCCTTCAGGTCCTGGCCGTTCCAGACTGCTTCGCGCAGGTTCTCCGAGGTCAGCTTGATGGCCCGGATCGCGTTGCCCAGGGAGGGCTCGAAGTTGATCCGCGACACGTAGGGCTCAGAGGCATGCGCCAGTACGTCGAACCCGCACTGCGCCGTGTAGTCGACGGGGCAGTCGAAGTAGAGCACCGGGTCGTCGATCGCCAGGGTGGCCACCGACGCGTCGTCGAAGGCGACGTATTTGTGCGGGTTGTCCGGGTCGGTCGTGGTGTCGGTGATGACGTAGGCCCACGAGGTCTCGGAGCCGGTGCCGGCCGTGGTCGAGACCGCGATGTGCGGCGGGTTCTTCGGGTTCTCGGACATGTTGAAGCCCTCGAACTCGTTGACGTTGCGGCCGTCGTGGGCCACCGAGATGCGGGCGCCCTTGCAGGCGTCGTGCGAGGAGCCGCCACCGATGGAGACGAACGAGTCGCAGGCGTTCTCCTGGTAGAGCTTCACCGCGTCCATGGTGTTGTAGTCCTTGGGGTTGGACTCCACCTTGTCGTAGAGCACGACCTCGAGGCCGTGGTACTTCATCGACTCCACGATCTTGTGCACGATGTCGGTGCCGCGCAGGCCGGAGGTCATCACCAGCGTCTTGCGGAAGCCGAGCTTGAGGGCCTCAGGCCCGATCATCTCGTGTGCACCGGGACCCATGAGTGCCCGTGGGAACGGGTGGAACTCCTTGATCGGGAACGGCTTGAGCAACTCGTCAACTTGCATCGGAAAACCTCCGGATTCGGTGTGGATGCCCTGGACGCTAGGTCCGTCAGGAGGCCGCGAACAGGCGAGGATCGCGAAACCGCCCTCGGGGGGAGGGGGGCACCTGTCCGTTCCGACAGGTGTCACCGTCGCGGTGAGGGGTGTGCAGGAACAGCGCGCTTCGTAGCGTGGAAATCGCCCACCCCCGGTCGCCTCGTGCGACCCGAGCAAGGAGGTCACCATGACCCAGTCCGGACCCGACCAGACCGAGCAGACCACCGACGGCCAGCTTGCCGAGGATCTCGTCGAGGAGATCTCGATCGACGGCATGTGCGGCGTCTACTGATGTCGATGCTCACCACCCCGCTCGCAGTCCGAGAGGAGGGTGCCTGGCAGCTGAGCGGCTCGGTGGAGTTGCGTCCCGAGCCGTTCGGCGCGCTGGCCTACGACTTCCACACGCGCCGGCTCAGTTTCCTCAAGTCGCCGGCCCTGGTGGCCGTCGTACACGCGTTGTCCGGTTGTCCGTCGGTGGGTGCGGCACTCGATGCCGCCTCGGTCACCGACGCAGAGCGTCCCACCTACCTCGCCGCGTTGCAGAGTCTTGCCGCCGGCGGGCTGATCCAGGAGCGTGCCGCATGACCGCACTGCAGGAACGACCCTTCACCGACCGGCCCGAGGGCGGACGACTGGTCGATCAGTTCGAATACGGCCTCGATGCGCCGATCTGCCTGACCTGGGAGCTGACCTACGCCTGCAACCTGGCCTGCCTGCACTGCCTGTCATCGTCTGGTCGACGCGACCCCGACGAGCTCTCCACCGAGGAGTGCAAGGCACTGATCGACGAGTTCGAGCGCATGCAGATCTTCTACATCAACATCGGCGGGGGAGAGCCCACAGTGCGCCCCGACTTCTGGGAGCTGCTCGACTACGCCGTCGACCACCACGTCGGCGTGAAGTTCTCGACCAACGGCTTCCGCATCAACGAGGAGCGCGCCGCGAAGCTGGCGGCGACCGACTACGTCGACGTGCAGATCTCTCTCGACGGTGCCACCGCCGAGGTCAACGACGCGGTGCGCGGTGCCGGCACGTACGACGCCGCCATGCGCGCGATGACCAACATGCAGAACGCCGGCATGAAGGACTTCAAGATCTCCGTGGTGTGTACCCGCCACAACATCCCGCAGCTCGACGAGTTCAAGGCGATCGCCGACAAGTACGGCGCCCAGCTGAGGCTCACGCGGCTGCGTCCCTCTGGACGCGGTGCTGACGTGTGGGACGACCTGCACCCGTTGCCCGAGCAGCAGCGCGAGCTGTACGACTGGCTGATCGCCAACGGTGACAAGGTGCTGACCGGAGACTCGTTCTTCCACCTCTCGGCGTACGGCGAGGCGCTGCCCGGTCTGAACCTGTGCGGTGCCGGACGCGTGGTCTGTCTGGTCGACCCGGTCGGCGACGTCTATGCGTGCCCGTTCGCGATCCATGACACGTTCAAGGCCGGAAACGTGCGCAGCGAGGGCGGCTTCGACACCGTCTGGAAGACCTCTGACCTCTTCCTCGACCTGCGGAATCCGCAGACCGGTGGCGCCTGCACGAAGTGCTCGGCCTTCGACTCGTGCCGCGGTGGATGCATGGCGGCGAAGTTCTTCACCGGCCTGCCGCTCGACGGCCCTGACCCGGAGTGTGTGAAGGGCAACGCCGAGTTCCTCGAACGCGGTGAGGCACCCGACTCCAGTCAGGACCACTCGCACACGGGCACGGTGCGCAATGCCCCTGTGCCGCTGGTGCTCAGCCCGACACGCACGGCATCGGGCACCAGGGGTCGTCCGGCGAGTGCCTGCGACGAGAGCCCACTGGTGACTGGCCGGCCCTGGGAAACCAGCTGAGCCCATGTCCCTCAAACGGCAGTCGCCAGCTGCGCGCAGCCCAGAACGCACCCCGGACTGCGTTGTCGTCAGTCGCCGTGGCTCCGCCACGGCTCCCTCCTTCGCCTTGCCGGGCCACGTCCTCGACAGCGCTCGCCACGGCGCCCGTTTGAGGGACCTGGGCTGAGCCCATGTCCAGACCGGAGGTCTCTTTGCTCGGCAGGATGCGCTGGACCGACCTCGACGGTGAGCCGGCGGCAGTGTTGCTGGTGCCGCTCGGCTCGCTCGAACAGCACGGCCCGGCCCTCGGGATGGGAACCGATGCGCTGATCGCGGCGCGGGTGACCCGTGACGCGGCCAGTCACCTGGCCGGCGCCGCGCAGCGGTTCGTCGTCGCACCGACCCTGCCGTACGGCGCCAGCGGTGAGCACGAAGGCTTCCCGGGCACTGTGTCGATCGGCACCGAGGCCCTGCGGCACGTGCTCGTCGAGCTGGCCCGCTCGGCCTGCCGCTGGGCCGAGGGTGTCGTGTTCGTCAACGGACACGGGGGAAATGTCGATGCGATCACCGGTGCCGTCGCCCAACTCCGGCAGGAGGGTCGTGGTGTCGCATGGACGACCTGCCAGGCGCGCGGGTCCGATGCTCACGCAGGCCGCACCGAGACGTCCCTGCTCCTCGCGCTCGAACCGGGCTCTGTCGACCAGCGTCGCCTCGAGCCGGGTTGCGTCGAACCGCTCATGACGTTGCTGCCGAGGCTTCGCGCCGAAGGGGTGCGCGCGATCTCATCGAACGGGGTGCTCGGCGACCCGACCTCCGCCACGGTGGATGCCGGGCGCCGCCTGCATGCCGAGATGGTGCAGCGACTCGTCGCCGAGCTGAGCGAGATCGACGTCGACGACCGGGGCCGACTGACCGCCGTACGCCGCGAGGTGCAGACGTGAGCACCTTCCCGCCACCAGACTTCGGACTCCAGCTCTCACCGCGCGTGCACGTGTGCGACGGTGGGCGCACGTTGATGGGCGGCGGTCGGGTGGTCCGCCTGAGCGCACCCGCCGCGCGGCTCGTGCGGCACCTGCCGGCGCCAGTTGGTGACGATCCCGCTGCCGCCAGGCTCGCCAGGCTGTTGCTCGGCCGTGGCCTGGCGGACCCCTGGTGGCCGGAGCCTGCCCGCGCCGACGAGGCTGTCGACGACGTCACCGTCGTCGTGCCCACGCACGACCGCGCCGAAGTGGTGGCCCGGCTGCTGGCGTCGCTGCCCTCGAGCGTTCCGGTGATCGTGGTCGACGACGGGTCACGCGACCCGGCTGCCCTCGAACGGGTCTGCGGCGAGCACGACGCACTCCTGCTGCGTCACGAGCAGAACCAGGGGCCTGCCGCTGCGAGAAACACGGGGCTGCGCGCCGTCCGTACGACGTACGTCGCCTTCTGCGACTCCGATGTGGTGCCGCAACCCGGCTGGCTGGCCACGTTGCGGCGCCACCTCGACGACCCGGCCGTGACACTGGTCGGTCCGAGGGTGCTGGGCCGGGCCGCGACGCCGGGCGACGCCTGGCTTGAGCGCTATGAACAAGCACGCTCGTCCCTTGACCTCGGCGATCGGCCGGCGCTGGTGGCCCTGCACGGCGCGGTGTCCTACTTGCCGAGTGCCGCTCTCGTGGCAAGGGTCGACGCCCTCGAGGACGGGTTCGACGAGGCGATGCGCTGCGGTGAGGACGTCGACCTGGTCTGGCGCCTGCTCGCCGACGGGTGGTCCGTGCGATACGAACCGGCTGCCGTCGTACGCCACGACCATCGCACGACGTTGAGGGCCTGGCTCGGCCGCAAGGCGTTCTACGGCACCTCGGCGGCGCCGCTCAGTGCGCGGCACCCGGGCGCCGTTGCTCCCATGGTGGTGAGCCCGTGGACGGCGGCCGTGACGCTGGCCCTGTTGGTGCAGCGGCGCTGGTCAGTGCCTTTGCTCGGGGGTGCCGTCTCACTGGCGACGGCGTCGGCCGCACGCCGGCTCGGGGCCAGCGATCGGCCGGTGCGGGCAGCCGCGGTGATCGTTCTCGAAGGGTCGGTGGCTGCGGCGTGGCAGACCGCCTCGGCCCTCACTCGGCACTACTGGCCACTGGTTGCGGTGGCCTCGGTCGGTTCCCGCCGTGCACGCCGGGCGGCGCTGGTCGCGGGTGTCGTCGAGGGTGTGCTGGACTGGCGCCGGACCCGGCCCGAGCTCGACCTGCCGCGCTACGTGATCGCCCACCGCCTCGACGACCTCGCCTATGGCGCCGGGCTGTGGCTGGGGGCGCTCCGGACCGGATCGCTGCGGGCACTCGCGCCCCGGTTGGTGGGCTGGCGCTCTTCGTCGTGACGCTCAGTCCACCCGGCTTCGCACCTGTTCGAGGGGTGCGAAGTCACGACATGGGCGCACAAGTGAGTCGGGCTGGGCTACGGTGGCCAACAACGCCGCCAGGAGTCGCCGATGACTGTCGATCGCCACGAACTGCACACCCGCAGGCTCGATGCCGTGCGCGCCTGGACGGCCTTCGTGGAGCAGGGGGATCGGGCCGAGAGCCTGGTCCGCCCCGAGATCCTGCACTCCTGGTTGCGCTCCGGCAGGGCGGTCACACCCGACGTGACCGAGGCGCCCCTGGCCGACGAGTCCGACACCGCCGCCTTCTGGGTCGGCTCACCGCTCCAACGCGCGGTCGAGCACGTCGAGGACGAGTTGCGGCGTACCGCCGACGACGGCGACCTGGTGCTCGCCGTGACGGACCCGGAGACCCGCATCCTCTGGACGTACGGCGGCCGCGTGATGCGCCGCAAGGCGGAGTCGGTGAACTTCGTGGTCGGCGGCAAGTGGGACGAGTCCAGCGTCGGCACGAACGCGCTCGCCCTCGCTCTGCACACTGGCGCTCCGTCGATGGTCTTCAGCGCCGAGCACTTCGCCCCGATCGTGCACAACTGGGTGTGTTGGGCAGCGCCCGTGCACAACCCCGCCACCGGTGAGCAGTTGGGGGTCATCGACCTCTCCACCACCTGGGACCGCTCCCACCCGATCGGACTCGCGACGGCGCGGATGATGGCCCGGCTGATCGAGTCCGCGATGGCCCAGGTCGTGCCACGGGAGGCCCCGAGGCTGGTCGTCCCCGGTGCGCGCGCGCCGGAGGACTGCGGCCTCGACCTGCGACTGCTCGGCTCGGCCGAGGTGCGCCTCGACGGTGAACGCCTGCTGTTGAACCGTCGCCAGACCGAGATCCTCGCCCTGCTCTGCCTGCACCCCGACGGCCTCAACCTCGACCAGCTGCACGCCCTGCTCTACGGCGACCAGTCGATCAGTCCGTCGACGCTCAAGGCCGAGGTCTCCCACCTGCGCCACGCGGTCGGCGGACAGCTCGCCTCGCGTCCCTACCGACTGACGCTTCCGGTGCACACCGACGTCGAGACGGTTGTGCGTTGCCTGCGCCAGGGTCGCGTGCGCGAGGCCGTCACGGCGTACGGCGGCGACCTGCTGCCCGGCACCGACTCGCCCGGCCTGGGGGAGTACGCCGACTACCTGGCCGTCGCGGTCCGCGAGGCGCTGCTGGCGGATCCGGTGCCGGCGGCCGTCGTTCGCTACACCGAGCTGGTGCCGTACGACACCGAGGTCGTCGAGGCCTGCCTGGCTCAGCTGGGGGAGTCCCCGCACCCGCTGAAGCCGTTGCTCAAGGGCCGCCTCGCCGCCGCCGCCCACTGACCTCCTCCTTCTTGGGATAGTCCCTGACGTTTCGGTCCTGGAGCCGGGATAGTCCCTGACGTTTTGGTCCGCCGGAGGACGGAAACGTCAGGGACTATCGACAGGAATGGACGGAAACGTCAGGGACTATCGGGCGACAACCGCAGGCCAACCATTCGCCAACCTCGCCGGCCCTAGCGTGAGCCGCGTCACACGAACACCACTCGAGCGCCCGGAAGAGCGAACAGAACGCCTGCGAGGAGTCGTCCATGACCAAGATCGAAGTCACCGTCGACGGAGCAAAGGTCTCCGACGAGGTCGAACCGCGGATGCTGCTGGTGCAGTACCTGCGCGAGAAGCTCGGCAAGACCGGCACCGTGATCGGGTGCGACACCAGCAACTGCGGCGCCTGCACCGTCCACCTCGACGGGCGCAGCGTGAAGTCCTGCAACGTCTTGGCGGTCCAGGCCGACGGGCACGAGGTGACCACCATCGAGGGCCTCGCCAAGGACGGCGCGCTGCACCCGATGCAGGCCGCGTTCCACGAGTGCCATGCCCTGCAGTGCGGCTTCTGTACGCCGGGGATGGTGATGCAGTCGATCGACCTGCTCAACGACAACCCGAAGCCCGACGAGCAACAGATCAGGCAGGGTCTCGAGGGCAACCTGTGCCGGTGCACCGGCTACCACAACATCGTTCGCGCGGTGCAGACCGCTTCCGGACAGGAGGTCAACAAGTGACCGCGACAGCCGAGCCGCAGCTCGAGATCGGAAGGGACCGGCGCCGCAAGGAGGACCAGCGCCTGATCACTGGTCGCACCCGCTGGACCGACAACATCACGCTCCCCGGCATGCTCCACCTGGCCATGGTGCGCAGTCCGTTCGCCCACGCGAAGATCACCAACATCGACACCGAGCAGGCCAAGAAGGCGCCGAACGTGGTCACGGTGGTCACGGGCAAGGACCTCGGCGAGGAGCAGGGCAGCCTGCCGAACGCCTGGCCGATCACACCCGACCAGGTGACTCCGCCCCACCCTCCCGTGGCGATCGATCGAGCGACCTTCGCCGGCGAGATCGTGGCCGTCGTGGTGGCCAGGAGTGCCGCCGAGGCGAGAGATGCGGCTGAGCTGGTCGACGTCGACTACGAGGAGCTCCCGGCCGCCCTCGACCTCAAGGAGGCCGCCAACGACACCACCCTCGCGCACCCCGATCTGGGCACCAACAAGTCCGCGCTGTGGGTCTTCGACTCCGCCGAGGCCGGCACCGGCGGCAACGTCGACGAGGCCATCCAGAAGGCCAGGGAAGGCGACGGAATAGTCATCGAGCGCGAGTACCGGCAGCAGCGCCTGATCCCAGCCTTCATGGAGCCGCGCTCGACGGTGGTCGACCCGACCGGCGAGCAGATCACCATGTGGAGTGCGACCCAGATCCCGCACATCCTGCGCTTCCTGCTGGCTGCCGTCCTCGGTGTCTCCGAGTCGAAGGTGCGGGTGATCGCCCCCGATGTCGGTGGCGGTTTCGGCGGCAAGCTGCAGACCACACCGGAGGAGTTCATCACGATGGTGCTGGCTCGCCGCCTGGGCAAGCCGATCAAGTTCACCGAGACCCGCTCCGAGTCGATGATGGCCGCCCACCACGGCCGCGACCAGTGGCAGAAGCTCACGCTCAGCGCCGAGAAGGACGGCACCGTCACCGGTTTCAAGGTCGAGCTGCTGGCCGATCTCGGCGCTCACGTCAGCCTCGTGGGCGGCGGCGTACCCGTCCTTGGGGCGTTCATGTTCAACGCGATCTACAAGTTCCCGGCGTACCACTTCGCGGTGCAGACCGTGCTCACGAACAAGGCCTGGACCGATGCCTACCGCGGCGCCGGCCGCCCCGAGGCGACCTACGCGATCGAGCGGATGATGACCGAGCTGGCTGCCGAGCTCGGGGTCGATCCGCTGGAGATCCGTGAGAAGAACTGGATCAAGCACGAGGAGTTCCCGTTCACCACGGTGGCCGGGCTCGAGTACGACTCCGGCAACTACGAGGCCGCCACGGCGATGGCCAAGGAGCACTTCGGGTACGACGAGTTGCGCGCCGAGCAGCAGCGTCGCCGCGAGTCGAACGACCCGGTCCAGCTGGGCATCGGCGTCTCCACCTTCACAGAGATGTGCGGCCTCGCGCCCAGCCGGGTGCTGGGCAGCCTCGACTACGGCGCCGGCGGCTGGGAGCACGCCACCGTGCGGATGCTGGCCACCGGCAAGGTGGAAGTGATCACCGGGGCCAGCGCCCACGGGCAGGGCCACGAGACCGCCTTCAGCCAGATCGTGGCCGACCGACTCGGCGTACCGTTCGAGGACGTCGAGGTGCTGCACGGCGACACCCAGGTGGCGCCGAAGGGGCTCGACACCTACGGCTCGCGGTCACTCGTGGTCGGTGGTGAGGCGCTGGTCCGGGCCGCGGACAAGGTCATCGAGAAGGCCAAGCCGATCGCCGCGCACATGCTGGAGGCCTCGGCGGACGACCTGGAGTTCAAGGCCGGGCGCTTCGGGGTCAAGGGAACCGACCAGGGCGTCGCGATGGCCGAGGTCGCGCTGGCGACCTTCGCCGCCCACGACCTGCCCGACGGGGTGGAGCCGAGCCTCGACTGCGACGCGACGTTTGACCCCGTCAACTTCAACTATCCGCACGGCACGCACCTGTGCGCGATGGAGGTCGACACCGAGACCGGCGCGGTCAAGATGCGCAAGTACACCTGCGTCGACGACATCGGCAACGTGATCAACCCGCTCATCGTGGCCGGTCAGGTGCACGGCGGTCTGGTCCAGGGCATTGCCCAGGCCCTCTGGGAGGAGGCGGTGTACGACGACTCCGGCACGTTGGTCTCGGCGTCGTTCGTCGACTACCTGGTGCCGACCGCGGCCGACACGATCAGCTTCGACGTCGACCACACGACCACGCCGGCACTGACCAACACGTTGGGCACCAAGGGGGTTGGTGAGGCAGGCACGATTGCCTCGACGCCGGCGGTGGTGAACGCCGTGGTCGACGCGATCCGCCAGTTCGGCGTCAACGACGTACGCATGCCCTGCACGCCCGAGCGGGTGTGGAAGGCGATCAACGACGGTGGTGGCGGCGACAAGACCACGGAGGCGGCTGCCCCGCACTTCGACGACAGCGGCGAGACCGCCATCGCGGACGGAGCGAGCGAATGATTCCGGCACAGTTCGACTACCTGGCACCCACCACCGTCGAGGAGGCCCTGGCCGCCCTTGCCGAACACGGTGACGACGCGAAGATCATCGCCGGCGGGCAGAGCCTGCTGCCGGTGCTGCGGATGCGGCTCAACGCCCCCGAGTTCGTGATCGACATCGGCCGCATCGACTCCCTGCGTGGGGTCAGTGACGACGGAGACGCCATCGTGATCGGCGCGATGACCACGCACGTCGACGTCGGCAAGGACCCGCTCGTTGCCGAGCACGCGACGCTCGTCACCAAGGCGATCGAGCACCTTGCGGATGCCCAGGTCCGCCACCGCGGCACGTTCGGCGGAGCCCTGGCCCACGCCGATCCGGCCGGGGACCTCGGCGCCCCGGCCTTGGCGCTCGACGCGGAGTTCGTGATCACCGGGAGCGGGGGCGAGCGCCGGGTCGCGGCCGCAGACTTCTTCGAGGACTTCATGACCACCGCGATCGCCGACGACGAGATCCTCACCTCGGTGCGCATCCCCAAGCACACCGGGTGGGGCGCCCACTACGAGAAGTTCGTACGGGTGGCCCACCAGTGGCCGATCGTCGCAGTGGCCGCGACCGTCAAGACCGACGGTGGCACCATCTCCGAGGCCCGTGTCGGCCTGACCAACATGGGCTCGGTTCCGTTGCGGGCGACTTCGGTGGAGCAGGCGCTGGTCGGCCAGCCCGCCACCGATGACGCCGTACGCCGAGCAGCGGCGTCCGCTGCCGAGGGCACCAACCCGCCTTCCGACCTCAACGGCGACGCCGACTATCGCAAGCACCTGGCAACCGTGTTGACCCGGCGGGCCGTCCTCGCCGCCGCGGGGGCGTGAGGCCGGTGGACCTGACACACGAGTTCACCGTTCCCGCGACCAAGGCCGAGACCTGGGCCGCGCTCAATGACCTCGAGTCGGTGGCCGGATGTTTCCCGGGCGCGACCGTGACGTCGGTCGAGGGCGACACCTTCACCGGCTCCTGCAAGGTCAAGCTCGGCCCGATCGCGCTGGTCTACAACGGCTCCGGTTCCTTCACCGAGAAGGACGAGGCCGCCGGCATCATGAAGATCGAGGCCAAGGGCAAGGACAAGCGCGGCAACGGCACTGCCGGCGCCGACGTGGTTGCCACGATCACCGAGGCCAGCGCGACAGAGACCAACGTCAGGGTGGTCACCGACCTCAACATCACGGGCAAGCCCGCGCAGTTCGGTCGCGGTGTCATCCAGGACATCAGCGACAAGCTGCTGGGCCAGTTCGTGGAGTGCCTGAAGACCAAGGTGGGTGGCGAGGAACCCGAAGCGGCCTCGGAACCCGAGGATGCCGAGGCCGGTCCGGCCTCGGTGCCGACGGGAGCAGCGGCCGTCTCGGGGCCAGATGGTGATCCGGACGCTGGACCGTCGTCGGCCCCGCCGGCCAGCGCGCCGCCGGCCTCTCCTGCCTCTGCCTCGTCACCCGCGTCGGGTGCGGGCTCGACAGCGAGTCGGTCGACACCGCCGCCGGCTCAGGACGACGCGCTCGATCTGGGAGCCACGGTGGTCCCGATCCTGCTGAAGACCTATGGCAAGCAGCTCGCCGCGGCTCTCGGCGTACTTGCCCTGATCGTCTGGATCGCCCGGCGCCACTGACTCCCCCCCTTCTTTGCAGTTACCGAAACGTATGCAGGTTCTGAGGCCAAAAATCCTGCATACGTTTCGGTAACTGCAGCGAGAGCGGGTGCGGAAGGTGAACCGGAACCGGGAGCGGATCCGTGTCGCCGTCCGTCCGAAACTGCGGCCCTGACCTCACTCCCGGCACCCCCGGTCCGGAGTCCGCCCGCGGGCCCTGGCTATGGGGTGGCTCCAGGGGATCCGCGGGCGGTCGGCTCCGTGGCACGTGTGCCGAGCGGATTCCGTGAGCACATCGGAACAAGGGGAGGGAGAGCATCCGACGGCCCACGACGATTAAGGCAGTCCGTGGCCGGTGCCGCCATGGATCCGGGGGAACAGCGACGAAAAGGTGCCAGTAGTTGTCACCCCGGTGACAAGTTTCTCGGGGCTCAGACGTCGTCGGTGCCCGTGGGAGCAGGATTGCGGGGGAGCAGGATCTCGGAGAAGCGAAACTTCGGGCGTCCTCAGCGAAGGTCACTCGGACGGCTCGGGACGCTTCCCGAGTGGTCCGCTGCCTCGCACCCGCAGCGAGTTGCCGACAACCACCAGCGCAGCGAGCGCCCCGAAGCCCAGTCCGAGCACAGGCGTGAGTACGCCGCCCCCGGCCAGGCCCAACCCGAGCACGCACGTGATGAGTCCGATGACCTGATTGGATCGGATCACCGACGACGTCGTGCGTGCGAGCATGAGCACCCTCGCCACCACTCCGGCGTCCAGGGTGTCGAGGCCGATCGAAGCACGCTCACCATCCGGCAAGGACGCAGGCTGAGAAGTCTCAGAAGAAGCAGGTGCAGAGGAAGACACCGCCAGGTCAGCAGCGGCGAGTGCCTCGCGGTTCTCCTCCGGCGATCCGACGAATGCCACCACCTGGCCAGCCTCCTGCTGCTCGACCACCACCCGCTCCCGCTTCGAGGCCGCGACCTCGGAGTGCGCGACCTCGATGCCGGCGGCCGAGGCCAGGCGCTCGGTGTTGTGGGCGGTGGCGTCGGACACCAACACCGGTGCGAGCCCCAACGCACGCAACGCCGCCACCGAGTCAGCAGCGTCGTCGCGCAGGACGTCATCGACGGTGATGTGACCGAGTGCACGGTCGTCGACCTCGACGGCGACGGTGACACCGTCACCTCCCGGGTGGTCGAAACCGATCCAGTCGGGGCGTCCGACACGCACCGGGTGGCGGTCCACGGATCCGCTGATGCCCACGCCTGACGTCATCACCACGTTGGTGAGGTGGCCGCGCCCTGCGAGCTTGGCGATCGCCCGGCCGATGCGGTCGTCCGCGGCGTGCTCGAGGGCCGCGGCAAACCAGCGCAGGTTGCGGTCGTGGTCGGGCTCGACCGGGTCGACGGAGGTGACCCGCAGGTCCCCGGAGGTGATCGTGCCGTTCTTGTCGAGCACGACCGAGGTGATCCGTTCCGCCTGCGAAAGGGCCGCCGCAGACAGCCGCAGCCCGACCCCGGCACCGCGGCGGGAGGCAAGGCGCAGCGGCAGCGGCGCAGCCAACAGGAACCCGATCGGCAGTCCGGCCAACAACGCGGCAACCGTCACCGAGATTCCGGTGGAGGTGGAGTCGACGACAATCCAGGCGACGCCGAGGGCCACCGCAACAGCGCAAGCGATCAGGAGTGCGGCGCCCGCGGACGGCAGCCGGCCAGAGGTCCCGCGCGCGCTCATCCCTCATCACCCGCCTTGAAACGCTCGAAGTCGCTCTGGTCGCCGTTCTTCCACAGCGGAACGCTGGCCTTGAGCAACATGGTCATGGTGGTCACGAAGTCGGGGTCGTGCAGCCTTTCGCCGAAGAGCTCGTTGATGCGCTTCCAGCGATAGCGAACGGTCTGGGGATGGATGCCGAGGGTAGCCGCGATGGCGGGTGCACTCTCGCGCGTCTCGAGCCAGACCAGCAACGTCTCGGAGAGGATCTCGCGCGAGTTGGGGGTCTCGGCCAACAGCGGTGGCAGCAGCTCCTGGCACAACTGTTGGCGCAGGGACGGCTCCGCGTGCAACCAGATCTGGGTGCGGTGGTCCGCGCAGTTGATCACGCGGCCGTCGCGGATCATGCCCTGGGTCGCGAGGCGCAGCGTGCGCGTCGTCCAGCGATAGGCGTCAGGGATCGCCGTCACCGACACCGGCCACGCGACCGCGACTCGCGTCACTCCCGACGTGCCGTCGAGCAGGGCCGCGACCTCGTCGGCGTACGCCGGAGAGGTGAGCAGCACGAGCCCCGAGGGGTCAGAGCCGAGCAGGCACAGCGGAGCGAGATCGCCCAGCTCGAGGGGAGCAGCGCGGCGGCTGGTCCTGATGCTGAACACGGTGACCTCGTCAGGCACCTTCCAGTCGGCGAGTGACGACTGCTCGTCGTGATTCTCGGCCTCGCTTCCCTTGATCAGGCCGTCGAGCAGCTTGGCCGACGCCAGTGCCGGGTCGCGTTCGCGCACGCGGGTGGCGCCGACGTGGCCGAGGCGGGTCTGCTCGGCCAGGTGGTCGATGTGGGAGAAGAGCGCGTCGCCGAGATGAGCGAGCGCGGCCGTCGAGAGCTGGTGTTCGATGGCCAAGGATCGCAGGTATTCCCAGGACTCCTGGGTGGCCAGGCGAAACGCGTTCTGCATCGCTTCGAGCGGGTGGCCGTCCATCGCCTCGCCGTGGCCCATCCGACGGAAGAGGTCATCGGTTCGGCGGCCGGTGGCGTTCGGGTTCTCGATCGTGTCGAGGAACTCGCTGATGCCGTTGGTGACCGCGAGCTCGATGAGCTTGTGGCGCCGCCCGTTGGGGGACTCGCCATAGCGCTCGACCTGCTCGTGGATGGTGCCGACGATCTGCTCCACCAAGGCGGGCATCTGGGGCCGCACCATCCGTGCCAATTGGGCAGCAGTGATCTTGGATTCCACGTCTGGTTCAACCCCACCCATGAACTGCACCCGAGCCCCAGTCAGACACCCACGCGGGCGCGGCGCGATGGTGCGACGAACCAGGAGTGTGGTCACCATGCCTACCGCGTCCCGAGTGCGCGGTCAACGTCAACAAGCGACCTCGTTGCGCCATCGAGGCGCCGCGGACTCCAGCGCCGAGAGCAGTCCAACGGCCGCGCGGCGTGGTTCGTGTGTGGCGATGGTCTGTGCGATCGGGATTGTCATGGGTCTCCTCCCAGAGAACGCGCTCTCCAGATCCCGACGTCGCCTGGGGCGCCCCGGAATCCTCCGAGAATCAGTGAAAGGGAGCAGGCGAGCGGCGTCCAGAGACTGCCGTCGGTTGCTTGCCAACGGATGCAGAAGTTGTGACGCGGGTGACAAGTTCTCAGCATTAGCGGGCGCGCGAGCTTTGGCGAGGCAGCCCTCGCGACCAGCGGGTACGACGGGTCACTTGTCGTCGGTGCCGGTCCTCGCAGTTCGCTGGGGGAGCAAGATCTCGAAGAACCTCTGCTCCAGGGCGCGCAGTCCTGCCCGGATGTCGGCCATGTCGCTGCGGTGTTCGTTGCGCATCTCGGTGAGAGTGTCCTCGGTCTTTGCCTCAACCTTGTCGATGCGTGCGGCGAGCGCGGTTTCGGTCTTGTCGATGCGTGCGGCGAGCGCGGTTTCGGTCTTGTCGATGCGTGCGCCGAGTGTGGTTTCGGTCTTGTCGATGCGTGCGCCGAGCGCGGCTCCGGACTGTTCGATGCTGGCCTTCAGATCCCGTTTCATGGACTGCATCATCACCGCGAAGGCGAGGATGAGGCCCAGCACGCCCACGATCGTCGTGATGGTTTGTTGTTCCACGGTGATCATTCCTCCAGTCTGCCTGTAGTGCAGCGCCTTCGCCAGCGCCAAGCGTATGGAGCGTCAGCGCGGTGTGATCAGGCTATGCGCGGCGAGACGACGGAGTGGCCTCCTCTGCCAAGGGCTGTGGAGAACTCAGGCACCAGCAGCGCCTGTGCACGAAGACTGGTTCACCGGTGCGGCGCGCTCGACGTCAACAAGCTGCCTCGCTGCGCCATCGAGGCGCCGCAGACTCAAGCGCGGAGAGCAGCCCGACGGTCTCTTTGGGGTCGTCGAGGCGGTCACCGAAGAGCGCCCTGATCTTCCTGAGTCGAAGTCGCACGGTCTGCTCGTGGACTCCGAGGCGTGGCGCGATCGCTGGCGCGCTGTCGCGGGTCTGCAACCACACCAGCATGGTCTCGGCCAGGCAGGCGCGTTGCTTGACCGTCTCCACCAGGAGCGGGGCGAGCAATTGTTCGTCGGTACGCCGACGCAGCTCCGGGTCGGCGTAGAGGAACAGCTCACGCTCATGGTCGGCGCACCGCACGATCCCCGTCTCGGCGGCGTCGATGACACCCTCGGCAATGAGGTGCAGGGCGCGAGCGCACCAACGGACCCCGTGATGGACGGCTGTTGCGTCAAGCTCCGAGCTGATCGTGATCGGGCCGTCGTGTGATGCCGTGACCCGTCGGGCCAGGGCCTGTACGGCGCCCTCTCTGCCGATCATGACCAGCATGCCGCGGTGGGTCCCAGTGATGACGTCGGGGTGGTCGCCCAGGCCGCCCGTCGGGTGCCTCGGTCGGCAGCCGGCGACGGTCAGTGTCGCAGGCACGCTCCAGCTCACAGCTGCCGCGACCGCGCGCAACTCAGCCAGATCGACGGGGCGGACCAGTGCTCGGAAGAGAGGCTCTCGCGGGTCCACACGCCGGGCAAGCCGCCCTTGGGCGAAACCTCGCATCGCGTTGTCGAGCAGTTGGCTCTGGAAGTCATTCAGCGTGTGGGCGATGCGGCCGACGGTGTCGGCGGTGAGTCCCAGCTCGTCCCTCATGGTGCGCAACTCCTCCCACACTTCGTGGGTGGCGATGTGGTGGGCGGCGCGCATGGCGTCGAGGTCGTGCCCGGCTTCACCCTCGATCTGCCCGAGCCAACGATAGAAGCCCGCGACACTGGAGCCTCGTGTCGGGGCCCCGGCCAGGGCATCGACGAAGAGGGAGACAGCCGAGCTCAGCGCTTCGGCGATGAGTCCATGGCTTCGAGGATTGGTGAAGGCAGCGACCTCGCGGCTGATTCGATCGCTGATCCGCTGACTCAGGGCGTCGGCACGTGGCCGATATGTGGCAACGACCTCAGCGGTCAGGCCGGGTCCTGGTGGGGCGATGGTGAGCGATGCAGCGGGGTGACGGTGGGTGCGCTTGCGGCGTGCCGGCCCGCGTTGAGTGGGCGTGGCCTGTGTCATCCGGACTGTCATGGGTCTCCTCCCAGAGAAACGCGTTCTCCAGATCCCGACGTCGCCGCGCGGCGCGAGGGGGTCCTCCGAGACTCAGTGAATGGGCACTGGCGGGAGACGTCCAGACCTCGCAGCCGATTGCTCGACAGGGGAAGAAGAAGTTGTGACGTGGGTGACAAGAAAACTGTCACCCTCATGACAATTTTCGCCGCCAATCGACGGTTGCCGTGGCCTGCCCCTTGCCGGCCTGGCGCCGGGAGGAGGTGAATGACGAACGACAACGCGAATGTGGCCCCGCTCACATAAGGGCTCGATCGCATCAATCTTGATCCCAGGGGAACCACGTGAAAACTCACCGCGCACCAGTCCGACGCTCTCGCCTCGCGATGGCGGCAGCCGCCATCGCCTCGGTGGCCCTGTTCGCCGCACCTTCGGCACAGGCCGCAGCTCAGGTCGCCGACGAGAACCCGACGCTCAAGGTCGACTACGACGCCGCCGGTACGACGCACATCGGCGCCATGGTCGACTCGTCGATGCCGCTCGGGCCCTCGGTGCTCAAGTCGACCCTCGACCTGGTCACCGGCAAGATCGTCGACGGCTCGCTCGCCATTCCCACGAAGACGATGAACTTCGACGTCTTCGGCATCCCGGCGCGAGCCAAGGTCACGATGACCCAGGTCGGCAAGCTCACCGGCGCCATCGAGCCGACCGACCAGCTCGGCAAGTCGCTGTTGTCGTCGAACGTCGCCTACGACATCCAGCTGAGCAACGTCGAGGCGAAGGTGTTCGGCATCTGGTGGCCGCTCGCCGTCGGCAGCAGGTGCCACACCTCCAACCCGGTCAACATCAGCGCGGCCACGCCCGCGGGTGAGTTCTTCACCATCAACGACGGCGGCCGGGTCACCTCGACGTACACGATCGGGAACTTCACCGGGTGTGCGCCGCTGAACTTCTTCGACATTCCCGGGTTCTTCCCGTGGTTCGGCTCGATCCCGGTCAACGCGCTCGTGCCGGGCAGCGACAACTCGCTCGACCTCCAGATTTCCAACCCCCGCAACGGGGGAAATTGAGCCCGCTCGGGCTTGCTCAACAACTGAAGGGGAAGTGTCATGAAGATTCGCAACCGCAGCATCGCCGGTGGCCTCGCGGCTGGGGCGCTCGCAGTGACCAGCGTGATGGCGATGTCGACGTCGGCCCAGGCCGCTGCCGATGACTACACGCCCAATGGCGGCCCCGAGGCGGCGTTCATCGGCAGCAACGTCAGCTTCACCGCCACCGAGGCCGGCCAGACGCTGACCTGCACCCAGTTCGACCTGTCGGGCACCGTGACCGACCCGGGCACGAGTCGGGCGTTCGGTGACGAAGCCGGTTCTCTGGGCGACCTCCAGTCGAGCGGCTGCACGAACCCGGTCGCCGGTGCTACGACGGTCGACCCGATCGGTGTCTGGGGCGTCACGATCACCGGTGCCGAAGTCGGCAGTGTCTCGCCGGCGCAGTTGACCGATGTCAACGCGTTCGTGGAAGCGGCGGGTTGCTCGTTCAATGTCGGAGGCACCGTGAACGGCGAGTACGACGACTCCACCGGCGTCTTCACCCCGGGCGGGTCGGGGCTGACCATCTCAGACGTCCCCGTGGGCTTCCTCTGCTCGATCTTGGGTGTTGCCCAAGGCCAGTCCATCGAGGTCAACGGAACCTGGCAGAACGTGCCGCCCGCTGGTAGCACCGCGATGACGATCACCAACCCCTGAGCGATCAGGGCTGATTCACGAGGGTCTGTGTCGGTGGCGTTAGCGCCACCGGCACAGACCCTTCTCACCTCATCGCACCTTCGGCCGAGAGAAATCCGATGAAGATCTCACATGGCTTGATCACCGTGGCCGCAACGCTCGTGGCGCTCGTCGCCACCGCAGTCCCGGCCCACGCAACTGACGACACCTACACCCCCATCGGCACAGACATCACCTTTGTCGGGAGCGACATCACCTTCACGCCGAGCGCGACAGGTCAGGGCCTGACCTGCTCGCAGTTCGACCTGCACGGCCAGGTAGACGACGCAGGGGTGAGCCGAGGCTACGGTCATCCGGCTGTGACGTTCGGCGGCCTGACCACGAGCGGCTGCACCAGTTCGTTCCAGATGGACGGACTCTGGAGCTTCACCGTGACGGGCGCTGAGGTCGGCTCGGTCTCGCCGGCGCAGCTCAGCGATGTGTCGCTCTTCGTGGACGCGTCGGGTTGCTCGTTCCACGTGGCCGGGAACATTACCGGCGACTACGACGACGCCACCGGAGAGTTCGCCACGTCCAGTTCGAGTCTGGTCATCACCGATGCCCCGTCTGGGTTCGTCTGCGGGATCCTGGGGCTCGCCCAGGGCCAGTCCGTCGAGGGTGGCGGATCGTGGCAGAGCGTTCCGCCGGTGATCATCACCAGCCCCTGATCGGTGCGGAAGTTGTCACGCCGGTGACAACTTCCGCCCGTTCGCCAACTTGGATCGGCCAACTTGTGGCGCTCGACACGTTGAACCCCTTGACTGTTGGCTGACCCGTTCGCCTCGCTACCCACGCCCGAAAGGCATTTCGATGGGTTTGATGCCCACCCTGTTGACCGGTCTGGTCGTCCCGTTGGTCGCGGTGGCTGGACTCGCGTCCTCTGGTACGCCGACCCCGGCTGCACCAGTGCGCGCTCTCGCGGCTCCCGCCGTCGGTGAATTCACGCCAAGTGGTGGGCCCGAGGTGAATTTCGTCGGCAACGATGTCAGCTTCACGGATATCGAGGCCGGTCAGACGATGACCTGCGATCAGATGGACTTTGCCGGCACAGTGGTGGAGCCGGGATCGCAGAGGGCGTTCGGCGACAACATGGGCGAGCTCGGCGAGCTGTCGACGAGCGGCTGCACCAACCCGTTGGCAGGCATCATCGAGGTCACCCTGGTCGGGTCCCCAACTGTCTCGATCGTCGGCCCTCCCGACGGCACGGCGTGGCCAGCGCAACTGATTGACGTCAAGGGCGAGATCGTTGCCGCCGGGTGCTCGTTCACGGTCGAGGGTGCCGTGGAGGGAATCTTCGACACGGCAACTCAGGTCGTCACCCCGACGGGCAACAGCATCATCATCGCCGATGTGCCGGAGGGATACCTGTGCGCAGCTCTTGGCTTTTTCAGGGCCAGGCCTTCGACGTCGACGGCACGTGGACCAACGTGCCCCCCGCCGGCAGCACCCCGATCACCATCACTAACCCGTGACGGCTCCGTGCTGACAACTCTCCGTTCCCACCGAACCGACACCGAGGACTATCTGTGACGCACATCCGACTCCCGCGATCTGGTCATCGCATCCGCCGGGTGGCTGTTGCTGTCCTCATCGTGGCCGGTAGCACCTTGGCCTTGCCGAGCAGCGCCATACCGAATGACGAAGTCCCCACCAATGAGGGTTACAGCATCGTTGGGGGAGTGACATCCACGCAAGGCGCGGTAGCGCGTCGGTCGAAGATGTACATCACGTTGGGCCAGGACAATCCCATCATCGCCGTGCTTCGGCTCGGACGAAACAATGTTCCGATCGAAGACCCGGTCAGATACGACGCGAATGTCGCGCAGGTCGATTGGCCGTTCGGCGAGGTCGCCTGCGCCAATATTCCGCCCTCGCAGTATCCACGGGCAACGCGGCTCACCTTGTCTGAAGTCACTCCGGTGACCATAACCCCGCAGGGCAAGCCAATCGAGGTCGGCGCTCTGCCAGCGGAAAACGTGAGACTGCTTGCCTTCGGGTCGGTCCCCGCAACCGTGACAATGAGCATGAAAGTTGTGCGCGAGGGTGACGAGATCCCTGCGCTCACTTCGCTGGCCTGGTCCCCCGGTTCCACTCAGTTCCCCGGGTGCCCAAGCTCCAACGCCTTGGCCCGGGGGCTACTGACCGGACAAGTGGAAATCACCCTGAGCAACCTGGTCGTCGACGGTGTGCCGGTCGAGCTGGGCCAGTCGTGCCGGACCTCCCGTCCGGTCAACCTGAACGTCTGGGGGGCGTATCCCTATACAGTGATTCAGGGTGGTGCGATGGGTGCGTACGACGGCATGAGGGACCTGACCGACGCGCTCATGGGCGGTTCGACTGGCCCACTGAGATCTCCCTACTACGAGGAGTTTGAAGGAAAGACCCTGGCAGCGCCGACAGGTGTGGACATCCCCCCGTTCAAGGACTGCGGCGTCGGCGGTGACGACTTGAGTCCGATGGTGACCGCGATGGCTTCCGGACCCAACAACCCTGTCCGTATCAATCAGGCCGCCCTGATGTTCACGGAGCTGGATCCGGACAACCTGCTCAAGTGCGACGCGATCAAGTGCCCATTGCCTGGACCCGAGACACCGGAGATGCCGCCGCTGCCGGATGGCGAGACGCGGTAGTTCACGTCTGTCGCGCACTAGCCACGCCCCCTGTCGTCGATCCGGGGACCAGCCGCGAGTTCGATGCGCAGGGTCAGTCCTTCCTCGTCGAGGGTCCTGGATCAACGTGCCGCCCGCAGACCGTCGAACCCAAA
Organism: Nocardioides sp. Soil797; assembly: GCA_001429555.1. Taxonomy (GTDB): domain Bacteria; phylum Actinomycetota; class Actinomycetes; order Propionibacteriales; family Nocardioidaceae; genus Nocardioides. Next base: position 349,077 of record LMSR01000011.1, on the reverse strand, counting down.
AGTTGTCACGCCGGTGACAACTTTCGCTGGTTCGTGAGATCGGTTCCGGCGAATCTGTGGCGCGGCTCACGTGTAGCACCTTCACTGTTGGCTGGCAGGTCCGCTTTCTCGCGTGTGCCGCCAACGGTCGACTCATTCTCGGGACCGCACGATCCACCTCCATCCCGAAGGGACACGCAATGAAGACAGCACGACGAGGCACACCATCACGCGGCAGGAGGTGGCTGGCCGGCATTGCCACGGGTGGACTGGTGGTCGGAATGTTCGCCCTGGCACCCGCTGCCAGTACCGCCGCGGCCAGTGCGCCGCTCGATGTCGTCGACGGCAACGTCTACGGCTGGGGGTGGGTGTCGGGGACGAACAGTGCGCCCTGGACGTCGACGTTCCCGAACGACGACGCCCCGTTCGTCGACGTCGCCGCAGAAGGTGAGTCGCTGGGGCAGAAGGCCATTCTGGCGGTGACAGCCTCAGGTGACATCGTCACGCAAGGTGACTACAACGGAGTCGTCGCTCTGATGCCGACGTCGCTTGCGAGCAAACACGTCATTGCCGTCGATCTGATGAGGGGCGAGGCAGCAACCACCATGGCGGCGGCAGTCACCGACGACGGTGCCATCACCACCTGGGGCACCGCAACGCAGCCCCCCGCCGAATACCAGAACCCCACCGCGCCAACCGGCGTTGTCGACGTACAACTCGGCCGCGGGTTCGGCGTAGCCCTGAAGGACGACGGTTCGTTGGTCGCGTGGGGTGACGCGGAATTCGTTGCCAGTACGCCAATGGCCTCCAATGTCGTGAAGGTCATTTCCAACGTGGACCGCGCCATTGCCCTGACCTCCGACGGCGAAGTCCTCGCCTGGAACGACTCATCGGCGGCAACCGAACCGTTCGTTGTCGACGCACCGTCCAGCGGCATCGTCGACATTGGGATCGGGGGCTCCAGTTCGGGTGCAAACGTGGGCTATGCCGTGACCTCCGAGGGCGAAGTGATCACCTGGGGTGGCGGAGCGACGGGGCCACGTCCGGTGGATATGTTCCCCAGCGACCAGGTCACCGACCCCGTCATCGCCCTGAGTGAGACCTCGGGCGGCTTCTGGGGAGGCGTCGCTCTCACCGATCAGGGCGAGTTCGTCGGCTGGGGTGGGGCGGAGAACATCTCAACCCCACAGGTGAACGTGGAGGGCCACAGCGTCGTCTCGTTCTCCTTCGCAGAGCTCTCCCACTTCCAGATCATCTTCGGGCCCGAGGACGTGGCGCCGCCGGAGCCGGGTGTGGAGAACCGGCCGCGGGTGGTGGGTGATCCGGTAATCGGCACGTCGGTGACGGGTACCCCGGCGACGTGGAACTTCGAGCCGACCTCTCGGTCGAGTGCATGGTATGCGGCGCCCACCGCGGACACTCCGCAGGAGGAGTGGACGCAGGTCGGTGACGCCGACACGTTGGAGTTGACGGAGGCGCTGGATGGCCAGTTCGTCGTGTATCGCTCGACCGCGGTGCACGAGAACGGTGAGACGTTCGTTGCGGACTCTGACCCGATCGGCCCGGTCGACACGCTGACGCCTGCATTGGTGGAGTCGCCGAAGATCCAGGGTGTGCCGTTGTTCAGCTCGCAGCTGATTGGCCTGGCCGCGAAGTTCAACTTCACCCCGACGACCGTCTCGAGCGGTTGGTATGCGGCTGACTCTGCCGATGCCGCGCCCGAGGACTGGACCCTTGTCAGCAATGTGAACCCCTACAAGCTCGCTGCTCCTGAGACGGGCAAGTACGTCGTGTTCCGCACCACGGCGACCGACCCGGAAGGTGGGTCGTGGGTCGAGGATTCCGAGCCGATCGGCCCGGTGGTGAAGTTTGCGTCCACGACGCCTCCCACCATCACCGGCAACCCGGTGGCGGGCAGCACCCTGACCGGCACGCCGGGGGAGTTCAGCTTTGAACCCGAGACCGTGACCTACATGTGGTTGATCGGTGGCACGCAGGTCGTCAACGTCCCGCCGGGTGACCCGGTCGAGTTGCCGCTGACCGATGAATACGTGGGCAAGACGATCAAGCTCTTCGAGCAGGGCAAGGTCGCAGGACTCACAGCCACGGGCTTCTCCTCGGAGACGGCGGCCGTGATCGCACCAGCGGTGTCCACTACTGAGGTGTCGGTTTCGAAGGCATCGAGCACGTGGGGCCAGGCGCACACGGTCACCGTGCAGGTGGCAGCGGGTGATGCTGCGCCGACCGGCACGGTCGACATCAAGGTCGGCTCGTCGACCAAGACCGTTGAGCTCGATGACAGTGGTGTGGCAAAGCTTGCGGTGCCGACGAGCCTGACGGTCGGCAAGTACGCCGTCACGGCGGCGTACTCCGGCAACGAGACCGTGGCGGCCTCCGAGGGTGCTGCGACGTTGAGCATCTCCAAGGCGAAGGTCAGCCTGAGTGAGAAGTTTGCTGCTCGCATCAAGAAGGGCTCCCGCGCCAAGGGTGTCGTCAAGGCCAAGGTCGTGGGCTCTGCGCTCAAGGTCGGCGGGACCGTGAAGATCTACAAGGGCAAGAAGGTCGTGGGCAAGGGCAAGCTCAAGGGCGGGAAGGTCAAGATCAAGCTCAAGAAGCTTCCCAAGGGCAAGAACAAGCTCGTCCTCAAGCTGCCCGGCACCAAGAACACGAAGGACGCCAAGAAGAAGTTCGTGATCAAGGTGCGCTGATCGCCCAGCAGCACACAGTTGCACAACGCCAGTGGCCGGAGATGGATTCCATCTCCGGCCACTGGCAATTCGCGAACGCCAACTATCGAAAGATGTTGGCTCGGCCTTGTGGCCGTCGTCGAGAAACAGCAGGCTCAGGCTCTGGGGTCGATGAGGATGACGCCGGTGTGTTCAAAGTCCCCTGTGTTGAGTGTCGCCACGGGCGCGTCGTGGGCCAGTGCGATGGCCGCGATCATGGCGTCCTCGGACCGGAACGGTTCCCGACCGGCAGACCGAAGGGCTCGTCGGACCGTGGCGTATGCGCGTGCTGCGCGGAGGTCGAAGGGGAAGGTCACCGGGTCCATGCGCGAGATCAGGTTCTCGACGTGCAGCCCGAGTGCGTCCTTGCGCCGCCCGCCAGGAAGGAACGCGACGCCGGCCAGCAACTCGCCGACGTTGATGGTCGTGATGGCTACGTCCGCGTGATGGCGCTGCAGCCAGGTCAACACTCGATTGTCGGGCGTCGGCCTGGTTGGCTCGGACCAGACGTTGGTGTCAACGATGATCATTCGAAGAGGTCGACCAGGTCGCGGGAAGTGCCTCGGGGAGGTGGAACGAGCTCGGGACCGGGGGGGAGTTCGGCGGCGGCCGCGAGCCACCCGAGCACGGGGTCTTCGGCAGGAGTGACGGAGGCGATGAGCAGTTCGCGCCCGATGGTCTCTGCGGGCGCGCCTTTCCGTCGGAGCGCGGCCTTCGTGCCCTCCGGAAGGTTACGGATCACCAGTTGTTCGGTCACCTCGTCAGGATATCACTGATATCGAATGCTCAGGATGTGTGGCCCCATGTGGAGCACCTCTCCATCGTGACATCGTTGGACAGGTGTTGCGACCGTTCGAATCAAGCCACTTGATAGGCATTGCTCTATCTGGTGAATGGTAAGCGAACTGAAGCAGGTGGCACGCCGAGCGGATGAAGCTGCCCTCCGTGCACGTGCTGATCTGGTGCGTGCCGTACGCACAGCCTCTGCTCGAGGAATGACCCAAGCGCAGATCGCCCACGAGATCGGACGCAGCCAGCCGGAGGTGTCCAGGCTGCTGCGCTTTCACGGCACCTCGCCGCTCGCGCGCAATCTGCGGCGCAACGCATCCCAAGTGCGGCGCGTGGTCGCAGCCGCCGGTGGTAGCGACGTCCGAGTCTTCGGTTCAATGGCCACCGGCCACGATCACGACGAATCCGACGTCGACCTCATGTTTGTGATGGGAGAACCGCTGAGCCTCATGCAACTGGGTCGACTCGAGAAGCGAGTGTCTGATCTGCTGGGAGTGCGGGTCGATCTGGTGCCCGAATCGTCGCTGCGGCCCGATCTGCGCGAACGAGTCCTTGCCGAAGCGGTCGCGCTGTGAGCCGCTCAGCGACCGAACTGCTCGGTGAAGCGTTGATTCACTTTGGAACAGGCGAGTGGATACGCGAACGCGGTCGAGGTCGACCTGCCTGAGCTCGTCGCAGCACTGCGCTCCGGGTTGACCTGCTGACAGCGTCGGACTGGCGTCGCTCGGGGCGTTCTTGTTATCCACGTGACAACTTCTCGCAACAATCCGGCCCGAGTTGCCCAAGTGCCTTGCGTATGAACTGGGCCACACCCCAAGGTCTGTGGTGGCGGGCACTCAAGTGCAGACCCATGCCCGCTGCCAAGCCGCCTCCACGGGCGCGCATCGACATCGCAAGAGCAGGGGAACAACGCAATGGGCGGACTGATCGAGGTCACCGGACTCACCAAGAGCTTCGGGCGCCAGAACATCTGGCACGACGTCACCCTCACCCTGCCTCCCGGCGAGATCACCGCGCTGCTCGGCCCGTCGGGCACCGGCAAGTCGGTCTTCCTCAAGTCGGTGATGGGCCTGATCGAGCCCGAGGAGGGCCAGATCCTGGTCAACGGCGTCGACATGGTCACCGCCAAGGAGTCCAAGCGACTCGCGCTGCGCAAGAAGTTCGGCGTGCTCTTCCAGGACGGCGCGCTCTTTGGCTCGATGAATGTCTATGACAACGTCGCCTTCCCGCTGCGCGAGCACACCAAGAAGTCCGAGTCCGAGATCCGCGAGATCGTGCTCACCAACCTCGACCTCGTCGGCCTGGCCGGCACGGAGACCAAGCTCCCCGGCGAGATCTCCGGCGGCATGAAGAAGCGCGCCGGCCTGGCCCGCGCCATGGTCACCGACCCCGAGATCATCCTCATCGACGAGCCCGACTCCGGCCTCGACCCTGTGCGCACCTCCAACCTCGCCCAGCTGCTCGTCGACGTCAACGCCGCCACCGACGCCACCATGCTGGTGGTCACCCACAACATCGAGCTGGCCCGCACCATGCCCGACAACCTCGGCATGCTCTATCGCCGCGAGCTGGTCATGTTCGGCCCCCGCGAAGAATTCCTGATGACCGACCACCCGGTGGTCTCCCAGTTCATGACCGGTGACCCAATGGGCCCGATCGGCATGAGCGAGGAGACCGACCACCGCACCAACGACCCCGACTCGTATGAGCCCCCGGTGACCGGCCCCGCCGGCCCCGACGGCGGCACCGCTGTGATGATGCGCCCCGGTGGTGCTCGCGCCATCGAGGTACTGCCACGGCAGCTGGCCCCTATGTCGGGTGCGCCGCGGGCTGCCGCCGTACGCCACCGGGAGCGGGTCCACTCCGGAGCGGCACCGCTCTACACCGCCGACGACGAGGAGTCTGACCGAGTTCGCCCCATCCGGCGACCGAGTCTGCCCACCCGGGCGCTCAACTCCACCGGCGACCTCTTCGCCCTGGCCCTCGACACGGTCAGCTTCAGCTTCAAGCGCCCGTTCGCGCTGAAGGAGGCGATCGAGCAGTTCTGGTTCGTCGTATCCGTCTCGTGGATCCCGGCCCTGCTGGTCGCCATCCCGTTCGGCGCCGTCATCGCCCTCCAGCTCGGCACCCTGACCGTGCAGATCGGGGCGCAGTCGTTCACCGGTGCGGCCAGCGTGCTCGCGGTCGTGCAACAGGCGGCGCCGATCGTGACCACGCTGGTCATTGCCGGAGCAGGTGGTGCCGCGATCTGCGCGGAGCTCGGCGCGCGCACCATCAGGGATGAGATCGACGCGATGCGGGTCATCGGCATCTCACCGGTGCAACGTCTCGTCGTGCCTCGCGTGCTCGCCTGCATGGGCGCCGCCGTGCTGCTCAACGGCCTCGTCTCCGTGGTCGGTGTGCTCGGTGGCTACTTCTTCAACGTCATCGTGCAGGGCGGCACCCCCGGCGCTTATCTCTCCAGCTTCACCGCGCTCGCCCAGATCGAGGACTTGTACGTCGGGGAGCTCAAGGCGGTCATCTTCGGCTTCCTGGCCGGCGTCATCGCCTGCTACCGCGGGCTCAACACCGCGCCCGGCCCCAAGGGTGTCGGCGACTCGGTCAACCAGTCGGTGGTCATCACCTTCCTGTTGCTGTTCTTCGTCAACTTCGTGATCACCACGCTCTATCTGCAGCTGTTCCCCGGAAAGGGGGCTTGAGATGACCGCCGTCAACCACCGGGGGCCCCGCAAGCAAACCGTGCGCAAGGCGCAGTGGTACGACCGGATCCTGCAGCCGATCGCCAACGCCGGCGCCGACCTGCGCTTTCACGGCAAGGTGATGGCCTGGATCCCGGCCACCCTCAAGCGCTATCCGCGTGACATCTTGCGCCTGCTCTCCGAGGTCAGCTTCGGCTCCGGTGCCCTGGCCGTCATCGGCGGCACCATCGGCGTGATGCTCGGCATGACGCTCTTCGTCGGCACCGTGGTCGGCATGCAGGGCTATGCGGCCCTCGACCAGATCGGCACCTCGACGCTCAACGGCTTCATCTCGGCCTACTTCAACACCCGGGAGATCGCGCCGCTCGTCGCCGCGCTCGCGCTCTCGGCCACCGTCGGCTCCGGCTTCACCGCCCAGCTCGGCGCCATGCAGATCAATGAAGAGGTCGACGCGCTCACCGTGATGGCGGTGCCGAGCGTGCCCTATCTGGTCACCACCCGGGTCATCGCCGGCTTCATCGCGATCATCCCGCTCTACATGATCGGCCTGCTGACGTCCTACGCCGGATCGCGGCTGATCACGGTCTACTTCTACGGCCAGTCGGCCGGCACCTACGACCACTACTTCCACCTGTTCCTGCCGCCGATCGACATCTTGCTGTCGTTTGCGAAGGTGCTGGTCTTCTCGGTGCTGATCATCTTGATCCACTGCCGCCTCGGCTTCACCGCCAAGGGTGGACCGGCCGGGGTGGGCATGGCCGTCGGCACCGCCGTACGCCGCAGCATCGTCACCGTCGCCTGCCTTGACCTCGTGCTGTCGCTGGCGATGTGGGGCACCACGACCACCGTGAGGATCGCCGGATGAAGCGCCCCTACAAGATCACCGACGTCGGGCTCGGCCTCGCCACGTTTGCCCTCGTGCTGGCGATGGTCGCGGTCGCCGTGCTGGTCTTCAACAAGGCTTTCGACGACACCGTCGACGTGACCCTCGAGGCCGGCGTCGTCGGCAGCTCGCTGCAGGAGGGCTCCGACGTCAAGGTCAACGGTGTGCCGGTCGGCCGGGTCAGCGACATCACCACCACCGAGGACGGCGCCGACCTGACCCTCGCCCTCGACCCCGACGCCGCGAAGAACCTGTCGACCAACACCACCGCGCGGTTGCTGCCCAAGACCCTCTTCGGCGAGCGGTACGTCGTCCTCGCGGCGCCCAACGGCAGCGCCGACGGCCTCGACAACGGCGACGTGATCAAGCAGGACGACTCGCAGGAGGCCCGCGAGCTGAGCCAACTCTTCGACAAGCTGCTCCCGCTGTTGCAGACCCTGCAACCCGAGAAGCTCTCGGCCGCCCTCGGTGAGCTGTCCACGATGCTGGCCGGCCAGGGCCAGGCGATCGGCGACACGATGGCCAACTGGGGTGCCTACCTCGAGAAGCTCAACCCGTCGGTGCCGGCGATGGCCGAGGACTTCGCCCGACTGGCCCGGGTGGCCGACGGCTACGACGAGGCCCTGCCCGACCTGATCGACGCGCTCGACACGATGACCACGACGTCGAACACCCTGGTCGAGAAGCAGACCGACCTGCGTGACGTCTATGCCAACGTGATCACCGCGGCCAACGAGAGCAACGACTGGCTCGGCAAGAACGAGAACACCATCAAGATCCTCTCCAAGGAGAGCCGCGCCGCGCTAGACGCCGTCCGTCCCTATGCCACGCAGTTCCCATGCATGTTCCGAGCGGTCACCAATTTCATCCCCAAGATGGACAAGGTGCTCGGCAAGGGAACCGACGAGCAGGGCATCCACGTGCGGCTCAACATCGAGCCCTCCCGCGGGAAATACCTTGCCGGCAAGGACGCGCCGACCTTCGAGAGCGGCGGCAGGGCGCGGTGTCCCTACATCACCGGCGACCCCACCTCGCGCTCCCAGCGCCAGGCTGAGCCCAACTCGATCCCGGCACCTCCCGGCAACCTGGTCCAGCAACAGCAGGCCATCGTCAGCCCGGCCGCCAAGGGACTCGGCGAGGCCAACTCGCCCGCCGAGAACCAGCTCATCGCCGAGCTGATGGCCCCCACCCAGGGCGTGGCACCCGATGACTATCCCGACTGGGCGAGCCTCCTGCTCGGGCCGGTCCTGCGTGACGCGAAGGTGACCATCCGATGACCATGACCGTGATCAAGAGCCTGGTGTTCACCATCGTCACCGTGCTCGCCACCGCCGTGCTCGCGACCACCATCCGCAACGATGCGGGCGGGTCGTCGCGCGAGTACAGCGCGATGTTCGAGGACGCGACCAGCCTCAACAAGGGCGATGACATCCGCATCGCCGGCGTCAAGGTCGGCACCGTCTCCACGATCGAGGTCGCCGACAAACGGCTGGCCAAGGTGACCTTCTCCGTCGACGACGACGTGCAGCTCACCTCGGGCACCACTGCCACGTTGCGATTCCGCAACGTGGTCGGCCAGCGCTACATCGCGCTCGACCTGCCCGCGCAGCCCGGCACCAAGCTGCGCGCCGGCCACACCTTCGACACCGACGAGACCGAGCCGGCGCTCGACCTGACCATGCTCTTCAACGGGTTCCAGCCGCTCTTCAAGTTCCTCAACCCCGAAGACGTGAACAACCTGAGCAGCCAGATCATCGCCGTCTTCCAGGGCGAGGGCACCACCGTCGAAGGGTTGCTCTCGTCGACCGCGAGCCTCACCTCCACGATCGCCGAGAAGGACCAGGTGATCGGCGAGCTGATCACCAACCTCGACAACGTGTTGACCACCCTCAACAACCCCTCCGGCCAGCTCGACACCACGATCACCACGCTGCAGCAGCTGGTCAGTGGGTTGGCCGAGGACCGCACCACCATCGGCAGCACCCTCGACGGACTCGGCGACCTGACGGTCAGCGTCGCCGGCCTGCTTGACGAGGGCCGCAAGCCGCTCAAGGAGTCGATCTCCTCCCTCGGCGACCTCTCGGAGAACCTGGCCGATGCCGAGCCGACGATCAACACGTTCCTCGAGACCCTGCCCACCAAGCTCGACAGGATCGGGCGCACCGTTTCCTACGGCTCGTGGGTCAACTTCTATCTCTGCTCCATCGAAGGACGGATCCCGATGCCAGAGGGCTACTACGGTGACCTCGGAGTCAAGCCGGTCGCGGGGAGGTGCCGGTGATGACGCGCTATCGCACAGCATTCGCCGAACGCAACAAGGTGATGATCGCCCTGATCGGCATCGGCGCGATGCTCGTGGTGTTCTTCTGCGCCTTCTACGCCGAGGCACTGCCGGGCCTGCGGGGCAACACCTACACCGCCAACTTTGCCGAGTCCGGGGGGATCCGGGCGGGCAACGAGGTCCGGGTCGCGGGCGTCAAGGTCGGCGAGGTCGCCGACGTCAGCCTCGAGGGCAAGGAGGTGCACGTCGAGTTCCGGATCAAGGACGTCGATCTCGGCAGCGAGACCACGGCCGCGATCAAGGTCAAGACGATGCTCGGCCAGAAGTACCTCGCGATCGACCCGCTCGGGTCGGGCGAGCTCGACGAGACGATCCCCGTCGAGCGCACCACGCTTCCCTATGACGTGAACGCGGCGTTCTCCGACCTCTCCACCACTGTCGACCAGATTGACACCGAGCAGATGGAGAAGAGCTTCGAGGTGCTCTCCGACGCGTTCAAGAACACCCCGAAGTCCGTGCGCTCCATCGTCACCGGACTCACCGACCTCTCCCGCACGGTGTCCAGCCGCGACAGCGAGCTGGCCGGTCTGCTGTCATCGGCCAGCGACGTCTCGGGGACGCTGGCCGAGCGCAACACCGAATTCGCCAAGATCATCAACGACGGCAGTGACCTGCTCGGCGAGCTGCAGAAGCGACGTACTGCCGTGCACAAGATGCTCACCGGCACCGCGGCGCTCGGAACCCAGTTGCGTGGCCTCGTGCAGGACAACGAGAACGCGCTGAGCCCGGCCCTGGCCAAGCTCGACAAGGTCTCGCAGATCCTGTCGAACAACCAGGACAACCTCGACGCCGCGCTGGAGAAGCTCGGCCCCTACTACCGGGTGATGGCCTCGGCGACCGGCAACGGACGTTGGGTCGACAGCTACATCTGTGGGCTCTTCGACGCCAGCCAGGCACCGCTGCTGGAGAACGACGTCGAACGCAACTGCAACCCTGCGAAGGGAGGCGGACGATGAAGACCCTCCGCCGCATTCTGATCGCGCTGGTCGCGCTCGCCGTCGTCGCCGGGATCGCCGTGGTGGTGAAGAAGCAATTCTTCACCGAGGAGCCCACCGAGGTCGAGGCGATGTTCGAGTCCACGGTCGGGCTCTACCCCGGATCCGACGTACAGATCCTGGGCGTGCCGGTCGGACACGTCACCGCCATCGAGCCGCAGGGCAACCTGGTCAAGGTCAGCATGGAGATCGACCCCGACCAGGAGGTCGCCGCCAAGACCGCCGCGGTCATCGTCGCGCCCACCCTGGTCAGCGACCGGTTCGTGCAGCTCACCGAGCCCTACGAGAGCGGGGCCAAGCTCGAGTCGGGTGACGAGATCCCGCGGGAGCGCACCGCGGTCCCCGTCGAGATCGACGACCTCTACCGCTCGGTCAACGACATGGGCAAGCAGCTCGGCCCCAACGGCGCCAACAAGAACGGCGCGCTCTCCGACCTGCTCGAGGTGGCCTCGGCCAACCTCAAGGGCCAGGGCAAGAACCTCAACACCATGATCGGAGAGTTCAGCAAGGCCACCGCCACGCTGAGCAACCTCGACACCGACTTCTTCGGAACGGTCGCCAACCTGGAGAAGTTCAACGACATGCTGGTCGCCAACGACCAGACCGTGGCCGAGGTCAACAAGCAGTTCGCCGATGTCACCGACTATCTCGCCGATGACAGTGACGACCTGACCGCAGCGGTCACCAACCTCTCCTCGGCGCTGGTCATCCTCGACGACTTCATCCGCGACAACCGCGGCAACCTGAAGAAGAGCGTCACACAGCTCACCGGCCCCACCAAGGTGCTGGTCAACCAGAAGAAGTCCCTCGAGGAGTCGGTGCGGTTGATCCCGCTGCTGCTGCAGAACTTCGTGCAGGCCTATGACCCGAAGTCGAACACGCTCCAGGGTCGCGGCAACCTCAACGAGCTGACCCTGTGGTCGAAGAACGGGCTCAACGCGCGTACGTCGCCCGACGCGCCGCCGAATCTGCTTCCCGGAGTGGAGGAGGGCCAGTGAAGCGCCTCGCGATCGGCTCCCTGATCGGTGCCGGAGCCCTCCTGCTCGCCAGTTGCAGTGGCGGTGTCTACGACATGCCGCTGCCCGGTGGGGCCGACGTCGGCGACGACCCGATGACCATCAGCGCCGACTTCGAGGACGCCCTCGACCTGGTGCCCCAGTCGAGCGTCAAGGTCGACAACGTCGCCGTCGGACGCGTCTCCAAGATCTCGCTCAACGACGACGGTCAGAGCGCCCACGTCGAGCTCGTGATCAACGACGACGTCAAACTCCCCGAGGGCACCCAGGCCCGCCTGCAGCAGACCTCGCTGCTCGGAGAGAAGTATGTCGCCCTGATCCGCCCGCCCACGATCGAGACCAGCCCGATGCTCGCCGACGGCGACAACCTCGGCCTGGCCGCCACCTCACAGGCCGCCGAGGTCGAGCAGGTGCTGGGTGCGTTGTCGATGGTGCTCAACGGTGGCGGCATCGGCCAGTTCCAGCAGATCTCGCGTGAGCTGCAGAAGATCTCCACCGGTCGCCCCGGACAGATCAAGGGATTCCTCGAGCAGATGAAGACCTTCGTCACCGGGCTCGACGACCGCAAGGAATCGATCACCGCGGCGATCGACTCGCTGGGCCGTCTCTCGGAGTCGCTCGACGGCGACAAGGAGAAGATCGCCAACGCGCTCGACGAGCTCAGTCCCGGCATGCAGGTGATCGTCGACCAGCGCAAGGACCTGGTGGCCATGTTGAGCTCGCTCGACCGGCTCTCCAACGTCACCGTCTCCACGCTCGACGCGGCACAGGACGACATCGTCGCCGACCTGAAGAGCCTCGAGCCGATCCTGAAGCAGCTGGCCAAGTCGGGCTCCGACCTGCCGAACTCACTGCAGGCGCTGTTGACCTATCCGTTCCCCGACTCGGTGCTCGGCGCGATCAAGGGCGACTACTTCAACGTCTTCATCACGACCAACTTCCGCACCCTCCCGGCCGGATGTTCGGCGATCGGATGTGCCTGGCCCCAGGTCGCGGGAACGGCGCCGACTCAACGCATGGCCTCGGGTGTCGACGTACCCCCGTCGCTGCTGCCGACCACCTCGTCGGCAATGCCCGGCACGGATTCCCCGACGGTGCCGGTGTCGAGTGACTCGGCTCCCACGGGCTCGCCGTCGTCGCCGGGGTCGCCGTCCGCGCCAGGATCTCCGTCCGGGTCGCCGTCGTCGTCGGGCTCGTCGTCTCCCGATCCGTCGTCGACCTCGGATGCCTCCGACCCCACCAGCCAGGGAGGTGATCGGTGATGTTGACCGGTCGCATGAAGTTCCAGATCATCGCGTTCGTGTTGATCGCGTTGGTCGCCACCACCTATCTCAGCGCGCGGTTCGTGGGGCTCGACCCGTTCAAGCAGTCCTACACGGTGACGGCGTCGCTGCCCCAGTCGGGCGGCATCTTCGAGAACGGTGAGGTCACCTATCGCGGCGTACCCGTCGGACGGATCAAGGACCTCAAGGTCACTGATGGCGGGATGGAGGCCACGCTGCGCATCGACAAGGACGCGCCACCGATCCCGGCCGACGTCGAGGTCACCGTGGCCAACCGGTCCGCGATCGGTGAGCAGTACGTCGACCTGCGCAGCGATTCCGAGGACGGCGCCAAGCTCGAGGGCGGTGACACGATCAAGGGCACCGAGCAGGACCTGCCGCCCTCGATCGACGACCTCCTCCGCACGGGCTATGAGTTCGTGGACTCGGTGCCGAAGGACGCGTTGACCACGGTGATCGACGAGACCTACGACTTCTCGCGTGGCGCCAACCGCAACCTGCCGCGCCTGCTGCAGACCTCGGAGGACTTCGTGGAGTCCGCCGATCGCAACTTCCTGGTCACCAAGGGACTGATCGAGAACTCCTCGACTGTGCTGGCCACCCAGGAGAAGTCGGCCGGATCCCTCAAGGCGTTCAGCTCCAACCTGCAGGTCATCTCGAACGGGCTGAAGGATGCCGACAAGCCGTTGCGTGACCTGTTGGCCAACACACCCGCCGCCGCGCGGGAGATCGACGCGCTGTTCTCCGAGGTTGGCGAGCCGCTCGGGTTGTTGATGAACAACCTGGTCAGCACCGCGCAGATCTTCGGGGTCAACGCCCGGGGAGTCGAGGACGGGCTGATCCGGATGCCCGAGGCCTTCAGCATCGGCTACGCGGTCACCAAGTCGGCCGGCATGGAGATGGGGCTCGTGCAGTCCTACTTCGACCCGCTGCCCTGCACGACCGGCTACGGCGGAACCGAGGTAAGCCCCGGGCTCGAGACCTCCGACGGCAAGGCGTTCAACACCAACGCGGGTTGCAGCCTCGATCCCTCAAGTGGCGCCAACGTGCGCGGGCCGAAGAGTGTGAAGATGGCCTCCACGCTGGCCGACCTGATGGGCGAGTGACGATGACGCTGCAACGCGATGGGCTGCAACAGGATGAGAAGGCAATGACATCGACTGACGACCCCGACGGGGTCGACGAGAACGCCGAGTCAGCACGAGTCGACGTGAACGACGTCGAGTCGGCGCAGACAGAAACCGAGGCGGACGTGGAGTCGCCGCGTGCGGACGCGGGCGACGCGGGCGACACTGCTGGCGTACGTCGCAAGCTCGAGGGCCGCGAGCTGGCCTTCCACGTCGCGGCACTCGTGGTGGCCACCATCGTGCTCGCCTCCGGGCTCTTCGCCTGGTGGAACGCATCGCGTGACGAGGAGCCGACCGGGCTCGGCGACAGCCGTGATGCTGCGTTGATCGCGGCTCGCAGCGAGATCGAGACGATGAACAGCCTCGACTACCGCAACGTCGACGAAGGCATCAATGCGTGGGGCGCGGTCTCCACCGGCGTGCTGCACGACCAGGTCGCGGCGATCACTCCGGCGAAGAAGAAGCTGCTGGCCGAGCAGAAGAAGATCTCGGTCGGCAAGGTGGTCGACGCCGCCGTGGTCGACGTGACCGCCACGACCGCGACCGTGATCGCCTCCCTCGAGGTGACCATCCAGGACGACGCGGTGCCCGACTCCGAACCAACCGTCAAGCGCAACCGCTTCACCGCAGACCTGTCCAAGGTCGACGGCCAGTGGTTGCTCGAGAACGTCCAGCAGGTAGCGGTGACGATGTCATGACCAAGCTTCGCGACAACCTGCTGCTGGTGATTGCCGGCGTCTTCCTCATCGTCGGAGTGTTCGGCTGGGTGATGAGCCGTGATGCGTCTCCGGCGGTCGAGAACGAAGCGCTCTCCGACAAGGCGACCACCTCCGAGGTGTCGACCGCGGTGGCGAAGGCGCTGACGGGGGTGCTCAGCTATGACTACGCTGATCCGAGCGTGTCGGAGAAGATCGCCGACAACGTCCTCACCGGCGACGCACGTGAGGAGTACGACCGGCTCTTCGAGGCGATGAGCGAGAAGGCGCCCGGGCAGAAGCTGGTGCTGACCGCTCAGGTGCAGGCCTCCGCGGTCAAGGAGCTCAAGGACGACGACGCCAAGTTGTTGGTCTTCGTCGACCAGGTCTCCCAGCGTGCCCAGGACAAGGAGGCCAGCCTCTCGGCCGCACAGCTGCAGATCACGGCCAAGATGGTCGACGGCGCCTGGACGATCACCGAGCTGCAACCACTCTGAGACTCGCGGTTCTGCCCGTGGGCAGCGCTTTGCGCGCGATTTGCAGTCACCTGGTGACTGTGAATCGCGCGTGAACGTTGGGTCGGGCTGATCCGGCGGCTGGGGTGGATGCACATCGGGCCCCTGGCCGGAATGAACGAACGCGTGAAGGCTTGGCTCGACGTCAGAAGACGTTGAGCGGGCGGAACTGCACCGAGATCCGTGGACCGGCCTGGGCGGTCTTCGGGACGCAGTGCTCCCAGGTGCGTTGGCAGGACCCACCCATCACCAACAGGTCGCCGTGGCCCATCGTGAACGAGATCGACTCACCGCCCCCGCGCGGACGCAACGCCAGTCGGCGCGGGTCGCCGAACGAGACGATCGCGACCATCGTGTCCTCGTGGCGGCCCCGCCCGATTGTGTCTCCGTGCCACGCCACCGAGTCGCTCCCGTCGCGGTAGTAGCAGCAACCGGCGCTGACGAACGGCTCCTCCAGCTCCGGCAGATAGTGCCTGCTGAGGGCCTCGCGGGCTTCGACAAGCGTCGGGTGTGGCAGGGCCTCTCTCGCGGCGTACGTGTGGAGGAGTCGCGGCACGTCGACAACCTGGTCCCACATCTCGCGCCGCTCGGCGCGCCACGGCACGTCGGAGACGAGTCTGGCGAAGACCTCGTCGGCGCCGGT
The DNA here is from genome assembly GCA_001429555.1 of Nocardioides sp. Soil797. Classification (GTDB taxonomy): domain Bacteria; phylum Actinomycetota; class Actinomycetes; order Propionibacteriales; family Nocardioidaceae; genus Nocardioides. Next base: position 333,386 of record LMSR01000011.1, on the reverse strand, counting down.
GATCCAGTTGGGGCGTACGTCGACCCAAGCGCCGCGGGGGAGCGTCGTACGACGGGTGGGGGCGAGCGAGCCGACCTCGGGCGCGGTGGCCACGTCGAAGAGGTTGGCCTGGAACTCGACGCTCATGGAATCGACGCTAGCACGTTGGTCGAACAAGCGTTCGAACATTCGGCGGTGTCGGGGGCACCCCGGAGCCAACCCTGAACTCCACGGAAATCCGTGTTCGCCTGGCGCCGCGATCCTCTAGGTTGGTGCTCATGACCACCGACGCCGCGCCCGCGGCCCGCGTTGCGAACCTCACCAAGACCTATGGCATGGGCCAGGCCGTCGTGCGTGCCCTCGACGACGTCACCCTCGAGATCGGTGCGGGGGAGTTCACTGCCGTGATGGGCCCCAGTGGCTCCGGCAAGTCGACGCTGATGCACTGCTGTGCCGCCCTCGACAAGGCCGACACCGGCACCGTCCACATCGGCGAGCACGAGCTGACCGGCATGAACGACAAGCAGCTCACCCGTCTGCGTCGTGACGAGATCGGCTTCGTCTTCCAGTCCTTCAACCTGGTGCCGACGCTGACCGCAGACGAGAACATCAAGCTCCCGATGGCGATCGCCGGGCGCAAGCCCGACCAGGAGTGGTACGACACGGTCATCTCCACCGTCGACCTGGGCAGCCGGCTCAAGCACAAGCCCAGCGAACTCTCCGGAGGCCAGCAGCAGCGGGTCGCGGTGGCCCGTGCCCTGGCCAGCCGGCCGAGCATCATGTTCGCCGACGAGCCGACCGGCAACCTCGACTCCAAGTCCGGCGCCGAGGTGCTCACCCTGCTGCGCGACAGCGTCGACAAGCACGGCCAGACCATCGTGATGGTCACCCACGACCCCGTGGCCGCGGCATACACCGACCGCGTGGTCTTCCTCGCCGACGGCCGCATCGTCGACGAGCTGCGCAACCCCGACCGTGAGGCGATCCTCGACAAGATGGCCGAGCTCACCGCCCGCGAGCTCGAGGCCTGAGCGACATGCTCAAAGTCACCTGGCGCAACCTGCTGGCCCGCAAGGTCAGGTTGATGCTCTCCGGCTTCGCCATCGTGCTGGGCGTCGCGTTCGTCGCGGGCACGATGATCTTCACCGATGCCATGGGCGGCGCCTTCGACGACATCATCGAGGGCTCCACGGCTGACGTCGAGATCGCCTTCCACGGCGCCGGCGACTTCGACTCCGCGCAGGACAACCGCACGATGCCGGCCTCGGTGGTCAAGAAGCTCGAGGCGCTGCCCGAGGTCGAGTCCGTGCACCCGCAGAACGGCCTCCAGTCGGTCTACATCATCGGGAAGAACGGCAAGGTCGTCGGCGGCAACGGCCCGCCCGGCCTGGCCTTCAACCCGACCACGGCCACCTCGATGACCGGAAAGCCGATCCTGGTCACCGCCGAGGGCGAGCTGCCCGACGGCCCCGACGAGGTCGCCATCGACGTCGACGCCGCCGACAAGGCCGGCTACGAGATCGGCGACACGGTCACCCTCGCCACCAGCGGCACCCCGCCGACGATGAAGGCCAGGCTGACCGGGCTCGTCGAGTTCGGCTCGGGCGGTCTCAACGGCGCCACCCTGACCGTCTTCGACACGAAGTTCCTGCAGGACAAGTTCTTCGGCGGCAAGAACGTCTACACCTCGATCTCCCTCAACGCTGCCGACGGTGTCTCCCAGAAGGAGTTGGCCGCGGCCGCGCAGAAGGTGCTGCCGAAGGACGTCGACGCCGTCACCGGCGACGCCAGCGTCAAGAAGAACAAGGCCAGCCTCGACCAGATCATGGGGTTCCTGAAGACTTTCCTGCTCGTCTTCGCCGGCGTCGCCCTCGTGGTCGGCGTCTTCCTGATCATCAACACCTTCTCGATCCTGGTCGCCCAACGCAGCCGCGAGCTGGCCCTGCTCCGGGCCCTCGGTGCCTCCCGCGGGCAGGTCAACAGGTCGGTGATCACCGAGGCACTGGTGGTCGGCCTGGTCGGCTCCACCGTCGGCATCGGACTGGGCTACCTGCTCGCCCTCTTCCTCAGGTTCCTGTTCGGAAAATTCGGCCTCGACCTCGCGAGTGCCGATTTCCCGGTCAGCGGCTGGACCATCTTCTGGTCCTACGCCGTCGGGCTGGTGGTCACCACGATCGCGGCCGTGCTTCCCGCCGTACGCGCCTCTCGGATCCCGCCGATGGCGGCGCTGCGCGACGACGTGGCACTGCCCGAGGCCACCCTGCGCAAGCGGATGATCATCGGCACGGTGCTCGTCGTCCTCGGTGCCGGCGGGATGGTCGGCGGGCTGGCGGGCTCCGGCACGACGGGCCTGATCCTGATCGGGGCAGGCATCCTCTTCATCCTGATCGGGGTCGCCCTGATGAGTGCCCTGCTCGGACGACCCCTGCTCAACCTCTTCGCGATCATCTATCGCAAGCTCTTCGGCAGCGTCGGCAACCTCGCCGCGCAGAACACCCTGCGCAACCCCCGCCGAACCGGCGCCACGGCGAGCGCGTTGATGATCGGGCTGGCGCTGATGTCGATGATGTCGATCTTCGGCTCCTCGGCCTCAGCCTCGACCGACGCGACGATCGGGAAGTCGCTGACCTCTCAGTTCATCGTCTCCAACGCCGTCGGCCAGCCCTTCTCGCCCGACGTCGCGCACCAGATCCGCAAGCTCCCGAGCGTCGAGGGCGTCGCTGCGCTGCGCCAGGGCTTTCCCAAGGTCGACGGCAAGACCGTGTATGCCGTCGCAGTGCGCGCCCAGGACATCAAGTTCGCCTTCCGCGTCCCCACGTCGGCCGGCAGCCTCGACGACCTCGGGCCCGGCAAGGTGGCGGTCTCCGAGGGCCAGGCCGACAGCGCAGGGCTCGACATCGGTGACCCGGTCACCCTCGAGTTCCAGGGCGCGAAGGTCACCTTGAAGGTCGCAGCGATCTTCCGCGACGGGGGAGTCGTGCCCGGCAACTACATGGTCACCCCCGACACCCTGGTCAAGGGCGGGATGGTGCCGCTGGACTCGATGGTCTTCGTGACCAAGAAGGACAGCGCGTCGACCGATGACCTGCAGGCGGGCATCGAGCGCATCACCAAGGATCTGCCCACGGTCACCGTGAAGGACCCCGACGGGTACGCGGATGAGCAGAAGTCGCAGATCAACCAGTTCCTCTACATGATCTACGGCCTGCTCGGGCTCTCGGTGATCATCGCGATCCTCGGCGTCGTCAACACGTTGAGTCTCTCGGTCATCGAACGCACCCGCGAGGTCGGGCTGTTGCGTGCGGTCGGCCTGAGTCGTCGTCAGTTGCGCACCATGATCAGGCTCGAGTCGGTGGTGGTCGCCGTGTTCGGTGCCCTCCTGGGCATGGTGATGGGCGTCGTCTTCGGTTCCACCTTGGTGTGGGCGCTGAAGGACCAGGGGCTCACCGAGCTGTCGATCCCCTGGGGGATGCTGGCGATCTTCGTGCTCGCCTCGGCGATTCTCGGCGTACTCGCCGCGGTGTTCCCGGCCCGCCGCGCCGCGCGCCTCGACGTACTCAAGGCAATCGCAACCGAATAGGCAGGATGTCTAGTCCACTCGGGCCATCCAGTCGGTGAAGGCCGGACGCCCGGTCGTGCCGACTGCTTGCATGGTCAGGTGAACCCGGTCATCCCGGCGCCCCGATCGCCCCTCAAGCACGTCGCCGTGCGCGAGTATGTGCGTGATGTGATCACCGGCCTGCCCGTCGGTGCGCCGGCGCCCTCGGAACGAGACCTGGTGCAGCGCTTCGGTGTGGCCAGGATGACCGTGCGCCAGGCCATCGAGACGCTCGTCGCCGAAGGCCTGGTGGAGCGGATCCCCGGCCGGGGAACCTTCGTCGTCCGGCCGCCGACCCGCGTCGGCCAGCTGCGCAGCTTCACCGACGAGATGAACAGCCGGGGACTTCGGCCGGAGTCGCAGACGCTGTTGCTGCGACGGGAGAAGGCCGGCCCGGGGGTGGCACGGGCACTGATGATCACCGAGGGCGACTCCGTGATCCATTGGCAGCGACTGCGTCGCGCGGACCGGGACGCCATCTGTCTTGAGGATGCCTACCTGTCGGAGGTGCTGCTGCCCGGCTTCCTCAACGCTCCGATCCCGACCAGCCTGTATGCCGACCTGACCGGGCGGGGTCTGCGTCCCAACTGGGCCGAGGACTCGGTGCGCGCCGACCTGGCCTCCGAACGTGAGGCCCGGGTGCTCGGACTCGAACCCGGCGCCCCCGTCCTGCGCATCGAGCGTCGGGCGCTGCGCGACGACAAGGTCATCGAGGTCTCCCGCTCGACCTATCGCTCCGATCGGTTCACCCTGTGGGTGCAGTTCTCCCACCGCTGACCGCCCACCTCCCTTTCCTGCGAGTAACGCGGGGTTATTGTCGCTGAACACGCGCTGTGACACGCGATTTCGTCAACACCACCGCACAAGTGCGGGCGTCTAGGCTGCATCACATGAGCGTTCTCCTCGAAGTCGCGATCCGCAGCGAGCGTGACGTCCCCGGAGCCCAGGAGGGCGGTGCCGACCGGATGTTCCTCACCAGCCCTGAGGGACTCTCACCCGACCTGACCGCAACGTCGGCCGTCCTTCGCGAGGCGCAGATCCCGGTGCGCGTCATGCTCCGACTCAACGACTCGTTCACCACCACCGGCGGGGAGTTCACTCGCCTGGTCGGGCTGGCCGAGGAATACGTCGCACTCGGCGCACAGGGCGTGGCCTTCGGGTTCCTCGACACCGACCTCGAGGTCGACGTCGCCACGTGTCGCGAGCTCGCCGAGCGACTCCCCGGTGTGCCGTGGACCTTCCACGACGCGATCGACTCCTGTCTCGACAGCCGTCGTGCCTGGCGGGACCTGCTCAAGCTGTCGGGACTTGACGCCGTACACACCTCGGGATCGCCGCGTGGCCTCGGCGTCGGCTACGACGACCTCCTTGCCGCCGCGCAGGCCGACCCGACTGCGGCGGCGCTGATGCTGCCCGGCACCGACCTGTTGCCGGAGCAGGTGCCGTGGTTGGCGCGTGCCGGCGTCGGCCAGTTCCATGTCGGCGTCCAGGCACGACCGGGCGCCTCCTTCAAGGCGTACGTCGACTCCGGCCACGTACGCTCCTGGCGGCTCCTGCTCGACTCCTGACCGGCCGGTTCGCAGGATGTTGTTGGGCGTGTCCTGCGTCAGGGGGCGTCGGGGGAGGTGGAGAGGTCATCGGCGTCGAGAATGCGATAGGCATACCCCTGCTCGGCGAGGAACCGCTGCCGGTTCTGCGCGAAGTCGGCGTCGACGGTGTCGCGGGAGACGATCGTGTAGAAGTGCGCCGACTTCCCCTCCGACTTCGGCCGCAGCAGCCGCCCCAGTCGTTGGGCCTCCTCCTGGCGAGAACCGAAGGACCCGGAAACCTGGATCGCCACCTCGGCCGAGGGCAGGTCGATGGAGAAGTTCGCCACCTTCGAGACGACCAACAGCCCGATCTCACCGGAGCGGAACGCCTCGAAGAGTCGCTGCCGCTCCCGCACCGTCGTCTCGCCCTTGATCACCGGCGCATCCAGTGCGGCGGCCAGCTCGTCGAGCTGGTCGATGTACTGCCCGATCACCAACGTGGGTTGGCCGGAGTGCTGCTCGACCAGCTGCCGCACGACGTCGATCTTGTGGTGGGTGCAGGCGGCGAGTCGATAGCGCTCCTCGGGCTCCGCGACGGCGTACGCCATTCGTTCGGCCGACGGCAGCGTCACCCGAACCTCGACACAGTCGGCCGGCGCGATGTAGCCCTGCGACTCGATGTCCTTCCACGGCGCGTCGAAGCGCTTCGGGCCGATCAGCGAGAACACGTCGCCCTCGCGACCGTCCTCGCGCACCAGCGTTGCGGTCAGTCCGAGCCGTCGACGGGCCTGCAGGTCGGCGGTCATCCGGAAGATGGGGGCGGGCAGCAGGTGCACCTCGTCATAGACGATCAGCCCCCAGTCGCGCGCGTCGAGCAGCTCGAGGTGGGGGTAGGCGCCCTTCCGCTTCAGCGTGAGCACCTGGTACGTCGCGATGGTGACCGGCCGGATCTCCTTCACGGCGCCGGAGTATTCGCCGATCTCGTCCTCCGTCAGCGACGTACGCCGGATCAGCTCGTCCTTCCACTGCCGCGCGGAGACGGTGTTGGTGACCAGGATCAGCGTCGTCGCCTGGGCGTGTCCCATCGCGGCCGCGCCGACGATGGTCTTGCCCGCACCACAGGGGAGTACGACGACTCCGGAGCCGCCGTGCCAGAACGACTCGGCCGCCTCGGACTGGTAGGCGCGCAGCCCCCAGCCCTCTTCGCGCAGCGCGATCGGGTGCGCCTCGCCGTCGACGTAGCCGGCGAAGTCCTCGGCCGGCCAACCGAGTTTCAGCAACGCCTGCTTGAGGTTTCCGCGCTCGGAGCCGTGCACGACGACACTGTCGCCGCCCTCGACGGAATCGCTTGAGCCGATCCGCTCGCCGATCATGCCCTTGATCTTCTTGGCGCGGAGCACCTCTTCGAGCACCGGCTTGTCGTTGGAGGAGAGCACCAGCCCGTGCACCGGGTGCTTCTCGAGTCGCAGCCGACCGAAGCGCGACATCGTCTCGGCGATGTCGACCAGCAACGCGTGGGGCACCGGGTAGCGGGAGTACTTCAACAGGGTGTCGACGACCTGTTCGGCGTCATGGCCGGCGGCGCGCGCGTTCCACAGCCCCAACGGTGTCAGCCGGTAGGTGTGCACGTGCTCCGGGGAGCGCTCGAGCTCGGCGAACGGTGCGATCGCACGCCGGCAGTCCGGCGCGTCCTCGTGGTCGATCTCGAGCAGCAACGTCTTGTCGGACTGGACGATGAGCGGACCGTTCACAGGGCGCGTCGCTCTCTGATGGGCTCCGTCGGCGAGGAGACCGCGGCAATCCGCTTGCGCTCACGGTAGGCAGCGACGTTGGCCCGCGAGGAGCACCGCTCGGAGCAGTAGCGTCGAGACTGGTTGGGCGAGGTGTCGACATAGACGTTGGTGCACGGCGAGGCCGCACACACACCGAGCCGGGTCGGGCCGAGATCGCACACGAGGGTGGCCAGGCCGAGCAACGCCTCGGAGACCAGCAGTTCGGCCACCGAGGCGGCGCGGTTGGCGACGTGCAGGTGCAGGTTGCCCAGGTCGTGGTCGGAGATCATCGGCGTGACCGGGTGCCGGTCGAGCAGTTCGTTGAGCCCGCTGACGACGGTCTGCACGTCATCGTCTCCTGAGGCGACGAACACCGGGCGCAGGTCGTCGGCGAAACGGCGCAGGTGGGCGACGTCCTTCTCGGTCGTCTGGCGACGCAGCCAGACCCGGTCCACCAGGAAGGAATTGAGGTCGTCAAGGTCGGCGAGGTCCGCGTTGAGCAGACTCGCCGCCGACTCGGCGTACCCGATGAAATCCACGCGCCCAGTCTACGGTCCGGGCCAGCACAGCCCGAAGTTGGCGAATCCTGCCCGACCGCGCGAGACATCCACCTGAGCCGAGCCGGGCGACGCGAGAAATGGAGGATTTCCTGCAGCATGTGCGGGAAGACCTCCATCGTCGTGACCATGCCCACCAGGGGCGGCCGGGTGGCCTCAGCCCTTCACGTGCCGCACGGCCTGGATCCGGTGGATCGCGAAGGTGCGCTGGTCGTCACTGCGTTGGTCGAACGCGGTGAGCTGACCACCCTCGACCCTGAGCGGCTCGACCACGCGCTCGGTGGAGGTGCCGTGGTTGTCGAGGTAGCCGATCCACACGTTGGTGCCGGCCTCGATCGCGGCACGCAGCAACGCCAAGGAGTCGGCCGGCGTGGTGGCGACCTGATCCTCCGGACGCAGGTCGCGCGCCTTGTCGCCGGCCCGGATCGCCGAGACCGCGTGGCCGACCTGTGCGACCTCACGTGCGGCGTCGCGGCCGGCGGAGCGCTGCTTGGGTGTGCGTGCCCGGTGTACGTCGGGGCGCGCGACGTGGACGGTGCCGTCGTCGGCCTCGACCACCGGTGCCGCACCGAGCTCGCGCAGCCGGGGGAGCAGCACGTCGATCGGAGTGGTGCTGATCAACACGGTCGGGGCAATGCGGCGCAGGCCCAGGGAAGAGGCGCCTCGGGCTCGGAGCAGTGACTCGAGCTCGGCCTCGTCGTCGGTGCGGATGAACGCTTCCGCATAGCCGACCCGCAACGAGCCGAAGGTGCGCGCGGTGTCGTCGACCAGATAGGCCAACGGCTGCGGGATCTCGGTGCGTGACACCGAGGCGAGGAACTCGTGGATCTCGTGGGCACCCCAACCGGCATCGAGGGCCCGGCGCACCGATCCGGAGGAGAACCGATAGACGGTGGCGCCGCCCCGGGACTCGACGTCGGCCACCAGCTGCAACTTTGCCGCGAGCGCGCTCTCGAGCGGACCGGGCGCAATCGCGGTCAGGTCGCCCTGCACCAGGATGTGGTCGAGGGGCTCGGGGAGCAACGGGGTCAACGCCGTCACTGCCGCCGAGTGGTCACCCGCAGCCAGGAGCCGGCCGAAGTCGGAGAGCCCGCCGAGGCCGGTGACACCCAGGAGTGCTGCCTCTTCGGTGGACCAGGCCACCAGCCGGGCCAGGCTGGACGGTCGGCGCGGTCGCAGCCACTGGACCCGGGCCACCAGCGAGGCGACCCCGGTGCCGCTGGCGAGCACCGTTCCGGTGGGCAGCTCGGCCAGCTGTGCCAGCACCAATGCGCGCGTGTCGATGAGGTGCGGGTCAACCAGGCCGGGCGCCAACGCGTTCAGTGACTTGCCGTTCGAGTCCTTCGCCCCGACCAGTGCCACGAGGCGGGCAGATCCCGACCAGGCCTTGGCCAACTCGACCCACCGCGCCGCGAAGGGCTGCCGGGACCACGCGTCGTACGCATCGGTCGGTAGCCAGCTGTCGGCCAGCTCACCCGGTGAGGCGGTGGCCAGCAGCCCTGCGGACGCGGCGAGCTCGACCAGGAATGCGGCAGTGCGTTCGTCGACGTGGAGCAGGAGCGCCAACGCCTTCAAATCGCGCACGGCCAACCCACCGGTGCGCAACACTCCGGGCGGGTGGCTGCCCCAGTGGTCGAGCAGCAGCTCCACCCGGCGTACGACGTCGAACGCGGCTCCGGCGGCCGCCCTGGAGCACATCTCGAGGTCGCGCTCACTGGTCAGCAGCTCGGGAAGCGGCGGCGAGACATCGCCGTACGCCTCGTTGCGGGGCAACAGCTCGGCCACGACGGTGAGCGGGCGCAGGCCCGTCGAGGACTCCCAGACCAGTGCCAGGTCGAGCAGTCTCTGCGCGGTGACGGAATCGATTTCGGTTGACAGGTTTTCATCACCGATGACGAGGGCATGAAGGAACCACAGTTCGGCGTGGGTGAGTCGGTCGAGGGCACGCAGTACCGATGCTCGAGTCGCGGCCCGCGAGGCAAGTTGGGACGAATCTTGAGGAGCGGGCGTGGCAAGATCCGGACGGGCGCGCAACAGTTGCGCGAGGCGATTCTCGGGCCACGCGCGAAGTTGGTCCGCCAGCGAGCGGAAGACAGGGTTTCCGGCCATCCCGACCACGCTACCCGTGGGCACCACCGGCAGTTCGTCGGGTGTCCCGCACCCCGTGCACGCGCCTCGCCGCGTTGTCCTCAGCCGCCGTGGCTCCGCCACGGCTCCCTCGTCGGCCAAGCGACCCACCCCAGGCGATTCTCCGTTTCCCCGCTTCGCTCCTCCACGAACAATCGCCCGGGGACCCCGGGGCTGCACCCACCCGGAGCACGGGCCACTGCCGACGAACTTCCGGCGATACCCACTAGTGTCGGGTCGCGGAACATGCATGACGGGCGAACTGTGAGGAGTGGCGTAGGCGTGGTTCATCTCCACTGTGGCTCGGCCACCGACGTCGGCCGCGTCCGCGAGATCAACGAGGACTCCCACTTCGCCTCGTCCCCAGTCTTCGTGGTCGCCGACGGAATGGGCGGGCACCAGTCCGGCGAGGTCGCCAGCGCGATCGCCGTCGAGGAATTCGCTCGCCTGGCCCACGACGGCTACGACTCCACCAAGGCCACCGAGGTGGTCACCTCCACCCTGCTGGAGTGCCAGCGTCGCATCCAGGCGTACGGCGAGGAGCACCGCTCCGAGGGCGATGCCGAGTGGTACGCCGGCACGACGGTCGCCGCGGCCCTCCTGTGCGAGGACGAGGAGGGCGCCAAGTGGCTGCTCACCAACCTCGGCGACTCACGCATCTACAAGCTGCACAACGATCGCCTCGACCAGGTGAGCGTCGACCACTCCCTCGTGCAGGAGCTGCTCGATGCCGGCGAGATCGACGCCGATGCAGCGGCCGTGCACCCCGAGCGCCACGTGATCACCCGTGCCCTCGGCGGGCCGGTGTTCCGCGCACCCGACTTCTTCGTGCTGCCGTTGACCTCCGCGGAGCGCCTCGTGCTGTGCTCCGACGGGGTGAGCGGCATGATCGATGATGCACAGATCCACCGCATCGTCAGCACCACCGACGATCCCCGCGACGCGGCGCACGCGCTCGTTGCGGCCGCGGTCGAGGCTGGTGGCGACGACAACGCGACGGCAGTTGTGGTTGATGTGGTGGGATTGTCCGAAAGCGCGATGCTGGAAGCGTCGCGGACCGAGCCCGTGAGCCTGGAAGAGAAGTTGGGAGCCCTCCCATGACCGAGACCTCGCAGAACGCGATCCGAAGCTACCGCCCCGGTGGGTGGTATGCGATCTTCGGTGAGCACGCCAGCGTGCTGTTGCCCGAGAGCGAGAAGCCTCGCGTGGCCGCGCTGTGGGAGTTGGTCGACTCCGGAGCCGGTTTCGACGAGCTGCTCGACGCCCTGATCGCCACGGGCCTGCGCAGCCTCCCGGGCTTCGTGCTGGTCAGCACCGCAGAGGAGCCCACCCGCATCGTGCTGCGCGGCTCGGCCCGCGCTGAAGTGACCCTCGGCAACGGCGAGCAGGCCAGCGTCGACGGCGGGGCCGCCGCGACATGGGTCGAGAAGGCCCTGCCCGACGTGGCATCGCTGCAGCTGGTGCTGGAGGACGACGGCGAGGCCGTTGACTTCGGCATCCGCGCCGGCCTGGTCCGGGTCTCGCGCATCGACCAGCCGCCGTACGCCGCCAACGAGGGCGCCGCGACCGACTCCGCCGTGGCCGCTGCTGCTGCGGACACAGACACTTCTGCCGAGGCTGCCGCGCCCGTCGACTCACCCGACGCCGCCGTTGCCGTCCCGGTGGCCGGCGAGGCGCCGGCCGAGGATGCACCTGAACCGCAGGTCGACGCCGACGAGTCCGAGGCCGCAGCGGGTGCCGAGCTCGGCTCGGAAGCCGAGCCGGCTGCGGAGGCAGGCGACGTCGCGGGCGACAGCTTCGCGCCGAGCGGTGGTGCGTACGCCGCCCCTGTGGTCGGCGCCTTCGCCAGCGCTCCGGTCGGTGGAGCCCACGCCGGGGAGCCGCAGTTCGAGGAGTCGCAGCCCGAGGAAGCAGCGCAGCCCGGGGAGTCGCAGCCCGAGGAAGCAGTGCCGTTCGCCGACGACCAGCATGCCGGTCCCGAGCAGTCACCCGCCGACGACCTGGTCGACGACCAGCCGACCGAGGCCCACGCCTTCCCGTTCTTCAATGACATCGAGGAGCCCGAAGAGGCCCCGGCGCAGCCCGCGTTCGATGGTCAGGCCGACCAGCAGTCCGCGGCCGAGCAGCCCGTCGATGACCGGGCCGGCGTACCTGAGACACCCGACGACGGCCAGCAGCAGGCGCCGTCGGAGCCGGTCTGGGGCCAGGCGCCCCAGGGCAATGCCTACGCACCGCCGGAGGCGCCGTCCAACCCGTTCGCTCCCGGTGCGGCGGCCCCCGAGCCCCCGATGTGGACGCCCCCGGCCCAGCCCGACGCGCCGCAGTGGGGCGCCCCGTCCGAGCAGCAGCCGGCCGAAGCCCCGGCCTGGGGTGGCGGCCAGTCCGCGCAGGGCGACGTCGACCACGACGGGCACACCCAGGCGGGCACCTTCAATCCCGGTGAGTTCGCTCGTCAGCACCCCGGAATCCCAGGTCAGCCCCAGGCTCCGAGCGTCACGGCACAGCCGGTGGCCCGGTTGGTCTTCTCCAACGGCGAGACGATCGACGTGGACCGTGCCGTCCTGGTCGGACGCGCCCCGGAGGCCCGCCGGTTCACCTCGACCGACCAGCCGCGCTTGGTCACGGTGACCAGCCCCAACCAGGAGATCTCCTCGACGCACCTCGAGGTGCGGCCGGGCTCCGGTGTCGACCACGGCAGCGCCATCGTGACCGACATGGGGTCGACCAACGGCACGGTGCTCACCCAGCCCGGGTTCGCGCCCGAGGACCTGCAGCCGGGCATTGCCGTGCAGCTCCTGCCCGGATCTGTGATTGACCTGGGCGACGGCGTGACCATCCAGGTCACCAGCGTCTGAGGTCCCTGAGTCACGATGCCGTTCACCCCTGAGACCGCCCTGGTCGCCGAGCCCGAACGTCGCTTTCGGGCGTTCGCGGTCGACCGCGCGATCGCCTGGACCCTGTTCGCGGCGTCGGTGGTCGCCGCATGGTGGTGGTTCTTCCGCGACGACAAGGTCTGGCCGGGGATCGCGATCATCGCGGCCACGGTCGTCGTGGTGAGCCTGGTCTTCGTGGTGATCCTTGGCCTCAAGGGCACCAGCCCCGGCCGGTCGATGATGGGCCTGCGCGTGGTCAGTGCCGACGGCGGTGAGCCGATCGGCATTCCTCGGGCCCTGATCCGCAGCATCATCCTCGGAGTCGGGTCGCTGCCGATGTTCGGACTCGGTGTGGCCACTCTGGCCTGGACGGCCGTCGAGGACCGCACGCGCGAACGTCGTGGGTGGCACGACCACGTCGCCCGCTCCGTGGTGATCGACGTCCGCCCCCGGCCGGTCGCCGAGGTCGAGGCGGACGAGCGCCCCCGCCACGTGGTGAACCTGACCGCAATGAAGCTGATGCCGGTTCGACAGCAGGCGCCCCCGGTGGTCCCGGCACCCGTGCCGGCCCCCGCACCCACCGGCCAGCCGATCGGTGAACCGCTGAAGCCTCCCTCGGGGTTCGAGACTCCTGAGTCACGACGACGCCGGATCGACACCCCGTGGCCCTCCTCGGGCTCTGGCGCCGGACCGGCGTCCGGGCCCCAGCCGCCCAACCGGCAGCCGTCATCGCCTCAGCAGTCCGGCCCGCCGCAGTCTGCTCCTCAGCCGCCCAGCCCTCAGCCGCCCAGCCCTCAGCCGCCCAGCCAGCAGCCGCCTGCACCGGAGCAGTCCGGGTCGCAGCCGCTTGCACCCTCCGGGCCTCCGCGCGACGCCGGCCCGCAGCCGCCTGCATCGGAGCAGTCCGGGTCGCAGCCGCTTGCACCCTCCGGGTCTCCGCGCGACGCCGGCCCGCAGCCGCCTGCATCGGAGCAGTCCGGGTCGCAGCCGCTTGCACCCTCCGGGCCTCCGCGCGACGCCGGCCCGCAGTCCGGCCCGCAGTCCGGCCCGCGGCCAGCCGGTGCGCAGCCCGCGCACCGTGACGCGGATGGCGGTGGCACCCTCCAGGGCCCATCGGGCTCGCCGTCCCCCGGGCACCCGGCCCCCGGGCAGCCCGCCGCGCAACAGTCCCCGCCGCCGGCACGACCGGACGGCGCCGTGCTCGGTGCCGGGCCGGGGCGCCACGCCGGCCCGCCCGGCCAACCGAGTTCAGCCCGCCCGGGACAGTCCAGCCAGCCGGGACAACCTGGCCCGCCGGGGCAGCCCGGACAACACGGCCAGGCCGCGCCGGGACAACCCCGCCCGCAACCGGCTCGCCCACCCATCACGTGGCGGGTCACCTTCGACACTGGGGAGTCGTTCGTGGTGGAAGGTCTGGGCATCGTCGGACGCCAGCCCTCGGGTCGCCCCGGCGAGCCGGTGCGCCACGTCGTACCGCTGCGTTCCGACGACATGTCGATCTCCAAGACGCACGCGCAGTTTCACATCGCCGCCGACGGGGCATTGGTGGTCATCGACCGCGGCTCCACGAATGGGTCGCTGTTGCTTCGCAAGGGCGTGTCGAGGGAGCTCGTCGCGGGTCGACCGGCAACGCTGGTCGACGGCGACCGAGTGTGTTTCGGCGATCGCCAGATGACGGTGACGAGAGAAGCTTGATGAAGGAGAGTTGTCCATGGCGGTGATCCAGGCCCGCGGACTCGGCAAGGCCTACAAGGGCAAGAATGCCGTGTCCAACCTGTCCTTCGACGTTCGTCCGGGGACGGTCACTGGCTTCCTCGGACCCAATGGATCCGGCAAGTCGACCACCATGCGCCTGATGCTCGGGCTGGACTCCGGGGTGGGCACGTGCACGTTCGACGGGCAGCCGTTCTCGGCGTACGACGTGCCGATGCAACACGTCGGCGCGTTGCTCGAAGCCAAGCCGTTCCACCCGACGCGCTCCGCGCGCAACCACCTGAGGATGATCGCCGCGCCCAACGGCATCCCCGACCACCGCGTCGACGAGGTGCTGGGCATCGTCGGACTCTCCGACGTTGCCGGCAAGGAGCCCGGCACCTTCTCGCTGGGCATGGGACAGCGGCTCGGCCTGGCCGCAGCGCTGCTCGGCAACCCCCACACCCTGATCCTCGACGAGCCGGCCAACGGCCTCGACCCGCAAGGCATCCGGTGGATGCGTGACCTGCTCAAGGCCCAGGCATCCGAGGGACGCACGGTCTTCGTATCCAGCCACCTGCTCAGCGAGATGGCGCTGATGGCCGACGAGCTGGTCGTGATCGGCCGGGGTCGGATGATTGCCAACGGCCCGGTCGAGGACTTCACCAGGCAGAGCAGTGCCAACCACGTGAAGGTCCGCAGCCCCGAAGCCACCAAGCTCGCCTCGATGATCGGACAGCGCCTGGCCGGCCAGGGATCGGTCAGGGCGGTCGGACCCAGCGAGCTCGCCGTCGTCGGCCTCACCGCCGACGACATCGGTGACATGGCCTTCGACAGCCAGATCCGACTGCACGAGCTCTCGACGATCCAGGCCTCGCTCGAAGACGCGTTCCTCGAGCTCACCGGTGGGTCCGAGGAGTTCCAGGCCCACGCTCCGATGCCATACGCCGGGCAGGCGCAGGTCCCACCGCCGTACGCCGGCCAGCAGCAACCCGGGCAGGCGCAGGGCCAGCCGCCGTACGCCGGCCAGCAGCCCGGCCCGTACCAGCCCGGCCAGGAGGGTGCCCCCTGGGGCAGCCCCGAGCCGGGTTCTCAGCAGTCGCCGCAGCACCCCGACGACAACCAAGGAGGCCGGGCATGATCGCGGCGTTCAAGTACGAATGGCAGCGACTGACCACGCTGGCCTCAACGTGGTGGATCACGGGCAGCTCCATCGGGGTGAGCGTCGGCTTCACGTTCCTGGTCTGCATGTTCATGCGGCTCAACCTGCCCGGCGAGCTCAAGGGCGACGTGTCCAAGGACGACTCGAGGTTCTTCCTCGAGGCGGGGATGACCCAGTTCTCCAATGTCGACCCGTTCTACTACCTGGTCGCGTTCGCGATCGCCATCCTGGGCGTCCTGTCGTGGGGACACGAGTACCGCCACGGGATGATCCGGGCAACCCTCACTGCGGTCCCCAACCGAACGGCGGTGTGGACCGCGAAGTTCGTCACGATCGGCGTCTGGGTCGCGGTCGTGGTGCTGGTCAGCTGCCTGGTCTCGTTGCTGTGCACGTTGCTCTGGTTCGGATCCCTCGACTTCGACTACGACTGGGGCGAGCTGTTCCTCTCGATCCTGCAGCGGGTCGTGTTCTCCGTGCTGGTGACCTGGTTGGTGATGGCGGCGACCGAGCTGATTCGGCACCAGACCTTCGCGTTGGTGCTGCTCTACCTCTGGCCGTTGGGTGTCGAGAACCTGCTGCGCCTGTTCTTCCTGATCTTCGGCCAGTTCAACCAGGGCATCAATGACGCGGCCCGCTTCATGCCGTTCAACGCCGGCAGCCGGATCATCCAGGACTTCTCGCTGATCAACGGCTACGAGTCGGTCGACGGGGTCTTCGACACGCCACTGAGCGCCTTGGGCGGGTTCATCATCTTCGGCGGGATCACCGCCCTCGCGATGGCCGGCTCGCTGTTCAGCTTCAGGACCCGCGACGCCTGAGCGCCGGTCCCTTTCATGGCGTGCCGTTACCGAAGCGTATGCAGGTATTCCTCGCCCAGAACCTGCATACGCTTCGGTAACGCCATCAACGTGGCCGGCACACCAGTGAAAGACCTCCGGTCGGAGGCCTGATCAGCGGGTGAGCACGACGGGGATGCGGACGCGGGTGCCGTTGGCGCCCCGCCAGGTGACCCAACCGCTGTCGGGAGAGGCGTTGACACCGGCGCGGGTGACCCGGATCCGGAAGCTGCGGGTCTCGCCGGGAGCGATCTTGATCGCGGCCGGGCGCACTGTGACCTGGTGGTGATCGAAGCCGGAGGCGCTCGACGAGAAGTACATTGCGCGGTGGCCGACGTTGGTCACGCGCCGGGTGATGACCGTGCCTCGAGCCGGAACCCGGCGCTGCACGGAGGGCAGGTTGAGGCGGGAGTAGTCGCTGCCCTGCTCGAGGGCCCGACGGTACGCCGTGGGCGAGAGGTCGTAGGCCAGCCCGGGGGCAGCGCCCTTCAGCGGCTTCACGATGCCCGCGCCCTGTCGCAGGGAGCTCGGTTGGCCGGCCGCAGAGCGGGAGCCGGTCATGAGCGCCGAGCGCACTCGGCTGGCACTCCACCTCGGGTGCGCGGAGCGGATGCGCGCCGCCAGGCCACTGACACGCGCGGCTGCCCCGGACGTGCCGCTGAGGAGGGTCCACCGGCTGCCGTCGGAAGCGGGCGTGGAGGCGGCGAGCAGCCCGAACCCGGGCGCGGTGAGGTCGGGCTTGACCACCAGGGCATCGGCCGAGCCGCTGCCCGACCACGGCATCATCGCCGTCGGACCCGCTGCCCCCGGTGTGTGCACGAAGCGACCTGTCACGCGAGGGGAGGAATGCACGGCACGGTGCAGGCGCTTTCCGTCGGCGGCCTTGACGTGGAGTGTCGGAACCGAATGGAAGTCGGTGCTCAGACTCTCGCCGACAGCGTTGACCAGGACCATGCCGACCCCGTCGGCCAGGTCGACCGCGGCGGACTTGTCGACGCGAGCCACGCTGCCGCGGGCGCAGACCACGATCGTGCCGGCGGCGCGTGCCGCGTCGAGGGAGCCGGGCGCGCACAGCCGCGCTTCGGACCGGCGGTGCCCGGGCGCCGGAATGTCGCCGGCCAGCACGATGCGCGCCGATGCCGGCAACGCGTGGGCGGTGAGGATGCCGGGGATCGCCGCACGCCCGGGCAGACGAAGGGCGCCGGTGCGGTCCGGACCGGAGCTGGCTGCGACCGTGGTCACCCAGGGCTCCTGGTAGCCGGTCCGGGAACTCGAGTTGCCGGCCGCCGCGGTCACGAAGGTGTCGCGTTCGGCCGCGCCGAGCAGGGCCAGGTCCAAGGTGTCCTGGCCGGGGGCGGAGGCCACCGAGAGGTTGAGCACGTCGACTCCGTCGGACACCGCCGCGTCCACGGCACTGACGAGGTCTGCGGTCGAGCAGCCGTCGTCCTCCGGATCGGGCGCCGACCAGCAGGCCTTGTAGATCGCCAACCGGGCGTCGGGTGCGGCACCGGAGAAGGTGCCGAGGCGATCTCCCGAGGCAAGGGCGGTGACGTGGCGGTTGCCGGCGGCCACCGAGGCCACCTGGGTGCCGTGACCAACGTCGTCGCGCGGCGAGAGTGTGGCCCCGGAGCGCAGGTTGTCGGCACCGAAGCCCTCGACGAACCAGTTTGCCGCCACGATCTTGTCGTTGCAGGTGTCGTCGGGCCAGCCCTCCGCTGGCTCGCAGCTGCCGGAGAACGACGAGGGCAGTCGGCCCAGCGTGGTGGAGACGCCGAGGGCCGGGGTGCCGGGGGAGACACCGGTGTCGATCACGCCGATCACGGTGCCGCGACCCCCGGAGACACCCCCGCCTGCGACGGCGCTTGCGGACGGGGCTGCACTGCGGGCGGCGGGGGTGGCACCGCCCGCCGTCGCGGCGGAGATCCCGGCGACTCGGCGCCGGGAGTTGTGCTCGACTCGCACCACGCCGGACAGGTTGCCCGCGTCGGATGCCTGCTCAGGGGTGAGCTCGACAGCGACACCGTTGAGTGCGGTGGTCCAGCGGTAGGTCGGGTCGTCGACTCCGAGTTGTGCCAGCGTGGCGTCCTGTTCGGCGACCAACGCCGTGCGATAGTCGGAATCGCTCAGGTCACCGCGGTAGCCCGCAGTGCCGGGCCCCGACAGGGTGACGAGATAGAGGTCGGCAGATTCGTCGGCCCGGGCCGCGGGAGCAGTTGCCAGTGGTGTGAGCGCAGCAAGAAGCGTCACGCCACCAAGGGCGCACCCCACAAGCACGCGTCGCATCATGAGTCCCACTAGTCGCACGGGTTGCCGAAACCACCATGGTGGCAGCGAACCCGACCGGATTCAATTCTTTCTCCACAGGCTCCGACCGCCGCAGGTTGTCCGCGTCGGTCGGGGTGATGAGTGGCCGTTGTCTAGGCTGTCACACATGCAGCCGCTCGTCGTCGGTTTTGACCTGGACATGACCCTGATCGACACGGTCCCCGGCTTCTCGGCGACCTTGGTCGCGCTGGGCGACGAGCTCGGCGTCGACTTCCCGGTCGAGCAGATGACCTCGAAGCTCGGTCCGCCGCTGGCGATGATGCTCGAGGGACACGTCCCCGCCGAGCGGATCCCTGCCGTCGGCGATCGGTTCCGCGAGCTCTATCCGAGCACGGCGATCAGCCCCATCCCCGTCTTCCCGGGCGCTCACGAGTCGCTTGCCGCCGTACGGCGAATGGGCGGGCGCAGCATCGTGGTCACGGGGAAGTTCACTCCCAACGCCCAGCTGCACGTGGACCACCTCGGCCTGCAGATCGACCATCTGGAGGGAATGGTGTGGGGCGTCGGCAAGGCGGCGATCCTGCGTGAGACGGGCGCCACGATCTATGTCGGTGACCACGTCCACGACGTCGAGGGAGCTCTGGCCGCCGGCGTCACCAGCGTCTCAGTGCTCACCGGAGGATGCGGTCGCGACGAGCTCGAGGCAGCCGGAACCCACGTCGTCCTCGATGACCTCACCCAGTTCCCGGAGTGGCTGGAGACGCACCAGTCCGGCCACCCGGGCGTCCCGACGAACACTCGAGCCTGCGAAGCCACCGGCATGGCCTGATGGGCTCGATCAACCTGCACCATTCACGCTGGCTGGTCGAGTCGCACTAGGCTTTGCTGTCGCGGCTCGAGGGAGCCCGGTGCAGGCCGATCGGCCGCAGCATCAGACTCTTATTCAGGAAGGGGCATCCAGTGCCCACTGGCAAGGTGAAGTGGTACGACGGTGAGAAGGGCTTCGGCTTCCTTTCCCAGGAGGACGGGCCCGATGTCTACGTGCGCGCCGAGGCTCTCCCCGAAGGTGTCAGCGTCCTGAAGGCCGGCACGAAGGTCGAGTTCGGCATCGCCCAGGGCCGCAAGGGCGACCAGGCACTGCAGGTGAGGGTGATCGACGCCCCGGTGTCGGTGACGCGTAACAAGTCGAAGGCACAGCGCAAGAAGCCCGAGGAGATGGTCTCGATCGTCGAGGACCTCATCCGGCTGCTCGACGACGTGGGCGAGGGATATCGCCGGGGTCACCACCCCGACGCGAAGACCGCGCGCCCGACTGCCAAGTTGTTGCGCGCCCTGGCCTCCGAGCTCGAGCTCTGACCGCGACCCCCGACGCACCGGTCGTCCCGGGGCAGCGCGCGAGGACGATCGAAGGACTGTGGAACATCCCAGTCACCAGGTGACTGAGATGTTCCGCGGAGAACCGATTTCGCCGCGCGCCCGTGCGATGCGGCCGACGGTGAGTGCCTCAGTAGGCGTCGCCGTGGACGGTCTGCGGCTCCGGTGGGTGCGGCGGCCGCGGGGGACGTCGTACGGCGCCGCCGCGCACGATGAGCACGAAGATCGCCCAGGCAGCGAGCACGCCGAAGCCGACGCCGAGGCCGAGCTGGGGGATCAACGGCATCGCAATGCCCACGAACCCACCGATCACCCAAGCCAGCTGGAGCGTGGTGTCGGAGCGGGCGAAGGCGGAGGTCTGCACCCGGTCGTGCACGTGCTTCTGGATGGTCGAGTCGAGGGAGAGCTTCGACAACGACTGGGCCAGGCCCGCTGTGAGCCCGAGGGCAGCCAGTGGGATCAGTCCGTAGAAGAGCGCGGCGACCAGTGCCATGGCGGCATCCGCGAGCAGGGCGATCACCACCGTCACGGCCGGGTTCACCTTCTTCAGGACCGAACCGAGGAAGATGCCCAAGGTGTTGCCGACACCCGCGGCACCGATCACCACGCCGAGGAGCAGCTCGGGCTTGTCCTCCCATCCGTCGATGGGGTTCTCCCTGAGCAGGAACGCCATGAACATGGTCAGGAACCCGGAGAGGAACCGCGGCCCGCAGTTGGCCCGCAGCGCGAACGCCACCGGCGTGGGGATGCGGATGCTGGGACGTTGTGGGTTGGCCGCGGCCGACGGGCCCGGCATCAGCTCGAGGCGAACCTCGCCGGCCGAGGAATCGACCTTGCGCGGCAGCAGGATGGCCAGGATGGTGGCTCCGACGAAGACCAGGAAGCCATAGCGCAGTGCCCACTCGGGGCCGAACGTGGCGGCCAGTCCGGCCAGGGGCGCTGACACCCCGGCGCCGACGACCCCGGCCAGGCCGATGCGGGCGTTGGCCTTGACCAGCGTGACGCCCTCGGGCACCAGCCGTGGCGCGGCCGCGGCCTTGGTGATGCCGTAGGCCTTCGATGAGACCAGCACTCCCAAGGCGGCCGGGAAGAGCCAGGTGGAGTCGCTGACCACGGCCGCGGCCAGCACCCAACAGAGGAAGGCTCGAATCGCCATCGTGCTGCCGATGGCCCAGCGTCGGCCGTGGCTGAAGCGGTCGAGGAACGGCCCGATGAGCGGCGCCACGATGGCGAAGGGGAGCATCGTCATGGCCAGGAAGAGAGCCACCTGGCCTCGCGCCTCGCCCGTAGGCACCTGGAAGAACAAGGTGCCGGCCAAGGAGATTGCCACGGCGGTGTCACCGGCCGCGTTGAAGGCGTGCAGCTCGATCAGCCGGAAGAGGCCGGAGTCGCCCGCTCCCTGGGCGTGGGAGGCCCGGCGGGCGACCCGGAAGGTGCCCTTGCTGGCCTTGGCGGTGCCCCGGGCCATCGCCCGCGCCGCAACGCCGGTGGCCTTGGCGACCCGGACCGCGTTCTCGCCGGCACTGCGGTGTGGTGTGTCGCTGCCGTAGGGATCGTCACCATAGGGGTCCTGGCGGACAGTCGGGTCGTCGTTCCATCCGTCGCTGCCCCGGGTGCCCGACTCGGAGCCACGTCCGTCGCCGTGGGGGGAGTCGTGAGGTGGCCGCGTGCTCATGCCGACATCCTGCCCGTTCGTGACCCGGTCATGCGCGCCGATCCCCTCCTGTTGTCTCGCAGACACCACCCGGCAAGACAATACGTGGCCTGATGGGACACAATCACGCACGTGACTGTGACTTCTCGAACCAAGACCGACAGCGTGCTCGTCGACGCCGTTGACGCGGCTCGTGCCGCGTTGGCCGCCGACGTCGACGCCGCGGCCATCGGTGACCACCTCGGTCACGACGTCGAGGGCGAGCGCGTGGTCAGCCACTACTTCGACTGCCGACTCTCCGGCTACCGGGGCTGGCGCTGGTCGGTGACCGTCACCCGCGCGTCGCGCCAGAAGGTCGCCACGATCGACGAGATCGTGCTGATTCCCGGCGCGGAGTCGATCACCGCTCCCGACTGGGTGCCCTACAAGGACCGGATCCAGCCGGGCGACATGTCAGCCGGCGACCTGCTGCCCGTCGAGGACGACGACGTACGCCTCGTGCCGACGTACCTCGTCGGAGATGACGCCGTCGACCCGTTGAGCCAGCAGGACCAGGCCCAGATCCGCCAGGTGGCCGACGACCTCGGCCTCGGGCGGGTCCGCACGCTCTCGGTCGAGGGGCTCGACCAGGCCGCGGAGCGTTGGTACGCCGGTGACGGCGGCCCGCAGAGTCCGCTTGCCCAGTCCGCGCCGGCCACCTGTCACTCGTGTGGCTTCCTGGTGCGGTTGGCGGGCTCGCTCAGCGGCACCTTCGGGGTCTGCGCCAACGGCAACGCGAACGACGACGGTCGCGTGGTCGCCTTCTCCCACGGGTGTGGCGCCCACTCCGAGGTCCAGCTGTCGAAGAAGCAGCAGCCGGTCCCCCTGCCGGACCACGTGATCGACACGGTCGCCACCGACGACTTCGAGAACTTCTGATCGCTCCCCCGGGGGATACTCCCTGACGTTTCGGTCCATGGTGGGACCCGAACGTCAGGGACTATCCCGCCTCACGGACCCGAACGTCAGGGAGTATCCCGCCTCACGGACCCGAACGTCAGGGAGTATCGAGATCAGGGGTGCGAAGGGCCGGCGGGCTTGTCGCGCGCCTGGCGCCGCCGCCGGCAGAACTCCAGGCCGAAGAGGCCCAGGCCGAATCCGGCCATGCAGGTCCACAGCCACCACAGCTGGCCGTTGTCGGCAAGGCGGCCGTAGAACGGCAGCAGGGCGATGAAGCCCAGCAACCACAGGCCGGTGCCGACCTCGAGGGTGCGTACGCCGTCGACATCCAGTGGTTCGACGGGCGCGACAATGTAGGTGCGCTTGCCGATCTCGTGTGTCTTGGGCTGGTCCTCGGGTTCCACAGCACGAAACCTAGTCCACCGGGTGACCGGAGCGTGAACGACCCGGGTGACCGGATCGGCTCTGATCTGCGAGCATTACGCCCCGTGAACACTTCTGCACCGGCCTCGACCGCCTCGGGCCTCGATCGCTTCTTCAAGATCTCCGAACGGGGATCCACCGTCGGACAGGAGATCCGCGGTGGCCTGGTCACCTTCCTGACCATGGCCTACATCATCGTGCTGAACCCGCTGATCCTCGGCTACGTGCCGGACTCGACGGGTCACTACCTGGGCGGTGACACGACGCCGGGCTCGGGTCTCGCCGCGATCGCCGCCGGCACCGCCCTGGTTGCCGGTCTGCTCACCATCCTGATGGGGGCCGTGGCCAACTTCCCGCTCGCCCTGGCCACCGGCCTGGGCCTGAACGTCTTCGTGGCCAACGCGATCGCGCGGCAGTCGACCTGGGCCGACGCCATGGGCCTGGTGGTGATCGAAGGGATCGTGATCCTGGTCCTGGTGCTCACCGGTTTCCGCACGGCGGTGTTCCACGCCGTCCCGCAGCAGTTGAAGGTGGCCATCTCCGTCGGAATCGGCCTGTTCATCACCCTCGTCGGCCTGGTCGACGCTCGTTTCGTGACGCGCATCCCGGACGCGTTCGAGACCTCGGTGCCGGTGCAGCTCGGTCCGGACAGCCACCTGGTCGGTTGGCCGGTGCTGGTGTTCATCGTCGGGCTGCTGCTGATGGTGGCGCTCTGGGTGCGCAGGGTGCGCGGGGCGATCCTGATCGGCATCGTGGCCGCGACGGTGCTCGCCGTGGTCGTCGAGGCGTTCGGTGACCTCGGCAAGGTCGGCGACGGTGCCGGCAACCCCAACGGTTGGGCGCTCAGTGTGCCCGCCCTGGACGGCTCGATCTTCGACATGCCTGACTTCGCCACCATCGGTGAGTTCAACCTCTTCGGTGCCTTCGACACGGTCGAGGGCGGCTTTCTGGCCGCCGTACTCCTGATTTTCACACTGATGCTGGCCGACTTCTTCGACACCATGGGCACGATGACCGCCATCGGTGCGGAGGCCGGACTGAACGACGAGCAGGGCGTCCCGCCGAGCACGCAGCGGATCCTGGTCGTCGACTCCGTGGCCGCGATCGCGGGTGGCGCAGGTGGCGTCTCCTCCAACACCTCCTACATCGAGTCGGCCTCCGGTGTGGGGGAGGGCGCACGCACCGGGTTGGCCTCGATCGTCACCGGGTTCCTGTTCCTGGCCGCGATGTTCCTCACCCCGCTGGTGAAGGCGATCCCGACCGAGGCCGCGGTGCCCGCGCTCGTCCTGGTCGGCTTCCTGATGATGCAGCAACTGACCGAGATCGACTGGCGTGACCCGGAGATCGCGATCCCGGCATTCCTCACGATCGTGCTGATGCCGTTCACCTACTCGATCAGTGTCGGCATCGGTGCCGGGTTCATCGCCTTCGTCCTGATCAAGGTCGTGGTCGGGAAGATCCGCGACATCCACCCGTTGTTGTGGGTCGTCGCAGCACTGTTCATCGTCTACTTCGCCTACAGCCCGATCAGCTCCTGGGTGCACTGACCGAGCTCTTCAGAACCCCGCGCCGCAGGGGGCAGTCGGCGTACGCCGTGACCACGCGGTCAGCCCGCCGGGACCGGCACCGTGAGCGTCGTGACCGGGTTCTCGAACTCGTCGAGCCGCAGGCTCACCTGGACCTGCCAGTCTCCCGGCTCGGGGATCACGACCCGGGCCGTGAAGACGCCCTTGCCCGAAGCCTCCAACGGGACCGGTCCCAGGTCGACGTCGTCCGAATGCATCGCGACCACCGGGTCGGCGTACGGCCTGACCGGTCGGCCGGAGGCATCCTCGACATGGACGTGCAGGGTGTTCGGGCCTGTGCCCTGCGGGGTCAGCAGGACCAGGACCTCGAGGTCGCCGACCTCGGTGGAGACGAACTCGGGCTGCGCGACCGGCTCCGCGGCGCCGGCTCCCGGGTTCGGCGACTGCGCCACCAGGAAGCCGGTGACCATCAGTACGCCGACCAGCAACGCTGCCTCCGCCGTGACCGCGCGGCGGACGGCGACGAAGCGTCCGTCCTCCGCCAACGAGCGGGGCAGCAGCACGAACCTGTTGAGGCCGGCCACGGCGACGGTCAGTAGGGCGATCCCGATCTTGACGAGCAACAGCGTGCCGTAGCGGGTGCCGAAGAGCGCCTCCCACGAGCCCACGATGCGCCACGCCATGAACGAACCGGTGGCGACGAGGAGCGCGAGCGTCGCGGCTGCCACGATCGAGAAGCGCGACAGCGCGTGCCCCGCGACATCGGCATGACGGCGCAGGCTGCCGAGGGACAGTGCCAGCCCCACCAGGCCGCCGACCCAGATTGCGCCGGTGACCAGGTGGAGCGCATCCGTGGCGAGCACCAGAGGGACCGGTGCGGTCTGACGCGGGTGACCGACGAGGGTCGGTGCCGTCACCGCGATGACAGCTCCCGCCAGGATGATGGCCGTCCGACCCAGCCGGGCTCCGCGGCTGAGGGCATCCCAGGGCGGGCCCGACCATGACGTGACGGTGCTGGCCACCACCAGACCGACCGTGACCAGAGCAGCGACGGCAAGGTCATCCCTGATCAGGTGCAGGTCCCAGGCAGCCGAGGTCGCGATGTCGCCGAGGCGGAGGTACTGCTGGTGCAGTGCGGTCAGTGGCACCACCAGCACCGCCCCGAGCACGGCGAGGACCGTGGCACACCGGGCCACGCCCACCGTTCGCCTCCGGGCGCGAGCGGCACCGGCATCGGCAGGCAGCAGCACGCTCGCGAAGAGGAGCAGCCCACCCGCGAGGAACAGCGTCAGGTAGGTGACCGCCTGGGCGATGCCCAGGGCGGCAGAGACAGCTGACGCCGTGGGACGCGCGCTGCCGGGTGTCACGACGTCCTCGCTGGGCTTGCCGATCGAGAACGTCAGCGATCCCGAGACCGGGTGGCCGTCGCCGGAGACGACGCCCCAGGTGACGACGTACGTGCCGTCGGACAGGCCGTCCGGCAGGTCGACGGCCACGTCCTTGTCGCGCGCCGTACTGTCCGACGCCACGGGGTGTCCCTGAGCATCAAAGACCTGGACGGCGTCCTCGGGCAGCGTCACCGGCTCGTCGAAGGTCAAGGTGGCCTGTTGTGGGGCGGCGACCAGAACCGCGCCCTCGGCCGGGTCGGAGCCGACCAGGCTCGCATGGGCGGAAGCAGGACCGGCCGGCCCGAGCACGGCAAGCACACAGACGACGCCGGCCACCACCCACCGCAGCAGGAGTCCTGGCCCACGCGGGAGAGGCCGGGCCATCAGCGACGACGAACCAGGACCAGGGCCGCCCCTCCAGCCAGGAGTCCCAGGATGCCGACGCCGAACGCGCCCATCTGGAGTGTTCGGGAATCGGAGGCTTCGTCGTCATCCGCCGCGGTCCCATTCCTCGGTGGCTCCACGGCCGGCCCTGTGGTGATGGTCGGGGCGGGCGCCTCGAGTTCCTCCGGGTCCTGACCGTCGGCGGCGACCTCGGTCCAGGCTGTCTCGCCCTTCTGGCACGTCTGGATCACCGGGAAGACCAAGGTCTCTCCCTCCGAGTCCGGCAGGGTCAGCGACAGCTCGAACGTGTCGCGGACACCGTCGGGCAGCGGAGTGCGTGCTGTGTAGGTGATGGTGTCGACGCGCTCGGTCACGGTGTTGCCATGGGAGTCGGTGACCGGTTCGTCGAGGCGGACCATGTCCTTGCGCACGTTCCACTCCGGGTTGCGCGTGGGAGTCACGGCCAGGATCTCCTCCGGGATCCGGAAGGTCATCCGGGTCGTGGGCGAACCCTCGCACCCGTGACCCACGCTGGCGGTGAGCACTGTCGAGGCGCCGGCGCCGGTCTGGGTGGCGGTGATGGTGACGTGTGCGCTGGACGTGGCCGGCGTGCTGAGCACGACCACGACGGCAGCGAACGGCACGGCGAGCAGTCGGATTGCCTTCATCGGCCTTCTCCTGAGTTGTGAGCTACTAGTCGTGGACGTCGGTGAGCTTCGAGAAGACGACGAGGTTGCCGGTGTGGTGGCCGATGCTCGCGTCGAAGTTGCTGCACGTGATCAGGCGCAGGGTGGGTGTGCTCAGGTCTCCGCCATAGACGAGCTGGGTCGGGAACTTGTCCTTCGCGAACGTTCGGACGGCATAGACCTCGAACGTCACCGTCGTGCCGTCCTGGCGCTGGACGGTGATGTCGTCGCCCGGACGCAGCCTGGCGAGGTCGAAGAAGACGGAAGGACCGCCTTCCTTCGTCGAGACGTGGCCCTCGATGATCGCCGGGCCCGGCTGTCCCGGAGTCGGTGACTTGTCGAACCACGCGGCCTTGTCGAGGTCGGGGCCCGGCTGCGGCACCTCGAGGATGCCGTCGTCAGTGGTGCCGAGTGTGATCACCTCCGAGCTGACGTCGATCCTCGGCACCGAGATGGACACCGGTGACGACGGACCGAGAGGCTGGGCACTGGCCGGGCCCACCGGATCCTGAGCCGACTGCTGCGACGGCGGTTCCGACGGCCGCTGCGACGGGCGCTGCGATGGAGTTGCGGTCGCGTCGAGGGAGCCGACGTCCTTCGGTGCCGGAGGCGGGTCGGGCTCCTGGCCTCTCACTGCCAGGACGACGACCA
This sequence comes from Nocardioides sp. Soil797, assembly GCA_001429555.1. Classification (GTDB taxonomy): domain Bacteria; phylum Actinomycetota; class Actinomycetes; order Propionibacteriales; family Nocardioidaceae; genus Nocardioides. The sequence continues at coordinate 305,971 of LMSR01000011.1, read as the reverse complement.
GGACGCCGATGACGGCCACCGCGGCGAGCAGGAGCCCGCCGCGACGACCGCCGTTGACGTCCATCTCAGGCACCCTGATGGCTTCGGTCAGGCATCCTGCTCGACGGCCTTGCGACGTCGAGCCATCATGCCGACGGCGGCGGCGGCAAGGAGTCCGCCTCCGAGGCCGAACATGCCGAGGTTCTCGACGCCGGACGTCGAACCGCTACCGGTGTCCACTCCACCCTTGGGTGTCATGTCCAGCGCGCCGCAGAGTGCAGGAGCGGTTGCGGCCAGCGGCAACGAGGGCACGAGGTTGCTCTTGGCCCCGGCTGCCTTCTTGCTCAGCGTCGCCGGGTCGAGTCCGTGCACCACGATCACGCCGGTCCCCGAGCTCAATGAGTCGACCACGTCCTGGCTGAGGGTGATGGTGCGGTTGTACTCGAGGGTGTCGCCCCCGGGCGCGATCTTGATGTTGGTGCCGGCATCAGGGCTGGTGTCTCCCTTGAGCGACAGCGTCGTGCCGATGTCGCCGTACGCCGGCGTTCCCTCGACAGTGTCGACGATGCCGTCACCGTTCTTGTCGAGGGAGGGCGTCGGACAGGTGCCCTCGCTGCCGATGTGAATGTGCTGGACGTGCGGGTAGTCGGCGTCCTTGAAGGTCTTGGGCAGGCCGCTCCAGCTCATCTGGACCGTGGCCTGGTCACCTTGCACGGTGATCATGGCCATGCCGGAACCGGAGGATCCGTTCAGCGGATCGAGAGAGGTCTGGTAGGTGCCGTCGGCACCGTCGGCGAACGCCGAGGTCGGCGACATCGCGATGGTCACCGCTGCTGCCGCCAGTGGGATGAGCATTCGAATCGGCTTCTTCATCGAAGATTCCTCCTCCATTGGCCCGCCTTCTCTGATCCTGCAGGCGAGCGCTGTGATGAGTGATTCGGAGCACACCGAAGGTTGGATTGGTCTGCCCAACCAATCCGTGAGCGCGGCCGGAACGAATCACCGGTGATCGGTTCGAGATGCGCTACGACGGGAGCCAGGATGAATCGCACGACGCAGGGTTTGGTGATCGTGATGGCCGGGCTCCTGCTCGCCGGTTGCGGCTCCACCAGCGCAGACCGGAACGCCTCGCCGTCAGAGGCACCCAGCAGTGCCTCCGGCTCCCACACCATGCCGGACGGCACCGTGATGAAGGACGAGGAGATGGGCGACCCCGGCGACACGACCGGCCGCGAGCCGTCTCCCGCGGCCCGCATGGTCTGTGCCGGCGACGTCGCTGCCGACGTCGAGCGAATCGCGGGGCTGGAGGAGGCGCCGGCACGGCAGGCATCGTGGGCCGAGCCGATGTACACCTGCACCTACAGTCTCCCCGACGGTCCGCTCGTGCTCTCGGTGCACGACGCCACTGATGCTCGGTCCGGTCGCGATCACTTCGAGACACTGCGCACGACCCTCGATGACCCGCAGGACATCGTCGGCATGACCGGTCTCGGGTTTCCGGCGTACGAGACCGACGACGGGGTGGCCGTCTTCATCAAGGACAACAAGACGCTCGAGGTCGACGCAACCGCACTTCCCGATCATCTCGGCCCCGACGGCGACCTGTCGGCAGCAGACGTCGCCTATGCCGTGGCGGCCAGCGTGTTGACCTGCTGGAAGAAGCACGCCTGACGGCGTCCGCGCGCAATTTGTTTAGCAAGGGTAATGAACTAGACTAAGGACATGCCCACCGTCGAGAAGGCCGCGCGCACCAACGCCGGCCTTGCCTCCGAGCTCCGTGTCTCCGTCATGCGCCTGCGCCGCAGACTGGCCTCGGAGCGACACCCTGACAACGAGCTGAGCATCGCCACGATGGCCGTCCTCGGCTGCCTCAACAGGTTCGGCGAGTGCACGGTGGGGGAGCTGGCCCGGCGCGAGCGCGTGCAGCCGCCCTCCATGACACGCACCGTCAACTGCCTGGTCGACGGTGGCTACGCCAGCCGGCGCCCGCACGAGACCGACGGCCGTCAGGTGGTGGTCGCGCTGACCGACAAGGGGCGGGAGACGTTGCGCGCGGACCGAGCTCGTCGTGACGCCTGGCTCAGTCGCCGCCTGACGGACCTGACGGCCGAGGAGCGTGCCGTCCTGCGTGCTGCCGCCCCACTCATCCAACGCCTCGCAGAGGAGGACTGACACCCCCGGTGATCACCCCTGACATCTCGCCGTCTGGCCAGCGCCCCGGGCACGCCCCGGGCCGCGTTGTCACAGGCCCGACGGGCCTCCGGCCCGCGTTCGCGCCTCCGCCGTGGCCAGCATCCGCGCCCAGCGTCGGCTGCCACCCTCGGCGAGTCGCCAGGGGTGACCACCGTTGAGTCCCACCTTCCGCTCGCTGCACAACCCGAACTACCGGCGGTACGCAGCCGGCAGTCTCGTGTCCAACACCGGCACCTGGATGCAGCGCGTCGCCCAGGACTGGCTGGTCCTGGCACTGACCGGCAGCGGTACCGCCCTCGGCATCACCACCGGCCTCCAGTTCCTGCCCGTGCTGTTGCTCTCGCCGTACGCCGGCGTGGTCGCCGACCGCATGTCGAAGCGCCGGCTCCTGCAGCTGACCCAGCTGGCGATGGGCCTGTCCTCCCTGGTCCTCGGCCTGATCACCGTGCTGGGCCTGGTGGAGGTGTGGCACGTCTACGCCATCGCTCTCATCTTCGGTGTGGCCTCAGCCTTCGACGCGCCCGCGCGCCAGTCCTTCGTCTCCGAGATGGTCGAGCCCAGTGAGGTGCCGAACGCGGTCAGCCTCAACTCCGCCACCTTCAACATGGCGCGCATCCTCGGTCCGGGCCTGGCCGGGCTGATGATCGGTGCGCTGGGTGGCGGCGCCGGCGCCACCGGCTGGGTGATCCTGATCAACGCGGCCTCCTACGCCGCGGTCATCTGGCAGCTCGACCGAATGGACCCGGAGCTGCTGCACAGTCCCAAGCGCGTGGCCCGTACGCCGGGAATGCTGCGCGAGGGGGTCAGCTACGTCAGTGGGCAACCGAAGATGGTGATGATCCTGATCATCGTGTTCTTCGCGGGCACGTTCGGGATGAACTTCCAGATCACCTCGGCCCTGATGGCCACCGATGTCTACGGCAAGGGCGCCGGCGAGTTCGGGCTCCTCGGCTCCACCATGGCGATCGGCTCGCTGGCGGGCGCCCTGATGGCCGCTCGCCGCACCCGGATCCGGATGCGGCTCCTGGTCCTGGCCGGGCTCGGCTTCGGGGTCGCCGAGATCGTGGCCGGCCTGTTGCCGACGTACGTCGCCTTCGCGGTCTTCAGCCCGGCCATCGGCTTCTTCGTGATCACCCTGCTCAACTCCGCGAACGGCATCATGCAGCTCGAGTCCGATCCGCAGCTGCGGGGTCGGGTGATGGCGCTCTACATGACCATCGTGATGGGCGGAACGCCGCTCGGATCGCCCATCATCGGTTGGGTGGGGGAGACCTTCGGCGCCCGCTGGACCCTGGTGCTCGGCGGGTTGCTGACCATGGCCGGCGTCGGGGTCGCGGTCCTGGTGTTCTGGCGCATGCAACGGGCCCGATCTGTCGTTTTGACCCCCGTTGGGGCACCGGGTAACGTGTTCCCTCGTGTCTGGGACAACCGGACCGTTGTGCGTGCTCGAAAGTAGCTCACCTGCAGATCAGGTCGACACGCCCGAGTTCGGGGGTGGCGTCAACACCCGGTTTTTCTTGCACCACCCAGACACACGGCCCCTCGCGGGCAGAACACATCGTGCCCGGCAGAGCGTCGGGTTCTGAGAGACAAAACGAAGGGGAACCACCAAGGTGCCCACCATTCAGCAGTTGGTCCGCAAGGGCCGTCAGGACAAGGCGTCCAAGAACGCGACGCCTGCCCTCAAGGGTTCGCCCCAGCGACGCGGTGTCTGCACGCGCGTCTACACCACCACCCCGAAGAAGCCGAACTCCGCTCTCCGCAAGGTCGCCCGCGTGCGCCTGTCGAGCGGCGTCGAGGTCACCGCTTACATCCCGGGTGTCGGTCACAACCTTCAGGAGCACAGCATCGTGCTCGTCCGCGGCGGTCGTGTGAAGGACCTGCCCGGTGTTCGCTACAAGATCATTCGCGGCTCGCTCGACACCCAGGGTGTCAAGAACCGCAAGCAGGCCCGCAGCCGCTACGGCGCGAAGAAGGAGAAGTAATGCCTCGCAAGGGTCCCGCTCCCAAGCGCCCGATCGACGTCGACCCGGTCTTCGGATCGCCCGTCGTCTCCCAGCTCGTCAGCAAGGTTCTCGTCGACGGCAAGAAGCAGGTTGCCCAGCGCATCGTCTACACCGCGCTCGAGGGTTGCCAGGAGAAGACCGGCACCGACCCGGTCGTCACGCTCAAGCGTGCTCTCGACAACGTCAAGCCGGCCATCGAGGTCAAGTCCCGCCGTGTCGGTGGCGCGACCTACCAGGTTCCGGTCGAGGTCAAGGGCACCCGCGGCAACACGCTGGCCCTCCGCTGGCTCGTCGGCTACGCCAAGGACCGTCGCGAGAAGACGATGTCCGAGCGCCTGATGAACGAGATCCTCGACGCCAGCAACGGCCTCGGTGCCGCTGTGAAGAAGCGCGAAGACACTCACAAGATGGCCGAGTCCAACAAGGCCTTCGCCCACTACCGCTGGTGACTCGGGCCCCCAAGCCCGTCATCGCGACCAACTCTTCACGAGGGGACATCACTTAAGTGGCTGTCGACATCACCACGGACCTCAATGTGGTCCGCAACATCGGCATCATGGCGCACATCGATGCCGGTAAGACCACCACCACCGAGCGCATCCTGTTCTACACCGGCATCAACTACAAGATCGGCGACACCCACGAGGGTTCGGCGACGATGGACTGGATGGAGCAGGAGCAGGAGCGCGGCATCACGATCACGTCCGCCGCGACGACCTGCTGGTGGAAGGACCACCAGATCAACATCATCGACACCCCGGGTCACGTCGACTTCACCGCCGAGGTCGAGCGCTCGCTGCGCGTCCTCGACGGTGCCGTTGCCGTGTTCGACGGTGTGGCCGGCGTCGAGCCGCAGACGATGACCGTGTGGCGCCAGGCGAACAAGTACTCCGTGCCCCGCATGTGCTTCGTCAACAAGATGGACCGCACCGGCGCCAACTTCTTCAACTGCGTCGACATGATGGTCGACCGGTTGAACTCGACGCCGCTGGTCCTGCAGATCCCGATCGGTGCCGAGGGCGACTTCCTCGGTGTCGTCGACCTCGTCGGCATGCGTGCCCTGACCTGGCGTGGCGAGACCACCATCGGTGAGGACTACGAGATCGAGGAGATCCCCGCCGAGCTGGTCGAGCAGGCCAACGAGTGGCGCGTGAAGCTCCTCGAGACCCTGTCCGAGGCCGACGACGAGATCATGGAGAAGTACCTCGAAGAGGGCGAGTTCACTGTCGAGGAGCTCGAGGCGGCCATCCGTCGCGCGACGCTCGCCGACAAGCTGAACCCGGTCCTGCTCGGCACCGCGTTCAAGAACAAGGGCGTCCAGCCCCTGCTCGACGCGGTCGTCAAGTACCTCCCCTCGCCGCTCGACATCGACGGCATCCAGGGCCACGCCGCGAACAACGAGGAGGAGGTCATCGTCCGCAAGCCGTCGGACGACGAGCCCTTCTCCGGTCTCGCCTACAAGATCGCCTCTGACCCCCACCTGGGCAAGCTGATCTACGTGCGCGTCTACTCCGGCAAGCTCGAGGCCGGCTCGACCGTGCTCAACTCGGTCAACGGCCGCAAGGAGCGGGTCGGCAAGGTCTACCAGATGCACGCGAACAAGCGCGAGGAGATCGCGTCGGTCGGTGCTGGTCAGATCGTCGCCGTGATGGGACTCAAGGACACCAAGACCGGTCACACGCTGTGCGACACCGCACACCCCGTCGTGCTCGAGTCGATGACATTCCCGGCCCCGGTGATCGAGGTCGCCATCGAGCCGAAGACGAAGTCCGACCAGGAGAAGCTGGGCACCGCGATCCAGCGCCTCTCCGACGAGGACCCGACCTTCACGGTGAAGACCGACGAAGAGACCGGCCAGACGATCATCGCCGGCATGGGCGAGCTCCACCTCGACATCCTCGTCGACCGCATGCGTCGCGAGTTCCGCGTCGAGGCGACCGTCGGCAAGCCGCAGGTGGCCTACCGCGAGACCGTCCGCAAGGAGGTCACGAACCACAGCTACACGCACAAGAAGCAGACCGGTGGTTCGGGTCAGTTCGCCAAGGTCGTCATCTCGCTCGGCCCCAACATCGACCCGGAGACCGGCACTGGTGCCGGCTACGAGTTCGTCAACAACGTGACGGGTGGTCGCGTTCCGCGCGAATACATCCCGTCGGTTGACCAGGGTGGCCAGGCAGGCATGGAGTTCGGCGTCCTCGCCGGATACCCCATGGTCGACGTGAAGTTCACCCTCGAGGACGGCGCCTACCACGACGTCGACTCGTCCGAGCTCGCGTTCAAGCTGGCTGGAAACCAGGCGTTCAAGGAGGCCGCTCGCATGGCGAAGCCGGTTCTCCTCGAGCCCATGTTCGCGGTCGAGGTGACCACCCCTGACAGCTTCCTCGGAACCGTCATCGGTGACATCAACTCGCGCCGTGGCCAGATCCAGGCACAGGAGGAGCGTCACGGCGACATGGTCGTCAACGCCCTTGTGCCGCTCTCCGAGATGTTCGGGTACGTTGGCGACCTGAGGTCCAAGACCTCAGGGCAGGCGTCGTACTCGATGGAGTTCGACTCGTACGCCGAGGTTCCCACGAACGTCGCCGACGAGATCATCAAGAAGGTTCGCGGCGAGTGATCTCGCCCGGGCCCTCGGCACCGCAGCACCAACCAATTACGAGTCAAGAAACACACAACCCAGGAGGAGCCCACAGTGGCTAAGGCGAAGTTCGAGCGGACCAAGCCGCACATCAACATCGGCACCATCGGTCACATCGACCACGGCAAGACCACCTTGACCGCGGCGATCACCAAGGTGATGCACGACAAGTTTCCGGACCTGAACGAGGCCTCGGCCTTCGACATGATCGACAAGGCTCCGGAAGAGCGCCAGCGCGGCATCACGATCTCGATTGCTCACGTCGAGTACCAGACCGAGAACCGCCACTACGCGCACGTCGACTGCCCCGGTCACGCGGACTACATCAAGAACATGATCACCGGTGCGGCCCAGATGGACGGCGCGATCCTCGTGGTTGCCGCCACCGACGGTCCGATGCCGCAGACCCGTGAGCACGTGCTGCTCGCGCGCCAGGTCGGCGTGCCGGCCCTGGTGGTTGCGCTCAACAAGTGCGACATGGTCGACGACGAGGAGCTCATCGAGCTCGTCGAGATGGAGGTGCGCGAGCTCCTCTCCGAGTACGAGTTCCCGGGCGACGACATCCCCGTGGTTCGGGTTGCTGCCTTCCCGGCCCTCGAGGGCGACGCCAAGTGGGGCGACTCGGTTGCCGAGCTCATGCAGGCCGTGGATGACTACATCCCCACGCCCGAGCGTGAGACCGACAAGCCGTTCCTCATGCCCGTCGAGGACGTCTTCACGATCACCGGTCGTGGAACCGTCATCACCGGTCGCATCGAGCGTGGCATCGTCAAGGTGAACGAGGAAGTCGAGATCATCGGCATCCGCGAGACCGCCCAGAAGAGCACCGTCACCGGTGTCGAGATGTTCCGCAAGCTGCTCGACGAGGGTCAGGCTGGCGAGAACGTCGGTCTCCTGCTTCGTGGCACCAAGCGCGAGGACATCGAGCGCGGCATGGTCGTCATCAAGCCCGGCACCACCACCCCGCACACCAACTTCGAGGCGTCTGTCTACATCCTCTCGAAGGAGGAGGGTGGCCGTCACACGCCGTTCTTCAACAACTACCGTCCGCAGTTCTACTTCCGGACCACGGACGTCACCGGCGTCGTCACGCTGCCCGAGGGCACCGAGATGGTCATGCCCGGCGACAACACCGAAATGATCGTTGAGCTGATCCAGCCCATCGCCATGGAGGACGGTCTCCGCTTCGCCATTCGCGAAGGTGGCCGCACCGTTGGTGCCGGTCGCGTCACCAAGATCACCAAGTGATCTGACGGACCACCGGGTGGCCGACAGCACTGATTGGTGCCGGTCGCGTCACCAAGATCACCAAGTGATCTAGCTGCACCTCAGAACGGCCCCGGCTCCCGCAAGGGAGTCGGGGCCGTTCGCCATTTGCCGTCCGCTCGACATGCAGTTGTGGTCCTGAGGCCGGCGGGTGAGCGTGCGCCGGGGTCGGCCAGGCATCAACTGCATGTCGAGCGGACCGTCGCGGCCGCGCTCCGCGCAATACGGACGGTGCGCCAGAATGGCGGGGTGCCCCAGTTCAGCCGTGCCGAGCTCGAATCCTTCCGTGGTGTGGAGGTTCCCGACCTGGTCGGCCCGGGTCTGCGGTTGTTGTTCGTGGGCATCAATCCGAGTCTGTGGACCGCGGCCACCCAGGCTCACTTCGCCCGACCGGGAAACAGGTTCTATCCGGCCCTGCACCGCGCGGACATCACGCCGTGGCTGGTCGACGCCGCTGCCGGCATGAGTGAGGCGGACCGCGCGATGATGCTCGATCGGGGTGTCGGGATCACCAACGTCGTACGCCGTGCCACCGCACGCGCGGACGAGCTGACGCGCGCTGAGCTGGAGGCCGGGGGCGCGGCGCTCAGCCGATTCGTCGCGGACCATCAACCGCGGGTGGTCGCCGTCGCCGGGATCACGGCGTACCGTGCTGCCTTCGGCCAGCCGTTGGCCCGCGCCGGCCGGCAACCGGCGCCCCTGGCCGGGGCCGAGCTGTGGGTGGTGCCCAACCCAAGCGGCCTGAACGCCCACGAGACCGTGGCCACACTGGCCCGGGCGTACGCCGAACCGGCGTACGCGGCGGGCGTGCTCTCTCGATAGGCTCATCCGGCCATGAATGAGTCACGACCCGCCCGCCCCCACCACAAGCTGACCGAGGACGGTCGCCGGATGCGGGAGGTGTTGACCTACTCCCGCCGGGGCAGCCGGTTCACCGACAAGCAGCAGCGCGCCTGGGACGCCCACGCCGAGCGCTACGTGATTCCCGACGACGAAGTCGACCGGCCGGGCTTCTCCCTGGCTGGACAGTTCGCGCAGGTGCAGCCCCTGATCGTCGAGATCGGTTGCGGGGTGGGGGAGGCGACGGCGGTCCTGGCGAGCACGCGACCGACGTACAACATCGTGGGCCTCGAGGTCTGGCGCCCGGGCGTGGCCGACACGATCGGCCGGCTGGGGGAGTTGGACCTCGACAACGTGCGGATGTGCAGTGTCGACGCGGTCTGGTCGATGGAGCACCTGGTCGCGCCCGCCCAGCTCGCGGAGCTGTGGACGTTCTTCCCGGACCCCTGGCGCAAGTTGCGGCACCACAAGCGACGCCTGGTCACGCCCGACTTCGCAAACCTCGTCGCGACCCGACTGGTCGACGGGGGAGTGTGGCGCCTCGCCACCGACTGGTTGGAGTATGCCGAGCAGATGGTCGAGGTGCTCGACGCCGAACCGCGCCTCGCGGGCGGGGTGGTCGAGCGTTGGGCCGACCGGCCGGTGACCCGCTTCGAACGACGCGGCCTCGCCGAGGGACGAGAACCGACCGAGCTGCTCTACCGCCGGGTGTGACTGGGGTGCCGCCCGACCACGCCGACGAGAACTGCACCGACCTCGACGTACTGATGCAGAGCCGTCAGCAGTGGTACGCCGAAGCGGGCGAGGCGCGCGCCTTCGACCAGGTGCCGAATCCCGCGTACGCAGTGCCGGGGCAGACAGGCGGCAGGCAACGACCGAGCAACGACGGCCCGGCCTTCGGATGCATGGTGGTTGTCGTCGCGATGATCGGCGCGATGTCGGTCGCCATCAACTTCTGGCGTGATGGTCGGGCCCTGCTCGGCTGGCTCATGCTCGGGGTGGCTCTGCTCGTGGCGCTGGCGGTCGTGAAGCTGCTGTCCTTCATGGGAAGCCGCTTCATCGAGGCCACCATGGCGCGGAGGGTGGGCCGGCCGTGGGCCGACTTCGCGGCGGCCGCCGACACCGAGAACCGCGACCACTTCGACATGTCTTGGTCAGTCTTCGCAGCACACGAGGCGGAGATGCGCTCATCCGTGTCTGCACTCGTGGGCGACCGGCTCTCCGTCACCGAGCGCACACGACTCCAGTCCCGGGTGGACGTCTTCGGGGCGGAGGCGTTCGCGCTTCGGGCGCAGGCCGAACGGGTCAGTCGGGCACTCGACGAGCAGACCGGGGACACCGTCGTACGGCGCCGCCTCGTGGACACCCTTCCGGCATTCGACGCCGACGAACTGGCCGCGGCCGCCGCGGACACGGAGATGGTGGTGTCGGCCGGTCTGGAGCCCATCGACGGCGGGGAGGACGACATCGACTTCGCGTCACTGGTGCGGTTGCGACGCCGCCACTACGCCGCCGAAGGGCAGGACCTGGAACTGCCGGATCCGCGTCGGGCGCTGGTCGACATCGGGCGAGCACGGAGTCGGCAGCGAGCCTTCGGGATGCGCAGCTGGGTGGCCTCGGCGTTCGTACTGGTCGCGTTCATCAGCCTGTGCGTCCTGGTCGTGACGGCCTTCACCGGCTTCGTGATCGTCGCGGCGCCGGCCGGTGCCGCGACGATCCTGGCCGTCGCCCTGTTCGCGATCATCACGCCTGAGGACCCTCATCCACCGATGGTGGTGATGCCTGCTGAGGTCGCGGGTCCGTGGGGTGACTTCATGGCCGCCGCAGAGTACGTCGCCAGCGGCCGCGCCGCGGTCACGACCGCGCAGGCACTGGGCGCGGCGGAACCTCGCGCCCGCTCGGCGCTGAGCCTCCTCCTCGAGGATCATCGGGCTCGCGCGGTCATGGACGCCGACTCGGTCCCGCCCGGGCTGCTGGACGACGAGGACCGGGCAGAACTGCGCGACGAGAGCCGCAAGCTGTGTGCCTGCATCTGGGCGCTGAACCGGATCGAGACCCTCGGGGAGGACCAGCTGCAGCAGGCGGCCGACGAATCGTCTCCTCCGGGCGGTTCGTGATCTACTCGACTCCTTGACACCTTGGTTCGGTGGCCTGCGAACCGCCCGATCGGTGTGTTGTGCGAAGCACAGCCCAATCGATTTGGTAAGTCGGGGTCGCCTCTGCCAAGATAGTCAGGTTGCTCCGGCGGGTTGCCGGGGTGCGACCAAAACTTGACTACTGAATCGCGTCTCCAGTTCGTGAATCGGTAGTTGGCGTGCGGCCGCACCGATGAGGAGACCCGATCAGCTCGACGAACCCGTCGGGCGCCATCAGAACCGCAGGATCCAGGGCCCCCAGGGGCTCGGGAACAAGGCACAGTTGCGCGAAGTCTGCGCGACACGCCCGACCGCGGGGGTCGGTGGAGCAAGGGCGGAACGGACCCACCCGGGACCGTGTCGTGACAGAAGTTTGGTGAGTGGGACTGCACGCGGTACCCATACCGGTACTACAGACAAGGACGAGAGAGACCTATGGCGGGACAGAAGATCCGCATCAGGCTCAAGGCCTATGACCACGAGGTGATCGACACCTCGGCGCGGAAGATCGTGGACACCGTGACCCGTACGGGCGCGAAGGTTGCCGGCCCGGTGCCGTTGCCGACCGAGAAGAACGTCTACTGCGTCATTCGCTCGCCGCACAAGTACAAGGATTCCCGCGAGCACTTCGAGATGCGCACCCACAAGCGCCTCATCGACATCATTGACCCCACGCCGAAGACAGTCGATTCGCTGATGCGTCTTGACCTGCCTGCGGGCGTCGACATCGAGATCAAGCTCTGAGGTCGCGAGTCATGACTATTGAACACAACATCAAGGGCCTTCTGGGCACCAAGCTGGGCATGACCCAGATCTGGGACGAGAACAACAAGATCGTCCCCGTCACCGTGATCCAGGCGTCGACCAACGTCGTCACCCAGGTCCGCCAGCCCGAGACCGATGGCTACAACGCCATCCAGCTCGGCTTCGGCGAGATCGAGGGACGCAAGGTCACCAAGCCTTCCGCGGGCCACTTCGAGAAGGCCGGCGTCACGCCGCGCCGCCACGTCGTGGAGATCCGCACCGCTGACGCCGCGTCGTACTCCGTCGGTCAGGAGATCAGCCCCGAGCTGTTCGCCGCCGGCGAGGAGATCGACGTCACCGGCACCAGCAAGGGCAAGGGTTTCGCCGGTGTCATGAAGCGTCACGGCTTCCACGGTGTGTCCGCCTCGCACGGTGCGCACCGCAACCACCGCAAGCCCGGCTCGATCGGCGCCTGCGCCACCCCGGGTCGTGTCTTCAAGGGCATGCGCATGTCCGGCCGGATGGGTGGCGACACGATCACCACCCAGAACGTCACGGTCCACGCCGTCGATGCCGAGAAGGGCCTGGTCCTGCTCAAGGGCGCCGTCCCCGGCCCCAAGGGCGGACTCGTCGTCCTGCGCTCGGCTGTGAAGAAGGAGGGCTCCAAGTGAGCGCCAACGTGAAGACCGTCAAGGTCGACCTCCCCGCTGAGATCTTCAACGTCCAGGTCAGCGTCCCGCTGATGCACCAGGTCGTCGTCGCCCAGCAGGCTGCTGCTCGTCAGGGCACGCACGCCACCAAGACCCGCGCCGACGTGCGCGGTGGTGGCCGCAAGCCCTACAAGCAGAAGGGCACCGGACGCGCCCGCCAGGGCTCGACCCGCGCGCCGCAGTTCGCCGGCGGTGGCATCGTCCACGGCCCGCAGCCGCGTGACTACGACCAGCGCACGCCCAAGAAGATGAAGGCGGCCGCGCTCAAGGGTGCGCTCACCGACCGCGCGACCAACGGTCGCGTGCACGTCGTCGAGTCCCTGGTCCAGGGTGACAAGCCCTCGACCCGCGACGCCATCGCCGCGCTGTCCTCGATCAGCGACCGTACGAAGTTCCTGGTCGTGCTCGAGCGGAGCGACAGCCTGACCTGGCTCTCGCTGCGCAACGCCCCCGAGGTGCACATCCTCGCGGTCGACCAGCTCAACACCTACGACGTCCTGCTTTCCGACGACGTGGTCTTCACGAAGGGCGCCTTCGACGTCCTGGTGGCCGGTGCCGCCAAGGGCAAGTCGGCCAAGGCCGAGTCCGAGGTTGTCGTCGAGACCGCTGCCGAGGCCCCGGCCGAGGCGAAGTCGTTCGCGGCCGTCGCGGACGCCGACCACGCGGGTGCTGCGCAGCCGCTGGAGAACGGCGAGGCCCCCGAGGGCTACGAGATCAAGGGCAACAAGGACTCGATGAAGTTCCACGCCCCCGGTGGCCGCTGGTACGACGCCACGGTGGCCGAGGTCTGGTTCAAGACTGCTGCTGACGCCGAGGCCGCTGGCTTCGTCGAGGCCGGCCAGAAGAAGGCCACCGAGGCCGCTGCCGAAGAGGAAGGTGACGACAAGTGAGCACCCTGCACAAGGACCCTCGCGACATCCTGATCGCACCGGTCGTGTCCGAGAAGAGCTATGCGCTCCTCGACGCCAACAAGTACACCTTCATCGTGCGTCCCGACGCCAACAAGACCGAGATCAAGATCGCGGTCGAGAAGGTGTTCAACGTCAAGGTGACGTCGGTCAACACGATCAACCGCCAGGGCAAGACGCGTCGTACCCGCTTCGGCATGGGCAAGCGCGCCGACACCAAGCGCGCGATCGTCAGCCTCGCTGAGGGCCACCGCATCGACATCTTCGGAGGACCGGTCTCCTGACCGGCGCCTTCTAGCAGAGGACTGAGAGAGAATGGCTATCCGCAAGTACAAGCCGACCACCCCGGGCCGTCGTGGCTCGTCCGTGGCCGACTTCGTCGAGATCACCCGGACCACGCCGGAGAAGTCGCTGACCCGCCCGCTGCCCAAGAAGGGCGGCCGCAACAACCAGGGACGCATCACCACGCGTCACCAGGGTGGCGGTCACAAGCGTGCCTACCGCGTCATCGACTTCCGTCGCTACGACAAGGACGGCGTGCCGGCCACGGTCGCTCACATCGAGTACGACCCGAACCGCACCGCGCGCATCGCGCTCCTGCACTACGCCGACGGCGAGAAGCGCTACATCATCGCGCCGAAGAGCCTCACGCAGGGCACCGTCATCGAGGCCGGCCCAAACGCCGACATCAAGGCCGGCAACAACCTGCCGCTGCGCAACATCCCGGTCGGTACCACCATCCACTGTGTTGAGCTCCGCCCCGGCGGCGGCGCCAAGATCGCTCGCTCCGCGGGCATCTCGGCCCAGCTCGTCGCCAAGGAGGGCTCGCGCGCCACGCTGCGCATGCCGTCCGGCGAGATGCGCTTCGTCGACGTGCGCTGCCGCGCCACGATCGGCGAGGTCGGCAACGCCGAGCAGTCGAACATCAGCTGGGGCAAGGCCGGCCGCATGCGCTGGAAGGGCAAGCGCCCGACCGTCCGTGGTGTCGTCATGAACCCGGTCGACCACCCGCACGGTGGTGGTGAGGGCAAGACGTCCGGTGGACGTCACCCCGTGTCCCCCTGGGGCAAGCCCGAGGGCCGCACTCGCAAGAGCAAGGCCTCCGACTCCCAGATCATCCGTCGTCGCAAGTCCGGCAAGGGTAGGAAGTAACCGACATGCCTCGCAGCCTGAAGAAGGGCCCCTTCATCGACGACCACCTTCAGAAGAAGGTGGACGCCGAGAACGAGAAGGGCAGCCACAACGTCATCAAGACCTGGTCGCGCCGGTCGATGATTGTGCCCGACATGATCGGCCACACCATTGCCGTGCACGACGGCCGCAAGCACGTTCCCGTGTTCGTCACCGACTCCATGGTCGGTCACAAGCTCGGTGAATTCGCCCCGACCCGCACCTACCGCGGGCACGTGAAGGAAGACCGGAAAGGACGTCGTCGATGAGTGTCACAGAGCGTAAGCGCACCAGCGCTCGCCGCGAGTCGCTGCTCGGCGACCAGCCCGGCGCCTTCGCCAGTGCCCGCTTCGTGCGGATCACCCCGATGAAGGCCCGCCGTGTCGTCGACATGGTTCGCGGTCTGCCCGTCGAGGACGCACTCGCGCTCCTGCAGTTCGCCCCTCAGGCGGCTGCGGAGACCGTGTTCAAGATCCTCGAGAGCGCCGTTGCCAACGCCGAGACCACCGAGGGACTGGACGCCGGCTCCCTGGTCGTGTCGGTCGCAATGGTCGACGAGGGTCCCACGATGAAGCGCTGGCGCCCGCGTGCGCAGGGCCGGGCCACCCGGATCAACAAGCGCACCAGCCACATCACCCTTGCTGTCCAGCCGGCGGACGTCGTCGCTGAGCACAAGAACGTGAAGAAGGGACGGACTGCCTGATGGGGCAGAAAATCAACCCGAACGGCTTCCGCCTCGGCATCTCGACGGACCACAGGTCCCGTTGGTACGCCGACAAGCTGTACAAGTCGTACGTCGGCGAGGATGTCGCCATCCGCAAGCTGCTCTCCAAGGGCATGGAGCGGGCCGGCATCGCCAAGGTCGAGATCGAGCGCACCCGTGACCGGGTTCGTGTGGACATCCACACGGCCCGCCCGGGCATCGTCATCGGTCGCCGTGGCGCCGAGGCCGACCGCATCCGTGGCGAGCTCGAGAAGCTCACCGGCAAGCAGGTCCAGCTGAACATCCTCGAGGTCAAGAACCCCGAGGTCGACGCTCAGCTGGTCGCCCAGGGAGTTGCCGAGCAGCTCTCCGGTCGTGTCCAGTTCCGTCGTGCCATGCGCAAGGCGATCCAGACCTCCATGCGCTCCGGCGCCAAGGGCATCCGGATCCAGTGCTCGGGCCGACTGAACGGTGCCGAGATGTCGCGTACCGAGTTCTATCGCGAGGGTCGCGTGCCGCTGCACACCCTGCGTGCCGACATCGACTACGGCTTCTACGAGGCCCGCACCACCTTCGGTCGCATCGGCGTCAAGGTGTGGATCTACAAGGGTGAGGTCGCCGGCACCCGTGCCGAGCGCGAGGCCCAGGCTGCTGCCCGTGCCGGTGCCCCCGGCCGTGGCGGTCGTGGCGGTCGTGGTGGCGAGCGTCCGGGCCGTGGCTCACGTGGCGACCGTCCGAACCGCTCTGACCGTTCGGCCCAGTCGGCTCCGGCCGACGAGACCCCTGCTGCCGAGGCACCCGCCGCGGAAGCAACCACTGCTAGCAATGGGGAGGCCTGAGCCATGTTGATGCCCCGTCGTGTCAAGCACCGCAAGCAGCACCACCCCAAGCGGACCGGTGCGGCCAAGGGTGGCACCAGTCTCAACTTCGGTGACTACGGTCTCCAGGCGGTCGAGGGTTCCTACGTGACCAACCGCCAGATCGAGTCGGCCCGTATCGCGATGACCCGTCACATGAAGCGTGGCGGAAAGGTCTGGATCAACATCTACCCGGACCGCCCCCTGACCAAGAAGCCTGCCGAGACCCGCATGGGTTCCGGTAAGGGTTCGCCGGAGTGGTGGGTTGCCAACGTGAAGCCCGGCCGCGTCATGTTCGAACTTTCCGGTGTTGATGAGGTGACTGCTCGCGAGGCCCTGCGCCTGGCGACGCACAAGCTCCCCATGAAGTGCCGGTTCATCTCGCGTGAGGCTGGTGAATTCTGATGAGCACCGCATTTGAACTCGACGACCTGTCGGTCGACGACCTCGAAGCCAAGCTTCGGGAGGCCAAGGAGGAGCTGTTCAACCTCCGGTTCCAGGCGGCCACCGGCCAGCTGGACAGCCACGGCCGGCTCCGTCTGGTCAAGAAGGACATTGCCCGGATCTACACGGTGGTGCGTGAGCGCGAGCTCGGCATTCGCCAGGTCCCGGGTGCCAGCAACGAGGCCGAGAAGGATGGTGGCGCCGCATGAGCGAGCAGACCACAGCTGACGCAGAGCGCTCGAGCCGCAAGGTTCGCGAGGGCCTGGTGATCGGCGACAAGATGGACAAGACCGTTGTGGTCAGCGTCGAGGACCGTGTCAAGCACGCCCTCTACGGCAAGGTCATGCGCCGCAACAGCAAGCTGAAGGTCCACGACGAGCAGAACGAGTGCGGCGTCGGCGACCGGGTCCTCATCATGGAGACCCGTCCGCTGTCGGCCACCAAGCGCTGGCGCCTCGTCGAGGTCCTCGAGAAGGCCAAGTGACCCGAGGGCCGGCTGACCGCCTGGCCCTCACCCTCAGTTTCGAAATATCAGTTCGGCAAGGCTCGCGCCCCGCTTGTCTCGGGATGGGCGACGAGAACCGGCACGACATTCAGGAGAAGACCCGATGATCCAGCAGGAGTCGCGACTCAAGGTCGCCGACAACACCGGTGCCAAGGAGATCCTTTGCATCCGTGTTCTCGGTGGATCTGGCCGGCGCTACGCCGGTATCGGCGACGTCATCGTTGCCACCGTGAAGGACGCGATCCCCGGTGGCAACGTCAAGAAGGGTGACGTCGTCAAGGCCGTCGTCGTACGCACGGTGAAGGAGCGTCGTCGTCAGGACGGCTCCTACATCAAGTTCGACGAGAACGCAGCAGTGATCCTCAAGACGGACGGTGAGCCGCGGGGAACCCGCATCTTCGGCCCCGTCGGTCGTGAGCTGCGCGAGAAGAAGTTCATGAAGATCATCTCGCTTGCGCCGGAGGTGCTGTGATGAGCAAGTCGCTGAACATCAAGAAGGGCGACACCGTCAAGGTGATCGCTGGCAAGGACAAGGGCGCCGAGGGCAAGGTCATCCAGGTGCTCCGTGACCAGGACCGCGTCATCGTCGAGGGCGTCAACCGCGTCAAGAAGCACGAGAAGGTCGTCAACCAGGGCAGTGGCAACACTGGTGGCATCGTGACCACCGAGGCCCCGATCCACGTGTCGAACGTGATGCTGGTCGAGGGTGACGGCGTCACCCGCGTCGGCTTCCGCCGTGACGAGGTCACCAAGCGCCGTTCCGACGGTTCGACCTACACCGCTCAGCGCAGCGTTCGCGTCTCGCGCAAGACCGGTAAGGAAATCTGAGATGACTGAGACCCAGACCAACGCCCCGCGCTTCAAGACGCGCTACCGCGAGGAGATCCTCCCCGCGCTGCAGGCGGAATTCGACATCAAGAACGTCATGCAGGTGCCCGGCCTGACCAAGATCGTGGTCAACATGGGTGTCGGCGAGGCAGCTCGCGACTCGAAGCTGATCGAGGGCGCGATCCGCGACCTCACCGCCATCACCGGCCAGAAGCCGCAGGTCACCAAGGCCCGCAAGTCCATCGCGCAGTTCAAGTTGCGTGAGGGAATGCCGATCGGTGCCCACGTCACGCTGCGTGGCGACCGCATGTGGGAGTTCCTCGACCGCCTGCTGTCCATCGCGCTGCCCCGTATCCGCGACTTCCGCGGTCTCAACGGCCAGCAGTTCGACGGTCGTGGCAACTACACGTTCGGTCTCACCGAGCAGGTCATGTTCCACGAGATCGACCAGGACAAGATCGACCGGTCGCGCGGCATGGACATCACCGTGGTGACCACCGCCACCAACGACGACGAGGGTCGTGCGCTGCTCAAGCAGCTCGGATTCCCCTTCAAGGAGGGCAACTGACATGGCGAAGACCGCACTCAAGGTGAAGGCCGCTCGCAAGCCGAAGTTCGCTGTGCGCGGCTACACCCGCTGCCAGCGCTGTGGTCGGCCCAAGGCCGTCTACCGCAAGTTCGGCCTGTGCCGGATCTGCCTGCGGGAGATGGCACACCGGGGCGAGCTGCCCGGCGTCACCAAGTCCTCCTGGTAATGCCCCCGGTCGGTTGAGCCGGGCCTCCGGCACCAACCGACCACCGAAAACAAAACGATCGCTGAAGGTCGCTCCCGAGACGCGGGAACGAAACCACGGTGGAGAAAGGGCCATTCGGCCATGACGATGACTGACCCGATCGCAGACATGTTGACTCGTCTGCGCAACGCCAACCAGGCGTTCCACGACTCGGTTGCAATGCCGTACAGCAAGCTCAAGGCTGGCGTCGCCGAAATCCTCCAGCAGGAGGGTTACATCACGTCCTTCGAGGTTAAGGACAACGTGAACGACGCCGGCGAGCCCGAGGTCGGCAAGACGCTGACCATCACGCTGAAGTTCGGCCGCAACCGCGAGCGCTCCATTGCAGGCGTTCGCCGCATCAGCAAGCCCGGTCTCCGGGTGTACGCCAAGCACACGGGTCTCCCGAAGGTGCTCGGCGGCCTGGGTGTCGCGATCATCTCGACCAGCCAGGGCCTGCTGACCGACCGTCAGGCAAACCAGAAGGGCGTGGGTGGGGAAGTCCTCGCCTACGTCTGGTAGTCGGACCCGAGACCAAGGAAAGGTAGAGGAACAAGCATGTCGCGCATTGGCAAGCTCCCCATCACGGTCCCCTCGGGTGTCGACGTCCAGATCGACCAGCGCCTCGTTACGGTCAAGGGCCCCAAGGGCACCCTGAGCCACAACGTTGCCGCCCCGATCACCGTCGAGCGCGGTGAGGACGGCGTACTCGAGGTGAAGCGCCCGGACGACGAGCGTGAGAGCCGCTCGCTGCACGGGCTGACCCGCACCCTGATCAACAACATGGTCACCGGTGTCACCGAGGGTTACGAGAAGAAGCTCGAGATCGTCGGCGTGGGTTACCGCGTCCTGTCGAAGGGCCCGACCCAGCTGGAGTTCCAGCTCGGGTACTCGCACTCGATCACGTTCAACGCCCCCGAGGGCATCACGTTCACCGTCGAAGGCCCGACCAAGCTCGGCGTCGTCGGCATCGACAAGCAGCTGGTCGGCGAGGTTGCAGCCAACATCCGCAAGTTGCGCAAGCCGGAGCCCTACAAGGGCAAGGGCGTGCGCTACTCGGGTGAGCACATCCGCCGCAAGGTCGGAAAGGCTGGTAAGTGATCATGGCGATCTCCCTGAAGCACAACAGGCACACCTCGGCCCGGACTGCGTCGCGCCTGCGCCGCCAGATCCGCGGTCGCAAGAAGCTGAACGGCACCGCGGAGCGTCCCCGCCTCGTGGTCACCCGCTCCACCAAGCACATCAGCGCCCAGGTCGTCGACGACCTGGTCGGGAAGACCCTCGTGTCTGCCTCGACCATGGAGAACGACCTGCGCGGTTTCGAAGGCGACAAGACTGCCAAGGCGAAGAAGGTCGGCGAGCTCGTCGCCGAGCGCGCCAAGGCAGCTGGCGTCGAGGGCGTGGTCTTCGACCGCGCCGGCAACCGTTACCACGGCCGAATCGCGGCCCTTGCTGATGGCGCCCGCGAGGGCGGCCTGACGTTCTGATCGCAAAGACAAGCAAGAAAGAGAAGAGGTAGTTCTCATGAGCGGACCCCAGCGCGGACAGCGCGCCGGTGGTGAGCGCCAGGGCGGTGACCGCCGTGGACGCGACGGTCGTGGAGGCCAGCAGGCCGACAAGACCGCGTACATCGAGCGCGTCGTTGCGATCAACCGAGTCGCCAAGGTCGTCAAGGGTGGTCGTCGTTTCAGCTTCACCGCCCTGGTCGTCGTCGGTGACGGCGAAGGCATGGTTGGTGTCGGCTACGGCAAGGCCAAGGAAGTTCCCGCGGCCATCGCCAAGGGCGTCGAGGAGGCCAAGAAGAACTTCTTCAAGGTTCCGCGCGTCCAGGGCACCATCCCCCACCCGGTCCAGGGCGAGAAGGCAGCTGGCGTCGTCATGCTGCGTCCCGCTGCTCCCGGTACCGGTGTGATCGCCGGTGGGCCGGTGCGTGCGGTGCTCGAAGCAGCCGGCATCCACGACGTCCTGAGCAAGTCCCTCGGTTCCTCGAACCAGATCAACATCGTGCACGCGACCGTTGCGGCGCTGCAGATGCTGGAAGAGCCCGAGGCAGTTGCGTCGCGTCGCGGCCTGACCGTCGAGCAGGTGGCCCCGGCCGCCCTGCTCAAGGCGCGAGCGGAGGTGACTTCCTGATGGCTCAGCTCAAGGTCGAGCAGAAGAAGTCCACGATCGGTTGCAAGGCCAACCAGCGCAACACCCTGCGCTCGCTGGGCCTCAAGCGCATCGGCGACGTGGTCGTGAAGGAGGACCGTCCCGAGATCCGTGGGATGGTCCAGACCGTCCGTCACCTCGTGACGGTTGAGGAAGTGAACTGACATGACGCTCAAGCTGCACCACTTGCGTCCGGCCCCCGGAGCCAAGACCGCCAAGACCCGCGTGGGTCGTGGTGAGGGCTCCAAGGGCAAGACTGCCGGTCGCGGTACCAAGGGCACCAAGGCGCGCTACCAGGTTCCGGTTGCCTTCGAGGGTGGCCAGATGCCTCTGCACATGCGCCTGCCGAAGCTCAAGGGCTTCAAGAACCCGTTCAAGGTCGAGTTCCAGGTCGTGAACCTGGACCGTCTGGGCGCGCTGTTCCCCGAGGGTGGCACCGTCACCGTCGAGGACCTGATCGCCAAGGGGGCCGTCCGTGACGGTCACCCGGTGAAGGTTCTGGGCCAAGGTGAGATCTCCGTGGCTGTCCAGGTGAGCGCGAACGCGTTCTCCGGTTCTGCCAAGCAGAAGATCGAAGCCGCCGGCGGCACCGTCACGGTGCTCTGATCGGACTTAAGTAGAGCAAGGCGAGGGGCCCGGATTCGTCCGGCGCCCCTCGCCCTGTCTCACCCGATGGCTCCATTTGAGACCCTGTTAGGCTTCCACGAGTTCTCGCCAGGCCGCTCCGGCCGACGAGCGGCCCCAGCTTGAGAAAGAGGATCACGTGCTAGGCGCGTTCGCCAACGCTTTCCGGACACCGGATCTGCGACGCAAGTTGCTGTTCGTCCTGGGGATCATCGTGATCTTCCGGCTCGGCTCGTCCTTCCCGACCCCCGGGGTCAACACTGCCAACGTCGAGACCTGCATCAGTGCGGTCGAGAGCAACACGGTCTACAACCTGATCAACCTGTTCTCCGGTGGCGCGCTGCTCAAGCTGGCAGTTTTCGCGCTCGGCATCATGCCCTACATCACCGCCTCCATCATCCTGCAGCTGCTCGTCGTGGTCATCCCGCGACTCGAAGCGCTGAAGAAGGAGGGCCAGGCGGGGCAGACCAAGATCACCCAGTACACGCGTTACCTGACCCTGGGACTGGCGCTGCTGCAGGCCACTGGCATCGTGGCACTGGCCCGTTCCGGCCAGCTCCTCCAGGGCTGTGAGCTCGACCTGTTGCACAGCAACAGCACCTCCACGTTCCTGGTCATGGTCATCACGATGACTGCCGGTACCGCCGTGATCATGTGGCTCGGTGAGCTGATCACCGAGCGCGGCATCGGCAACGGCATGTCGATCCTGATCTTCACCCAGGTGGTCGCCACGTTCCCCGGCTCGCTGTGGGGCGTCCAGAAGGGCCAGGGCTGGCTCACCTTCGCCATCGTGATGGTGGTCGGTCTCGTCCTTGTCGCAGCGGTCATCTTCATCGAGCAGGCCCAGCGCCGCATCCCGGTGCAGTACGCGCGCCGAATGGTCGGCCGCAAGATGTTCGGCGGCAGCTCGACGTACATCCCGTTGAAGGTCAACCAGGCCGGCATCATCCCGGTCATCTTCGCCTCGTCGCTGATGTACCTCCCGGCGATGGCGGTGCAGTTCAACCAGAACCGCAACCCGCAACCGGAGTGGATCGGCTGGGTCAACAAGTACCTCGTCGACGGCAGCCACCCGCTCTACATGGCGATCTACTTCCTGCTCATCATCTTCTTCACCTACTTCTACGTCTCGATCACCTTCGACCCGAAGGAAGTCGCGGACAACATGAAGAAGTACGGCGGCTTCATCCCCGGGATCCGGGCTGGCAAGCCGACTGAGGACTACCTGTCCTACGTCCTGTCCCGGATCACCTTCCCGGGCGCGCTTTACCTCGGTCTCATCTCCCTGGTCCCACTGATCGCCTTCGCACTGATCAAGGCCGACCAGAACTTCCCCTTCGGCGGCACGTCCATCCTGATCATGGTCGGTGTTGCGCTCGACACGGTGAAGCAGATCGAGAGCCAGCTCCAGCAGCGCAACTATGAAGGATTCCTCCGCTGATGACCTCGAACACCAAAGGAAAGCGCATCATCCTGATGGGCCCGCCCGGCGCGGGCAAGGGCACCCAGGCAAAGGTGATCGCCAACCACTTCGGCATCCCTGCCATCTCCACGGGTGACATCTTCCGCGCCAACGTCGCGGGCAAGACCCCGTTGGGTGTCGACGCCCAGCGCTACATGGACGCCGGTGAGTACGTCCCCGACGAGATCACCAACGCGATGGTCCGCGACCGGCTCGCCCAGCCCGACGCCGAGCCCGGTTTCCTGCTCGACGGCTACCCGCGCACCTTGGCGCAGGTCGAGGAACTCGACGGCATGCTGGCCGAGGGCCAGTCGGTCAACGCGGTCGTGGTCCTCACCGCCGATGGTGAGGAGCTGATCAGCCGCCTGCTGCAGCGTGCGCAGGTGGAGGGTCGCGCAGATGACACCGAAGAAGTGATCCGCCGTCGCCAAGAGGTCTACACCGAGCAGACCGCGCCCCTCATCGAGGTGTACGCCGGGCGCGACCTGGTCATCGAGATCGACGGAATGGGCGAGATCGACGCCGTGACCCACCGTATTTTCGACGCCCTCGAGGCCAAGGCCTGACCTCGTGTTCGGCGAGCGGATCCAGCTCAAGACTCCCGAGCAGATCGACAAGATGCGGGTCGCCGGCCTGCTCGTGGGGGAGACCCTCGAGCTGCTGCGGTCGTCGGTGCGGGTCGGCATCACCACCGCTGAGCTCGATGCGATCGCCGAGGACAACATCCGCTCGGGTGGCGGGATCCCGTCGTTCAAGGGATACAGCCAGCCACCCTTCCCGGCCTCGATCTGCGCGTCGGTCAACGACCAGGTGGTGCACGGCGTCCCGGGCGACCGGGCACTGGCGGAGGGCGACATCATCTCCATCGACTGCGGGGCCATCGTCGACGGCTGGCACGGCGACGCGGCGATCACCGTTGCCGTCGGCGAGGTGTCGGCCGAGGCCGCGGACCTGATGCGGGTCACCGAGGAGTCGATGTGGCGGGGAATCGCTGCAGCCCGGCTCGGCGGCAGGGTCGGCGACATCTCCCACGCGGTGGAGAGCCATGTCCGCAGCCAGGGAGACTTCGGCATCCTCGAGGACTTCACCGGGCACGGCATCGGCACAGAGATGCACCAGCCCCCCAACGTGCCCAACTTCGGCCGGGCCGGGCGCGGACCCAAGCTGGTGCGTGGCCTCGCGCTGGCCGTCGAGCCGATGGTGACACTCGGGTCGAAGCACACCGACGAGCTCGATGACGGCTGGACGATGGTCACCGTCGACGGCAGCCTGGCCGCCCACTACGAGCACACGTTCACGCTCACGCCCAACGGGGCCTGGATCCTCACCGCACTCGACGGGGGAGAGTCACGGCTCGCGGAACTTGGTGTCCCCTTCGGTGGACACTGAGCGTTTCGACTAGCGTTGGCGTCGACCACCCAGTCCAGACCCAGGTAGGAGCACATGGGCAACCTGGCTCATCAGCCGGCCATGCTGTCGACGCTGCGGGTGACCGTCGGCGCCGAGTCCCGCGACTTCAGCGACCCGGTGGTCACCATCGGGCGCGACGCCCAGGCCCCGATCTCGCTCCCGCATCCTGATGTCTCACGCCGGCACGCCGAGTTCCGGCGCACCCGCCAGGGTTGGCTGCTGATTGACCTCGACTCCACCAACGGCACCTGGCTCGGCGACCAGCAGCTGGGCCAGGCGCTGCTCCCCGAGGGGCGGCCGGTCAGCGTCCTTGTCGGTGGCAGCGACGGCCCGAGGCTGCAGGTCGAGGTCGTGCCCGCGCAGCTGACGAACCCGCCGGCCGACGGACCTCCCGGTCCGGCCGCCCACCCTGGTCCGGCGTCCACACCCGGTCAGCAGACCGCCCCGTACGCCGCGCCGTGGTCTCACCCCGGCCCCACGCCGTACGCCGGCCCCGCGTCGTCTCCCGGCTCCGACTCGGGTGCGTCCCACCCGCCGCCCGGCCCGGGTCCGGCGGCTTACCCGCCGCCGGGACCGTCGCAGCCGTCGTACCCAGGCTCCGGTGGAGCCGCTCAGCAACCACCCGCCGCCGGGCCAGGTCAGTTCGGCAGCGGCACGGGGTCCCGACCGATCCCGCAGACCCCGATCCCGCAGGCTCCCGGGGCCTCGACGCAGCCCTGGTACCCGGAGGGCGAGAGTGCGATGCCGCAACCGCCACCGGGACACCTGGCCCACGGCCACACCGTCCTGCCGAGCAACCAGTCACACGGCCGCCTGTTGAGCATCGGCCGCTCACGCAGCTGTGACGTGGTGATCGACGACCCGCTCGTCTCCCGGCAGCACGCCACCCTCGTTCCCGGGCCGTCGCCGGTGCTCAATGACCTCGGGAGCTTCAACGGCACCTTCGTCAACGGGCGCCGGCTCAATGGCAGCATCGCGCTGCACCCGGGTGACGAGGTCATCTTCGGCAACCAGACGTTCTCCTGGACCGGCACCGACCTGGCCTCGCGGGCCACGCGCACCGACCTCACGTTGTTCGCCGAGAACCTGACCACCGTCGCCAAGGGCGGCAAGCGGCTCCTGGAGGGCATGTCCTTCGAGCTCGGCCCGTCGAGCCTGACTGCCGTCATCGGGCCCTCCGGCGCCGGCAAGTCCACCTTGCTCGGTGCCCTGACCGGCTCCAACCCGGCCACCCACGGCCAGGTGATCTGGCAGGGGCAGGACCTCTACTCCCACTACGAGCAGCTGCGCTTCCAGATCGGGCTGGTGCCGCAGTCCGACATCCAGCACCCACAGCTGACGGTGCGTCAAGGGCTCTCCTACGCGTCGATGTTGCGGTTGCCGCCGGACACCACGGCGGAGGAGCGCTCGCAGCGCGTCCAGCACGTCGTCTCCCAGATGCAGCTCGAGCGCCAGATCGACAACCGGATCGGCACCCAGCTCTCCGGCGGTCAGCGAAAGCGCGTCTCCATCGCCACCGAGCTGCTCACCGCGCCACCACTGCTGTTCCTCGACGAGCCGACCTCCGGCCTCGATCCGGGCCTCGACCGGGACGTGATGCACCAGCTGCGCACCCTCGCCGACGAGGGCCGTGTGGTGATGGTGGTGACGCACTCCGTGCTCGCCCTGGACGGGTGCGACAACGTGCTGGTGCTGGCGCCCGGAGGTCGCCGGGCCTACTTCGGCCCGCCCGACGGTGTGCTCGAGCACTTCGGCTGCCGCGACTATCCCCAGGTCTTCGACCTGCTCGACGAGCCTGACCTGTGGCAGCGCATCCCGGCGCCCCCGGCGCCGGTCGACACCGGCCGGCTGCCGTCGATGAACGCGCCGGTCACGCAGCCTCCGCTGCAGTCGATGAGCCGCCAGTTCTGGACGTTGGTCCGCCGCAACCTCGCGGTCACCGTCTCGGACAAACTGCTCCTGGCCATGCTCGTGGTGCTGCCGCTGGCGCTGGGTGGCCTGAGTCGAGTGGTCCCCGGCGACAGTGGTCTCGGCATCGCCCGCACCGCGGGTCCCGGCGAGCTCATGGACCACAAGGAGGCGTTGACCCGTCTCACCATCCTGATCATGGCCGCAGCCCTGATGGGCACTGCGGTCACGATTCGTGAGCTGGTGGGGGAGCGGCCGATCTTCCAACGGGAGTACGCCGTCGGGCTCTCGCCAGGGATGTACCTGCTGAGCAAGGTCACCGTTCTCGGCACCGCCTGCTTCCTGCAGGGAATGATCGTCACCTGGCTCGCCACGGTGGGTCTGCCGGGTCCGGACCGCGACGGCGCACTCGGCATGGGCACCTTCGAGGTTGCGCTGGCCATCGGCGGACTGTGCTTCGTGATGGCGCTGCTCGGGCTGGCCGTCTCTGCTCTGGTCACCTCCAACGAGCAGACGATGCCGGCCCTCGTCGGGCTGGTCATGGTGCAGCTGGTGCTGTGCGGCGCACTGGTCCCGGTCGCAGGACGGGCCGTCCTGGAGCAGTTGGCCTGGTTGTCACCGGCTCGATGGGCGTTCGCGGCGAGCTCGGCGACTGTCGACCTCGACAAGGCCAAGCGGGCGCTGCCGAAGGCGAAGCAGGACGACCTCGACTCGCTCTATGACCAGACGGTCGGCCAGTGGCTCCTGAACATCACGATGATGTGGATCCTGGCCGCCCTGATCCTGGCGTTGGCCTTCTGGTTGGTTCGCCGCAGCGCCACCTCCCGCCGCTGACACTCCGACGCCGACCCCGTGCAGATCGGGACGCCAGCGTCGTTCTCGGAGCAGTTCGTGATGCGGTGGTCCCGATTCGCAGAAGTCGAGTGCAACAAATCGCCCGCCACGGGCGTGAGATGTGCATGGATGTGGTGGTGGCCGAGATCGACTTCGACGAATGGGTGAGTGCGCGGGTGCCCGCGTTGCTCCGCTTCGCCTATCTCGTCACCGGAAGTCGTGAGGCGGCAGACGACGTGCTCCAGAGCGTGCTGACCCGTTCCTTCGAGCGGTGGGGAACGATTCGGCGCACCGACGACCCCGACGCCTATGTGCGTCGGATGATCATCAACGAGAACGTCTCCTCCTGGCGCCGCTGGGGCAAACGGCAGACGCCGGTAGCGGACATCGTCGACCGGAACCGGGCGGGCGACCCGTCCGACCAGGTCAGCAACGCCGACGCGGCGTGGCGGGTCTGCCAGGCACTGCCGCAGCGGCAACGAGCGGCGGTCGTGCTGCGGTTCTACGAAGACCTCGACCACCGTGAGATCGCCGGCATCCTCGGGTGCTCGGAGTCGACGGTCCGCTCCCAGATCCATCGCGCACTCGCGGCCCTGCGGGTCGAACTCGAACGTCAGGAGGCCAGTGATGGCTGAGAAGCTCTCCGACCAGGAGCTGGAACGCATCATGCGCGACGGGCTGGCCGGGCACGCCGAAGATGCCGCGGACACGTTGCGTGAGCCGGTGGCCGAGCTGTCACGTGCTCCGCGGCGCGGCTGGGTGGTGGCGGCGGGCGTTGCCGCGGCCGTCGTGATCGGCGTACCGCTGGCCTGGCAGTTCGTGGGCGGCGACGACCAATCGGCACCGCCCGACGACCCCGTGGTGGCCGACCCCACGGCGCCGGCCGGTTGGCGCGTCGAGTCGTACGACGGCGTGCAGGTGCGGGTGCCCGCAGACTGGGGCTGGGGTGGGGCGCCGATGCCCAACCTGGACCCGGAGGACCATCGCCCCCTCGACTGTGGTGCCGCCCCCTTCGTCGTCCCGGGGAGCACCGACTACGAGAGCGTGCCCCCGGGTACGCCGTACGTCGGTCGCCCGGTGATGATGACGGACGCCTGCACCATCATCGGTCTGGAGAACGCGCCGCAGCCCGAGGCACCGAGCGCCGACTCGGTGTGGCTCGACGCCGAGGGGGTCGAACCGGGGAAGGTCGACGTCGGGAACGGTTACGTGCGCGAGACGGTCGAGGTCGGGTCCGGAACGGTCACCGTGACCAGTGATGACGCTGGGCTCCGGGCGAAGATCCTGGCCACGGCCGAGGCCGTCGATGTCGACGCCAACGGGTGCGACACTGACGGGGACTGGGCGAAGGTGCCCGCCGGACCGCTGCGCGAAGTCGAGCCGGACTCCCTCTCGGTGTGTGCCTACTCGACCCAGCGCGGCGAGGCGAGACTGGTGTGGTCGACCCGTCGTGACGCTGATGATGCCTCCGAATACGCGAAGCAGGTCGAGGGATCCTCGGCCCTCTACGACCCGAACCGAGTGTGCACCGAACGACCGAACGGCGATTGGCTGGCGATCGGCGTCAATGACGCCGCTGGTGACACCGCGTGGACCGCAGTAGTGATGGGTAACGAGTGCGTCCAGGTCTTGTGGCACTACCGGGCACAGGGGGATCCGGAGTCAGTGGCGGTCTCGCCGGTGTTGCCCAGGACCGTCGCCCCCTGGTCCGGGTCATTGAGCCGCGCCTACCTGCCGGGCCCCATGGACTGGGGCCGGTACGCCGGCAAGGACGGCGCGGGCATGTTCCGCGGCATCCTCGGCTGACCTGCTGTACCCCGAGTCGGCGCGCGTTGACCCGAAACTGCGTCACCACGTGCCGGCTCGGCGTCGTGCGGAGTCGAGGGAATAGGGGAAGGGGCCGCGGACGTTGATGCGGTGTGACGTCCGAAGTGCCCGCCCTGTCCGTGCTCGACCTCGTCCCGGTGCGGACGAACCAGACCACGGGCGATGCGGTGAACGCATCCCGGTCGCTCGCGAAGGTGGCCGACGCCGAGGGCTACCGCCGCTACTGGGTCGCCGAGCACCACAACATGCCTGCCGTGGCTGCGACCAACCCGCCGGTGATGATCAGCCTGCTCGCCGCCGCGACCGAACGTATCCGGGTCGGCTCGGGCGGCGTCATGCTCCCCAACCACGCGCCCCTCGTCGTTGCCGAGCAGTTCGCGCTCCTCGAGGCGGCCTTCCCCGGGCGCATCGACCTGGGCATCGGCCGCGCGCCCGGCACCGACCCGGTCACCAGCTATGCCCTGCGCCACGGCGCCGGGGGCGTGGGCGATGACGCGGTCGAGCGGTTCCCTGAATACGTCGAGAACATCGTGGCGATGATGAACGAGGCGGGGGTCGGCGTCTCCGTGGCCGGTCGCTCGCACGAGCTGCGGGCCACCCCGAAGGCGATCTCGCGGGCAGCGGTCTGGCTCCTCGGCTCCTCCGACTACTCGGCCCGTCTGGCCGCGCGCCTCGGGTTGCCCTATGTCTTCGCGCACCACTTCTCGGGCAACGGAACGGCGGAGGCACTCGAGCTGTACCGGTCGACGTACCAGCCCTCGACCGAGCACCCGGAGCCACGAACCTTCCTGACCGTCAACGCCGCCGTGGCGGAGACGACCGAGGAGGCGGAGCAGGTCGCCCTTCCGCAGCTCCTGGCGATGCTCACGCTGCGCACGGGTGGCCGACTGCAGCCCCAGCTCCTGGTGGAGGAGGCGGCGGCGACGGAGATCCCGGACGCGCATCTTCCGCTCGTCGAGGCGATGCGCCGTCGCTGGGTGATCGGCGAGCCGTCGACCGCGGCCAAGCAGGTGGCCGAGATGGCCGCCCGGTTCGACGTCGACGAGGTGATGGTGCACCCCGTTGCCGGGGCGTACGCCGCGGAGTCGGCAGACGCCGCACCGGCCAGGGAGGCCACCTTGCGCCTGTTGGCGCAGGCGATGGGCCCGATCCCGACCTGATTAGGGTTTGCCGCGGCCACGCACTAGACTGGTGCGTCGGCCCAACGTGGGTCTGTTTCGTGGTGCCTCGCGGCTGCCCGGAGCCCGACCCCCTTTCCTGCGTGGAAGGGGATGCGGACCGGGGAATCGGGTGCCATGCAGACGGCTTCACGAGGTCCACTCCCACCCGTTGGGAGAGGTTCCCGGGCCAGCTGGGACCGGCCATCCGGTCGCAGTGCACCACGGTAGACGTATCCGTTTCAACAGATTGTGGAGGACATGCCGAAGAAAGAAGGCGTGATCGAACTCGAGGGCACCATCACGGAGGCCCTTCCGAATGCCATGTTCCGTGTTGAGCTCAGCAACGGACACAAGGTTCTCGCCCACATCAGCGGCAAGATGCGCCAGCACTACATCCGCATCCTTCCTGAGGACCGGGTCGTGGTGGAGCTCTCGCCGTACGACCTGACTCGAGGTCGGATCGTCTACCGCTACAAGTGACAGCCGAATACACGAAAGGACCGTCCTCGTGAAGGTCAAGCCGAGCGTCGGCAAGATGTGTGACAAGTGCAAGGTGATTCGTCGCCACGGCCGCGTCATGGTCATCTGCGAGAACCCGCGCCACAAGCAACGTCAGGGCTGAGGAGTGAGCTGAAGCGGTGCCGAGGTACGAGGCCCCGCGGAGGCGAGCCCCGCAAAGCCCTGACAAATAAGCACAGTCAGGGCGGCGAGGTTCCGGATCGCCGGAACCAGAACTGAACGAAGCGCAACAACTGAAAACAACGACAACGTGATCGCTTAGGCCGCAGGGCCGAACCACCTCCGGAGCAGAAGGCCGGAGCCTGGCCATCGTCAGGGTGCGACACGACCGAAACCTCTGTGAACTACCGAAGGGCGCAAGCTCTTCACAGAAAGGGCCATCACATGGCACGCCTTGTTGGTGTTGACCTCCCGCGTGACAAGCGCATCGAGATCGCACTCACCTACATCTTCGGCATCGGCCGAACCCGCTCCCAGCAGCTGCTGGAAGCCACCGGGGTCAACCCGAACCTCCGCGTCCACGAACTGGGCGACGCAGAGCTGGTCAAGCTCCGCGACGAGATCGAAGCCAACTTCAAGATCGAGGGTGACCTCCGTCGCGAGGTCCAGGCTGACATCCGCCGCAAGATCGAGATCGGCAGCTACCAGGGTCGCCGCCACCGCATGGGCCTTCCGGTCCGCGGTCAGCGCACCAAGACCAACGCGCGCACCCGCAAGGGCCCCAAGCGCACTGTTGCCGGCAAGAAGAAGACCAAGTGACCTGACGCGGTTTCGAGTCAGGTGCGAGAGCGCCTTCCTCAACTGCCGTCAACCACTGACGCTTCCTTCCTCGTTCACCCAGCTTCCAGCAAACTTCAGGAGATATTGAATGCCTCCCAAGAGCCGCACCGCGGCCGGCGCCAAGAAGGTGCGCCGCAAGGAGAAGAAGAACATCGCTCAGGGCGAAGCCCACATCAA
This sequence comes from Nocardioides sp. Soil797, assembly GCA_001429555.1. Lineage (GTDB taxonomy): Bacteria > Actinomycetota > Actinomycetes > Propionibacteriales > Nocardioidaceae > Nocardioides. The sequence continues at coordinate 274,420 of LMSR01000011.1, read as the reverse complement.
GAGCACGTTCAACAACACCATCGTCACGATCACCGACCCCACGGGCGCCGTGATCTCGTGGGCCTCCGCCGGCACCGTCGGCTTCAAGGGCTCGCGCAAGTCCACGCCGTTCGCCGCACAGATGGCAGCCGAGGCTGCCGGTCGACGTGCCATGGACCACGGCATGAAGAAGATCGATGTCTTCGTCAAGGGCCCGGGCTCGGGTCGCGAGACGGCCATCCGGTCCCTGGGTGCGATCGGCCTCGAGGTCGGCACCATCCAGGACGTCACGCCCACCCCGCACAACGGATGCCGGCCGCCCAAGCGCCGTCGCGTCTGATCGACCCGAGACTTTCAAGGAGACTTTGACTTATGGCCCGCTACACCGGCCCCATGACCAAGAAGTCGCGCCGTCTCGGTGTCGACCTCGTTGGTGGCGACCAGGCTTTCGAGCGTCGTCCCTACCCGCCCGGCCAGCACGGCCGCGGCCGCATCAAGGAGAGCGAGTACCTCCTCCAGCTTCGCGAAAAGCAGAAGGCGCGCATCTCCTACGGTGTCCTCGAGAAGCAGTTCCACAACTACTACGTGGAGGCCTCGCGCCGCGCCGGCAAGACCGGTGACAACCTGCTCCAGCTCCTCGAGTGCCGTCTCGACAACGTGGTCTACCGTGCCGGCTTCGCCCGCACCCGTCGCCACGCCCGCCAGCTCGTCGTTCACGGCCACTTCAAGGTGAACGGCAAGAAGGTCGACATCCCCTCCTTCCAGGTGACCGCCCACGACGTCATCGACGTCCGTGAGAAGTCGCTGGAGATGACCCCGTTCATCGTGGCTCGCGAGACCCACGGCGAGCGCGTCGTCCCCGCCTGGCTCGAGGCGCTGCCGAACCGCATGCGTGTCCTCGTGCACCAGCTCCCCGTCCGGGCCCAGATCGACATCCCGGTCCAGGAGCAGCTGATCGTCGAGTACTACTCGAAGAAGTAATCCCTCCCTTTCGCCTCTGCAGTTCGGGCCCATCAAATGGTGGTTGGACCCGGAAAGGAAAGAATCAGTGCTTATCGCTCAGCGCCCGACCCTGTCGGAAGAGTCCGTCGACGAGTTCCGCTCGAGGTTCGTGATCGAGCCCCTGGAACCCGGCTTCGGTTACACGCTCGGCAACTCGCTGCGTCGTACGCTCCTCAGCTCCATCCCGGGTGCGTCCGTGACCAGCATCAAGGTCGACACCGTCCTCCACGAGTTCTCGACGATCGAGGGTGTGAAGGAAGACGTCACCGAGGTGATCCTCAACCTGAAGGGCCTGGTCGTCTCCTCGGAGCACGACGAGCCCGTCACGATGTACCTGCGCAAGCAGGGCGCCGGTGAGGTCACCGCCGCTGACATCCTGCCCCCGGCCGGTGTCGAGGTGCACAACCCCGACCTGAAGATCGCCACCCTGTCCGAGAAGGGCAAGTTGGAGATGGAGCTCGTCGTCGAGCGCGGTCGTGGCTACGTCAGCGCCGTCCAGAACAAGGGTGCCGACAACGAGATCGGCCGGATGCCGGTCGACTCGATCTACTCGCCCGTGCTCAAGGTGACCTACAAGGTCGAGGCCACCCGTGTCGAGCAGCGCACCGACTTCGACAAGCTGGTCATCGACGTCGAGACCAAGCCGTCGATCCGTCCCCGCGACGCGATCGCTTCGGCCGGAAAGACCCTGGTCGAGCTGTTCGGCCTGGCTCGCGAGCTGAACGTCGAGGCCGAGGGCATCGACATCGGCCCGTCGCCCGTCGACGAGCAGCTGGCTGCCGACCTCGCCCTCCCGGTCGAGGACCTGCAGCTGACCGTGCGTTCCTACAACTGCCTCAAGCGCGAGGGCATCCACACCGTGGGTGAACTGATTGCGCGCTCGGAGCAGGACCTGCTCGACATCCGGAACTTCGGTTCCAAGTCGATCGATGAGGTCAAGGGCAAGCTGGTCGAGATGGGCCTGTCCCTCAAGGACAGCGCACCCGGCTTCGACCCGGCCACGGCCCTCGCTGCCTACAGCGATGACGACGACGACACCTTCGTCGAGGACGAGCAGTACTGAATTGATTTGGCCGAGCGAGTCGGCGCTTCGCTTGACTCGCTGCCGGCCCGCAGTCGAGGCCCGCTTCGGCTGAGGTCGGTTGGCGGCTGGCGGTACGGGCCCCAGGGCTCGTGCGTCGGCCGTTACCGGCCACCGCTTCGCTTGACCCACACATCTACTCCGGTACCTGATACGGCCGGGGAGAATCGAGAAGAACAATGCCTACCCCCAAGAAGGGCACCCGCTTCGGCGGTAGCCCGGCGCACCAGCGGCTGATCATCAGCAACCTCGCCACCGCTCTCTTCGAGCACGGCCGGATCACGACCACCGAGGCCAAGGCCCGGGTGTTGCGTCCGCACGCCGAGAAGCTGATCACCAAGGCGAAGAAGGGCGACCTGCACAACCGTCGCGAGGTCCTCAAGACCATCCGCGACAAGTCGGTCGTGCACACCCTCTTCACCGAGATCGCGCCCACGTTCGCCGAGCGTCCGGGTGGCTACACCCGGATCACCAAGCTCAACCCGCGCAAGGGCGACAACGCCCCCATGGCGGTCATCGAGCTGGTGACCGAGGCGTACAGCCCCAAGGCTCCGTCGACCAAGAAGGTCGAGGCTGCTGCTCCGGTCGAGGAGGCTCCCGTCGAGGAGACCGAGACCACCGACGCCGCTGCCGAGGAGACCGAGGTCAAGGGCTTCGCCGACCTGGGCGACGACGCCGCTGAGCCCCTTGAGGACGGTTCGGCCCCCGAGGGCTTCACCATCAAGGGCAACAAGGACTCGATGAAGTTCCACACCACCGAGTCGCAGTGGTACGACGCAACGGTTGCCGAGGTCTGGTTCAAGACCGAGGAGGCCGCTGAGGCCGCTGGCTTCACCAAGGCCGGCTGACCACAGCACAGCATTCAGGAGGGCCCGTCACCGGAAGGTGGCGGGCCCTCCTGCTTTTCCCATCTCCTCTGGTTGCGCGTGGTCGCCGGCGATCGAGCAGGCAGTCGTTCTCGCTGATCGAGCAGGCCGGGGACCGGAATTCGTGCACAGTCTCGACCGTCTGGGTGGTCCTGAGGAGTCGAGGCACGAGGCGTCTCGAAGGGCTCGTTCCTCGCCCTGCTCGACCACCGAGGGCGTTTGTCGCCGGGGTCATCACACTCCGGGGAGTGCCTCTGGCTCCTGCGTGTGCAGTCGCTCGCCACCCAGATCAGCGCGTTGCCCGGCCGCCCAGCCCCCGGTCATGCCGCTCCCGGAGAGTTGGCGAGCACGCGCCTTGCCCAAGCGGGGGTAGGTGTCATGCAGGACCTGGTCGACCTCGACTGACCGGTCGGCCAGCACCAGCCCCACCGAACGCCCCTGACGCTGGGCCTGGTCCGCGGCCTTGCTCTCGGCACGGCGCTCGGAATCCTCGAGGCGACGGCTGATTGCCAGTCGGAAGCCGGCCAACCAGGACCGCCGGAAGGCAGCCTTGTTCTCGCGCCCGGGGACGGGGGCCCGTGACAACCAGGTGGAGGCCTGCATCAGCAGGCTGGTGAACAACAGGTCGGCGCGAGCCAGATCTGACTCGTGCCCGAACAGGTGGACCGCGAAGCGGGTTCCCTCCGGGGTGCGCTCGGTCATGTGCACCGCCCGGCATCGCAACCGCATCCCCACCGCACTCAGCAACTCGGCCTTGTCACGGGCATAGGGGGCATCCAGACGCACCACCCGATCGCCGACCACGTCCGACTCGGGCAGATCAGCGGCGAGCAGGGCCTGGTCGATGCCGTAGTCGGCGATCAGCCTGGCCGCCCTGGCGGTGTAGAGCTCGGCCTCCTCCGGGGTGGTGGCGTCGTTCTCGGCCTTGGCCAGGAGCTTGCGGATCTTGGCGAGCATGGGGTGGTCGGCGTGCATGGAGGTGATCCTTCCGTTGTCGATCAACCAACCCTGCGGCACCCCACCGACAGGACTCCCCGGTTGTCCACAGGGCTCGACTCGCGGCGCCTGTGCGGGAGTGTGTGTCACCACCATGGGCGATGCGCTATGCATGGGGCATGACGCCGTACGCACTGGTCATCGGGGAGTCCCTGATCGACGTGGTCGAGGAAGGAGGCGGTCGCGCCACCGAGCACCCCGGCGGCAGCGCGGCCAACGTCGCGGTGGCGTTGGCCCGCCTGGGACGGCCCGTGCGCTTTGCGACCAGCTTTGCCGATGACCCGCACGGACGACTCCTGGCTGAGCACCTGGCCGCGTCGGGTGTCGAGCTGGCCGCGGACCCGCACGTGGTCCGGCGTACGTCGACCGCGACGGCGACCATCAACAGCGGGGGAGCGGCGTCGTACGCCTTCGACGTGGACTGGCGGTTGGGCGAGGTGCGGATGGACCCGACACCAGTCGTGGTGCACGTGTCGTCCTTCGGCGCCGTGCTCGAGCCCGGTGCGACCTCGGTGCGAGCAGCGGTCGCGGCGCTTCGGGGGCGAGCCGTGGTGAGCTACGATATCAACCTGCGCGCGGCCGTGACCGGCGCCGGCCCGGAGGTGCGCGACCGGGTGCTGGAGCTGGTGTCTGCTGCCGACCTCGTCAAGGCATCCGACGACGACCTCGCCGAGCTGTTCGGGACGTCGGACGTCGAGCCGGTGGCTCGCGAACTGCTCGAACGGGGCCCGGCGGCCGTCGTGGTCACGCGCGGCGGAGAGGGCGCCACCTGCTTCCTGCCCGGCGGCCGATCAGTCCGTGCCGACGTCGTCCCGGTGAGGGTCGCCGACACCATCGGCGCCGGCGACACGTTCTCAGCGGCGATGATCGATGCCTTGTGGGACAGCCTCGCGACACCATCGCTCGGTGAGACCAACGATCTGGCTGGATCTGGCGGGACAACACGACCAATTCGTTGGGCTCAGCGTGCAGCGGCACCCGGCGTCTGGCAACAGGTCCTGGAGTACGCCGCACGGGTCGCCGCGGTGACCGTGTCGCGGCCCGGAGCCGACCCGCCCCACCGCCGCGACCTCGACACCTGACGGCGTGGCAGGATTGCCGATCGTGCGTACCAGGATCGACCTCGCCTACGACGGCACCGACTTCAAGGGCTGGGCCCGCCAGCCGGGCCTGCGGACGGTGCAGGAGACGCTCGAGGACGCGTTGGCCACGGTGCTCCGGGTGCCGGCCGTGGCCGTCACCTGCGCCGGCCGCACCGACTCCGGGGTGCACGCCCGGGGGCAGGTGATCCACCTCGAGCTCGACGAGCAGGAGCTCAGTGCCTCGATCGGACGCTCGCGCCTCCTGCCGATGGATGCCCTGCACCGCCGCCTGAACGGGATCCTGCCGCCTGACATCCGTGTGCAGCAGGTCCGAGCAGCCCCGCCCGGCTTCGACGCCCGCTACTCGGCGTCGTGGCGCCGCTACGCCTACCGCGTCACTGACGGCGCAGTCGACCCACTCGCCCGCCATCACGTGCTGGCCTGGCCACGCCCCCTGGATCTCGCGGCGATGAATGAGGCCGCGGACCTGCTCCTCGGCCTGCGCAACTTCGCGGCCTACTGCAAGCGCCGTGAGGGTGCCACCACCGTGCGCACCCTCATCGACCTGCACTGGGAACGCGAGCCCTCAGGGCTGGCGGTGCTCACCGTGCGGGCGGACGCCTTCTGCCACAACATGGTCCGCGCGATCACCGGTGCCCTGCTTGCCGTCGGCGACGGTCGACGTCTCGCCGACTGGCCGAAGCAGGTGCTCGACACCGAGCAACGCCATCCCGCGGTGACCGTGGCGCCGGCGCGCGGGCTGACACTCGAGGAAGTCGGCTATCCGGACGGGCTCGAGCTGGTCCGGCAGGCCGAACGAGCGAGGAACAAGAGGGAGCTCCCCGATGACTGACCACTACTTCTCCGCCGACCCGTCGGTGCCGTTCACCCGGGAGGACTTCACCTGCGAGGTGTGGGGCAACGAGATCGCGTTGACCAGCGGCTCCGGGGTCTATTCGCGGGGCCATCTCGACCACGGCACGGCCGTCCTCTTCCGTGAGACCGAGCCGCCGGCCCAGGGGCAGGTGCTCGACCTCGGCTGTGGGTACGGCGTGATCGGTCTGGCGATCGCGAAGTCCGTGCCGCTGGCCAACGTCACCGGCATCGACGTCAACGAGCGCGCGATCCTGCTGGCGAACGAGAACGCCAGGGCGCTCGGTCTCGGGGGCCGCTTCGTGGCGTGTACGCCGGACGCCGTGCCCACGACGTACCGCTTCGACGAGATCTGGTCGAACCCGCCGATCCGCATCGGCAAGGAGGCCCTGCACGAGCTGCTTCTGACGTGGCTTCCGCGGCTGGCACCGGGTGGGCGTGCGGTGATGGTGGTCGGCAAGAACCTGGGCGGTGATTCGCTGCAACGCTGGCTGACCGAGCAGGGGTACCCCACGCAGCGGCTGGCCAGCGCGAAGGGCTTCAGGGTTTTGGAGTCTCGCCGCGCTGAGTGAGCGCGGGCATCTCCACGGCGTCATCCGTGGCCGCCTGGCGCAGGCGTTCGGCGCGTGACGGTGTGTCGCGCGAACGCTCCCACCACGAGCACACGGCCAGCACCGCGCCGGCCAGGATGGCACCGCACACGATGTCGATGACGTAGTGCTCGCCGAAGTAAACCAGCGTCACGGCCATGGTCGCGGGGTAGATGAGCAGCAGCCAGCGCCAAGCCGCACGCATGCGGAGCACGGCATAGACGGCGATCAGGAACGAGATGCCGAAGTGCAACGACGGCATCGCAGCCACCGGGTTGCCGACGCCGGTCAGCACCAGGTGGTAGCGGCCCAGGCCGACGGCATCCCAGCCCCGGCCGGTGATGCGCCAGACCGGGTGCTCGAGGTAGCCGCCCTCGGTGGCCATCCACGGCGGGGCCATCGGGTAGAGCATGTAGATCACCAGCGCGACCAGGTTGGCGCCGACGTAGCGCCGCATCCACTTCTTCCACTCGCCGCGGTTGACCAGCCACAGCACCATCGCGAGGATCATGCCGGCCACGAAGTGGCTGGTGTAGACCACGGCGAACACCAGGTCGTACCAACGCGCGGGGCTGTCGGGGTCGCAGGGCGAGCCGCACAAGTGGTCCTGCAGCCAGTACGACGGGAGCTCGCCGCCGAACATCCACTCGTCGACGGTCACCGGCATCTGGGTGTGCACCGGCATCTGCAGCAGCTCGTCGGCGAGCCCACGGCTGTAGAAGTAGAAGACCAGCAGCACGAGGGGTATCCACCAGTCGCGCAGGAAGCTCAGGTGGTAGCGCCAGGGCTCCTCGATGTTCCAGCAGATCGTGGCGAGCCACAGCCAGACGAAGATCTGGACGGTGTCGCTGGGAACGCCGAAGTGATACATCCAGACGCTCAGGAGAACGGCGAACCCCAGGAAGGCGATGCTCCTCACCTTGCCGCGGGTGAGTCCCTGTTTGGTGGGTAGCGGTGTGCGCACCTTCGTGCCGTCCCCCGAACCCAAAACCATGTGGGGCATCGTACTTCACCATGGGGCGCCGAGGCACGTTGAATACCGGGGCCCGGGAGCGTGGGTGAGCGAAACCCGTTTGCGACGCCGTCGGTCGGGCCGCACAATTCGGGCCATGGGCCACGTCGACGTCTCCGGTGTCAGGTTCGAGCTCCCGGACGGCCGGGTGCTGCTCGACGAGGTCTCGTTCCGGGTCGGAGAGGGTGCCAAGGTCGCACTGGTCGGCGCCAATGGCGCCGGCAAGACCACCCTGCTCCGCATCGTCACTGGCGAGCTGAAGCCCCACGCCGGAGCCGTCGTACGTTCTGGTGGGCTCGGGGTCATGCGACAGATGGTCAACGCCGGGCTTCCCGAGGCACCGACGGTGGCCGACCTGCTGCTGTCGGTCGCGCCCCCACGGGTGCGTGAGGCGGCGGCCGCGGTCGACCGCTGCGAGCTGGAGCTGATGGAGACCGACGACGAGGCGACGCAGATGCGCTACGCAGCAGCCCTCGGTGACTTCGGTGATGCGGGCGGCTACGACATCGAGGTCGTCTGGGACGTGTGCACGACGACCGCGCTCGGCGTCCCCTACGACCGGGCCCGGTTCCGCGACCTCGCCACGCTCAGTGGAGGTGAGCAGAAGCGGCTCGTGCTGGAGTACCTCCTGCGCGGCCCCGACCAGGTGTTGTTGCTCGACGAGCCCGACAACTTCCTCGACGTGCCCGGCAAGATTTGGCTCGAGCAGCGGATCACCGACTCGGAGAAGACGATCCTCTTCATCAGTCACGACCGTGAGCTGCTCGACAACACGGCCACGAGGGTGGTCACCGTCGAGCTCGGCTCCAACGGCAACCGGGTCTGGACCCACCCGGGCGGCTTCGCGTCGTACCACGACGCGCGCAAGGACCGGTTCCTCCGTTTCGAGGAACTGCGGCGCCGCTGGGACGAGGAGCACGCGAAGATCAAGGCGCTGGTGCTGAGGCTGAAGATCAAGGCCGAGTACAACGACGGCATGGCCTCGCAGTACCGCGCCGCCCAGACCCGGCTGCGCAAGTTCGAGGAGGCCGGGCCACCGACGGAGCAGCCGCGCGAGCAGCAGGTGACGATGCGGCTGAAGGGCGGCCGCACCGGCAAACGCGCGGTGATCTGTGAGGGCCTCGAGCTGAGTGGCCTCATGGAGCCGTTCGACCTCGAGGTCTGGTACGGCGAGCGTGTGGCCGTGCTCGGCTCCAACGGCTCGGGCAAGTCACACTTCCTGCGCCTGCTCGCTGCGGGTGGCACTGACCCCGACATCGAGCACCAGCCGATCGGTGACGTGCCGGTCGCCCCGGTACGCCACCGGGGGCGGGCGCGGCTCGGGGCGAGGGTGCGGCCGGGTTGGTTCGTCCAGACCCACGAGCACCCGGAGCTGATCGGACGGACCCTGCTCGAGATCCTGCATCGCGGCGACGCCGAGCCGGACGGCCGTGACCGGCAGGGGATGGGGCGTGAGCAGGCCGCACGGGTGCTGGACCGTTATGAGCTGGCCCATGCGGGGGAGCAGACGTTCGAGTCACTCTCGGGCGGACAGCAGGCCCGCTTCCAGATCCTGTTGCTCGAGCTCTCCGGCGCGACGCTACTGCTGCTCGACGAGCCGACCGACAACCTGGACGTCCAGTCGGCGGAGGCGCTCGAGGAAGGCCTCGAGGCTTTCGAGGGCACTGTCGTCGCGGTCACCCATGACCGTTGGTTCGCGCGTGGCTTCGACCGGTTCCTGGTCTACGGCGCCGACGGCTCGGTCCGTGAGTCCGACGGCCCGGTGTGGGACGAGGGGCGCGTCGAGCGGGTGCGCTGACCTCAGCCGTCGTCGGCCTCGATGCCCAGGGTGACTCGTTTGAGCAGGCTGCTCAGGGCCGACCGCTCCTTCGCGCTGAGCACCCCGAGGATCTGGTCCTCCTCGCTGCCGCGGAGCGCCATCGTGCGGCGCCAGGCGTCGATACCGGCAGGGGTCGCCTCGACGCCGAGCCGGCGCCGGTCCTCGGGGTCGGTGGTACGACGGACGTAGCCGGCCCGCTCCAGGCTCTCGAGGCGCCCGGACATGCCCGCTCGGGAGACGTCGAGCTCGGCGGCAAGCGCGCTGGGGGAGGCGCTGCCCGGAGTGTCCCGGATCATCAGTGAGTGGAGGGTGTCGTACTCGAACGCCTCGAGCCCGACCTCGGCGGCTGCCGCGTTCTTGTGCTCGCGAAGGTGGCGCATGATGTGGCCCATGCGAGTCGTGATCGCCTCGACCGTGTCGTCGTACGGTGCGTTTTCGAGCACCCAGTGACCGCGCCAGCGGGCGACGTGGCGATCCGTTGAGTCCTCGGGCAGTTCGGGCATGAAACCAGCCTAACAAATAGTTCGTTGACGAATAATTCGCTAGCGAACTACTCTTCGGTCATGAGTGAGACAGCCACCCAACGGCGTCCCTCCCGGGTCAGGGAGGCGCTGGCCTCGACGAACTTCCGTGCCCTCCTCGGCGGCACGACCGTCGGCGCCTTCGGCAACGCGATCACTCCGGTGGCCCTCGCGTTCGCCGTCCTCCACCTGGGTGGCACCGCCAGCCAGCTCGGGCTCGTGGTTGCTGCCTTCGCCGCCGCCGAGGTGGTCACCCTCCTGTTCGGCGGCGTCCTCGGAGACCGGGTCCCGCGCCAACTGATGATGCAGGGCTCGTCGTTCGCCACCGCCGCCACGCAGGGGCTGATGGCACTCAGCCTGGTCGCCGGGTTCGCCACCATCCCGATGATCGGTTTCATCGGCGTGGTCAACGGTTGCCTCGGCGCACTCAGCGGCCCCTCCTCGCAGGCGATGACGCGCCAGACCGTCCCGGAGGAGCACCTGCCCAGTGCCGTCGCCCTGCGGCGGCTGTCGCAGCAGACCGCGCAGGTGCTGGGCTTCGCGGGGGCCGGTGTCCTCGTCGCTGCCTTCGGCCCGGGCTGGGCCATCGCCGTGGACGCCGCCACGTTCGTGGTCGCCGGGACCTGTTTCACCTTCATCCGGATCCCGCGAGTGACCCCTGAGGCCAAGGCTCGCCCGTCACTCCTCGCAGAACTCCGTGAAGGGGCCGCCGAAGTCTTCCGTCACACGTGGTTGTGGCTGTTGATCGGGCAGGCGCTCCTCTACCACCTGTTCTACGGGGGAGTGCAGGGCGTGCTCGGGCCGATCGTCGTCGAGGACGCTTGGAGTGAGGCGGCGTGGGGGTGGGCGCTGTCGGCTCTGATGGCGGGGTTCATCCTCGGTGGCCTGGTGTCCCTGCGCTGGCGTCCACGACGCGGCCTGCTCATCGGAACCTGGCTGCTGGCGCTGACTGCCGCCTTCCCGCTCGCGATGGCGCTCTCCGACAACCTGGCCGTGCTGCTGCTCGGCGCCGCCCTGCACGGCTTCGGGCTCGAGGTCTTCAGCGTCAACTGGGATCTCTCGATCCAACAGAACATCGCCGACGAGAAGCTGGCCCGGGTCTATGCGTTCGACATGGTCGGCTCGTTCGTGGCCCGTCCGGTCGGTCTGGCACTGACCGGCCCGATCAGCGCCGTGCTGGGCGTCACCGAGTGGCTGGTCGTCGTGGCCCTGATCATGGGCGCCAGCTCGCTGCTGGCCACGTTTGCGCCCTCGGTGCGCGCGCTCGAGCGGCGTTGACTCTTGCGAGCCACAACGTCATACCTGCGGGTTGTCGGAGCCACCGGGGCGTATGACGTTGCGGTGGTCAGCTCCAGGTGGGCCTGGCCGGGATCTGCGGGGTCGCGCTACCGTCGCGAGACGTCCTCGACCAGGGTCCCGGGTGGCCGCTGGTCGTCCCCGGAGAAGGAGGCACCTCGCATGGCCTGTCGGATCAGTGAACTCGTGCTCGACTGCAGGGACCCGGAGGCGCTGGCCCGCTTCTGGTGCGAGGTCCTCGACTTCGTCGTGCTCGACACCGAGGAAGACGGGGCCATCGAGATCGGGCCCGCCTCCGGGTTCGGCGGCGCGCAACCGACGATCATCCTCAGCCCCACCGAACATCCCGAGCCGGCCAAGCCGCGACTCCACATCGACGTCAATGCCACCGACCGTGACCAGGACGCCGAGCTCGAACGACTGCTCGCGCTGGGGGCCCGCCCCGCCGACATCGGCCAGACGGGCGACGAGCAGTGGCACGTCCTGCAGGATCCCGAGGGCAACGAGTTCTGCCTGTTGCGTCGGCGGCTCGACCCGCTCTGAGCCATGGGCTCCACAACGTCATGCGCGCGGGTCGCCGGAGCCGCCGGCGCGTATGACGTTGCGCAGTGTCAGGTGAGGTGCACAGTTCAGGTGAGCTGTGCCTTGGCGAGCCTGGCCTCGCGGCGTACGTCCTTGGCGAGGCGCCTGGCGTCCTTGCGCGCCACCGACGCGGCGTTGCCGGCACGCCAGGCCAGACCGGGCTTGCCCTCGGTGTCGACGCCGGCGAGCAGCAGGCCGCCGATGACGGAGGTGTTCTTGAAGAACTGCAGCCGCTGCATGTTCTTGGCCGTCGGGTCGGTCTCCTCCCAGAACGCGTGACCGGCCAGGGTGGTCGGCACCATGCTGGCGGCCAGGACGGTGGAGGAGAGGCGCGGCGCGCGGCCGGTCGCCAACGCGGCGGCCGCGAGCAGCTGCACCCCGGCATTGACCATGACGTAGGTCTTCGCGTTGGACGGCACGGGTGCGGCCGGTGCGGCCTTCCGGACCAGGGGGGCCACGCGGTCGGTGACCTTGGCAGCCTTCGGTGCCAACTTGTCGGCGTTCTTGAGCGCATTCGTGGCGCCGAAGAAGAAGCCGGAGGCGAGCAACGGGCGGGCAATGAGGCGAACGAGAGTCATGGCTTCATTCTTACCCGATCGACCATGGCGACGGGTTCAGCGGTGCCTCCCGCCGCCGGCGCTGGCCTCCATGCCGTCACTCAGCGGGTCACGTGAGCTGGCGCGCACTGTCCTGCTCGCTGGCGTAGTAGCGATACATGCAGTACGCCGAGGCGGCGCACAGCAGGTGCCACACGGCATGGCCCTGGAGGAGCGAGTGGGGTGAGCACCAGGCGGTGCCCGAGGACGTGGCGTTCCAGATGGCGAATGCGACGGCGAGACTGGCGACTGCGGCCACCGCCCAGCGTCGGTTGGTGACCAGGCCGCGGCGGACCAACAGGATCTCCATCGCCAGTCCAGCCACGAGAAGGAGACCGAAGGCCACGTTGCCGGCGTACATCACGACGGGGATCTCCCGGCTCCACGTGCCGACGAGCTCGCACGTGCCGACGAAGGCCACGAACGCGACCGTCAGGAATCGCGGCCCGCGCCCGGTCACGCGCATCAGGGCGTAGCCGGCGATGAACGAGGCCACCAGATACATGCTGGCCATGTCGAGGTGGCCACCCAGGCTGGACTGCGTGGCATGCATCGCCATGCTGGCCGGGCCGAGCAGCACCACGAGGACCGCGAACGCCGGAGCCAGTGTCCGGTGGTGGGCCAGGGGCCCCCGGGTGGGGCTGTGGCGCAGCAGCGACCGTGCGATGGCCAGTCCGGCCACCACGAAGCCGAGGTTGCTCCACGTGTTCGCGGGCTGCTTGATCCAGCCGGGGCGGGCGGCCTCACAGAAGTTGTCGCCGCGGCCGACGTCGGGGCCCAGCCACCCGGCGTACGCCGTGAGGACGAGGAGGCCGACACCGCCGCCGGCCACCAGCCCGGCACAGACCAAGGGCCCCGGACGCAGGTGATGCGTTCCGGGGCCCTTGTCGGCGTGCTGAGTCAGGTCACTTCCAGCGCTCGGAGGCTGCGACGAACTCCAGCTGGCGGTCGCCGGTGTAGATCTGCTTGGGACGAGCGATCTTCTGCTCCTTGTCCTGGACCAGCTCGAGCCACTGTGCCAGCCAACCCGGCGTACGGCCGATGGCGAAGAGCACGGTGAACATCTCGGGCGGGAACTGGAAGGCCTCGTAGATCAGGCCGGAGTAGAAGTCGACGTTGGGATAGAGCTTGCGCTTGACGAAGTACTCGTCCTCGAGCGCGATCTTCTCCAGCTCCTTGGCGATCTCGAGGAGCGGGTTGACCCCGGTGACCTCGAAGACGTCGTCACAGGCCTTCTTGATGATGGTGGCGCGCGGGTCGAAGTTCTTGTAGACCCGGTGGCCGAAGCCCATCAGCTTCTCGTTGCCGTTCTTCACGCCCTCGATGAAGGCAGGGATGTTCTCCTTCGACCCGATGCGGCGCAGCATGCGCAGCACGGCTTCGTTGGCGCCGCCGTGGAGCGGGCCGTAGAGGGCCGAGACTCCGGCGGAGACCGCGGAGTAGGGGTCGACCTGTGAGGAGCCGACCGAGCGCACGGCGTTGGTCGAGCAGTTCTGCTCGTGGTCGGCGTGCAGGATGAACAGCACGTCGAGGGCCTTGACCAGGCGCGGGTCGGCCTCGAACTTGCGCTCGCTCATCTTGAACAGCATCGAGAGGAAGTTCTCGGTGTAGCTCAGGTCGTTGTCGGGGTAGATGAACGGCTTGCCCTGGGCGTGACGGAACGACCAGGCGCCGAGCGTCGGCATCTTGGCGATCATGCGGACGATCTGCATGTGCCGGTTGTCGGGGTCGGCGATGTTGCGCGCGTCGGGGTAGAACGTCGAGAGTGCGCCCACGGAGGCCATCAGCATGCCCATCGGGTGTGCGTCGTAGCGGAATCCGTGCATGAACGACTTCACGTTCTCGTGCACGAACGTGTGGTACGTGATCTCGTGCTCCCAGTTGTCGTACTGCTCCTTGGTGGGCAGTTCGCCATGGATGAGCAGGTAGGCGACCTCGAGGAAGTTGGACTTCTCTGCGAGCTGCTCGATCGGGTAGCCCCGGTATTCGAGGATGCCCTTCTCGCCGTCGATGAACGTCACTGCGCTGCGGCAGGACGCGGTGTTCACGAAGCCGGGGTCGTAGACCGCGAGGCCGGGGGCGTCCTCGGAGGTGCGGATCTTGCCCAGGTCGCCGGCCTTGATGGTGCCGTCGGTGATGGGGACTTCGTACTCGCTGCCCGTGCGGTTGTCGCGAACGGTGAGCGATGCTGCCTCGTTGGCAGTGGCGGCCGGTACGTCGGTCACGTCGGCTCCTGTCAGTGAAAGAGTGTCGTGGACTCTCGTATGTTTGTCGGTTGCCAACCTATTCCGTTGGCTGCGTTCACGCTAACGCGGTGTCCCCATTGTGGTCGTGACTCGCTGGTAACAAGTGCGTCTCCGTCCCGGTCGCGAGCCGGTGCCCCGGGCGTGGAACCGACCTCGTTCCTCGGCCTGCTCGATCGGTGGGGTGGTCGTTTTGACCTGTTCGGTCGACGCCGCCTATTCTTGACAGTCGCGTCTCCTGCCGCGCCCAGAACGTGGGTGCAGACCCGGACGAAGTGGAACCGGGCAGTGTTCGTCAGAGGATGCGGCTCAACCACCCGATCAGGACCACTGCTCGGGCCCAACGAACGAGAAGGCTACTTACGTGCGTACGTACAGCCCCAAGCCCGCTGACATCCAGCGCGAATGGCTTGTCATCGACGCCCAGGACGTTGTCCTCGGCCGCCTCGCGGTTCAGGCCGCGAACCTCCTGCGTGGCAAGCACAAGCCGACCTTTGCTCCGCACATGGACATGGGCGACTTCGTGATCATCGTCAACGCGGAGAAGGTCGCCCTGTCCGGCGACAAGAAGACCAAGAAGATGACCTACCGTCACTCCGGCTTCCCGGGTGGTCTGACCACCACCCCGATCGGTGAGCTCCTCGAGAAGGACGCGCGCAAGGCCATCGAGAACGCGGTCTGGGGCATGCTCCCCAAGAACCGCCTCGGTCGTCAGATGCTGAAGAAGCTCAAGGTCTACTCCGGCCCGGAGCACCCCCACGCGGCCCAGCAGGCCAAGCCGTTCGAGATCACGCAGATCTCCCAGTGATTGCAGACAAGGACATCAACGTGACTGAGAACCAGGCTGAGACCGCCGAGGTCGAAGAGACCTTCCAGACCAACGAAGAGGGCGTCGCCTACAGCTCGGAGTCCGCTCCGTCTGAGGACGCTCCCCTCAAGCCGGCCACCATCGCCCCCGGCAACGCCACCGGTCGCCGCAAGGAGGCCGTCGCCCGCGTCCGCCTCGTCCCCGGCACCGGCCAGTGGACCGTCAACGGTCGCGACCTCGACTCGTACTTCCCGAACAAGCTGCACCAGCAGGTTGTCAACGAGCCGTTCGCGAACCTCGAGCTCGAGGGCCGCTTCGACGTCATCGCCCGCATCCACGGCGGTGGCATCACCGGCCAGGCCGGCGCCCTGCGCCTCGGTGTGGCGCGTGCCCTGAACGCGATCGACCTCGATGCCAACCGCCCGTCGCTCAAGAAGGCCGGCCTGCTCACCCGTGACGCCCGCGTCATCGAGCGCAAGAAGGCTGGTCTCAAGAAGGCACGCAAGGCGCCTCAGTTCTCCAAGCGCTGACCTCGCGACGTTTGTCGGGCGCCTGGCAGCGTTATCGTCGGTCGACGGCCAACCACGGGCCGCCTTCCCTCCTCTGCCTTGCCAGGCATCCCGACAAGCGACGCGACTAGGAGACTTGCATTGTCACCGAAGCTCTTTGGTACGGACGGGGTTCGGGGCCTGGCCAACGGTCATCTGACCGCTGAGCTGGCCCTGGACCTCTCCGTTGCCGCAGCACACGTCCTGGCCGACCGTGGTGAGTTCGCGGGGCATCGCCCCCTCGCCGTGGTCGGTCGGGACACCCGCATTTCCGGACAGTTCCTCGAAGCCGCCGTGGTGGCCGGGCTCGCGTCCGCCGGAGTCGACGTACTTCTGCTCGGTGTCCTGCCGACGCCGGGCGTGGCGTATCTGACCGGCACGCTGAAGGCCGACCTGGGCGTCATGCTCAGTGCTTCGCACAACCCGATGCCCGACAACGGCATCAAGTTCCTCGCGCGCGGCGGCGTCAAGCTCGACGACGCGGTGGAGATCGCGATCGAGGACCGTCTTCAGGAGCCGTGGAACCGTCCCACCGGCGGCGACGTCGGGCGCGTGTCGACCTACGACAACGCCGTTGCCGACTATGCCGCCCACCTGAGCGGCACCATCACCCGTCCGCTCACCGGCCTCAGGGTCGTCCTCGACTGCGCGGAGGGCGCCGCTTCGGTGGCCGGGCCGAAGGCACTGCGTGACGCAGGCGCCGAGGTGATCGCGATCCACGCCGAGCCCGACGGGCTCAACATCAACGACAACTGCGGTTCCACCCACCTGGAGAACCTGCAGAAGGCAGTCCTCGGTCACGGTGCCGACGCCGGCTTCGGGCTCGACGGTGACTCCGACCGCTGCCTGGCCGTGGATGCCTCCGGCCAGATCGTCGACGGCGACCAGATCCTGGCCATCCTCGGCATCTCGATGCGTGAGGCCGGCAGGCTTCCCAACGACGTCGTGGTGGCCACGGTGATGAGCAACCTCGGCTTCGTCCAGGCCCTCAAGGCCAACGACGTGCAGGTGCGCCAGACCAAGGTCGGCGACCGCTACGTCCTCGAGGCGATGAAGGCCGGCGGCTACGGACTCGGTGGCGAACAGTCCGGCCACGTGATCATGAGTGAATTCGCCACCACCGGCGACGGCATCCTCACCGCCCTGCACGTGCTCGATCGGATGGCCCAGACCGGTTCCTCGCTCGCCGAGCTGGCCGCCGTGATGACCCGCCTGCCACAGGTGCTGGTCAACGTCGGCGGGGTCGACAAGGCCCGTGCCGACGACGACACCGCGTTGGCGGCGGCCGTCGCCGAGGCGGAGGCCCAGCTGGGTGAGACCGGGCGCGTCCTGCTGCGCCCCTCCGGCACCGAGTCGTTGGTGCGGGTGATGGTCGAGGCACCCACCGAGGAGCAGGCCACCACGGTCGCCGAAGATCTCGCCGCAGTGGTGCGCGAGCGCCTCGCCCTCTGACGACGTCGCGTTCGCGGTGCGGCCGAGCGGTGGCCCGCCCGTCGGCGTACGACGGATCGGGCGGTCGGCAGGTCCGGGCTCTTGTGCGGTGCTGTTGACGAGATCGCGCGTCACAGCACGTGTGGAGCGACCATAACCCCGCGTTACTGGGGCAAAGGGGAGCACGGGGGCAAGGGGAGCACGGGGGCAAGGGGGCAAGGGGGTCGGCAGGAAAACGGGTCGACCGGTGGGGGACTGGTCCCTAGGGTTGCCGGGTGAGTGTCTGGGAGATCCGTGAGGTCGACGTCCACGACGAGCCCGTGCTGCGTGAGTGGTGGGAGGTCGGGCACACGGCCAGCGCCGAGCGCCCGTTCGAGGCCTGGCCGGTGTGGGAGGTCTCCAAGGTCACCATGCAGTTCCCACGCAGCGACTCGGTGATCACCCTGCTGTCGGCGTACGACGGGCCGCGCGCTGTCGGCTCCGCGCTGTTGGTGGAGTTCGTGCTCGACAACCCACGGCTCGCCGAGATCACCGTCTGGGTGACGCCCGAGCACCGCCGGCAGGGCATCGGCACGGCCCTGCTCGTCGAGGTCGAGGAACGGGCACGTCGTGACGGCCGGACGTCACTCATCTCCAGTGCGTTCGCCCCGGTCGACGCCGAGAGTCCGGGCTCGCTGTTCGCGGCGGCGCGGGGATACCCGGTCGGCAGTGCGGAGGAGACGAAGCTGGTCGACGTGACCAGCGCCGCGGCGTCCTGGCCCGAGCTCCAGCGCGAAGTCGATTCGGCACGTGGTGACTACTCGGTGGTCGTCTTCGAGACTGCCTGCCCCGAGGAGCACGTCGACGGATTCGCCGCCGTGCTGTCCAGGTTCCTCGGCGAGATCCCGACCGGTGACCTCGACATCGAGGATGCTCAGTGGACCCCCGAACGCATCCGCCTCGGCGAGCGGGAGCGGGAGCAGGCCGGGCGGGTCAACGTGACCGCTCTCGCGCTGGCACCCGACGGTGCGGTCTGCGGTTTCTCGGACGTCCGCCTGAGCCGTGCCGATCCCCGGCACGGTGAGGTGGGTGGCACGATCGTCCTCGACGAGCACCGCGGGCACCGGCTCGGCCTGGCGATGAAGCTGGCCACCCACCAGCGGGTGCAGGAGATGTTCCCCGAGTGCGTCCACATCGAGACCGGCAACGCCGGCGTGAACGCGCCGATGAACTCGGTCAACGAACGCATGGGCTACCGGGTGGTCGAGCGGTGCCTCGACGTGCAGAAGCGACTGTCATGACCATCCACGAGGTCGACCCGTTCGACGACGCTGCCTTCGATGACTGGCACGCGACCTACGCCGCAGCCGAACGCCACGGCCGTGGCGAGTGGTCGTCCGACTGGTTGCTCGAGGAGAGCCGCGTCCAGAAGCAGTCCCGGCTGAAGAGCCGGATCGTGCGCCTCTTCAGCCTGGTCGAGGAAGGTACGACGAGGGCGGTGGCCGAGGTCGAATTCCCCCAGATGGACAACCTGGAGAGCGCCTTCCTCGGCGTCTACACCCACCCCGGACACCGCAACCGTGGCCATGGCTCGACGCTGCTCTCGCACCTGGAGGAACTCGCGCGTGAGAACGGCCGCACCGTGCTCACGGCCGAGGCGGCGTACCCGTTCACGGCTCCGCGCGACGGGGCCGGCCATGCGTACGCCGACTTCCTCACCCGCCGCGGCTTTCGCTTCGGCATCGGTGACGTGCAACGGGCACTCGACCTGCCACTGGAGGGCGACCTGGTCGCACACCTCGAGGCGGAGGCAGCACCGCACCATGCGGCGTACTCCCTGGTCTCCTTCACCGGCCGGGTGCCGGATGAATTCGTCACGGACTACGCAACGCTGTGCGCCAACCTGATGACCGAGGCGCCGACGGGTGCGATGGAGCTCGAGCCGCAGACTGCCGACGTCACGGTCTTCCGGGCCACGGAGGAGTCGATCGAGGCCCAAGGGCGAACCCGCTTCGCCACCGTCGCGGTCGGGCCCGACGGGCGGTTGGCCGGCTACACCGATCTGGTCACCAGCGTCCACGACCCGGGGCGGTCCTACCAGTGGGGAACGCTCGTGTGGCCCGAGCACCGCGGCCACCGGCTCGGCATGGCGCTGAAGGTGCGCAACGCGGCGCGCCTGCAGCAGGAGCGGCCCGACATCCGCGTGGTCCGCACCTGGAACGCCGAGGAGAACGACCCGATGATCGCGGTCAACGACGCCATGGGGTTTCGCCCCGTCGAACGACTCGGTGAGTTTCAGAAGACAGCGAGTTTCGTCAGGGCCTGACTGCGCCATGATGGGGGCATGAGTTCCGGAGGCACCCACGCGGCAGCACGCGTGGCGAGCCTCCTCGCGGTGCTCAGTGTGCTGATGACAGTGGGCACCGGCGTCACCGCGGGCGTGGTGATGGCGCGCAGCGACGGGCCGGACGGGTCGGGCACGTTGGTGCGCGGCAAGGGATCCTCCGAGGAGCCCACGGAGGACAACTCCCGCACTCCGGCCTATGACTACACCGATTGGGAGACGGTCGAAGGCAAGCCCGGTGACTCCGGCTTCGCGGCGTCCTACCGGGTCCCCAACCGGGCCTGGAAGACGTTCAACCCCGACTACGCCGTGGCCTTCCGCGACCAGTCCGGCAAGCGGATCGCCAGCGGGCACGCACCGGCCAACTACTACGGCAACAACTGTTCCGAAGCCGGCAAGAAGGTGGCCGGCGCGTGGACCGTGCTTGCCGACACAGAGCCCTCGGGTGAGCTGGTGGACCTGGCTGAAGCCGCCGTACGCCGGTGGGGGCGGGGTTATGCCACCGATAACGCCGGCAACCTGGCCAAGATGTCGGAGCCGGAGACCGACGAGGTGACCCTGCCCGACGGCACGCCCGCTGCCCGGTCGCTGGTCACCGTCGACATGAGTACCTTCAGCGGTGCCTGCCTGCCGGAGTCGGCCGAGATCATGGCGACCACGATCAACACCGCAGACGGGGCGAAGACGTTGGTGCAGGCGCGCTATCTGACCCCGTCGGGGCTCACCGATGAGCAGTGGCAGCAGATCAGCGACTCCCTGGAGCCGTGACGGCTCAGAGCTTGCGCAACCTGACGTAGCGCACGGAGTGGTCGCCGTCCTTGCGCAGGACGAGGGTGGCCCGCGACCGGGTCGGCAACACGTTCTGCTCGAGGTTGGGTCCGTTGACCGCTTCCCAGATGCGCGTCGCCTCGGCCACCGCTTCGTACTCGGTCAGGCTGGCATAGCGGGTGAAGTACGAGGCCGGGTCGCGGAACGCGGTCTCGCGCAGGCGCTGGAAGCGTTGGACGTACCAGTGCCGGATGTCGCTGGTCGCCGCGTCGACGTACACACTGAAGTCGAAGAAGTCGCTGACCGCCAGCCCCGTGCGACCGTCCTCGCGCACCCGGGCCGGCTGCAGCACGTTGAGGCCCTCGATGATGACGATGTCGGGGCGCTTGATGACGATCTTCTCGTCGGGCACCACGTCATAGGTCAGGTGGGAGTAGATCGGTGCCTCGACCTCGTCCTTGCCGGACTTGATGTCGATCACGAAGCGCAGCAGGGCCTTGCGGTCGTAGGACTCCGGGAATCCCTTGCGCAGGAGGAGGCCGCGACGCTGCAGCTCGGCGTTGGGCATCAGGAACCCGTCGGTGGTCACCAACGCGACCGAGGGGTGCTCGGGCCAGTGCGCGAGCATCTGCTGCAGCACGCGCGCAGTGGTCGACTTGCCGACCGCCACGGAGCCCGCCAGCCCGATCACGAACGGCGTACGCGGCGGAGTGGGCCGGGCGAGGAACTCCTCCTGGGCGTGGTGCAGGTTGCTGGCCGCCTCCACGTACTTGCTGAGCAGGCGGGACAGCGGAAGGTAGACGTGTTGCACCTCCTCGAGGTCCAGCTCGTCACCGAGCCCGCGCACCCGGTCGATCTCCTCGGGGGAGAGCGGTTGCTCGGTGTGCTCGGCCAGAGCCGCCCACGCATCTCGCGCCAGCTCGATGTACGGCGAGGTCTCGCGCGCCTGCTCGCGGCTCTCGGAGCCGGCCGATTGGGACATGGCGCACATTGTTGCAGGCGTCGGACTCAGCGGGCGCGGGCGGATAGACTTCGGACCATGTGTGGAATCGTGGGCTACGTCGGTGACAAGCAGGCGCAGGGCGTCGTGATCGATGGGCTCCGTCGACTCGAATATCGCGGCTATGACTCGGCAGGCATTGCCCTGGTGCACGGTGGCGCGATCGCCTCCGACAAGAAGGCCGGCAAGCTGGCCAACCTCGAGAAGGCCATCGCCGAGGACGCGTTGCCCGAGTCGACTACGGGCATCGGCCACACCCGCTGGGCCACCCACGGCGCCCCCAACGACCAGAACGCCCACCCCCACCTGGGACAGAAGTCCCGGCTCGCACTGGTGCACAACGGCATCATCGAGAACTTCGCCGAGGTGCGCGCCGTTCTGGAGACCGAGGGGCACACCTTGCTCTCCGAGACCGACACCGAGGTCGCGGCCCACCTGATCGAGCGCGAGCTCGACGCCGGCGTCGACCTGACCACGGCGATGCAGCGGGCCTGCCAGCAGCTGGAGGGCGCGTTCACCCTGGTCGCCGTCGACGCGCTGGACGCCGACCGCGTGGTCGCGGCCCGCCGCAACAGCCCCTTGGTCGTCGGTCTGGGCGAGGGGGAGAACTTCCTCGGCTCCGACGTGGCGGCGTTCATCGAGCACACGCGTGAGGCGATGGAGCTCGGTCAGGACCAGGTCGTCACCATCACCCGTGAGGGCGTCGAGGTGACCGGCTTCGACGGTTCGCCCGCCGAGGGCACCCGCTACCACGTCGACTGGGACCTGTCGGCCGCCGAGAAGGACGGCCACGACTGGTTCATGCGCAAGGAGATCCACGAGCAGCCGAGTGCGGTCGCCGACTCCCTGCTCGGACGCCGAGGCGCCGACGGTCTGCTCCAGCTCGACGAGGTGCGCCTCTCCGACGACGACCTGCGCGAGATCGACAAGATCATCATCATTGCCTGCGGCACCTCCTTCTATGCCGGCATGGTCGCCAAGTATGCGATCGAGCACTGGTGCCGCATCCCGTGCGAGGTCGAGCTGGCCTCGGAGTTCCGCTACCGCGACCCGATCCTGACCCAGTCCACCCTCGTGGTGGCGATCTCCCAGTCCGGCGAGACCGCCGACACCCTGCAGGCCATCCGTCACGCCCGGGTGCAGCGCTCGAAGGTGCTCGCGATCTGCAACACCAACGGCTCCACCATCCCGCGCGAGTCAGACGCGGTGATCTACACCCACGCCGGCCCCGAGATCGGCGTCGCCTCCACCAAGGGCTTCCTCACCCAGCTGGTGGCCTGCTACCTGTTGGCGCTCTACCTCGCGCAGGCCAAGGGCACCCGCTTCGGCGACGAGATCAACGAGGTGATGGACCAGCTCGACGAGATCCCCGCCAAGATCCAGCAGGTCCTCGACGCCGAGGCGGAGATCTATGAGCTGGCCTCGTCCTACGTCGGCGCCAAGTCGGTGTTGTTCCTGGGGCGTCACGCCGGCTATCCCGTCGCGCTCGAGGGGGCACTGAAGCTCAAGGAGCTCGCCTACATCCACGCCGAGGGCTTCGCTGCCGGTGAGCTCAAGCACGGTCCGATCGCGTTGATCGAGCAGGACCTCCCGGTGATGTGCGTGGTTCCGCCCCGTGGCCGCGACCAGCTGCACGAGAAGATGATCAGCGGCATCCAGGAGGTGCGCGCCCGAGGGGCTCGCACGATCTGCCTGGCCGAGGAGGGCGACGACGCGATCACACCGTACGCCGACGTGTTGATCCGGCTGCCCAAGGTGCCCACCCTGCTGCAGCCACTGATCGCCGCCGTTCCCTTGCAGCTCTTCGCCTGTGAACTGGCCACCCAGAAGGGCCACGACGTCGACCAGCCGCGCAACCTGGCCAAGTCCGTCACCGTCGAATGAACACCCCACCCGAACGCGCTTCGCTTGCCTTCGGCCGGGGACCCCGAATGACCGTCGTACTCCTGCCCGTACTCCTGCCGACCCCGGTGGTGCGCGGATGATCGTCGGCGTCGGGATCGACGTGGTCGAGATCGAGCGCTTCATCGCCTCGATCGAGCGGACACCTGCGCTGCGCACCAAGTTGTTCACCCCGGCGGAGCGGGAGCTGCACCCGCAGTCCCTGGCCGCACGCTTCGCGGCCAAGGAAGCCATGGCCAAGGCGCTCGGTGCGCCGGCCGGCCTGGCCTGGCACGACGCCGAAGTGATCTCGGAGGCCTCGGGTCGACCGCACTTCGA
This sequence comes from Nocardioides sp. Soil797, assembly GCA_001429555.1. Lineage (GTDB taxonomy): Bacteria > Actinomycetota > Actinomycetes > Propionibacteriales > Nocardioidaceae > Nocardioides. Next base: position 250,784 of record LMSR01000011.1, on the reverse strand, counting down.
GCTGCGCGGCACCGTCAAGGCGGCCGCCGATGCCCTGGGCGGGGCCACCGTGCACCTGTCGCTCAGCCACGACGGCGGCATTGCCTCCGCGTTCGTCGTGCTCGAGACCTGAACCGCTGCTGCCGGGACGTCATACGTTGTGGTGCCTCTGGCGACCGTTGCGCATGACGTCGGGCGGGAGGTCCTGCGGCGGGGAGCGACGGTTAGGTTGGAGCCATGCGGAGCGCACACATGGTGGAACAGGTGCGGGCGGCCGAGGCTGAGCTGATGGCGCGCCTGCCCGACGGTGCGCTGATGGCTCGTGCCGCGAGCGGATTGGCCACGGCGGTGATCGATCTGCTCGGTGGGGCCTACGGGCGACGCATCGTGCTGCTGGTGGGCTCGGGCGACAACGGCGGCGACGCGTTGTACGCCGGGGCACTGCTGGCCCGTCGCGGGTGCGCCGTCGAGGCGGTGCTGCTGGCGGAGAAGGTGCATCAGGCCGGTCTGGTGGCCCTGCGATCTGCGGGTGGGCTCGTCCGCGATGCCACCGCTGCGCGTGACGTGGCCGGCCGCGGCGCGGCTGCTCCCGACGTGGTCGTCGACGGCATTGTCGGCATTGGCGGAAGGCCCGGGTTGCGGCCGAACGCCCAGGCAGCATTGGCGGCGTACGCCGGGATCCCCGTCGTGGCCGTCGACGTGCCGAGTGGCATCGACGTCGACACCGGAGAGCTCGACGGCCCGCACGTCAACGCGGATGTGACTGTCACGTTCGGCACCCACAAGGTCGCCCACCTGGTCGAGCCGGCCGCGTCGGCCTGCGGAACGGTCACGCTGGTCGACATCGGACTCGACCTGCCGCCGGCCGGCGTGGAGGCGTGGCAAGCCACCGACCTCGCTCGACTGCTGCCCACCCCTGGAGCGACTTCGCACAAGTACACCCGCGGTGTCGTCGGCCTGCGGACCGGTGGCGCCTACGCCGGCGCCGGACTGCTCAGTGTCGCCGGGGCGTCCTGCGGGCTGGCCGGCATGGTGCGTTACGTCGGCAGCGCCGCTGACCGAGTGCTCTCCGCGCATCCCGAAGTGCTCATCGGCGAGGGGCGGGTGCAGGCCTGGGTGGTCGGCTCCGGCAGCGGACCCGATGCGGTCGTGGAGCGCAGCGCCGCGCTGGACGACGGAGTGCCCGTGGTGCTGGACGCCGACGCGTTGCGCGACCTGCCCGGCGACCTCCCGGCACATGCGGTGCTCACCCCGCACGCCGGGGAGCTGGCCCGAATGCTCGACGTCGGGCGCGACGATGTCGAGGCCCGCCAACTGCACTGGGTCCGAGAGGCCGCCCACCGGACGGGCGCAGTGTGCCTGCTCAAGGGGCACCACACGTTGGTCGCTGACCCCGAGGGCCGGGTCCACGTGACCACGACAGGCTCGCCCTGGCTGGCCACCGCGGGCGCGGGTGACGTGCTGGGCGGGGTGATCGGTGCGCTCCTGGCTGCCGGGCTGGACCCGTTCGACGCGGCCGCGGCCGGATCGTGGCTGCACGGGGCCGCGGCCACGGGCGGGCCGATCGTGGCCGGTGAGGTGGCCGCAGCGTTGCCTGGCGTCGTACGCCGCCTGCTCGGTTGAGGGGGGCGACGCCACGGGCTCGCCGCCGCGCGCGTGCGGTTGAACGGGCACAACACCTGAAATTCGGCGAGGAGGGGCACATCTCGGCCGTTCTGCCCGTTCATCTGTACGTCGTGGCGTCCGCACTCCGCCGGTGTGGTCCCGACTGCGCGGGCATAGAGTCCGAGCATGCTCTACGCCGCGTTGCACGCCGTCGTACCGCCCGTCGCACGCACGATCTGGCGGCCCCGGGTGACCGGCCTCGACAACATCCCGGCCGAGGGTGGCGTGCTGATCGCCAGCAACCACCTCTCATTCGCCGACAGCTTGGTGATCCCGATCGTGGCGCCGCGCAAGGTGGCGTTCCTGGCGAAGTCCGACTACTTCACCGGCACCGGCGTGAAGGGCGCGTTGAGCAAGGCCTGGTTCGAAGGCCTCGGCATGCTCCCGGTCGATCGCGACGATGCGCAGGCCGCGCTCAGCTCGCTCGACACCGCCCTCGAGGTGTTGGGCAAGGGGGAGGCGTTCGGCATCTATCCCGAAGGCACCCGCTCCCGTGACGGGCGGCTCTACCGGGGACGCACTGGCGTGGCCCACCTTGCGTTGACGGCCGGGGTGCCGGTCGTTCCCGTCGGTCTCACCGGCACGGCCGATCTGCAGCCCGTGGGCTCGCGGATCCCGCGACTGGCCAAGGTCAGCGTTGCGTTCGGCGAGCCGCTCGACTTCTCCGGCCGCTTCGACGGCGTGGCTCCGGGCAAGGCGCGTCGCGTCGCCACCGACGAGATCATGTCCGCGATCGCAGCACTCAGCGGCCAGGAACTGGCCGGGCAGTACAACGACAGGCCGGCAGCCCACTAGCCGCTGCGCCCCGCCCAGCCGCGCCTGACAGAATCAGGGCCATGACTTCTCGTGCGCGCGCAGAGATCGTCGTCGACCTCGCGGCGATCCGGCACAACGTACGCCGCCTGCGCGAGATCGCAGCCGACGCCGTCGAGCCCGGCGCCGCGGCACCGATGATGATGACCGTGGTGAAGGCCGACGGCTACGGGCACGGCGTCACCGAGGTCTCCCGGGCGGCCCGCGAGGGCGGTGCCGACTGGCTCGGCGCGGCCACCCTCGAGGAGGCGCTGGCGGTGCGCGAGGGCGGCGACACGGGTCCGTTGCTGTGTTGGCTCACCGTCCCGGGTGACGACTGGGGCGCCGCGATCGGTCGCGACATCGACGTGACGGCGTACTCCCTGGGCGAGTTGGCCGAGATCGAGGCCGCCGCCCGGCAGCTCGCGACGACCGCCCGGGTGCAGTTGAAGATCGACACCGGGTTGACCCGCGGCGGGTGCCTCCCAGAGGACTGGCCGGCGCTGCTCGCCGAGTGCCGGGCCGCGGAGGAGCGCGGCCACATCCGGGTCACCGGCATCTGGTCGCACCTGGCCTGCGGCGACGAGCCGGAGCACCCGGCCAACGACAGCCAGGAGCAGGTCTTCCGGGAGGCGCTGGCAGCGGTCGAGCAGGCGGGGCTGCGCCCCGAGGTGCGCCACCTGGCCAACAGTGCGGCGACGGTGCTGCGACCGAGCGTGCGCTTCGACCTGGTGCGCTGCGGGATCGCCAGCTATGGGCTCGATCCCGCGCCCGGCGTCACCGACGACCTCGGCCTGGTACCGGCGATGACGGTGCGGGCGCCGCTGGCGATGGTCAAGTCGGCCCCGGCCGGCACGTCGGTCTCCTACGGACACACGTGGACTGCGGACGCCGACACCCGGCTCGGCCTGGTGCCGGTCGGGTACGCCGAGGGGTTGCCGCGGGTGGCCTCCAACACGGTGGAGGTCTGGTTGAACGGCAAGCGCCGACCCGAGCGCGGCATCATCTGCATGGACCAGTTCATGATCGACCTCGGTGACGACGAGGCCCACGAGGGAGACGTCGTCGAGATCTTCGGCACCGGCCACGACGGCGCCCCCACGGCCCTGGACTGGGCGCGCGCGGCCGGCACCATCAACTACGAGATCGTGACCCGGATCGGCGGGCGGTTGCGCCGGGTCCACGTCGACAGCGAACGCGACACCGAGGGCGGCAACGCATGAACACCCCAGACGAATCCTCGCTGCGCTGCGGTTCGACCGGGGGCCCCGCATGAACACCCCAGACGAATCCTCGCTGCGCTGCGGTTCGACCGGGGGCCCCGAATGAGCGTGGGACGCCGCATCCTCCAGGTGTCTGCGGGGGCCGCCGGACTGCTGGCGGGAGCCGCCGTGGCCGGCACAGCCGTCCAGGTGGTCCGTCGGCGTCGCATCATCGCCCGACGGGGCGCCGGAGACGCGATCGCACTCGGATCGTTGCACTCCGACCCGATCACCGTGGTTGCCGACGACGGTGTGCCGCTGCACGTCGAGGTCGACGAGTACGCCGCTCCCACCGGACAGCACCATGACGTGGAGGCCGACGCCGAACGGCTCACCCTGGTCTTCGTGCACGGCTATGCGCTGAACCTCGACTGCTGGCACTTCCAACGTGCCGGCTACCGCGGCCTGGTCCGCGCGGTCTACTACGACCAGCGCTCGCACGGCCGGTCGGGCCGTTCGTCGGCCAAGAACGCGACCATCGAGCAGCTGGCCGAGGACCTGCTCCAGGTCCTGGACCAGGTGGTCCCCGAGGGACGGGTCGTGCTGGTCGGCCACTCCATGGGCGGCATGTCGATCGTGGCTCTCGCCGAGGCGCATCCCGAGCTGTTCGGCGACCGCATCGCCGGCGTGGCCCTCGTCTCCACCACCGCCGGGGGGCTGAAGCCGCACCGAATCCTGCTGCCGCTGATGCCCCGCGCCCTGGGTGGTCTCGGTGGTCAGGCCACCACCCGGCTGATCGCCGCGCTGGCGCGCGGCGCGCGCGTGGTCGACGGCGTACGCCGACTGGGCAAGGACTTCGCCGTGGTCGCCACGGACAGGTTCGCCTTCGGCAGCGATGTGCCGGGAGGCTACGTCACGTTCGTCGACGAGATGCTCTCTGCTACCCCATTCGAGGTGCTCGCAGAGTTCTTCCCGAGCTTCGACGCGCTCGACAAGTTCGCGGTGATGAACGCCTTCGAGCGGATCCCGACCTCGGTCATCTGCGGCACCTCCGACAAGCTCACCTCGATCGGCCACAGCCGCAAGATGCACCAACTGCTCCCGGGCTCGCAGCTGGTGGAGCTCGAGGGCGCCGGCCACATGGTGATCATGGAGCGGCACCTCGAGGTCAATGCGGCGCTCGACGAGTTGCTCGCCGCCGCAGCACAGCACGAGCGGAACGTGGCGGAATGAGCGCGCCAGTGGTGCGGGTGGTCGACGAGACGGCCGCTGCCGACGTACACGCTGTCGTCCGGGCTGCATTCGGTGCACGCCCTGCCCTCGACCCTCCGGCTCCGGCGCTCAGCGAGACGGTGGACTCGATCGCGCAGGCGCTTGTCGCCGACGGTGGGTTGCTGGCCACGGTCGACGGAGAGCCTGTCGGATCCGTGGTCTTCGCCCGCACCGACAACACCTTGGCACTGCGCCGGTTCGGAGTGGTCCCCGGCGCCCAGGGCACCGGCGTCGCGGGGGAGCTGGTGCGCGCCGCGGAAGAGCACGCCGCAACCCTGGGCTGCACCGCGTTGCGCATCCTGGCGCGGGTCGAGCTGCCGGCCTCGATCGCCTTCTGGGAGCACGAAGGCTTCGTGCGCAGTGGCCGCGAGGCCCACCTCGTGCACATGGTGAAGGTCTTCCCCCGCACCTTCGAGTTGACCACGGCCGAGGACGCAACGGCCTTCGGTGATCGCCTCTCCCGGCTGTTGCGCGCCGGGGACCTGATCATCCTCTCCGGCGAGCTGGGCGCCGGCAAGACCACCTTCACCCGCGGCATCGGTGCCGGCCTGCAGGTGCGCGGCAACATCAGCTCGCCGACCTTCGTGATCGCTCGTGTGCACCCGTCCCTGGTCGACGGTCCGGCGTTGGTGCACGTCGACGCCTATCGCCTCGAGTCGATCGACGACATCGACGACCTCGACCTCGAAGCGACGCTCGCCGATGCCGTCACCGTGGTCGAGTGGGGTGCCGGGCTGGCCGAGGGCCTGGCCGACGACCGGCTCGAGATCACTCTGGTCCGGACTCTCGGCGACACCGAGGTGATCGAGGACCACGACGTGCGGCAGGCCGTCGTACGACCCATCGGGTTGCGGTGGGCTGACATCGACTGGCCCACCTGATCCTCGTCCGGATGGCCTGCCGGTGACCGGGGGTGGCAACCGCGGATAGTCTCTGGGGCGTGCTTCTCGCCTTCGACACTGCCTCCCCCCAGGTCACCGTCGCCCTTCTCGACGACGCCGGGTCCGTGGTCGCCGAGCGGCGCTCCGAAGACCTGATGAAGCATGCCGAGCAGCTCGCTCCGCTGATCGCCGGGGTGCTGGCCGACGCCGGCGCCGAGCAGTTCGACGTCACCGCGCTCGCCGTCGGCGTCGGACCGGGCCCGTTCACCGGTCTGCGGGTCGGCCTGGCCACCGCACGCACGCTGGCGATGGTGCGTGAGATCCCGGTGTACGGCGTGTGCTCGCTCGACGCGCTCGCCGTCGAGGCAGTGGGGACCGGCGCGGTCACGGGGCCGTTCCTGGTCGCCACCGACGCGCGTCGCAAGGAGGTCTACTGGGCGTCGTACGACGAGACCGGCCGGCGCACCTCCGAGCCGGCGGTGGACCGCCCGGCCGACGTGGCCAGCGAGCTCCCCGTCGTGGGGGAGGGGGCGCGGCTCTATCCCGAACAGTTCCCGAACGCGGTCGAGCCGCTGCGTCCCTCCGCAGGCTGGTTGGGGCACGCCGTCGTGAGTGAGCTGGCCGAGCTGCTCGACCCCGACCCGCTCTACCTGCGCCGACCCGACGCGGTCGCCCCCGGCAAGCCGAAGGCAGTGTCATGATCCGCGACGCCGTGGCTGCCGACGTCGAGACCGTCGAAGAGCTCGAGGGCGAGCTCTTCGGCACGGAGTCGTGGGACGCCGACACCCTGCTCGACGACCTGGAGCGGGAGGGCCGCCGTTTCGTGGTGTTCGAGGACGACTTCGAGGTCGTGGGCTACGCGATCACGATGCTGGCCGGGGACCTCACCGACCTCGCGCGCATCGGCGTACACCCCTCGCGGCAGCGGGAGGGCATCGCGGCCGCGTTGCTCGATCACGTGATCGACGCGGCGCGCGAGGACGGCGCCGACCGGATGTTGCTCGAGGTCTCGGCGGTCAACCCCGAAGCGCTGGCCTTCTATGCAGCCACTGGCTTCGAGCACATCGACACCCGCACCCGCTACTACAAGGACGGCTCCGACGCGCTCGTGATGCGTCGTTCGCTGACGTCGTCATCTGACGGGAGTTCCTGATGGACCAGCCGCTCGTCCTGGGCATCGAGTCGTCGTGCGACGAGACCGGTGTCGGCCTGGTGCGTGGGCACACCCTGCTCGCCGACGCCGTGGCCAGCAGCATGGAGCAGCACGCGCCGTTCGGTGGTGTGGTGCCCGAGATCGCCTCGCGGGCACACCTCGAGGCGATCGTGCCGATGATCGAGTCGGCCTGTGAGAAGGCATCGGTGAGACTGTCCGACGTCGATGCGATCGCGGTCACCGCGGGCCCGGGTCTGGCCGGTGCGTTGATGGTGGGCGTGGGAGCGGCGAAGGCGTTGGCGCTCGGCCTCGGCAAGCCCGTCTACGGGGTGAACCACCTCGCCGGCCACGTCGCCGTCGACCAGCTCGAGCACGGTGCGCTGCCCGAGCCCTGCCTGGCCCTGCTGGTCTCCGGTGGCCACTCGAACCTGTTGCAGGTCAACGACATCAGTGGCGACATCGTCTCGCTCGGCAACACCATCGACGACGCTGCGGGGGAGGCCTACGACAAGGTGGCCCGCCTGCTCGACCTGCCCTATCCGGGCGGCCCTCCGATCGACCGGGAGGCCGCGTCGGGTTCGGTGACGATCGACTTCCCGCGCGGGCTCACCTCGCGCAAGGACCTGGAGCGGCACCGCTTCGACTTCTCGTTCTCAGGTCTGAAGACCGCCGTCGCCCGCTGGGTGGAAGCACGTCACCGGGCCGGCGAGCCGGTGCCGGTGGCCGACGTGTGTGCGTCGTTCCAGGAGGCCGTGGTCGACGTGCTCACCCGCAAGGCGATCGATGCGGCACTCACCCATGGCATCCACGACTTGGTGATCTCCGGTGGGGTGGCGGCGAATTCGCGACTGCGCGCGCTGGCGGAGGAGCGGGCAGCCGCTGCCGGCGTACGCCTGCGGGTGCCGAAGCGGAACCTGTGCACCGACAACGGCGCGATGATCGCGGCCCTGGGCTCGGAGGTCGTGGCGCGTGGTCGCCCTGCTTCTGCTCTGGACTTTCCGGCGGACTCATCCCAGCCCGTCGGCACCGTCGTCGTCTGAGCGCGCTCGCAACCACCTGCTCGCTGTCAGCCACTCCAACTGCTGCAGCTACCGAAACGTATGCAGGTTCTGAGCAAGATTTTCCTGCGGACTGTTCGGTAACTGCAGCGGTTGGGTGAGTCAGCGGATCATCATCCAGGATGCGGTCATCGTGCCGTTCTCGTGGTCGTGCTCGAGCAGACGCTCCACACTGCCATCGAGCCCGACCCGGTAGAGGTTCTCCACACCTGGGCTGGTCATCGTCGTCCGGGAGGTGCGGACCAGTAGGTGCTCGTCGTCCTCCCAGGTGCTGCCTCCGATGTACGCCGTCCGCGGCTTGTCGGGCAGATCGATGCCGAGCACCTTCTTGCCGGTGCGGGCGTCCACCACAGTGATCGAGCGGGGGCTGGAGCCGTCGGATTCGACCGACTGTCCGACGAGCAGCAAGTTGTCCGGGGAGAAGCCGGCACCGTTGTCGAAGGTCCACCCGCAGGTCTTGAAGAGCCGCTTGCTGGCCTGCTCGTCATAGACCGCGCTGCACAGGTCGTCCGTCGGGGCGGCGTTCTGCGGCGTGACCAGCCCGGCGATCAGGTTGTCGGGTGAGACCGCGCCGATGTTGGTGAAGCTGCCGGGCACCTCCTCGATGTTGCCGTGGGAGTCGGCGGCCATCGGCCCCTTCCCCTGCGCGTTGAAGAACACGCGGCAGCCGCCTGCTTCCTCCATGCACGACCCGGACCCCAGGATCGCCACCGGCTGGGGGTAGACGCCGTCCGCCTTGCCGAGGGCGACACTCTGTCCGTCGAAGCGGGTCATGATCGTGTTGTCGCGGGCGATCCAGGCAGCCACCGTGTGGTCCGCCGAGGCGACAGCACCGCTGTTGGTCTTGACGGTCTCGGTGACCGTGAGGTCGCTGTCGAGGATGTCGATCATCGGTTCAGCACCCTCGAAGCCGTAGGCGGCCAGGTATTCGTCGCCGACACGGTCCGTCCCGGCGTACACCTGCTCCATCGTGGTGGTCGTGCCGTCGGGCTCGACCAGTTTGTCGGCGTCGGTGTAGGCCAGCTTCGGCGGGTCGCCCTCGGGCAGCGAGGGGTCGAGCGTGACGTCGTGCACCTGCTGGATGCCCGGTCGCGCCGGCTCGGGAGCGGCGTCGTTGTCGAAGAGGCTTCCACCGAACATCGCGGTCGGCACGATGACCGCGGCGGCGGCCAGGGCAGCGACTCCGGTGGTGACCCGGCGACGGCGCTTGATCCTGCCGGCGGTGCCGACCACGTCGTCGAAGCTGATCGGCGATCCGTCGATGCGGTCCGCCTGGTGGTGGAACTCGGCTGTGAGGTCCTTCTCGGTGTTCATCGCTCCTCCTCCCCGAGGTGATCGGCCCTGGTGAGGCCGTGGTCGTCTGCGTTGCTGCGCAGGGTCGCCAGGGCCCTGCTGGTCTGTGATTTCACGGTGCCGACGGAGCAGCCGAGTACGTCGGCGGTCTCCGCTTCGGAGAGCTGCTCGTAGTAGCGGAGGACGACGGCTGCTCGCTGCTTGGCGGGAAGGGTCTGCACCAGCCCCCAGAGAGCCGAGTTGCGCCCCTCGTCGTACACGTCGTTGGAGGAGATCCAGTCAGGCACTTCGCTGCTGACGGTCTCCTTCTTCTTCCACGCCCTGCGCCACAGCGAGTTGTGCTCGTTGACGAGAATTCGTCGTGCGTAGCCGTCGATCGCCTGCTGGTCGCGGACCTTGTGCCAGGTCAGGTAGACCTTCGCCAACGTGTTCTGCACGAGATCCTCTGCGCCGTGGTGATCCCCGGTCAGCAGGTACGCCGTACGCAGGAGCGCGGGTTGGCGCGCGGTCATCCAGTTGCTGAACTCGGCGTCCTTCGCCGAACCGCGGTCCTGGGCCATCACACCTCCCGATTTTGTTGCGACATCCACTGTCACCACCGTCCCTTCTCACCCCAGACGGAATGGACCGGGAGAAGGTTGCATTCTCAGGTGCGGAGGAACACGCAGAACTCGTTGCCCTCGGGGTCGGCCAGGACGGTCCACTTCTCGTGTTCGGCGAGCACCATGGCACCCATCGAGACCAACGGTTCGATCGCGGGCACGGTGAGGTCGAGGTGCACTCGGTTCTTCGCCGACTTCGGCTCGGGGACGGGCACGCAGACGAGGTTCTCGATCGGTGCACCGTCGATCTCGTCGACGTACGGCACCTCGGCGTCGTCGCCGACCCGGCCGCCGAGGAGCTCGGCCCACCACGCGGCCTGCCGGTCCGGATCGGCACAGTCGAGGACCAGCTCGTAGAGATGGGTGGCACTGACGTCGTCGCGCACGAAGGCGCAGAACTCACCGCCCTCAGGGTCTGCCATCACGGTCCAACGGAACGACGTGTCGTCGAGAACCGTGGCACCGAGTGCGACGAGACCGGCCACCGAATCAGTGCGTACGTCGAAGTGCAGTCGGTGCTTGACCGTCTTCGGTTCCGGCACCTGGTTGACCCAGATCGTGTGCTGCGGCGTCGCTCCGGTGAGCACGGCGTCTCCGTCGTCCAGCATCCGGAAGTTGAGTCCGAGCGCCTCGCCCCAGAAGGTGCCGAGCAGCGAAGCGTCGTCCGCATCGATGCAGAGATCCTTGTAGCTGCCCGCGCTCATGCCCCAGACACTAGTGTGGCCTCGACATCGAAGCGAGGAGGATTTCGTGCAGCAGGTGCGTGCAGTGGTGGCCAAGGGCAAGGGCCAGCCAGTCTCGGTCGAGACGATCAACGTTCCCGACCCCGGGCCGGGCGAGGCGGTGGTGAAGATCCAGGCGTGCGGGGTATGCCACACCGACCTGCACTACCGCGAGGGTGGCATCAACGACGACTTCCCGTTCCTGCTCGGCCACGAGGCAGCAGGCGTGGTCGAGGCCGTCGGTGAGGGTGTCACCGAGGTGGCCGCCGGAGACTTCGTGGTGCTCAACTGGCGTGCCGTGTGTGGTGAGTGCCGGGCCTGCAAGCGCGGTGACCTGCACTACTGCTTCAACACCCACAATGCGACCCAGAAGATGACCCTTGAGGACGGCACGGAGCTGTCCCCGGCGTTGGGGATCGGTGCATTCGCCGAGAAGACCCTGGTCGCGGCCGGTCAGTGCACCAAGGTTGACGCTTCGGCTCGTCCGGCGGCCGTCGGCCTGCTGGGGTGCGGCGTGATGGCCGGCCTGGGCGCCGCGATCAACACCGGCGCGGTCACCCGCGGCAAGTCGGTCGCCGTGATCGGTTGCGGTGGCGTGGGCATGGCCGCGATCGCCGGCTCCGCCCTCGCGGGGGCGAGCCCGATCATCGCCGTCGACATCGACCCGAAGAAGTTGGAGCAGGCCACGGCGATGGGCGCGACCCACACCGTGGACTCCTCTGCGTCATCGGGGGTCGACCCCGTCGAGGAGATCAAGCGGATTGCCGCCGAGACCTACGAGGGTGCCGAAGGCGCCGACGTGGTGATCGAGGCGGTCGGTCGACCCGAGACGTGGAAGCAGGCCTTCTATGCGCGCGACCTGGCCGGCACCGTGGTCCTGGTCGGTGTGCCGACGCCGGACATGAAGGTTCCCGAGATCCCGCTGATCGACGTCTTCGGTCGCGGCGGGGCCCTCAAGTCCAGCTGGTACGGCGACTGCCTGCCGAGCCGTGACTTCCCGATGCTGGTGGATCTCTACCAGCAGGGACGCCTCGACCTGGATGCCTTCGTCTCCGAGGAGATCGGCATCGACGACATCGAGGCCGCCTTCGAGAAGATGCACACGGGTGACGTGCTGCGTTCGGTGGTGCTGTTCTCATGAGCGTTCGCATCGACCACGCCGTCGTCTCCGGCACGTTCTCGCTCGACGGTGAGACCCACGAGGTCGACAACAACATCTGGGTGATCGGCGACGACGAGGAGTGCATCGTCATCGACGCGCCGCACGACGTCGAGGCCATCCGGGAGGTGATCGGTGACCGCGCGCTCAAGGCGATCCTGTGCACCCATGCCCACGACGACCACGTGCGCGTGGCGCCGGCGCTGCGCGCCGCCGTACCGGCTCCGATCCTGTTGCACCCCGACGACAAGCCGCTGTGGGAGCTCACCCACACCGACGAGCTGTGGGACGTCGACCTCAGTGACGGCCAGCAGATCGTCGTCGGCGGCACCACCCTGCGGGTCATCCACACCCCGGGCCATGCGCCCGGCGCGGTCTGTGTGTACGTCGAGGCGCTGGGCGCCGTCTTCACCGGCGACACCCTGTTCAACGGTGGACCCGGTGCGACCGGACGCTCCTTCAGCGACCGGCCCACGATCGAGGCCTCGATCCGCGAGAAGCTCTTCGTGCTGCCGGACGAGACCGTCGTCCACACCGGTCACGGTGACGACACCACGATCGGTGCCGAGAAGGCGAACCTGAACGCGTAGTCCCTACCCCAGAGGAGAGACATGACCGAGAACCAGCCACCCAGCCAGCCGAACGAGGGCTGGGGCCAAGCACCTCCGCCGCCCCCTCCGGGCTGGGACCAGCCCCAGCAGGGTTACGGGGCGGCCCCACCGGTGAACCCCGGGCAGCAGATGTACGGCGGAGGCGGCCAGATCGGCAAGGTCCGCGGGACGGGCATCAGCATGGTGCTCTTCTTCGTCACCTGCGGCATCTACGGCCTCTATTACTACTACGTCACGCACGAGGAGATGAAGCAGCACTCCGGCCAGGGCATCGGCGGCCTCGTTGCGCTCTTGCTCGCGATCTTCGTCAGCATCGTGAATCCCTACCTGCTGTCGATGGAGGTCGGCAACCTGCGGGCCGGCCGCGGGCAGGAGCAGCGGGTCAGTGGTGCGACCGGGCTCTGGTACTTCCCCGGAATGTTCATCCTCGTGGGCCCGTTCATCTGGTTCGCGAAGACGAACGGCGCGCTCAACGACTACTGGATCTCACAGGGCGCGCAGCCGGCCTGAGGCCAGTGCCGAGCGCCACGCACTGGGTTGCGGCGTTCGTCTGCTCACGCCGTCGATCGGCGCAGATTGGCGCTAACCTCGCTCCATGAAGGACGGCTACTTTCCGCCGGGCTCGATGCTCCGCCACGTGCAGGAGCATCGAGCCGTCGGGCAGACCTACGGCCAGCGGGCACTGATCATCGGCGCCACCCACCCGGTGCCCTACGTCGGCACCAGCGCCTCGACGAACGCCAAGGAGCGGCCCTTCATGCGGCTCTCCGCCACCGCAGAGGCCTTCGAGTCGATCTTCTTCGGCGACCGCGCCGAGGCCGACAAGGTGCTGGCGATGGTGCACCGGATGCACACCAAGGTGAAGGGGACCCTCAACCGCGACGAGGGAAACTTCGCGGCCGGAACGCCGTACGACGCGTTCGATCCCGAGCTGATGCTGTGGACGATGGCGATGCTCGCCGACTCCTCGCGGGTGGCCTTCGAAACGCTGGTCCGGCCGCTCGAGGCCGAGGAGAAGGAACGTCTCTGGGTCGACTGGGTGCGCTTCGGTGAGCTCTTCGGGATGCCGCGATCGGTGGCTCCCGCGTCGGCCGGGGAGCTCGACGAATGGATGCGCAGCCAGGTCAACGGTCCCGACTTCCACGTCACCGAGGAGGCGCGTGTGGTCGGCCGCGCGATCGCCCTCGACATGCCGGTGCCGCTGCAGCTGCGCATCGGCATCACCGGAACCAATCTCGTGGTGCGCGGCATGCTGCCCTCACGGGTGCGCAAGGCATTCGGCTTGGCGTGGAGCCCGGCCCACGCCACGGCGTACGCCGGGATCACGGCCGGTGTCAGGGCTTCGCACCGCGTGGTCCCCGACCACGTCCGGATCGGGCGCAACACCGGGTTGTTCCGGCTGGTCACGGCCACCGAGCGTCGGATCATCGCGCGCGGTGGGCGCACGATGGAGCTTCCCGCAGCCTGAGCCGGGTTGTTCGCATCAGCCCGGTTGAACCCTGCCCGCTCGGGGTAGGAACGGGCCCATGCGCATGATCGTCGTGGCACTGATGGCCACCCTCCTCGTCTCCGGTTGTTCCGATGGCCCCCTGGGTGATGACGAACGCGAGGCGAAGGTGGGCGAGGTGTTCCCGGCGCAGGCGCAGATCGAGGGGCTCCCGGTCGCCTTCACCCTCCCGACCGCGAGCTACGAGTTTCTGGTCAGCAAGCCGCGGTCGAACGCAACCAGCAGCCTGCCCATGGGCGAGGACCGAGACGTGTCCTCCGAAGCGAGCGAAGGCACCGCATTCATCGAGGTTGACGAGCTCACACCGTCATCGTCGGCCGGAGACACCTGGGTGCTGGCGCGGGAGAACGTGGAGTGGGATCTGTGGCTCGACGTCGACGGGCGCACGTTCCCACTGGATCGAGCCGCGCAGAACGACTGGGTGGTCACTGTCCCGGCGGACCCGGACGAGGTCAGGCTGGTCGCGGAGTACGACGGCAAGCAGTTCCCCGTCGATCCCTACGAGCAGGTGCGCGTGCAGGACACGGGCAACGCGTATGGCCTCGGCGGGCCGCCACAGTTGCGCGACCACGCGTGCCCCGCGCAGCGTCGGGTGAAGTTGGCCGACGGCGTCACCTTCAACGGAACCGACTGCCAGGCCCAGGTCCTGGACCCGGTGCCGTGGTTCGGGCCGCTCGGCTGGGCGTCATCCGGCAAGGCATGGGTTGTGGTCAAGGCCAACATCGACATCAACACCTACTTCGGTCAGGACGTCGCCGGTGAATATGTCTCGAGGGAGACGGAGTACGGCGAGCCGACGTACCGCTTGGACGGCGCGAAGCCGGTGGCGATGTATGACAGCGAGCTGAACGAGATCGCCTCGCGTCCCGATGAAGTGGATGTCTACGACGCGCGGTGGGTGCTCTTCGAGGTCGATGACGACATCCGCAACGCAACCCTGCGGCTCGCGCTGACCTACACCGGCGTCCCGAAGGATTCGAGTGACGACGCCGACGTGGTGAACCACCGCTGGAAGCAGTCCTTCGACCTGCACTTCACCTGATCAGCGGAACCCCGGGTGACTCGGAGCCCCGGCCGAAGGGCTGAACGAGCAACGCCGTGCCCTCGCCGGCGATGCGGGTCATCACCAGGGTGGCCTCCTGCTCGCCGTGGAGGGAGAGCCGCTTGCGCAGTACCTCGGGCACGATGTCGACGCCGCGCTTCTTGATCGTCAGCTTGCCGATGCCCCGTTCGCGCAGCGCCGCCCGGAGCGGCTTCTCCCGGTAGGGAAGCGTCTCGACGACCCGATAGCCGCGGGCGAACGGTGACCGGAACGACTGATCGGACGTGACGTAGGCGATGTGCTCGTCGAGCAGGCCACCGTCGACGCCGGCTGCGACGGCGGTCACTAGACCGGCACGGATCACCGCGCCGTCCGGCTCGTAGAGGAAGTCGCCGAGCTCGCGCAGGGGCCGCTCGCGACCGTCGTAGGGGTCGTCCTCCTCCGTGATGCTGGCCAATCCGCCGTCGCCGATCACGGTGGCCCGGCGCCGTGCGGTGGCGAGGTACGACGACCACAGTGCGGCCTCCTTGACCTCACCGCCCTCGCTGACCCACTCCACCTCGACACCGCTCGGGATCAGGTCGTGCGGAATGCCCGGGGCGACCTTGACCACCGAGGCGCGCTCGAGCAGGGAGGTGACGAACGACCACGGGGGAGTCCACCCCTCGACGTCGAAGACTCGCCCGCGGGCGCCTCGGCGGGCCGGATCGGCGAAGACCGCGCCGAAGCCGGCGAGGTCGAGGGTGGTGCCGTCGGCCACCTGGATCGCGCCGGGCAGGCCCAGGGCAGCAAGATTGGCCTCCGCGATCGCCACCCGGATCGGGTCGAGGTCGACGCCGGCCACGGTGAGGCCGGCACGTGCGAAGGCGATCAGGTCGCCGCCGATGCCACAGCCGAGGTCGATCACGCTGGTCGGCTCCGCGGCCGCCAGTCGGGCGGCGCGGTGGGTGGCGACCCGGCTGCGGGTGGCCTGCTCGAGGGCGTCGGGCGTGAAATACATCCGCATCGCGTCGGCGCCGAACTTGGGCACGGCCTTCGTCCTCAGTCCTACCTGGGTCAGCGCTGCCGCCGCGCGGTCCGCATCGGGCTCGATCTTGCGCACTGCGGCGGCGGAGCGGACCGGGTCGCCGTCGTGGTCGGCGTACGCGTGCCCTGCCTGCTCGAGCAGGCGCTGCCCGTCATCGGTGAGCAACCAGGCAAAGGTCTCCAGGTCCATGCCCGCAGTCTGTCAGCCGAGTCCGTCACCCCCATCTCTGGCACTCCATTGGCCAGAGTGCTAGCGTTTGTTCTGGCACTCTCACCATGAGGGTGCCAGCGCTTGCAACGAGTGCGACCCCCGCGACGGCGTACTCCACTGCAGGCTCGAACTTCTTGGCTGGCTCCGTTCCCGGAGCCCGTCACCAACCGATCATTCAAGTGGAGAAAGTGGAGGTCGACATCGTGTCGGTCAACATCAAGCCTCTCGAGGACCGCATCATCGTCAAGCAGCTCGAGGCGGAGCAGACCACGGCATCTGGCCTGGTCATCCCCGACACTGCCAAGGAGAAGCCCCAGGAGGGCGAGGTCGTGGCCGTTGGCCCCGGTCGCTTCGACGACAACGGCAACCGTGTCGCCATCGACGTCGCCGTGGGCGACAAGGTCATCTACAGCAAGTACGGCGGTACCGAGGTCAAGTACGCCGGCGAGGAGTTCCTGATCCTTTCCGCCCGCGACGTCCTGGCGATCGTCCAGGGCTGAACCGGCATCCCGGCTGGCAGCGTTGCCTGCGCTCGACGACCGCTCCGCTCTTCAGGTCGACTTCGCGAAGGCGCCTTGCCAGCCGGGCGCCATTTCACCCCTGATATCCCTCTCTAAGGAGAAGCAATGCCGAAGATTCTTGAGTTCGACGAGAACGCTCGTCGCGCGTTGGAGCGGGGCGTCGACGCCCTCGCCAACGCGGTCAAGGTGACGCTCGGCCCCAAGGGCCGCTACGTCGTCCTCGACAAGAAGTGGGGCGCCCCGACCATCACCAACGACGGTGTCACCGTCGCCCGTGAGGTCGAGCTGGACGACCCGTTCGAAAACCTTGGCGCCCAGCTGACCAAGGAAGTTGCCACCAAGACCAACGACGTCGCCGGTGACGGCACGACGACCGCAACGGTCCTGGCCCAAGCGATGGTCCACGAGGGCCTGCGCGCCGTGGCCGCGGGTGCCAACCCGATGGGTCTCAAGCGGGGCATGGACGCTGCCGCCGAGGCCGTCGGCCAGGCGCTGCTCGACGCCGCCCGTGAGGTCGAGTCCAAGGAGGACATGGCCTCCGTGGCCACCATCTCCTCGCGCGACTCGCACATCGGCGAGCTGCTCGCCGAGGCATTCGACAAGGTCGGCAAGGACGGCGTCATCACCGTCGACGAGTCCAACACGATGGGCACCGAGCTCGAGTTCACCGAGGGGATGCAGTTCGACAAGGGCTACATCTCGCAGTACTTCGTGACCGACGCCGAGCGCATGGAGGCCGTCCTCGAGGATCCCTACATCCTCATGCACCAGGGCAAGATCTCCGCGATCGCCGACCTGCTGCCGCTGCTGGAGAAGGTCATTCAGTCCGGCAAGCCGCTCTTCATCCTCGCCGAGGACGTCGACGGCGAGGCGCTCTCCACCCTGGTCGTCAACAAGATCAAGGGCACCTTCAACGCCGTGGCCGTCAAGGCTCCCGCGTTCGGTGACCGGCGCAAGGCCATGATGGAGGACATCGCCGTACTCACCGGTGGCCAGGTCGTCGCCCCCGAGATCGGCCTCAAGCTCGACCAGGTCGGCCTCGAGGTGCTGGGCCAGGCCCGCCGCATCGTGGTCACCAAGGACAACACCACGATCGTCGACGGGGCCGGCGAGTCCGCCGCCGTCGAGGGCCGGGTCAACCAGATCAAGGCCGAGATCGAGAACTCCGACTCCGACTGGGACACCGAGAAGCTCCAGGAGCGTCTCGCGAAGCTGGCCGGTGGCGTGTGCGTGATCAAGGTCGGCGCCGCCACCGAGGTGGAGCTCAAGGAGAAGAAGCACCGCATCGAGGACGCCGTCTCCGCGACGCGTGCCGCGATCGAGGAGGGCATCGTCCCCGGCGGTGGCTCCGCCCTGATCCACGCGGTCTCCGTGCTCGAGGACAACCTCGGCCTCACCGGCGACGAGGCCGTCGGCGTGCGCGTCGTGCGCAAGGCTGCTGACGAGCCGCTGCGCTGGATCGCCGAGAACGGTGGCGACAACGGCTACGTCATCACCACCAAGGTGCGCGAGCTCGGCGTCGGCAACGGCTACAACGCCGCCACCGGTGAGTACGGCGACCTGGTCGCCCAGGGCGTCCTCGACCCGGTGAAGGTGACCCGCTCCGCGCTGGTCAACGCCACGTCGATCGCCGCGATGCTGCTGACGACCGAGACCTTGGTCGTCGACAAGCCCGAGGAAGAGGAAGAGTCCGCGGCCGGTCACGGCCACGGACACGGCCACTGATCCTCAGTCGTGAACGGCCCGCCACCTCTTCGGAGGTGGCGGGCCGTTCTGCGTCGTACGACTGGTCGTGTGGGTGGTCCTGCGGTGGACCCGTCGGGATCTACCAGAGCCAGGGCCGGTCGCAGTCGGGAGTCGGCACCGCGCGATCGACGCTCTTGAGCACCCAGATCGGGTGCTCGCCACAACCCATGCCGTGGAGTTCGTAGCGATCGGCCAACGCCGCCTCCAGCTTCGGCTGCCCCACGCCGTTCCATGACGTGAAGTCGACCTGGCCGACGAACCAGGTGGGTGCCTCGTCGCTGCGCAGCAGCCCCACCAGGTCAGACAGGTCGGGGTCGTTGCCCCGCATCGGCAGGCTCCACAGGTGTTCGTAGGGCGAGGAGAGGCCCGAGGCGAACACGATGTCGGCGCGACCGCCGTAGACCACGATCGTGTCGCCGGGCTCGGCCACGTCCTTGATCGCCTGGCCCGTGTAGATCTCGGTCGGTGGCTCCGCCCCGGTCAGGTTGCTGGCCACCCAACCGATGGTGGAGACCAGGCACGAGAGGACGGCGAACCCCGCCAGCAGCTGCATGATCCGCCCGCGTACGCCGGGTGCTCCCGCCACCAGGGCAGCGCACAGGACGACCGTGGGCACCAGCCCCAACAGGTAGGGTCGCCAGTAGCTGCCGCCCAGCACCACGCCGGCGCCGTCGACGACCAGCACCGCAACGGCAGCCACCGTGACGGCCCGGTGGGTTCGCCAGGCATGGCGGATGTTCACCAGGAACCAAGCGATGATGAGGGCCATCCCGGTGGCCACGAAGATGATCGCGAGCTGGCGGGCCCGACCCAGCGGCGCGCCGGCTTCGTCGTTGGCGATCACGTCGAGCGCGTGGGAGCGGAAGCCGTAGACGGCGTACCAGAGGGTCTCGAGGTGTACGCCGGCAGCCAGGCACCAGCCGATCGTGGCGCCGAGGGGGATCGCGGCGCCCAGGAGCGCCGCCCCCGCCAGCTTCCAGAACGCGCCCCAGCTGATCTCCTTGCCGAGTGCCGAGACCAGCAGCACGAAGCCACCGAAGGCCAACCCGGTGGCCATGTTCTGCTTCAGTCCGATCGCCAGCATGCCGAGGAAACCGGATCCCGCGGCGAAGAGCATCGCCTTGCGTGGGGAGACCTCGAGGACCCGCAGCGCCTCGAGGGCCAGCCAGAAGCTGGTCACCACGACGGGGATGCCCAGGATCTCGCCCTTTGCCGCCACCGAGTCGATCATCGTGTTCGTGGTGACCGCGGCCGTGGCGACCGCCGTCCAGCGGGCGGCTCGGTCGCCGGCGATGAGGTACGCCGTACGTGCCGCCGCCACGACCAGGAGGGCGCAGCCGACCGCGGCGACCACCCGGATGAACAGTGCGCCGCCGATCATGTCGGAGAGCTTGATCAGGGCGATCAGTGGCGGCGGCCGGTCGACCCAGTAGGTGCCGTAGAGCGAGTCGGGTTCGGGGTGCCACGCCCGAGCGACCAGGGTGAAGCCGGCCTCGTCGGGACGGATCGGCCACATCATGCCCGGGAAGCGCAGCAGCATGGCCAGGACGGCCGTCAGACCCACGAGTCGTCTGGTCCCGATTTCGGGCAGGGTGAACCGGGACGTGCGCATCATGGGGGCAAGCCTGCCACTGAGCAATGGCGCCGAGCACGTGTGGGCTGCCGTGTCCCGGTTCTTCCTGCTTCCCGCCGCGCACCCGGCTCGGGCGGGTCGATAGGATGTGCGAGTGGAGCTCCCAGACAAGTTTGCCGCCCTTGGACTGACCTACGACGACGTGCTGCTGCTGCCGGGGGAGTCCGACATGGCTCCGTCCGACATCGACACCACCTCGCGCCTGACGCGGGAGATCTCTCTGAAGGTGCCGCTGATCTCGGCGGCGATGGACACCGTCACCGAGTCCCGGATGGCGATCGCGATGGCCCGCGAGGGGGGCATCGGGGTGCTGCACCGCAACCTCTCGTTGCAGGACCAGGCCTACCAGGTCGACCTGGTCAAGCGAACCCAGACGGGCATCATCTCCAACCCGGTCACGATCGGTCCTGACGCAACGCTGGAGGAGCTCGACCGCATCTGCGGCGAGTACCGCGTCTCGGGGCTGCCCGTCGTCGACCCCGACGACAAGCTGCTCGGCATCATCACCAACCGCGACCTGCGCTTCACTCCGGTCGCGGAGTGGGCCACCACCAAGGTCAACGAGGTGATGACCACCAACCCGTTGTTCACCGGGCCGGTCGGCATCTCGCGTGAGGACGCGACCGCGCTGCTGCGCCAGAACAAGCGCGAGCGGCTGCCGCTGGTCGACGAGGAGGGCCGCCTCGGTGGGTTGATAACCGTCAAGGACTTCGTGAAGTCCGAGCAGTTCCCCAACGCCTCCAAGGACGCCGACGGTCGGTTGATGGTCGGCGCCGCGATCGGCTACTTCGGTGACGCCTGGGAGCGGGCCACCATGTTGATCGAGGCCGGTGTCGACGTGCTCGTCGCCGACACCGCCCACGGCCACGTCTCGTTGCTGCTCGACATGGTCCGTCGGCTCAAGACCGACCCGGCCACCAAGCACGTGCAGGTGATCGGCGGCAACGTGGCCACCCGTGCCGGCGCCCAGGCGTTCGTCGATGCCGGCGCCGACGCGGTCAAGGTGGGCTTCGGTCCCGGATCGATCTGTACGACGCGTGTGGTCACCGGCTGCGGCGTACCCCAGGTCACCGCGGTCTACGAGGCCTCGCTGGCGTGCCAGCCCGCCGGCGTACCCGTGATCGCCGACGGCGGCCTGCAGCAGTCGGGCGACATCGCGAAGGCGATGGTGGCCGGTGCCGAGACCGTCATGCTCGGCTCGTTGCTCGCCGGGTGCGAGGAGTCGCCGGGTGAGCTGGTCTTCGTCAACGGCAAGCAGTTCAAGGCCTACCGCGGCATGGGATCCCTCGGCGCGATGAGCAGTCGCGGCAAGAAGTCCTACTCCAAGGACCGCTACTTCCAGGCCGAGGTCACCAGCGACGACAAGATCGTGCCCGAGGGCGTCGAGGGCCAGGTGGCCTACCGTGGCCCGCTGGCGGCGGTCGCCCACCAGCTCGTCGGCGGCCTCAACCAGTCGATGTTCTACATCGGCGCGCGCACCATCCCCGAGCTCCAGGAGAAGGGGAAGTTCGTGCGGATCACTTCGGCCTCGCTGAAGGAGAGCCACCCCCACGACATCCAGATGACCGTGGAGTCGCCCAACTACAACCGCTGACCAACCGTCAATTCTTGTTGCGCGAACCAGCAATTATTGACGCGCGAACTGGCAATTCTTGATGCGCCGTCGAGCCGATAGGGTGGGCGGCGTGACTGAGATCGAGATCGGCAAGGCCAAGCGTGCCCGGCGCGCATACTCCTTCGACGACATTGCCATCGTGCCCTCGCGGCGCACCCGCGATCCCGAAGAGGTGAGCGTGGCCTGGCAGATCGACGCCTACCGCTTCGAGCTGCCGGTGCTGGCCGCCCCGATGGACTCGGTGATGTCGCCGGAGACCGCGATCGCCTTCGGCAAGCACGGCGGTCTCGGCGTGCTCGACCTCGAGGGACTCTGGACCCGGTACGACGACCCCATGCCGCTGCTGCAGGAGGTTGCCGGGCTCCGAGGCGTCCAGGCCACCCAGCGGATGCAGGAGATCTACGCCGAGCCGGTCAAGGCCGAGCTGATCACCGCCCGCCTCAAGCAGATGCGTGACTCCGGGGTGACCGTCGCCGGCTCCCTGTCGCCGCAGCGCACCAAGGAGTTCGCCAAGACCGTGGTCGACGCCGGTGTCGACATGTTCGTCATCCGCGGTACGACGGTCTCCGCCGAGCACGTCTCCAGCCAGGCCGAACCCTTGAACCTCAAGGAGTTCATCTACGAGCTCGACGTCCCGGTCATCGTCGGTGGCTGTGCCACCTACCAGGCTGCCCTGCACCTGATGCGCACCGGCGCCGCCGGCGTACTCGTCGGCTTCGGTGGCGGGGCCGCCCACACCACACGCACCGTGCTCGGTGTCGCGGTGCCCATGGCATCCGCGGTCGCTGACGTGGCTGCTGCCCGTCGTGACTACCTCGACGAGTCCGGCGGTCGCTACGTGCACGTCATCGCCGACGGCTCGATCGGTCGCTCCGGTGACATTGCCAAGGCGATCGCCTGTGGCGCCGATGCCGTGATGGTCGGCTCGCCCTTCGCCCGCGCCGACGAGGCGCCCGGCCACGGTTTCCACTGGGGAGCAGAGGCGTGGCACGGCAAGCTGCCGCGCGGTGAGCGCGTCGAGTTCGGCACGATCGGCTCGCTCGAGGAGATCCTGTTCGGCCCGTCCCGCGTGGCCGACGGCACGATGAACCTGATCGGCGCCCTGAAGCGCTCGATGGCCACCACCGGCTACACCGAGCTCAAGGAGTTCCAGCGGGTTGAGGTCGTCGTCGAGTGAGCCCAGACTTCTCATGACGTTGTTGGTCGCCGCAGCACAGGGGCAGTCCATGGCTGGCGACGTGGCCGCCAATGTGGCCAAGGCGGCCGCGCTGGTCGAGTTGGCGGCCGCTCAGGGAGCGCGCCTCGTCGTACTCCCCGAGGCGTTCCTCACCGGCTATGCGGAAGCCGTCTTCGCGGGCGAGGTGCCCAGCGAGGACACCCTCGATGACGCTTGGTTGGCGCCCCTGCGCAACGCCGCGGTCGAGGGCGACTGCGTCGTGGTGGTGAGTACGCCGCTGCAGCGCGAGACCGCGAAGACCCTGTCCCTGTTGGTGATTCGACCTTCGGGTGAGGTCAGCGCGCCCTACGACAAGCAACACCTCTCCGGCTACGAGCAGGACCATTTCACCCCCGGCGACCACGGCGCGTCGATCACGGTCGACGACCTCGATTTCGGTCTCAGCATCTGCTACGACGGTTGCTTCCCGGAGCACGCGCGAGCGGCGGCCGATGACGGGGCGATCGGCTATCTCAACTCCGCGGCCTACTTCACCGGCGGCGAGCACCGCCGCGACCTCTACTACCCGGCTCGTGCCCTCGACAACGGCATGTACGTCGTCTTCGCCGGCCTGACCGGCACCTGCGGGCCCGACGATTTCATCGGCGGATCGGCGGTGTTCGACCCCGAGGGGCGACCCGTGGCACGGCTCGACACCGAGGAGGGCATCGCCCTGGCAGAGCTGGATCCGGCGTTGGTGTGGGAGACCCGGTCAGCTCACCCCATGCACGCCGACCATCGGACATCGTTGGGGCCACGCGTCCGCGCCTGATCGCGGCGACACCGGACCACCCGATGACGTGGAGGTGGTGACCATGTGCATGGTGACCGTTCGTGATCTGGATCCAGGGGTGAAGGAGAAGTTGCGCGCTCGGGCAACTCGTCGGGGTCGCTCGATGGAGGCCGAGATTCGCGCCATCCTCGCCGCCGCTGTCGAGGTGGAGGAGCCTGAAGAAGGGCTCGGGCATGCCATCGTGCGCATCTTCGGCGACGTCCCCGCCGGATGACATTCGCGACTTCGGCCGCGATCGCACCATGCCGCGAGGCCTTGATCTGTGATCGTGCTGGACACCAACCTCGTCTCGCACCTCATGGCGCGAGACGAGGTTGTCGTGACGTGGCTCGAGTCGCTCGTTCCGGATGAGCTGTACCTCACCTCGGTGACACGGGCGGAGGTTCGTTTCGCAATCGCGAGACTTCCGAAGGGGCGTCGGCGTCGTGAGTTGGAGACACGTGCGGACGAGCTCTTCTTGGCGATGGGCCACAAGACACTGCCGTTCGACGGCGCGGCGGCTGACGAGTACGGCCTGCTCCTCGCCGAGCGTCAGGCGACCGGTCGGCCGATGAGCCAGGAGGACGCGCGGATTGCTGCCATCGCACGTCATCGCCGGGCGATTCTGGCGACTCGCAACGTTCGTGACTTCGACGAGTGCGGCATCTCGATCATCAACCCGTTCGGCTGAAGCAGTGCGGCCACCTGGTGCACCGGAAAGCCGTCGCCGGGTGCAAGCAGGACGGTGCCCAAGCCGTCAGTCGACGCAGGGAAGGCCGTCCTCCAGCACCTTGCCGGACATAGTGGTCAACCGGATCTGGCATGAGGTGGTGAATTTGTCGCCGGCGGCAACAGCCACGGTGGGCCGGCCGTCGTTGATGATGAGGGAGATCCCAAGGGTGGGGAAGTCGCTGCGGCCGGTCGCTTGCTTCACGCCCTCCAGGTTGTCGAAGGCTGCGTCGATGTCGAGGTCGGCCAGGTCGACCGATCCGGGTGGGAAGCTGCGGTCCTTCGCGCCGTCCTCGGGTCCGTCGGAGTAGCCACCGGCATCGACGAAGTGGCCGTCGGCGAACCCCCAGTGCCACGGCCCGTCGGGGGTCTTGAGGGCAATGTCGACCTCACCGGCGGAGAACCCGAAGCCGAGTGCCTGTGTGGTGCCGAACTTCTCGCGGTAGAGCTCCCGGAAGTTGCGAACGCCCTTCGGGGTGAACGAGTACTTCAGCGGACGCTTCTCGATGACTGGCCGATCCGCCACCTCCACGGGCGCCTCCACCGGCTCCACCTCGGCCGGAGCGGCCGCCTCCTGCCCCGGCTCATCACGAGGGTTGTCGTCTCGGAGCACCGCATAGCCGCCGCCGATCACGAACAGCAGCACCACGGCCACGACGGCGAGCACACGCGGCCGGCGCACGGCCGAAGCGACCGACACCGGAACCGCCTGCAGGTCGGACGTGAGCCGGTGGAGCTCGCCCAGGGTGGCCGCGGTCAGGGCCGAGTGGGTGCGGTGCTCACGCTCCGAGAGTGTCAGTTGCCCGTCGGCGTACGCCGTGTCGATGACCTCCACCGCTTCGGTGCGGTCGCTGTCCTTGGCCCGTTTGGCCTCGTGTGCGGGATTCATTGGTATCCGATCACGAAGGGCTGGCTGTCGAGCACCCGGCCGTCGAAGGTGATCTCGCGCCGACCGGTGTCACCGTAGGAGTTCGATGCCTGGATCATGACCTTCTGGGGGGAGTCACCGATGTGCGGGGCGACGTAGACGTCGATGTCGGGGCTGTCGACACCAAGGAACTCCCGGCTGTGATCGATCTCGGCCAGCAGACGGTCGAGGTCGATGGCGGACAGGTCTGCCCGGGCGTAGCCGAAGGGGTCGCGCGAAGCCGAGATGATGGACTGCTCGAAGCCGCGGTCGGGGTACCAGTCCCAGTCCTGCAGCAGGTCGGGGCGCTTCTTGCTGAGCGGGCGCTTGAAGTGGACGTATCCACCCTGGCGAAACCCGGCGTCGAGGATGACGGTGTCGCCGAACTCCTCCTCATAGCCGTTGAGGAAGGCCTCGAACCAGGCCATCGAGAGCGCCTCCGGCACGAACTCGACGGGCTCGGCGACCTCGGGCATCGCGACCGGGGCGGCAGGAGCAGGTGCTGGGGCCGGAGCGCGATCCGGCTCGTCACCGCCGCGGAGGACGAGGACGCCGATCGCGACCACCACGACCAGGCCGGTGGCGATGGCCAGGAACGGCCCCTTCGAGACACGTTTCGGTGGGCGGGGGACCAGGTCGTGGCCCTGGAGGTCACGGACCAGCACGTCGAGGTCGTCGAGGGTGCGCGCACTCAGTGCCCGGGAGACCCGCAGCTCGCGGTCGGTCTCCGAGAGTTGGCCGTCGACGAAGGCTTGACCGAGCGCGTCGACGACGCGATCACGATCTGCGTCCCGCGCCCGAGTCGTTCCGTTGCCCCCTGACATGGGAGGAGAATACTTGGTGGGTGCCACCAGTGGCACGTGAGTGTGCCGGACGACCGTCCGCAGCGTCCCCACCGGGACCCTGACAGACTGGCCAACATGAGCCAGCCACGCGCCCTCAGCCCGCAGGCCCGAACCGAAGCGCTCGAAGCGCTGGTGGCCAGCGCCGACCACGGCGCCGAGCTCGACGTGCTCGTCGTGGGTGGGGGAGTCGTGGGCGCCGGCACGGCGCTCGACTCGGTGACCCGAGGCCTGTCGACCGGGCTGATCGAGCAGCGTGACTTCGCCTCGGGGACCAGCAGCCGCAGCAGCAAGCTGATCCACGGCGGGCTGCGCTATCTGGAGATGTTCGACTTCGGGCTGGTCCGCGAGGCCCTGGAGGAGCGCGGTCTGCTGCTGACCCGGCTGGCTCCACACCTGGTGCGGCCGGTGCCGTTCCTCTATCCGTTGACCAAGCACCTCGAGCGTCCCTATGTCGGGGCCGGGCTGGCTCTCTACGACGCGATGGCGATGGCGGGGAAGTACGACATGGGGGTACCCCGGCACAAGCACCTCTTCCGCCGCCAGGTCGCGCGCATGGCTCCCGATCTCAAGACAGAGGCATTGACCGGGGCGATCCGCTACTACGACTGCCAGGTCGACGACGCCCGCCTCGTGATGACCATCGCCCGCACGGCTGCCACGCACGGCGCCCACGTGGCCACCCGCACCAAGGTGATCGGCTTCGTCCGTGAGGGCGAGCGCGTGGTCGGCGTGAATGCCAAGGACCTCGAGACCGGGCGCGAGTTCCAGGTCCGCGCCCGGGTCGTGGTCAATGCGGCTGGTGTCTGGACCGACGAGATCCAGGAGATGGTCGGCGGACGTGGGTCGCTCAACGTCCAGGCCAGCAAGGGGATCCACCTCGTCGTTCCGCGCGACCGGATCCGTTCCGATGCCGGCTTCATCACCAAGACCGAGAAGTCGGTGCTCTTCGTGATCCCGTGGGGCCGGCACTGGATCATCGGCACCACCGACACGGCGTGGGACCTCGACAAGGCCCACCCTGCGGCGTCGAAGGCCGACATCGACTACCTGCTCGCCCACGTGAACACGATCCTGCGCGAGCCGCTCGACCACGACGACGTCGAGGGCGTGTACGCCGGCCTGCGTCCGTTGCTGCGCGGCGAGTCCGAGCCGACGTCACGCATCTCCCGTGAGCACACGGTCGTCACCCCGGTTCCGGGACTGGTGATGATCGCCGGCGGCAAGCTCACGACGTACAGAGTGATGGCGCGCGACGCGATCGACGCCGCGGCGCACTCGCTGAAGACCACGGTCAACCTCACCGTGCGCGACTCGATCACCGACCGGGTGCCACTGGTCGGCGCCGACGGGTTCGAGACCCGGTCGAACCAGCGGGTGCTGCTGGCTCGGCGCAGTGGATTGCACGTGGCGCGCATCGACCACCTCCTCGGCAGGTACGGCGGGCTGGTCGACGACCTGCTCGCCCTCGTCGCCGAGCGCCCCGAGCTGGCCGCACCACTCGAGGGGGCAGAGGACTACCTGGCCGCCGAGGTCGTGCACGCGGTGACCCACGAGGGCGCGCAACACCTCGACGACGTCCTCACCCGGCGTACTCGCGTCTCGATCGAGATGTTCGACCGTGGGGTGGCCGCCGCCCCGCAGGTCGCCGAGCTGATGGGCGCCGAGCTCGGGTGGGACGAGGAGCGGCGGCGCGAGGAGGTCACCCACTACCTACGTCGCGTCGAGGCCGAGCGACAGAGCCAGGCGCAGCTCACCGACCAGGAGGCCGACGAGGCCCGGGTGCAGGTGCCTGACATCGTCTGAACCAGGCGCCTCGAGGGATGAGGGTCGCAGGCAGTGGCCGGTGCCGACGTCCGGCAATTGAACGCCCGTGGGCTACTGCCGGGACTGCCGCAACCCGCCGACGTCGCCGCGCGCGGCCGCCGAGTCGGGGAATCGACGGTCGGAGGCGGCGAACAGGAAGTCCGAGAGTCGCGGCGCGACGAGGTTGACCACCTCCGCGACGGCACCGGGAACCGTGTTCACGGTCAGCGGCCGGTCCTCCAGTGCGTGCACCACCTTGCGCGCGGCCTGCTCCGCAGAGAGGGCAGGCAGCTTGGCGTAGGCCTCGGTGGGAGCCACCATCGCCGTTCGCACCAGGGCGAAGCGCACGTTCGTGAACGTCACGTCGTCGTCCCAGGCCTCGCGCCCGGCAATGCGCGAGAAGATGTCGAGCGCGGTCTTCGACGCGATGTAGGCGGTGTACTTCGGAGCCTTGACCTGGCTGCCCCAGGTGCCGACGTTGACCACGTGGCCGAAGCCCTGGGCGCGCATCGCAGGCAGGAGCCCGAGCACCAGCCGCACCGGTGCGAAGTAGTTGATCGCCATGGTGCGCTCGAAGTCGTGCATCCGGTCGTAGGAGAGCGCCAGCGAGCGCCGGATCGAGCGACCGGCATTGTTGACCAGGTAGTGCACCGGGCCCCGCTCGACGAGGACCCGCTCGACCAGGTCGCCGATCGCCTCGAGGTCGGTGAGATCCACGGCGTACGCCGCCGCGCTGCCACCGTCGGCGCGGACCTGCTCGGCGACGCGCTCCAGCTCGTCCGCGCGGCGGGCCACCAGCACGACGTGGGCACCACGGCGGGCGGCGGCGTACGCCGTGGCCTCGCCGATGCCGGAGGAGGCGCCGGTGATGAGCACGGTGCGACCGGAGAGGGGACTGGTGGCGAGAGGTGATCCGGGCGCGAGCCGTCGGGCGACCGGTCGGACCACTCGGCGTCGCAGTCGGGCCACGGGCGTGAGGAGGAGGGCAGTCACCCCGGAGACGTTAGCGGGGTCCGCGGATCGACCGGATTCCGGACGTTTACAAAACAAAGCGACGTGTAAAAGGTCTCACTTGCTACCGAAGGGTAGTGAAGGTGTTTCGCGTCACCTAGGCTCAGTGCCATGAGCGCCCAGACCCCGCAGCCCGAGCCCCTCGTCGGCGGGCCGAACGACCCCGAGCACGACCCGAGTGCGTCGTACGCCCTCGAGCCGGACTACGCCGCCGCGTTGACCCGGCGCATCGTGTCGAGCTCCGGTGAGTCGGCCCTGTCGATCTCCCCGGTCAACGGCCAGCCGCTCGCGCACGTGCCGCAGTCCAGCGAGGACGACGTGATCGAGGCGTTCGACCGGGCCCGGAAGGCGCAGGCCGCCTGGGCGCGGACGTCGCTCGACCAGCGTGCCGAGGTGCTGCTTCGCCTCCACGACATCGTGCTCGACCGTGAGCAGGAGATCTGCGACCTTGCCGTGTGGGAGTCGGGCAAGGCCCGCAAGGACGCCTACCTCGAGGTCTACCACGTGGCGTTGACCGCGCGTTACTACGCGCGCACCATCCACCAGCACCTCGACACCCAGCGCCGTCCCGGCGTCGTGCCCGGCGCCACCCGCATCGACGTGAACCGGGTTCCGAAGGGTGTCGTCGGCATCATCTCGCCGTGGAACTATCCGTTCACGATGGCGCTGTGCGACGGTCTTCCGGCGCTGGCCGCGGGCAACGCCGTGGTCACCAAGCCCGACAGCCGGACCATGTTGACCGCCCTGCTGGGCGCTCAGCTCCTCGAGGAGGCCGGCTTCCCGAAGGATCTGTGGACCGTCGTCGCCGGCCCCGGCTCGCGCGTCGGCACCTCGTTGATCAACAAGGCCGACTACGTCTGCTTCACCGGCTCGACGACCACCGGCAAGAAGGTCGCCGCCGGCTGCGCCGAGCGTCTGATCGGCTGCTCGCTCGAGCTCGGCGGCAAGAACCCGATCCTGATCCTGCGTGACGCCGCGATCGAGAAGGCCGCCGAGGGCGCCGTGCGAGCGACGTACTCCAATGCCGGCCAGCTGTGCGTCTCCACCGAGCGACTGCTGGTCGCCGACCAGGTCTACGACAAGTTCGTGCAGCGGTTCGTCGCGCGGACCAAGGCGATGGTGCTCGGGCCGGGCCACGAGTGGACCACCGACATGGGCTCGCTGATCTCCCAGGACCAGCTCGACACCGTCACCGCCCACGTCGAGGACGCCGTCGCCAAGGGCGCGAAGGTGCTGACCGGCGGCAGGGCCCGCCCCGACCTCGGTCCCTACTTCTACGAGCCGACCATCCTCGAGGGCGTCACGCCCGACATGACCTGCTTCGGCAACGAGACCTTCGGTCCGGTCATCTCGATCTATCGCTTCCACGACGAGAACGAGGCGATCGCGAAGGCCAACGAGGGCACCTACGGGCTCAACGCGGCGATCTTCAGCCAGGACGGCAGGCGCGCCCGCGCGATCGCGCGCGAGATCAAGTGCGGCACGGTCAACATCAACGAGGCGTACGGCGCCACCTTCGCCAGCATCGACGCCCCGATGGGTGGCATGCGGGAATCCGGGATGGGCCGGCGCCAGGGTGCCGAGGGCATCCACCGCTATACCGAGGCACAGTCCGTCGGAACCCAGCGGGTGTGGGGATTCCGGCCGCCGAAGGGCGTCTCGAACGAGATCTTCGCCAAGACCTTGACCGTCAGTGCACGAGTGATGAAGAAGTTGGGACGAGCATGAGCAGGAACCACGCAGGGCACTACGACGTACTCATCATCGGCTCTGGGTTCGGTGGCTCGGTCTCGGCGTTGCGGTTGACCGAGAAGGGCTACAAGGTCGCCGTGCTCGAAGCCGGCGCCCGCTTCGAGGACGACGACCTGCCGAAGACGTCGTTCGACGTGAAGAACTACGTCTACGCGCCCGCCGCGGGGATGTATGGCATCCAGCGCATCGACATGGTCAAGGACTGCCTGATCGTTGCCGGCGCCGGCGTCGGTGGCGGGTCATTGGTCTACGCCAACACACTCTATGAGCCACTCGACGCGTTCTACCGCGACAAGTCGTGGGCCCACATCACCGACTGGAAGGCCGAGCTGACGCCGTACTACGACCAGGCCAAGCGGATGCTCGGCGTGGTCGAGAACCCCCTGACGACCCCGTCCGACCAGGTGATGATGGATGTCGCGGACGAGATGGGCGTGGGCGACACCTATCACCCCACACCCGTCGGGGTGTTCTTCGGTGGCCCCGGTCAGCCGAGCCACAAGGCCGTTCCGGACCCCTACTTCGGCGGTGCCGGTCCCGACCGCAACCCGTGCAAGAACTGTGGCGAGTGCATGACCGGGTGCCGTCACAACGCGAAGAACACGCTGGTCAAGAACTACCTCTACCTGGCCGAGCAGAACGGCGCCGAGGTCCACCCGCTGACCACGGTCACCAAGGTGGTTCCGCGCGCCGAGGGCGGCTACGAGATCACCGCACGTTGGACCAAGGCGAAGCTGTCGCGCAACACGGCGACCAAGACCTTCACCGCCGATCAGGTGATCTTCTCGGCCGCTGCGCTCGGCACCCAGAAACTGCTGCACAAGCTCAAGGGCGAGGGGCACCTGCCGAAGATCTCCGACCGGCTGGGCGTGCTGACCCGCACCAACTCCGAGGCGATCCTCGGTGCGCTCGCTCCCAAGGATGCCGCTGAGGACTACACCCGCGGGGTCGCCATCACCTCCTCGTGGCACCCCGATGACCACACCCACATCGAGCCGGTCCGCTATGGCAAGGGCAGCAACTTCATGGCGCTGATGCAGACCGTGCTCGCCGACGACACCGGCACCGAACCGCGCTGGCGCACGTGGCTCAAGGAGTTGTGGAAGCAACGCCGCGAGGCGTTCGACCTGTACGACATGAAGCACTGGTCGGAGCGCACGGTGATCGCCCTGGTCATGCAGAGCCTCGACAACTCGATCACCACGATTGGCAAGAAGACGCCCTTCGGGTGGGTGATGAGCTCCGAGCAGGGCCACGGCGAGCCCAACCCGACGTACATCCCGATCGCCTATGAGGCCGTACGCCGCATGGCCGACCGCATGGGAGGAACGCCGGGTGGCAATGTCGGTGAGCCTTTCAACATGCCGCTGACCGCGCACTTCATCGGTGGTTGCACCATCGGGGACTCGCCCGAGACCGGTGTGGTCGACCCCTACCAGCGGATGTACAACTACCCGGGCCTGCACATTGTCGACGGCTCGACCATCTCGGCCAACCTGGGCGTGAACCCGTCGCTGACGATCACCGCCCAGGCGGAGCGGGCGATGTCGTTCTGGCCCAACAAGGGTGAGGCCGACCCGCGCCCGGGAGCCGGCGAGGCCTACCAGAAGGTGGTGCCGGTCGCGCCGAAGAACCCCGTGGTGCCCGAGTCGGCGCCCGGTGCCCTGCGGCTGCCCATCGTCGGAGTCTCCTGATAGTCACCCCGCTTTCCACGAGTAACGCGGGGTTATGGTCGCTGAACACGGGCTGTGACGCGGATTTCCGTCCACACCACCGCACAAGTGCCCGTGCCCAGAGGCCGGGCCGGAAAGATTTCGAGAATTGCGTGAATGGGGCGTAACCCGCCCGATGCCGCCTCGTTGAGGTGAGTGGGTCCGACAGTCATGCTCCCTCCCACGTCGGGCCCCATGTCCAAGCTCTGTCCAGCAGATGCATGGACGATCAGGGCCCGACCACCCTCCCTCCCCGGTCGGGCCCTGATGCGTTCCCAGAGGCTTTCGCCGGGCGGGGCGAGCCGGACCGATGGCCGTGTCGAGACCCACGGTCGGCGCGACTAGACTGCGCCCACGCCGTACCACCGTCGGAAAGGCCCCCACGTGTCGGAGCACGACCTCGTCCTCGTCGTTGATTTCGGGGCTCAGTACGCCCAGTTGATCGCCCGCCGCGTCCGCGAGGCGCGGGTCTACTCCGAGCTGGTGCCCCACACCATGCCCGTCGAGGAGATGCTGGCGCGCAACCCGAAGGCGATCATCCTCTCCGGCGGCCCGTCCTCGGTGTACGCCGACGGTGCCCCGGGCATCTCCGACGCCATCTTCACGGCCGGCGTTCCGGTCTTCGGCATGTGCTACGGATTCCAGCTGATGGCCAAGGGTCTCGGCGGCGAGGTGGCCCACTCGGGCGCCCGCGAATACGGACGTACGCCGGTCAAGGTGCGCGCCGGGGGCACCCTGCTGGCCGACGTCCCGGCCGAGCACAAGGTGTGGATGTCCCACGGCGACTCGGTGACCGCCGCACCCGACGGCTTCGACGTGCTCGCCTCTACCGATGTCACTCCGGTGGCCGCCTTCGAGAACCTCGAGAAGAAGCTGGCCGGCGTGCAGTGGCACCCCGAGGTGATGCACTCCGAGCACGGTCAGGCCACCCTCGAGAACTTTCTGCACGACATTGCGGGCTGCCGCCAGACGTGGACCATGGTCAACATCGTCGAGGAGCAGATCACCCGGATCGAGGAGCAGATCGGCCCGGATGGGCGAGCGATCTGCGGGCTCTCGGGTGGCGTCGACTCGGCGGTGGCCGCTGCCGTCGTACAACGCGCCATCGGCGACCGGCTCGACTGTGTCTTCGTCGACCACGGCCTGCTGCGCAAGGGCGAGGCCGAGCAGGTCGAGCGCGACTTCGTCGCGGCGACGGGGGTGAAGCTGCACGTCGTCGACGCCCAGCAGCGCTTCCTCGACGCCCTCGACGGGGTCAGTGACCCCGAGGAGAAGCGCAAGATCATCGGGCGCGAGTTCATCCGGGTCTTCGAGGCGGCGGAGGCGGAGGTTCTCGGCGAGGCTGCAGCAGACGGCGCCAAGGTGGCGTTCCTGGTGCAGGGCACGCTCTACCCCGACGTGGTCGAGTCGGGCGGCGGAGCCGGCACCTCCAACATCAAGTCCCACCACAACGTCGGCGGGCTGCCCGAGGACCTCGAGTTCGAGCTGGTCGAGCCGTTGCGCACCCTCTTCAAGGACGAGGTCCGCCTGGTGGGGGAGCAGCTCGGGCTGCCGTCCGAGATCGTCTGGCGCCAACCGTTCCCCGGCCCCGGCCTGGGCATCCGCATCATCGGTGCGGTCAACCAGGAGCGCCTCGACATCCTTCGCGAGGCCGACGCGATCGCCCGAGAGGAGCTCACTCGCGCCGGTCTGGACCGTGACGTGTGGCAGATGCCGGTGGTGCTGCTTGCCGACGTACGTTCGGTGGGCGTGCAGGGCGACGGCCGCACCTACGGACATCCGATCGTGTTGCGTCCGGTCAGCTCCGAGGACGCGATGACCGCCGACTGGTCCCGCCTGCCCTACGAGGTGCTCGAGACGATCTCGACGCGCATCACCAACGAGGTGGCGGAGGTCAACCGGGTCACCCTCGACGTCACCTCGAAGCCCCCGGGCACCATCGAGTGGGAGTGACGAACTTGCACTTCTTGTTGCGCGAACAGGCGTTTCTTGGTGCGCCAACCTGCACTTCTTGACGTTCGAACTGGCAGTTCTTGCTGGTACGCCGTCAAAAAGTGCCAGTTCGAAGCGCAAGAGTTGCGAGTTCGCGCAGCAAGAGTTGCAAGTTCGCGCAGCAACGAGTGACGGTTGGTCAGTCGAGGAGCTCGGTGCGGTCGGAGGCCAACAGCACGGCCCCGACCAGCGACGCTCGCTCGCCGAGTACGCCGGCTCCGACGGGCGTGTTGGCCGCCGTGTCGAGCGCGTGCCTGCGCAGCCCGATCCGGACCGGGTCGAGCAGGAGGTCACCGGCGCGAGCCATGTCACCGCCGATCAGCACGATGTCGGGGTTGAGCAGGTTCACCACTGAGGCGATGCCCCAGCCGACGTGCAGCCCCGCGTCCTCGAAGGTGCGTAGCGCGGAGACGTTGCCCTCACCCGCCGCGGCGATGATGTCGTCGATGGAGGCGTCGGGGAACTGAGTG
The DNA here is from genome assembly GCA_001429555.1 of Nocardioides sp. Soil797. GTDB lineage: Bacteria > Actinomycetota > Actinomycetes > Propionibacteriales > Nocardioidaceae > Nocardioides. Next base: position 215,885 of record LMSR01000011.1, on the reverse strand, counting down.
GCGAGGAGCTCCTGGACGGCGCCGACCGAGGCGTAGGCCTCGAGGCAGCCTCGTCCACCACAGCGGCAGACCGGACCCTGCTCGTTGAGGGTCAGGTGGCCGATCTCGCCGGCGCTGCCGGACGATCCCCGGAAGAGCCGGTTCTCCAGGATGACTCCCGCGCCGACACCGGAGGAGATCTTGATCAGCACCGACGTGGCATGCCCGCGGGCCGCGCCCTGCCGGTGCTCGGCCAGGGCAGCGAGGTTGGCGTCGTTCTCGATGTGCACGGGAAGGTCGAATGCGGCCTCCGAGACCTCGCGCGCGTTCACCCCGACCCACCCGGGCAGGATCGCCGAGCTGCGGACCAGGCCCTCCACGATCGGCGCCGGCAGCCCCATCCCGACGCTGCGGACCGGCTCGGAGACGGCCGCTCCTGCGACCAGGTCGGCGAGCAGCTCGCGAGCCAGGCCGAGACCGTCGTCGTGGGTGTGCCCGGGGTCGAGCGGCTCGCGTCGCTCGGCGATGACGTTGCCGGCCAGGTCGCCGATGCCGACCGCGAGGTGGCTGTGCCCGAAGTCGACGCCCGCCACCACGCCGGCGGCGCGGGCGATGCGGATCGTCGTACCTCGCCTGCCACTACCGGGTTCGGTCGCCACCAGCCCGGCGCCCGAGAGGTCGCGCACGATGTTGGACACGGTGGCCGGGGCCAGCCCGGTGATGCGCGCCAGCTCGGCCTGGGTCACCGGCGTGCCGTCGGCGGGCCGGTCCTCGCTGCGCCCCCGGAGTACGTCGACCACGCGGCGTTGGTTCGCCGTCCGCAAGGACGACGTCGACCCGGGATGACGTGCGGGATCGGACTCGGTGGGCATGGTGGAACTGTCGGGCATGTGAGCGCTCGTCGTCAAGAGAAGTTCTCAAAATGGGCATCATGGCGATTTCGCATCACTTTACGTTCAACTCTTGACGACAAAGCTTGTGAGCCACGACACTCGTTTCCACCAGTGCCGGATCCGATCTCGGTCCGGGAACCCAGGAGGAATCGTGACCACAAAGTTTCGCCGCGCCGCCGTCATCGGCGTCGCCGTTCTGATCAGCGCGGGCAGCCTGGTGGCTTGCGGCGCCAACGAGGCAGCCGAAGGCGGCGACGATCCCGTCATCGCGCTGCTGCTCCCCGAGACCAAGACCACGCGCTACGAGACCTTCGACCGGCCGATCTTCGAGGCCAAGGTCAAGGAGCTCTGCGACAAGTGCGAGGTGAAGTACTTCAACGCCGACCAGAAGGTCGACACCCAGGCCGAGCAGGTCGACTCCGCGATCACTCAGGGCGCCGACGTGATCGTTCTCGACCCGGTGGACGGCAACACCGCGACCTCCCTGGTCAAGACCGCGAGCGAGGCCGACGTACCGACCGTGGCCTACGACCGGTTCATCGAGGGCGCCGACTACTACATGTCCTTCGACAACGAGACCGTCGGCCGGATGCAGGGCGAGGCACTGGTCAAGGCGATGGGCAACAAGGGCAGCATCATCATGCTCAACGGCTCCCCAGACGACCCCAACGCGCCGGTCTTCAAGAAGGGCGCCCACGAGGCCATCGACAAGTCGAACCTGAAGGTCATCGCCGAGTACGACAACCCCGACTGGAGCCCCGAGAACGCCAACCAGTTCACCACCGACCAGCTCACCAAGTTCGGCAACGACAAGATCCAGGGCGTCTATGCCGCCAACGACGGCCAGGCAGGTGGTGCGATCAGCGCCCTCAAGGGTGCCGGCGTCAAGAAGCTCCCGCCGGTGACCGGTCAGGACTCCGAGATCAGCGCGATCCAGCGGATCGTCGCGGGCGACCAGACGATGACGATCTACAAGTCCATCAAGGAGGAGGCCGAGAAGGCGGCCGAGGTCGCCGTCGACATCGCGCAGGGTGAGGACATCACCGGCACCACCGACTACGAGGGCGTCCCGTCGTTCATCTTCGACCCGGTCGTGGTCACCAAGGACAACATCAAGGACACGATCGTGGCGGACGGCTTCTGGAGCGTCGACGAGATCTGCACCGACGAGTACGCCGATGCGTGTGCGGCGGCCGGTCTGAAGTGATGCAAGACCACCAGGATGCCCCGGTCGGGGAGGCAGTTCTCTCCCTGACCGGGGTCACCAAACGATTCGGCGCGGTCCAGGCGTTGAGCCAGGTCGAGCTGACGGTCCGCGCCGGTGAGGTGGTGGCCCTCGTCGGCGACAACGGCGCCGGCAAGTCGACGCTGGTCAAGATCATCTCCGGGGTCTACCAGGCCGATTCCGGCACGATGGACTTCGCCGGCACGACCACCCGACCCGACGGACCCTCCCACGCCCAGGAGCTGGGGATCTCCACCGTCTTCCAGGATCTCTCCCTCTGCGAGAACCTGGACGTGGTGGCCAACCTGTTCCTCGGCCAGGAACGCCGCCGCGGCCTCGGGCTCGACGAGGTGGCGATGGAGCAGGAGGCGTGGCGACTGCTGCGCAGCCTGTCGGCGAAGATCCCCTCGGTGCGGATCCCGATCGCCGCGCTGTCGGGAGGCCAGCGCCAGACCGTCGCGATCGCCCGCGCGTTGGTCGGTTCTCCGAAGGTCGTGATCCTCGACGAGCCCACCGCCGCGCTCGGGGTCGCGCAGACCGCTGAGGTGCTCAACCTGGTCGAGCGGTTGAGGGAGAACGGGCTCGGAGTGATCCTGGTGAGCCACAACATGGCCGACGTGCAGGCCGTCGCCGACCGCATCGTGGTGATGCGGCTGGGGCGCAACGCGGCCGAGTTCCGCGCCGAGGAGGCGACCACCGAAGAACTGGTGGCCGCCATCACCGGCGCCTCGGACAACGTGGTCGCCTCGCGCGCCCAGCGCAGGGGGAGCTCCCATGACTGAGACCACCGAAGAGCCCCAGATCGCCGCCGACCTGGTCGACGAGCGACTGATCGCGCGAGGCGGCCTTCCGGGGCTGGCCCGAGGGCTGTGGAACCGGATCCGTGGAGGAGACCTCGGCACCCTCCCGGTGATGCTGGGGCTGGTCGTGATCAGCCTCGTCTTCTATGCGATGGAGCCGATCTTCCTCTCCTCGCGCAACCTGGTCAGCATCACCCAGTTCGCCGCTCCGATCGGCATCATCGCCCTCGGGGTCGTGCTGGTGCTGCTGCTGGGCGAGATCGACCTGTCCATCGGATCGGTGAGTGGTATGGCGGCGGCAGTCATGGCCGTCACCGTGGTCCGTCACGGCCAGGACATGGTGGTCGGGCTGGCCGCCGGCATCGCGAGTGGGGTGGCGGTGGGGCTCTTCTACGCCCTGTTGCACACCAAGTTGGGTGTGCCCAGCTTCGTGTTCTCGCTGGCCGGGCTGCTCGGGTTCGAGGGTGTCCTCTATCTGGTGCTCGGCTCCGAGGGGTCGCTCAACCTGCCCGAGGGCAGCAAGTTCGTCGAGTACGCACGCTACGAGTACCTGCCGGCCGGGGCGGCGTACGTCCTGGTGGTGCTGCTCGCCCTGGGCTACCTCGCAACCAGTCTGCTCAGCTCACGCAACCGTGAGAGGGCCGGGCTCAGCGCCCTCTGGCTGCCGGGGATCCTGATGAAGACCGGGGCGCTGTTGGCGGGGCTGCTGTTCCTGACCTACTACCTCTACATCGACCGCGGCTGGGGCTATCTCTGGGCGACCTTCGTGGTGCTGGTGCTGGTGATGGACTACGCGTTGCGTCGTACGACGTGGGGCCGGCACGTGTTCGCCGTCGGCGGCAACGAGGACGCCGCCCGTCGAGCCGGCATCAAGGTCGACCGGGTCTACGTCTCGGTCTTCGTGCTCTGCTCCACGCTGGCCGCACTGGGCGGGCTGCTGGCCGCCGCCCAGGTGGCGTCGGTGTCGCAGAGCAGCGGGACAGGTGACACCAACCTCACGGCGATCGCGGCCGCCGTGATCGGTGGGACCAGCCTCTTCGGTGGGCGTGGGTCCGCGTGGTCGGCGCTCCTGGGCATCCTGGTGCTCAAGGCGATCCAGAGCGGACTGAACATGGTCGGCGTGGACTCGTCCTCGGTGCGTCTGATCGTCACCGGGGCCGTGCTGCTCCTGGCCGTGGCGATCGACTCGATGTCGCGGCGGGCCAGGGCGTCCAGCGGACGCGGTTGAGCGCTGGGGTGGTCGCCCGGGGCGATCACCCCGGAAGGGTCCGACCTTCCACCCGAACTCGAGCGCCTGCAGCAGGAGATGATGGCCCCGGTGCCTGCACGGCTGATCGCGGAGGGCACCTATGTCGGCTCGGTCGACTTCGATCCGCTCGACGGCTCCGGCCGGGGAACCGTCCGGGCGATCGTGACCGATGACCCGGACGACCCGAGCCTGGCCACGTGGGCGACGAGGTGCGCGCGGTTGGACACCTGCTCCGCGACGGCCGACGGATGGGTTCTGGTGGCACCCAGCAGCCCTGACGTGTCGGGGGCGAACCCCGGCCTGGCCGGCACGCGGGGGTACTACCTCGGCCGCGACGGCAAGTCGGTGACCCTGTTCGCCTACAACGGAACCGAGCCGGCCATGGGCGGGCCGGTGACTCGTGAGGATCCGGTTCTCGACCGCGATGAGCTGGTGCAACTGGTCACCGATCCGGGCTGGTTCGACGAGAAGGGCTGACGGCCTTCAAGGTCGAGAACCCTTGGGCTGCCTCTGTCAGGATGGCGACATGACTGTTGAGGTGAACGACAACCAGGACCAGAGCCGCTTCGAGGCACACGTCGAGGGTGAGCTCGCCGGCTTCGCCGAATACGTGCGCGAGCCCGGCAGGATCACCTTCACCCACACCGAGGTCTCCCTCGAGGGGCAGGGTGTGGGGTCGGCGCTCGCCCGCCAGGCGCTGGACGCGGTGCGCGCCGAGGGTGGGCTGACCGTCGTACCCCGCTGCCCGTTCATCAAGGGCTGGATCGAGAAGCACCCCGACTACCAGGATCTCCTCTGAGTCCACCCGCCGAGTCGGCGCGTATTGACGTGTGAGAACGCCGAGTCGGCACGAGCTGACGGCGTACCCGGTCAACTCGTGCCGACTCGGCGGTTCATCTTGTGAAGCCGTGCCGGGTCGGCGCTATTCGGCGCCGCCGATGTTGTCCGGGGTGCGCTGGTCGATCTCGTCCTGTGACATCTTCCGCGAGACCGCCAGGCTGATGATCGCGGTCAGTGCCAAGGTGCCCACGATGACGGTCAAGGAGAGCCAGATCGGGATGTCGGGGGCCCAGGAGATGTGCTCACCGCCGTTGATGAACGGCAGCTCGTTCTCGTGCATTGCGTGCAGGATCAGCTTGACGCCGATGAACAGCAGCAGGAACGCCAGGCCGAAGGACAGGTAGATCAGGCGCTGCAGGAGACCGCCGATCAGGAAGTAGAGCTGGCGCAGGCCCATCAGCGCGAACACGTTGGCGGTGAAGACCAGGTAGGGGTCCTTGGTCAGGCCGTAGATCGCAGGGATCGAGTCGAGCGCGAACATCAGGTCGGTGGTGCCGAGGGTGAGCACGACCAGGAACATCGGCGTGATCAGGCGCTTGCCGTTCTCCTTGGTGAAGAACTTCGTGCCGTTCCACTCCTTCGTGGCCGGCAGGTGCCTCTCGGCGAACCGCACGAGTGCGTTCTCCTCGTACTCCTCCTCGTCGTCGTCGTTGGCACCTTCTTTCGCCAACTTGATGGCGGTGAAGACCAGGAAGAGCCCGAAGATGTAGAAGACCCAGCTGTACTGGTTGATCGCGGCCGCACCCAGCACGATGAAGATGGCGCGCATCACCAGCGCCAGGACGATGCCGATCATCAGTGCGGTCTGCTGCAACTTCCGAGGCACCTTGAAGTTGGCCATGATGATGATGAAGATGAAGAGGTTGTCGATCGAGAGGGAATACTCGGTCAGCCACCCGGCGAAGAACTCCGGTCCGGGGCTGGGTGAGAGCTCGTGGGGGCTGGCGAAGATCCACAGGCAGATCCCGAAGACGACGGCGCTGCCGACGAAGAACGCCAGGTGTCGAGTGACTTCCTTCATCGTTGGCTCGTGCGGGCGACGAGCGATGACGAGGAGGTCGACGGCGAAGACCGCGATCGTGACGACGATCGTGATTCCCCAGACGAGCGGAGAGGCGACCGAATCGCCCATGATTGAACTCACGAGTGCAAAACTCCTTCGGAGTGTCGATGCCGACGTAGGTGACCCTACGCCAACCGGGCAGTGACTCCGAAGGTCTCTTCCGCCCTGCCCGGTGAACCTGGATGGATCCGGGTGGGCCGACAGCACCGGGTGGATCCGAGGACCGACCGTGATGACGACGCTGCCACGAAGGAATACTCCCCTCCTGAACTCGACCAGTCTTTCATGTTCGGAGTCGGGATGAGAACTTGCCGGCTCTGGGTGGACGTCGTACGCCGGGCAACACAGCGCCGGGCAGCACCGCGCGTCGGCCCCACCTCCACCTGATTCATCGAGGATTCACCCCACAGGCATGGGCGTGGTCGCCGGTGGGGCCTACGGTGAGGAGCCTGTCGACCCCTCGGAGGTTCCCGTGCGCCGTACACCCGTCCTTGTCCTGGCTGCCGCGATGGCACTCAGCCCGCTGCTGAGCCTCGGAGGTGCGGCGGCCAGCCCGTCGAGTCACGCAGATCACGGGACGAATCATCCCGGTCATGGGGCGGGGCATGGCCACAGGCACGGGCACGATCGCTCCGTTCGCTTTGCCACCTTCAACGCCTCACTCAACCGGCTGGCTCCCGGGCAACTGGTCGAGGACCTCTCCACCCCGGACAACCAGCAAGCCCGCAACGTCGCCGAGACGATCCAGCGGGCCGCCCCCGACGTCGTACTGGTCAATGAATTCGACTACGACCCCGAGGCAGTCGACCTGTTTCGCGAGAACTACCTGGAGGTCTCCCAGAACGGCGCCCGCCCGGCGCGCTACCGCTACGCGTACGTGGCGCCGTCCAACACCGGAGTGCCGAGCGGCTTCGACCTGGACAACGACGGCACCGTGGGCGGCGGAAACGATGCGCTCGGTTTCGGTGAGTTCGAGGGCCAGTACGGCATGGTTGTCTACTCGAAGTACCCGATCGACACCCGTCGGGCACGCACGTTCCAGCACTTCCTGTGGAAGGACATGCCCGGCGCGCGGCTCCCCGATGACGCCTCGACCCCGGCGGCCGCCGACTTCTACTCCGGTGAGGAGCTGGCGGTGCTTCCCCTGTCGTCGAAGTCTCACTGGGACCTTCCGATCAAGGTGCGTGGCCGCACCATCCACTTCTTGGTCGCCCACCCCACACCGCCGGTCTTCGACGGCCCCGAGGACCGCAACGGAATGCGCAATGCCGATGAGATCCGGTTCTGGGGCGACTACGTCAGCGGCGGTCGGCGGGCGTCGTACATCCGCGACGACCGTGGGCGCCGCGGTGGACTCGACCGGCACGCCCAGTTCGTCATCGCGGGCGATCTCAACTCCGACCCTCGCGACGGCGACTCGTTGGCCGGCGCCACCGACCAGCTGCTCGACAACCGCCGGGTGAACACCTCGCGGACCCCGACCTCCGACGGCGCCGTCGAGGCGTCGGAGCTGCAGGGCGGCGCGAACCAGTCCCACGTCTCCGACCCGGCCCACGACACCGCGGACTTCGCCGACAGCACCCCCGGCAACATCCGCGCCGACTACGTGTTGCCGTCGCGCGGGCTGCGGATCCTCGACTCGGAGGTGTTCTGGAAGACCAGCACCGACCCGCTCTACCGGCTCACCGGTGCCTACCCCTTCCCGACCTCCGACCACCGCCTGGTCTGGGTCGACGTACGCCGCTGATCGGGTCGTCGTGCTGCCGGGTCGTCGAGCTGCCGGGTCGTCGTGCGCCGCTGACCTCCCGGCCGAAATGGGAACCTCCCGGCCGAAATTTCGGCCGGGGAGTTCCCATTTCCGCGGGTACCCGGGGAAATGCGGGGCGAACGGGGCGAACGGGGCGAACGGGGAGCACTGGGCCAACGGGAAATGCGGGGCCAGTGGGGCCAGTGGTGCGGTTGGTCAGCGAGGGGCAGGCACGCCGTAGAGGGTGGTGCGCTCGCGGACCGGCCGGTTGATGGCCGTGCCCATCTCGATGAGTTCCTCGACGGTCTTGGCGGAGCCGTGTTCGGAGCCGGCCATGCGGGAGATGGTCTCTTCCATCAAGGTGCCGCCGAGGTCGTTGGCGCCGGCGTTGAGCATGGCGTGGGTGCCCTCGACACCGAGCTTGACCCAGGAGGTCTGGATGTTGTCGATGCGTCCGTGCAGCATGATCCGCGCCATCGCGTGCACGGCCAGGTTGTCGCGCAGCGACGGGCCCGGGCGGGCCACTCCGGCCAGGTAGATCGGCGAGGAGGTGTGCACGAAGGGCAGTGGCACGAACTCGGTGAAGCCGGCGTGGCCCTGCTCGAGGTTCTGGTCCTGGATCCGGGCGAGCACGCGCAGGTGGTTGACCCAGTGGCGGGGGTTGTCGACGTGGCCGTACATCATCGTCGAGCTCGACCGGACGCCGACGCGGTGGGCGGTGGAGACGATGTCGATCCAGGTCGCGGTCGGCAGCTTGCCCTTGGTCAGGATCCAGCGGACCTCGTCGTCGAGGATCTCCGCGGCGGTGCCGGGGATGGTGTCGAGGCCGGACTCGCGGGCCTTGATCAGGAAGTCCTCGAAGGACAGGCCGGTGCGCGAGGAGCCGTTGACGATCTCCATCGGGCTGAATGCGTGCACGTGCATGCCCGGGACCCGCTGCTTGACGGCTGCGGCGAGGTCGAAGTAGGCGGTGCCGGGCAGCTCGGGGTCGATGCCGCCCTGCATGCACACCTCGGAGGCGCCCAGGTTCCAGGCCTCCTCGGCCCGGTCGGCGACCTGGTCGAGGGAGAGCGAGTAGGCGTCAGCGTCGGTGCGTCGCTGGGCGAACGCGCAGAACCGGCAGCCGACGTAGCAGACGTTGGTGAAGTTGATGTTGCGGTTGACCACGTAGGTCACGTCATCGCCGACGACCTCGCGGCGCAGGTGATCGGCCAGCTCACAGACCTGCTTCAGCAGCTCGCCCTCGGCGGTCATCAGCGTCAGCGCGTGCTCGTCGGAGAGGTTGCCGGGGTCGGCCTCGGCCGCGGCGAGTGCCGCCTTGCCGGCCACTGGCTTCGAGACGCTCGTCCCTCGCCCCTCAACCACCGAGGAGTCGGTGTCGAGGTCACCGGTGTGCTCGGCGGCATCCTTGACGGCTTCCCAGTCGCCGTAGACCGAGCCGAAGTCGGAACGACGGTCATCGGTGCGCCCCTCGGTGTCCACGGCCTCGTGCAGGTCGGTGCGGCCGGTGCCGCCCCCAGTGGCCGCGAAGCCGCCGTCGGGCTCCTGCCACGCCAACCCCTCAGGGCGTACGCCGGGGCGCGCGAGGCCGGGCCGGTCGCCCGAGAGGTCGGCAAGTGCTGCCACGTGGGAGTGCAGACGCGGGTCGATCCAGGCCTCACCGCGTTCCAGCGAGCCCACGACGTACTCCGGATGGACGGTGAGGCGGGGCTGCAGCTCCAGCGAGGAGGCGGTGGTGAGCGAGCGCAGTCGTTCCAGGGAGGGCCAGGGTCGCTCGGGGTTCACGTGGTCGGGGGTCAGCGGTGAGACGCCGCCCCAGTCGTCGACCCCGGCGCCCAGCAGGGCCGTGCACTCCTCGAGTGAGACCAGGTTCGGCGGTGCCTGGATGCGCATCTTGGGGCCGAGCACGATGCGGGTGACTGCGATCGCGGCGCGGTACTCGTCGAGTTCGAGGTCGTCGGTGTGGCGCATGGCGGTGTCCGGCTTGGCCCGGAAGTTCTGCACGATGACCTCTTGCAGGGCACCGTAGCGGCGGGCGTTGGCACGCAACGCGAAGATCGTCTCGGCCCGTTCGGACAGGGTCTCGCCGATGCCGACCAGCAGCCCGGAGGTGAACGGGATCGAGAGACGCCCGGCGTCCTCGAGCACCCGTAGCCGCACCTCGGGGTCCTTGTCGGGGGAACCGAAGTGGGCCTCGCCCTTGGTCTCGAAGAGGCGCCGCGACGTGGTCTCGAGCATCATCCCCATCGACGGCGAGACCGCCTTCAGTCGGTTCAGCTCCTCCCACGACATGACACCGGGGTTGAGGTGCGGCAGCAGGCCGGTCTCCTCCAGCACGCGCACCGCCATCGCCCGGATGTAGGCGATCGTCGAGTCATAGCCACGCGAGTCGAGCCATTCGCGCGCCTCGGGCCACCTGTCCTCGGGTCGGTCGCCCAGGGTGAAGAGTGCCTCGAGGCAGCCCAGCTTCGCGCCCTCGGCGGCGATCTCGAGAATCTCGTCGGGGGAGAGGAAGGGCGCCCAATCAGAACCGCCCTCGCCCGCGGCCTGTCTCTTTCCTTGTTGGGGCGTCTCCACGAACGTGCAGTAGTGGCACCGGTCGCGGCACAGCTTGGTGATCGGGATGAACACCTTCGGCGAATACGTGATCACGCCCGGGCGACCCGCGGCCACCAGGCCCGCGTCACGTACCCGCGCAGCAGCCGCACACAACGCGTCGAGCTGTACGCCGGTCGCGGCCAGCAGCGCGGTCGCCTCGGCCTCGTCGAGTGCTGCTCCACGCTCGGCGCGGGCCAGGGCGCGGCGGATCTGTTGCGGTGTGACGTGCTCAGTCATGGTCGAGCCAGCGTATCCGTGACCGCCGAACCCGGGGGCCGCGCTGCCGCTGGCCGGATGGAGCAGTCAACATTCACAGCCCCAGCGACCGGCCGATGATCTCCTTCTGGATCTCGGTCGTGCCGCCGTAGATGGTGGAGATGCGGCTGTCGAGATAGGCCTTGGCAACCGGGTACTCCATCATGTAGCCGTAGCCACCGTGCAGTTGCAGGGCCTGGTTGACCAGCTTGTTCTGCAGTTCGGTGGCCCAGTACTTCGCCATCGACGCAGTGGTCGCGTCGAGTCCGCCGGCATTGTGCTTGGTGATGCAGTCATCGAGGAACACCCGGGTGATGCGGGCCTCGGTGGCCATCTCGGCGACCAGGAACCGGTTGTGCTGGAACTTTCCGATCGGCTTGCCGAAGGCCTCGCGGGTCTTCGCGTAGTCGAGGCAGAGCTCCACCATCAGGTCACACACGGCCGCGGCCTGGGCGCCGATGATGAGGCGTTCCTGCTGCAGGTTCATCATCAGCGAGATGAAGCCGCTGCCCTCCTCGCCGAGCAGGTTGGCCTTGGGCACCTCGACGTCGGTGAAGCTGAGCTCGGCGGTGTCCTGGGCGTGCAACCCGATCTTGTCGAGGTTGCGACCGCGCTCGAAGCCGGGCATGTCGCGCTCGACGACGAGCAGGCTGATGCCCTGGTGTCCCGCGTCAGGATCGGTGCGCGCCACCACGATCACGATGTCGGCGTTGATGCCGTTGGAGATGAACGTCTTCGAGCCGTTCAGGACGTAGTGATCGCCCTTGTCGACCGCGGTGGTGCGGATGCCCTGCAGGTCGCTTCCCGCGCCCGGTTCGGTCATCGCAATCGCGCTGATGATCTCGCCGGAGACGCAGCCGGGCAACCACCGTTGCTTCTGCTCGTCGGTGCCGAGGCTGGAGAGGTAGGGAACGATGATGTCGGTGTGCACCGAGAAGCCGGGGCCGCTGGTGCCGGCCCGGCTCTGCTCCTCCGAGAGCACCACGTTGTAGCGGAAGTCCTTGACCCCGGCGCCGCCGTACGCCTCGTCGACGTCGAAGCAGAGCAGCCCGGCCTCGCCGGCCTTGAGCCACAGCTCGCGCGGGACGATTCCGTCCTTCTCCCACTGGTCGTGGTGGGGGACGACCTCCTTCTCGAAGAAGGTGCGGCAGGTCTTGCGGAAGTCTTCGTGCTCGGTCTCGAAGATCTCGCGGGTCATCCGATCAGCTCCTTCATCTCGCGCACCAGGGCGGTGGGATCTTCGGCCGCCGGGGTGATCTGCAGGTTGGTGACGCCGGCCGCGCGGAACGCCTCGATGCGCTCCTTGACGTACGACGCGGGGCCGACGAGGTTGCCCAGCTCGAGCATCTCCATCGGGATGGCCGCCTCGGCCTCCTTCTTCTTGCCGTCGAGGTAGAGGTCCTGGATCTGCTTGGCCTCCGCCTCGTAGCCGTACTGGACGGCGAGGTCGTTGTAGAAGTTCTTGCCGCGCGCACCCATGCCGCCGATGTAGAGGGCGACCATCGGGCGGGCGAAGTCGAGCAGCCCCTTGACGTCCTCACCGATGGCACACATGCCGCCGGCGGCCACCTCGAGGGGCGCCAGCTCGGCCGAGCGCTTGGCCTTGCCGGCGGTCAGGGCCTCGCCCCACACCGAATCGGCCTTCTCGGGGATGAACAGGAACGGCAACCAACCGTCGGCGATCTCGGCGGTCTGCGCGACGCTCTTCTGGCCGAGTCCGGCGATGTAGATCGGCACGGAGGCGCGCTCGGGGTGGGTCAGGATCTTCAGCGACTTGCCGAGCCCGGTGACTGCGCCGTGCTCCTTGTCGAGAGGGATGTTGAAGGTGCCTTCGGCGCTGAGCTTCTCGCGACGCAGCCCGGCACGCATCAGGTCGATCACCTCACGGGTGCGACCCAGGGGCTTGGCGTACGGCACGCCGTGCCAGCCCTCGATCACCTGCGGGCCGGAGGCGCCGAGTCCGATGATCGCGCGGCCGCCGGAGACGTTGTCGAGCCCGGCGGCGGTCTGGATCAGGGTGCCGGGGGTGCGCGAATAGACGTTGAGGATCGCGGCGCCGATCTCGATCGTCTCGGTCTTGGCGGCGAGGTAGCCCATCAGCGTGGGGGAGTCGAAGCCATAGGCCTCGGCGATCCACACGGTGTCGAGGCCGGCGTTCTCGAGTCCGACGACCTGGTCGGCGGCCTCGCGGGGGTTGCCGGCATACATCAGGGGCATGGAGAGCTTCATGGACACGATCCTTCAAGGTCTCTGTGAATGGGTAGCCTGCGACATGCGCGTGCCGCAACTGTGACAGTAGAACTGTCACAGTAGCAAGGGGTGCGCCACATTCGACTTCGAGCTCCAGGAGAGAGACGCAGAGATGACGACGTTCCGCATCGCCGTGATCGGTGGCACCGGTCCGCAGGGCAAGGGTCTTGCCTACCGATTCGCCAAGCACGGCCACGAAGTGGTGATCGGCTCCCGGGCCGCCGAGAAGGCAGAGCCGGTGGCCGCTGAGATCGCCGAGCGGCTCACCGCCGAGGGCGGGTCCCCGGTCGTCTCGGGCGCCGCGAACGCCGACGCGGCAGCCGCCGCCGACGTGGTGCTGCTGGCCGTTCCGTTCAACGGGCACGACGAGCTCGTGGAGTCGCTGGCCGAGTCGCTGGCCGGCAAGACCATCATTTCGTGCGTCAACCCGCTCGGTTTCGACAAGGGTGGCCCCTACGGGCTCGACGTCGAGCGCTCGGCCGCCGAGGCCGCCGCCGCCATCGTGCCCACCGCATCGGTGGTCGGTGCCTTCCACCACGTCGCCGCTGCTTCCCTCTGGTCGGACGACGAGTACCTCGACCACGAGGACGTGCTGGTCTGCGGCGACTCGGCCGAGGCCAAGGAGACCGCCCAGGAGCTGGCCCGAGCGGTCACCTCACGCATCGGCATCAACGCCGGCAAGCTGCGCCTGGCCCGTCAGCTCGAGCCGCTGACGGCCGTGCTGATCTCGATCAACAAGGCCTACAAAGTGCGCTCCGGAGTGCGTATCTCCGGCCTCTGACCTCGGCGTCGGGCGGGCACGCCGATTTCCCGCCTCCACGTCACTGAGACCAACGTTCTGGTTGGGTTTCGACCCCGAACGCAACCAGAACGTTGGTCTCACGCACTTTCGCGAACTCCGCGGCGAACTCCGTCGCGAACTCCGCGGCGGGATCAGCGGCCGTTCCAGGAATCCCACAGGGCCGCGTAGGAACCACCGGCCTCGACCAGTTCGTCGTGCGATCCGAACTCGGAGATCGTGCCGTCCTCGACGACCGCGACCCGGTCGGCATCGTGCGCCGAGAAGAGCCGGTGGGCGATGGCGATGACCGTGCGCCCGTGGAGTACGGCGGCCAGGGAGCGCTCGAGGTGACGCGCAGCGCGCGGGTCGATCAGCGAGGTCGCCTCGTCGAGCACGAGCGTGTGCGGGTCGGCCAGCACGAGACGGGCCAGAGCCACCTGCTGGGCCTGTGCGGCAGACAACGTGCGACCGCCGGAGCCGACCAGCTCGGTCAACCCGTTCGGGAAGGCACGCACCCAGGCATCGGCGTCGACCGCTGCCAGCGCCGACCAGATCTCCTCGTCGCTGGCCTCGTGCGGCGCAGCGAGGGCCAGGTTCTCGCGGATGGTGCCCACGAAGACGTGGTGCTCCTGGGTGACCAGCGCGACATGGCCGCGCAGGTCGTCCAGCGGCAGCTCGGTCAGACCGACCCCGCCCACCGTCACCGATCCGGCACGGGGCGGGTGGATCCCGGCCAGCAGTCGGCCGAGGGTCGACTTGCCGGCACCGGACGGACCCACCATCGCGATCCGCTCACCGACACCGACCGACAGGTCGATGCCGTGCAGCACGTCGCGCCCCTCGACGTACGCAAAGTGCACGTCCTCGGCGTCGAGCTTCTCGTTGCTGGGCTGGGCACCGGTGGCCACCCGGTCGTGGGGCACCTGCGCGACTCCGAGCAGGCGGGCCAGCGACGCGCCGCCGACCTGCAGCTCGTCGAGAATCGACACCAGGCGGTCGACCGGGTCGATCAGCATCTGGACGTAGAGCGTGGCGGCGGTGACCTCGCCCAGCGAGACCTGGCCCCTGGTGTAGAGCCAGCCACCGAACAGCAGGGTCGCCACCGTCGGCAGCAGATAGGCCAGCTCCATGCTCGGGAAGAACACCGTGCGCAGCCGCAACGTGTACTTCTCGGCCTCGAAGGACGCCGCACAGTCGGCATCGAGCGCAGCGATCCGCTCCTCGCCGAGCCCGAGCGCCTGGACGGTGCGGGCGCCCTCCGTGTTCTCGGTCAGGGTCGCGGAGATCTGCGAGTACGACGCGTTCTCGCGCAGGTAGCCGTCCTTGGCGCGGGCCAGGTACCACCTCAGGCCGATCACCAGGAGGGGTACGCCGGTCAGGCACGGCAGTGCGACCCACCAGCCGATCGACAGTGCCGCCACGAAGGTGAGCACCGCGGTGATCACCGCGATGGTCCACTCTGGCATCGCCCAACGCACCGACCAACCGAGCTGGTCGACGTCGCGCGACGTGCGGGTCAACAGGTCACCGGAACCGGCCGACTCGACCACCCCCACGGGAAGGGCCAGCGTGTTCTCGACGAAGTCCTCGCGCAGCTCGGCGAGCACCTCCTCGCCCAGCGACTGGGAGACATAACGGGCCTGGCGGGTCAGGACCGTCTGCACGAGGAGGAATCCGGCGAGCAGCAACGCCACCGTGTTGACGTGGCTGACCGTGGTGCCCTTCTCGACGGACTCGACCAGTTGGCCGAGCAGACGAGGGGCGGCCAGTGCGGCGACGGCAGCGAGTGCATGCAGACCGAGCGCGAGCCACAACATCCGTGGGTGGTTGCGGGCGATCGAGACCGCATAGGCACGGACCTCGCGGGTCCCGGCCACGGGAAGCACCTGGTTCATCGCGCCACCGCCCCTTCTTCGGACCCGGATCCAGCCAACGTGTCGATCTCGGTCTCGCGGATCACCGTGCGGCGGTAGGCCGGGCAGGTCTCGAGCAGCTCCCGGTGGGTTCCGGTGGCCACGATCCGGCCGTCATCCGGGCATCCGTTGAGACTGCCGCCCTCGGGACTGCCTCCTGCCAGGAATGCGACCTCGTCGACCGCGTCGAGCACCAGCGGACTCGACGTGGTGACCACCGTCGTGCGTCCCACCCGATGACCACGCAGGCGTGCGGCGATCCGCGACTCGGTGTGGGCGTCGACCGCGCTGGTCGGCTCGACCAGGACCAGGATCTCGGGGTCGACCAACAAGGCGCGGGCCAGGACGAGACGCTGCCGCTGCCCACCGGAGAAGGAGCGGCCACGCTCGGCGACCTCACCGTCGAGTCCGCCGTCGAGGGCATCCAGCACGTCTTCGGCGCTGGCCGTGTGCAGGGCGGCCTCGACCTCCGCACGGGGTCGACCGGTCACGTTCAGCCGATCGGCGAGACGCCCTGAGAAGAGGGCGCTGCCGGTGTCGGAGACCACGATCCGGCGGCGTACTTCGCTCGGGTCCAGTCTGGTCAGCGGGACCTCACCGAGCCGCACGTCGTCATCCGGGGCAGGCGCCTGCAGGCCCAGCCGGTCGGCCAGGCGGGCGGAGTCGTCGGGTCGGTCGGAGACGATGGCCGTGATCCGCCCGGGCGCGATCGCCAGGCCGGTGCGGACGTCGTACAGGCCGGATCCGAGCGGGGGTGACGGCATCGGGTCGGGCACGGCCTCGACGTCGGGTTGCAGGGCGAGCACCCGGCAGACCCGCTTGGCCGAGACGCGTGCGCGGATGAACTTGTTGGCGTACTCGGTGGCGGTGCGCAGTGGGATCATCAGGAAGGCGGCGTACCCGTAGAAAGCGACCAGCTCGCCGGGGCTGATCTGGCCGCGGACCGCGTAGCGTGCGCCGAGCCAGACCACCAGCACCACGAAGATGCCGGGCAACAGCACCTGCAACGCGTCGAGGACGGACTGCAGACGTGCGACCTGTACGCCGGCCCGCCGGGTCTTCTGTGACTCCCGGCGATAGCGCTCCAGGAAGACGGACTCTCCGCCGACGCCACGCAGCACCCGCAACCCGCCGACGATGTCGCTGGCGGTGTTGGAGAGCTCGCCCATCAGCTCACGCTGGGCGGCGCTGCGCTTCTGCAGCGGCGAGAGCAGCGGACCGATCAGCAGCATCAGGGCGGGTACGCCGATCAGCACGACGAGGCCGAGGGTGACGCTGGTCTGCAGCAGGATCACCGAGACCAGGAAGAAGGAGACGATCGCGCCGGCGAAGCGCGCGGTCACGTCCATCACCTGGCCGAGATTGGAGATGTCGCTGTTGCCGATCGCGACCACCTCGCCGGTGGAGACCTTGCGTGGCAGGGTGCCGCCGAGGCGCGCCACCTGGCGCCCTACGAGCTGGATCGTCCGATAGGCCGCGGTCAGCCAGTTGGTCACCGCGAACCGGTGGCGAATGATGCCGGAGGCGGCCAGCACCAGGCCGATGCCCAACATCACGGCAGCCCAACGGAAGAGCGCGTCGCGGTCACGTGCGGCGATGCCCTCGTCGATGGCCCGACCGATGACGGCCGGCATCACGGCCTGTGCGCTCATCCAGATGATGCCGAAGACCATGCCGAGGAGCAGCGTGTGCCACTGGCCCTTGGCCATCCACCACAGGAACCGTCCGGGGGAGCGGTGATCAGCGACGCCCGGGTCGTCGAGTGGGAGTTTGCGCACTGCTGCACGCTACGTTTCTCCGACCCCCGCCCGCCAACCGTTTTCCGTCGGCCCAGCGCTCCGTCGCTCGTACGCCGATCAGTGTGTGGATCTTCCGGCGTCAGAGGCCGGAGAATCCACACGCTGGAGGCGGCGGCCCGGGTTCGGTGGTCAGTGGGGACCACCCCGCAACAGCCCGGAGAGAGGCCCTCAGCCGGCGAGGCCCTCGATCACCTCGGCGCCGGGAAGCTCACCCAGGAGCCGCCCGGGCAGGAACAGCTTCGACCCACGGATGCCACTGCCGATGATGGCGTCGTCGATCTCGACGATCCGAGAGTCCACCAGCAGGCGCCACCCTTCGGGCAGCCCGATCGGGGTGATCCCGCCGTATTCCATCCCGGTCTCCTCGACCGCGCGCTCCATCGGGTGGAAGGAGCACTTGCGGACGTCGAGGAGCTGCTTGACCCGCTTGTTCACATCCGCCCGGGTGTCGGCGCGCACCACGCAGGCGGCGAGCCGTTCCTCACCGGCACGCTTCCCGCTGATCACGACACAGTTGGCCGACTGTTCCAGGTCGGTGCCGTAGGCCTCGGTCATCGCAGCGGTGTCGGCGAGCTCAGGGTCGATCTGCGTCACGCGTACGTCGCCAGCGTGCGGCGACGACTTGAGGGCTCGGGCCACCGGATCGGCAACGAGGTCGAGACGGTCCAGGACGGGCAGGAACTCCAGACTCATGCCTGCCATCGTGCCAAAGAGGTCGTCATGCGTTCACCGCGCCTTCACCCAAACGCCGACCGGATCTGTCTCACTTGTCTCGTGACCGATCTCGCCGTGTCGCGCAGGGTGTCCCCGAGCTTGGTGGTCACCCCGGCCGTGGTTGCCCACCGTGGCGCCAGCGGCTATCGCCCGGAGCACACGATCGAGGCCTACCGGATGGCGATCCGGATGGGTGCCGACGCGATCGAGCTGGATCTCGTCGCGACGCGTGACGGGGTGTTGGTTGCTCGCCACGAGAGCGAGATCAGCTCCACCACTGACGTCGCCGACCACCCGGAGTTCGCTGATCGGGAGACCACGAAGACCATTGACGGGCTCTCCGTCACGGGGTGGTTCGTGGAGGACTTCACCCTCGCCGAGCTCAAGGCGCTCACGGCGCGCGAACGTCTCGGCACGATGCGCCCCGACAGTGCGTCGTACGACGGGAAGTGCGGCATCCCGTCCTTCAACGAGGTGTTGGCCATGGTCGGTGCCGAGTCGGTGCTCGGGGGGCGCAGCATCGGGGTGATGGCCGAGCTCAAGCACGCGGCGTATTTCGAGTCGATCGGCCTCGCCCTCGACCCGATGCTGCTCTTCGACCTGCGCCGCCACGGTCTCGACCACCCGCGCTCGCGGGTGACGGTGATGAGCTTCGAGCCGACCGTCCTGCGGCGGTTGGCCCACGAGACCCGGGTCGAGATCGTGCAGCTGCTCGAGGCCGCCGACAAGCGCCCCGCTGACCTGGTCGCCGCGGGTGACTCACGGACGTACGCCGATCTGTGCACCCGCGACGGCCTGACCTGGATCGACGAGTACGCCGACGGCATCGGCGCGCACAAGTCGTTGGTGCTTCCCCGTGATGACGCTGGCAACATCACGGGGCCCTCGTCGCTGGTGCGTGATGCGCACCGGATGTGGATGACCGTGCACGTGTGGACGCTGCGGCGGGAGAACCGCTTCCTGCCGCGCAACCTGCGTTCCTCCGGTGGCGCTGGGGCCGCAGGTGACCTGGCCGCCGAGGCCCGGGCGTTCCTCGACGCCGGCGTGGACGGGCTGATCACCGATCACCCCGACCTGGTCCTCGACGTGGTGCGCGAGTCCCACGACGTCATACGAACTGGCCGCCCGAACAGCCAGTTCGCATGACGTCCCGCGGTCGCGCTGTGACACGCCGCTTGATGCTCAGAGATCAGTGGTGACCTGCAGGACGTCGGTGTGGGAGAAGCCGTCACCCTTGAAGAGCAGCGGCTCACCGCTCACGGCCGAGAGCGCGTAGGCCAGGCAGTCGCCGAAGTTGAGCCGAGCAGGAGAGCCTGACCCTCGGCCGTAGCGACGGAACGCAGTCCGTGCGGCGCGTGCGTGTGCCGGAGTCACGGGGAGAATGTCGATCTCGGCGGCTTCGACGATGCGATCGAAGTTGCTGCCTGCGGCATGCCCGCTGCCGTCAGCCACCATTGCCGCCTCGAGCCAGTTCGCTGCCGACATCTGGGCGGAATTGTCCAGCAACAGCTCAACGAATCGCTCGCGCTCGGGTTCGTTGCGCAGGACCGCGATGACGGCTGAGGAGTCGACGATCATGCGGGCAAGCCGGTGTGGTCGTCGTACAACTCGTCGATCTCCTGCAGCTTGTCGGCATCGGTGTCTGGCTGCCATGCCAGTGCGGTGCTGGTGAGCACGTCGAGGCGGCGCTTTCGGTCGGTCTCAGCGGGCCGTGCGTCGAATTTGTCCAACAGCAACTCGAGGCCCTGCTCGACGGCGGCGGTCTGGGAGAGCCCAGTCACCTGCGCCGCCTCTCGAGCGAGCCTGTGGACTCGATCGTTCTTGATGTTCAGACTCATGTCCACCAGTCTACCTTGCTCGATTTACACCCGTCTACCATCGATCGATGATCGCCCGCCGGGCCCGGGTGGGCACGGTTTTCGCGTGACGCTCCACGCCATGTAGCCCGGTGTTCACCCGCGCGCGCGGCCCGCGTCATCTGGGGCCTCAAGGGTCGGGTGCATGAAGCGAATTCTCGGAACACCAGTCCTCATCACCTTCGCGGCAACCATCCTGCTGGCACCGGGTGGTCCGGCCGCCGCTGAACCGTCCACCGCGCCGGTGCAGCGCAACCAGAGCAGCAACGAGCATGCCAAGGGTCACCGCGCCAACGAGCCGCTGATCGTCGGCCACCGTGGCGCCTCCGGCTACCGGCCGGAGCACACGTTGGCGTCCTACCGCCTCGCCATCCGGCTCGGCGTCGACTACGTCGAGCCCGACCTCGTCTCCACCAAGGACGGGGTGCTCGTGGCCCGCCACGAGAACGAGATCGGCGGCACCACCGACGTCGCCGACCACCCCGAATTCGCCGATCGGAAGACCACCAAGACCATCGACGGCAAGCCGATCACCGGCTGGTTCACCGAGGACTTCACCCTCGCCGAGCTCAAGACACTGCGCGCCGAGGAGCGGTTGCCGCAGGTGCGTCCCGACAACACCAGGTACGACGGCCGCTTCGAGATCCCGACCCTCGACGAGGTGCTGACCATGGTGCGTGAGGAGTCGAAGCGCACGCACCGCGAGATCGGTGTCTACCCGGAGACCAAGCACCCCACCTACTTCGACTCGATCGACCTCTCGCTCGAGGAGCCGTTGCTGCGCACGCTGAAGAAGCACCACCTCGACAAGCCGAAGTCGAAGGTGATCATCCAGTCCTTCGAGACCGAGAACCTGCGCGACCTCGACAAGCACACGAAGCTGCCCCTGGCCCAGCTGGTCGACGCGTCGGGGGCGCCTGCCGACCTGGTCGCCGCCGGTGACCCGCGCACCTACGACGACCTGACCGCCCCGGAAGGACTCGCCGAGATCGCGACGTACGCCGACGGGTTGGGCGCCGCGAAGGACCTGGTTCTTCCCCGGGACGCATCCGGTGCCACGACGGAACCATCGAGCCTGGTCGACGACGCGCACGATGCCGGGCTGACGGTGCACGTGTGGACGGTGCGCGACGAGAACCAGTTCATGGCCACCAACTTCCGCATCGGCACGGACCCGAACGCCAAGGGTGACTCGATCGCGGAGGCCAAGGCGTTCTTCGACGCCGGTGTCGACGGTGTCTTCTCCGACCAGGGCGACACCATGGTCGAGGCACGCGACGAGTGGCTTGCCGAGCAGTGATGCGTGACGTGGGCGCCGAAAAGGTGCAGGGTGTCGGGATGACACTCACTCTCGGGATACGCAGGACAGCAGTCCTCATCGTCATTGCCTTCGTGGCCGCCTGGCTCCAACCGAACGCGCAAGCAGCCTCCGCGCAGGCGACCGCTGCCCACGGGCCTCCGCCAGCAGTCGCGCTGGACACGTCGATGGCCGCTCCGCTGACCGTCGCTCAGGCGATCGCCCAGCAGTCCGGCTCCGGCACGGTCCGCGGCTACCTGGTCGGGCAACCCACGGCTACAAGCACGGTGGTCACGTCCAACTTCCCCAGCGACTACGCCGTCGCGCTCGCCGACTCCGCAGGGGAGACCGACACCTCCAAGATGATCTACGTGCAGGTCCCGTCGCAGTTCCGCACGCAGTGGGGGCTGCAGTCGAACCCGACGCTGATGGGGCAGCAGGTCGACGTGACCGGCGCCTTGGCGGCGTACTTCTCCCACCCGGGGCTGAAGTCGCCGACCGCCTTCAGCGCGGTCGGTTCCGACCCGGACCCGGACCCCGACCCGGAGGACCCGCCGCCCGGTGACGGGGAGAGCGACGACTACTACGCCGACGCGCTCGGCAAGACCGGAACCGAGTTGCGCAACAGCCTGCACACGATCATCTCGGTGCAGACGAAGCTGTCCTACAGCCAGGTCTGGGACGCGTTGAAGGAGACCGACGAGGATCCGAACAACGCCAACAACGTCATCCTTCTCTACTCGGCCCGCTCGCAGGCCAAGTCCACCAACGGCGGCAACCCCGACGACTGGAACCGGGAGCACGTCTGGGCCAAGTCCCACGGCGACTTCGGCACGGCGACCGGGCCCGGCACCGACATCCACCACCTGCGTCCCACCGATGTCTCGGTGAACTCGACGCGTGGCAACAAGGACTTCGACAACGGTGGCGGCACGGTCAGCGAGTGCTCCGGATGCGCGACCGACGCGGACTCCTTCGAGCCGCCGGACGCGGTCAAGGGCGACGTGGCTCGGATGATTCTCTACATGGCGATCCGCTACGAGGGCAACGATGGCTGGCCCAACCTGGAGCCCAACGACCAGGTGAGCAACGGCTCCGCCCCCTACATCGGCAAGCTGTCGGTGCTGCTCGAGTGGAATGCCCAGGACCCGCCCAGTGCGTTCGAGAAGCACCGCAACGACGTGATCTTCGAGCAGTTCCAGCACAACCGGAACCCGTTCATCGACCACCCCGAGTGGGCCAACGCAATCTTCGGCTGAGTCTCTGAACGACTCAGTGGTGGCCCAGCCGTCATGCGAATGACAGTGCTGGGCCACCACTGAGAGAGGGCACTCTCGGTCGATGCCCGGCTCATTCCTTGGGGATCAAGATCCAACCGGCGATGTAGGCGATGATCAGCGAGCCGAGGCCGAGCACGGTGCCGACCACGACCAGCACCCGGACCAGGGTGACGTCGAGGCCGAAGTAGTCGGCCAGCCCCGCGCAGACACCGCCGATCATCTGGTTGTCGCGGCTGCGGGTGAGGCGCTTGGGAGCGGAAGCTGAGTAGTTGTTCATCGGATCTCCTCAGTGGGATCGGTGTCGTTGGTCTCGGACGAGTGGATGACTTCGGTGTCGTCCGCGTCGGTGGACCAGATGGGTGCGTCGGTCCGGCTCGTCTCGGGTGTGGACGCGCCGTCGACCTCGGGGGATTCGGGGGTCGAGCCGGCGGACGCCGTACGCCGGGAGCGCACGTTGGCATAAGTCGCCGCGGCCAGGCCGATCGCGCCGCCGGCCACCCACGGGATCGGCAGCAGCCAGCGGATGTCGTCGTCGGCGACCACGTCGCCCATCACGAGTGCCCAGATGCCGACGAGTCCGGCGAAGACCAGGCCCATCACCAGGTGACCGGTGTTGATCGGGTGACGGCCCGAGTCGATGGCGCTGTTCACGGTGGTGCCTTCCGGGTTGGTGGCGTAGGTGCTCATTTCCTGATCACCTTCACTTCTCCGAGCTCGATGTCGGTGTTGATCTGCAGGTGGGGTCTTTCGGCGACACCACTGTTGCTGTGGCTCAGGCTGAGGTCGAGGCCGCCGGTTCCCTTGCCGAAGAGGGTGATTTGTCCGATCTCGACAGTGCTGTCGACCGAGACGTGGAGGTCACGAGGGACGATCACCTCGATGCTGCCGACCTCGGCGCGAAGGTCCAGGGTGCGGCCGTCGAGGGCGTCGAGGTCGCGGATCTGGGTCAGGTCGAGATCCATCTCTCCGGCCTCGATGTCGTAGGACGAATTCAGCTGGCTCGACGAGGTCGGGGTCTCGTTGATGTCACTGCCCTCCCAGCGGGCGGCGATCGTGCTGCCGCCGAGGACCAGGGCGGTGACCAGACCGATGAAGATCAGCCCGCCGGCGCGTCCGAAGAACGCTCCCACCAGCAGCATCACCGAGATCACGCCGAGGGCGAGGGCCGGGTAGGCCGAGTCGGTGACGCCGGCGCCGGCCATGTCGAAGATGCCGAGCACGCCCAACGACAACCCGGTCAGGGCCAGGGTGAACCAGAAGAGGATCGGTCCACGCTTGCGGGGGTTGCGCGGGGGGAGTGGCGGCAGCGGACGCGGGGGCGTCATCATCGGTGCGGTCGGCGGCATCGCGCCGTGGCCTCCGGTCTGGAACGGTGCACCCGCGGCGGCGTACGGCGCGGTGGTTGCGGCGGGTGCGCCGGGCTGGGTGGCCGTGGTGTCGGCGTACGGCGACGAAGGGGCACTCGTGGGGGCGGATCCAGCCGGTGCGGCGGGACCGGGCACCCAGCCGGGAGCCTGCCCCGGCGCGGCGTACGGCGCCCAGTTGCCGCCCTGGTTCGCTCCCGCACGGCGGTCCTTGCGGGAGAGGAAGACCCAGGCGATCAGTCCGACCACGAACAGTGGCCACGGGAACCAACCCGGGCCCCAGGCGTCCCCGATGAGCGCGAGGCCGGCCAGGATGCCGACGCCGATCAACGCCACGTTGCGCGAACGGTCGTCGAGGTGGATGGTGGCTCGACTGCCGGTGTCGTCGGGAACGATCAGCCAGCAGG
Organism: Nocardioides sp. Soil797; assembly: GCA_001429555.1. Taxonomy (GTDB): domain Bacteria; phylum Actinomycetota; class Actinomycetes; order Propionibacteriales; family Nocardioidaceae; genus Nocardioides. Next base: position 191,575 of record LMSR01000011.1, on the reverse strand, counting down.
CGATGTAGATGATCAGCCCGGCACCACCGAAGAACGTCAGCACCACGAACGCGACCCGCAGGATGACGGGGTCGACGTCGAGGTGTCGACCCAGGCCTCCGGCGACTCCGGCGACATGGCGGTCGTAGGAGCTGCGGCGCAGGCTGGCCAGGTCACGCATCTGCTCGCCGGTGACCCGCGGACCCTGCTGGTCGGCCGGGTCGGCGTACCCGGTGGAGGCGGTCGGACCGGCGCCGGGTTGCGGCTGCGGGCCGTAGGGCTCGGGGCCCTCGGTGGTGGAGTTCTCGTTCATGTCACCAAGCCTGACGCCTGCGCCGTTCGCGCACCATCGGGAACAACCCTGATTCTCGTGTCCTTTCGGCGACTGCGCCTCAGGGGTGGGTCAGGGGTCTGCCTCATGGTTCGCCTGCGCGCGTTGTGTGACGATTGAGGCACGATGACGAACCCTGCCCCCCTCGAGGTACGACGGGCCACCCGCGACTCCACCGACAACTACCTCGGTGGCGTTGCTGCGGGACTGGCTCGCCACCTCGACGTGCCCGTGATCTGGGTCCGCGTCGGGTTCATCCTCAGCGCGGCCCTGGGCGGCATGGGCATCGCGTTGTACGCCGGCCTGTGGATGGTGCTGCCGACCGACGAGCGGTTCAGCGATGAGGCTCCCGGCCTGGCCTCGGCGCGACGGACCGGAAAACGCCCCGGGCGGACTCGCCGGATGGTCGACGTGGGCCCGACGATCGCGTTGGGGGCGTTGGCCTTCGGCATCGTGATCATGGTCGACTCGGTCTTCGGCCGCGGGGCGCTCTTCTGGCCGATCGTGCTCGGCATCGTCGGTGTCGCCCTGATCTGGCGCCAGGCCGACGAGGCACAACGGGAACGGTGGCTGAACTCCTCGGAGAAGGTCGACCCGGTTCGTGCCCTGTTCGGCAGCGGCACCTGGGCGTCGTACGCCCGCATCTTCGCCGGCGGGGCCCTGATCCTGGGCGGGCTCGGGGTCTTCGCGCTGACCAGCGGCGGCGTCCACCTGGCCCGCGAGATCGTGATCGCCAGCCTGCTCGGTGTCCTCGGCCTGGCACTGGTGCTGGGGCCGTGGGTGTTCCGACTCGCCGCCGACCTGGGCGAGGAGCGCGCCGAGCGCGTCCGCAGCCAGGAACGCGCCGACGTGGCCGCGCACCTGCACGACTCGGTGCTGCAGACCCTGGCGCTCATCCAGAACAACGCCAACGACCCGTCCGCTGTGGCCCGGCTGGCGCGGGCCCAGGAGCGCGACCTGCGCACCTGGCTCTTCTCGGAGAACAAGGCCGAGAGCGAGTCGCTCGCGTCCTCGCTGCGAGCCCTGACCGCCGAGATCGAGGACGCCTGGTCGGTGACCGTGGAGACTGTCACGGTCGGCGACACCCCGGTCACCGAAGCGGTCTCGCCAATCGTGCACGCCACCCGTGAGGCGATGACGAACGCCGCCAAGCACGCCGGCACCGGGCGGCTCGACGTGTACGCCGAGGTGTCGCCGTCGGCGGTCGAGATCTTCGTCAAGGACCGCGGCGTGGGCTTCGACCCGGAGTCGATGGCCGAGGACAGGCAAGGAGTCCGTGGCAGCATCGTGGCCCGGATGGAACGACACGGTGGCTCCGCACAGATCCGGAGCACACCCGACGTGGGCACCGAAGTGGTGCTGCGCATGCCACTGCAGGAGGAGAAGTCGTGACCAAGGTTGTCATCGTCGACGATCACGCCATGTTCCGCGCGGGGGTGCGCGCCGAGCTGCAGAGCGCAGCGGCGCCAGGTGTCCTCGACATCGTCGCGGATGCCGAGGACGTGCCCACGGCGGTTGCCGTGATCCGCGAGCACCGGCCCGACGTCGTACTCCTCGACGTGCACCTTCCCGGCGGGGGAGGCATCGAAGTGATGCGGCAGCTCGGCCACGGCGACACCAAGTTCCTCGCGCTCAGCGTCAGTGATGCCGCCGAGGACGTGATCGGCACCATCCGTGGCGGCGCGCGCGGCTATGTCACCAAGACCATCACCGGGCCCGAGCTGGTCGCCGCCATCAAACGGGTCAGCGAGGGCGACGCAGTGTTCTCACCGCGCCTGGCCGGCTTCGTGCTGGACGCCTTCGCCGGGTCCATCGAGGTGGCCGCGGTCGACGAGGACCTCGACCGCTTGACCGAGCGGGAGCGGGAGGTGATGCGGCTGATCGCCCGCGGCTACGCCTACAAGGAAGTCGCCAAGGAACTGTTCATCTCGGTGAAGACCGTGGAGACCCACATGTCGTCGGTCTTGCGCAAGCTGCAGCTCTCCTCGCGTCACGAGCTCACCCGTTGGGCCTCGGACCGTCGCCTCCTCTGACGAGTCCTTGCCTGCCGCGACGATCGAGGCCACGTCGAGTTGGTCGGCGTACTGCCTGCGCGGTTGATTGACAATCGGGTCTCTTCACGGTGCGATGAGTTGCACCTACCCCCAGCACGGGAGCGTGAGTGAGCATGCACGTCGTCATCGCAACGGATGGTTCGCGCCAGTCCCTGACCGCGGCCAAGCAGTTCAAGTCGTTCGCCGACCCGAAGAAGATCACCGAGATCTCGATCGTCGCCGTGATCCGCCCACTGGCTGCGGTCGGGTTCGCCAGTGACCTGTCACCGAAGTCGAAGTCGCAGAAGGCTCCGGGGGAGGACCCCTCGGCGCGCCAGGCCGCAACCGATGCCGTCGATGCGATCGCAGCCGTCTTCGATGGCTGGGAGGGCAAGGTGCACAAGCGGATCCGTGGTGGGTCACCGGGCAGCGAGATCATCAAGGCAGCCAAGCAGTACGGCGCCGGGCTGGTCGTGATCGCAGCCGGTGGACGCGGCCTGAGCGACACCGTGTTGATGGGCAGCACGGCCCAGCGCGTGCAGCACTACGCGCCGTGCCCGGTGCTCGTCGTACGCCCGGCGAAGAAGTCGCGTGGCTCAACTCGCGACGCGGCCAAGAAGGCTGCCGCGAAGATGACCCACAAGAAGCCGCCCGCCAAGAAGGCGCCGGCCAAGAAGGCGAGCTCAGGCACTGCGGCCGCCGCGAAGAAGACTGCTGTCAAGAAGGCGGCCTCCACAACGGCGACCGCGACCAGGAAGGCGCCGGCCAAGAAGACGGCTGCCAAGGGGACCAACGCCAAGAAGTGAGCCCGGCCACGTGACGTGCGGCCGGGGAGGCCGGCCGTCCGCAGTGCCGGATAGCATCCGGGCATGGACATCCTGCGGCAGGTTCTGCTCTTCGTGCACCTCCTCGGCTTCGCGGCACTCTTCGGCGGCCTCCTCGTGCAGGCCCGCAGCGCCGACAAGTCGGTCAACGGCCTCATGCGTGACGGTGCCGGCACCGCGTTCCTGGCCGGTCTGGCGCTGACCGGCGTCCTCGAGGCTGGGGACGGCGACGTCAACCACGCGAAGATCGGTGTGAAGCTGGTCATCGGCCTGGTCATCCTCGCCCTGGTGATGGCCAACCTGCGCAAGCCCAAGATCTCCGCGGGCCTCTTCTGCGGCATCTTCGCGCTGACCCTGGTCAACGTCGGCGTCGCGATCTTCTGGTCCTCGGCGCACGCTGCCTGACCCTTCCCTCGATACTCCCTGACGTTTCGGTCCCCATCGACGGATAGTCCCTGACGTTCCGGTCCTTGCGAGGACCGGAACGTCAGGGACTATCGCAATCGGAGGACCGGAACGTCAGGGACTATCGGGCGTCAGCTGGTGTGGTGCACCTCGGCCAACCGGTGCACGGGAGTGTCGATGCCGACCTGCCGAGCCTTCAGCTGCAACGCCAGGTAGAGCGAGTAGTGCCGTGACTGGTGCAGGTTGCCGCCGTGGAACCACAGGTTCTCCTGCTGGGTCGGCTTCCACATGTTGCGCTGCTCGCCCTCCCAGGGACCGGGGTCCTTCGTGGTCTCCGAGCCCAGCCCCCACACCTTGCCGACCTTGTCGGCGACCTCCTGGCTGATCAGGTCGGCGGCCCACCCGTTCATCGAGCCGTAGCCGGTCGCGTAGACGACCAGGTCGGCCTCGAGCTCGGTGCCGTCCTCGAGCACGACGGTGTGCTCGGTCAGGTGGTCGACGTTGCCGTGCGCCAGCTTCACCTGGCCGTCGGCGACCAGCTCGGCGGAGCCGACGTCGATGTAGTAGCCGGAGCCGCGACGCAGGTACTTCAGGAACAGCCCCGACCCGTCGTCACCGAAGTCGAGCTCGAACCCGGCCTTCTCCATCCGGTCATAGAAGTCCTTGTCGATCTCACGCATCTTGTCGTAGAGCGGGATCTGGAACTCGTGCATGATCCGATAGGGGAGTGAGGCGAAGATCAGGTCTGCCTTCTCGGTGGTCACGCCGTTGGCCAGCGCCCGCTCCGAGTAGAGGTCGCCCAGCCCGATGTCCATCAGGGTGTTGCTCTTGACGATGTGCGTCGAGGAGCGTTGCACCATCGTCACGTCGGCGTCGTGCTCCCACAGCGCCCCGCAGATGTCGAAGGCGGAGTTGTTGCTGCCGATGACGACGACCTTCTTGCCGGCGTACGCGTCGGGGCCGGGGTGCGCCGACGAGTGGTGCTGCTCGCCGGCGAACACGTCGGCGCCCGGGAACACCGGGACGTTCGGCTTGCCGCTCATCCCGGTGGCCAGCACGAGGTGCTTGGGGTGCAGGGTCAGCGGCTCGCCGTCGCGGACGATGTCGACGGTCCACTCGCCGGTGCTCTCGTCGTACGACGCGTGCCGGGCCTCGGTGCGCGACCAGTAGGGAACCTCCATCACCTTCGTGTAGGACTCCAGCCAGTCGGCGACCTTGTCCTTGGGTGCGAACACCGGCCAGTTGTCGGGGAACTTGAGGTAGGGCAGGTGGTCGTACCAGACCGGGTCGTGCAGGCACAGGGACTTGTAGCGGCCGCGCCACTGGTCGCCGGGCCGGTCGTACCTGTCGATGACCAGAGCCGGTACGTCGAGCTGGCGCAGGCGTGCACCCAGGGCGATGCCACCCTGTCCGCCTCCGATGACCAGCACGAAGGGCTGGGTGCTGGTGCCCAGGGCCTCGTCCTCCTGACGGCGCTTCTCCGCCCAGGTGATGCGATCCTTCGTGGCGCCGTGCTCGGCGCCCATCGGCCGGGCCTGGCCGCGTGGCTCCTCGTGTCCCTTGAGCTCGTGGAGGGTGGTCAGGAACGTCCATGCCTTCGGACCGTCCTCGTCGACCAACCGGAGCAGGCCCCGTCCGCGGCCGACCGCGGTCTCGAAGGTGAACCACGCGGTGATCACGCCGTCCGCCTCCTCCGGGGCCTCCTCGGTACGGAAGCCGCTGGCGTCGGCCGTCGTGCTGTCGACCAGCTCGGCGACCTCGTCGCGACCCTCGGCGGTGGTGAGGTTCCAGGAGAACGCGACCAGGTCACGCCAGTAGCAGGTGGTGGCGAAGAGCTGCGCGGTGGCGGTCGCGTCACCGGTTCGGAACGACGCCTCCAGGTCGGCGAACCAGGCCTCGACGCGTGCCTGGGGTGTGTCGGCCACTTCGGTCCGTGGCTCGAGTGTCTGTGTCATGGTGGCTCCTTCGCTCGGTGCTGCGTGTGAGCCAGCACACAGGAGGAACGGACGCGGGAACAGGGTTGCACGAGGTTGCAACGGGCCGGGTCCACGCGTCGTACGCCTGTGGCCCCGGTCACAACCTGCCCGTATCGTGGGTCCATGGCCACGCACGACCTTGCGATGCGGGCCCGCGACCTGGTCAGGATCCACGACGCCGTGCTCTCCGGCTCCACTCCGACCGAGAGGCCGCGGGCGGTGGTGGCGCGCTCCTGGTCGCGGGTGCTCGGCCTCGGCGTCGACCCTGACGGGAGGAACGGCCGCGAGCCGTTGCCCGTGGCGGCGGTCGAGGAACGACGACGGGCGTCGCGGTTGTCCCTGGTCATCGACGAGATCCGAGAGCTGCTCGCCGGTGCCGCCGACGCCTCCAACTACCTGGTCGTGGTCTGCGACGCGTCCGGCGTCGTGCTCTGGCGCAGCGGGGCGACGCGAGTACGCCGGCAGGCCGACGTGCTCGGGTTCGCCGAGGGCGCCACCTGGACCGAGCGCGCGGTCGGCACCAATGCGATCGGCACCGCACTGGAGGAGGCCGCGCCGGTCCAGCTGTTCTCCGCCGAGCACTTCGAGAACGCCCAGGTGCCGTGGTACTGCTCGGCGTCACCGATCCACGACCCGATCGACGGATCCTTGCTCGGTGTCGTCGACGTGAGCGGACCGGCGCTGTCGCTGCACCCAGCCATCGAAGCCTTGGTGACGGCATCGGTGCGGTTGGCGGAGTCCCGGCTGTGGCGGCACCACGGCGAGGGGCTCGAGCAGCTCCGGCGCTCGGTGGAGCCGCTGCTGACCGGGGTCAGCAGCCCACTGCTGGTCGTCGACGACCACGGCTGGGTCGCGGCTCACCAGGGTGTCGCCGTGCAGGACCGGGTGGAGGTGCCGCAGACCGATCGGGTGATCGCCGTGCCCGGCCTGGGGCTGTGCCTGCCCGAGAGGCTGCGTGGCGGCTGGTTGATCAGGCCACGCACGTCGGGGGAGACGCTGTTCGCGGCCACCCTCGACCTGCGTACGTCGCCAGCGACGCTGGAGGTGCGCGGGCCCGATGCCCCGTGGCGGGCCGCGTTGTCGCCGCGACATGCGGAGTTGTTGTCCTTGCTGGCCGCTGCCGGGCCGACGGGGCTCACTGCAAGTGACCTGAGCCGGAAGTTGCACGGTGACGCCGACCACCAGGTGTCGGTCCGGGCCGAGATCTCGCGGATGCGCCGAACCCTCGGTGCACTGTTGGCCACCCAGCCGTATCGGCTCGGTGACGGTGTGGCGCTGACCGTCGTACGCGACTGACCTCCGCCGGTGGTCGAGGAGGTTGCGCGGCCACCGTCTCGAGCCCTCGGTGGGGCTGGGGTGGTTTCGAGACGCTCGCTGCTCGACCACCGTCGCTATCGGCGTCGTCGGTGCTGCGACATAGGGTGGCCGGAGCATGAGTTCTTCATTTCCGATCCCCGGCCTCGAGTCCGTCGAGCCTGCCCGCACCCCGTCCAACGAGGCACTCCTCGAGGGCCTCAACGACCCACAACGCGCGGCCGTCATCCACGCCGGCCGACCCCTGCTCGTGGTGGCCGGTGCGGGGTCCGGCAAGACCCGGGTGCTGACCCGTCGCATCGCCTGGTTGATCCGTGAGCGCAAGGCCCACCCCGGCTCGATCCTGGCCATCACCTTCACAAACAAGGCCGCCGCCGAGATGAAGGAACGCGTCGAGGACCTGGTCGGCAAACGAGCCCGCATCATGTGGGTCTCGACGTTCCACTCCGCCTGCGTGCGCATCCTCCGCAAGGAGATCGACAAGCTGAATCTCGACGGACGCGGCTACAAGTCGACGTTCTCGATCTATGACTCCGCCGACTCCAAGCGCCTGATGACCCTGGTCTGCCAGGACCTCGACCTCGATCCCAAGCGCTACCAGCCACGCGCCGTGCTCAACTGGGTCTCCAACCAGAAGAACGAGCTCAAGGACCCGGAAGACGCCGCCAAGGACACGAAGAACAGCTTCGAGGAGCACTACGCCGCGGCGTACGCGCTCTACCAGCGGCGGCTGCGCGACGCGAATGCCGTCGACTTCGACGACATCATCATGCTGACCGTGCACATCTTCCAGGCGTTTCCCGAGGTGCGCGAGGTCTATCGCCGCCGGTTCCGCCACGTGCTCGTGGATGAGTACCAGGACACCAACCACGCGCAGTACGCACTGATCGGCCAGCTCTGCGCCGATGACCCCGAGGGCGACGTGCACGGGTTCGAGTCCGGCGGCGAGAGGGTGCCGCCGGCAGAGTTGATGGTGGTGGGTGATGCCGACCAGTCGATCTATGCCTTCCGCGGTGCCAACATCCGCAACATCCTCGACTTCGAGCAGGACTTTCCCGACGCCACCTCGATCCTGCTCGAGCAGAACTATCGCTCCACCCAGACCATCCTCGAGGCGGCCAACTCGGTGATCGGCAACAACGCCGGTCGCAAGCCGAAAAGGCTCTGGTCCCAGGCCGGTGACGGCGCGAAGATCATCGGCTACGTCGCCGACGACGAGCGTGACGAGGCCCGCTTCGTCTCGGAGCAGATCGACAAGCTCACCGACTCCAATGACGCGCGCCCCGGCGACGTGGCGGTCTTCTATCGCACCAACGCGCAGTCGCGAGTCTTCGAAGAGGTCTTCATCCGCACCGGCCAGCCCTACAAGGTGGTCGGGGGCGTCCGGTTCTACGAGCGCAAGGAGGTCCGTGACGCCCTGGCCTACCTGCGCATGCTGGCCAACCCCGCCGACGAGATCTCCCTGCGCCGGGTGCTCAACACCCCCAAGCGGGGCATCGGCGACCGTGCCGAGGCCTGTGTCTCGGCGTACGCCGAACGCGAGCGCATCCTGTTCTGGGAGGCCCTGCGGCGGGCCGACGAGGCGCCCGGCATCGCCACCCGTTCACACAACGCGATCCGCGGGTTCGTCGGCATGGTCGAGGAGCTGCAGTCGATGGTCGACGCGGGGGAGCGGCCCGACGTGATCCTCGAGTCGGTGCTCGACAAGTCCGGCTATCTCGCCGAGCTCGAGGCCTCGGACGACCCCCAGGACGAGACCCGGGTGGAGAACCTCGCGGAGCTCGTCGCCGTGGCCCGTGAGTTCTCCGACGACCCGATCGCCGGGCCGTCGGCCGACCCGGCCGATCCTGACGACACCGTGAGCGGCACCGAGAAGCCCGGACTGGGTGACTTCCTCGAGCGGGTGGCCCTGGTTGCTGATGCTGACCAGATCCCGCCGCCGCCCGAGGAGGGCGACGAGGTCGATGAGGCCGACACCCAGGGTGTGGTCACGATGATGACGCTCCACACCGCCAAGGGGCTCGAGTTCCCCGTGGTGTTCCTGACCGGCATGGAGGACGGCGTCTTCCCGCACATGCGCTCGCTGGGTGACAAGCCTGAGCTCGAAGAGGAGCGTCGACTGGCGTACGTCGGCGTGACCCGGGCGCGCGAGCGACTGTTCCTCTCGCGCGCGGTGATGCGCTCAGCCTGGGGCGCTCCCTCGCACAATCCGGCCTCCCGCTTCCTCGACGAGATCCCGGCAACCCTGATCGAGTGGGAACGCACGGCCGGCGCACAGACCTCGTGGAACCGGCCCAACTACGGCTCGTCGCCGGGGGTCGACTTCGGCGCCCCCACGGCAGCGGGGCGTCGCAACTTCGGAAGCGCTGCTGCCCGGCTCGATGCGTCGAAGAAGGCCAAGCCGGCCCGCGAGATTCCCTCACTCGATCCGGGGGACCGGGTCGTCCACGACTCCTTCGGGCTCGGCACCGTGGTTTCGGTCGAAGGTGCCGCCGACAAGGCGGTTGCCTCGATCGACTTCGGCTCGGAGGGGGTCAAGCGGCTGCTGCTGCGCTACGCACCTGTCGAGAAACTCTGAGAAGCGGAGTGCCGAACAGTTTCTGATGCTGGTCGAGCGAGCCGCGCGCCCGAGCTTGCGAGGTCGCGGCCGGCGTGTCGAGACCTGGTGACGCGGTCGCCTACGGTCAGTGTTCCGCGCTGAGTCCAACATTTTGGTTGGGTCTCGGCCCAGAAGACAACCAAAACGTTGGTCTCAGCGGCCTGCTGGTCGAAATCATGGCTGGACCACCGTCAGCGGATCCGCTGACGCGTTTCCGCTCAGGGGTGCAGGCCGTGGGCGACGAGCGCGGAGTACGGGTCGACCGGGTCGCCCGCACCGGGACGCACCTCGAGGTGCATGTGGGGGCCGGTGACGTTGCCGGTGGAACCGACGTAGCCCAGCACGTCACCGGCACGAACCTTGTCGCCGACGGAGGCAGCGAACTCGTTCATGTGGCAGTACCAGAGCTCTTCGCCCTCATCAGTGGTGACGATGACCTGGTTGCCGTAGGCGCCGGCGTACTCGGCCGAGGTGACGGTGCCGTTGGTGACCGACATGATCGGGGTGCCGGTGGGGGCCGCGAAGTCGAGGCCGGTGTGGGTGCTCGACCACAAACCGCTGGACTGACCGAAGGTGGCAGTCAACCGGTAGTTGCTCAACGGCAGCTGCCAGAGGTTCAGGGCGATCTTCTTCGCCTGCTTCTCAGCAGACTGGGCCAGCTTCTGGAGCTCGACGTTGCGCTGCTTGGCGGTCGCCTCGGCGGCAGCCTGCAGGTTCTGGTCGCTGGCGTCCTGGAGGGCGTCGCGGCGCGAGTCGCGGGAGACGGCCTCCTTGCGCTGGTCGGTGGCGCTGGTGGTGGTGACGGTGCTCGAGCCCGTCAGCGCGCTCGCCGCGCGGGTGGTGGGGAGGTTGTCGGCGGAGGCGGAGGAGACCTGGGTCTGGTTGATCGTCACCGCGCCGGTGGCCGAGATGGTCAGCGCCGCCACACCGAGAAGAACCGGCGCGGAGGGCAGCTTTCGGAACAGGGGGCCGCGTGAACCGGCGTGCTTGACCGCCTTGCGCTTGCCGCCGACAGGTGTTCCGCCCGAGTTCACCGGAGTCGCAGACGAGGCTCCGCGACGGGGAGCTCGGTGGTTACCCATGCATCAATTCCTGAACCTCGGGGGATGAGCAGCAACAGACTTTAACGGACACCCCCGGCCCGTTGTAAATCGGCAGCGTCGTCCATTGTGGACAACGGTCACCGAGTCTGCTGGAGATTCACGGAGATTTCGCGTGGAAGTGACCAGTCACACGTGCCCACGCAGAGACCCTCAGTGGAGCGAATCCGTCCGGCGGGTCTAGGGTGCCCAATGGAATCCCCGGACTATGACCATAAAGAAAAAGGACTGGGTGGATGTCAGACCTGATGGAATACCAGGCGAAGGAACTCTTCGCCAAGCACGGTGTCACCACGACTCTCGGCAAGGTCGTGGAGACCGCCGACGAGGCACGTGCTGCCGCTGAGGAGCTGGGTGGCGTCACCGTCATCAAGGCTCAGGTCAAGGCTGGGGGTCGCGGCAAGGCCGGCGGCGTCAAGCTGGCCAAGACCGCCGACGAGGCTTTCGAATACGCCTCCAACATTCTCGGTATGGAGATCAAGGGGCTCACGGTCAACCGTGTGCTGGTCACTCCGGCCACGCCCCCTGTCGAGGAGTACTACTTCTCCTTCCTGCTCGACCGCTCGAACCGCAGCTACCTGTGCATCGCCAGCGTCGAAGGTGGTGTGGAGATCGAAGAGGTCGCCAAGACCAACCCCGACGCGGTGAAGAAGATCGCCATCGACGCCCTCACCGGTGTCGACGAGGCCAAGGCCACCGCGATCGTCGACGAGGCCGCCTTCCCGGCCGAGTTGCGTGACCAGGCCATCAAGATGGTCCAGGACCTGTGGAAGGTCTTCGTCGAGGAAGACGCCACCCTGGTCGAGGTCAACCCGCTGGCCCGCCTCGAGGGCGACAAGCTGGAGGCCCTCGACGGCAAGGTCTCGCTCGACGACAACGCCTCCGAGGTGCGTCACCCCGAGCACGAGCAGTTCGAGATCCGCGAGGAGGCCGACCCGCTCGAGGCGAAGGCCAAGGACCTCGGTCTCAACTACGTCAAGCTCGACGGCCAGGTCGGCATCATCGGCAACGGCGCGGGTCTGGTCATGTCGACCCTCGACGTGGTCGCCTACGCCGGTGAGAACCACGGCGGCGTGAAGCCGGCCAACTTCTTGGACATCGGCGGCGGCGCCAACGCCCAGGTGATGGCCAACGGCCTCGACGTGATCCTGAACGACGAGCAGGTCAAGTCCGTGTTCGTGAACGTGTTCGGCGGCATCACCGCGTGCGACGAGGTCGCCAACGGCATCAAGGGCGCCCTCGAACTCCTCGGTGACAAGGCGACCAAGCCGCTCGTGGTCCGTCTCGACGGCAACAACGTCGAGCAGGGTCGCGCGATCCTCAACGAGCTGAACCACCCGCTCGTGACGCAGGTGGACACCATGGACGGTGCGGCCGACAAGGCCGCCGAGCTGGCGAACGCCTGAGATACGGAGATCTGAATCATGTCTATCTACCTGAACAAGGACTCCAAGATCATCGTCCAGGGCATGACCGGCGGCATGGGTGCCAAGCACACCACGCTGATGGTCGAGTCCGGCGCCAACATCGTCGGGGGTGTCAACGCACGCAAGGCCGGTACGTCGGTCGAGCTCGGTGGCAAGGACCTCCCGGTCTTCGGCTCCGTGGCCGAGGCGATGAAGGAGACCGGCGCTGACGTCTCGGTCGCCTTCGTGCCGCCGAAGTTCACCAAGGACGCCTGCATCGAGGCCATCGACGCAGAGATCCCGCTGCTCGTGGTGATCACGGAGGGTGTGCCGGTCCAGGACAGCGCCGAGGTGGTTGCCTACCTCGAGGGCAAGTCCACCCGGATGATCGGTCCCAACTGCCCCGGCATCATCACGCCGGAGGAGTCGCTCGCCGGCATCACGCCCCACACCATTGCGGGCAAGGGCCCGGTCGGCCTGGTCTCGAAGTCGGGCACGCTGACCTACCAGATGATGTTCGAGCTGAAGGACTTCGGCTTCTCGACCGCCATCGGCATCGGCGGTGACCCGGTCATCGGGACCACCCACATCGACGCCCTCGAGGCATTCGAGAACGACCCCGAGACCAAGGCGATCGTGATGATCGGCGAGATCGGTGGCGACGCCGAGGAGCGGGCCGCGGCCTACATCAAGGACAACGTCACCAAGCCGGTCGTCGGTTATGTCGCGGGCTTCACCGCCCCCGAGGGCAAGACGATGGGCCACGCCGGTGCGATCGTGTCGGGTTCCTCCGGCACCGCGCAGGCCAAGAAGGAAGCGCTCGAGGCTGTTGGTGTGAAGGTCGGCAAGACGCCGTCCGAGACCGCCGAGCTGATGCGCGCCGTTCTGAACGATCTGGGCCTCAAGAGCCTCTGAGGTCATATCCCCGGGTACCCGGGGAAATGGGAACTCCCCGGCCGAAATTTCGGCCGGGGAGTTCCCATTTCCGCCGGGAGGACCCGCCGAGGTGGCGTGCGGGTCGGTGACGCCGGCGGCTCAGCAACCCTCTTCGGTGAACTCGCACATCGACGAGATCACGTCGGCGGCCTGCGCGTTCATCGCGTCGATCTGCGCCTGGCCGTCCCCCGAGGGGTAGCCGCCGTGGCCGCCCCCACGGATCACCAGCACCGCGTTGCCGACCCGGACCACCAGGGTGCTCTCACCGAAGGGGGAGTCGGCGCCGTCCATGGTGTCGCGTTCCAGGATCGCCCACGCCTCGCCACCGAGGGGCACCTCGCGCACCTCGCGGTTGTTGACGTACCCGTCGTCGCGCACCGGGTCCTTCGGGCAGGCCCGCTGCTGGGCGATCAGGCTCTCGACGGCTGCCACCGCGGTGTCCGCATCGGCGTACGTCGTGAGCTGGCGTGAGCGGTAGTCCTCGACGTTGTTCCAGTCGGCGCGCAACCTATCGGCGTACTCAGGCTCCTGCCAGTCCTCGCCGCAGGCCTGGAACTCGAGGGGTGCCAGCGAGCGATTCGGGCCCTGCAGCCCCATGTTCTTGCCTTTCTCGGCCTTCGAGTCATCGGGCCATCCGCCGGCGAGCGGGAAGTCGTCACGGATCGTCGACGCGCCGGACCCGGTGTCACCGGAGTCGTCACCCCTGGACGTGTCGGTCTGCGGGGCGTCGTAGTCGCCGAAGTCGTTCATCGCCAGCATGACCTGCTGGTCATCGGAACGGACGGAGCCGACCCCGGCGTTGATGTCAGCGCTCCAGGAGCCGATGGTCGAGGTCACCAGCAGGGCGGGCCCGGCAGAGACCACGTTGACGACCTCGACGGAAGGTTCGGTGGTGCTCTCCCCGTGGGCGAAGTCCTCGGTGACCGTGCTGCCCGGCCACCCCTCGCCGTCGCGGTGGATGGCGACGTCGCCGCTGTCTTTCGGGTCGCCGTCGGTGCAGGCGTCGGCCGCATCGAGGATCGCCTCGTGCGCCGCGACCGAGGCCTCCGAGGAGTCCAGGAGGTAGAGCGTGCGGGTGATGGAGGTCTCGCCACCGCTGAGCCCGATGCTGCGTACGTCGGCAGGGTCCAGGTCGGCGAGCGGAGTGACACCGCAGTAGTCGAGGCCGGACATTGCCGCGGTGTCGGTCTCCGTGGCACCCCGGACTCCGGCGGCCAGTGGGAAGTCGGCCGGGATCTCGGCCTGCTCGGCGTTCTTGGTCTGCGAGGGGCTGGCCGGGGCGGGTTCCTGGCCCTTGTCGACGGCGTTGTTGATGAAGACCCCGGACGTGGCGACCACGGCGATCGCAGCCGCCGCTCCGAGAGCCAGCACACCGTTGTTCCGGCGACGCACACGATCTCCGCGGCGGCGTACCTCGGAAGGCGTCAGCGGGTCCATGGGGAGTCCTTGCGGGTTGAAGTTCTCGAGGTCCTTGATCGGATCAGACATGGCTGGCTCCTTCCTGGAATCCATTCGGTTCGTTGTCTGAGAGGAGCGCGGCCAGGGCATCGCGGCCACGTGAGAGGCGGGCCTTTACGGTGCCTTCGGGTGCGCCGACCTCATGGGCCACGGCGGCCACCGGCAGGTCACACATGTGGTGCAGCACCAGCGCTCGGCGTTGCGGCTCCGGGAGCTTCTTGAGGGCCGCGACCAGGGCGACGTACTTCTCGTCGACGGGCGGGGCCACGGTGAGCGCCGAGACGGCTCGATCCTGGGCCCGCTTGGCGAGCTTGGTCCGCCGCCAGCGACTGATCGCCAGGCGGTGCGCGGTGACGCGCACCCACGCCTCCGGGTGGTCGGCCTTCTCCAGCTTGCGCCGGTGCGCCCACGCCTTCACGAAGGCTTCCTGCACGCACTCCTGTGCCTCGTCGCGATTGCCGATCATGGCGTAGACCTGACCGGTGATCCTGGCGAACGAGGCGGTGTAGAAGTCGTCGAACTCCTGCTCATTCATCGACGTCCCCCTGTCCCGATCGGTGATGCCTTCATTGTCGAACGGGGATACGCGTGGGTGGGGGAGCAGGTTGCACGGCTCGCCGAACTATTTCTTCGGCAGGTTCGTGATGCGTTCCATGGCGCGCAACGACAGCTGGTGGAAGGCACCGTTGTCGATCGAGTGGCCCGAGTCGGGCACGAAGCCGAGCTGTACGACGACCTTGCCGCGCCGCATCACGCCCATCAGGAACTGCACCTTCGTCTCGTCGGAGATCTCGGTCGTGAGGTGCCAGATGGTCAGGTCGGAGTCCTTGGTGGAGCTGGTGGAGGTGCGGACGACCTCGGTGGAGAGGTCCTTCTTCTCGCAGCCGTCCAGCTTGGCGCGGATGTCGGCCACGAAGGCGCGTGCGGCCTCTGCCTTGCGGAAGCGTCCGACGGTCTCGGTGAGGCCGAAGGCCTTGGGCAGCTTGGCCTCGGGAATGACGAAGGTGCGGCTGGTGGCGGCGCGGATCACCTTGCCGTCGAACGTGGCCTGGTCACAGCGGGTGGCGGCGGTGTTGTTGCCGGCCGGGTCTGCGGGTTTCGTGCCGATCCACGGTTGCTCGATCCCGTTGACCGGTGGCAGGTCGACCTCCTGCAGCATGCCCGGTGCCTGTGCGGCGGGCGGCGGGGGAACCTGGCTCAGGGTCGGGTTGCTCGCGCACTCCCCGGCCGCCTCGTGGCCGCAGAGACCATTGACCGCGGTGGCGGCCAGGTCGGTCACCGGGGCCAGACGGGGGGCCCGGTCGGACTCGTAGCGGCGTACGACCGAGGTGATCAGCGAACCGGTGCGGGCAACGGCCACGGTGTAGGTGCGCACCGGTTTCTGCCAGGTGCGCAGCACCAGCAGTGCGGCCTCGTCCCCGACGCCCTTGATTGCGTGCGTGGCCAGCAGTTGTGGGCGGGACCGGGTGCACTCCGTGTACCAGCTCATCGTGGTCCGGTAGGCGGCATGGGCCGACTCGGGGGCCTCGGAGAGCTCGACGCTCTGCACTGCCGAGAGCTTGGGCTGGCCCTCGAAGCGGAACGTGCGCACCAGCGCGGCCCGGCCCTCAGGGTCCGCGAACCGCTCGGCCTGGCAGACGGAGTTGATGCCGTCACCGTCGGTGTTGTCGGTGGTCGCCCGCACGCGCAGCTTGCGGCTCGGTGAGAGAGCGCCGACCTGGTCCTGGGTCAACAGTTCATTGGGGAAGAGTCGGGAGGCCGGATCGACCTCGGTCGACGACGAGTCGCCGTGCGCGCTGACCCCGCCGAGGGCCGGCGAGGCGCCGTTGCCCTGGTGTACGACGGCCCCGGAGGCGAGCAGGGCCGCGACCACCACGAGTACGCCGCCAGCGGTGTGGGCGCGGCGACGTGCCGCCCCGGAACGGCGGATGATCGTGGCCCGGGGGAAGCGGACCTCGCTGATCCTGCTGGAGAGGGCCTCGAGTCGGACCCGGACGGAGGTCGAGGGCACGTCTCGGTGCAGGGCGAACTGGGCGGTGGCGGTCTGCAGCTCGCGGGCGGCAGCGTCGTCGGTCAGGCCGACCTCGCGGGCCATCTGCTCCATGCTGACCGTGCACAGGTGGGTGAGCAGCAGCGCCTTGCGCTGCGGCAACGTCAGCTTGGACAGGGCATCCAACGTGGCGCGAGTCTCATCGTCGAGCTGCTTGTCACGGTGCCAGATGCGGGTGGTGTGACGACGCTGGGCGTGGGTCCACGCGTGCGGACGCACCCAGGTCTCGGGGTCGTCGAGGCGTGAGACCTTGCGCCAGTGGTGCCAGGCGGCCGCAAAGGCATCACGAACCGCACCGCGGGCAGCAGGCAGGTCTCCGGTCAGTGCATAGGTTTGCAGCAACAGGCGATCGCGGGTGGCGGTGTAGAACGCGTCGAACTCGGCAGGATCGTGCATCGCGCGTCCACGGTACGGGGTCGCGGGGCAACCGGCGAAACTGGATCGTGCGGCGTGTGCAGCCCTGCGAGCACACGACTCCGGGTGAAGATGGCAGCGCCATGACCGCGACACTGACCCCTCCGGGACTCTCCTCTGCCGGCGCCTCCCGTCGACCGCTGACCCTGTTGGCCGGTCTGGCCGGTTTCTCGGCGGCCGCGACGACGCTGGCCGGCTGCCTCGGTGTGGCCCTGGTCGGCTGGTTCCTGGCGGACGGGGGCATCCACGGAGCCCCGCGTGGGGCGCTGCGCACCGGCGGACTGGCCTGGTTGACCGGGCACGGCTCCGGGTTGCACGTGCACGGAGTCCCGATCACCGCGATCCCGCTCGGGCTGACCCTGCTGTTCGCGGTCGTCATCTGGCGCTACGCGCTGAGGCTGGGGGAGCAGGTGGCCGGTCACGGGCCCGACGCCGAGGCGCTCTCCGACGGAGACCGTGACTGGACCGTGCCGGCCGCGGTCGGCACCTTCTCGGCCGCCTATGTCGTCGTCGCCGTCGTCACCGCCGTGCTCAGCGGCACCTCCGAGACGGCCCCGGCCACGAACTCAGTGGTGCTCTGGTCGCTCGGGCTCACCGTTCTCGTCGGCGGAGCGGGAGTAGCGGTCGGCTCCGGACGAGCCGCCGTGTGGCTGTCGTTGGCCCCGCAGGCGGTGCGCGGCGCGCTGAACTCAGCGACGTCGATCCTGGTGACCTTCCTGCTCGTCTCCACCGCAGCCTTCCTGATCGCGTTGGCCCTCGACTTCGGGGCCGCGATGAGCGTGATGTCGCAGCTCCACCTCGACACCGGCGACGGCATCATGTTCATTCTGCTCACCCTGGTCGTGGTCCCCAACGCGGTGGTCTTCTCCGGCTGCTACCTGCTCGGCCCGGGCTTCATGGTCGGCACCGGCACCCTGGTCTCGCCGTCGGTGGTGGCCATCGGCGCCGTACCCATGTTTCCGCTGCTCGCGGCCCTGCCCGACTCCGGGCCGACCCCGGCCTGGGTGCCCGGGTTGCTCGCGCTACCCGTGGTCTGCGGCCTGGTCGGCGCGTTGCACAGCCAACGCCGCAGTCCCACGGTGGCGTGGGACGAAGGAGCCCTGCGTGGGCTGGTCGGCGGCGCGCTGGCCGGGCTGGTCTTCGGGCTGATGGCGGCCGTCTCCGGAGGCTCCGTCGGGCCGGGGCGCATGCGTGAGGTCGGTCCACCGGCCGGCGAGGTGCTCTGGCACGGCATCGTCTCCTTCGGGCTGGGCGGCCTGGTCGGCGGTCTCATCGCCACCTGGTGGATCCGCCGCTCCATGCCGGTCGACGACGAGGAATGACGCCGCGCGTCCATGGCTGAGGCCGATGCGGGCCCGGCCCGGCGCGGTCGATAAACTCCCGCCGTGCCCTCCACCCGCAAGCCCCAGCGCCTCGTGGTGCTCGTCTCCGGCGCGGGAACCAACCTCCAGGCGCTGATCGACGCCGCGCAGGACCCGGCGTACGGCGCAACGGTGGTCGCGGTCGGTGCCGATCGTGACGACATCGAGGGCCTGGCCCGCGCCGAGCGCGCCGGCATCCCGACCTTCGTGCGTCAGGTGAAGCAGTTCACCTCGCGCGAGCACTGGGACCGCGCGCTGGCCGACACCGTGGCTGCCTTCGAGCCCGACCTGGTCGTCCTCGCCGGGTTCATGAAGCTGGTGGGCGAGGACTTCCTCGACCGCTTTGCCGGGCGCACCCTCAACACCCACCCCGCGCTGTGCCCGTCGTTCCCCGGCACGCGTGGCCCCGCGGACGCCCTGGCGTACGGCGTCAAGGTCACCGGTGCGACCCTGTTCGTCGTGGACCGAGGTGTCGACACCGGACCGATCGTCGCGCAGAGCGTCGTGGCGGTCGAGGACGACGATGACGTCGACACGCTGCACGAACGGATCAAGGTCGCCGAGCGCAGCATGCTCGTCGACAACGTGGGCCGACTGGCTCGAGAAGGATTCACCATCACCGACAGGAAGGTGCGGTTCGGCGCATGACAGACGGCAAGATCGCCATCAAGCGGGCACTGGTCTCGGTCTATGACAAGTCAGGCCTCGAGGAGCTGGTCCGTGGCCTCCACGCCGCCGGTGTCGCGCTGGTCTCCACCGGGGGCTCGGCAGCCCTGATCGAGGACCTCGGCGTCCCGGTCACCAAGGTCGAGGACCTCACCGGATTCCCCGAGTGCCTCGACGGTCGGGTCAAGACGCTGCACCCGCGCGTGCACGCCGGAATCCTGGCCGACCGCCGCCTCGACTCCCACGTGCAGCAGCTGGCCGACCTCGAGATCGAGCCCTTCGACCTGGTCGTCTCCAACCTCTACCCCTTCACCCAGACGGTGGCCTCGGGCGCGACGCCGGACGAGTGCGTCGAGCAGATCGACATCGGCGGGCCGTCGATGGTGCGCGCTGCCGCGAAGAACCACCCGTCGGTGGCCATCGTGACCTCGCCCGCGTCGTACGACGCCGTGCTGGCCGCCGCCCAGTCGGGTGGTTTCACGCTGGCCGAGCGCAAGCGACTGGCCGCCGAGGCATTCGTGCACACCGCGACCTACGACGTGCACGTTGCCTCCTGGATGGGCTCGGTGCTTGCCGACACCTCCGACGGCTCGGGCTTCCCGGCCTGGATGGGCGCGACCTGGACCCAGTCCGACGTGCTCCGCTACGGCGAGAACCCGCACCAGGCGGCGGCGCTCTACAAGAGCGGACGCCAGCCCGAGGGCGGTGTCGCGCAGGGCGTGCAGCTGCACGGCAAGGAGATGTCCTACAACAACTTCGTCGACGCCGACGCTGCCTACCGCGCGGCCTACGACCACGGTGACCAGCCGACCGTTGCGATCATCAAGCACGCCAACCCGTGCGGCATCGCGGTCGGCACCGACATCGCCGAAGCGCACCGCAAGGCGCACGCCTGCGACCCGGTGTCGGCGTACGGCGGGATCATCGCCACGAACCGCAACGTGACCGCCGAAATGGCCGAGACCGTGAAGGACATCTTCACCGAGGTGGTCGTGGCGCCCGGCTTCGACGGACCTGCGCTCGACATCCTGACCGCCAAGAAGAACCTGCGTCTGCTGGTGGCCAACCCGCCGCAGCCCGGTGGCGTCGAGTTCCGCCCGATCTCTGGTGGCCTGTTGATGCAGCAGCGCGACGCGATCGATGCAGCCGGTGAGATCGCCAAGGGCGACGGCACCAGCTGGACCACTGGTGACGATGCGGCGCGCTGGCGCCTGGTCTCCGGCGAGGCGGCCTCCGAGGAGACGCTGGCCGACCTGCAGTTCGCCTGGCGGGCGATCCGTGCGGTGAAGTCCAACGCGATCCTGCTCGCCGACGGCGGCGCCTCGGTCGGCGTCGGCATGGGGCAGGTCAACCGGGTCGACTCCTGCAACCTCGCGGTGACGCGGGCAGGGGAGCGGGCCGCGGGCTCGGTCGCCGCCTCCGACGCGTTCTTCCCGTTCGCCGACGGCCTCGAGGTGTTGCTCGCAGCCGGTGTCCGTGCCGTGGTGGCGCCGGGTGGATCCATCCGTGACGAAGAGGTCATCGCTGCCGCGGAGAAGGCTGGGGTGACGATGTACTTCACCGGCACCCGCCACTTCGCCCACTGACGATCGGGCGTTTCTTGATGCGCGAGCAGGCAATTGTTGACGCTCGAGCAGGCAATTCTTGACCTCTGGTCAGGTGCGCCCGTAGGTGACGAAAAATGAGTGGGACGAGCCGATCCGTGTTGATATCTTGACGTCAAGACAACTCGGACGGCGGGAGCCTGAGCATGGCGCAACACTGGTGGCAACGGATCATCCCCCCGACCAAGTTGGAACGGGACCTGGCCGGCCAGTCGGTGTTGTCGGCGTTCGCCACCGGTGCGTTCCTGACCGGCACGGCGGTCTTCTTCACCCAGATCGTCGGACTGAGCGGCGCCCAGGTGGGCCTCGGCATGAGCGTCGCGGCCCTGGTCACCCTGTCCCTGTCGATCCCACTCGGCCGGCTCGCCGACAAGGTCGGTGCCAAGCGTCTCTGGGTGATCTCGGCCCTGCTCGAGGCGGCCCTCTACTTCTCGTGGCCGTTGATCAGCGGCTTCCTGTTGTTCGTCGTCATGCTCTCGGTGCTGGCATCGGTGGAGACGGCCGGTCGCTCGGCCCGAAACGTCTACCGCATCGAGGTCTTCCCTCGTGAGACCCGGGTACGGGCGATGGCGTTCCAGCGCTCGGCCCGCAACGTGGGCTACACGCTCGGCGCCGGCGCCAGCGGTGTCGCCCTGGGCATCGGCACCCACGAGGCGATCCTCGCCGTACCGATCCTGACCGGTGGTCTCCTGCTGCTCAACGCCCTCATGATCGGTTTCCTCCCCGACCTGCGGCGCCAGGTGCCCGTGCACGGTGACGACCACCACCTGTCGCCGGGGGCCTTTCGCAACAAGGGCTTCGTCGTGCTGGGCATCTGCAACGGCGTGCTGTCGTCGAACCAGGTCTTGCTCAACGTCGTGGTTCCACTGTGGTTGGTCGAACGCACCGATGCGCCCCAGGTGCTGCTCGCGTGGTTGTTCGGCACCAACACCGTGCTCGCCGTACTCCTCCAGGTGCGTGCCTCGCGCGGCGCCGAGACCGTCAACGGCGCGTTGCGCGCGGTGCGGTGGTCGGGTTGGGCGTTCGTGCTGTCGTGCGTGGTCCTGAGCGTCACCCACGAGACCGTCGGTTGGGTCTCGATCGTGTTGATCTGGGTCGGTCACATCACCATCACCGGCGCCGAGCTGTGGCAGTCCGCGTCCGACTGGGGCTTCACCTCAGAGCTCTCCGACCCGCGGCGACTGGGCGACTACCAGGGCGTGTGGGGGATGGGCTACCAGATCGAGCCGATCGTCTTCCCCGCGCTCTACACCTTCCTCGCCCTGTCGTGGGGCGCGCCCGGATGGGTGGTGATCGCCGCGATCGGCGTCACCGCCGCCGTCGTGTCCCACCCTGCCGCCCGTGCTGCCGAACGCCACCTCGAGCGCCATGGCGCTGCCCCGGTGGCCGCCTGAGCGGGGCACGACCGGTGGGTCGCGCCCGGGTGCCGTACGGCGACACTTGCGCGGTGCTGTTGACGGAACGGCCCGTCACAGCGCGTGTTCGGCGACAGTGACCCCGCGTTGCTCGAGGGGAACGGCAGCTTGGCCACGCGGTGCGGGGCCGATCCCACGTGGTGCGGGGGCGATCCCTAGGATGGTCGGGTGACTGCTCAGAAGCTCGACGGAACCGCCACTGCTGCCGCGATCAAGGACGAGCTCCGCTCGCGGGTCGCCGCGCTCAAGGACAACGGCATCACTCCGGGCCTGGGCACCGTCCTGGTCGGTGACGACCCGGGCAGCCGGTGGTATGTCAACGGCAAGCACAAGGACTGCGCCGAGGTCGGCATCGAGTCGATTCGCGTCGACCTGCCGGAGACGGCCTCGCAGGCCGAGATCGAGGATGCGGTCCGCACCCTCAACGAAGACCCCGCGTGCACCGGCTACATCGTCCAGCTGCCGCTGCCGCGCGGACGCGACGAGAACCGCGTGCTCGGGCTGATCGACCCCGCGAAGGACGCCGACGGCCTGCACCCGACCAACCTCGGCTGGCTGGTGCTGGGCAACGAGGCGCCGCTGCCTTGTACGCCGTACGGCATCGTCGAGCTGCTGCGGCGCCACGACGTCGCCATTGCCGGCGCCGACGTGGTCGTGATCGGACGTGGCGTCACCGTCGGCCGCCCCCTGGGCCTGCTGCTCACCCGTCGTTCCGAGAACGCGACGGTGACGCTGTGCCACACCGGCACTGTCGACCTGGCTGCCCACGTCGCGAAGGCTGACATCGTGGTGGCCGCCGCGGGCGTGCCGGGCATCATCACGAAGGACATGGTCAAGACCGGTGCCGCCGTGCTCGACGTCGGTGTCTCGCGTGTCGAGGGCAAGATCGCCGGCGACGTGGCCGACGACGTCTGGGAGGTCGCCGACTGGGTGTCGCCCAACCCCGGAGGAGTGGGCCCGATGACACGCGCGATGCTGCTGGCCAATGTGGTCTCGATCGCCGAGAGCGGGCTGGCCTGACGTGACCCAACGCGGCTCGGAACCCGACCACCCCGACGAGGCGTCCCAGACCTCGGATCCGGTGGTGCACGACACCGAGTCGGTCCAGGTGGAGTCGTCGCAGGTCGAGCCCGACCGCGTCGAGCCGGACCGTCTCTCGGGCCCCGCGGGCCTGGAACAGGTCTCGGGTCACGCCGCCCCTGACCAGGTCTCGGACCAGTCGGATCCGGACCAGTCGGATCCGGACCAGTCGGATCCGGACCAGTCGGATCCGGACCAGTCGGATCCGGACCAGTCGGATCCGGACCAGTCGACCCCGGAGCGGGTCGACCAGGGTGATCCGGCCGGGCTGCGCTCGGTGACCGAGATCCGCAAGCCGTCGACGCTGGGCGGCATCATCTATCTGGCCGTGCTGGCCGGGGCTCTGGTCGGAGTCGTGGTTGCTGCCACGGGCGCCTGGCGCAGTGGCGTCAGTTGGATCGCACTGGCCGTGTTGGCGGCCGCCGGCGCGCGCTTGGCGCTCTCCGATGACGACGCGGGCATGCTGCAGGTACGGCGCAAGGCATTCGACGCCACGATCCTGGTGGCGATGGGCGTGACCTTGCTGGTGCTCGTCGCCTCGATCCCCGAACAGCCCTCCTGACCTGCAAGTAACGCGGGGTTACTGTCGCTCCACACGAGCTGTGACGCCGATTTCCGTCAACAGCACCGCACAAGTGCCCCGGCGTACGACGCCGATGGACCACACCGAGCGGGCGGCCGGCAAATGCGGCGAGGGGCCAATCGTCGACGTGTTTCCATCAACGATTGACCCCTCGGCCATCAAACTTGACGCGTGGAGGGTCAGATGAGGCCCAGGTCGGTGACGGCCTGGCGCTCCTCGGCCAGCTCGGCCGTCGAGGCGTCGATCTTGCCACGCGAGAACTCGTCGATCTCGAGACCCTGGACGATCTCCCAGTCACCGTTGTCGGTGGTGACGGGGAACGAGGAGATGAGGCCCTCGGGAACGCCGTAGGAACCGTCGGAGCGAACGGCCATCGAGACCCAGTCTCCCTCGGCGGAGCCGTTCAGCCAGTCGCGAGCGGCATCGCAGGTCGCCGAAGCGGCCGAGGCGGCCGACGAGGCGCCGCGGGCGTCGATGATCGCGGCGCCACGCTTGGCGACGGTCGGGATGAACGTGTCGGCCAACCAGGCCTGGTCGTTCACCAGCTCGGCGGCGTTCTTGCCACCCACCTCGGCGTGGAAGATGTCGGGGTACTGCGTGGCCGAGTGGTTGCCCCAGATCGTCATCTTCTTGATGTCGGTCACCGAGGCACCGGTCTTCGCGGCCAGCTGCGAGATCGCCCGGTTGTGGTCGAGGCGGGTCAGCGCCGAGAACCGCTCGTCGGGGATGTCGGGCGCATTGGTCATCGCGATCAGCGCGTTGGTGTTGGCCGGGTTGCCGGTCACACCGATGCGTACGTCGTCAGCGGCGACGTTGTTGAGGGCCTTGCCCTGGGCGGTGAAGATCGCGCCGTTGGCCTCGAGGAGGTCACCGCGCTCCATGCCCGGGCCGCGCGGACGAGCTCCCACCAGCAGGGCAAGGTTCACGCCGTCGAAGATCTTCTCGGCGTCATCGCCGATCTCGACACCGGCCAGGCCGGGGAACGCGCAGTCGTCGAGCTCCATGACGACACCCTCGAGTGCCTTCAGGGCCGGGGTGATCTCGAGCAGGCGGAGCTCGATGTGGCGGTCGCCGAGGGCGCCGCTGGCGAGGCGGAAGAGCAGGCTGTAGCCGATCTGGCCGGCTGCGCCGGTCACGGCCACCTTGAGCGGTGTGCTCACAGGGGGACTCCTTCGAGGATGCGGGTGATCATTCCTGACGCTAGCAGCGTTCGGGCCGCTCCGACCGCCCGGGTGGCAGGGATGGAATGCTGGGCGACATGCGTCGTGTCGTTGCCCTGCTGGTCGGACTGCTCCTGCTCGCCGGCTGCGGCTCGGCTCCGGAGAAGATCGATGCCACCGGCACCGACGGCCTCACCGTTCCGACGCCCTCGCCCGACCCCGACGACTTCGTCGACGCGGTCACCAACGAATGGCTCCCGTTGCGAGTCGGTCACCAGTGGACGTACGACGCCTCGGGCGGCAAGGCGGCATCGAGCACGGTCACGGTCCTCGACGACACCCGGGTGGTCGCGGGGGTCACCACTACCGTCGTACGCACGGTCATCTGGGGCGCCGAGCGCCGGGTCCTCGCCGACTCGGAGGCATTCTTCGCCCAGGACGAATCGGGGAACGTGTGGCTCTTCGGCCGGACCGGCGCCGACGCGTGGGAGGCCGGGACCGCTGGCTCGGAGGCAACACTGGCGATGGCCGCGACCCCGCGCCACGGTGATGGCTATGCGGCAGCCTTCGTGAGGGGCGCGCTTGCCCGCACGGCCGAGGTGCTGATCACCGACGGCTCCGCCGCCACGCCGTACGGCGACTTCGACGGCGTCGTCGAGATCGAGGAGCGGTCGGTGCCGAAGGGGACGTCGACGGTGTCCGCCTTCGCGCCCGGAGTTGGCCTCGTCGAGCAACGCTCCATCGACGGTGTCGACCTGGAACTGACCGCGTTCCGGAAGTGAGACCGCAGAAGGGACCACGAGCAACGACCCCGACAACATGACGGAGGCCCCGCCACATCACGTGGCGGGGCCTCCGGTCCGGAACGGGTGAATCAGGACGGGTTGTCGTCCGACGGGCGGATCTGGGTGCGGGACCCGTCGTCCTCGGGAGGAGTCCACGGCTCGGGTGCCTGCTCAGGCTGACCCCACTGCTGCTCCGGCTGCTGCGGGGCGGCGTGCTGACCGGGCTGCTGGCCGGAGGGCTGTCCCCACTGCTGGTCGGCGCCCGGCTGGTCGGAGGGCTGGCCCCACTGCTGCTCGGGTGCGGGCTGGCCCCACTGCTGGTCGGCGCCGGGTTGTCCGGAGGGCTGGCCCCACTGCTGCTCGGGTGCGGGCTGTCCCCACTGCTGGTCGGCGCCGGGTTGTCCGGAGGGTTGGCCCCACTGCTGCTCGGGTGCCGGCTGGCCCCACTGCTGCTCCGGAGCTGCCTGACCCCACTGCTGTGCGTTGGGGTCGTAGCCCCCCTGGGCCGGGCCACCCTGGAACTGGCCGCCGTGGTGCTGTGCGTTCGGGTCCCAACCGCCGGCAAAAGCGGTCGCCCCGGCGTTGCCGCCCTGGAGGAACGCCAGACCGGAGCCCGGGACAGGTGCGTCGTCACTGCCGAAGATCAGGGCGTAGGTCAGGCCCGCGATGGCCGCACCGATCAACGGGGCGACGATGAAGAGCCAGACCTGGATCAGCGAGTCGGTGCCGGCGAACAGCGCCGGGGCGATCGAGCGGGCCGGGTTGACCGAGGTGCCGGTCAACGGGATGAGGGCCAGGTGGATCCCCGTCAGGGAGAGGCCGATGGCCACAGGGGCCGCGGCGGCACTCGGGTTGCGCTTGTCAGTCGCAGCGAGGATCACGTAGAGGAAGAGCGCCGTACCGATGATCTCGACAAGCAGCGCACCCCACAGGGCGATGTCGCTGGCGGCCTCGTCGCCGAAGGCGTTCTGGCCCATCGCCCCTTCGGCGTCCCAGCCGTCGATGCTCTTGTGGACCACGAAGAGTGCGGCGGCGGCGACGATCGCGCCGACGAGCTGTGCGCCGGAGTAGATGGCGGCCTGGACCCAGGAGAGGCGCCCGGCGAAGGCGGCTCCGACCGAGACCGCCGGGTTGAAGTGTCCACCCGAGATGTGGCCCACGGCGTAGGCCATCACGAGGACGGCGATGCCGAAGGCGAGGGCGACCCCGGTGACGTCGGTGCCGTCCCCGAGGTGCATCGCGGCACCGACACCGATGAAGACGAGCACGAAGGTGCCGAGCACCTCGGCGCCGATCTTCTGGGCAAGTGTCGGTTCGGGTGTGATGGAAGTGTCGGTCATCCGAGAACCCCTTGTGCAGACGTGTGGACCCCTGGCGATCAAGGGTCAGGGACGACTCTAGACCGATGGGCAGACGGGTGCGAGGCTGGATCGTCACCGCGCGTCAGGTATCTTGACGTCAAGAAACAATCAGCTGCACACAGACTGCCCCAGGCACAGACCGATCAGGAGTCGCCGCACCCATGGCCAAGATCCTCTACACCTACACCGACGAGGCGCCGATGCTGGCGACTCACTCGTTCCTCCCGATCATCTCGGCATACGCCTCCACCGCCGGCGTCGACGTCGAGACGCGCGACATCTCCCTTGCCGCGCGCATCCTCGCCCAGTTCACCGACCGTCTCCCTGCCGACCAGCAGGTCGAAGACACCCTCGCCGAGCTCGGTGCCCTGGCCAAGACACCCGAGGCCAACATCATCAAGCTGCCCAACGTCAGTGCCTCGATCCCGCAGCTCAAGGCGGCGATCAAGGAGCTGCAGGCCGCCGGCTACGACCTCCCCGACTACCCGGACGACGCCTCCACCGACGAGGCGAAGGACATCCGCGCCCGCTACGACAAGGTGAAGGGCTCCGCGGTCAACCCGGTCCTGCGCGAGGGCAACTCCGACCGCCGGGCACCCGCCTCGGTCAAGGCGTACGCCCGCAAGAACCCCCACTCGATGGGCGCGTGGACCGCCGACTCGAAGACCAACGTGGCCACCATGTCGGCCGGTGACTTCCGCGACAACGAGCAGTCCGTGATCATCGAGGCCGACGACGACCTGCGCATCCAGCACGTCGCCGCCGATGGCACCACCACCGTGCTGCGCGAGTCGGTCCCGGTCCTGGCCGGTGAGGTCGTCGACGGCACCGTCATGCACGTCGCGCAGCTCGAGGAGTTCCTCAAGGCGCAGATCGCCAGGGCCAAGACCGATGACGTCCTGTTCTCGGTGCACCTCAAGGCCACGATGATGAAGGTCTCCGACCCGATCATCTTCGGCCACGTCGTCAAGGCGTTCTTCGCGGACGTCTTCGCGACGTACGGCGACCAGCTGGCCGCCGCGGGCCTGTCCGCCAACGACGGCCTCGGTGGCATCCTCGCCGGTCTCGACAAGCTCGACAACGGTCCAGAAATTGAAGCTGCGATCAAGGCGGCTTTGGCCGACGGCCCCCGTCTGGCCATGGTCGACTCCGACAAGGGAATCACCAACCTCCACGTGCCCAGCGACGTGATCGTCGACGCCTCGATGCCGGCGATGATCCGCACCAGTGGCCACATGTGGGGTCCCGACGGCAACGAGGCCGACACCCTCGCCGTACTCCCCGACAGCAGCTACGCCGGCATCTACCAGGCCGTCATCGACGACTGCCGCGCCAACGGCGCCTACGACCCGACCACGATGGGCTCGGTGCCCAATGTCGGCCTGATGGCCCAGGCAGCCGAGGAGTACGGCTCCCACGACAAGACGTTCGAGGTTCCCTCGGCCGGCAAGGTGCAGGTCGCCAACTTGGCCGGCGACGTGCTGATCGAGCACGACGTCGAGACCGGTGACATCTGGCGTGCCTGCCAGACCAAGGACATCCCGATCCGCGACTGGGTCAAGCTGGCCGTGACCCGGGCCCGTGCCTCACAGACCCCGGCCGTGTTCTGGCTCGACGAGACGCGTGCCCATGACCGCAACCTCATCTCCCTGGTCGAGAGGTACCTCAAGGACCACGACACCGACGGCCTCGACCTCCGCGTCCTGTCCCCGATCGAGGCGACCGCGTTCTCCGTCGAGCGGATCCGCAAGGGCGAGGACACCATCTCGGTGACCGGCAACGTGCTGCGTGACTACAACACCGACCTGTTCCCGATCCTCGAGCTCGGTACGTCGGCGAAGATGCTCTCGGTGGTGCCGCTGATCAACGGTGGTGGCCTCTTCGAGACCGGTGCCGGCGGATCGGCCCCCAAGCACGTGCAGCAGCTGGTCAAGGAGAACTACCTGCGCTGGGACAGCCTCGGTGAGTTCCTCGCCCTGGCCGTCAGCTTCGAGCACTTCGCCCAGGTCAACGACAACGCCCGCGCGCAGATCCTGGCCGACACCCTCGACCGTGCCACCGGCACGTTCCTGCTGGAGAACAAGTCCCCGGCCCGCAAGGTCGGCTCGATCGACAACCGTGGATCGCACTTCTACCTCGCGCTCTTCTGGGCCGAGGAGCTGGCCAAGCAGACCGAGGACGCCGAGCTCGCCGCGGCGTTCGCGAAGCTGGCCGGGGACCTGCGCAGCAACGAGGACGCCATCAACTCCGAGCTGATCGGTGTCCAGGGCAACCCGGTCGACATCGGTGGCTACTACAAGGTCGACGAGGCCAAGGCCGACGACGTGATGCGTCCCTCGATCACGCTCAACGGACTGATCGACGGCCTCAGCGTCTGACGTGGTCATCACGCCGAGTCGGCACGAGGTGACGCAGAATGCGTCGGCACGTGCCGACTCGGCGTTTCTGTACGTCGACACGTGCCGACTGGGCGTCTCTACCCAGCCGCGGGGGTGATCGTGGCCAGGTCTGCGGCCTGAGGGTCCACCTCGAGCAACAGCTCCTCGAGCCGATCGACGTCGGACTGGTCGCCGTCGACGACGACCTCCAGCTCGACGCCGCTGCGGTGGTGCTCACCGGCATCGACCTGGCGCAGCGGCACCCCGGAATCGAGCACTGCGTCGAGCAGGGCCCGGGTGGCCTCGGTCACGTCGCCCTCCTGGTCCACGCTCAGATGGCCGGGTGCGTTGAACTCTCCCGAGGACAGGTGGAGCTCGGAGGGATCGAGCTCACGCAGGTCCGCGACCGCAGCCAGCAGCTCCTCGGGGGAGTCGAACCTGGCCACCAGGACCCTCGAGTCGATCGATGCAGACGCCAGGCCGTCCGTCTCGAGCAACGTCTCCCACTGGGTCATGGTGAGATCCGTGTCGTCGCAGTCGATGGCCACCTCGACGTCGCGTTCGCCGGTGGCGTCCGCGGGGTCGGTGCTCTCGGGTGCGTCAGCGGAGTCGAGATGGAAGACCGTCTCCTTGTCGGCGTCGTAGCCACAGAGGTCGTCGACCAGCGAACGGGTGTCGACGCTCTCGTCGGGGCGCAACCAGATGTCGCCGCTGCCGGAGAAGGGCAGGTCGTTGTTGGCCTGGGTGTGGGTGATCTCCACACCGTCGGTGGCGTGCCCGTCCCACCAGCCCTCGAAGTCGTCGACCGCCTGGTCACCTGCGTTCACGTTGCAGCCGCCCAGCAGCAGGCCGGCGACGAGGCATGCGATCACCATGGGCAGGGAGGTACGGCGGGTCATGTCGCCACCCTTCCCCCGCGGTCTCGCTTCAATCCCCACATGTTCGATGCCACCGGACCGCGCGCAGCACAGGGTGGCAGTGAACGGAAAACCAGATGAGGAGTGTCGGTGCCGCGGCGTAGTCTCGGCAGGCGATGACAGACACCCTCACCAGGCCGCCGGAGCGGCCGCAGCAGACGCCTCCACAGGTCCCGCCGGCCGACCCCTCCCGGCGCGTCGACTGGCGCCGGATGCGTTCGCCGTTCGCCGCTGGAGCGTTGCTCTGCGCGGCGGTGGCGGCGGTGGCAACCACGATGGGCACCGTGGTGATCGGTCGTCTGGCCGAGCACCCCACGAGCTCCCTGGTCTGGCTACTGGCCGCCTGTGTGATCGGTGCCTCGCTCATCGACACGTTCGGCAAGGTCGTCTGGGTCGGCCTCTCCGACCGGGCCGAGGGGCGGCTCCGCGAGGACCTGCTCGACGCCGCCCTCGGGCAGCCTCTGGCCACCCTCTCCGAGCAGGCCGTGGGCGAGATCCTCGACCGGGTCGACGACGACACCCACGAGGTCGGCAACCTCCTGCGCTGGCAGCTGTGGATGTTTGCCCGCGCCGTCTTCGGCGTGCTGCCGATGTGGATCGTGGCCGGGCTCACCTGGTGGCCCTCCTGGCTGCTGTTCCCCGCGCTGGGCGTGGTCACCTGGTTCGCGATCCGGTCGCTCCTGGGTGAGATCTCCCGGCGCAAGGTGATCGAGGAGATGGCGTGGACCGACCACGCGGCCGCGCTCGAGGAGGGCATCGCCGGCCGCGACGACCTGCGCACCAGCCTCGGTCAGGCCCACGTGGTCAAGCGCGTGGCGAGCCTCTCGGCCAAGGTCCACGAGCGGTTCCGCTCGGTCCTCGACGTCGAGCGCCGGCTGGCCCTGCGCGCCGGTCTCCTGCTCCATGCCCTGTTGGCCGGGATCGGTCTGGCCGGCATCGCCCTGGCGATGAACGGTGACCTCTCCGTGGCCAGGTTGGTCACCCTCTTCCTGGTCACCTCCACCTTCGTCGGCCAGATCGCCATGCTGGCCAACCATCTGCCCGACCTCCAGGCAGGGCTCGGGGCGGTCATCCGCCTGCGCCAGATGCTGGCCGTGGAGCCGGAGCCACAGGGCGGGCTGCCGGTGCCCGACCAGCAGGCCCTCGAGCTCGAGATCCGCGACCTCGCCTTTGCCTACGACGAAGGCACCTTCGCGCTGCGCGACATCAACCTCGTTCTGCCGGCCGGTGACACCTTGGCTCTGGTCGGGCGCACCGGCTCGGGCAAGTCGACCCTGGCCTCGTTGGTCTCCCGTGCCGTTGAGCCCCCTCCCGGATCGATCCTGCTCGGCGGGATCGACATCCGCGACATTGACCTGCAGCAGCTCCGTGCCGCCATCGGGGTGGTCACCCAACGCACCGAGATCCTGGCCGGCACCCTCGCCGAGAACATCACCCTCTTCGGTGATGTCGCGCGCGAGCAGGTCGAGCATGCCGTCAGAGAGCTCGGGCTCGACGAGTGGGTTTCGGGGCTGCCCCAGGGGCTCGACACGCTGCTCGGCCCCGGCGGCACCCGGTTGTCGGCAGGGGAGGAGCAGCTGGTCGCCTTCGCCCGGCTGCTGATCCGCAACGTCCGCGTCGTGGTGCTCGACGAGGCCACCGCGCGGATGGATCCGCTGACCGAGCACCGGGTGGTCGCGGCTGCCGACAGGCTGCTCCGGGGCCGCACCGGCGTGCTGATCGCCCACCGTCTGAGCACCATCGAGCGAGCCCCCCATGTGGCCGTGCTCGACCGCGGCCGCGTGGTCCAGGACGGCCTGCGCGCCACCCTGGCCCGCGAGCCCGGGCCGTTCCGTGACCTGCTGCACGACAGCCGGGTCGAGGATCGTCGCCAGCACGACCTGGTGGACGGCGTCGAAGACGCTGACAGTGAGCCACCGGTCGTGCACGCCACCCTCGACGACGCCGCCGGTGCCGCATCGGTCGGCGGTCGTCGTCGTGCGGGCCCGCCACCGGAGGTTCCCGACGTGGGCAACGGGCCTTCGCTTGCCCGAGGCATCGCCCACGCGCTCGCGGTCCGTCCGACCTGGGGCATCGCCGGCGCCGTGCTGTTCCTGGTGGTGTCCGTCATCGGCGCGCAGGGTGCGATCACCGGGTTGGTGTGGGGCCGCATCGTCGAAGACCTCCGAGTGGGTGAGTCTCCCGGCCTGCTGAGCGTGGCGCTCGTCGTCTGCCTGCTGGGGATGCCGTTCCTGCTCGCGGACGCGTTCTGGCGCTATCCGCGCTGGTGGATCGAGGTCATGCTGCGGGTGCGGATGTCGGTGCTGCACGGCCAGACCTCCCAGCAGCGACTCGCCCGAACGCCTCCGGGGGAGGTGGTCGCCCGGTCCATGGACGCTGACCGCTACGCGCGATACGCCGACCGCTGGGTCGACTTCGTCAACGGCATGATCATCGCCGCCTTCACGGCGCTGATCGCCGGCACCTGGATCGCCGGGGCCGTCCTGCTCGCGGTGATGGTGACCTCTGCGCTCGCCTCGGCCGTGGGGCGTCCGATCGCGGGTCGTTCGGCCGCGGCGGCCTCCACGGCACGAGCCCGTTTCGGGCGGGCGCTGGTCTCGGCGCTGGAGTCGGCACGCACCGTCAAGCTGGCCGCGGCCACCCCGTCGGTGCGCCGACACCTCCGTGACGTCGACTCGGGCCGCGTGGCGGCAGCGGTGAAGGAGCACCGGGTGCAGGCCTTCCTCGACGGCGTCCCGATCGTGATGGTGCAGTGCGGCGTGGTGACCGCGTGGGCGGTCTACTTCGCCGGTGGCTGGGGGTTGGCCATCGCCCTGCTGGTCGGCAACGCGGTGGCCGGCTTCGACTGGTTCGGTCGGGTTGCCGGCATGGTCGTCACCGAAGCCCCCGGCACCCGGGCCTGGCAGGTCGAGACAGCCAGGTTCGCCGGAGGCGCTGACCTGATGGATCTTCCCCCGGGAGTCGACCTGGTCGAGGGCAGGGCGCCCGAGCCCGCCCCCGTGCAGAGGGTTGTCCTCGACAGGCTCGAGCTGCGCAACTTCTCCGCGGTCCACGACGACGGCACGCTCGGCGTCACCGGTGTCGACCTCACCGTCGAGGCGGGTGAGCTGGTGCTGCTGGTCGGCCAGGTGGGCTCCGGCAAGTCGAGCCTGCTGGCCGCGCTGGCCGGCCTGATCGACTACCGCGGCGAGGTCGTGTGGAACGACGAGGTGGTCCAGGACCCGCAGCGGTTCCTTCGCCCCGGGCAGGTCTCCCACGTGGCCCAGGTGCCGCGAGTGCTGTCGGGCACCTTCAACGACAACGTCCGCCTGGGTCACGACCGAGCCTTCGACACCCCGGTGGGAGTCGCGCGTCTTGACGCAGACATCGAGGACGCCGGCGGCAAGGACGCCCTCGTCGGGCACCGCGGCGTACGCCTCTCCGGTGGTCAGGTGCAGCGCTTGGCCCTGGCCCGCGCGCTGGCCACCGAGGCCGAGCTGACCCTGGCCGACGACGTCTCGAGTGCGCTCGACGCCAGCACCGAGATCGAGCTGTGGCGCTCATTGCGTGAGCGGGGCGCCACGGTGATCGGCGCGACCGCGAAGCGAGCCGCATTGTCGCGGGCCGACCGGGTGGTGGTCCTGATCGACGGTCGGGTGGCCGCGGTCGGGCCGTGGCGCGAGTTGGCCTCACGCTGGGGTCACCTCGCCGGTTGAGCGTGGTCTCGAGACGGCCTCGTTCCCTTCGAGACGGCTCGTCCCTCGCCTCCTCAGGACATCACCTCGGCCACCTCAACCACCGAGGTACCGTGTGTGTGCGCAGCGACACGGAATAGGCGCCGCGCGCCCTCTGGTTGGACAATGCGATGAGCATGCCAGCAACCGACCAGCAGCGCGGCGCCCCGGCGCCTGACGCCACCAGCCCCCACGCAGCCCACTTCGGCCTCGCCGTCCTCGCGCTGGCGATGGGTGGTTTCGCGATCGGCACGACCGAGTTCGTGACGATGGGCCTGCTCCCGCAGATCGCCGACGGGGTCGACGTCAGCATCCCGACCAGCGGGCACGTCATCTCGGCGTATGCGCTCGGGGTCGTCGTGGGCGCGCCACTGCTCGCCTTCTTCGGTGCCCGCCTGCCGCGCCGGGCACTGCTGCTCGCCCTGATGGTCGCCTTCGCGATCGGCAACGGACTCAGCGCGGTCGCGGCCAACTACGAGCTGCTCACAGCCGCCCGATTCCTCTCCGGACTGCCGCACGGTGCCTACTTCGGTGTCGCCTCGCTGGTCGCCGCCAACCTGGCCGCCCCGGGGCGCAAGGGGCGAGCCGTGGCCCTGGTCATGCTCGGGCTCTCCATCGCCAACGTGATCGGGGTGCCCGCCGCCACCTGGATGGGGCAGAACCTCGGCTGGCGATCGGCGTACGTCGCCGTGGCCGTGCTCGGGCTGGTGACCGTCGCGATGATCATGGCCTACGTCCCCGCGCTTCCGGCCGACCCGGAGGCCACCGGACGCCGCGAGCTCGCCGCCTTCTCCCGTGTCCAGGTGTGGCTGACCCTGCTCGCAGGTGCGGTCGGCTTCGGTGGCATGTTCGCGGTCTACTCCTACATCTCGCCCACGATCACCGAGGTGGGGGAGCTGCGTGAGTCCGCCGTCCCGGTGTTCCTGCTGATGTTCGGCCTCGGCATGACCTTCGGCACCTGGTTGGCGGGGGAGCTGGCCGACTGGTCGGTCTTCGGCTCCCTGCTCGGCTCGGCCCTCGGCATGGGCGTGGTCCTGCTGCTCTTCGCCGCCGTGACGCCCTACGGCTGGTGGGCGCTGCCGTTCGCCTTCGCAATCTCGGCGATCAGCTCGGTGCTGGTGGTCAACCTGCAACTGCGCCTTATGGAGGTTGCCGGTGATGCGCAGACCCTGGGTGCTGCGATGAACCACGCTTCGCTCAATGTCGCCAACGCCCTCGGCGCCTGGCTCGGTGGGCTCGTCATCGCCGCCGGTTGGGGCTACCAGTCACCGGCGTACGTCGGGGTGGCCCTGTCCGTGGCCGGCTTCCTGGTGCTGCTGCTCGCCTTCAAGCTGTCCCGGACGCGCGCTCGCGCCTGAGCCCTTCTCGGGGTCGTCGACACGCCCGAGCTCGAGGACCAGCTCGTTGGCGGTGCGATAGGTGATCAGCATGAGCGCCGGAATCGCCATCGCCGGCACGTGCAGGTCGAGCATCCAACCGGTCAGCGTCTCGCCCAGCGGCCCGGCCCAGGCATCGCCGAGACGCGCGGGCTCCCAACCGTGCTCGGCCAGACGGGCATATCCGCGGGCAGTGCCCAGGCCGATGCCCGCCCCGATGAGCAGGAGCAGGATCCGCCAGAGGAGGCCACCCCAACCCATGCGTCGGTTCCAGCGCAGCCCGAGAGCCTGGCACACGCACACGGAGAGGATGGCGAGCACGGACGCGCGGTCCCAACTGACTGTCGCGATCACCTCGGCGCTCAACACGCCCACGACGAGCAGGAGCAGCAGGACTCCACCGATAAGCGCCAACCACTCCGAGAGCGTGCGCGACCGAACGCGGTCGACAGCGCGACGGCGGGTGCGAGCAAGGAGAACCATCGCCAGCCAGGCATCGACCACGTAGGCCATCAGCAGGTCAGCCGTGGCCATCTGCCCAGTGAGCACGAGCCACAACGCGATCACGTTCGGGAGGACGATCGCGGCCAGGCTCATCCCGCGGCTCATCGGACGACCTCCGTGTCGAGCACGGTCAGTGCATCGTCGAAGGTGTCGCCCTCGGCGGTGAGTCGGCAACGCACGGTGACGCTACGGCCCCCGTCGGACGTGTCGGCCCACTCACGATCATCGGCGTGGCGTCGCGTGTCGACGGTGCCACGGTCACGTGCGGGCAAGGTCTCGAACTCGATCGTGTTCTTCGCGACGAAGCGGAGCTGCGAGATGTCGGAGTCGATGGAGACGCCCTTCATCGCGACCTCGCCGGCCGCGTGGACGAGGCAGGCGCGGATGGTGTCGTCGTCCAACATGCGCTCGTGCTGGCTGACCGCAGACCAGGTTCCGGCAATGCCGAAGAGCAACGCGGCGTTGACGATGACCAGTGCCCAACGCCTCCGGGAGCGCCGAGAAGCGCTGGGCGGAGGTGGGGGCATGCACCGGAGGTTATCCCTCGTGTGGGCCGATGAAACGCCGCGCATCCGCAGTGACAGAATGCCCGCATGTCCACCTCGACCGCGCCCCAGGTCGCTGCGTCCGGATCGGGAACGGGCACCGCCCGGCCCCGGGTCCTCTCCGGCATCCAGCCGACCGCTGACTCGTTCCACTTCGGCAACTACCTCGGCGCCCTGCGCCAGTGGGTGGACCTCCAGGAGAACTACGAGCCGTTCTTCTTCATCGCCGACCAGCACGCGATCACCGTCGAGCAGGACCCGAAGGTGTTGCGCGATCGGTGCCTGCGGGCCGCGGCGCAACTGATCGCTGCGGGCGTCGACCCGGAGCGATCGGCCATCTTCATGCAGAGCCACGTGCCCGCACACGCCCAGCTGTCGTGGGTGCTGCAGTGCCTGACCGGCTTCGGCGAGGCACGCCGGATGACGCAGTTCAAGGACAAGTCGGCCAAGGGCGGCGAGGGAGCCGCGTCGGTGGGTCTGTTCACCTACCCGATCCTGATGTCGTCCGACATCTTGCTGTACCGCCCCCACTACGTGCCTGTCGGTGAGGACCAGCGCCAGCACCTCGAGCTGACCCGCGACCTCGCCCAGCGGTTCAACCACCGCTACAAGAAGACGTTCCGGCTGCCCGAGCCCTACATCCTCAAGGCCACCGCGAAGATCACCGACCTGCAGGAGCCCACCGCGAAGATGTCGAAGTCGGCCTCGTCGGCAAACGGCATCATCGACATGCTCGACGACCCCAAGGTGAGCGCCAAGAAGATCCGCTCCGCGGTCACCGACTCCGGTTCCGAGGTCCGCTTCGACACCGCGGAGAAGCCGGGTGTCTCCAACCTGCTGACCATCTACTCAGCACTGACGGGTACCTCCATCGAGGAGCTCGTCGGCCAGTACGACGGCAAGGGATACGGCGACTTCAAGAAGGACCTGGCCGAGGTCGTGGTCGAGTTCGTCACCCCGTTCCGGAACCGCACCCTGGAGCTGCTCGACGACAAGGAGACCCTCAACGACGTGCTGGCAAGTGGTGCGGCCAAGGCCTCCGCGGTCGCCGAGCGGACTCTGGCCGATGTCTATGACCGGGTCGGTTTCGTCAAGCCCGTCTCGCGCTAGGGTCGCAGACGTGCCGACCATCGGAGTTGCCATCGCCATCCCGGAGCCTTGGGCATCACAGCTGCAGGACTACCGCACCGCGATCGGTGACACCACTGCCACGAAGATCCCCACGCACATCACCCTGATCCCGCCGGTCGAGTGTGACGACCTCGATGTCGTCGAGCAACACCTCTCCGGCGTCGCCGACTCGTCACCCGCCTTCGCCGTGCACCTGCGCGGCACCGGCACCTTCCGACCGGTCAGCCCGGTGGTGTTCGTCGGCGTGGTGGAAGGAATCTCCGGGTGCGAACGCTTGGCTGACGCAGTCAGGAACGGGCCGCTGGCCACGGAGCTGGCCTTTCCCTACCACCCCCACGTGACCATTGCCCACCACCTCGACGACCTCACCCTCGACCGGGCCTTCACCGAGCTGGCCGGATTCGAGTGCCGGTTCCAGGCCGACGAGTTCCACCTCTATGTGCACGACGACGAGATCGGTTGGCAGGTGGACAGGTCATTTGCCCTCGCCGGCGAAGACATGGTGACCTGACTCCTGTGGCCTCACTGAAAGAACGACTCGACGCACGGATCACTCGCCTGCGGGCCCAACGGCCTGCCTTCGACCACGTCATGCGGATGGTCGAACACTTCGGCGAGGTGAAGGGGAACCTCCAGGCCGGTGCGGTCACGTATTTCGGGTTCTTGTCCTTCTTCCCGATCCTGGCCCTGGCCTTCTTCGTGATCGGCTGGGTCTCCAAGGTCTATCCGAACGCGCAGGACAACCTCACCGAGGCCATCGGCGAGGTGCTGCCCGGGATGCTCGGTGACCGGGAGGGGCAGATCTCCCTGGCCTCGATCCAGGACTCCGCCGGCGCGGTCGGGATCATCGGTCTGGCCGGTGTGCTCTACGCCGGGCTGGGTTGGTTGTCCGGCATGCGCGAGGCACTGCTGGTGATGTTCGAGACCCCCCAGCGTGAACAGCCCAACTTCGTCGTGGGCAAGGCGCGTGACCTGATCTCGCTCGGCCTGATCGGGTTGGTGATGATGGTCAGCGTCGCCGTCTCGGGGATCATCTCCCGGTTCTCCGAGCAGCTGCTCGACCTGGTCGGCCTGGGTGTCGGGCTGTCCCCGCTCCTGCTGGTGGTGTCGGTGGCCGTCGGCGTCGGCGCGAGCATGGTGCTGTTCTTCGCCCTGTTCAAGCTGCTCGCGGATCCCGACGTACCGCGCTCGTCCCTGTGGTCCGGCGCCCTCCTGGGCGCCGTTGGCTTCGAGATCCTCAAGCAGCTGTCCACGCTGTTGATCGCCTCCACCAAGTCGCAGCCGGCCTTCCAGGCCTTCGGCATCGCGCTGATCCTGGTGGTCTGGATCAACTACTTCTCCCGCGTCGTCATGTACGCCGCAGCGTGGGCCTACACCTCCCGCAAGGCGCGCGCCGCGCGATCGGGGATGCAGCAGGGGCACGTCGCCAAGGTCGCCGCCGCTCCCGAGGCCCCGGCAGGACCAGTGGGCCAGTTCGCAGGTTCCGGCGCAGGCGCGCGTGGTCGCGCCATGGGGACGTCGGGCAGTGGCTCTGGTGGGGCCGGCCCCAAGGCTGCCTTCGCGGCCGGGGGAGCGGCCATGCTGGCGCTGATTGCCGTCGTACGCCGCAAGCCCAAGGCCGACTAGAAAGACGTCCTGCGGACCGGTTGCGCCGGCGTACGCCGTGCAGGACGTTGCGCGAGACAGCAAAGCGGCCCGGCACCCACACGGGGTGCCGGGCCGACTTGCGTGGTGACTTCGCTGGCTCAGTAGCCGTGCTTCATCGCCGTGCGCAGGTCCTTGTTGAGCTGGGAGATCACGTCGAGCGGGATCTCCTTGGGGCAGGCAGCGGTGCACTCACCGATGTTGGTGCAGCCACCGAATCCCTCGTGGTCGTGCTGGGCGACCATGTCCACCACGCGGGTGTCGCGCTCCGGCTGGCCCTGGGGGAGGGAGCCGAGGTGGGTGATCTTCGCCCCGAGGAACAGCGAGGCCGAACCGTTCGGGCAGGCAGCCACGCACGCACCGCAGCCGATGCAGGTGGCCACGTCGAAGGCACGGTCGGCCTTGGCCTTCTCGACCGGGAGGTTGTTGGCCTCGGGGGCCGAACCAGTGTTCGCCGAGATGTAGCCACCGGACTGGATGATCCGGTCGAAGGCGGAACGGTCGACGACCAGGTCCTTGAGCACCGGGAACGGCTCGGCGCGCCACGGCTCGATCGTGATCGTCTCGCCGTCCTTGAACGAACGCATGTGCAGCTGGCAGGTCGTGGTGACCTCGGGGCCGTGCGCCTGACCGTTGATCATCAGGCTGCACATGCCGCAGATGCCTTCACGACAGTCGGAGTCGAAGGCGACCGGGTCCTCGCCCTGCTCGTTGAGGTTCTCGTTGAGCAGGTCGAGCATCTCGAGGAACGACATGTCCTCGGAGACGTCGTCGAGCTCGTACTTCTGCATCGCGCCCTTGGCAGCCGCGTTGGCCTGGCGCCAGATGTTGAGGGTGATCTTCACTTGTAGCTCCGTGCCTTCATCTCGATGGCTTCGTAGGACAACGACTCCTTGTGGAGCACCGGCATGTGGCCGTCCTCGCCGGCCCATTCCCAGGCCGCGACGTAGGCGAACTCCTCGTCGATGCGCTCGGCCTCACCGTCGGCGGTCTGCGACTCGGCACGGAAGTGCCCGCCACAGGACTCGCGCCGGTTGAGGGCGTCGATGCACATCAACTCACCGAGCTCGAAGAAGTCGGCGACACGGCCGGCCCGCTCGAGGCTCTGGTTGAGGCTCTCCGCGGTGCCGAGGACCTTCACGTTCTTCCAGAAGTCAGCCTTCAGCTCGCGAATCTTCTCGATCGCCAGCGACAGCCCTTCCTTCGTGCGCTCCATGCCGCAGTACTCCCACATCAGGTGCCCGAGCTCCTTGTGGTAGCTGTCGACCGAGCGGGTGCCGTTGACGGTGAGGAAGTGGTTGATCCGCTCCTCGACCGACTTCTTGGCCTCGACCACGGCCGGGTGTGACTCGTCGATGCGCTCGTGGCTGTCGGCCAGGTAGTTCGCGATCGTGTAGGGGAGCACGAAGTAGCCGTCGGCCAGGCCCTGCATCAGCGCGGAGGCGCCGAGCCGGTTGGCGCCCTGGTCGGAGAAGTTGGCCTCGCCGGCCACGAACAGGCCCTTGACGTTGCTCTCCAGGTCGTAGTCGACCCAGAGGCCACCCATCACGTAGTGCACCGCGGGATACACGCGCATCGGGACCTCGTAGGGGTTCTCCGCGGTGATCTGCGCATACATGTCGAACAGGTTGCCGTACTTCGTCTCGACCGCGTCGCGACCGAGGCGCTTGATGGCGTCGGCGAAGTCGAGGTAGACACCACGGCGCACGCCGTCGACCTCGGGGCCGACGCCGCGACCGTCGTCGCACATGTACTTGGCCTGGCGGGAGGCGATGTCGCGAGGGACCAGGTTCCCGAACGCCGGGTAGATCCGCTCCAGGTAGTAGTCGCGGTCCTCCTCCGGGATGTCGCGGGGGTCCTTGGCGCAGTCTTCCTTCTTCTTCGGCACCCAGATGCGACCGTCGTTGCGCAGCGACTCCGACATCAGGGTCAGCTTCGACTGGTTCTCACCGGAGACCGGGATGCAGGTCGGGTGGATCTGTGTGTAGCAGGGGTTGCCCATGTAGGCGCCCTTGCGGTGCGCACGCCACGCGGCGGTGACGTTGGAACCCATCGCGTTGGTGGAGAGGAAGTAGACGTTGCCGTAGCCGCCTGTGGCCAGCACGACCGCGTCACCGAGGTGGGTCTCGATCTCGCCGGTGACCATGTCGCGCACGATGATGCCCTTGGCGTGGGTCTGGCCGTCGGCGTCCTCGGTGGTGATCAGCTCGAGCATCTCGTGACGGGTGTGCGTGGTCACGGTGCCGGCGGCGACCTGGCGCTCGAGGGCCTGGTAGGCCCCGATCAGCAGCTGCTGCCCGGTCTGGCCGCGCGCATAGAACGTGCGGGAGACCTGCACACCGCCGAACGAGCGGTTGTCGAGCAGGCCGCCGTACTCGCGGGCGAACGGAACGCCCTGGGCGACGCACTGGTCGATGATGTTGGCCGAGACCTCGGCGAGACGGTAGGAGTTGGACTCGCGCGAGCGGAAGTCGCCACCCTTCACCGTGTCGTAGAAGAGGCGGTAGACCGAGTCACCGTCGTTGCGGTAGTTCTTCGCCGCGTTGATGCCACCCTGGGCGGCGATCGAGTGGGCGCGGCGCGGTGAGTCCTGGTAGCAGAAGCTCTCGACCTGGTAGCCGGCCTCGCCGAGCGTGGCGCCGGCAGCGGCACCGGCCAGGCCGGTGCCGACGATGATCACCTTGATCTTGCGACGGTTGGCCGGGTTGACCAGCTTGGCGTGGGACTTGCGCTCCTCCCAGCGGGTGGGGACGGAGGCCTCGGCCGGTGCCTTGGTGTCCGCGACCGGGTCACCGAGGGTGAAGAAGCCAGCGGCGTCGCTGGTCGTGGCAGGGGTCTGGGTTTCAGTCATGTTCTTGGATCAGCCCTTAGTCGACGATGCCGAAGAGGATGGACAGCGGGACCAGCGCGAAGCCGCCGGCGATCACCACCGCGAGGAACACGCCGGCGAAGTTCGCCCGGGCGCGGCTGGCCGCGGTGTTGGTGAAGCCGAGCGTCTGGCAGGCACTCCACACACCGTGGCGAAGGTGCATCGCCAGCGCGCACATGGCGAGCAGGTAGATCACCGCGACCCACCACATCTCGGGCTGGAACGAGCTCACCACCCGGTCGTACGGCGAGTCCTTGTCGCCGTTGACGTTGATGGTGCGGGTGGTGAAGTGCAGCAGGTGGAAGATCACGAACAGCAGCAACGTCACCCCGCCCCAACGCATCATCTTCGAGCTGAGGGTCGCCGCCACGGCCTTCTTCACGACGTACTTCTGGGTGCGCGCCTTGCTGGCGCGGGCCCAGAGCGTGAACGCCGCGTAGGCGTGACCGATGATCGACAGCAGGAGCACGACGCGGATCACCCAGAGCAGACCACCGTAGGGAAGCATCGGCTCCCCGAAGGTGCGCAGGTGGTGCGCGTACTCATCAAAGGCTTCCTGGCCGGCGAAGACCTTGAGGTTGCCGTACATATGGAGCAGCACATAGCCGATGAAGACCAGGCCGGTGACGGCCATGAGGAGCTTCAGCGCGATCGTGGATCGCGTCGACCGGCTGCCTTTCACGAGAGTCGGAGTTGCCACGAAGGCACGGTACCGCCCAAATGACGTTCCATGCTGCGAAGGTGAACCTAACCCGCTGTGAGATCCGTTTCGTTACTCATCGGTCACCAATGGTCCGCTGACTGTCAGGGCGGCGATCGCGGTGGTCGCAGGAACCGCGAGGACCAGGCCGATCGCGGAGGCCAGAGTGCGCATCACCTCGGCGGCGATGTTCTCGTCGTACAACGTGTCGAGCAGCGGCCGGTCATAGAGCGAGAGCAGCATCAGCACGGCGAGCGCGGTGCCGGCGTAGGCGAACACGATCGTGTAGATCGTGGAGGCGATGTGGTCGCGACCGATCCGCATGCCGCTGGTGAACAGGCGCATCCGGCTCATCTCCGGCGCCGCCGCCCGCAGCTCCCACACCGCGGAGGACTGGGTGATGGTCACGTCGTTGAGCACGCCGAGGCCGGCGATGATCACCGCACACGTGAGCAGGCCACGGAAGTTCAGGTCGGGGGCGTTGAGCATGAGGTACTCGTTGCCCTCGTCGCTCACCCCGCTGAGCCGGGCTGCGTGCACGCCCCAGATGCCCAGCGCCGTGATGATGCTGATCCCGACCAGGGTTCCGGCCAGAGCCGTGCTCGTGCGCACCGAGACGCCGTGGGTCAGGTAGAGGACCACGAACATGATCGCGCTGGATCCGACCAGCGCGACGCCGATCCCGGACCCGCCCTCGAGCAGTGCGGGCAACATGAACTTGGCGAGCACGAAGCCGGCGAAGACAAGTCCGAGCAGGGCCATGACCCCGCGCAGCCTGGCCACCACTGCCACCACGAGGACGAAGAGCAGGGTCATCGCTCCGAGCGGGAAGTTGCGGTCCGTCCCGACCCAGCCGTACGTCGCCCCGCCGGCGCCCGCCTGTCCGTCGGCCTGGGGGCTCGCGGGGTCGGTCGGCTGGCCGTCGGGTTGCACGTTCGCCAGGTCGTCGGACTGGACCGATGCTGTGGGGATCTTCGCCAGCTTCACCTTGTCGCCCGGGTCCAGCCCGGACGTGGCGACGTACGGCGGCACCTGGACGAC
Source organism: Nocardioides sp. Soil797 (assembly GCA_001429555.1). Classification (GTDB taxonomy): domain Bacteria; phylum Actinomycetota; class Actinomycetes; order Propionibacteriales; family Nocardioidaceae; genus Nocardioides. Next base: position 147,917 of record LMSR01000011.1, on the reverse strand, counting down.
CACCTCGGTGCCGTCGACGCTGGCGGTGAGCTCGTTGCAGTGTTCGGGGAACGGCTCGTTCTCACCCTGCGGGATCGACGGATCCGCGATGATGACCGGGCACGGTTCGCTGACGGACACCACCTCGGCCGAGGGGAACGTCGTGCCCTCAGCGGCGTACTGGACGGCCTCGGGTCGGTCTCCGTCGCCGGGCCACATCATCACCAGGCCGATCACCGTGCCGAGTGCCACGAGCACCAAGCCGCCCAGCAGGAGGACGCGGGGTAGCGCGCCGACCTCGACATCGGGGACCTCGCCGCCGTGCGAGTGCCCGTGACCGTGCCCGGAAGCCGGTCCGCGAGACCGAGAATGTGCGCCGCCCATGGGGGAATCCTGCCGGATGCATGGTCAGGCAGCGTGCGGCCCCTTCGCTGCGCGGGCTGCCCCACCCGGGTGGCGGCCCCGGGCATCGGTGGTCGAGGAGGTGGTGCAGCGACCGTCGCGAGACCACCCGTAGTGAACGTCGACCAGCTCGTCGACGGCTTCCGTCCAGCTGCGGGTCAGGGCGAGCTCGCGACCGCGGGCGCCGAGCAGGGACCGGTGCCGGTCGGCCGCGAGGCGGGCCACTGCCTCCCGGAAGGACGACGCGGAGGCCGGGTCGAAGAACAGCCCGTTCTCCAGAGGACGTACGACGTCCAGGGCACCGCCCGCACGCGGGCCGACCACGGGAACTCCACTGGCCGCGGCCTCGCGCAACGCGTGACCGCAGGTCTGCTCGGCCCCCGGGTGGACGAGCACGTCGAGAGAGGCCATCGCGGTGACCAGGTCTCCCGGTTCGACGGCGCCGACGAACTTGGCGGAGGGCAGTCGATCCCGGAGCCAGTGACGCTGGGGCCCGTCGCCGATGATCACCAGCCGGATCCCCGGCAGCGCAGCCAGCTCAGCCAGCCGGCGTACGCCGTGGCGCTTGTGCAGGCTGCCGACGTAGCCGACCACGACACGGGGTGTTGCCTCGACCTTGCGACGCGCCCAGGCGTCGTGCAGGCGGGGGTCGCGCAGCTCCGGACTCCACGCCGCCACGTCGACGCCCGGTGACCAGACCGGTGCGTCGACACCGAGCTCGCCGAGGCGCTCGCGCATCCAGTCGCAGGTCACCAGCACCTGGTCGGCGCGGGCATGGACCTTGCGCAGCCAGTGCTCCGCGGTGATCGGTGGCACGGGTGACTGCTGCACCACGATGCTGCGGCGACCTTGGAGATCCGCGTGCTTGAGGGCCTTGCGACCGAGGAGCCCCGGCGAGGCGACGTGGACCAGGTCGGGCGCGAAGCTGCCGAGTGCGGCTGCGACCTGACGTCCGGGCTTGTCCAGCGGCCGGATCCGGGCGACGCGGGAGCTGCGGTACGTCGACAGACCCGGCCCGGGAGCGATGATCTGCACCTCGTGGCCGGTGTCGACCAGCCGATCGACCACCTGCTTCACCGTGCGGGTGGTGCCGTCGACGGCGGGATAGAACGACTCGGTCACGACGGAGATCCGGCGAGCTTCCATGGCGCCAGCCTCCGCCACTCGCGTGTCCGGTGGGTGGCGCGCGCGTCAACGCGAGGCGAACTCTGAGACGCGGCCACACCAACATGCACAACGACGTGAAACCGCCCTGAATCATGCGGTTCAGACCCGTTGTGCATGTTGGTGTGGCCGCTGGCCGACCGTCGCTAGCGTTGCTGGAGGTTGCCGGGCGGCAGGTCGCCCCGCTCGATCGCGGTGGCGATGTCGTGGATCTTGAGGCCACTGTCGGACCAGCTGCCGGCCTGCATCTCGAACCACGGTCGGAAGCCCTTGCGGGCCTCGACGGTCCAGTGCCGACCGAACAGGATGCATCCCAGGACGGCGAATGGGAGCACCAGGAGCACGAGAAGGATCTCGAGCCCGGCGACCAGGGCCAGGATGAGGAACGGCAACATGATGATCAGGAAGATCAGCCCGATGATCGCGCTGATCGGGTCGTCGCCGAGCACGGGCAGGTCCGGCATGAGGTCCGTGACCCCCTTGAGTCGGCGGCGCCACGGCACCCAGCGCCGGGTCACCCGCCAGGTCTGACCGGTGTGGTCTCTCACCTTCATGCCGTGCACGCTTCCCCGTGCGGGTACCTTCACACCTGTCCACCAGATGGGAGATCTCACATCGAGTGGCCGAGACCCGCGGCGTTCCCTATTGTGCGATCCATGACTTCTGGCCCTGAACCGGACACCGCACAGGACTCGTTGAGCCTGGCCGGTCCCGAGGACCAGCACTCCACCGCGGACTGGGAGAAGGCCACCGCGGCCGTGCTGCGCAAGACCCGCAAGCTGGGCGAGGACGCCCCCGACTCAGCGGTGTGGGAGGCGTTGACCCGCACCACGCTCGACGAGATCGCCGTTGCGCCGATCGGCACCCGTGACTCGGTCGCCGACCTGCCGGCGACCGGCGTACCCGGTGCCGCGCCCTACACCCGTGGTCGGCTGGCGGAGAGGCCGGAGATCGGCTGGGACATCCGCCCCCACCTCTTCGGTCTCGAGGCCAAGGCCCTCAACGAGGCCGCCCTGATGGACCTGGAGAACGGCTCGACGTCGTTGTGGCTCGAGGTCGGTCCGACACTCGGTGCCGACCAGCTGGCTGCCGCACTCGAGGGCGTCTTCATCGACCTTGCCCCGGTCGTGCTCGACGCGCCCGAGGACCCGGTCGCGGCGGCCGAGGCCCTCGCCGCGGTCTTCGCCGACCGAGGCGTGGAGCCCGCGCCGGGAACCAACCTGGCTGCCGACCCGATCGCTGCACAGGTGCGTGGGGAGGGTGCCATCAACCTCGACCTGCTCGAGCTGGTCGCCGCGAAGGCCGAGGAGCTCGGCACGCTCGGTGTCGTCGTGGACGCCACCGCGATCCACGACCGGGGCGCTTCGGACGCCCAGGAGCTCGGCTTCAGCCTGGCTGTCGGTGCGGCCTACCTGCGCCGGCTGACAGCGGAGGGACGCTCCGTCGACGACGCCCTCGCGCTCATGGAGTTCCGCTACGCGGCCACCGACGAGCAGTTCCCGACGATCGCCAAGTTCCGCGCGGCTCGTCGACTCTGGGCTCGCGTCGCCGAACTCTCCGGAGCGGCCCCCGAGGCCGCCGGCCAGCGTCAGCACGCAGTGACCTCGCGGCCGATGATGAGCAAGTACGACCCCTGGGTGAACATGCTGCGCACCACGATCGCGTCCTTCGCGGCCGGCGTCGGCGGTGCGGAGGCGGTCACGGTGCTCCCGTTCGACTCGACGCTGGGCATCCCCGACGCGTTCGGTCGTCGCATCGCCCGCAACACCAGCTCGCTGCTGATCTCCGAGTCCCACGTGGCCAAGGTCGCGGACCCGGCCGGCGGTTCCTACGCCGTCGAGAAGCTGACCGACGATCTGGCCAACGCGGCCTGGGCTGAGTTCGGGCGGATCGAAGCTGCGCAGACTTCTGGGGCGAGCGGCATCCTCGCCGCGCTCGAGGACGGGTCGCTCCAGTCGCGCATCGATGCGGTTGTCGCTGAGCGGGACAGCCAGATCGCCCACCGCACGCGGCCGTTGACCGGTGTCAGTGAGTTCCCGAACCTGGCCGAGACGCTGCCCGAGCGCCCGGCCCACCCCAACGCGGACGCCGTGCGCCGTTACGGTGCACCGTTCGAGGACCTGCGCGACGAGCCGGCGACGACGCCGGTGTTCCTCGCCACGATGGGATCGATCGCAGCCCACACGGCCCGCGCCACGTTCGCCAGCAACCTCTTCGCAGCCGGCGGCATCAGCGTGGTGTCCGCCGGTGCCACCGACGGCGCCGATGCCGTGCTTGCGGCGTACGAGTCAAACGGTGGGGCCAGCCCGGTCGTCTGCCTGGCGGGCGCCGACAAGACCTACGCCGAGTGGGGCGCCGACCTCGTCGCCAAGCTGCGCGAAGCCGGAGTCCGGCACGTCGTGCTCGCCGGCAAGCCCGGCGACAGGACGGTTTCGCCTGACCTGGTTGACGATTCGGCTGCCGTGGGCGTCGATGCGTTGACCTTCCTCACCACGACCAGGGAGAAGCTGGCATGAGCATTCCTGAATCCTTCGCCGGGCTCCCGCTGACTTCGTCGTCGGTCGAGACCACCTCGACACCCATCGCGGACGCCGAGCCGTGGCAGAGCCCCGAGGGCATCCCGGTGCTGCCGGTCTACGGCCCCGAGCACCTCGAGGGCCTCGACGCGCTCGACACCCTGCCCGGCCTGAGCCCGTTCCTGCGCGGTCCCTACCCGACGATGTACACCACGCAGCCGTGGACCATCCGTCAGTACGCCGGCTTCTCCACCGCCGAGGAGTCCAACGCGTTCTACCGCCGCAACCTGGCTGCCGGGCAGAAGGGCCTGTCGGTCGCCTTCGACCTGGCCACCCACCGTGGCTACGACTCCGACCACCCGCGCGTGCGCGGTGACGTCGGCATGGCCGGTGTGGCGATCGACTCGATCTATGACACCCGCACCCTCTTCGACGGCATCCCGCTCGACGAGATGTCGGTGTCGATGACGATGAACGGTGCCGTGCTGCCGGTGCTCGCGCTCTACATCGCCGCCGCCGAGGAGCAGGGGGTGAAGCCGGAACAGCTCGCGGGAACCATCCAGAACGACATCCTCAAGGAGTTCATGGTCCGCAACACCTACATCTATCCGCCGGCCCCGTCGATGCGGATCATCTCCGACATCTTCAGCTACACCTCGGCGAAGATGCCACGCTTCAACTCGATCTCGATCTCCGGCTACCACATCCAGGAAGCCGGGGCCACGAACGACCTCGAGCTCGCCTACACGCTGGCCGACGGTGTGGAATACATCCGCGCCGGCCTCGAGACCGGCATGACGATCGACCAGTTCGCGCCCCGCCTGAGCTTCTTCTGGGCGATCGGGATGAACTTCTACATGGAGATCGCCAAGATGCGCGCGGCCCGGGCCCTGTGGGCGAGGTTGGTGCGCCAGTTCGACCCGCAGAACCCGAAGTCGCTCTCGCTGCGCACCCACTCGCAGACCTCCGGCTGGTCGCTGACCGCACAGGACGTCTACAACAACGTCGGGCGTACGGCGATCGAGGCGATGGCCGCGACCCAGGGCCACACCCAGTCGTTGCACACCAACGCCCTCGATGAGGCGATCGCGCTGCCGACCGACTTCTCGGCCAGGATCGCCCGCAACACCCAGCTGTTGTTGCAGCAGGAGTCGCGCACCACCGAGATCATCGACCCGTGGGCCGGTTCCTACTACGTCGAGAAGCTCACCCACGACCTGGCCGAGCGCGCCTGGCAGCACATCCAGGAGGCCGAGGCCGCCGGTGGCATGGCTGCTGCGATCGAGCAGGGCATCCCGAAGATGCGCATCGAGGAGGCTGCCGCCCGCACCCAGGCCCGGCTCGACTCCGGGGCCCAGAAGCTGATCGGCGTGAACACCTACCGGCTCCCGGTCGAGGACAAGCTCGACGTGCTCAAGGTCGACAACGACGACGTCTACCGCCAGCAGATCGCCAAGCTCGAGAGACTCCGCGCCGAGCGCAGTCAGGAAGCGGTCGACGACGCCCTCAGGGCCCTGACGAACTCCGCCGAGCGCGGTGCCACCAAGGGCTCGCTCGACGGCAACCTGCTCGCCCTCGCGGTCGACGCGGCCCGTGCCAAGGCCACCGTCGGTGAGATCTCGGAGGCCCTGGAGAAGGTCTACGGGCGTCACCAGGCCGTGATCCGTACGATCAGCGGTGTGTACAGGTCCGAAGCAGCCGAAGGTGGCGACTCCGCGGTTGACGCCGTCGTCGCCGCCACGGAGAAGTTCGAGGAGGAGGAGGGGCGCCGTCCCCGCATCCTCGTCGCGAAGATGGGCCAGGACGGCCACGACCGCGGCCAGAAGGTCGTCGTCACTGCCTTTGCCGACATGGGCTTCGACGTCGACGTGGGCCCGCTGTTCTCCACCCCCGAGGAGGTCGCCCAGCAGGCGGTCGACGCCGACGTGCACATCGTCGGGGTCTCCTCGCTCGCCGCGGGTCACCTCACGCTGCTGCCCGCACTGAAGCGTGCGCTGGCCGACCTCGGACGTCCGGACATCATGATCGTCATCGGTGGGGTCATCCCGCCAGACGACGTCGAGACGCTCCGGGAGATGGGTGCCGCCGCGGTGTTCCTGCCCGGCACGGTGATCGCCGAGTCCGCGATCGACCTGCTGGAGAAGCTCTCGTCGTGAGTCGCCGGCAGGTCGACGTCGAGGCACTCGTGGCCGGCGTTCGCGAGGGACAGCGTGCCGCGGTGTCCCGAGCGATCACGCTGGTGGAGTCGTCACTGCCCGACCACCGGGTGGCGGCGCGCGAGCTCCTGGCCGACCTCACCCCTGACTCCGGGAACGCCGTGCGGGTCGGCATCTCCGGGGTTCCCGGGGTCGGCAAGTCGACCTTCATCGAGGCGCTCGGCATGAAGCTGGTCGATGCCGACCACAAGGTGGGTGTGCTCGCGGTCGACCCGTCGTCAGTGCGCACCGGCGGCTCCGTGCTCGGGGACAAGACTCGGATGTCGCGGCTCTCGGCCAGCCCGGGCGCCTACATCCGTCCGTCGCCCTCGGCCGGAACCCTCGGTGGAGTCGCCCGTGCGACCACCCAGGCGATGATCATCCTCGAGGCCGCCGGCCACGACGTGGTGCTGGTGGAGACCGTCGGTGTGGGCCAGTCCGAGGTGACGGTGGCCGGCATGGTCGACACCTTCCTGTTCCTCACCCTGGCCCGCACCGGCGATCAGCTCCAAGGCATCAAGAAGGGCATCCTCGAGATCGCCGACGTGATCGCGGTCAACAAGGCAGACCAGGACCACGAGGGCGAGGCCCGGGTCGCCGCCCGTGAGCTCGCCGGCGCCATGCGCCTGGTCCAGGGCAAGGGGGAGTGGGCCTCGCCGGTGGTGACCTGCTCCGCCCTGACCGACGTCGGCGTCGACGACGTGTGGGAGCGCATCCTCAGCCACCGCGAGCATCTCGGCGAGGCCGGGCTGGCCCGCAAGCGCGCGAACCAGCAGCTCGACTTCACCTGGGCCTTGGTCCGTGACGAGCTGGCCGAGCGGCTGCGCCGATCCCCGGGCGTTGCGGCCGTGCGCGACGACGTACGAACGTCGGTGCTGGACGGCGAGATGGCCGCTCCCGAGGCCGCCGACCGCATCCTTGCGGCGTACGACGAAGGCTGACGCGCGACCACCTGCAGCGGCACCACCCAGCGCTCGCCCGATGTGCTCCCCGTGCAGCTGCGCTCCCACCGAGGCACCCCAACGGTCATCGCGGAGAGATGGACGCCGGGCCACGCGGCGGCATCCGGCGGATATGCTCGAAGCGAGATGTCTGAAGCCCACGAACTCGTCGCCACCGTTCTCGAGAAGTACGCCACCGAGCTCCTCGAGTTCCGGCGCGACCTGCACGCTCACCCCGAGCTGTCCTGGAGCGAGGCGCGCACCACCGAGCTCGTCGCCGCACGACTCGAACAGGCCGGCATCAGGGTGCGTCGGCTGCCCCGCAACGGAATGATCGCCGAGCTGGGGGAGTCGGGCCCGGTCGTCGCGTTGCGGGCAGACCTCGATGCCCTGCCGGTCGACGACCGCACCGACGACCCCTGGGCGAGCACGGTCCCCGGCGTCGCCCATGCCTGTGGACACGACGTCCACACCACGGCACTGCTGGGCGCCGGTCTGGCCCTGGCCGAGCTCGCCGACCGCAGCATGCTCAAGGGGCGGGTGCGGTTGCTGTTCCAGCCGGCCGAAGAGGTCATGCCCGGCGGGGCGCTCGAGATGCTCTCGCGTGAGGCACTCAGGGGAGTCGAGCGGATCTTCTGTCTGCACTGCGACCCCACCGTCGACGTCGGCAACGTCGGCTTGCGCGAAGGCCCGTTGACCGGTGCGGCCGACGCACTCGACGTGCACCTGGTCGGCAAGGGCGGACACACCTCACGTCCTCACCTGACCGAGGACCTGACCTTCGCGCTCGGCAAGCTGGTCACCGAGCTGCCTGCGGTCCTGTCGCGTCGCCTGGACCCACGCGCCGGCGTCAGCGTGGTCTGGGGCCTGATCCGGGCCGGTGCCATCCACAACGTCATCCCGGCGACCGGACGGGTCGCCGGCACCGTGCGCATGCTGGACGCGGTCGCCTGGGCCGGTGCAGAGGACCTGGTTCGCGAGCTGGTCGACCAGATCGTCGCGCCGTACGGCGTCCGGGCGGAGACCGGCTACGTGCGCGGAGTCCCGCCGGTGGTCAACGACCACGCCGCCATCGGTGCCATGGGCCGCGCGGTGGCCGCCGTACTCGGTCCGGAGGGAGCGGTCCCGACGCTGCAGAGCCTGGGCGGTGAAGACTTCGGCTGGTACCTCGAGCACGTCCCGGGGGCCATGGGACGCCTCGGGACCCGCACCCCGGGCGGCCCCATCTACGACCTGCACCAGGGGGATCTGCGCATCGACGAACGGGCCATCGGCATCGGCGCTGCCGTGCTGGCCGGTGCCGCCGTTGAGTCCTTCGGCTGAGTTGTCGATCACCGGCAGGTAACAGTTCTGCACGAATGCGTCCTTTTCTCGGATCGTGGGCTTAGTGTGACCCGGTGGCCCGGGATCCGCGGGGCCGAAACCGACCTCAGGAGGACGCCGTGAAGAAGACGGCACGCATTGCAGTTGCGCTGAGCCTGGCCGCGCTCGCGCTGACCAGCTGTGGTGAACGACCCAGCGACAACGACTCGGATGCTTCGGGTGACCCGAGCTCGAGCGAGTCGTCGACCACGCCCAAGGAGAGCCACCCCGACTTCAAGGCGTGCATGGTCTCCGACTCGGGCGGCTTCGATGACAAGTCGTTCAACCAGACCTCGCACGACGGCCTGGTGAAGGCCAAGGAGGACTACGGCATCCAGACCGCCGAGGCCGAGTCGAAGTCCGACTCGGACTACGCCTCCAACCTGGAGAACCTCGCCAAGGCCGGTTGCAAGCACATCAGCACGGTCGGCTTCCTGCTCGGCGACGCCACCGAGGCGGCAGCCAAGAAGCACAAGAAGATCGACTACTCGATCGTCGACTTCGGTTACGAGAAGCCGGCCAAGAACGTCAAGGGCCTCGGCTTCGCGACCGACCAGCCCGCGTTCCTCGCCGGTTACCTGGCCGCCTCGCAGACCGAGTCGCAGATCGTCGGCACCTTCGGTGGCGCCAAGATCCCGACCGTGACCATCTTCATGGACGGCTTTGCCAAGGGCGTTGACTACTACAACCAGGAGAAGGACGCCGACGTCAAGGTCGTCGGCTGGGACGTCGACAAGCAGAACGGCTCCTTCACCGACGACTTCGAGAACCAGTCGAAGGGCCAGTCACTGGCCGAGGCCCTGATCCGCCAGGGCGCCGACATCGTCATGCCCGTTGCCGGTCCGGCCGGCCTCGGTGGCCTGCAGGCCGTCAAGCAGGCGGACAAGAAGGCCATCTGGGTCGACACCGACGGTTGTGTCTCGGCCGCCGAGTACTGCGACCTGCTGCTCAGCTCGGTCATGAAGGGCATGGACGTGGCTGTCGAGGACGCCATCAAGAGCTCCATCGACGGCACCTTCACCAACGAGCCCTACACCGGCACGCTCGAGAACGGCGGGGTCTCGCTGGCGCCGTACCACGAGTTCGACGGTGACATCGATCAGGCCACCAAGGACGAGATCGAAGACCTGAAGGCCAAGATCATCTCCGGAGAGATCACCGTCTCCTGATTGATCCAGCGCGACACGATCGGGGCGGGAACCACGGTTCCCGCCCCGATCCGTCTCCTCTATCCTTCCTACGACGGCCATCGCACAAGGGAGTGCCATGCAGTTGCAGATCCAGGGACTGACCCGTCGGTTCGGTGACTTCGTCGCCAACGACGCGATCGACCTGACCATCGAACCCGGCGAGATCCACTGCCTGTTGGGTGAGAACGGCGCCGGCAAGTCGACGCTGATGAACATGCTCTACGGTCTCCTGGAGCCGAGCGCCGGTCAGATCCTGCTCGATGGCAAGCCCGTGCACTTCAACACACCGGGTGACGCGATCGACGCCGGCATCGGCATGGTTCACCAGCACTTCATGCTGGTCCCGGTGTTCACCGTCGCCGAGAACGTCATGCTCGGCCGCGAGGGCGGCCCGATCCTGAACCGCAAGGCGGCCGGGCAGCGGGTCCGCGACCTCTCCGACCGCTACGGCCTCCACGTCGACCCCAAGGCGTTGGTCGAAGACATCCCCGTGGGCGTTCAGCAGCGGGTGGAGATCCTGAAGGCGTTGGCCAACGAGGCGAAGGTGTTGATCCTCGACGAGCCCACCGCGGTGTTGACCCCGCAGGAGATCGACGAGCTGATGGAGATCATGCGCCAGCTCAAGGCCCAGGGCACCTCGATCATCTTCATCACCCACAAGCTGCGCGAGGTGAAGGCGGTCGGCGACAAGATCAGCGTCATCCGCCGCGGCAAGATCGTCGGCACCGCCGACCCGTCGGCCAGCGAGGCCGAGCTGGCCGAGATGATGGTCGGCCGCGAGGTCAACCTGGTCGTCGACAAGGACGCTCCCGAGGTCGGCCAGCCGGTCCTCGAGGCACGCGGGGTGACGATCATCGACCCGCGCGGCCACGAGGTGGTCAAGGACGTCAGCTTCGAGGCCCGCGCCGGAGAAGTGCTGGGCATCGCCGGGGTCCAGGGCAACGGTCAGACCGAGCTGATCAAGTCGCTGCTCGGGCTGGTGCGCCCCTCGGCCGGCGACATCGTCCTCGACGGAGACTCGATCGCCAAGCACGGGCCCAAGCGCAGCCTCGCGGCAGGCATCGGCTACATCCCCGAGGACCGCTCCCACGACGGCTACGTCGCCACGTTCAGCGTGCGTGAGAACCTCGTCCTCGACCTCTACCGCACCCCAGAGTTCTCCTCCGGACCCGCCCTGAAGCTCGCCGCGATCGAGCGCAATGCCGACCAGCGCATCGCGGAGTTCGACATCCGCACCACGTCTCGTGAGACACCGGTCGGTTCGCTCTCCGGCGGAAACCAGCAGAAGGTCGTGGTGGCGCGTGAGTTCTCCCGCCCACTCAAGGTCCTCATCGCCTCCCAGCCGACGCGTGGCGTCGACGTGGGTTCCATCGAGTTCATCCACAAGCGCATCATCGAGGAGCGCGACCGCGGCACTGCGGTGATCATCGTCTCGACCGAGCTCGACGAGATCTTCGCGCTCTCCGACCGCATCGCGGTGATGTACGACGGCCGCATCGTCGACACCGTCAGCCCCGACATCGAGCGTGAACAGATCGGCCTGCTGATGGCCGGTGCAGTCCCCGAGAAGGGAGGTGCCGCATGAGCGAGAAGGACGACAAGGTCCCTGCAGAGGAAAGCTCCCCGGCAGAGTCTCCGGCCCGGACCGACGGCCCGACGGCGTCTTCGACCTCGGGCGAGGGCGAGCCCGGCGCGAAGTCCGGGAGCGAGGACGCCACCGCGACGAAGTCGCCGGAGACCAAGCCCGCCGGGCGGTCCAGCTCCGCGCTCGTCGACACGGTCCTGACCACGGCTGCCGCGATCTTCCTGGCCCTGGTGATCGGCGCCGTCCTGATGGCGCTGAGCAACCAGGAAGTCATCGACTCGATGGGCTACTTCTTCGTCTACCCGTGGGACTTCTTCACCCGCTCCTTCGACGTGGTGACCACGTCGTACGGTGCCCTGCTGAAGGCTTCCCTCGGGTCCGGGGAAGCGGTCTCCCACACGTTGAACCGCGCGGCGCCGCTGATCTGCGCCGGTCTCGGTGTCTCGTTGGCCTTCCGGTCCGGCCTGTTCAACATCGGCGCCCAGGGCCAGATCATCCTCGGCACGCTCGCCGCCAGCTACGTCGGCTTCACCTGGGACCTTCCCGCGGTCCTGCTGCTGCCGACCTCGGTGCTGGCCGGCATCCTGGCCGGTGCGCTGTGGGGAGCCATCGCCGGTCTGCTCAAGGCAGCGACCGGCGCCCACGAGGTGATCAGCACCATCATGCTCAACTCGATCGCGGCGTCCGGCATCCTCGCCTACGCACTCGGTGAGATGAAGTCGTTCCAGCGACCGGGTGACGAGCTCGGCCTGCCTCAGTCGCCGCCGGTGCCTGACTCGGCCGCCTTCCCCGAGGTCTTCGGCGTCCACCTCGGCGTACTGCTCGCGATCCTTGCCGCCGTGGTCGTGTGGTGGCTGCTCACCCGCAGCACGCTCGGTTTCGAGTTGCGCTCGGTCGGCGCCAACCCCGACGCCTCACGCACCGCAGGCATGAGCACCGGCAAGGTGTTCATCCTGACGATGGCCATCGCCGGTGCCCTCAGCGGGCTGGCCGCCACCATGCTCATCAACGGCGACCAGGCCTCCAACAACGCCAGCCTCGTTGGCACCATCGGCTTCGACGCCATCACCGTGGCCCTCCTCGGCCGAGGCACTCCGCTGGGCAGCGTGCTGGCCGGTCTGCTCTTCGGTGCCCTCGCCGTCGGCGGCGGCGCCATGCAGACCAGCTCGGCAGGCACCGCACCCGAGATCGTCCAGGTCGTCCAGGGTCTCATCGTCCTGTTCGTCGCGGCCCCCGCAGCGGTTCGGTGGCTGGTCCGACAACGACGCAAGGAACCGACTGACACCTTCGCTGCGAAGGAGGCAACCGCATGAGCGCCACCGTGACTCCCGAGGCACCGGCCGCCGAGCGCCCGGTCCGCGACCGGGCCGACAAGCTGCGCCAGATCAAACTGGTCGTCACCTTCGCCATCGTCTTCGGGCTCGTGCTCTGGATGGCGATCAGCATCGACAACTCCGACGTACTGTTCCTCAACGCAGCCTCGCCCGACAAGGACCACCAGCCCGAGGCCTTCAACGGCCTCCGCCTGGTGTGGGTGGCCGTGGCGGTCAGCGGCATCGCCCTGCTCGCGGCCGCGGCCAACCTCGTGCCGCGCAACGGCTGGGCACTGCTGGTCTACCTGGCCGTCGGACTGTCCTTCTACGTGGCCTTCACGGTCTGGTACTACGCAGACCAGGACTCGGCGGTCGAGGCCTGGATCACCAACCCTTTGCCGAGCATGGTGAAGTACTCCCCGCCGCTGGTGCTGGGTGCGCTGGCCGGGGTGATCTGCGAGCGGGCCGGTGTCATCAACATCGCCATCGAGGCGCAGCTGGTGATGGGCGCGTTCTTCGGATACGTGATCAGCTCGCTGGCCTACAGCAACGGGGCCGGCATGGTCGGCGCTGCCCTGGCCGGCGTACTCGTCGCACTGGTGCTGGGACTGTTCTCCCTGCGCTACCACGTCGACCAGGTGGTCGTCGGTGTCGTGCTGATCGCCCTGGCGTTGGGCCTGACCACGTTCCTGCTCGGGCAGATCCCGACCCAGCAGGAGAACGAGAGCCTCAACACGCTGCTGAGTGACCCGCCCGACCCCCTGACCCCGATCGAGATCCCCGGGCTGTCCCAGATCCCGGTGATCGGCCGGGCCCTGTTCAACCAGTCGATCCTCGTCTACATCACCCTGTTGGCGCCGATCGTCGTCTGGTTCCTGCTCTACCAGACCCGTTGGGGCCTGCGGGTCCGTTCGGTCGGCGAGCACCCCAAGGCTGCCGACACCGTCGGCATCAAGGTCAACCGGGTGCGCTGGCAGGCAGTCCTGCTCGGTGGTGGCCTGGCCGGACTCGGCGGTGCGTTCTACACCGTCGGGTCGTCCGGTTCGTTCACGGACAACGCCGCCAACGGTCAGGGCTTCATGGCCCTAGCCGCGGTGATCATGGGCCGCTGGCACCCCATCGGTGCCACCATGGCCGCGTTCTTCTTCGCGTTGACCGCTGCCATGAAGGACGACTTCGGACTGGTCACCAAGGTGCCCTCGGAGCTGATCGCCGTGGCTCCCTACCTGGCCACCCTGATCGCCGTTGCCGGATTCGTGGGACGCGTGCGTACCCCTGCCGCCGACGGCCAGCCCTACGTCAAGGACTGAGGGCGTGGACGTCGAGGGCGACACTGACACGGGCTTCGACTGGGACGCCCTGACTGCTGCTGCGACGGAGGTCGCCGCGCGCGCCTACGCGCCGTACTCGAACTATCGGGTCGGTGCTGCGGCACTGGTGGACGACGGCCGCACCGTGGTCGGCTGCAACGTCGAGAACGCGGCGTACGGCGTGGTGCTGTGCGCCGAGTGCGGCCTGGTCAGCTCGCTGCACGCCACCGGAGGGGGACGGTTGACGCACTTCGTGTGTGTCAACGGCGGCGGTGAGGTGATCATGCCGTGCGGTCGTTGCCGCCAGCTCCTCTTCGAGAACGGTGGCCGGGGACTGTTGCTGCGCACCGTCTCCGGCATACGCCGGATGGACGAGGTGTTGCCCGACCCCTTCGGACCCGACGACCTGACCAGGGACAGCGCAGCCCCAAGGAGAGCCAGTGACCCAGCACGACGCCGTTGAGATCATCACCGCCAAGCGTGACCGGCACGAGCTGACCGACAGCCAGATCGACTGGGTGATCGCCAACTACACCGACGGTGTGGTGGCCGATGAGCAGATGTCGTCGCTGGCGATGGCGATCCTGCTCAACGGCATGAACCGTCGCGAGATCTCCCGCTGGACCAACGCGATGATCGCGTCGGGAGAGCGGATGGACTTCTCCACCCTGTCGCGCCCCACGTCCGACAAGCACTCCACCGGTGGCGTGGGTGACAAGATCACGCTGCCGCTGGCACCCCTCGTGGCAGCTTGCGGCGTCGCGGTTCCGCAGCTCTCCGGGCGGGGGCTCGGCCACACCGGCGGCACCCTCGACAAGCTCGAGGCCATCCCGGGGTGGCGTGCGGCGCTGAGCAACGACGAGATGATGACCCAGCTCGAGGACATCGGTGCGGTCATCTGCGCCGCCGGTACCGGCCTGGCGCCGGCCGACAAGAAGCTCTACGCACTGCGCGACGTCACCGGCACCGTCGAGGCGATCCCGCTGATCGCCTCGTCGATCATGTCGAAGAAGATCGCCGAGGGCACCGGCTCGCTGGTGCTCGACGTGAAGGTCGGCACCGGTGCCTTCATGAAGGACCTCGACAGGGCCCGCGAGCTGGCCGAGACCATGGTCTCGCTCGGCAAGGACGCCGGTGTACACACCGTTGCCCTCCTCACGGACATGTCCACCCCACTCGGACTCACCGCTGGCAACGCGATCGAGGTCGCCGAGTCTGTCGAGGTCCTGGCCGGTGGGGGACCGGCCGACGTCGTCGAACTGACCGTTGCCCTGGCCCGCGAGATGCTGGCCGGAGCCGGGGTCACCGACATCGACCCTGCCGACAAGCTGGCCGACGGGTCGGCGATGGACGTCTGGAAGGCGATGATCCGCGCCCAGGACGGTGACCCCGACGCTCCGATGGCTCGGGCTCGCGAGCAACACGTCGTCGACGCGCCGGCCAGTGGCGTGCTCACCCGCCTCGACGCGATGGCCGTGGGACTGGCCTCGTGGCGGCTCGGTGCCGGTCGTGCCAAGCAGGGCGACGCCGTGCAGGACGGTGCCGGTGTCGTCTGGCACGCCCGCCCCGGCGACGAGGTCACGCAGGGGCAGCCCCTGTTCACCCTGCTCACCGACGAGCCCGAGCGTTTCGACCGGGCCCTGGAGTCGCTCGAGGGTGGCTACGACATCGGCGACGGTGCTGGATTCACTCCCCAGGCGTTGGTCATCGACCGCGTCTCCTGATCGCGTCCCGTGACTTCCCGGCCGAAATGGGAACCTCCCGGCCGGAATTTCGGCCGGGAGGTTCCCAATTCCCCGGGTACCCGGGGAAATGGGCAAAGCCCGAGGTCGCCTCACCCACGGTGATCCGACCGCGTAGCTCAGGGGAGCAGCAGTACGACGGTCTCGGCGACGCAGGCGGGCTTGGGGTCGTCCTCGATCTCGATGGTGTGCTTGACGGTGAGCTGCTTGCCGGCAGGGATGTCGACGACCTCCGCGATCGACACGTGTGAGCGGATCCGCTTGCCGACCAGCAGGGGAGTGGGGAAGCGCACCTTGTTCACCCCGTAGTTCAGCTTCGCGCCCGGGGTCTGCAGGCTGAAGATCTGACTGCCCAGCCACGGGATCAGCGACAGAGTGAGATAGCCGTGGGCGATGGTGCCACCGAAGGGGCCTTCCTTGGCGCGCTCGAGGTCGACGTGGATCCATTGGTGGTCGCCGGTGGCGTCGGCGAAGGCGTTGACACGTCGCTGGTCGATGCTCACCCAGTCACTCGTGCCGAGCTCGGTTCCGGCAGCCTCGGTGAGTTCGTCGAAGGTGTTGAATACGCGCATGGGTGGCTCCTGTCTGCGGGGTCACGGTGACGACACGAACGTATCGCTTCTGGCGCCGTCGCGCGGATGGTGGTGCAAGGATGGTGGGATGCCGACGTCGACTCCCACCCGTGAGCAGATCCGCCAAGCTCCGAAGGTCCTGCTCCACGACCACCTCGACGGCGGGCTGCGCCCGTCGACGGTGGCCGAGCTGGCCGCCGAGATCGGCCACGAGCTGCCGGTCGCCGACCCGGCCGACATCGGCCAGTGGTTCGCCGACGCGGCCAACTCCGGTTCGTTGGTGCGCTATCTCGAGACCTTCGACCACACCGTCGCCGTCATGCAGACGGGGACCGCGCTGAGCCGGGTGGCACGCGAATGCGTCGAGGACCTGGTGGCAGACGGAGTGGTCTATGCAGAGATTCGCTATGCCCCCGAACAACACGTGTCCAACGGGCTCACGCTCGACGAGGTCGTCGCGGCGGTGCAGGAGGGCTTCGACCAGGCGGTGGCAGCCGCCGACGGGCGCATCGTCGTACGCCAGCTGCTCACGGCGATGCGCCACCAGGCCCGCTCGATGGAGATCGCCCAGCTCGCGATCGCGTGGCGCGATCGTGGTGTGGCCGGATTCGACATCGCCGGCGCCGAGGACGGCTTCCCGCCGACCCGTCACCTGGATGCCTTCGAGTATCTGCAACGCGAGAACGCGCACTTCACCATCCACGCGGGTGAGGCGTTCGGCCTGCCCTCGATCTGGCAGGCGATCCAGTGGTGCGGCGCCGACCGGCTGGGCCACGGAGTGCGCATCATCGACGACATCACCGTCAACGACGACGGGTCGGTCGAGCTGGGCCGGCTCGCCGCCTACGTGCGCGACCAGCGCATCCCGTTGGAGATGTGCCCCTGGTCCAACATCCAGACCGGCGCCGCGACCTCGATCGCCGAGCACCCGATCGGGTTGCTCACTCGCCTGAAGTTTCGGGTCACGGTCAACACCGACAACCGGTTGATGAGCGGCACCTCGATGACGCGGGAGATGACGTCGCTGGTGGAGGCATTCGACTACGGACTCGACGACCTGCGCTGGTTCACCATCAACGCGATGAAGTCGGCGTTCCTGCCGTTCGATGAGCGGTTGGCGATCATCGACGACGTCATCAAGCCCGGCTACGCCGCCCTGGCTGCCGACTGACTCGTCGTCCGGGGCAGGCGCCGGGCCGGAACGTCTCGACGCAGGATCACTGCTCGGGCAGCACCACGAACCACGGGTGTGACCATCCGGCGATGTGAAGCTCGGCGTCGACGAACTGGTCGCGACGGAAGGCCACGCGACGGCCGCGCGCCGGGTCATACGTGGTCAGGTCCGGGTCGAGCACCAGCACCACGTGGCGGGGCAGCCAGCGATTGCCGAGGTAGAGCGCCACCGGGTGCCCGTCCCGCGCAGCCGCCTCGACCGCGTCGAGGCACCGTTCGCGGGCAAGGGCCGTGGGCAGCACCAGCCTCGCGGCGTACGGCGTACCCGTGATCGCGCTCAGCTCGCGCGCCACCGCCCACGGCGGCGTGCCGAGCGCCCGGGGCCAGGGCAGCTGCGCCCGACCCGTCGCATCGCTGGTCCCGGTGACCCGGCGGTGCACGGCCAACACCTCGTCCTTGAACGCGTGCGCCGAGTCGACGTACGCCGCGTAGTCGTCGTCGTCGAGCATCCGCGCGACCACCAGGACAGCGGCTCCGCACGAGCGTTGGTCGGGTTGGACCAGGGGGTGTGCGAACGGATCCATGCGAATCAGTCGGCCGTGGTCGTGGCAGCCGCGGCCACGAGGGCGCTGATCTCGCGGAAGGCCTCGTCGGGGTGCACCTTGCGGCAGCCCTTGCTGACCGCATCGGCGACCACTCTGCGCTGGTCGCCCCACAGGGCGAATCCGCGACGGACCAGCACCAGTGGAGGTTTGCGCCGCTCCCGCAGGTCGCGGGTCAGCCTGCGCCAGAAGGTCTTCGCCGGGTGCTGGGTCACGCAGTACGCCGCCGCGAGCAGGCCGGACTCCCGACTTGCCGCGACGATGTCCTGGGCGAAGATCCCCTCGGCCACGAACAGGGGTGATCCCGCCAGGTCGAGGGTCTGGGTGCCGCAGCGCCCGTCGCGGGCGATCTCGTACACCGGAACCGATGCCCGGCCCCGGTGGCACAGCTCGGACATCGTCGCGAGCGCGTCCTGGGGCAACCACGAGTCGGGATGGTCCCAGTCGACCAGGCCCGCGTTGCCTGTCCTGCTGAGGAGTCGCGGGACGAGGCGTCTCGAAGGGGCACCGGAGGTGAGCCTCGGCAGGGTCGGGTCGGAGCCGTCCTTGTAGAAGTCGTCGAGCCGCAGGACCGGCAGCCCGAGCCGCTCGGCAAGGCGTGATTTTCCTGCCCCGGAGGGTCCGGCCAGGACGATGACACGTGAACGCACGAGGACATTGTGCATGCTCAGCTGTGGACGAGCATTTCGTGGCGGGTCGACCGTGGATTAATCTCACCGCGGGGAAACGCGCAGATCGCGCAGTTTTGGGAGGCGACATGAGCAGCGGATCGCATGCAGCGGATCGCGAACCCGTCAATCGGCGACCCGTGTGGATCACCCTGATCGTGGTGATCCTGCTGCTCGCCGGAGTGCTCATCTGGCGCGGCCAGGGCGACAGCTCGGACGAGAGCTCCTGCGACAAGGTCTCCAGTGCGCGGCTCACCGCATCACCTGACATCGCTTCGGCACTGACCGAGGCAGCAACGGAGCTCAAGGACGAGGGCGGCTGCGCCGACATCGACGTGACAGCAGCCCCTGCCGACGAGGTGCTCAACCAGCTCGTCACCCGTTCGGGCGACCCCCCCGACATGTGGGTCCCGGACTCGGACGTGTGGGCAGAGCAGGCTGCGGCGGGCGGGGTGGACGCCGAGACCGTGGTGCCGGCGGTGGCCGCCAGCCCCGTCGTACTCGCCGGCGGACCGGCCGCGGACGCGCCCGCCTCGTGGCTCGCGGCGGCCACGTCCGGCCAGCTGCAGATGTCGGACCCCCTCGACTCCACACCGTCGGCGTTGGCCCTGATCGCGATGCGTGCCGAGAAGGCGAAGGCGGGTCGCTCCGAGGCCCAACTGCAGACCGGTCTGGTCACCTCCGCCCAGCAGTACTCTGCCGAGTCCACCGGCCAAGGCGTCAGCGAGGCCCTCGCATCGGTGACCGCCTCCTCGAAGCGGGTCGTCCCGGTCACGGAGCAACAGTTCCTGGTCGCCAAGCGCGACAACCAGCGACTTCAGGTGATGGTGCCCGAGACCGGCACCCTGATGCAGAACTATCCGCTCCTCGCGCTGCCCGGTCACACCGAGGAGTCCCGGGCCGCTCTGACGGAGTTCCTGGAGTTCATCCAGCGACCCCAAGGGGTCGAGGCACTCGCCGACCACGGCTTCCGCGCTGGCGAGGGCGATCCTCTGTCAGGTGAGCGAGGCATCGGCAACGTCGCCGAGCTGGACGTGCCCGATGCCAAGCTGGTCAAGGAGGACCTGCGTGCCTGGCAGGTGCTTGCCGTACCTGCGAGCCTGCTGGTGGTGCTCGATGCCTCCGGCTCGATGGACTTCGAGACCAGCGACGGGACCCGGATGCAGTTGGCGACGGCAGCCGCAGGCAAGGCTTTGTCGGCCTACCCCGACACCACACGAATCGGGCTGTGGCTCTTTTCCGTCGACCAGGGTGGCCCCGGTGTCGACCACCGCGTGATGGCCCCGTTGCGCCGTCTCGACTCGAAGGTCAAGGGAGTCACCCAGCGGGACATCCTGGGCCAGAAGACCACCGAGTCGCTCGGGCTGACCAACGGCGGGACCGGCCTCTACGACACCACGCTGGCCGCCTACCGCAACGCGTTGCGCAACTACGACGACGACTACTTCAACTCCGTCGTGCTGATGACCGACGGTGCCAACGACGACCCGGGTTCCATCGAGCTCGGCGAGCTGCTCAGCACTCTGCGTGCCGAGGTCGATCCGGCCAAGCCGGTTCGCGTGATCGCCATCGGCATCTCCGAGGACGCCGACATGGATGCGTTGCAGAAGATCGCCGACGCGACGGGCGGTCAGGCATTCTCGGCGCGCGACCCGCGCGACATCATGACCGTGATGTCGAAGTCGATGCTGGCGCGCTGAGCCACGCCGTACGCACACGAGAACGTCATACGCCCCGGTGGCCGGAGCCGCCGGGGCGTATGACGTTGCGCGAGTCGGGTGGCCGTTCAGCTGCCGATCGGGTGCCAGACCGTCTTCGTCTCGAGCACACCCGTCATCCGGTCGATGCCGGGGTCCTGGCTCCAGTCGGGCTCGGTCGCCGGCGCGCGGCGCACTCGCTTGAGGTTCTCCGCAGCGGCCTGCTCGAGTGAGGTCGCCAACTCGGCATCGCCGGCGACACCGGTCAGGTCGATCGCGTTGACATCCATGTGGCCGGCCAGCCACGGGCCGGTCGTCGCTGCGGTGCCGGTCAAGATGTTGACCACCCCACCCGGCACGTCGGAGGTGGCCAGCACCTCGGCGAACGTCACCGCCGGGAGTGGGCGCTCGTAGGACGAGGTCACCACGACCGTGTTGCCGACCACGATGGCCGGGGCCACGACACTGATCAGGCCCAGCAGGCTGGACTCCTGCGGTGCCATCACGGCCACGACACCGGTCGGCTCGGGGGACGACAGGTTGAAGAACGGCCCGGCCACGGGGTTCGCGCCACCGACCACCTGGGTGATCTTGTCTGCCCAACCGGCATACCAGACCAGCCGGTCGATGGCGTCGTCGACGACCTTGTTGGCCTGGGCGGCGGTGCGGCCCTCGGACTGCTGGACGGCGTCGACGAACTGCGGGCGACGGTCTTCCATCACCTCCGCGATGCGGTAGACGATCTGTGCCCGGTTGTACGCCGTACGAGCGGCCCAGCCCGGAAACGCCTTGCGCGCCGCGACGACGGCGTCACGGGCGTCCTTGCGGGAGGCCAGGGATGCGTTGGCCATGAACTTCCCCTTCGCGTCATTCACCACATAGGAGTAGCCGGACTCCGAGCGCGGGAACGCGCCGCCGATGTAGAGCTTGTAGGTCTTCCGCACAGTTGCACGCGTTGCCATCAGTGGGTTCCCTTCAGGTAGGCCTCGAGGCCGTGACGGCCACCTTCGCGGCCGTAGCCGGACTCCTTGTAGCCACCGAACGGGCTGGTCGGGTCGAACTTGTTGAACG
The DNA here is from genome assembly GCA_001429555.1 of Nocardioides sp. Soil797. Taxonomy (GTDB): domain Bacteria; phylum Actinomycetota; class Actinomycetes; order Propionibacteriales; family Nocardioidaceae; genus Nocardioides. The sequence continues at coordinate 126,435 of LMSR01000011.1, read as the reverse complement.
TGTTCGCCCACACCACTCCGGCACGCAACTGGTTGGCCATCGAGAGGATCCGCGAACCCTTGTCGGTCCAGACCCCCGCCGAGAGGCCGTACGGCGTGTTGTTGGCCTTCTCGACCGCCTCACTGGGGGTGCGGAACGTCAGCACCGACAGCACGGGGCCGAAGATCTCCTCGCGGGCGATGCGGTGGGCCTGGGTGACCCCGGTGAACAGTGTCGGCGGGAACCAGAAGCCGTTGCTCGGCAGGTCACAGGCGGGGGACCAGCGGCCGGCGCCCTCCTCCTCGCCGATCGCGGAGAGCTCCTTGATCCTGGCCAGCTGCTCCGCGGAGTTGATCGCCCCGACGTCAGTGTTCTTGTCGAGCGGATCGCCCACCCGGAGGGTCGACATGCGTCGCTTGAGGCGCTCGAGCACCTCGTCGGCGACGCTCTCCTGGACCAGCAGCCGGCTGCCCGCGCAGCACACGTGGCCCTGGTTGAAGAAGATGCCGTTGACGATGCCCTCGATCGCCTGGTCCATCGGGGCGTCGTCGAAGACGATGTTGGCGGCCTTGCCCCCGAGCTCGAGGGTGACCTTCTTGTTCGTGCCGGCCACCGACCTGGCGATCGCGCGGCCCACGTCGGTGGAGCCGGTGAAGGCCACCTTGTCGACGTCGTCGTGCTCGACCAGTGACCGACCGGTCTCACCGGCGCCGGTGATGATGTTGACGACACCGGGCGGCAGGTCGGCCTGCTGGCAGATCTCGGCGAACAGCAGGGCGGTCAGGGGTGTGGTCTCCGCCGGCTTGAGGACGACGGTGTTGCCGGCGGCAAGTGCCGGGGCGATCTTCCAGGACAGCATCAGCAGTGGGAAGTTCCACGGGATCACCTGGGCGGCGACGCCGAGGGACTGGGTTCCATAGCCGCTGTATTCGAGCTTGTCGGCCCAGCCGGCGTAGTAGAAGAAGTACGCCGCGGCGATCGGTACGTCGACGTCGCGGGACTCCTTGATCGGCTTGCCGTTGTCGATCGACTCGAGCACCGCCAGCTCACGTCCGCGCTCCTGCATGATGCGGGCGATGCGGTAGAGGTACTTCGCGCGCTCCTTGCCGGGCATCCGGCTCCACACCCGCGAGTGGGCGCGGCGGGCGGCCTTGACGGCGGTGTCGACGTCGGTGGCGCTGGCCTCGGCGACCTCGGACAACACCTCCTCGGTGGCCGGGTTGACGGTCTTGAACGAGGTGCCGGCGCCGTCGACGAACTCACCGTTGATGAACAGGCCGTAGGAGGGCGAGATGTCGACGATGCTGCGTGACTCGGGGGCCGGGGCGTACTCGAAGACGGTGGTCGAGCCGCCCTTCCCGGTGGTCGAGCCTGTCGAGACCTTCTGCTTTGCCATGTCTGCCTCAGTCCAGGGTGAAGTAGTCGGGACCGGAGTAGCGTCCGGTCTGCATCTTGGTGCGCTGCATCAACAGCTCGTTGAGCAAGGAGGATGCACCGAAGCGGAACCAGTCGGGGTCGAGCCAGTCGGGGCCGGCAACTTCGTTGACGGTGACCAGGTACTTGATGGCGTCCTTGCTGGTGCGGATGCCGCCGGCCGGCTTCACGCCCACCATCTGCCCGGTCGCGTCGCGGAAGTCGCGCACGGCTTCGAGCATGATCATGGTCACGGGCAGGGTGGCGGCGGGTTGCACCTTGCCGGTGGAGGTCTTGATGAAGTGGCCGCCGGCCATCATCGCCAACCAACTTGCCCGGCGTACGTTGTCATAGGTCTGCAGCTCGCCGGTCTCGAAGATCACCTTCAGGTGGGCCGGACCGCAGGCTTCCTTGACCGCCACGATCTCCTCGTAGACATCGAGGTAGCGGCCGGAGAGGAACGCGCCACGGTCGATGACCATGTCGATCTCGTCGGCGCCGGCCTCCACTGCGTCGCGGGTGTCGGCCAGCTTGATGTCGAGGGCGGCGCGACCGCTCGGGAACGCCGTGGCGACCGCGGCCACGTTGACGCCGCTGGCGCCGAGGGTCTCCTTGGCGATGCCGACCATGTCGGGGTAGACGCACACGGCAGCGGTCTGCGGGCAGGTCGGATCGGCCGGGTCGGGGCGCATCGCCTTGTTGGCCAGGGCGCGGACCTTGCCAGGGGTGTCCTGACCCTCGAGCGTGGTGAGGTCGACCATGCGGATGGCCAGGTCGATCGCGAATTCCTTGGCCGTGGTCTTGATGGACCTGGTGCCGAGGGATGCGGCGCGGGCATCTGCGCCGACCTGGTCGACTCCGGGGAGGCCGTGCAGGAACCGTCGCAGGGAACTCTCCGACGCGGTGACGTCGGAGAAGTTGCCGGCTGCACTCGACGCTGAGGCAGGAGCGGTTGTATTGGTGGTCACGGGCCCAGCATAGGGTTCCAAGGGTGGTGTCAGGCAATCAAAGTTGGAGACTTCGATGAGCGAGCAACGGACTCGCAAGTTCGGTGCGAACAACGGCGTCGGTCTCGGGTGGTTCGTGCTGTTGCTCGGAGTCGTCTCGATCGCGGTCATGGTGGTGACCGGGATGGCCCGATCAGGGTTCCCCGTGATCGTCGGCATTGCGCTGATGATGGCTGTGGTCTGGGCGGTCGCCGTGCGCCCGATGGTGATGACGCGGGGCGACGACCTCGTGCTGCGCCACGCCTTCAGTGACGTCTCCATCCCGCTGGCCGCGGTCGACTTCGTGCAGGTGCGTCTCTTCACGGTGGTCGCCGTCGGCGACAAGCGCTTCCACAGCCCGGCTGTCGGGCGCACGCGCAAGCAGGTGGTGCACCACGGTGCGCGCAGCGAGAGCACCGGCGGGGACCCGAGTCTGGCCGACCTCGTCGAGGAGCAGCTCAATGAGCTCGCCGTGAACGCCCGCCGCGACAAGCTGCCCACCGAGCCGATCACGCGTACGCCGGCCCGGGTGCCGATCGGCGTGGTCGTGGTGCTCGCCCTGGTGCTCGTCGCCGCCATTCTGCTCTGATCCAGACCTCCGAGCGCCGGGTGCAGCGACCACGCCAACATGCACACCGGTGCTTCTGGGCCGAAAATGGGTCGATTCGGCTCGTTGTGCATGTTCGCGTGGTCGCCGGCCCCGAGCAAGGGTGCGGGACCTCAGATGCCGGCGGCTTCCTTGATGCCGTTGCGCAGGGCATCCAGTCGCCCGGCTGCCACGATGCGCGCAGCGCCGACCGCGTCGCGCACGGCGTCGGGGGAGGTGGCGCCCTCGACGGGGACGACGACCTCGAGGTAGCACTTGATCTTCGGCTCGGTCCCGCTCGGACGCACGATCACCCTGGCTCCGTCAGCCAGCTGGTAGCGCAGGCCGTCGGTGGGCGGCAGGTCGGGCGTCCCCAGGCTGAGGTCCTCGACCTTCTCGACGTCGAGGCCGCCGAGGGCCACCGGGGGGTGGTTGCGCAACCGCTCCATGGCGGCCCCGATCTCGGCCAGGTCGGAGACCCGCGCCGAGAGCTGGTCGGTCGCGTGCAGTCCATGGCGCACCGCGATGTCGTCCAACAGATCGGTGAGCACTCGACCCTCGGCCTTCGCCTGCGCCGCGATGTCGCAGAGCAGCAGCAGGGCCGAGACCCCGTCCTTGTCCTTCACCTGGGCGGGGTCGACGCAATAGCCGAGCGCCTCCTCGTAGCCGAAGGCAAGACCGTCGATGCGGCCGATCCACTTGAACCCGGTCAACGTCTCGGCGTGCTCCTGCCCGGCCGCTTCCGCGAGCTTGCCCAGCAGGCTCGACGAGACGATCGAGCAGGCATAGATGCCCTGCTTCCCCGAGCGCAGGAGGTGGTCGCCGAGGAGTGCCCCGACTTCGTCACCGCGCAGCATGCGCCACCCGTGCGGGCCCGGTACGGCGGCGGCGCACCGGTCGGCGTCCGGGTCGTTGGCCACGACCAGGTCGGCCTCGACCTCGGAGGCCAGGGCCATCGCAAGATCCATCGCACCGGGCTCCTCGGGGTTCGGGAACGCCACCGTGGAGAACTCGGGGTCGGGGTCCTGCTGCTGGACGACCACCGAAGGTGCCGCGAAACCTGCGGCGTCGAGCACCCGCAGGACCGAGCTGTTCCCGACACCGTGCAGCGGGGTGTAGACCAGCTTCAGGTCGGCACGCGCACGAGTTGGAACGTCGTCGACGACTCGGCCCACCGTGGCCAGGTACTCGTCGAGGATGCCGGTGTCGAGCTGCTGGCCGGGGGCACCCCGGGGGACGTCGGCCAGTGTGCCGACGGCGTCGATCTGTGCGGCGATCTCGACATCCGCGGGCGGCACGATCTGGCTCCCGTCACCGAGGTAGACCTTGTAGCCGTTGTCCTGCGGCGGGTTGTGGCTGGCGGTGACCATCACGCCGGCCACACAGCCGAGCGCGCGGATCGCGTAGGCCAGCAGGGGAGTCGGGAGCTGGCCGGGCAGCAGCAGCGCCCGGAGCCCGGCACCGGTCATCACCTCGGCAGTGTCGCGGGCGAAGACGTCGGAGTTGTGCCGGGCGTCGTACCCGATCACCACGCTGTCGTCGGGCCCTGCGCCGTTCGTCTTCAGGTACGCCGCCAACCCGGCGGCCGCACGGATCACCACGACCCGGTTCATCCGGTTCGGGCCGGCACCCAGCGCACCACGCAGACCGGCCGTACCGAATTCGAGCATGCCTGAGAACCGGTCCGCGAGGTCGACGGCGGCGTCCTGATCGCCGGCCTCCACGGCGGCCATCACCTGCTCCAGCTCGGCACGGGTGACGTCGTCGGGATCCTCGGCGGCCCACGCGCGGGCCCGCTCCAGCAGCTGTTCAGTCATGGAAGCGAGGTTAGGGCATGCCGCCCGACGGCGGCACGGGTCAGCGACGAGCGCGTGGCCCGAAGACCGGCGCCACCTTCTTGAAAGCGGCCGTCCGTGCCTTGGCCGTGTTGGCCGCGGCCAACAGGAAGAGCTGCTCTGCTCGCTCGCGCGAGAAGGTACGCCGTGCGCTGTCGGTGAACGACCGGTTGAACAGTCGCTTGGCGGCGGCCAGCGCGTCGGGGGACTTCGTCGCCAGCTCCTGGGCGAAGTTCTCGGCGGCGGACACCGGGTCCGCGGCGATCTCTCCGACCAGGCCGACGTCGTGCGCCTCCTTGCCTGACAGCACCTGAGCGGTCATGGTCAGCCGCTTGGCGGTCTCGATGCCGACCACCTCGGAGAGCGAGCGGACCCCGGACATGTCGGGGATCAGGCCCCAGCGTCCCTCGAGGACCGACCACTGTGAGTCGGGGGTGGCGATCCGGAAGTCGGCGGCCAGGGCGATCTGGATGCCCCCGCCGTAGCAGTGGCCGTGCACGGCAGCGATCACCGGAACAGGCAGTCGGCGCCAGGCCCAGCAGGCCTCCTGGAACTTGTTGGTGCCGAGCAGTGGGTTCGGCACGAACGCGCCGATGATGCCGGTGGGCTTCTTCATCACGGAGGCGAAGTCGAGGCCGGCGCAGAACGCGTCGCCGGCGCCGGAGACGATCACCGCGCGCAGGGTGCGATCACGACGCAGCTCCCGTGCGGTCCCGATCAGCTCGTCGAGCGTCTGCAGGGTCAGCGCGTTGAGCTTCTCGGGCCGGTTCAGCCGGACGTGGGCGATTCCGTCGGAGACGGAGCAGGTGACCAATGGGGTCTCGGAGTCAGGCATGCCCCCAAGGCTAGGGGTTGTCCTGGGGTGTGTGGTCATGATGGAGACGTGATCCCTGCCCCATCCGACGCCGCCCGACCGGTAGGCGTACTCATCCCCGAGCTCGCCGAGCACCTCGGCGTCGCCGCGACCGTCGACCTGGCCTGCGACCTGCTCGCGGGCGTCGATCCCGAGCCCTTCGCCACGGAGATCGTCTACCTGACCGGTCACGAAGGGGCGCACGACGGGTGGGCGCCGTACTGGCCGCGGGTCTGGGGAGCGCGTGCGTTGATGTACGTCTGGGACGAGGCCGCAGCTCCCGCGGTGGTCGCGGGCCTGGAGGACGAGGCCTGGCGGGTCGCGGAGATGTGCCTGAAGGTCTCCAGCCGGCGGGAGCTTGCGGCCGCGGGCGACGCCGCGGTTCGGTTGAGCTCCCACGAGTTGCCCCGGGTGCGCGCGCAGGCGGTTCGGGTGCTCGGTGTCGCCGGCGACACCGAGCACCTCGACGCCGTCCGCGGTGCTGAGGCCGACCCCGACGGGAACGTACGTCGGGCAGCGGTGCGGGCGCTCGACCTGATGTCGATCCGGCTCGATGTGGTGGACCTGTGAGCCGACACTTCCGCTTCTCCGGCCAGTGGCTCGTCGACGCGCCCCATGACGCCCTGCACGCGCGCCTGGTCGACCTGGAGCACTACCCGGACTGGTGGCCGGAGATCCGTGCCGTGGCCAGCCTCGGCGACGACGACGCGCTGGTGGTGGTCCGCTCCCGACTGCCCTACGACCTCGAGCTCCACCTGCATGCCGAGCACCGTCGCGCCGACCTGCTGGAGACCACCCTCGACGGCGATCTCGTCGGGTGGGTGAGGTGGCGGCTCGAGCCGCGAGGGGACCGGACGCACCTGGTCTTCGAGCAGGAGGTCGAAGTGGCCGGTCGGCTGCTTGGCGCGGCGGCGTACGTCGTACGACCGTTGTTGGTGTGGAACCACAACCGGATGATGCGCTCGGCCGTTCGCCGGATGGTCACCGCCTGACGAGGGCTCCCGGCCGATGGCCCCCGGCAGCCGGTGTCTGAGTGCGGGTCAGGCCACGCAGAACTCGTTGCCCTCCGGGTCACCCATCAGCACGAAGTAGCCCTCGACCAACGGCTCCTCATCGTCGTCGGAGACCGTGTCGGCGAAGTCGGCCGGATACCGACGGATCACCGAGGCGCCCGACAGGAGCAGCTCATCGACCTTGGCCTCCACCAGCTCCTTGCGTTGCTCGATGCTCAGCGACTTGTCGCGCTTGGTCGGGTAGAGGTCGAAGTGGAAGCGGTTCTTGATGCTCTTCTTCTCAGGCACGATCTGGAACCAGATCGGCGGGCCGCCACCCGTCGGGTCGAAGATGCGGTCGCTGCCGTCACCGTCGGCGTCGAGCTCGTCGTCGGGCACGCCGATCGACGCGTAGTAGTCGTTCCAGGACTCGAACCCTTCGGGCGGAGGTTGCACCTCGTAGCCCAGCACGGGCGCCCAGAACCTCACCAGGACGCCGGGGTCGTTGGAGTCGATCGTCAGTTGCCAGTCCACCATGGCTCCACCATTGCACGGCGAGCACCGGTTGCGCCCGTGAGTTCTGGCCGTCTCCTCATGCGTCGTCGACGAGCAGCCCACGGAGGTAGGCGGCCTGCCCGACGTGCTGCGCGCAGTCGTCGACGACGCTGACCAGGCGCACGCCGAGAGTCACGTGCGGGTCCCAGCGGGTGTCGACGATTCGGTCGAGGTCGTCGTCGCCCAGCCCGGAGACGTAGTCGACCGTCTGCTCGTGCACCGCAGAGAGGTACGCCGCCAGGAGCTCCCCGTCGGCGCGGACCGCGTCGACCTGCTCGTCGTTGTGGCCGTAGCCGATGTCTCCCACGGGCAGCGGGAGGTCGAAGCGCTCGGCAAAGCCCTGGCCGGTCCACACCTGGTCACGGCCGGCGACGTCGGCGACGTGGTCGTCCTGCACCCGGGTGAGGTGCCAGACCAGCCAGGCGATGGAGTTGGCATGGGGACCCGGTCGGTGGGTGAGCTGTTCCTCGGTCAGTCCCTCGACCACGGCGGTGCCGCCCTCGAGGCTGCGGCCGAAGCCGTCGATCAGCAGGTCGGCTGTGTTCACGTGGTGCTCCTCGTCGGTGTGCGGGACTTCATCGGTTGACGCTGCTCATGTCGCCGTAGCGATCTCCCACGACGGCATCGCGCGGGATCGCCGCCGACAGGGCGGCCAGGTCCGCGTCGCTCAGCATGATCGCGGCGGCACCCACGTTCTCCTCGAGGTAGGGGATTCGCTTGGTGCCGGGGATCGGCACCACGTCGTCGCCCTGGGCCAGCACCCATGCCAGTGCGAGCTGCCCGGGTGTCACCCCGAGTCGGGTGGCGATCTGCACGACGCGCTCGACCAGCACCAGGTTGGCGTCGAGCGCCTCACCCTGGAAGCGCGGGAAACGACCCTCCTTGCGGGAGTCTCCGGCCTCCAGGCTCTCCCTGGTCACGGCTCCGGTCAGCAGCCCGCGCCCCAGGGGGGAGTAGGGCACGAGTCCGATGCCGAGCTCGCGCAGCGTCGGCAGGATCTCGTCCTCGACGTCGCGGGTGAACAGGGAGTACTCGCTCTGCAGCGCGGTGACGGGGTGCACGGCGTGGGCGCGGCGGATCGTCTCTGCCGATGCCTCGGAGAGCCCGAGGTGGCGCACCTTGCCCTCGGCGACCAGCTCGGCCATGGCACCGACGGTCTCCTCGATGGGCACGGTGGGGTCGACCCGGTGCTGGTAGTAGAGGTCGATGTGGTCGACGCCCAGCCGATGGAGTGACGCGTGGCAGGCCTCGCGGACGTATTCGGGCGTGCCGTTGATGCGCACCCAGGAGCCGTCGGGGTTGCGCTGGTTGCCGAACTTCGTCGCGAGCTGTACGTCGTCGCGCCTGTCCCGGATGGCCTGGCCGACCAGGTGTTCGTTGGTGAACGGGCCGTACATGTCGGCGGTGTCGAGCAACGTCACGCCGAGGTCGAGTGCCCGGTGGATGGTCTCGATGCCGTGGGTCTCGGAGGTGGTTCCGTAGAACTCCGACATCCCCATGCAGCCCAGGCCGAGAGTGGAGACCGTGAGTGGATCGGCGGAGCCGAGCGTGCGAGTGCCCAGAGGTGTGGTGGTCATGCCTCCAGTCAACTCCGCGGGTCAAGTGCCCGGGACCGGAGGCGGTCAGTCGAAGGCCGGGCGGTGGAACGCCTCCGTCGCGAACGGGCCCCCGACGTGGGCCGCCTCGGCCTCGTCCTCCGGTCGCTCGGGCAGTCGGTCGGCGAACGCGGCCGCGTCATCCTGGGGCTGGTAGCCGATGCGCCGGCCCGGCTCGAGGTCCCACCACGCCTCGGTGTTGGCGGAGATCCCGTAGACCACCGCGTATCCGGGGGCCGTCGCGGTCAGTGCCGCATGGACCATTCGCACGCAGTCGTCGTGCGAGAGCCAGGTGGCGAGGTGGCGACGCGTGATCGGCTCGGGCAGGAAGGAGCCGATCCGGCAGGCGATCGCGTCGATGCCGTACCGGTCGACGTACATCTGCAGGACCGCCTCGGCCGCGACCTTGCCGACGCCGTAGAACGTGTCGGGCCGGGGGAGGGCGTCGTCGGAGATCAGGTCGCGTCGCGGCGTACGCCCGACCGCGTGGTTGGAGGAGGCGAACACGATGCGGCTCACCTCGTGGGCACCCATCGCGTCGAGCAGGGCGGCGGTGGTGACCACGTGTGAGGTCAGCGCGTCACCCAGGCTCGCCTCGTCAGGGTGGCCGGCCAGGTGTACGACGCCATCGAGGGGTTGGGCGGCGAACGCATCGAGCACCGCATCAGGGTCGGCACAGTCAGCGGTGTGCCAGGTGCCCTCGAAACCGTCGGGCGCAGGCAGGCGGTCGAGGCCGATGACGTGGTGCCCACGGTCGATGAGCCCGAGGGTGACGACCTGACCGATGCTGCCGGCGGCGCCGGTGACGAGGACCTTCATGGCCGCCAGCCTAGGCGCCCGGCGGCCGGGTCAGCGGCGGCCGGGTCAGCAGCGGCCGGGTCAGCGGCGGTAGGACGCCAGGTTGGCGCTCAGTTCCTCGAAGAGGCGTTGGTTGAGGCCGAAGGTCACCTTGACCTCGTCGACGACGCGGGCCTTGCCAGCCTCCCCGATCTGGTCGCCGATCGTGTCGAGCGCGGCACGGTAGTCGTCCTTGTAGGGCTTCGGCTTCGGGATCTCGGGGAACGCATAGAAGGAGACCCCGACTCCGTCGAGCCCGAAGGTGCGCTCGAGGATGCGACCGATCGCCTGGCCGCCGGAGAGGTCACCGAGATAGCGGGTGTAGTGGTGGGCCAGGAAGAGCGCCGGGTCCGAGGCCGAGGCGAGAATGCGCTCCCGGTAGGCCATGGCGGCAGGCGAGTCGACCGTGCGGGGGCCGTTGCCCACCCAGTGGTCGAGGTCAGTCTCGATGGCGGCGAGTCTCTCCAGCGCAGGATCGAGTACGGCGGCCACGGCGGCGTTGCCCGCCAGCTCGCGACCTGTGGTCTCGAGGGCCTCGTAGACCGCACGCAGGCGGAGGAGGTAGTCGGCGTACCCCTGCTCGTTGACGCGGCCGCCGAGCAGTTCGGACATGAAGCCCGAGTTCTCCGCGGCGGTGTGCTCGGCCTGCGAGCCCTCCTTCATGGCGAGGGAGAGGGGTCGGGCGACGACCTGGTCGACGACGGTCATGGGAACTCCTGGGAGTTGATCTCGGCGGGCCGGGGACGTGGTTGTTGACAGATTGTTCAAATCTTATCAACACTTTGTCAAGTAGTATCTCACAGGTTAGCCTATCCAAACTTTTGTTAGGCTAACCTAAAGAATCACGATCGGGCATGGGGATGCCCGGCTGGCCGAGGGGAACATTCACGTGCGTCGAGCCTTCATCGCTGCGCTCTCATCACTGCTGCTCCTGTGCGGCTGCGGCATCGACGTCGACAACTCCGAAGGGGAGCACACGGTCGACGGCACCGCGGCCGCTGACCTCGCCAGCGTCGAGCCGCTAGAGGACCTGCGCGACTGGACGGGGCTCTCCACCGCGGTCGTCGCCGATCCCGCCATCCATCCCGTCACCGATTCCCCCGAGCAGACGATGCCGGTCACGGTGACCGACAGCCAGGGCACCGAGGTCACCGTCAAGGACACGTCGCGCGTGCTCGCCCTCGACGTCTACGGTTCGCTGTCGCGGATCACCTACGAGCTGGGCCTGGGTGACTCGCTCGTCGGTCGCGACATCTCGACGCAGTTCGCCGAGGCGCAGGACCTGCCCCTGGTCACCCACGGCGGCCACGACCTGAACGCCGAGTCGATCCTCGACCTCGATCCCACCCTGATCATCACCGACACGTCGCTCGGCCCCTGGGACGTCATCCTCCAGATGCGCGAGGCCGGCATCCCGGTCGTGGTGGTCGACTCCACCCGCAGCATCGACAACGTGGCAAGCCTGATCGACGAGGTCGCCAGCGCCCTGGGCGTCGAGGCCGAGGGCAGGAAGCTCGCCGCTCGTAGCCAGCAGCAGATCGACGAGGTGATGGCTTCGATCGACGACGTCGCGCCGACGGATGAGTCCGGCAAGCTCCGCACGATCTTCCTCTACGTGCGTGGCCAGGCAAACACCTACCAACTGTTCGGTGAGGGGTCGGGTGCCGACACCCTCATCGATGCCCTGGGCCTCTACGACGTGGCCAAGGAGATCGACTGGAAGGGCTCCCGGTCGGTCACGTCCGAGGCGTTGATCGAGGCGCAACCCGATCTGGTGATCCTGATGAGCAAGGGTCTGGAGTCCGTCGGTGGTGTCGACGGGCTGCTCGAGAAGGTGCCTGCCCTGGCCAGCACGCCGGCAGGCGAGAACGAGCGCTTCGTCGACATGGCGGACTCCCAGGTGCTGGGCTACGGCCCGTTGACGGCCGAGGTTCTGAACGCCCTGGCCGTGGCGATCTATGCACCGGGGTCCCTGACGTGACGCGGCGTACGCCGACCGGCACACGGAGGTCTCGATGACCACGGTGAGCGCCGGGCTCGGTCTGCTCAGGGAACGCGTCGTCGGCCAGTTGGCCACCAAGGTCGGCCTGTTCGTGGTGTGCGGCGTGCTGCTGGTGCTGGTGGTGCTGCTCAGTGCCGGCCAGGGAGCGGTCAACGTGCCGCCCAGCGAGGTGATCGGCTCGGTCCTGCACAAGTTCGGTCTCGGCATCGGCCCGATGCCCACCCACCCGCGCGGGGACGACGCCCTGTGGAACGTGCGCTTCCCCCGGGTGACGATGGCCGTGCTGGCCGGGGCTGCACTCGCCACGGCCGGTGCGGTCATGCAGGGGATCTTCGGCAACCCCTTGGCCGAGCCCGGTGTCGTGGGGGTGTCCTCCGGGGCGGCCGTTGCAGCCGCCACCGTCATCGTCTTCGATCTTGACTTCGCCGGCACCTGGACCATCGCCGTGGCCGCGTTCCTGGGCGGGCTGGTCACCACGTTCCTCGTCTACCTCCTCTCCCGCGAAGGCGGTCGCACTGAGGTCGTGACACTGGTCCTGACCGGCATCGCGCTCAACGCGATGACCAGCGCCGGGCTGGCCTTCCTGCTCTTCATGGCGAACACCTCGGCTCGCGAGGAGATCGTCTTCTGGCAGCTCGGCAGCCTCAACGGTGCCCGCTGGGAACAGGTCGGCGTCGTCGCCGTACTGGCGGTCGTCGGAGTCGCTGCCTCCGTGGCGATGTCACGCAAGCTCGACCTCCTGGCACTCGGTGACCGCGCCGCCCGCCATGTGGGTGTCGACGTCGAACACCTGCGGCTGAAGGCGATCGTCGTGGTCGCCATGCTCACCGCGGCGGCGGTCGCGTTCTGCGGCATCATCGCCTTCGTCGGCCTCGTCGTGCCCCACCTCGTGCGCCTCGTCATCGGCCCCGGTCACCGGCTGCTGATCCCCGCCAGCGCGTTGGGCGGCGCCGTCCTGCTGGTGGCTGCGGACCTGTGGGCGCGCACCGCGATCGTCAACGCCGACCTGCCGATCGGCATGCTCACCTCCCTCGTCGGCGGTCCCTTCTTCTTCTGGCTGATCCGACGAGCACGGCGTACGGCGGGTGGTTGGGCATGAGCGCCGACGCGACGAAGAACGCCACCATGGGGACTCGGCAGGAGTCCGTTCCGGCGTCCGGGACGGGCCAGGTGCTTCTCGCCGGGCACTCGGTCAGCCTGGCCTTCGGCAGCGCCCAGATCCTCGACGGCGTCGACGTCGAGGTCCGCTCCGGCGAGATCCTGGCGCTGGTCGGCCCCAACGGAGCTGGCAAGTCGACGCTGCTCGGAGTGCTCGCCGGAGACCACGAACCCAGCTCCGGTGAGGTCACGCTGCGTGGCAAGCCGTTGGCGTCCTGCGGTGCCAAGGAGGCCGCCCGGCAGCGCGGTGTGCTCATGCAGAAACAGGCGCTCTCGTTCGGGTTCCTGGTGCGCGACGTGGTGATGATGGGCCGGGCACCGTGGCACCGCAGCCCCGAAGCCGAGTTCGACGAGACCATCGTCGATGCGTCGATCAAGCGAGCCGACGTCGAGCACCTCGGCTCGCGCAACTTCCCGACGCTGTCCGGCGGCGAGCAGGCGCGGACGGCGTTCGCCCGCCTGCTGGCGCAGGACACCCCCGTGCTCATGCTCGACGAGCCCACGGCCGCCCTCGACATCCACCACCAGGAGCAGGTGCTCTCCGTGGTGCGTGAGGCCGCCGACGCCGGCGCCGCGGCCGTCGTGGTCCTGCACGACCTGTCGCTGGCAGCGGCGTACGCCGACCAGATCTGCGTGCTCGCCCACGGTGAGGTGCGCGCCCAGGGCCGACCTGCCGACGTCCTGACCGCCGAGCTGTTGTCCGAGGTCTACGCCCACCCTGTCCAGGTGCTCCACCACGAGGACCAGATCGTGATCGTGCCGGTCCGCCGGCCAGGAGGTTCTCGATGAATCAGCGCAACCTGCCCAAGCCCTTCGGCCTCGCGGCCCTCGCCGCCCTGGTCGTGGGGATGCTCGTTCCCGTCCTCGTCGCGTCGCCTGCACATGCGGCCGCATCGGTGAGCGTCAGCAACTCGTCCGGCACGGCTCAGATCGATACGAAGTACGCCACCAACCTGACCGTCTCCGGCTCCGGCTTCCAGGCGATCAAGGGCGGCCACGGCGGCGCCTACGTCTGGTTCGGCACCGTCGACGGCAACTGGCGTCCCAGCCAGGGCGGTGTCTCGGGCAAGAACTACCTCTACGTGCCCGACTCAGAGTCGGCGAACAACGAGGGCTTCCAACGATTCGTGGCCTTCCCGGGATCCGACACCGCCTCGTCCGCGGCGGCCACGATGAGTGAGAACGGTTCGTGGCGCACCACCATCACCGTTCCCGGCCCCACCTTCAAGGCCGTCGGTCGCAACGGAGCGGTGACCACCGTCGACTGTCGCAAGGTGCAGTGTGGCGTGATCACCGTCGGCGCTCACGGCGTCAAGAACGCCCACAACGAGACGTTCACACCGGTCTCCGTGGGCACCGCCAGCACCCCGCAGGAGCAGGCCACAACCGATCCGCAGAGCACCACTCAGGACGCTGCCCCCGACGCCACTCCCCGGGACGCCGGCGCCGAGCCGGTGAAGCTGGGCAAGCCCAAGCTCGAGGTCGACCGTTCCTCGGCCGTCGCCGGGCGGGTGCTCTCGTTCAGCGTGGCCGGGATCGCGCCGAAGCAGCAACTGTCGGTGGTCTTCGACGACGGCCGAGCCGCCGCTGGTCCGTTCCTGGTCGGCGACGACGGACGACTGGCGGGCGTGATCACGCTGCCGGCCGACCTGCCCGCGGGCACCTACGAGCTGCGAGTGTTCGGCGTCGACAAGCCACCCTCGGTGAAGTTCGCCGTGCGCGCGGCCGACGAGGTGAGCGCCGCCGAGTCTCAAGCCACGAGCAGCGCCACCAGCAGCGAGACCGATACCTGGGGCATGGTCTTCGTCGGAGTCGCCGGGGCACTCCTGCTGGTGGCCCTGCTGCGACTGGTGCTGATGGCGCGGGGGCGTCGTCATGCGGCCTGAGCGCTCTTCGGTGACGTACGCCGCCCGGCCCGTTGCCGGCGTCCTGCTGCTGGTGCTGGCCGTGGTGCTGGTGTTCTCCACGATGTTCAACGCGCCCGGAGCCTCGGCCGATCCGGCCGGTGCCGAGATCGAGGCCGGAGAGTCGGCGGAGACACCCAGTGACTCGCCCTCGGTCGACCCCTCGGGGGATTCCTCGGGGGATCCGAGTGGCGAGCCCACGACGGACGACCCGAGCGACCCGGCGACCGATGAGCCCACTGATGAGCCCAGCAATGAGCCCAGCGAGACCGGTCTGCCCGAGGAGCCCACGACCCAGAAGGTCGCCGATGCGGTCTTCCGTTGGGGGCTCAACGACCAGTCCAACGCCCACTCGCACAACCCCCAACGCGAGGCCATCAACTTCCTCTCCGCCGGCGTGGCCAACCCCGGTCGCCCGAACAGCTTCCTGCCGAGGCGGAAGTGGAGTGCCAAGGAGGGCCAGGTCAGCATCCAGAAGCGGAGCGGTGACGGTTATCGACTGGCTACCTGGGCCGGGCTGCGCACCGGGAGCGACAACCGGACCCCGATCAACTCGTCGAGCGTCTTCAGCGGCCACACCGTGGTGATCAAGCAGGGCGTCGGCACGGTCGACTCCGCACAGGAAGACGCAACCATCACCTGGCGAGGCACCTTCACCGTTCTCTACTACGGCGGCAACACCATGTTCACCGTCTCGGATCCGGTGCTCACCGTGGAGCAGGGGGTGGGGCAGGTGACCGCGATCCTCGGCGGATACGCCACCTCGAGGACCGATGGCGGATGGAAGAAGGTCACGCCCAAGCGGGTGCGCATCGCCGACCTCGGCAAGGTCGACCTCGGCAAGGAGAACGGCTTCAGCATCGCCCCCGCCTATGAGGGTGTGAAGGTGACCGGTTCGACCAAGCAGGACACTGCCGGCGCCCATTCCGGCGCGTTCCCCCAGCCGATGATCACGTTCCTCGCGGGCCTGGAGACCGACCAGTTCTGGTACTCCACCGGACTCTCCACCGATGACACCAAGGTCGCGTCTCCTCTCACCGTCAGCTATGACGAGGCCAACGAGATCACGCCCACACCCACGCCCGAGCCCAGCAGCGAGCCGACGATCGACAATCCCGTCAACGATGCGCCGCAGCAGCCTGGGGCACCTGCGCCGCGGCAGGAGGCGCCGGTGGCCGCCCCTGCAGACCGGGCCCCAGGCCTGCCCGCCGTGGTCCCCGAGGAACAACGGCAGCTCCTGACGCCGGCAGATCTCGGCGAGGTCCGGCCGGTTGCCGGGGAGATCACACCGCGCGAGGACGGCACCCGCACGTGGTGGCTCGTTGGTGCACTGCTCCTCGCCGCCGCCCTGCTCCTGCTCGTTCCGGCTCGGCCTCGGGGCTGAGCCGCTCCCCACAAGACGCACCATCCAACCCCGAGAAAGGCACGACATGCAGCTCCTCACCCGAGGCCGGATGCGCACCGCCGCATCGGCCCTGACCGCCGGCGCCCTGGCGGCCGCCGCCCTGACCTTCGCCGGCTCTCCGGCTCAGGCCGACGACGCCCCATCCGTGGATGTCACGGTCTCCTTCGACGACGGCATCGACGTCACCGTCGACGGGAGCAACTTCAATCCCGCTTCCCGTCCCGGCGCTGCTGGGGTCTACGTCGCGATCGCCGAGAAGCAGGACATCGTCACCGCACCCGGGGACGTCGACTTCTTCTCGCAGGCCTGGGTCATGCCGATGCAGTTCGATGAAGGATCGTTCACCACTACCCTCGATGTCGACCCGCTCGACGTCGAGGCCGGCAAGGAGTACGCGGTCTACACCTGGACCGCTCACGGCAACCCGACTGCGGGCGACTCGCAGTACACCGAGACCGATGTGGTGCTCACCGAGGCCCCGGTCGTCGCCGCCGAGCCCATGGTGACCGCCTCCGTGAAGTCCGCGAACCCCGCTGACGGGCTGGCCCTGCAGATCCAGGGCACCGACTTCACCGCGCTCCCCACGGGGGTCTACGTGGGCGTCGCCCCTGCCGACGTCGAGATCGACTGGAGCGACTCGGGCTCCCAGGGCGCCTTCATCGGCATCAACTGGGTCTCTGCGGCGCAGTTCGACGTGAACGGCACCTCCTTCACGACCGTGGTCAACCTGCCCACCAAGAAGCTCAAGAAGGGCACCGACTACGTCATCCACACCGCCCGCGCCCACGGTTTGCCCGACCGCAGCCAGGACACGGTGACGTCGGTCGTCGTACCGTTCGACAAGCTGGCGCCGAAGAAGGTCACGCCGGCCATCAAGCTGGCCAAGAAGCCCACCAGCAAGAAGAAGGGCAAGGCGACGGTCAGCATCAAGACCGTTGCCGGCTGGAAGGCCGCCCAGGGCAAGGTCAAGGTGGCCCTCAAGAAGGGCAAGGCGACCAAGCAGGTCAACGGCAAGCTGAACAAGGCCGGCAAGGTCACCGTCAAGCTGCCCAAGCTCGCCAAGGGCACGTGGACGATCACTGCGAAGTACGCCGGCGACAAGAGCTACAAGGTCGCCAAGAAGGTCGCGAAGGTCAAGATCAAGAAGTGACCGCTCGTCGCGCTGGGCGTCAGCTGACGCCCAGCGCGCGCAGCACGAAGGCCTCGATGTTCTTCACGTCGAGGTGGCGTGGACTCAGGCATGCATGGATGAGCGACATGGTCGACGCGATGTCGTCGATGACGAAGTCGCCGGACTCCATCCCGGCTTCGAGGAGATCGTGCAGGACCCGCTCGACGTCGAGCACGTGCTCGCGGATGGCCAGCCGGGACTTCTCTGACAGCATCCCGTAGAACTGCATGCCCAGCCCCATGTGGAACTGCTCGCCGGCGACGAGGTGGTAGTCGACATAGATCCTCAGGCGCTCAACCGCGGAGTCCGACGCCGCGAGAACCTCGGTCAGGCGTTGCAGGTACTGGTCGGTCTCGTGGGAGGCGAAGGCGACCACAACCGCTTCCTTGTCAGGGAAGTGGTGATAGATCGCCGTACGCCCCATGCCGGCCTTGGCCGCCAACTGGGCCATGGTGATGGCGTCGAAGCTCTTCTCCTCGAGCATCGCGGTCAGCGCCTCGAAGACCGCGTGTCGGATCTGTTCGCGATGCTCGTCGAGGGAAGCGCCGGTGATCTTGGGCAACTCAGATCTCCGCGACGAGACTGCTCAGCAGCCCGCCCATCCGGCTCGCCGCGGCCTTCCCGGCCTCGAGGACCTCTTCGTGGTTCAGCGGTTGGCCACTGAGCCCGGCCGCCAGGTTGGTGACCAGGCTGATGCCGAGCACCTCCAGGCCGGCCTCACGCGCGGCGATCGCCTCGAGCGTGGTGCTCATCCCGACCAGGTCACCGCCCATCGCGCGCACCATGTTGATCTCGGCCGGGGTCTCGTAGTGGGGGCCGGGGAACTGCACGTAGACACCCTCGTCGAGTGTCGGGTCGATCTGCTTGCAGGCCTGGCGCAACCGGGGGCTGTAGAGATCGGTGAGGTCGACGAAGTTGGCACCCTCGATGGGGGAGGTGGCGGTCAGGTTGATGTGGTCGCTGATCAACACCGGCTGACCGGGCTGCCACCCCTCGCGCAGGCCGCCACAACCGTTGGTCAGCACGATTGCCCTGCATCCCGCTGCGGCCGCGGTGCGGACCGGGTGGACGACGGCAGCGACGCCCTTGCCCTCGTAGAAGTGGGTGCGGCTCAGGAAGACCAGCAGGTTGCGATCACCGGAGCGGATGCTGCGGATCTTGCCGGAGTGTCCGGCCACTGCGGCCGCGCTGAAGCCGGGCAGGTCGGTGGTGTCGATCTCGGCCGTCGCCTCACCCAGGGCATCGACGGCCGGAAGCCAGCCCGAGCCGAGGACCAGAGCGACGTCGTGCTGCTCGACGCCGGTCGCGGAGCGGAGCGCAGCGGCCGCTTCGGCGGCCAATGCCTTGTTAGGGTTCTCCTCAGTCTGTGCCACGGCAGGAACTCTAACCCTCGCGGAGGCTGCATCGTGAGGCCCTCAGCGCGAGTCCTGTGCCGCTGGGAGTCCCGGGGGTCGATCAGAGGCCGGTGGATCGACACGGGCGGGCCCGCAGCGCGCTCACGTAGTCGTCGGGTGCTCCGGCCGACTCGGCCGCGTCGGACAGCATGCCGATGCTGTACGCCGAGGGGAGACCGCCCTCGAAGGCGTCGAGCACGTAGGTCCAGACCACGAGCTCACCGGTCATGGTCGCCACCCGGACCTTGGTCTTGCGGTGGAGGCCGGTGGGGACCGACTCCCACCCGTCGAGCGCTGACTCGTCTTCGGGGGTCAGGTCATAGATGGCCACGAAGACGCGCTCGAACGAGTCCTGGACGATCGTGGTGAGGGCGCCGTCCCAGCCGTGCTCCTCGCCGCCGAACGTCAGGCGCCAACCCTCCAGCCATCCCGTCGTACGCAGGATGGAGTGGGGGCAGCGCTCGCTCATGCGGGCGGGATCGAGGTTCGTCCCGTAGGCGGCGTACAGAGTCACGGGGATCAGGTTAGTGGGTCGGCCAGCGGGGTCGTAGGCTGTGCCTCGTGACCCACTTCAATGTTCTCGTCCTTGGTGCCGGTCCTGGTGGCTACGTCGCGGCGATCCGCGCAGCCCAGCTCGGCCAGTCCGTCGCGGTAGTCGAGGAGAAGTACTGGGGCGGTGTCTGTCTGAACGTCGGCTGCATCCCCTCCAAGGCACTTCTCAAGAACGCCGAGCTCGCCCACACGCTCACCCACGAGAAGGCGAAGTTCGGCATCGAGGGCGACGCCACGATGTCCTACGGCCCGACGCACAAGCGCTCGCGCCAGGTGTCGGCCGGCATCGTCAAGGGCGTCCACTTCCTGATGAAGAAGAACAAGATCACCGAGATCAACGGACGTGGCACGCTCACCGCCGACAAGTCCGTCGAGGTGAAGGACGCCGACGGAAACGTCAGCTCCCACACCTACGACAACCTGATCATCGCCGCTGGTGCCCACACCAAGACCATGGGCATCGAGATCAGCAAGAACGTGGTGACCTACGAGGAGCAGATCCTCGACGAGAACCTGCCGAAGTCGATCGTGATCGGTGGCTCCGGTGCCATCGGGGTCGAATTCGCCTACGTGATGAAGAACTTCGGCGTCGACGTGACCATCGTCGAGTTCCTCGACCGGATGGTGCCCACCGAGGACGCCGACATCTCCAAGGAGCTCCTCAAGCACTACAAGAAGCTCGGCGTCAAGGTGATGCTCTCGACCAAGGTGGAGAGCGTCGAAGACACCGGCGACGGCGTCAAGGTCACCGTGAGCCCTGCCCAGGGTGGCGACTCGCAGGTCATCGAGGCCGACAAGATGCTGGCCGCCTTCGGATTCGCTCCCAACGTCGAGGGCTACGGCCTCGAGACGGCCGGGATCGAGGTCAACGAGCGCGGCGGGATCGCCGTGGACGCCCGTGGTCGCACCAACGTCGACGGGATCTACGCGATCGGTGACGTGACCGGCAAGATGATGCTGGCCCACGCCGCGGAGGCGATGGGGATCATCGCGGCCGAGACGATCGCCGACGCCGAGACCATCGAGATCGACTTCGACATGATCCCGCGGGCGACGTACTGCCAGCCGCAGATCGGTTCGTTCGGCTACTCGGAGGCGCAGGCCAAGGAGAAGGGGTACGACGTCAAGACCGCCACGTTCCCGTTCAGCGCCAACGGCAAGGCCCAGGGCCTGGGTGAACCTGTCGGGTTCGTCAAGGTCGTGGCCGACGCCGAGCACAACGAGATCCTCGGTGCCCACATGATCGGGCCCGATGTCACCGAGCAGCTCCCTGTTCTCACCCTCGCCCAGAAGTGGGACCTCACCGCCGACGAGGTGGCACGCAACGTGTTCGCCCACCCGACGCTGTCCGAGGCCGTCAAGGAAGCCGTGCACGGCATCTCCGGCCACATGATCAACTTCTGACCCCCGCGAACTTGCAATTGTTGTTGCGCGAACTTGCAATTCTTGGGGTTCGAACTGGCATTCGTTGAGGACGTACGACGTCAACAACTGCACGCTCGACGAACAAGAACTGCCAGTTCGCGCAACAACAAACGCCAGTTCGCGCAACAACGAATGCCAGTTCGTGGCGGGGGGTTGCTGCTGCGACAATGAACGCATGGCCAGCCCCGAGCACCTCACTGCCCCTGAGCACCTCACTGCCCCTGAACGTGTCGTCATCATCGGCGGTGGCCCCGGCGGCTACGAGTCGGCCCTGGTGGCTGCCCAGCTCGGTGCCGAGGTGACGGTCGTGGACAGTGACGGCATCGGTGGCAGCGCCGTGCTGACCGACTGCGTGCCGAGCAAGACGTTGATCGCCACGGCCGAGGTGATGACCGAGGTCGCTGACGCGGCCGAGCTCGGGGTGGTCTTCGAGGACGCCGCCGGCGACGTGGCCAGCAAGGTCAAGGTCGACCTGGCCAAACTCAACGCACGAGTGCTGCGGCTCGCCGCAGAGCAGTCGGCCGACATCGCACGACGACTCGAACGTGAAGGCGTCACGGTCGTCCGGGGGCGTGGTCGACTGAGCACTGCCCCGGCGGGTGCGCACCAGGTCGAGGTCACCACCGCCGACGGTGTCGAGCAGGTGCTCGAGGCCGACACGGTCCTGCTGGCCACCGGGGCCGCACCCCGCACGCTCCCGTCAGCCCAGCCGGACGGGGAGCGCATCCTCACCTGGGAACAGGTCTATGGCCTCACCGAGGTGCCCCAGAGCCTGATCGTGGTCGGCTCGGGCGTCACCGGAGCCGAGTTCGCCTCGGCCTACCTCGCCCTCGGCATCGACGTGACCCTGGTCTCCTCTCGCGACCGCGTGCTCCCGGGCGAGGACGCCGATGCCTCGGCCGTGCTCGAGGACGTCGCCAAGCGCCGCGGCATGCAGGTGCTGTCGAAGTCGCGGATGGAGTCGGTGACCCGCGAAGGTGACACCGTCACGGTCACCTTGACCGACGGTCGGAGCGTCACCGGCTCCCACTGCATCCTGGCTCTCGGCTCGATCCCCAACACCGCCGATCTCGGGCTCGAGGCCGCTGGTGTCGCGACCGATGAGGGCGGCTTCATCAAGGTCGACAAGGTCTCGCGTACGTCGACGCGGGGCATCTACGCGGCCGGGGACTGCACCGGCGTACTCATGCTGGCCTCGGTCGCGGCCATGCAGGGACGCATCGCGATGTGGCACGTGCTCGGCGACGCGGTCGCTCCGCTCGACCTGCGCAAGGTGTCCTCCAACGTCTTCACCGCCCCCGAGATCGCCACCGTCGGCTGCTCGCAGAAGGCAGTCGACGACGGAGAGATCGTGGCGGAGGTGGTCATGCTCAAGCTGGCCGGAAACCCGCGGGCCAAGATGCAGGGCGTGCACGACGGCTTCGTGAAGCTGTTCTGCCGACCCGGCACCGGCACGGTGGTCGGTGGGGTCGTGGTCGGGCCGCGGGCCTCGGAGCTGATCCACCCGATCTCGATCGCGGTCGCCGAGAAGCTGACCGCCGACCAGGTGGCCCAGGTGTTCACCGTCTACCCGTCGATGTCGGGCTCGATCGCCGAAGCCGCCCGACGGTTGCACAACGTCTGATCGCTCAGTCGTCGGCCAGAGTGTGCCGCAGATAGCGCATCGGGGTGTCGAGGTAGGCCTTCCAGTGTTGGACGAGCTCCAGCTCCTCCCACGTCGTGGTGCGCAGGCCCCAGTCACCGACTTCGATGATGTGCGCGCCCGGGAGTGAGGCTAGGACGGGGGAGTGCGTCGCGCAGAGCACCTGGCCGCCCTCGGCAGCGATGTCGTGCAACGTGCGGATCAGGGTCAGGGTCGAGCCGAAGGACAGCGCGGCCTCGGGCTCGTCGAGGCAGTAGAAGCTGGGCGAGGTGAACTTGCGCCGCAACACCTCGAGGAACGACTCCCCGTGGCTCATCGCGTGGTAGTCGGTGTCGTAGTCGCCGGCGTACTCGTCCATGTAGGTGTACCAACCGTGCATGGTCTCGGCGCGCAGGAAGAATCCCCAACGGCCACTGCCGATGCCGCGTTGGATCCGCAGGCTCTCGTGCAGCGACGACTCGGTCGTTCGGGTCTGGTGCAGGCCGTGGGCACTTCCGCCCTCGGGGGAGAGACCGTAGGCGACGGCGATTGCCTCCACCAGCGTCGACTTGCCGGAGCCGTTCTCCCCGACCAGGAAGGTCACGCCCGGCGCGAGGTCGAGGCCCTTCTTCAGCAGTTGGGCCACGGCCGGGATCGTCACCGGCCACTCGGTGGGCGACAGGTCTGCTCCGGGATCGCGAGAGATGCGTACGACGGGCGGTTGGCGGGGCTTCACGACATCACTGTGGCAGGTGGCTCCGACGAGGGACTCGGCCCGTCCTGAGCCGGCAGGTCAATCAGAAGTCGAAGCCGCCGAAGTCGAACCCGCCACCGTCTCCGCCACCGAAGTCGCCGCCACCGGAGTCGCCCCCGCCGAACCAGTCGCCACCGTCACCGCCACCGTCACCGCCGCCAGTGTCGCCTCCGGACCAGTCGCCACCATCGCCGCCGCCGGAGTCTCCACCGTCGGCGGAGAAGTCGCCGTCGCCGGAGGTGACCGCGGGATCCCAGATGCCACCCATCATGGATCCGATCAGGAACGCGGGGAAGAGTCCGTTCATCGCATAGGCGCCGTAGTAGCCGTCGGCGTACGGGCCGTAGGCACGGCCGCCTTGGTACCAGGGCACCATGCGAGCGCCGTTGCGCACCTGGCGTACGTCGGGCTCGGCGCCGGCCGTGAGTCGGTCGGCGTCGGCCAGGCAGACCGGGATCTCGCGTTGCTGTCCTCCCGGTGGCGCCCAGAGCACGTCGGTCTGGGCGGGCCCATGACGAGGATTGAAGAAGCACGGTGGGCGACGTTGGGGGAGCGGCTTGTCGTCCTGACGGGCCAGGACACAGGCCTGGGCATAGCGGCCGTCCTCGAGGACCCGGGTCACCTCGGAGACCTCGGCAGGTTCGCTCACGTCGCGAAGCAGCGACTTGGCGCTCTCGTAGGAGTCGAGTGCGCGTTGGTAGTCCTGGCGCATCGCGACGTCGAGCTCGGTGGCGAGGGTGTCGATGTGGAGCTCGGTCAGCTCCTCGCCGAACCGGGTGACGTCTTCCTCCACGACCTGCTTGACCTTCTGCAACTCGTCGTGGCGGCGCTGTTCGATCGCTCGCTTGTCACGGGCCCGGACGAGCGCCAGTGCGACCACTGCTGCCACGGCCAGCGCCACCATCAACCACACCATGGGAAGACGCTAGCAAGCATCGCGAAAGAACAACCCTGTAGTTCAACCGAACCTGTGGACAGCGACAAATGGTCGTGTTTCGCTCAACTGTCACACCCGACACAACAGCCCCACAGTCACCGGAGATCCGCATGCGGCGTACGTTCCTGATCGCGGCCTCCGTCGTCGCCCCGGCCCTGCTCGCGACCACTGCGTCGGCCCCGGCTGCGACCGGTTCGACGGCCTCCTCCGCACGCGACTGGATCAGCGTCGCCCAGACCTATCCGATGCCGGCTCGGGGCAAGGTCAACGTCGTCGGTCACGGCTACGGCCACGGGCACGGGATGTCGCAGTACGGCGCAGAGGGTGCCGCCCGCCAAGGACTCTCCTGGCGCCAGATCGTCGACTTCTACTATCCGGGGACGAAGCCGGAGCGGGACCGGGGCCGGATCACGG
Source organism: Nocardioides sp. Soil797 (assembly GCA_001429555.1). Taxonomy (GTDB): domain Bacteria; phylum Actinomycetota; class Actinomycetes; order Propionibacteriales; family Nocardioidaceae; genus Nocardioides. The sequence goes on along the minus strand of LMSR01000011.1, from coordinate 102,067 downwards.
TGCTGATCAGCGCCGACACCAGCTCCGACGTGGTGGTCGACCACCGCTCCCACCTCAGGGTGACGAAGGAGTCGACCGGCGCGACGCACGTCGTACCAGATCGGGGCAACGGAACCTGGCGCCTGGTGCCGGCGCGCGACCCGTCACGCACCAAGGTCCAGTTCTACGACGGCGGCTGGAAGCGGTGGATGGCCTTCGACGGAAGCGTCAGCTTCTCGGCGGCGGGACGACCGGTGCGCCTCCACGTCGGCAACGCCAAGCTGGCCTATCGGGGGCGGTTGATCTCCGCCATCCCGGCGGCGGGGTCGACCGATCGGGACACGGTCAACTCCGTGGACCTCGACACCTACGTCAGGGGCGTGGTGCCCTCGGAGATGCCGGCCACCTGGAGTCCCGCAGCGGTGCAGGCCCAGTCGGTCGCCGCCCGCACCTACGGTGCCTACGAGAAGGCCCACCCCCGGGCACGGCACTTCCAGATCTGCGACACCACAGCCTGCCAGGTCTATCGAGGAGTCTCCGGTGAACACCCGCGCGCGGACGCGGCCGTCAAGGCGACCCGAGGCCAGGTCCTCGTCCACCGTGGCGAACCTGCGTTCACCCAGTTCAGCTCGAGCAGCGGTGGCTGGACCTCGGCCAACCAGTTCCCCTACCTGCCCGCCAAGAAGGATCCGTACGACGGGTGGTCCGGCAACGCGAACCACACCTGGCGCATCTCCGTCGACGTCTCCCGCATCGAGCGGGCCTGGCCGGCCATCGGAAACCTGAGGTCGATCAAGGTCACCCGCCGTGACGGCAACGGCCAGTGGAAGGGACGCATCCAGTCACTCACCCTGGTCGGTGGCAAGCGCAACGTGACGGTCTCCGGTGACACCTTCCGCTTCACCCTCGGTCTCAAGTCGACCTGGCTCACCTTCAAGAGCTGACCGCGACCACGTTCAGAGGACGATGAGCAGGTCTCCACCCTCGACGGACTGTGGATTCGTGACTGCGACCCGCGACACCGTGCCGGCGACGGGCGCGGTGATCACGGCCTCCATCTTCATCGCCTCGATGACGGCGACAGGATCATCCGCGCTGACCCGGTCACCCTCTGCGACCAACACGGTCACGACGCCCAGGAACGGTGCCGCGACATGGTTGCCCATGCCCGGCACGGCCTTCTCACGGGCGGTCGACGGGAACACACCGCAGAGATTACTCGACACGACGGCACCGTCCTGTGGTCACCGGGTGGACTGAGATCCGGTGCCATCTCCTGACATGAACAGACAACGCCCATGGAGACGGATGCCATAGAGTGAACTGCACGGGCTTGGTGGGATGCGCTCCGGAGACGTCGAGCGCAACACTTGGGGAGCCTCTCTCCTGGGAGGGAGCGAGGGGAGGGCCGCTCGGTTGGACCGGGCGGCCCTTTCAGAACTGTGTCGCAGGATCCGAACCGTGCACGTGCAGAGTGGTGGCCCCGTCTCGGCCGGTTCCGGCGTCACAAGTCCGCACCTGCGCGATCGTGACCCTCGCCGCGCCAGAGCTGCGAAGCCGATCCGCAACCGGGGTCAGCGACGCTCCGGCAGACGGGCCAGCAGGTCGGTCTCGAGGGAACCGAAGCCGGTCGACGCCCAGGGCTCGACGTCGGTCTCGAAGTAGTGCACGGGCTTGCCCTTGTGGACGACGTCGAGGATGTCGGGCGTCTCCTTCTTGCGCAGCGCGGCACGGCACCGGTCGCACACCGGGACCTCGAGGGTGCGTCCCTGCCACTCGATGCGACGTCCCTTGCCGGCCGGCCCGTGCATTGGGTTCAGGTAGCAGGTCGGCGTCGGCTCCCATGCCTTCCCGCCCTGCGCGCAGGCGAAGGCGTCGCGTCCGCGTTGGGTGAGCACCAGGGCGCCGACCACGTCGAGCTCGACGGGCTCCTCGGGCGTGAGCAGACGACGTACGGCGTCGTAGTGGTCGAGCGCTGCCTGCCAGGACTCGGCATTGTCGCCGGGCTCGATCTCCTCCCGGTCGAGCGCCTCGCCGAGCGCCTGCGACTCGTCACGGGCTCGGGCCAGCAGCTCGCGCGCACGGGCCGCCCGGATCTGCTTCATCGCGGACTGCGGGAGAGGGGTCGGCTTCTTGCGGAACGAGATCGCCACCCGCCAGGCGACGAACACGGCGAGCACGGCGACCAGCGCCGTGACCAGGCCGCCGGGAAGCCAGCTGTCGTCCTTGCTCTCAGGGTCATCACCCCGGGCCGAGGAACCCTTGGCCAACAACTCGTCGTTCAGCTTCGAGACGTCGGCGGGGTCCATGGCCAGCAGTTCCAGGGTGCGGCCCATCGCCGATGGGATGTCCTGGTGCTCCTCCTGGTCGACCACCATCTCGATCGCATACTCGGACAGGTCACCGTCGTCCTCCCCGGGGATGCCCCACTGTCGGCCGTCGACCTCGACACTCGAGTAGTCGGTCGGCTCCAACCTGGTCGTGGTGGAGAGGTAGATGCCCGGCTCGGGGTAGGCGTCGTGCAGGCGGGTCAGCAGGTCCGAGGCCTTGCCGCCGTAGGTGTCGCTGTCCTTCAGTGGCCACACCACGACGTACGTCGTGTGGTCGGCGTCGGCGACCTCCTGCTCGAGGGCGCTTTCGTCCGCCTTCTTGACCAGATCGCGAAGGGTCGGGTGCACGAAGACACCGTCCTCCGCCAGCTCCTGGTGGATCCGTGCCAGGTCGTCCTCGGCCATCTGTCTGCTCCTCACCAGCGCCAGCCGCCGGGCAGTCGTCTCTTGGTGAACAGCACGACAGCCCCGTAGAGCAGGCCGATGCCCAGCAGTGCCCCGGCGGCGTACAGGGCTCCGATCGCGATGCCACCGCCGGCACCGCCGTAGTAGTCGAAGTCGTCGTCGCCGCTGCTCCACGTGATGTCGGCATCGATGCGCTTGACGAGCTGGGGAATGGTGCGGGCCGGGTCGCCGGCGAAGTCGTCGTGGGTCGAAACGGAGGTCACGTAGCCGTACCTGCCGTAGGTGTTCACGGTGCCGCTCTCCGGCCCCTCCCAGATCAGGTACACGCCGTGGTCGCCGTCCTCGGCCAGGCCTGCCTCGAGCTGCTGGGTCAGGTCGAAGCCCGACGCACCGGCGAACCGGGTCTTGCTCCACACCACCACCTTGACGGTCGTGCCCGAGCGGGCCACTGCCCGGGCCACCTTCCGCTCACCGGCCCGGTCGAGCATGTCGCGCGCCTCGGGTGCCACATAGACCCCGTCGTCGGCCAACCCGTCCAGGGCGTTGGACACTCGGTCGACACGAGCCTCCGGTTCGAGTGGCGCGGCCTGGGCTGCTACCGCATCGGCCCGTCGATCGTGCAGGACCTGCGTGGCCAACACTGCCGACCCGGCCCCCAGGACGCAGGCGATGCCGAGGGACACCAGGCCACGGGTCACTCGCTTCCCGGACAGCTTCCCGGTGGGTCGCCGGTTCATCGGGGGACCTGCTTCCACCAGTCGCCACCGAGTGCGCCGAACCCGTTGGCCGACCACACCGTCGAGCCCTCGTAGTAGGGCCGTCGACCACCGAACATGGTGGCCTCCGTCAGCGGATCCAACTCCGAGCCGACACGAAGTGCCTTGGCACAGGCTCCGCACACCGGCACGCTGATGCCGCCGCCGAGCGATGACTCGGTGGCGGCCCCACCGTGGCGTGGATCGACGTAGCAGCACCGGTACTGCCCGGGCTTGTCCGACACAGCGTGCATGCCCGTGCGCGCCAGCACGAGGGCTCCGACGACCTCGAGCAGGTCGGTGGAGTCGACGCGCGGCTCGGCGCGGTCCAAGCAGTCGGAGGCCACGTCACGACGCTGCCAGTCGTCGGTCCCGGGGGTGTCGCCCAGTGCCTTCGACAGCTTGCGCGTCTCCGCCGTTGCCCGGGCCTGCCAACGCTGCAGGTCTGCACGAGGGTCGAGCTGCGGCTTCTTCGCGGCACGAGGTGAGCTGCTCGAGCCCCGGGATGCCTCGGCACTCGAGCCGCGGCGTGGGTGTGTCGTCCCGCCGATCGCCTGCAGCAGGCGATACGCCACCACGCCCACGCACAGGGCAGCCATGGTGGCCACGACGGCGTACAGGCCGGGTGTGGGCATCTCCGCGTCCTCGTAGAACGCGGACTGGGTCTGGGTGCCCTGCCAGGTCGAGGTGGCATAGGCGTCGATCTGTGCATCGTCGAGAGCCGACCCACCTGACTCGGGCAGCCCGGCGTTGACCGTGTCGAGCACCAGTCCCGCCTCGATCGCCGGCGTGGAGAAGCAGTCGGAGCAGCCGGATCGGATCGCTGACGTCACCTTGCTCTGGGCGCTGGTCACCGCCATGGACAACTGGGTCTCGTCGTTGTCGACACCCGGGTCGATGTCGCCGTAGACAGCCAGGGCAGTGTGTCCGGTGTCGGCCGTGGCGACGAACCAGACGCCGTCCTCACCCGATCGGGCGTGGAGCAACGTCAGCAGCTCCTCGGCGGTGTTGTCGGTGGTCAGGCCTGCGGGTGCCTTGGTGAGCACCACGTGCACGGGGACCGGACTGTCGGCGGCCTTGGCGTCCAGGGCCTCACGGATCGCGGCGGTGTGCCCGTTGCCCATGACCTCCTCGACCAGGACCGGGTCCTGGTCGAGGTGTGCCACGATCTCCGCGACAGTGTCGGCGAAGTCTTCCTCAGCGGCCGCAACGGCCACGCGTCAGTCCTTGAGCTCGCAGATCACAGCGCTCTGCGTGACCGTGGCGCCGACCTCGGCGTCCAGGCCGGTCACGGTGCCGGACTTGTGGGCCTTGATCGGCTGCTCCATCTTCATCGCCTCGATCACCACGACGACGTCGCCCTCGGCAACGGTGGCGCCCTCCTCGACGGCCACCTTCACGATGGTGCCCTGCATCGGCGAGGTCACCGCGTCACCGGAAGCCGCGGCGCCGGCCTTCTTGGCCTTGCGCTTCGGCTTCTTCGCGCCGCCGGCACCGGCAGCAGCCAGGCCACCGAGGCCACCGGGAAGGACGACCTCGAGACGCTTGCCGCCGACCTCGACCGTGACCTTCTGGCGCTCCTCGGGCTCGTCGGCCTCGGCCGAGTCGCCGGACCACGCCGGGATCTGGTTGTCGAAGTCGGTCTCGATCCACGTCGTGTAGACGGTGAACTCGCCCTGGCCCGACGGGTTGGAGGAGGCGACGTACGCCGGGTCGTTGAGCACGACCTCGTCGAAGGTCAACGCGGTCGGCATGCCGTCGACGCGGAACTCCGAGATCGCCCGGCGGGAGCGCTCGATGGCCTGGGTGCGGTCGCGACCGGTGACGATCAGCTTGGCGACCAGCGAGTCGAACGAGCCGGGGATGGTCTCGCCCACCTCGTAGCCGGAGTCGAGGCGGATGCCGGGGCCGCTCGGGGGCGACCACTCGGTCAGGGTGCCGGGGGCGGGCATGAAGTTGTTGCCCGGGTCCTCGGCGTTGACGCGGAACTCGATCGAGTGACCCCGGATCTCCGGGTCGTCGTAGCCGAGCTCCTCGCCGGCGGCGATGCGGAACATCTCGCGAACCAGGTCGATGCCGGTGACCTCTTCGGAGACGCAGTGCTCGACCTGCAGGCGGGTGTTGACCTCGAGGAAGGAGATGGTGCCGTCGGCCGCGACCAGGAACTCACACGTTCCGGCGCCGACGTAGCCGGCCTCCTTCAGGATCGCCTTCGAGGAGTCGTAGAGGCGCTGGTTCTGCTCGTCGGTCAGGAACGGCGCGGGCGCCTCCTCGACGAGCTTCTGGTGACGGCGCTGCAGTGAGCAGTCGCGGGTGGAGACCACCACGACGTTGCCGTGCTGGTCGGCCAGGCACTGGGTCTCGACGTGGCGCGGGCGGTCGAGGAACTTCTCGACAAGGCACTCGCCGCGACCGAAGGCGCTGATCGCCTCACGGGTCGCGGACTCGAACAGCTCGGGGATCTCCTCGAGGGTGCGGGCGACCTTGAGGCCACGGCCACCGCCGCCGAAGACGGCCTTGATCGCGACCGGGAGGCCGTGCTCCCTGGCGAAGTCGACGATCTCGTCGGCGCCCTTCACGGCGTCCTTGAGCCCGGGGGCCAGGGGAGCCCCGGCGGAGAGGGCGATCTGCTTGGCCTTGGCCTTGTCGCCGAGCCCCTCGATCGCTGCGGGGGGCGGGCCGATCCAGATCAGGCCGGCATCGAGCACGGCCTGGGCGAAGTCGGCGTTCTCGGCCAGGAAGCCGTAGCCGGGGTGCACGGAGTCGGCGCCGGACTTCTGGGCCACGTCGATGATCTTGGAGATGTCGAGGTAGCTGTCGGCGGGCGTCGCTCCGTTGAGGGAGTGCGCCTCGTCGGCCTGGCGCACGAACAGTGCGTCACGGTCGGGTTCGGCGTAGACAGCGACCGAGGTGATCCCGGCGTCCTTGCATGCGCGAATCACGCGCACGGCGATCTCGCCACGATTGGCGATGAGGACCTTCTGCAACGGCTTGACCTCGGGCACGGATTCTCCTCGACTGCTCACAGATTCGCGGTGTCCTGGCACTGGGCACCACTCACGGAGTCTAGGGGCAGGACGACATCGGCGGATGACCGGTTCCGGGTGGTGGATGTCTACCGGTTGGTATGCCGGCCACGCCTCACAGGGGTGCGACCCCGTGCGCGGAGGGGCCGTCCGCGTCGAAGATGCGGCGACATTCCCGCTCGATGGAGGCGTTGCCGCGGCGCACGGTGATCCGGTCGGTCCCCGGGACCCTGGTCAGGAGCTGGCTCAGTGGCAGGTTCACCAGGCAGCGCCACAGGGTGAACCACGGTGGCCGTTTGGGCAGGGCGAGGTCTCCCATCGCCGCGGGTCCGAGCAGACCCGTGGCGATGCTCAGGGTGCGCTCACGCTCGATCCGCCGGCGCAGTGCCGAGCCGGGTCCGGCATCGACGGAGTCGATCAACGAGGCAGCCAGGAGTCGGGAGTTCTCGTCGGGGCCGGGGTCACCGGCCAGGAACTGGTACAGCAGGCGCCGCCCGATCCTCTCGGTGCGGGGGAGCCAGGCCTCGTCCACGCCCATCAGCCAGCCGACGTACGACCAGAGGTGCATCACGGCCTCGCTGTCGCGTCGGCTGATCCGGTGGCCGAAGAGCCTGGCGTGGAGCAGGAAGCTGGTGCTGAAGACGCCGAGCGTGCTGGCCTGGTCGTACTGGTTGATCGGCACGCCCCTCAGGTCCCAGTCCCAGTCAGGCGCCTGCTCGAGCTGGTCGTTGACGAAGGCATGCATGACACGCACATGCACCGAGAGTCGCCAGCCCTCGGCGCCCGGCTCCAGCCCTCCAGGTGCGGTGACCGCCAGCCACCAGGCGGTGGTCTCGTTGAGGCGACGTTGGCCTTCCTCGCCGGTGAGTCGTCCTGTCCGCACGAGCGGTTCGAGGGCGGCGGCGGTGCGGTAGCCGCCGAGCAGTGAGCCGAGGCCGAGCACCCGCAGGCCGTCGACGCCGAGGCACCGACAGGCTCGGGCTCCTCGTTCGAGGAGGTCGTCACGGACCCAGCTCGGACGCGGAGCGAGGTGGTCGAAGAACTCGCGTACGGCGGCCGGGGTCGAGGCATCGGTCCCGTGCTCGAGTGCGGTGCGGATCTGCTTCATCGTGACGCTGCGGTCGACGCGCACGGCGCGCACGAGTTCCGCGGCCGGCTCGTCCCTGCGCAGGAGTCCCGCCTTCAGAGCCACGACCTCGTCCGAGGACGGGCGTGCACCCGGACCGGCGGTGAGGCGCAGCAGAGCCGCGGCTCGGTCGGACCAGTCGGGGTCGGCGCGGTAGCGACTGGGAACGCGTCGGGCAGTGGGCACGGCAGTGTCCTGGGTCATGACCACAGGATAAAGTGAGTGATTGCTCGCTTTCTACTCGCATTCCAGGAGCTGGTCCCATGCCGCGCAGACCCGGGGCACAACCCACGCAGCAGCGTTCGAAGGAGACCGTCCAGCGGATTCTCGACGCCACTGCTCAGCTCCTGGGGGAGCGCGGCTACTCCGGACTGACCACCAACCACGTGGCCGCAGAGGCGGGCGTGAGCATCGGCTCGCTCTACCGGTGGTTCGACGACAAGGGCGACCTGGTCGAGGCGCTGCGCCAGCGCTCGAGTGAGCAGATCCTCGAGGAGCTGTCGGCCACCCTGGCCACGGCAGCCACCCTGCCGCCGCGCCAGGGAGTCAGCGAGGTGCTGGCCAGCCTGGTCGAGCAATTGCGGGTGCATCGTTCGGTAGTGGGCGCCCTGCTCGCGGACTCGCCGATGGGTGCCCACCAGAACCTGCTGCCCGGGATCGAGCGACAGCTCGCTGGCTTCGTGCGTGTCTTCGTGCTCAGGCACGCGCCCGAGCTGTCCGAGACGGAGCGGGAGACACGGATCCACCTGGCTCTCGGGATCGCACTCGGGGCCTGCCTGCGCGTCGTGTTCGACCGCCCCGGCGTGGTGGATGCCGACCGCATGCTCGAGATGACCGCAGAGCTCCTCACCCTGGGGTTGTCGGTCCCCGGCCCCGGCTGAGCTTCGCGAGGTCCTCTCGGCAGCGGGCTTCGATGCCGTCGAGGTCGGCGATGGTGGCGTCGATGTCGCGGCGCTGTGCCTCGAGTGCGCTGCGGCGTACGTCGCACTGGTCGATGAGGAAGTTCAGCTGGCCGGCCTCGCCCGGCGGCTCGTCGTACATGTTGACGATGACCGCGATCTGGTCGAGCGAGAAGCCGACGCGCTTGCCCCGCAGGATCAGCTCGAGACGGATCCGGTCGCGCTGGTGGTACTCCCGGGCCGTGCCGACCCGCATCGGGTGCAGCAGGCCGAGGTCCTCGTAGTGACGCAGCGTGCGCAGGCTGACGGCGTACTCGTCGGCGAGCTGGCGGATGGTCCAGGTGGTCGAGTCGGGCTTGGGGGACGAGCTTCTCGAGACCACGTGCACTCCGATGTTTGCTTTACGTCAACGTAAGCGTAGGAGCATGGTGGACGTACGTCGACCCAATCGAAGAGGTAGTCATGTCGTTCGAGTTGTCCCGAGAGCACGAAGAGTTCCGCCGGTCGGTGCGCGACTTCGCCGAGGCCGAGATCGCCCCCCACGTCGCGCAGTGGGACAAGGACCACCACTTCCCGGTCGACGTCGTGCACAAGATGGGCGACCTCGGCCTGTTCGGGCTGACCGCCCCCGAGGAGTTCGGCGGCGCGGGCCTGGCGCCCGAGGACGGCCCGTTCACCTCGCTCTGTCTTGCGATCGAGGAGCTCGGGCGGGTCGACCAGTCGATGGGCATCACGCTCGAGGCCGGTGTGGGCCTCGGCATCAACCCGATCCTGACCTTCGGCAACGACAAGCAGAAGTCCGAGTTCCTCCCCGACCTCGTGGCCGGCCGGAAGCTGGCCGGCTTCGGCCTCACCGAGCCGGGTGCCGGGTCCGACGCGGGCGCCACCAAGACCAGGGCCGAGCAGGTCGGCGACGAGTGGGTCGTCAACGGTGCCAAGCAGTTCATCACCAACTCGGGCTCCGCGATCACCTCGCTGGTCACCGTCACCGCCCGCACCGGGGAACGCGAGAACGGCAAGGCCGAGATCAGCACGATCATCGTGCCCTCGGGCACGCCCGGCTTCACCGCGGAGAAGGCGTACGACAAGCTCGGCTGGCACATCTCCGACACCCACCCGCTCACCTTCGAGGACGTGCACGTCCCGGCCGAGAACCTGCTCGGTGAGCGCGGTCGTGGTTTCGCCCAGTTCCTGGCCACCCTCGACGACGGCCGGGTGGCCATCGCCGCGCTCGCGGTCGGCCTGATCCAGGCCTGCCGTGACCTGTGCGTGGAATACGCACTCGACCGCCAGACGATGGGCGGCCCGATCGGACGCAAGCAGGGCGTCGCCTTCCAGATCGCCGACCTCGACGTGATGCTGCAGGCCGGCCGGCTGCTGACCTACAAGGCCGCCGCGATGAAGGACGCCGGCGCCTCGCAGAAGGACTTCAAGCAGGCCGCGTCGATCGCCAAGCTCTACACCTCCGAGTCCGCCGTCACCGCGACCCGCATCGCGACCCAGGTCTTCGGTGGCTACGGCTTCATGGAGGAGTACCCGGTCGCTCGCTTCTACCGTGACGCCAAGATCCTCGAGATCGGCGAGGGCACCTCCGAGGTGCAGCGGATGCTGATCGCCCGGGGCCTGGGCCTGCCCGTCGAGTGACCCTGCCCCCCAAGATCGCGCCGCTACCGAACAGTCCGCAGGTTTCAGGCGAGAAATTCCTGCGGACTGTTCGGTAGCGGCAGGGGGTGGGGGATGCTCGTGCTGCTCCCACAGCGGCGTGTCGAGGTGTCCCGGCGCCGGGTCAAGTAGCCTTGTCGATCATGGGGCCCCGCCAGAAGCGTCTCCTCGACGAGACACTGCGCTTCCTCGCTGTCGGCGGGGTGGCGACCTTCGTGGCGTTCGTGATCTTCAACTTCCTCGTGCACGGCTTCTACGTGACCGACAACCCGTGGATGAACGCGCAGCCGACGATTGCCTATGTGTTCGCCAACACGGTCGGCATGGTGATCAGCTATCGCGGCACCCGGAGCTGGGCGTTCAAGAACCGCGAGACCGCCCACGCCGACGGCGGCCGCTCGGCGTACGTCGTGATCAACCTGGCCACGATGACCCTGCCCATCGCGTGCCTGTGGATCAGTCGCAACCTGCTCGACTACGATTCGGCGTTCGCCGACAACATCGCGGCCAACGTGGTCGGGCTCGGCCTGGGCATGGCGGCCCGGTTCTACCTGTTCCGCCAGGTCATCTTCAGCCAGAAGAACTACGCGCCGGCCTCGCTCGCCGGCACCACCGCGATGCCGATCCCCGGCAACTGTGTGGTGGCCCGTGGCGCCTCACGCCACCCCGTCACCGGCGACGACGCGTCATCGGCTCCACAGGGCGACCCACGACTGCCCTAGCTCAGCAAGCAGGTCGCGCAGCAGCGGCAGGCTGAGCCCGACCACGTTGTGGTGGTCACCCTCGATGTGCGTGACGAACGCTCCGCCCAGTCCGTCGATCGTGAAGGCTCCGGCCACGTGCAGCGGCTCACCCGTGGCGACGTACGCCGCGATCTCGTCGTCGCTGACGTCGGCGAAGTGGACCGTGGTCGACGCAGAGGCCGCCGCGACCTGGCCGGAGGCCAGGTGGTGAAGCGCATGGCCGGTGTGCAGGACCCCGGAGCGTCCCCGCATCTCGACCCAGCGGCTCGTCGCCTCCTCCGGTGAACCGGGCTTGCCCAGGGCCATCCCGTCGAGCTCGAGGACCGAGTCGCAGCCCAGCACCAGCCGGTCACCGGTGAGTCGGCCGGCCACCGCCGACGCCTTCAGCTCCGCCAGCTGCAACGCCAGCTCGGGCGGGGGCAGGCCGTCGAGCAGGGACTCGTCGACGCCCGAGACGATGACCTCGGGCTCGACGCCGGCGGCCTTCAGTACGGCCAACCGGGCCGGGGACTTCGAGGCCAGGACCAGTCGTCGGGTCATCGGCTCAGATCCTGGCCAGGGCAGCCTTGAGCGGGTCCAGGCCGAGTGAGCCGAGATTGAGCGCGGCCGTGTGGAACTCCTTGAGGTCGAAGTCGGCCCCCTTGCGTGCCTTCGCCTCGTCACGGGCGTCGAGCCAGATCCGCTCGCCGACCTTGTACGACGGCGCCTGGCCCGGCCAGCCGAGGTAACGGTTCACCTCGAACACGATCGTCGGGTCGTCCATCCGGCAGTGCTGGCGCATGAACTCCAGGCCCAGGGCCGGCGTCCAGGTCTCACCCGGGTGGAACCCGAACGGGTTGTCCTTCGGGATCTCGAGCTCCAGGTGCATGCCGATGTCGATGATCACCCGGGCAGCGCGGAAGCCCTGGCCGTCGAGCATGCCTAGCTTGTCAGCGGGATCGGCGAGGTAACCGAGGTCGTCCATCAGCCGCTCGGCGTAGAGGGCCCAGCCCTCGCCGTGACCACTGACCCAGCACATCAGCCGCTGCCAACGGTTCAGCAGCTCCTTGCGGACGGTGGTCTGCCCGACCTGCAGGTGGTGGCCCGGAACGCCTTCGTGGAAGACGGTGGTGACCTCACGCCACGGGGAGAAGCTGTCGATGCCGTCGGGCACCGACCACCACATGCGGCCCGGGCGGGTGAAGTCCTCCGAGGGCCCGGTGTAGTAGATGCCGCCATCGTTGGTGGGCGCGAGCATGCACTCGATGCGCCTGATCGGTTCGGGGATGTCGAAGTGGGTGTCGGCCAGCTCGGCCAGGGTCTTGTCGGCCAGCTGCTGCATCCACTGGCGGAACTCCTCGCGCCCCTCGACCCGGCGCGCGGGATCGGCGTCGAGGTGTGCCACGGCTTCGTCGATGCTGCTGCCCGGGACGATCAGGTTCGAGGTGGCGACCATCTCGTCCTCGATGCGCTTGAGCTCCTCCCATCCCCACTCATAGGTCTGTTCCAGGTCGACGGTGGCGCCGAGGAACTGGCGTGAGGCCAGCGAGTAGTGCTCCCGGCCGACCGCCTCGTTCTGCCGGCCGCGGGGTTCCATCTCGTCCTCGAGGAACATCCCGAAGTCGGCCATCGCGCGCGTCGCCGCCTTCGCGTTCGTGGCGAGGTCGTCCTTCAGGGCGCCGTCGACCTCGCACCCCTTCACCAGGTTGGCGAAGAAGTCGCCGCCCTTGCCCTCCTGGCCGGTCCAGTTGCGCACCTGGGTGGCCACCTCGGCGTACTGCCGGGCGGCGGCGACGTTGCCCTTGCTGGCCTCCTCGGCCAGCGTGATCCGGTAGTCCTGCAGGGCATCGGGTACGGCGGCGACGCGGGCGTTGATGTTCGCCCACGCCTCCTCGCCCTCGGACGGCATCAGGTCGAAGACCTGGCGGATCTCGTGCAACCCGCTGCTGATCACCGAGAAGTCGCTGCGGTTGAGGCCGGAGTCGACCAACTCCACGTCGAGCCCGAGTCGCTCGAGGAACGCCTCACGCGCCACTCGCTCCCGCTCGTCGCTGGGCGCCACGTCAGTGGCGTCGGCGAGGGCCTTCCGGGTCAGCCCCTCGCGGGCCGTGAATCCGTCGGGTGAGAGGTCGGGCAGTGCGTCGTCGTGCCCAGCGATGCCGAGATAGGTGGCAGTGATCGGGTCGAGGGTGGCGTACTCCTCGACGAAGGTGTCGGCAATGGCATCCACGGGGCGCTGGGTCATCGCGCCAGTTTAGGGGCGGCCGCAATGGGCATCACAAGGACGTGACCAGCACTCCGTACCCCGTCAGCGCTTCACGCCAGAGGAGTGCCGTCCCCAGTCCGAGGACCACCGCCATCGCCGGGGCCGTGGTGACAGCGGGTCAGGCACTGGTGTTTGCGGTCTACTTCGTGATGGTCATCTTCACCTTCGGGCTGGCCCTGTTCGTCTTCTTCATCCCGTTGTTCGTGTGGCTCTCATTCGCCTGGCTGGGAGGGGACAGGCTGCTGCCGGGACCGCCGTCGACCTCCGGTCGGCGCTGGGCCGCGGTGCCCCTCTCGGTGCCGATCTCCCTCCTGGCAACGTGGGCCGGTGCGAGTGTGGTTCTCGAGACCACGGGGCTCGACCACGACGGAGCCCTGGGATTCGTGGGTGACCTGGCCATGCTGCTGTTCGTCGCGGCCGTCATCGGAGCCGTGTGCTGGTCGCTGCTGGCGCTCATCGCGCGCAAGCTCGTGATGCACTGACGAGACGCTCGTACGACGGCCGGCCGGGCCTCCCACGTCAGTCGAGAGAGCGCAGGTGTCTGAGCACCGCGCAGCCGCGTGGGGACAGGCGATAACCGGGCCGCAGGCTCTCGGTCAGGCCCAGCTCCTTCAGCCTGCGGATGTCGGCCTTGAACGGCAGCTTGGTGCGACCGACGTCCAGGGCGATGGTCTCGGCCAGCTCACCGGGCCGCGCGTCGATCAGCTCGAGGTGCGAGCGGGTCCAGGCGCCGTGCTTGCTACGCGCATCCATGGCCGCCAGACGCGCCACCATCTCGGCGCGCTGCTTCGGCCCGAGGCGCGACTTCTCCCTCAGCGCCACTCGCTCGTCGTCACCGGCGAAGCTCATCCGGATCCGGTAGACGTCGCCGTCCTTGCGAGAGAGCCGGTCCAGAAGCTGCTCGAGGGGCAGTCCCGAACGCCGCGCCTCGTCCTCGGTGATCGCGCCGGGATCGACGAGGTCGACCTCGTCGAACGAGATCACGCCCACCGCCGTACGTTGCGAGCCGCCGGGCACGTGCATGCGCCGGGTCCAGCGGCGGAAGGCGAGGTCGAGCTCGCCGGCAACGATGCCGTCGAGGACGGCGCGCGGAATCATCACGGGACCATCCTGCCGCGCGCAACGACATCAAGCGACCACACCGACGACCACAACGACCCGAATCGGGACAGATCGCGGCCCACGGTGCCGTTGTGGTCGTTCGTGTGGTCGTTGCCTCGGCGGCGCGCAACATCGTGCTGGTGCGTCAGGGCAGGAGTGCCGAGGGGAAGGCATCTCGATAGCTGCGCATGCCGCCCGCCGACTCAGCAGCAAGGACGGCGCGGGCCACGGCCCTGGTCACGCAGTCGCCGGCCGGGCCCAGCATCGCCTGGAACGCCAGCACGTCGGTCGGTTCGCCCGATCCCGTGGCCATCGTGAAGATGGTGTCGCCGTCGAACATGGTGTGCACCGGGTTGATCGCGCGAGCCAGGCCGTCGTGCCCGATCCCGGCCAGCTTTGCGCACTGGGCCTTCGTGAGCGTGGCGTCGGTGGCGATCACGCCGATCGTCGTGGCCAGGGGTGGCTTGATGGGTGCCGAGTCCTGAGCTGCTGCCTGTCGAGCGTCGTCCAGCTCGGCGGGGTCGGGGCGCCGCAGGGCAGGAAGGTCGTCGGGCAGGCAGTGGCGGGCGGCGTACAGCTCTCCGGTCGCCGGGTCGACGGCCGAGCCGACCGCATTCACCGCGACCAGAGCGCCGATCGTCGTGCCGTCGTCGAGGCGGGCCGAGGCCGATCCGATGCCGCCCTTCAGACCACCCACCCGAGCGCCGGTGCCGGCGCCGTGCGTGCCCAGGCGTACGTCGATCGCGGCGGCGTCGTACGCCTCGGCGCCGAGGGCGGCATCGGGGTGGTTGGCGAACGTGCCACCACGACCCAGGTCGAAGAGCACCGCGGCCGGCACGATCGGCACCACCTCGCCCGGCCCGCCCATCGGCAGGCCGATTCCGTCGTGCAACAGTCGTTGGGCGACGCCGTCGACGGAGGCCAGTCCGAGCGCGGAGCCGCCGCTGAGCACCACCGCATGCACGCGCTCGACCAGGTTGCGCGGGTCGAGCAGGTCGGTCTCCCTGGTGCCGGGCCCGCCACCGCGTACGTCGACCCCACCGACCGCGCCCTCCGGTGGAGCAAGCACGACCGTGGTCCCGCTCAGCCAACCGTCGCCGATCCGCTCTGCCTGCCCCACCCGGATGCCCGGGACGTCGGTGATGCTGTTCGTGGTCACCTGCCCAGTATGGTCACGCACCATGGACACCAGACCAGCCAGCTACGTCGTCGCCATCGAGGACGGCTCCATCCTCCTTGCCCACTGGAACGAGAACGGGCACACCGGTTGGACGTTGCCGGGTGGCGGCATGGAGGACTACGAGTCCACCCAGGAGACCGCAATCCGCGAATTCCGTGAGGAGACCGGCCTCGACGTGGAGCTCGACGGCTTGCTCGGGGTCGACGTCAACTATGTGGCCCCGGAGCGACGCATCAGTGGCACCGGGCCATTGCGCGGCGTACGGGTGGTTCACGCCGGCCATGTCATCGGCGGGGAGCTGACGAACGAGATCAACGGCACCACCGACGAGTGCCGGTGGATCCCGCTCGAGGAGGTCGCGGCCCTCGACACGGTCAGCCTGGTGGACGTGGCGATGGAGATGCTGGCCGCCGCGAAATGACAGATCGCGGAACATTCCAGTCATCCGGTGACTGAGATGTTCCGCGACCATCGGTGGATCAGCGGGGCAGGCCGCTCGAGCGCCAGCCACCCGGACCGTGGGAGTAGTTGACCCGCACGCGACGGTGCAACGCCGACCATTCGGAGCCGCGCTTCTTCGTCGGTTCCTCAGGAGTGCCGAGTGCGGAGAAGACGGCCACCAGTGCGGCGATCTCCTCGGGAGTCGCGTCAGGGTTGACCACCTTCAACAGCGGCTGAGCCGGCTGCTCGAGGTTCTCGTCAGTCATGCGTCATCCCTCCGTCCTCCGCCTCACAGCGGGATGTTCCCGTGCTTCTTGGCGGGCAGGATCTCCCGCTTCGACTGGAGCAGGCGCAGCCCGCGGACGATCTCGGTGCGGGTCTCGTGCGGCATGATCACGGTGTCGACGTAGCCACGCTCGGCGGCGATGTAGGGGTTGGCCAGTGTGGTCTCGTACTCGTCGACCAGCTCGGCACGACGCGCCTCGACGTCGCCACCCTCGGCCTCGACGGCCGCCAGCGTCTTGCGGTGCACGATGTTGGCCGCACCCTGTGCACCCATCACGGCGATCTGGGCGGTCGGCCAGGCGACGTTCAGGTCGGCGCCGAGGTGCTTGGAACCCATCACGTCGTAGGCGCCGCCGTACGCCTTGCGGGTGATCACGGTGATCAGCGGGACGGTCGCCTCGGCGTACGCGTAGATCAGCTTGGCGCCACGACGGATGATGCCGTTCCATTCCTGGTCGGTGCCGGGCAGGAAGCCGGGCACGTCCACGAACGTGAGAACGGGGATGTTGAACGCGTCGCAGGTGCGCACGAAGCGGGCTGCCTTCTCGGAGGCGTCGATGTCGAGGCAACCGGCGAACTGCATCGGCTGGTTGGCCACGACGCCGACCGGGTGCCCCTCGACACGGCCGTAGCCGACGATGATGTTCGGCGCGAACATCGACTGCACCTCGAGGAACTCCTCGTCGTCGAGGACGTTCTCGATGACGGTGTGCATGTCGTAGGGCTGGTTGGGGGAGTCCGGGATCAACGTGTCGAGCGTCTTGTCGAGGTCGGTGATCTCGAGGTCGGCCTGCTCGTCGTACGCCGGGGGCTCGTCGAGGTTGTTCTGCGGCAGGTAGGCCAGCAGCGCCTTGACGTACTCGAAGGCGTCCTCCTCGTCGGAGGCCATGTAGTGGGCGTTGCCCGACTTGGTGTTGTGGGTGCGTGCGCCGCCGAGCTCTTCCATAGTGACGTCTTCGCCGGTGACGGTCTTGATCACGTCGGGGCCGGTGATGAACATGCCCGAGGTGCCGTCGACCATGATCGTGAAGTCGGTGACGGCGGGGGAGTAGACGTGGCCGCCGGCGCAGTTGCCCATGATCATCGAGATCTGCGGGATCACGCCCGAGGCGTGCACGTTGCGCTTGAAGATCTCGCCGTAGAGACCGAGCGAGACCACACCCTCCTGGATGCGGGCGCCGGCGCCCTCGTTGATGCCGATGATCGGAGAGCCGGTCTTGATGGCGAGGTCCATCACCTTGGTGATCTTCTCGCCGTACACCTCGCCGAGCGAGCCTCCGAAGACGGTGAAGTCCTGGGAGAAAACGCAGACCTGCCGACCGTCGACGGTGCCGTAGCCGGTGACGACACCGTCGCCGTAGGGGCGGTTCTTCTCGAGGCCGAACGCCGTGGAGCGGTGGCGGGCCAGTTCGTCGATCTCGACGAACGAACCTTCGTCGAAGAGGAGCTCGATGCGCTCGCGGGCCGTCTTGCGCCCCTTCGCATGTTGCTTCTCGACGGCCTTCGCGCTGCCGGCGTGCACGGCTTCGTCGAGTCGGCGCTCGAGTTCCTGGAGCTTGCCGGCCGTCGTGTGGATGTCGATCTGCGGCTCGTTCTCGGCTGTTGTCATGTGGTGCTGGCCTCCTCGCGTGGTCGTGGGCCAATCTAGTGCCCATGACATCGAGCCCTCACCCGCGCCCACCCCTTGACCCGGTTGGGCTCCCCTCACGGGTGGAGATCCTGCCCGAGGCGGGCTCCACGAATGCCGAGCTCGCCGAACGCGCACGCAGCGGGACCGGGTCAGGAGCGGTGCTGGTCACCGAGCACCAGACCGCGGGCCGAGGACGCCTCGACCGCGTCTGGCAGACCCCACCCCGTGCCTGCCTGACCTTCTCGCTCCTCCATCGCCCGGACCTTCCGCCGGCGAGCTGGCCCTGGATCCCGCTGGCCGTCGGCCTGGCCGTCCACTCGGCGCTGGTCGACACCCTCCCCGGCATCGGGCTCAAGTGGCCCAACGACGTACTGGTCGACGGGCGCAAGCTGGCGGGCATCCTGGTCGAGCGCGTGGAGACCCCAGCGGGCCCGGCGGCCATCATCGGCATCGGCCTCAACGTCTCGTTGACCCGCGACGAGCTCCCCGTGGAGACGGCCACGTCCCTGGCCCTCGAGCTGGGTGAGGCCCCGGATCGCACCCAGCTCCTCAACCTGCTGCTTGCCTCCCTCGACTCGACGATGGCCGGCATCGGCGACGTCGACGCACTGCGGTCGGCGTACGCCGCGGCGTGCGTGACGTTGGGCCGGGACGTGCGGGTGGAGCTGCCGGCCGGTGAGTCGTTGAGGGGGCGGGCCAGTGGCCTCGACGTCGGTGGCCAGCTCGTCGTGGAGACCGCTGACGGGCCGGTCACGGTGGGTGCCGGCGACGTCATCCATGTGCGTTGACCGATTGTTTGACATGATCTGGGGGTGGCCATCTCTCAGAAGCTCCTCAACGACGGCGAACACGTCATCGTGACGACGCGCACCCACGTCAAGGCACTCTTCCTGCCGATCATCGTGCTGCTGGTGACACTGGCGCTGGCGATCTACATCGGCACCTTCGGTGACGGCACAGCCGGCAAGGTGATCGACATCGCGGTGTGGGTGGTCGCGGCCGTGGTCATCGTCTGGTGGGTGGTGCGACCTTTCCTCACCTGGTTGACCACCTCCTACACCTTCACCAACCGACGTTTCCTGGCGCGCTCCGGCTTCATCGCCAAGGAGGGGCGCACGATCCCGCTCAACCGGATCAGCGGTGTCGACTTCGAGATCGGAGTAGTCGACCGCATCTTCGGTTGCGGCACCCTGGTGGTCTCCGACGCGAGTGAGCAGGGCCGCGTCGAGCTGCATGACATCCCGCGGGTCGAGAAGGTCCAGCTGCAGGTCTCCGACGAGTTGCACCGCCTGTCGGAGCAGCGCCACGACGATGGCACCTGAGTCGGAGCAACCCCTCACCCGTGACGACCTGGTGAGGGGCATCCTCGGCACGGATCCCGAATTCACCTCCGACGAGATCGCCAAGGCCGTCGACGTCGACGTCGACGTGACCCGTCGGCTCTGGCGTGCGCTCGGTTTCCCCGAGTACGCCGAGGACGAGGTCGCCTTCACCCGCGCCGACGTCGACGCCCTCGGCCTCCTGCAGTCGACGGTCGAGTCCGGCGTCATCGACTTCGACACCGCGTTGAACCTCACCCGAGCCGTCGGCACCACCGTGGCCCGCCTGGCCGACTGGGAGGTGGCCACCCTCGTCCCCCAGCTGCCGGTCGGTGAAGGCGCGTCGCAGACCCGGCTGGCCGCGGCCCTCGAGCTGATCACCAGCGTGGGCGAGCCGTTCGAGCACCTGCTCGTCTATGCCTGGCGCCGACACCTGGCCGTGGCTGCCTCGCGCGTCGAGTCCCTCGGGGCCGATGACGAGGAGCTCAAGACCACCGAGGTCACGGTCGGTTTCGCCGACATCGTCGCGTTCAGTGCACTGTCCAACGAGATCGGTGAGGAGCGCGTCGGTGACCTCGTCGAGGTCTTCGAGTCGCGATGCCACGACGTCGTCGCGACCCGTGGTGGCCGCGTCATCAAGAGCCTGGGCGACTCGGTGCTCTTCATCAGCGACGACGCGGTCAAGGCGCTCGAGATCGCCGACGGCATCATCGGTGTCATCGGTCGTGACTCGCGCATGCCCGACGTACGCCTCGGGTTGGCGAGCGGTGGCGTGGTGATGCGCATGGGCGACGTCTTCGGGCCGCCGGTGAACCTCGCCGCCCGGCTGACCGCAGTGGCCCGCCGCAACCGGGTCATCGTCGACGACGTGACCTCGGAGATGCTGCCCGAGGACCGGTTCGAGACGCGGCGGTTGCCCGCGCGGCCCCTGCGAGGCTTCGGCCTGGTCGAGCCGATCGCCGTCCGGGTCCTGTGACCTGCGGCGAGTCCCGAGGCCGGCAACGAGCCAGCGGCCGGCTCGATTAGGCTTCGCGGGTGCCCCACGCTCCTGAACTGGCCCCCACGCTCGCCGTGATCGGCGGCGGCCAACTCGCCCGGATGATGGCCCAACCCGCCATCGCGCTGGGCCTGCCGCTCCGGTTGCTGGCCGAGGCTGAGGGCGTCTCCGCTGCCCAGGTGATCGTCGACCAGCAGGTCGGTGACCACCGCGACCTCGACACCCTGAGGTCGGTGACCGAGGGCTGCGCCGTGGTCACCTTCGACCACGAACACGTGCCGACCGAGCACCTGCACGCCCTCGAGGCGGCCGGGATCGCCGTACGCCCCGGGCCGGACGCCCTGGTGCACGCCCAGGACAAGGGTGTGATGCGCGAGCGGCTCACCGCCCTGGACATCCCGTGCCCGCGGCACGCGCTCGTCGCCGACGTCGCCGAGGTCGAGGCCTTCGGCTTCCCGGCGGTGCTCAAGACCACGCGCGGGGGGTACGACGGCAAGGGGGTCTGGGTGGTGCGCTCGGCCGCCGACTGTGTCGAGGCCTTCGAGGCAGCCGCCGCCACCGGCGTACGGATCCTGGCCGAGGAGCTGGTCGACTTCCGGCGGGAGCTCTCGGCTCTCGTCGCCCGATCGCCCAGCGGTCAGGCGGCTGCCTATCCCGTGGTCGCCTCCACCCAGAAGGACGGGATCTGCCACGAGGTGATCGCCCCGGCTCCCGAGCTGTCGGCCGAACTCTCCGCGCAGGCCCAGCAGATTGCGCTGAAGGTCGCCGGCGAGCTCGACGTGACCGGCATCCTGGCGGTGGAGCTCTTCGAGACCACCGATGGGCGGGTGCTGGTCAACGAGCTGGCGATGAGGCCGCACAACACCGGTCACTGGAGCCAGGACGGGGCAGTCACCAGCCAGTTCGAGAACCACCTGCGGGCCGTGATGGACCTGCCGCTCGGTTCGCCCGCCCCACGAGCGAAGTGGACGGTGATGGTCAACATCCTCGGCAGTGACCTGCAGGACGGTGCAGGACCTGGGCGCTTGTACGACGGCTTCCCGCACGCGATGGCGCGTGATCCACACCTGCGGGTGCACCTCTACGGCAAGGAAATGCGTCCGGGGCGCAAGGTCGGCCATGTCAATGCCTACGGCGACGACCTCGACGACTGTCTCGAGCGCGCCCGGCACGCGGCTGCGTGGTTCCGGGGCGACCTGGGGAACGAGAGTGAGTGACATGAGCGAGACCACTGCCCGCGTGGGCATCGTGATGGGATCCGACTCCGACTGGCCGGTGATGAAGGCGGCCGCCGAGATCCTCGAGGAGTTCGGCGTGCCTCACGAGGCCGACGTCGTCTCCGCCCATCGAATGCCTGACGAGATGGTGGCCTACGGCCGGGAGGCTGCGGACCGTGGCCTGAAGGTGATCATCGCCGGGGCTGGGGGAGCCGCACACCTGCCCGGCATGCTGGCCGCGGTCACACCGCTGCCAGTGATCGGCGTTCCCGTCCCGTTGAAGTACCTGGACGGCATGGACTCCCTACTCTCGATCGTCCAGATGCCGGGCGGCATCCCCGTCGCCACCGTGGCGATCGGCAATGCGAAGAATGCCGGCATCCTCGCCGCGCGGATCCTGGCCACCTCCGACGAGGGCCTCCAGCAGAAGCTGGTGGCCTACCAGGAGTCGCTCTCCGAGATGGCGCGTGGGAAGGGCAAGGCCGTCCGCGAGGCCACCACGATTCCCCGCAAGATCGGCTTCTGACCGGCCGCGATCGTCGAGGTCTCGGGCATCTCGAGCGGGGGACTTGGAGGTCAGTAGACCTCGTCCTCGGCACCGAGCAGTTCGTCGGGGTACTTCTCGACGTAGGCAGCCATCCGGCCCTCGCGCATCAGGGTGAAGAGCTCCTTGGTCTGCGGTGCGTTCAGCTTCACGATCGAGCCGTACGTGTCGATCGTCGGGGTGGAGCCGATCGGCACGGTGAGGAACTGCACCTCCTCGGCCTTGGTGCCGCGAAGTGACAGCGCCAACCCGCGGATGTCGCCGTTCTCCCAGTCGTCGTCGACGGTGAGGTGGTCGGTGATCGCTTCGAGGGTGTTGGAGAACTTGCGCGGCTTGGTGAGGGTGCCGGCCTCGAGGACCTTCTTCATCAGGGAGCGCAGGAAGTTCTGCTGGCGGTCGATCCGGTCGAAGTCACCGCGCAGGAGGCCGTGCCGGGTGCGGACGTACTGCAGCGCCTTCTCGCCCTCGAGGTTGTAGTCGCCGGCCTTCCACTCGATCTTCTGCTTGCTGTCGTAGAACGTCTCCGGGATGGTGACCGGAACGCCGCCAACGGCCGTGGACAGGTCCTTGAACCCGGCCCAGTCGATGATCGCAACATGGTCGATGCGCAGGTCGGTCAGGTGCTCGACCGTCGACAGGGTGCCGACCGGGCCGTAGTCCGAGAAGGCGGAGTTGATCTTGTTCTTGTGGGTCGGCTCGCCGGTCTGGTCATAGATCATCACGAAGCTGTCGCGGGGGATCGAGGTGACGTAGATGTGCTTCCGGTTGGCGGTGATGTGGACGACCATCAACGTGTCACTGCGGAACTTGCCGACCGGCCACTCATCGCTGTCGACGTCCTCGGCCAGCGTGGTGTTCTCGCTCTCGCCGGGGATCTTCTTCCCGGCATCCGAGCCGAGCAGCAGGATGTTGACCGCGTCGCCCTTGTTGGGGTCGGGCCGGTCGTCGAGGGAGTCGGTGGAGAAGCGCTCGATGTTGTCGAGCTTCGAGTTCAGTGACCAGAGGTAGTAGCCGCCGGTGCCGACCAGGACCAGGAGTACGACGCCAACCGCGATCAGTGCCTTGGCATGCTTGCGGCGAAACGTGGTCCACCAGGCCCGGAACCGGTGCCAGCGGGACTTCTCGGCGGAGTCGTCGCCGGTGACCTTCTCGGGATCGCCCTCCGGCGGAGCACTGTTCATCCGCTCAGTGTGCCCGGTCGGGGCAAGGACCTGAGGTAGGAACACTCACTCCGTGACGCGCCCGCGCAGTGACTTGGTGATCGAGCGCTGCTTCTTGGCCTCGAGCCGGCGGCGTTGTGAGCCCCTCGTCGGCTTCGTCGGACGACGCGGAGGAGCGGGAGGTGCGAGCAGCTCAAGGAGACGCTTGCCGAGGCGCTCCCGGGCGGCCGCCCGGTTGCGGAACTGCGAGCGGTGCTCCGAGGCCGTGATCACCACCGTGTCGGAATCCAGGCGCGACAGGACGCGCTCTCGTTGGGCGGTGCTCAGCGCGGTGGACCTGGCCACGTCGAAGACCAGCTCCACACGTGAGTCGGCAGTGTTCACCGATTGTCCTCCGGAACCCGGGGACCGGGAGAACCGTTCGACCAACTCGCCGGCAGGGACCACCAGCTCGCCGACGCCCGGGACGCCGCCGATGACGAGGTCCTCGCCGGGTTGGTTCATTCGCCGCGCTTGCCCCACTCGATGGCAGGGCAGGTGTCCATCACGACCTGCAGACCGGCCTCACGGGCGCGCTCGAAGGCCGCCTCGTCGATGACGCCCAGCTGGAACCACACGCCCTTGGCGCCGATCTTGACCGCCTCGTCGGCGAACTGGCCGGCCGACTCGGAGCGTCGGAAGATGTCGACCACGTCGATCTCGAACGGTACGTCGGCCAGGCTGGCGTAGCCCTGCTCGCCGTGGACGACCGGAGCATCGGGGTGGATCGGCACGATCTTCTTGCCGTGTTGCTGAAGCAGCGCGGCGATGCGCCACGCCGTACGCTCCGGCTTGTCCGACAGCCCGACCACCGCCCACGTCTCACAGTCATCGAGCATGAAGTCGATCGCCGCTTGGTCCTGCCAGTTGTTCATGCCGCCAGCCTAGGGCGTGTCTCCCAAGTCCCCTGCCTGCTGAGCAACCTTTCCGACTCGATCCGGCTGCGGGGGCGTCAGCCGGTCACTGACCCGGCACCCTTGTCATGACTCGTCTACGTGAGTGCTGCGCGGACCTCGCGGAGGACCTGTTCGACGTCGGGGTTGCCGGTGTGAACCACGACCGTCGAGGTGACGGGCGCGCTCGGTGGGGTTTCGGCCAGGGCCCGGGTCAGGGCCGTGTCGAAGGCGGCGTCCACGTCATCGGTCTCCTCGCGCAACCAGCGCCGCAGGACGTGGTTGTGAGCGGTGATCACGGCCGCGGCGAGCAGCTCGGCCCGTAGGTGGCCGTCCGGTTCGTCGCGCATCCAAGTGCTGATCTGCTGGCGGAAGAGCCGCAGGTAGCGCTGGGCGCTGGCATCCTCGCGATCGCGCAGCGCCGGCACCGTTCGGGTCAGGCGATAGCGGGCACGAGCTGTCGCGCCTTCCTCGAGATAGTGGTCGAGCACGATCCGGGCGGCCTCGCGAAGGGCGACGTCCCGGGTGGTGGCGGTGGCAGTGGCCAGACGGGCCTCGACGCGCGGGAGCAACAGGTCGTGGTCGGGGAAGACGACGTCCTCCTTGCCGCGGAAGTGTCGGAAGAAGGTGGTGCGTCCGGTGCCGGCGCGGGCGGTGATCTCATCGACGGTGGTCTCGGTGAAGCCGTGCTCCTCGAACAGGGAGAAGGCCGCATCGACGAGACGGGCGCGCGTTGAGGTGGGCATGGTCACCACCCTAGCGGTTGTGCGGTATCGAGTACCACTAGTACGGTACGACGTACCGCACCTGCTTTCTGAACCGTCTGTTCGAGGAGACCACTGAATGTCCGACCCCGTGCCGTCCAACCAGTCCATGTTTGCCCTGTCCGAGGAGCACCAGGCGATCCGCGAGGCCGTCCGGGCGATCTGTGACGCCAAGGTCGCACCCCACGCCGCAGAGGTCGACGAGCAGGCGCGCTTCCCGAAAGAGGCCGCCGAGGCGCTGCAGGCTGCCGACTTCCACGCCGCCCACGTCCCCGAGCAGTACGGCGGCGCCGGCGCCGATGCGCTCGCCACGGTGCTGATCATCGAAGAGGTCGCGCGGGCGTGCGTGTCGTCGTCCCTGATCCCCGCGGTGAACAAGCTCGGTTCGCTGCCGGTGCAGATCGGCGGCTCCGAGGAGCTCAAGGCGAAGTACCTCGGCAAGCTGGCCGCCGGTGAAGGCGGGTTCTCCTACTGCCTCTCCGAGCCCGACGCGGGCTCCGACGCCGCCAACCAGAAGACCCGCGCCGTGCGCGACGGTGACCACTGGGTTCTCAACGGTGTGAAGCGCTGGATCTCCAACGCCGGGGTCTCGGAGTACTACACGGTGCTCGCGGTGACCGACCCGGACAAGCGCACCAAGGGCATCTCCGCCTTCGTCGTGGAGAAGTCCGACGAAGGCGTTTCGTTCGGCGCACCCGAGAAGAAGCTCGGCATCAAGGGCTCGCCCACCACCGAGGTCTACTTCGACAACGTGCGCATTCCGGCCGACCGCATCATCGGCGAGGAGGGCCAGGGCTTCGAGATCGCGATGAAGACCCTGGACCACACCCGCATCACCATCGCGGCCCAGGCCGTCGGGGTCGCACAGGGCGCGCTCGACTACGCGTTGGAGTACGCCAAGGAGCGCCAGCAGTTCGGCAAGTCGATCGCCGACTTCCAGGGCCTGCAGTTCCTGCTCGCCGACATGGGCATGAAGGTCGAGGCCGCCCGTCAGATGACCTACGCCGCGGCCGGCCGCTCGGAGCGGGGTGATGCGGACCTCACCTTCTTCGGTGCCGCCGCGAAGTGCTTCGCCTCCGACGTCGCGATGCAGGTGACCACCGATGCCGTCCAGGTGCTCGGCGGCTACGGCTACACCCGCGACTACCCGGTCGAGCGGATGATGCGCGATGCCAAGATCACCCAGATCTATGAGGGCACCAACCAGGTCCAGCGCATCGTGATGGCGCGCCAGCTGCTGGCGGGGATCCAGAGCAACATCTGAGTCTGCGCGAGCCGAGCGACCGCTCCGACGACCACAACGGCCCGAAACTGCCTGAATCAGGCAGTTTCGGGCCGTTGTGGTCGTTCTTGTGGTTGTTGAACCCATCGCTGGAGCACGGACGTGACAAACGTGGGTCGGCGCATCACCTGCTCCCAGGTGAACCGGAGCACGTGCCAACCGGCCGTGGTCAGCATCGTGTAGCGCCAGCAGTCGGCGTCGTGAGCCTCCTTGCCGGCGTGGAAACCCCACGAATCCGCCTCGATGACGAGGCGCCGGGATGCGTCGACCAGGTCGGGATGCACCGTGACACCCCCGATCTCGATCGGGGCCTCCACCACGACTGAGAGGCCGCAGTCGATCGCGATGGCACGAGTCGCCGACTCGAACCCGTTACGGGCCCTTGCATCGGCGTGCTCAGCAACCCGGCGTACGCCGCGAGCGCCGGGCCCGCGGAGGACTGCCGCGGCCGCACGCAGCTCCTGTCGGTCGACGTCGCCCGAGCGCAGCGCGGAGTCGGCAACTGCCAAGGCTGCGTCGAACGGCAGGTCGCGGGCGCAGTCGATCACCGTGCGTAGCGGACTGGTGACGCCGTCCACGGCGTCGCCCGGGCCGAGATCGATCCAGTGCACGGCCACGCCGATCCTTCGTGTGGCGGGGACGTTGCGGCCCCGGGGCACGGTGACGTGGGGCCGTGCCGGTGACGACTTCAACTCCCACTGCCAGTGGAGGGCCGCCGACAGGTGGGAGACCACTCCCTCGATGCGAGCTGCGGCGACACCCGATTCGACGTCGGGGAGGGCATATCGGCCCCGTGAGATCCGGACGATCAGGCGTCGTGAGAGCGCCGTACGCACCTTGCCCCGTGAGGACCACGCGTTCAGCGTCGCCGCATCGGCGATGCCACCGAGCTCGACCAGTGCTTGGTGCGCTTGCATGGGCCCACTGTGGCTCAGATCGGCTTCTCGCCGCTCCCGTCATCCACAGGCGACCACCCCGACGACCACAACGACCCGAAACTGCCCGAATCAGGCAGTTTCGGGCCGTTGTGGTCGTTCGCGTGGTCGTACGCCGGCTACTTGGCCAGGCCGGTCTCGGTGCACAGGCCGTTGGAGATGCCCTCGGTGTCGTCGTCGATGATGTGCTGGAACATCTCCTTCGAGCGCTCGGCGTCCCAGTGCACGGCGAGGTCGGAGATCGGCACACCGCAGGTGAGCCCGTCCTCGCCGTTGACCCGGGTCATCGCCCAGGCGAACCGGCCGAGGTCGATGGGGCCGGTGCCCTCACTGACCCGAACGGTGCGCGCGGCGGCCATGTTCAGCTTCCAGTAGCGCACCGGGTTGACCACCGACCACGGGGAGACGGCCTTGTCGCCGACCGCCGAGACCACCTCACGCTGGTGCTTGGCGCGGGTGATGTCGCCGTACTGCGGGTCGGAGTGTCGTGACCGGGCGTAGCCGAGTGCCGTCACTCCGTCCACGTCCTGGCAGCCCTTCTTGATGTCGAGGTTGGCCAGCTTGTCCTTCATGTCCTTGGTGGGACAGATCTCGATGCCGCCGACCGCGTCGACCACGTCGACGAAGCCACCGAAGCCGATCTCGACGAAGTTGTCGATGCGGATCCCGGTGTTGTGCTCGATGGTCTTGATCAGCAGCTTCGGGCCGCCGCCGTCGTAGGCGTCAGGGTTGGTCGTCCCGTTGATCTTCGCCGTGCCGTGGCCCGGGATCTCGACGAGGGAGTCGCGGGGGATCGACATCAGCAGGTTCGGGCCCTTGCCGGTGTGCAGGATCATGATCGTGTCGGTGCGCTCCCCGACGTCACCGCCGGTGCCCAGCTTCTTGCGTTCCTCCTCGGAGAGGTCGGCACGCGAGTCACTGCCGACGACGAGGTACGTCGTCCCGTCCTGGTCGTCTGGCCGGTCACCGCTGGGGAACGCGTCGACCGTGGAGATCTTCTGGAAGGCGAAGATCGGCACGGCGATCAGGAATGCCAACCAGAGCACCACGATCAGTGCCAGCCATCGGAACGGGCGGAACCTGGGGCGTCGACCCGAGAAGCGGCCACCTCCCCCGGAGGGAGGTTCCTGCCCGGGAGGCGGCGCGAGTGGTCGGCCGGGCTGCACGTTGCGTGGCTGGGACCCGTAGGGGTTCTGGGCGCCCTGCTGGGACTGACCCTGCGCGGGGCGCCCGGCAGCCTGGTTGGCCGGAGGAGGATTCCGGTACGGCGCGGCGGAGGGCATGATCCTGGTGTGCTCGGGGCCCGGGTCGGCGGGGGGCGGGCCGGATGGTGCGCGCCCGGCCGGCCCACGCGGAATGATCTGCGTGGCGTCGGGGTCGCTGGACGCCGACTGGGAACCTGAGCCCGACGACGCACGGTCCTTGCCGTAGAGCCATTCGTACTCTGGAGTGCCCGGTTCGGGTCCTTGGGGGCGATCGGCCATGGGGAGACGGTACCGGCAGTGACCCCGGCGATCGCTAATCTGCAGGCATGACCGAGTCCTCGAGCGACCCCACGAGCAGCGTCCGCCAACCGTCCTATTCGCGGGTCTCGCTCGCGGAGATGATGCACGCCACCTCGGCCAACCTGCTCGGCAACGTGCACGGTGGGGAGATCATGAAGCTGGCCGACTCGACAGCGGGTGCGGCCGCACAACGTCACAGCGGCGGTGCTGCGGTGACCGCCGCGCTCGACGAGATGGTCTTCCTCGAGCCGGTCCATGTCGGCGACATCGTGCGCACGACCGCGCAGGTCAACTGGGCCGGGCGCTCGTCCATGGAGGTCGGGGTGCGGATCGAGGCCGAGCCCTGGACCGACGCCTCCGGGCACCCGTTGCACGTGGCTTCGGCGTACTTCGTCTTCGTCGCGGTCGACGCCGACGGGCGAGCACGACAGGTGCCGCAGCTGGTGCCGGAGACCCCCGACGAGGTCCGTCGCATGCGTGAGGCCGAGATCCGTCGCTCGCACCGACTGGCCGGCCGGGCAGAGATCGAGAAGGGACGTACGACGAGCCCGTGACCCAGGTCGCGGTCTGATCAGTCGATCCACTGATCTCGCGGCTGCTGCGCGCCAGGCTTCGCGATTTCGGCGAGTCGTGACGCGATGTGACTCCTGTGACTGGTGATACTGACTGACGTCACTGATTTCTTCCCCAGTCAGAGAGGCAAGTCGATGCCACCCGCATCTTCCCCCGACTTGCGCGATCGCCCCAGCGATGGTGTCCGTCGAGCACCCGACCGTGCGGCCAAGGTGCGATTCCGGCGCGCCATCACCCTGATGGTGATGACCCTGTTCCTCCCCGGGTCAGCACAGCTGGTGGCCGGGAACAAGCGCGTCGGCCGCATCGCCATCCGCGTCACGGCGGTCCTGGCCGGCTCGGTGGTCGTGCTCCTGCTCGCCTCTCTCCTGTGGCACAAGCTGGCCTTCACGCTGGCCTTCAACCTCTTCACGCTCGACCTCGCGCGCTGGGTGATGATGGTCGCGGCCATCGGGTGGGCAGCGCTCTTCGTCGATGCCTGGCGCCTCGGTCAACCGCTCACGCTGGTCAAGAACCAGCGCCTCGCGGCCGTCGGCATCAACGGTGTGCTCTGCTTCTCCGTCGCCGGGACCCTGCTCTTCGGTGCCCACCTCGTCACCGTGCAGCGAGACTTCGCGGCACTGTTCGCGAACGGGCCGACCAGCAGCGCCGAGCACGGGCGCTACAACGTGCTGCTGATGGGTGGCGACTCCGGGGCGGGCCGCTGGGGCCTGCGACCCGACTCGATGACGGTGGCCAGCATCGACGAGGAGACCGGCCGCACGGTCCTCATCGGTCTGCCGCGCAACCTGCAGAACTTCAAGTTCGAACCGGGCTCGGTGATGGACAAGCAGTTCCCCGACGGCTTCGACTGCGAAGGCTGTTACCTCAACAGTGTCTCCACCTGGGCCGGCGACCACACCGATCTCTTCAAGGGCACCAAGGAACCGGGCACCGAGGCCACCATCTCGGCCATCGAGGGCGTCACCGGGCTGAAGATCAACTACTGGGCGATGGTCAACCTCCAGGGCTTCAAGGACCTGGTCGATGCCGTCGGTGGGGTCACTCTCACCGTCCGCGACCGGATCCCGGTGGGTGGCCTGGGCGACGACGTGACCGGCTACATCGAGCCGGGCACGCGCAAGCTCAACGGCTTCGACGCCCTCTGGTACGCCCGCTCCCGCGAGGGCTCCGACGACTACTCCCGCATGGCGCGGCAGAAGTGCGTGATGAACGCCATCGCCACCCAGATCAGCCCCCAGACGGTCGTCGCCAACTACAGCGATCTCACCTCTGCCGGCGCCTCCATGGTCGAGACCAACCTGCCGCGCAACGAGTTCCCGAGGTTCATCGACCTGGCGACCAAGGCCAAGGGCCAGAAGATCTCCTCCGTGGCGATCGCGCCACCGGCGATCAACACCGCCGAGCCGGACCTGGCAAAGATCAGGGCCATGGTGCAGAAGGGCATCGACAAGGCCGAGGGCAAGGCCGGCAAGCCCGGCAAGGCCAAGTCGAACGCGCCGACCAACGGGGCGGCCATCGGCACCCGCGACGGCGGCTACGCGGCGAACCAGTCCGAGGACCTCGCATCGGCCTGCTGATCCGCTCCGCCGACCACGCTGCCCGACCCTCACTCCTCTAGGGTGGGCGCCGTGCCGACGCCTTCCCCCGAATCCCAGAGTGCGCACCCCCGCTCCGGCCGCATCGTCGCCGTCGTGGTGACGTTCAACCGTCTGGACCTGCTCCGAGGACTCATGGAACGGCTGCGTCGTACGCCGGGGCTCGCCGAGATCGTGGTCGTCGACAACGCCTCGACCGATGGCACGGGGGAGTGGCTGGCGAGCGCGGTCGTCGGGCCGGGGAGCGTGCCCGTCCACGGGGTGACGCTGGCCGACAACCGGGGCGGCGCCGGTGGCTTCCACGAGGGCATGCGCATCGGCCTCGAGCACGACGCCGAGCTGCTCTGGCTCATGGACGACGACGGCATGCCGGACGATGACTGCCTGGCCCGCTTGCTGGAGCACCGGAGCGACCTCGACTTCTGGGGTCCGGTGGTGGTCGACAAGGACGACCCCGAGCGACTGGTCTTCCCGATCCGGTTGCCGGGAGGGACGAAGGTGGTGCACGCGATGGCCGACGTGCGCCGGGCCGCGACCGGCGGTCGCATCGACGACATCGTCATCCCGTTCAACGGGGTCCTGGTCACCCGGGGGCTGGCCGAGCGCATCGGCCTGCCTCGCGCCGAGTTCTTCATCTGGGGCGACGACCACGAGTTCCGGCTGCGCGCCGAGGAGGCCGGCGCCCGCATCGCGACGGTCGTCGACGCGACCGTGCGGCACCCGTCCGTGGGCAGTCTCGGCACCCCGATGATGTTCGGCCGGACCACCTACAACCACTCGCCGTCCGACCTGAAGCACTACTGCATGGCGCGCAACAACGTGGTGAACCTGCGCACCTACCGTGGCCTGCCGCATGTCGCTGCCTTCGTCGCGAAGACGGTCTGGTTCTACGCCTTCACCCGGCCCTCGTTGTCCCGGTTGGGGCTGAGCGCACGGGGGATCGTGGCCGGGCTGCGCAACGACTTCACCGGCCACGGAAGGTTCCTCGCATGAGTGGCTTCGAGTCGCCTCGGCCATCTCCGCGACCATCTTCTGCTCGGCCCGCGACGGAGAGCGTTGCCGTGGTGATCGTGACCTACAACCGGGCCGACCTGCTGGTCGGCATGCTCGATGGCCTGGCCTCGCAGACCCACCAGCCCGATGCGGTCTTCGTGATCGACAATGCCAGCGCCGACCACACCCGGCAGGTCCTCGACGGGCGCGGTGACCTGCCCCTGCGGGTCACCACGACCGACGAGAACCTCGGGGGCGCCGGCGGATTCCACCTCGGGATGACCCAGGCGTACGACGCGGGCTTCGACCGCATCTGGCTGATGGACGACGACGTGGTCCCGGCCGACAACTGCCTCGCCGTGCTGATGGCCCACCCGAACCCGTGCCTGATGGCCGTGCGCGAGGACCTCGAGGGCAACCTCGTCGAGAAGTCGGCCCTCCACTTCGACCTGCGCAACCCGCTGCACCTGCGCCCCAAGACGGCCAGCGTCGACTCGGCGTACGCCTCTCGGGCGGAGCTGCCCGCCGAGCTGCCGATCGAGAACGTCGCCTTCGAGGGCTTCATGGTGCACCGCCGGGTGATCGGCGAGATCGGCTTCCCGGACCCGACGTACTTCATCTTCTACGACGACGTCGACTTCGCGGTCCGCGCCCGACGCGCGGGCTTCACCATCCTGGCCCTGCGCGATGCCGTGCTGGTGCGCCAGCTCGACTTCAACCAGCAGCACGCCCTCGACACGTGGAAGGGGTTCTACATGTTCCGCAACCTCTTCGCGGTCCACTTCCGTTACGGCGAGAATGCGTTGGTGCGGCTCAAGCCCTACCTGATCATGCTCGCCGTCGTCCTGCTGAGCCCGATTCGCGGTGGACGGGCCGAGGCCTCCAACGTGATCCGTGCCATTGGGTCGGCGCGCCAGATGCGCCGAGCACCCGAAGCGGGCCCAACGCATCGCTAGACTGACCGCCGCGCCAAATTCCTGAGGAGAACACCCCTTGTCTGACCCCGATCTCGTCGTCGTCGGTTCCGGATTCTTCGGACTGACCATCGCCGAACGCTGCGCCAATGAACTCGGACTGAAGGTGCTCGTCCTCGAGCGGCGCCACCACCTGGGTGGAAACGCCTACTCCGAGCGCAATGCGGAGACGGGGGTGGAGGTCCACAAGTACGGCGCACACCTGTTCCACACCTCCAACGAGAAGGTCTGGGAGTACGTCAACCGGTTCACCAGCTTCACCGACTACAAGCACCGGGTCTTCGGCAAGTACCAGGGCCAGGTCTATTCGCTGCCGATGAACCTCGGCCTGATCAACCAGTTCTTCGGCAGGTCCCACACACCCGCCGAGGCGCGGGCGCTGATCGCCGAGCAGTCGAGCGAGATCGCCACCGAGGACGCCACGAACCTCGAGGAGAAGGCGATCAGCCTGATCGGCCGCCCCCTCTACGAGGCGTTCATCAAGGGCTACACCGGCAAGCAGTGGCAGACCGACCCGAAGCAGCTCAGCGCCGACATCATCACCCGCCTGCCGGTTCGCTACACGTTCGAGAACGGCTGGTTCAGCGACACCCACGAGGGTCTCCCGGTCGACGGCTACACCGCGTGGCTGGAGAAGATGGCCGACCACCCCAACATCGAGGTGCGGCTGAACGTCGACTTCCTCACCGCCGACGGCGTGCAGGACGAGTTCAAGGGCAAGGTTCCGATCGTCTACACCGGCCCGGTCGACGAGTACTTCGGCAACTCCGAGGGGCGTCTCTCCTGGCGTACCGTCGACCTGAAGGAGAGCGTCGAGGACGTCGACGACTTCCAGGGCACCGGCGTGGTCAACTACAACGACGGCGACGTGCCGTTCACCCGCATCATCGAGTTCAAGCACTTCCACCCCGAGCGGGTCAAGACCCACCTGCCCGGCAAGACCGTGATCGTGCACGAGTTCTCCCGCTTCGCCGAGGAGGACGACGAGCCCTACTACCCGATCAACACGGCCGAGGACCGCGAGAAGCTGCTGAAGTACCGCGACCTGGCCAAGAAGGAGCCGCTGGTCCTGTTCGGCGGCCGCCTCGGCACCTACAAGTACCTCGACATGCACATGGCCATCGGATCTGCCCTGAGCATGTTCGAGAACAAGCTGCGGCCCCACTTCGCAGACGGGGCCGAGCTCAAGAGCGGAGGGGTCGACGAATGAGCGCGAGGAGCCCCCTCGGAGGTACGCCTAGGAACGAGGTGTGCCGGAGAGAGGCACCGCAGGGATCATTCCAGAGGAGCGCGGCATGACCACCACACGACTGCTCCAGCGGCAGATCCTGCCCCTGGACAAGGACACCGACGTCTTTCCCCTGTACGTCGACCTCGAGGAAGCGATCCTCGACGCCGACCGCTACGACGTGGGTGGCAACAAGGCCGCCAAGGACCTCAACAACGCCGCCATCCGCCAGTCCACCTCCACGGGCCGCAAGCTGCACCCCGACCAGATCCGCTCGCGCACCCAGCTGCGGGTGCCGCCGAGCGACACGCTCTCCTTCGGCACCTACTTCAACGCCTTCCCGGCCTCCTACTGGCGCCGCCACACGGTCGTGACCGACGTGACCCTGACCGTCAACGTGACGGGTCCCGGCTCGATGGTGATCGTCCACAAGTCGATGGCCCGTGGCCACTCGCAGCGCGTCGACTCCGCGACCGTCGGCGACGAGCCCGGTTCGTTCACCTTCGAGCTGCCGTTGAAGCCGTTCGTCGACGGCGGGTGGTACTGGTACGACGTGGTGGCCGGTGACGGCGGCTGCACTGTCGACAGCGCCGAGTGGACCGCGGAGATCCCCGACGACCACGCCGGCGCACAGGGTCACGGCACGGCCGACATCTGCATCACCACGATGAACCGCCCCGACTTCTGCGCCAAGCTGCTCACCCAGATCGGGGAGGACCCCGACCTGGCGCCCTACCTCGACACCGTGATGGTGATGGAGCAGGGCACCCAGCCGGTCACCGAGTCCGAGTTCTTCCCGGCCGCCGAGAAGGCGCTGGGCGAGCAGTTGCGCGTCATCGTGCAGGCCAACCTCGGCGGTTCGGGCGGCTATGCCCGTGGTCAGCTGGAGAGCGTGCGCAAGGGTACGGCGACGTACGCCCTGATGATGGACGACGACGTGGTCTGCGAGCCCGAGGGCGTGATCCGCGCGATCACCTTCGGCGACCTGGCCAAGCGGCCGACCATCGTCGGTGGCCACATGTTCAACATCTACAACCGCACCCAGCTGCACTCGTTCGGCGAGATCGTGCAGTCGTGGCGGTTCTGGTGGCAGACCCGACTCGACGGCTACTCGCAGTGGGACTTCGGTGCCCGCAACCTGCGCTCGAGCCGGTGGCTGCACAAGCGCGCCGACGTCGACTTCAACGGCTGGTTCATGTGCCTGATCCCGCGGGTCGTGCTCGAGGAGATCGGCCTGTCGCTGCCACTGTTCATCAAGTGGGACGACTCCGAGTACGGCCTGCGCGCCAAGGACGCGGGCTATCCGACGGTGTCCTTCCCGGGCGCGGCCGTGTGGCACGTGCCGTGGAGCGACAAGAACGACGGTGTCGACTGGCAGTCCTACTTCCATCACCGCAACCGCATCATCGCCGCGCTGCTCCACTCGCCGTACGAACGCGGTGGCCGGATGGTGCGCGAGAGCTTCAACCACCAGGTCAAGCACCTGGCCTCGCTGCAGTACTCCACCGCCGAGCTGCGCCACATGGCGATGGAGGACGTGCTGGCCGGACCACGCTCCCTGCACGGGGAGCTCGGCACGAAGCTGGGTGACGTCAACGCGTACCGCAAGCAGTTCAGCGATGCCCAGCTGATCACCGACCGTGACGACCTGCCCCCGGTGCGGCGCAAGAAGCCGCCCAAGAAGGGCAAGTCCGACATCGAGATCCCGGGGCGTCTCAGCACGCTGATCGCGGCCGGGCTGGCCCCGATCCGGCAGTTGCGTCCGGTGCGCTCGATGGCCAAGGACTTCCCCGAGGCGGAGCTCGCCGCGATGGACTCGGCCTGGTTCAACCTGGTCAAGTACGACTCCGCAGTGGTCTCGATGAACGACGGCACGTCGGTGGCGTTCTACAAGCGCGACCCCGAGAAGTACCGCGACCTGCTCAAGCGCACCATCGCGATCCACCGACAGTTCCACGCCGAGTGGCCGCGGCTGGCCGCCGAGTACCGCGACGCGCTGCGCGAGATCACCTCACCGGAGACCTGGGAGAAGACCTTCGGGATCAGCCAGACCGGTACGGACCAGAATGGCTGAGTCCCTCACCCCGGAAGAGTCGGGGGAACGCGACCAGCGACTCGTTGACGCGCCGTTGGTCTCCCCGGCGCCACCGGCGGGTCTGCGCGAGGTCTTCCGGCGACGCTACCTGCTGCGCCTGTTGGTCAGGCGCGAGGTCTCGGCCCGTTATCAGGGGTCGGTCCTGGGCATGATGTGGTCCTACATCAACCCGATGTCCCAGCTCTTCATCTACTGGGTGGTCATGGGGATGATCATCGGTCGGGGCACGGAGAACTTCGGCATCCATGTCTTCTGCGGCCTGATCGTGGTCCACTTCTTCATCGAGACCTTCGGTGCCGGCACTCGCTCGATCATGCGCAACAAGGCGCTGGTTCGGAAGATGGCCATGCCACGCGAGATGTTCCCGGTGGCCTCGATGTTGGTCTCGCTGTACCACATGGGCCCGCAGCTCCTGATCCTGATCGTGTGCTGTCTGTTCATGGGGTGGACCCCGACCGTGGTGGGCATGCTCGGGTTCCTCCTCGCCGTGCTGACGATGGGAACGCTGGGAACGGCGCTCGCCCTGACCTTCGCGGCAGCCAATGTCTTCTTCCGTGACGTCGGCAGCGTGGTCAGCATCCTGACCAACTTCATCCGCTTCGGCGTGCCGATGATCTACCCGTTCACGCTGGTGCAGGAACGCTTCGGGGCTGCGGCGGCGTACTACCTCTACAACCCGATCGCCGACGCCGTCCTGCTGATGCAGCAGGCCTTCTGGGTCGGCACGACCGACGACCCGACGGCTGTCCAGGCCCACCACATCCCCGACCACCTGTTCGCCTACTCGTTCCTGGGCCTCGGGATCTCGTTCGTCGCCCTCGCGATCGGACAGTTCGTGTTCAGCAAGTTGGAGAACAAGATCCCGGAGCGTCTCACGTGAGCCATCCCGCCAGCACCTCGATCGTCGTGGACGGTGTGAGCAAGTACTTCACGATGCGCTACCAGCGCACCCTGAAGCAGATGACTGTCGCAGCCGTGAAGGGCCGCGAGATCAGCGACACCTTCAAGGCCCTCGACGATGTGTCGTTCACCGTGGAACAAGGTGAATCCATCGGCCTGATGGGCTTGAACGGCTCGGGCAAGAGCACACTGCTCAAGCTGGTCAACGGTGTGATGCGCCCGGACGGTGGCAGTGTCCTGACCCGGGGCCGCATCGCTGGCCTGATCGCCACGGGCGCCGGCTTCCACCCGCAACTGACCGGCCGGGAGAACGTCTATCTGAACGCGGCGATCCTGGGCATGTCCGAGGCGGAGACCCGGCGCAAGTTCGACGAGATCGTCGAGTTCGCCGACATCGGGCGGTTCCTCGAGACACCGGTCGGCAACTACTCCTCTGGAATGTTCGCTCGCCTCGGCTTCTCCGTGGCGGTGCACGTGGACTCCGACATCTTCCTCGCGGACGAGGTGCTGGCGGTGGGGGACAGGCCCTTCAAGAAGAAGTGCCAGCAGCGGATGCAGGAGGTGCGTGCGGAGGGGCGCACCCTGTTCTACGTCAGTCACGCCGCCGGCTCGGTCCGCAAGATGTGTGACCGTGTGATCGTGTTGGAGAAGGGCCGTGTCGGCTATGACGGCGACGTGGCCGAGGGGATCAAGTACCTCAAGTACGACCCCGACGACGACTCGACTCCCGAGGTTGATGAAGATGACGACCTGGGCGCCGACATCTGAGTTCTGAGCGGTTCTCGTCCCGCAAAAAGACTTCTTTCCTGAGGCTCTCGGCGTGTCGACTGGAAATTACACTCTTGTAGTTACTCAGAACCACTTGCGGTAACCCCTGTGACTGGTGTGAAACTTGGTACTCGTGTGAAACTTCCCCCGCACTGGAGTAGCCGAGTATGCGCCCGAACAAGGCCCGTTTTGTCACCGCCTGCCAGCAGATACTGGCGCTCGGCGCCGTCCTTGCCGTGGTGGCTCCTGCCGCCAACGTGATCTCGCTCGACGTCATCGGCACCCGCCCCGGCGCCGCTGCACCCGCGCCCGACTCCGACACGGCCGCTGACCAGGCCCTGGGTCTCCCGGGCAGCAACGCCACCTCCACGCGCCACGACCCGGACGAGGACAGCGACGACGAGGCACAGGTCGAGACCGCTCCGGTCGACCCCGTGGTCAAGGAGTACGCGCTCACCGCCGCCACCACGGAGTCCTCGTCACCGGCGGTCCCGCGGAAGAGCGACTCGAAGGCCACCGAGGAAGACCCGGCAACCCGGGACGACGGCGACGACACGGACCAGAAGTCGAAGTCGACCACGCCTCCGACCGGACCCGCCGCCGGCACGACGCCGACCGAGATCCTCTCCGAGGTGGAGGAGGTCAGCGGATACGGGGCGGTCGGCGTGACCTGGAACCACGGGGAGTCGATCGCCGAGGACGACATCACGGTCGAGTTCCGGACCCGGACCGGTGGCACCTGGACGGGCTGGACCCCCACCGACTACCACGACGAACACGGGCCGGAGGCCGACTCCGCGGAGGCCGACCGGACCCGCCCCGGCACGGACGCGCTGCTGATCGGTGATGTCGACCAGGTGCAGGCCAAGGTCGTGCTGGCCGCCGGAGTCGACGTACCCGACGACATGTCGCTGGCCGTGATCGCGCCGGGCTCCGGCACGACCGAGGCAGAGTCCCCGGCGATCGACACGGCGACCCTCGCCGACGAGCAGCAGGCCGGCAAGGCCACCGCGCAGGGTACGACGGAGGGCGATGTCGAGACCGGTGCCGCCACCGAGGTCGGTGACGGCGACGGCGACACCGTCGTGGAGTCCGACGCGGGCGACCTGGCCCTGCAGGCCGGCAGCTACACGCCGAAGCCGAAGATCTACTCCCGGGCACAGTGGGGAGCCAACGAGCGGATGCGCGACGCCGGGTCGCTGCGTTACTACGAGGTGCACGCCGGCTTCGTGCACCACACCGTCAACGCGAACAACTACACCCGCGAACAGGTGCCGGGAATCATCCGCAGCATCTACGCCTACCACACGCAGAGCCGGGGCTGGAGCGACATCGGCTACAACTTCCTGGTCGACAAGTTCGGCCGGGTCTGGGAGGGGCGCTACGGGGGTGTCGATCGCCCGGTCGTCGGCGCGCACACCTTGGGCTACAACGACTACTCCTTCGCGATGTCGGCGATCGGCAACTTCGAGACCGCCCAGCCGACGTCGAAGATGATCGATGCCTACGCACGTCTCTTCGCGTGGAAGCTGTCCCTGCACGGCATCGATGCCGCCAGCACCTCACAACGGGTGGGCAGTCGCACCTTCAAGGCGATCAACGGTCACCGTGACGCCGGATCCACTGCATGCCCGGGCAAGTACCTCTACGCCAAGATCCCGACGATCCGCAGCAAGGCCGCGCAGTACCAGGCCGACTGGAGCGGACGCAGTCTGGCCACCGACGTGGTCTCGTCGGCCTATCCGGACATCCTCCTGCGTCGTGCCTCGGACAAGGCCGGCTTCGCCCTGCCCACCCAGGGCCTGTTGCGCTGGAAGGCTGCGAAGTCGGTGTCGACCGGATGGGGTCGCTACGACCAGATCGTGGCCACCCCCGACGTCACCGGCGACGCACACAGCGACGTACTCGTCAGGAACGCCGACACCGGGACCACCTCCATCCGACCCGGGAACGGGGCCGGCAAGTTCGGTGCCGCGGTGACGAGCCAGCAGAACATGGCCGGGTTCGACCAGATCGCCGCGGTCGGCAACTTCAACCGGCGGGCCGGCAACGACTTCGTGGCGCGCAACCCCAGGACGGGTTACCTGTACCTGTTCCGCGGGGTCTCGGGCGGCAAGTTGCGGCCCACCCTGATGAGCAAGCACTGGCAGGGCTACAACCTCACCGTCGGCACCGGAGACATGAACGGCGACGGCATCCCCGACGTCTACTCCCGCGACAAGGCCGGCACCCTGTGGTTCCATGCCGGCACCGGTCGCAAGGAGCTGAAGGCGCCGGTCAAGGTCTCCGGAGACTGGAGCCAGTACGACGCGATCACCGGCTACGGCGACATCAACGGCGACGGCATCGGCGACCTGTATGCCCGCAGGTCCAGCAACCACAAGGGCTACGTGTTCCCCGGCAAGGGCAACGGAACCCTTGGCCACTGGCTTGGCTCCTTCGGCAAGGTCGGCGGCAAGACCAACCTCAGCGTCGCCAATGTCGTCGGCACGAAGGATCCCGACGTGATGGCCCGCCAAGGAGACACCCTGGTCGTCATCGCCCACAACGGCACCCAGAACGTCAGCGCACCGGTGGCCACGACGAACGGGGCGATGGCCAAGGCCAACCTGCTCCTCAACGTCGGTGACTGGGACCGGGACGGACACGGCGACATCGTGGTTCGCAACGGCTCGACCGGAAGGCTGAAGCTGCTCAGGGGACTGGGCAACAACAAGTTCGCCAAGCCCGTCAGCATCGGCGCCGGCTGGGGGAACGTCGGCCTCCTCGCCGCAGTCGGGGACGCCACCGGAGACGGCTATCCCGACCTGATGGGCCAGCCGAAGAGCAAGGCGATGCGCATCTATCCGGGGTCGGGGAACGGTTTCCGTACCAGCTTCGTGGCCCGAGGAGCGGTCTCGGCGAGTGAGCAGCTTGGCGGCGGTCGCTGGAACGGCGACGGTGCACCCGACAGCTTGTTCCGGGTCGGCAACACCATGGTGTTGTACGCCGGCAACGGGCCGGGCGGACTGTCCGGTTCCCCGCTGAGCCTCAAGGGTGTGAGCCTCGCGCCGTACGACTGGGTGATCAGCGCCGGCGACATCGACCGCAACGGCCGCCCGGACCTCGTGGTGCGCAACAAGGCCGACGGCACTCTCTGGTTGCTGCCCGGCAGCCGCAAGGGGTACGGAGCGCCGAAGTTCCTCGCCGAGGGCTTCGGGGGCTACGACCTGGCGGGTTGAACCTCAGACCACCCAGCGCGCCGTGCAGCGCTCGTCGTCGTGGCGTCGGTCGAGGAGGTCGGGATCTGCGTTCCTCACCCACACGGTCGACCCGCCGCCGACCAGCGGTGAGAGCAGGCTGGTGAGTCCGTCCGCGGAGACGGGGTTGGCCGTGGTGAGGAGTCGCCCACCAGGGGCGACCAGCTCGGTGGCCGCCGGCGTCACGAGCTCGGCCTGGGTGGCGCCTGCGTGCACCGCAGCGCTCGAGGGGCCGGGAGGGTCGAACGGGATGAAGGAATCCGGTTGTCCCCACACCTCGATGCCGAAGTCGTGCACTCCTTCCGGCAGCGCGGAGGGGAACCGCACCCCGAGGGGGAGCAGGGCGCTGGCCACGACCGGCACCCGACCGGCCAGGTCGGCGTACGTCGTGAGGTCGTCGGGGCCGCACAGCACCGCCTGGACGTCCTCCGCCACGACGGCGCCCGGGAAGCAGACCACCAGGCCGGCGTTCCACGCAGCGCCGAGGAAGACCGGGCCGAGCCAGTGGGTGGGCAGGTCGACCAGGACGCGATCACCGACCTCGAGGTCGAGCTCCTCGACGAGCAGGCTGGACGCCTTGGCCACCCAGTTGGCGTAGGTGACCACGGAGAGCTCCACCCGCTCACCGGTGGCGTCGTCGTAGAACGTGACGAGGGGACGGCCGGGATCGGCGCGCAGCAGTTCGGCAAGCAGGGCGGGGAAGGTCTCGGGCATGGCGTCACTCTAGAGACCCGGACCTGTCGCCGATGTCCTGCGGTGGTCTCGACCAGCCTCACCATGCTGTGCAGTCCTGCGTCGGGCACGGTTAGGCTCGGCGCATGTCTGAGCTCCCTTCCCCCGAAGCCGTGATCGTCGCCGGCGGGTTCGGAACGCGGCTCCTGCCGCTGACCGCACGCCGTCCCAAGCACCTGCTCGACGTCGGCGGTGTGCCGTTCCTGGAGCACCAGATCGCGCGTCTCGCGCAGGCCGGTGTCGAGCACATCGTGCTGGCCACCTCCTACCACGCCGACATGTTCGCCCCGGTCCTCGGCGACGGGAGCCGTTGGGGCGTTCGGCTCGACTACGTGCTCGAGGAGGAGCCGCTGGGCACCGGCGGCGCGATCCGCAACGTGGCCGACTCGTTGACCGACGACCCGAACGGCGCGGTCATCATCCTCAACGGTGACGTGCTCTCGGGGCACGACCTGCCCGGCCAGCTGGCTGACTTCCGTGCGGGCCGCAACGGCCGCCGGGTCGACGTCTCGCTGCATCTCGTGGAGGTCGAGGACGCCCGTGCCTTCGGTTGCGTCCCCACCGACGACGAAGGCCGTGTGCTCGACTTCGTGGAGAAGTCGGAGAACCCGGTGACCAACCAGATCAACGCCGGGTGCTACATCTTCCGCCGCGATGTCATCGACACCATTCCGGCCGGCACGGTGGTGTCGGTGGAGAGAGAGACGTTCCCGGGCCTGGTCGCCGAGGGCAACCTCGTCGTCGGGTTCGTCGACTCCGCCTACTGGCGCGACGTCGGTACGCCGGCAGCCCTGGTCGCCGCCTCGCGCGACGTCGTACTCGGTGTGGCGCCGACTCCCGCAGTGGCCTCAGTGGAGTCCGGTGCCCGCATCGACCCCAGCGCCACGGTAGGAAAGGCCAGCGTCGGCGGCGGCAGCGTGGTGATGGCGCAGGCCGAGATCGCGGACGGTGCCGAGGTGACCGGCTCGGTGGTGATGACCGGAGCCCGCGTCGAGGCCGGCGCCACCGTGGTCGACTCCGTGGTCGGACCCGGGGCCGTGATCGGGGAGAAGGCCCAGCTGACGGAGGCCACAGTGGGTGATGACGCAACGATCGGCGCCGCCGTCACGCTTCCCGTGGGAGAGCGCGTCGACTGCGCCGACCGTCGTGAGTGATGCTCGCTGCCGGTGACGGCAGCAGGTGGTGCGGCTGATCGCTGCTGCGATCAGCCGCCGATCACATTCCCCGCGGCTCGGGGGAGTCGAAGAAGTCGTACTGCTTCATGAAGCTGTCGAGGGCCTCGCCCGAGACCTTCGAGCAGTACTGCCACACGCCGACCTGCTTCTCGACCTGGCTGATCGGGACGTCATGACCGCCCTTGGACCAGTGGGTCAGGGCGATGTGCTGGCCGTCGGGGAACCCCTTGCCGTCGGACTTCAACCACGGCACCGCCTTGAACTTCAGGCGCGGGTTGCTGGTGCCCTTGAGCTTGGTCGCGATCGCGCGGATCTCGGTCATCTGCTCGTTGTCGTCGGCAGCCGTCTCGTCGTACCAGAGGATCGTGTAGCCGTGCTCGAGGTTGTGCACCAGCTTCTCGACATTGGGCCGGTCGTCCTTCGTGTAGAGCTTCCGGTCCATCTCGTCGGGGTATTCCTCGTGGGCGCCGAAGGCCGGGGGAGCCTCGTCGTAGTCGACGTTCACGCCGGGCTTGACGTGCTCCTGGTTGCCGGTGGCCTTCTTGGTGATGATGTCCTGGCAGGCGCTCTTGGAGGCACCGATGTCGGCGATCGCGTCATCTTCGTAGGAGCGGAGGTCCCACCAGTTCTTGATCGGCTGGTAGGCCGCGAGCCCGACGATGACGATGGCGATGAGTGCGCAGACACCGATGATGACGGCGCCCTGTCGCTTGTCGACACGCTTCTGGTCGCTGCGCAGCTTGTCGGCAACCTCGTGTCGGCTCACCTTCTTGGAGCTGACCTTCTTGGATTTGGCCACGAAATCAGGCTTCTCTCACATCGTCAGGGGGGAGTACGTCGGCAGAGTCTACGGACTGGTCGGAAGAAACGTGACCTCGACCATGCCAGTGCCCTCCGCCGGTGTCGCGGTGAGCGTCCAACCGAAGGCGAAGGCCAGGGCATCGAGGCGTGCGACGGAGGCGTCGCCCGGTCCCTGCACCCGGGCTCTCACCTCGCCCGCGTGCGTGGTCACGGCGTCGGCGGAGTGGAGCACGGCGGTCACCGCCAGGGCCAGGTCGTCGGCCGGCGCGGGGGTGCCGAACACGGCACGGCCGGTGCCGGACAGTGCGTGCACGACACTCTCGCGAGTGCCGTAGCCGAACAGGTCGGCTCCGTCCTTGCGCACGAGTGACCGGGCGCCGTCGCCGTCCTCTCCGCGCGCAAGCACCAGGTCGGAGCGACCGCGGATCACGGCGAACGGCCGTCCCGCCAGCTTGCCACCGGCAAGCTCGGCTGCGCCGGCCAGTTCGTCGGCCACGGCGGGAGCGGTCACGGCGAGCTCGTTGCCGT
This sequence comes from Nocardioides sp. Soil797, assembly GCA_001429555.1. Taxonomy (GTDB): domain Bacteria; phylum Actinomycetota; class Actinomycetes; order Propionibacteriales; family Nocardioidaceae; genus Nocardioides. The sequence continues at coordinate 58,001 of LMSR01000011.1, read as the reverse complement.
AGGCGTCCTCTCGCCCCGCGAAGTCGTGGAGGACGAGCAGCCCGGCGGCGCCGATGGCGATGTCGCTCTGCCCGTTGCGCCAGGCCCGGCCGGCCGTGTCGGTGATCAGGACCCCCACGGTCACCCCGGCCCGGTCGGCGATGGCGGCGCGCACCGAGCTGGCCGTGCGGTCGGGGTCACGGGGCAGCAACAGGTGGTGGCCGGCGATCACGTTCGAGGCGTCGATGCCCGCCGCGGCCATGGTGAGGCCGAGATGGTTGCGCACGATGGTCGTGGGGCCCCGGCGGGCGACCACCCGGGCGGTCTCGGCGGCCAGGCCTTCGGCCCGGTCTCCCGAGCGCAGGAGGCCCTCGGCCTTGCTCACCACCTTGCTGGTGATGGCGAGGATGTCGCCGTCGACCAGGTCGCAGACGGACAGCGCCAGAGTGGCCAGGTCGTCACCCTCGACGACCTCACCGACACCGTCGGGGGCGGTCACCACGAGGCCGTCGTGACCGGAGACGTCGCTCATCGGACCAGGTCGACGGCCGCGACGGCCATCGCTGCGGTTGCCTCGGGCGAGGTCATCATCAACGGGACGGCGCGACAGGCGACGCCACCGGCGCGGATGCGCTCGACCTGTTCGTGGTCCTGGTCGTCGACCAACCACCCGTCGAGGACGCCGCCCTGGGTGCGGGCGCCGTAGTGGCCGGCGACGCCGGCCGCGCTGACCTCGACACCGATCGCGGTCAGCATCTGCTCGGCCATGCCGCGCACATGGGTGGACCCGACGATCGGTGACAGCCCCACGACGGGCGCCGCCGTGTCGAGCAGTGCCTCGCGGATGCCGGGGACACCGAGGATGGTGCCCACCGAGACCACGGGGTTGGACGGCGGCACGATCACCAGGGCAGCACTCGTGATCGCCTCGACGACACCGGGAGCCGGTGCCGACTGGTCGAGGCCGACGAAGACAAGGGCCTCGGCGGGCACCTCGGCCCGCAGCTTGACCCAGTACTCCTGGAAGTGGACGACCCGCTTGCCCGACGGCGCCTCCGCGTCACCGATCGCCACGTGGGTCTCGACCCGGTCGTCGGTCATCGGCAGCAGGCGTACGTCGGGTCGCCAGCGCTGGCACAGGGCCTCGGTCACGGCAGACAACGAGTAGCCGGCCTCGAGCATCTGGGTGCGGACCAGGTGGGTGGCGATGTCACGGTCACCGAGCCCGAACCAGGTCGGCTCCACACCGTAGGTCGCGAGCTCCTCCTTGACGCTCCACGTCTCTTCGCGCCGGCCCCACCCTCGCTCGGGGTCGATGCCGTCGCCGAGGGTGTACATCACGGTGTCGAGGTCGGGACAGACCTTCAGGCCGTGCACCCACAGGTCGTCGGCGGTGTTGGCCACGACGTTGACGGTGGTGTCGGGGGCGAAGGGGAGCAGGCCCGAACGCAGACCGTGCAGCAGGCCCTGCAGGAAGCGTGCGCCGCCCATGCCACCGGACAGGACGGTGATCGACGGGGACTCCGGTGACTGGCCGGCTGGGAAGTTCGACGACATGGGGATACCTTGCCCGATCGGGCCCAACTTCGCCCCAGCGGGGGTTTATAGCAGATCTGGGCTTGACTTCATGGCAGGACAGGCATGTAATTCCATCAGTGTTGTTCACACATCGCCAGGGTCGAGAGGAGAATGTCGTGCGAGAACTTTTTCTCCTTGACGGGGACGATGCGGAAGAGTTCGGTTGGCAGGAACGAGCGCTGTGCGCTCAGACCGATCCCGAAGCGTTCTTCCCGGAGAAGGGTGGCTCCACCAGGGAGGCCAAGAAGGTCTGCCTGACCTGTGACGTGCGAGGCGACTGCCTCGAATACGCCCTCATGAACGACGAACGCTTCGGAATCTGGGGCGGGCTGTCAGAACGTGAGCGGCGAAAGTTGAAGAAGCGGGCGGTCTGAGCCCGCAGAGGCCGGATGAGCGTTTCCTGACCGACGGCGACTAGGGTTGTCCGCCGTGACGGTCACTGCGCTTCTGGTCAGCCACGACGGTGCACGCTGGTTGCCGGCGGTGCTCGCGGGTCTCGATGACCAGCGACACCGGCCCGCCCAGGTGCTCGCCGTCGACACGGGGAGCAGCGACAACTCGCTGGACCTGATCAACGCAGCTCTCGACCCGGGCTGCGTATCGGTCCACGAGGGGTCGTTCCCCCAGGCAGTCGCGCACGCCCTGCCCCAGATCACCAGTGAATGGGTCTGGCTGCTGCACGACGACGCCAACCCCGATCCCGGGGCGTTGGCTGCACTGCTGGAGGCGGCCAGGAGCCATCACGCCGACATCGTCGGACCGAAGCTGCGTGAGTGGCCGTCCTTGAGGCGGCTGCTCGAGATCGGGGTCACGATATCGGGCGCCGGCCGTCGTGAGACCGGGCTCGAACGCGGCGAGTACGACCAGGGACAGCACGACACGATCCGTGAGGTCCTGGCCGTCAACACCGCCGGGATGCTGGTCAGGCGGTCGCTCCTCGAAGAGTTGGGCGGTTTCGACCCGGCACTGCCGATCTTCGGCAACGACATCGACTTCGGCTGGCGAGCGACCCGAGCCGGTCACAAGACGATCGTCGCCCCGCAGGCGGTGGTCTTCCATGCCGAGGCCGCCACGCGTGGCCTGCGGCGCACCGCGCTGACGGGTCGTCGTACGCACCGCGAGGAGCGTCGCGCCGCACTCCACACACTGCTGGTCAACGCCGCACCCAGAATGCTGCTGCTGCAGGCGATCAGGCTGCTCCTGGGCACGTTCCTCCGGGCGTTCGGCTTCCTGCTGTCACGTTCTCCCGGCATGGTCCGCGACGAGTTCAGCGCCCTGCTCTCGATCTGCGCCCACCCCGGACGCATCAGTGCCGGGCGCCGGGAGCGAAGCGAGCTGGGTGACCCCCGAGGGGAGCGGCTCAAGCGACTCCTCGCTCCGTGGTGGCTGCCCTACCGACACGGCATCGACTTCGTGAGCGACGTCTCGACGGCCGTGGTCAACGAGGGACGTGACTCCGCGGAGCGCCGCCGTGCTGCCCGCATCGCCGAGGGTGGCCCCTCCGGACCCGGTCCTGACCCCGAGGAGAGCGAAGAGCTGGCCCCCGACAGCAGCCTCCTGGCGCGCTTCGTGACCAGCCCTGCCGCCCTCGTGACGACCCTGTTCCTCCTGCTCAGCCTCTGGGGAGCCCGTGAGGCGTTCCACACGATCACCGGTGGTGGGCTCTCGCCCTCGCCGGAGAGCTCCGGTGACTGGTGGCGGCTGGCCACTGAAGGTTGGCACCAGATCGGCCAGGGCACCGACGCGCCGGCGCCGGCCTACCTGCTGCCGATGGCAGTGGTCGCCTCGATCCTGCTGGGCAGCGCCTCGGCCGCGATGTCGTTGTTGTTCATCGCCGCAGTGCCCGTCGCCGCCTGGGGGGCCTGGCGCTTCGGCCTGGTGGCTGCGGAGCTGGGCTCCGGGCGGCCGGCCTCACGCTGGATCGTCGCCTGGGCAGCCATGGCGTACGCCGCGGTGCCGGTCGCGAGCGGTGCCTGGGGGCAGGGCCGCTTCGGTGTGCTCGCGTCGGCGGCGCTGCTGCCGTGGCTGGCCCACGCCGCCCTCGGCCTGACCGACCCCAACCCGGACCGTCGCTGGCGCGCCGCTTGGCGCTCGAGCCTGCTCTTGGCCGTGCTCACCGCGTTCACCCCGGCCGCGTGGCTCTTCGCCGCCGGCCTCGTGGTCCTGGCTGTTGCCGTGTTGTTCTTCCTCTCCCGTTCCTCGTTGCACGACCGTTCCGTGTGGGGGCCCCTGCTCGTGGTGACCCTGGCGCCGCCGGTGCTGTTGCTCCCGGGCGCTGTGGGCCTGCTCGGCCACGACGTCTCTGCGCTCTTCCTCGAAGCCGGCCGGGTGATGCCGTTGCCCGGTCCGATGGACGTCGCCGCGGGCCGCTTCGACGGACCTGCCGCCCCGCACTGGATCGGCCTCGCGCTCGTGCCGCCAGCGGTGATCGCGATCTTCCGCTCACGGAGCCGTCTCGCGGTGGTCGGGTGCTGGATCGTGGTGACCCTCGCTGCCCTGCTGGTGGCGGTGCTCAGCCACATCGAGATCGACCTGCCCGCAGGCCCCACCCGCCCGGGCCTCGGATTCCTCCTCCTGGTCAGCCAGGGTGCCCTGATCGCCGCGGTGATGATCGCCGGTCACGGCCTGCGCGACAGCTTCGTGGGTGCCAACTTCGGGTGGCGCCAACCGCTGGCCGGTGTCCTCGCCGTGAGCGCGCTGGTCGTCCCCCTCGGCGGACTGCTCTGGTGGTGGGGCGACGGCGCGAACCTGCTCCACCGTCCGGACGACTCCGCGGTCCCCGCCTACATGGTCCAGGCCGCCCGCGAGGGCGCTGGCCACGGCGTGCTGATGATCAACGGCGACGCCGAGCAGGGTCTGCGCTGGCGGGTGCACCGGGGCGAGGGCGTCACCGTCGGCCAGGACGAGATCCTCGCGCTGACCGGCCCGGATGCGAAGCTCGACGCCGACGTTGCGGCCCTGGTCTCGGACCCGACTCCCGAGCTGACCGCCGGCCTGCCTTCCCGGGGCATCGACTACGTGGTGATGCCGGCGCCGGCAGATGCCCAGGTGGCCGCGACCCTGGACGCGGCGACCGGACTCACCCAGGCCAGCACGTCCGACCGGGCGACCCGGGCCTGGCAGTTCGACGCCGGGGCTTCCGCAGATGCGATTGACGGCGATGGGCCGTGGTGGCATCCATGGCTCCTGGTGCTCCAGATCGCGGCCTTCGTGGTGGTGGCCGTGCTCTGTGGGCCCTCACGAAGGGAGAAGCGATGAGCGGCAAGCGTGTCCAGGGTCGTCGGGTCGCCGACGCCGCCCCGATGAAGGGCGCCGCGTTCTCGCCACTCGTGGTGTTCGGACTGGCTCTCGCCCTCGTCACCGTTGGTGCGCTGGCCCTGCAGAAGTCGGCCAACGACCCTGCTGAGGTCTCCGCCGATGCACCGGCAAGTCGACCGCTGACCCGGCTCGACCTGCTCTGCCCCGCGGCTGTCGCCGGCAACTCCGAGCTGGTACTCGGCAGCGGCGCGAGCGATGGGGCTGCCGATGGTGCTGTCTCGGTGCGCGACGCATCGAGCGACAACTCCGACGAGCTCGACGTGCGCCCGGGGAAGGCCGGGTCGGTGACCGCCTCCACCAAGGCGGTCATGGTGACCGGCACCCGTGGGCTGGCACCCGGACTCTTCGGCGCCCGCTTCGGCAACGCCGAGCGTCCCGCTGCGGGGGAGTGCACCGCCCCGGCGAGTGAGCGCTGGTTCGCCGGCGTCGGTGCCGGCGGCCTCCACGAGTCCCAGCTGGTCCTGGCCAACCCCGACACCGGACCCGCCGTTGCCGACGTGAGCCTGTGGAGCAGCACCGGTGAGCTGATCGACGTCGCCTCCCGAGGACTCACCATCCCCGGCCAGCGCAGCAGCGTGCTCGACCTGGCCGAGCTGGCTCCGAACCGGGACGAGCTGACTCTCCGGGTCACCGTCTCCCGCGGCCGGGTGGCGGCATCCATGGCCGACACCTACACGCCCCGTGGCGGTGCCGCTGTGAGCGACTGGTTGCCCTCGACGGCGCCACCGGCGACCGACCTGCTGCTGCCCGGGCTGCCGCGCAGCATGGCCGAGCCCACCCTCGTCCTGGCCAACCCGGGCGAGGACGCCGGGCAGGTGAGTCTCAAGATCGTCGGGAAGAACAGCACCTTCGCTCCCAACAACGTCGACGAGATCCGGGTGCCGGCCGGTGAGTCGGTGACCACCGAGCTCCCCGCGAGCATGGTGAAGTTGCTGGCCAAGGAGGACACCGCACTCCGGTTGACCTCGACGGTCCCGGTGGTGGGCTCACTGCGCACCGTGGTGGCCGGTGACCTCGTGCACGTCCCGGCTGTCGAGGCGGCGTCGGGCCAGACGGCCGCAGCGGTGCCCGGCGGGGCCGGCTCCGCGCTGCTGCTGACGGCACCCACGACGGCGGGCCGGGTCTCGGTCACGTTCACCGGCGCCGACGCCAAGCCGGTCGCGGTGCGCCTGCGCCCCGGCGTCACCACCACGGTTCCGGTTCCTGAGAAGGCCACGGCGACGATCGTGGACGGCCGGACCGAGTACGTCGCAGCGGTGCGAACCGTCACCGCGAAGGGCGCATCACTGCTGCCCCTGCGGCCGTTGCAGCTCGACAAGCTGATTCCCGCCGTACGCCCTGAGTGGCCCTGACCTGTCGCCAGTTTCTGGCGTGCTCACGCCAGGCGGTCGTGAGCGAAGGAAGTTCGAGTCCGTTCGGCCTTGCCCACGCGTGCGCTCGGCGTTGCGCTGGCGAACGTCCTTTCGTGGCGAACGGCGACACTGCCGGTGGAGTCAATCGGCGGGGATCTCGGCGTCGGACTCGGCCTCGGCGAAGGGGTGGTCCTCGACGAAGGTGCGCGCTTCGGCGTACATCCGTTGGATGTAGTCCTCGAGCTGTTGGGCCTCGACGCGCCACTGGCCGCGGCCACCGATCTTGATCGCCGGGAGATCGCCGCGACGCACAAGGGCGTAGACCTGTGCCTGCGAGGTGTTCAGCACCTCGGCCACGTCGGCCAGGGTGAGGAAGCGGGGAGTGCCGGACATGGGGCCAACTCTGCCATCTCGAGGGCCGACACCACAGACGCCGTGCGGAACCTGTGGACAACCGGATGACGAATTGGGCCACTTGCGCCCATGATGTGGTGGTGAGCACAAATCTCGGGAAGACAGAGGCTCCCACTGCCCAGCGCGCCAGCACCTCGGGGTGGCGTGACCCACGCCTGTGGATCGGTGTCGCCCTGGTGGCTGCCTCGATCCTGATCGGGGTGAAGGTGATCGGGGGAGCCGACGACACGATCGAGGTCTGGGCCGTGCGCTCCGACCTCGCCAAGGGTCAACAGGTCGAGAGTGGCGACCTGGTCAGTCGACGGGTCCGCCTCGACGACGAGACCGACCTCTACCTCCATGCCGACCAGTCCCTGCCCGACGGTGCGGTCCTGGCCCGTGGCGTGGGCGCCGGGGAGCTGTTGCCCAGGGCCGCTGTGGGCGGCGACGAACCAGAGATGGAGAGGGTGCCGCTCACCCTTGCCCCCGAACTGGTGCCGGCCAACATCAGACGTGGCCAGCGGGTCAACGTCTGGATAGTGGCCCCCTCCGAGGGCGGCGCGAAGCCGAAGAAGACCGTCCCCGTGCTCGAGGACGTCGTCGTGCTCGATGCGCCGAAGCCTGATGAGTCCTGGTCGTTCAGCGGCGCACGCAAGGTCGACATCGGTGTGCCTCCCGAAGACAGCGGCAGGCTCGGCGACGTCATGCAGGGCCTGCGTGACGACAGCATTCTCATCACGGGCACGTGAGCGGCATGGACGGCCAGACGTGCATTCTCGTCCTCGCGGCCGGTGCGCCCTGGGAATCCTCCGCCCTGCCGGTGCTGACCGCTCGACCGGGCATCGTCGTGATCAAGCGTTGTGTCGACGTCACGGACCTGTTGGCCAGCGCGACCACGGGACAGGCCGAGGTGGCCGTGGTCTCCTTGGACGCGCCCGGCCTGGACGGCCCCGCGGTGCACCACCTGCGACAGCACGGTGTGGAGCCGGTGGCGGTCCTCGCCGACCCGGGCCGCAGCGACTTGCGCGACCGGATGAACCGTCTCGGGTTGGGCTTCGGGGTCGGGATCAACCAGATCCCGCACCTGCCCGACGCCGTGCTTGCGGCTCGGGCCACCGAACAGAACCAGGAGCCGACCACCCGGCCGGGTCCTGCGATGGGCCCGGGGCACGGGCGCTGCACGGTGGTGTGGGGCCCTTCCGGCGCACCGGGCCGAACGACACTGGCCCTCGCCCTTGCGGGAGAGTTCGCGCAACGCGGCGCGGCGCCCTTGGTGGTCGATGCCGATCCGTGGGGTGGCTCCGTGGGCCAACATCTCGGCATCCTCGACGACGTGTCCGGGCTGCTGGCGTGTGCGCGTGCCGCCGCTGCCGGTGACCTGGCCGGCAGCTACCTCGGCCTGCAGCGCAGAGTGGCCGGGCTTCGGATCATCACCGGCCTGCCCAGGCCAGACCGCTGGGTGGAGGTGCGCCCCGGACTGATCGAGCAACTGGTCGAGTTCGGCAAGCGACAGGGTGAGGTCGTGCTCGACACCGGGTTCGCGCTGGAGGACGACCCGACGGCAGAGTTCTCCGGGCGCCCCTCACGCAACGGGATGACGCTTGAGGCGCTCGCCCTGGCCGACGACATCGTCGTGGTCGGAAACGCCGACCCCATCGGCCTGTCCCGGCTGGCGCGGGGGCTCGTGGAGCTGCGCGAGACGGCCGGAGGTCAACCGGTACGCGTGGTGGTCAACCGGATGCGCAGCTCCCTTGGCTGGTCAGAGGCCGAAGTGGTGGGCATGGTCAGCGGGTTCGCGGAACTGAGCGGGGTGCACTTCCTCCCCGACGATCGCAGCACCACCGATCGCGCTCTCCTCGGTGGGCGGATGCTCGCCGAGCTCGGAGACAGCGCACTGTCGAAGGCGGTGGCCCGGGTGGTCGACGGGCTGCGGCCTACGAGCGTTCGCAGCGGTGGTCGACGGTTCAGCCGCCGAAGAGCAGAGCCAGCCCGCCGACAGTGAAGCCGACCATCACCACCAGCATGGAGAGCTGACCGGTCAGCTGGTGCTTCTTCGGCAACAGCTTGATCGCGCGGTCGTGCGCAGCGACCACGGCCACGACGTGTCCGACGATGACACCACCCACCTTGGTCAGCGCCAGGAACGTCGGGTGATAGGTCAACCAGAAGTTGACGGCCCGGTCACCGGTGCCGAGGTAGTTGGCCCCGGTGCTGAAGGGGTCACTGAGCCGGATCACCGTCAGCTGTCCCCACTCGACCAGATAGCTCAGGTAGTGGGCGACGAAGTAGCCGACCACGATCGGGATCAGGGAGTGGGCGAACAGCTCGGGAAGCTGGCTCCTGCGGGTTCCGTCGTGGATGCCGGTGAGCATCGTGGCCACCGCGAAGAGCACGAAGACGGCCGCCATGAAGCCGAGAAGTGCGGCCAGGTTGATCAGGGTGATGTTCTGGTCGATCGACTGGATGTGCCGGGTCCACCAGTTCGACCCCTTGAAGGAGTCGAAGGCCGTGCTGCCGAGGAGGACCGAACCGACCGCCAGCAGGCCGGGCTTGACCGCCACCAGGTCGAGGTTGGCCAGGGGGTTGCGCAACACGAGGCGGTCACCGTCACGGCCCCACACCGACAGGTGGCCGACCAGGGTGGAGAACACCTCGAACGGGTCTGCATGCTCGATGAACGCGTTGCCGAAGACCGCGCCACCGACGAGCATCACCGCAACATAGATCGAGCACCACAGCCGCAGGGGCCCGAGCTCGGCATTGAACGGATAGACCAGCTCGAACCAGGCGAACGCGAAGAGGCCGACTGCTGCCGGCCAGTAGCCCAGCCGCGACGGGTAGTCGCGCAGGCCGCGCTCGGGATCGGTGCCGGCCAGCTTGGCCAGTGCCCAGTTGATCGAACGAACCGGGCTGATCGCCTTGTAGAACGGTCCGAAGGCCAACGACATCGGCACCAGCCCGACCCACAGCAGAACGTAGAAGACACCGAAGATCGGGTTGGTGTCGAGATCCTTGCCGAAGACGGCGGCAGCAGCCACGTAGAGGAAGAAGGCGAAGCCCCAGATGCGTACTGCGCCGCGGAACCACACGGAGTCGAGCGCGGAGGCGAGCCGGACCGGGACCGGTGTGACCGGCTCGCCGGTGTTGAAGCGTGGAGTGCGCCACGCCAGCGCGAGAACGGTGAACGAGACGGCCAGAGCAGCGCAGGCGCCAGCGATGGCGTATTCGGCGGGGATCGGAAGATCCTTCGCACCGCCCACGCCGTGAGCGAGGAACTGCACGGTCAGTCGACCTTGAACTCGAGGATCGTCTTCTCCAGGGCGTGGGACTCCACCGCGACGATGCCGGGCTTGTCGAAGCTCAGCTCGTGGGTCGACGTGCCGGCGTCGTACTCGATCTCCTGCTCGGGCTTGGAGTGCACGTGCAGCTCGCCGGCCTCGTCTGCATCGATGGTCAGCGTGACCGACTGGTTGAGGTCGAGGTCGTAGCGCTTGCCGTTGGGGTCGACCGTGTCGCCCTTGATCGTGATGGTGATGGCCTCGGCGTTCTCGGTGCTCTTGCTCGAGGACTCGTCGTCCGACTTCGAGGCGCACGCCGAAACGGCGGTGAGACTGATCAGGGCCGCGGTGACGGCGGCGACGAACCTGTGACGACTGTGCACTGCTTCTACTCCAGACATGTGACTCCCGACGGTGGACTCCTGCTCGGCGCGCTGGGATCCTCTGCAAGAATCGCACGAAGCACAAGCAACGTGGGCCACAGGGGTGATGGGATGAGCGAGCGACTGCAGGCCAGAGACCTCTCCTTCCTGGCGATGGAGTCCGCCTCGACGCCCATGCACAACGCGACGCTCGAGATCTTCGAGGTCGGCGAATCCGGCTTCGACTACCAGGCCCTGGTCGACCTGATCTCCGATCGCATCGCCTTCGTGCCCCGCTACCGGCAACGGATGCTGCGTGTCCCCGTCGGTGTGGCCAACCCGGTCTGGGTCGACGACGACCGTTTCGACCTCGGCTTCCACGTGCGCCGCTCGGGGCTGCCCCGGCCCGGATCCATGGAACAACTGCGCGAGCTGGTCGGGCGGATCATGAGCCGCCAGCTCGACGCCAGCCGTCCACTCTGGGAGGTCTACTTCATCGAAGGACTGGCCGACGATCGTGTTGCGGTGCTGTCGAAGTCTCATCAGATCCTCGTCGACGGCGTGGAGACCGTCGATCTCGGCCAGGTCCTGCTCGACACCAAGGCCGAGTCGAAGACACTCGAGCACGACGACTGGGCCCCGCGGCGTACGCCCTCGCCCCTGGGCCTGGCCACCGGAGCCCTGCGGGAGAACCTCACCTCCGCATCCACCCTCGCCTCGACCGCCCGCAGCACCGCCGACTCCGCCGTACGCCGGGTGGGGGAGCTGCGTCACCGGGCACAGAGCGTCGCGAATGCGCTGACCAACCGGAAGCCGACTCCCGAGTCCCCGGTCTCCGCGAGCCTGTCCGAGCAGCGCCGCCTGGTCACGGTCCGAACCGACCTCGAGGACTACCGACGGATCCGCCAGGAGCACGGAGGCTCGGTCAACGACGTCGTCCTGGCCACTCTCACCGGTGCTCTGCGCAGCTGGTTGATGGCCCGCGGCACGCCGGCCACCGCGATGCGGTCGCTGCGTGCGATGGTGCCGATGTCGGTGATCGACGAGGAGCTCGAGGCCACCTCCCTCGGCACCCAGATCGCCGGGCACCTGGTCACCCTTCCGATCGGTGAGGCCAGTCCGGTGATTCGCCTGCACCAGGTCTCCTACGCGTTCAAGTCCCACAGCGAGACCGGGCGTGCGGTGGCCGCCAACAGGTTGACCGGCATTGCCGGCTTCGCCCCGACCACCTTCCATGCCCTCGGGTCCCGGGTGGCTGCCCTGCAACAGCGCAAGGGGTTCCACCTCACCGTGACCAACGTGCCCGGCCCCCAGTTCCCGCTCTACGCGGCGGGTGCTCGGATGGTCGAGACCTATCCGGTGCAGCCGTTGCTGCCGGGCCAGGCGTTGGCAATCGGGGTCACGTCGTACGACGGGGCCGTCTACTACGGCATCACCGCCGATCGTGATGCCCTGCCCGACATCACGGTGCTGGGACAGTGCGTCACGGAGGCGCTCGACGAGTTGCTCGACACCGCCAGTGACCAGCGCCCTCGCGCGCCCCGCGGACGACGTACGACCAAGCGGGCCGCGACCCGGAGCGGCCAGCGCGGAGCAGGAGAGTCGTCCCCATGAGCGTCCGTGTCTACGTGCCGGTGACCGCCGCTGCCCTTGCCGAGCTGGTGGAGCAGGGGCGCCTGCCCGGTCCGCTCGACGCCCACGCGGTCACCGACGAGCTGCGCGCCTCATGGCCCGACGGTGACGACGAGCAGTGGGAGTACGCCGCCCTGGCGGCCGCTGCCGACGAGGCCTGGCAGGCACGTGGGTCGGGAGCTCTTCGCCGGCACGTGGTCGCCGCCGATGTCGCATCGGTCGAGCCCCGCGAAGACCGTGAGGGCGAGGTCACCGGTGTCCGGGTCGTCGGCGACCTGGTCTGGAAGCGGGTTGCGGCGGCCCATGTCGACACCGACGACCTGGTGTCGGGGCCCGACCCGGACGGTGGCCCCGAGCTGGCGTGGTTCGCGACCCAGGAGATCTCGACACTGCTGTGAGGCAGCTTGCCTCGGCGCCAGCGGGCCGTCGGGCACACCGAGCGGCACCCGGGACAGGGACCATTTGAGAGCCACGTCACGGTCTGAGACGATCGCTGCATGGACGCAATCACCTTTCCCCCGGCTCCCATCAACGAGCCGAATCTGACCTACGCCCCCGGCAGCCCCGAACGGGCCGGTCTGGTCGCGGAGATCGACAGGCTCCAGCGCAAGCAGCACAACCTGCGCGCCGTCATCGGCGGTCGCCGCAAGTCGGGTGGCGGCGAGGAGATCAAGGTCGTGCAGCCCCACGACCACCAGCACGTGCTCGGCACCATGAAGAGCGCCACCGGCAAGGATGCCGAGGCGGCGATCAAGGCTGCCGCGAAGGCGGCCCCGGAATGGCGGGCGATGCCCTTCGACGAGAAGTGCGCGATCATCCTCAAGGCCGCCGACCTGCTGGCCGGACCGTGGCGGCAGCGGATCAACGCGGCCACGATGCTGGGACAGAGCAAGACTGCCTTCCAGGCGGAGATCGACGCGGCCTGTGAGCTCATCGACTTCTGGCGGTTCAACGTCCACTACGCCAAGCAGATCCACACCGAGCAGCCGATTGCGAACAGCCCCGGCATCTGGAACCGCACCGACCACCGTCCGCTCGAGGGCTTCGTCTACGCGATCACGCCGTTCAACTTCACCGCGATCGCCGGCAACCTGCCCACGGCTCCGGCCCTGATGGGCAACACCGTCATCTGGAAGCCGTCCACCACCCAGCAGCTCGCCGCGTCGTTGACCATGGAGCTGCTCGAGGAGGCGGGGATGCCTCCGGGCGTGATCAACATGCTGCCGGGCCACGGCAAGGACGTCTCCGACGTCGCGTTGACCCACCCCGACCTGGCCGGCATCCACTTCACCGGCTCCACCCCGGTCTTCCAGCACCTGTGGGGCACGGTCGGCGCCAACATCGCCAACTACCGTTCCTACCCTCGCATCGTCGGGGAGACCGGTGGCAAGGACTTCATCATCGCCCACCCCAGCGCCGACCCTGACGTCACGCGCGTGGCGATGATCCGTGGTGCGTTCGAGTACCAGGGCCAGAAGTGCTCCGCGGCCTCGCGCGCCTACGTCGCGAAGTCGGTGTGGGACAGGATCAAGGACCAGCTGGTCGCCGACGTCGAGGCCCTGCCCATGGGCGACGTCCGTGACCTGTCCAACTTCATGGGTGCAGTGATCGACGACCGTGCCTTCGCCAAGCACAAGGCGGCGATCACCCGCGCCAAGCGCACCAAGCATCTCGAGGTCGTTGCCGGTGGCACCTACGACGACTCGGTGGGCTGGTTCGTGCGTCCGACGGTGGTCACCTCGACCGACCCGGCCGACCAGATGTTCACCACCGAGTACTTCGGGCCGATCCTGGCCGTGCACGTCTACAAGGACGCCGACTTCGAGAAGGTCGTGCAGCAGGCCGAGTCCGCCTCGCCGTACGCCCTGACCGGCGCGATCATCAGCCAGGACCGCGCGGCCATCGCCTGGGCCCGCAAGGAGCTGCGCTTCGCGGCCGGCAACTTCTACATCAACGACAAGCCAACCGGTGCCGTGGTCGGCCAGCAGCCGTTCGGTGGCGCTCGTGCCTCGGGCACCAACGACAAGGCGGGTGCGGCGTCCAACCTGCTGCGCTGGACCTCGCCCCGCTCGATCAAGGAGACCTTCGTGCCGCCGAAGGACCACCGCTACCCGCACATGGAGAGCGACGGCGCCAGCGGCAACGAGGCCCAGCCCAGCTGATCCCCGCGTCCGGGTCGTGACGGCTCCAGTGGGACACTGGAGCCGTCATGACCACGTCACTCGTCCTCGCGCCGCTCGCCCAGCACATGGGCCAGCTGCACGCCTACGAGAACTACCTGGTCCTGGCCATCGCGTTCGGCCCGTTCCTGGTGCTGGGCCTGGTGGTCTTCGTCGTACGACGACGCGACCTGGCCGAGGACGACGACGGCGCCCGCCCCACCGCGCGCGAGGCGAAGGAGCCGGGCGCCGACACCGGAGTCAGCCCCGGTCGCCCTCCAACCACTTGATCCCGACCTTGTTCTCGGCCTTGAATGCCTTGACCAGGAGACCGGCGATCAGGTCCTCGATCTTGCCGCCGACGAGCGGGATCTTGACCTTCACCGCGAGGTCGTAGGTCTCCACGACCGCGTCGCCACGCTGTTCGATGCGTGCCTCGCCGACCATCTCCCCGGGCTTGCCCGGGATGGTCACCTCGACCGAGGCGGCGGTGTCGGTGCTCCACTTCTCGACCTGCACGATCGGGATCTCGTCACCGACGAACTTGCGCGCGAAGGACGGAACCCGGTCGGTGCCGTGCACCAACTCGACCGAGATCGTCTTGGCCGGCACCTCGCCGTCCACCGAGACCTTCTTGCGTACGACGCCCTGGTGGTCGGCGACCCTCTCGCGGAACGCGGGGTCGGAGATCATCGCGACCACGTCGTCGACGGTCGCTCCGGGGTAGGACAGCTCGTGCTTGATCTGCTTCATCGCGCGCCTCCCAGCCATGCGGTGCCCACGGTGTGTTCGATGTTCCAGCCGTCCTTGAGCTTGTCGGCGATGAGCTTCTCGATCTTGCCGCCGACCAGGGGCACCTTGACCTTGGCCTCGCCCTCGAAGGTGTCGAGGGTGCCGGTTCCGTCGGCGACCAGCTTGCGGGCGCCGGAGATGCTGCCCGGCTTGCCGGGAATGGTGACGGAGAAGTCGGCACGCTCACCGTCGGTCCAGGCTTCCTCCTGGATGGCCCGGCTGGACTCACCGGCGATCGCCTTGGCGAAGCTGGGGATGTCCTTGTTGGGTTGGACCATGTCGATGGAGACGTTGCCTCCCTCGACCGTCACCGAGACCTCGGTGGTGTCCTGGGCCCACGACGCCTTCTCCCGGAATGCGGGGTCCGTGAGCATCGAGTAGACCTCCGCAACGGGGGCGTCGTACCTGACGGAATGTGTGATCTTCATGTGCCTCATCATGTCTTCTCGGGGTCGCGCCACCTAACGTTCGGGACAAGTTACCGGAGCGTCGTGCCCCCGTGTTGTCGGTCACACTCGACCACGCCTATGGTCGGAGTCGTGTCGAACAGCCTCGATGACAACAAGACCGCCCTGATCGCCAAGGCCACCGACCTGGCAGCGCACCGAAAGGGCACCGGCGGACCGCCGCTGACCCTCGTTGCCGGGATGCTCAAGGCCTACTACCGGCACGTGGCGCCCGAGGACGTCGTCGACCGTTCCGACGTCGACCTCTACGGAGCGCTGACCAGTCACTGGCGCTTGGCGGAGGTGCGCCCCCAGGGCACGGCCAACGTCCGGGTGTTCACCCCGACGGTGCAGGAGCACGGTTGGTCTGCCAACGCCCACTCGGTCGTGGAGGTGGTCACCGACGACATGCCGTTCCTGGTCGACTCGATCACAATGGCGTTGGCCGAGCAGCAGCGCAACCTGCACGTGATCGTCCACCCGCACTTCGACGTGGTGCGCAGCATCACCGGTGAGCTGCAGGAGGTCACGGTCGCCGAGGACGGCACCGCCTCCGACGGGCGCGACGAGTCGGTGCGCGAGTCGTGGATGCACGTCGAGATCGACCGGATCCCCGAGGATGACGACCACACCGAGATCGAGGCGGCCCTGCAGAGGGTGCTGCGCGACGTGCGCGAGGCAGTCGAGGACTGGCAGCGCATGCACGACAAGATCGACGAGATCGTGGCCGACCTGGCCGAGAACCCGCCGCCGATCCCCGAGGCCGAGTTGCAGCAGGGTCGCGACCTGCTGGCATGGCTGGGCGACGACCACTTCACCTTCCTCGGTTACCGCGAATACCGCCTCGAGGAGGTCGACGGGGAGGACGTGCTCCGTGCCGTGCCCGGCACGGGTTTCGGGATCCTGCGCTCCGACCCTGACCTCTCGAGCGGCCTCGCTCGCCTGCCCGAGCCGGTCAAGGCAAAGGCCCGCGAGAAGGTGCTGCTGGTGCTGGCCAAGGCCAACTCCCGCGCCACCGTGCACCGCGACGCGTACCTCGACTACGTCGGGGTCAAGGTGTTCGACGAGGCCGGCGAGGTGGTCGGCGAGCGTCGGTTCCTGGGCCTCTTCTCGAGTGCCGCCTACACCGAGTCGCTCACCCGCATTCCGCTGTTGCGGGAGAAGGCCTCACAGGTCATGGAGCGGGTCGGCTTCGAGCCGCACAGCCACGCCGGCAAGGCGCTGATGGACACCCTGGAGAACTACCCGCGCGACGAGCTCTTCCAGACCCCGGTCGACCAGCTGAGCCAGATCGCCGAGTCGGTGATGTACACCCGCGAGCGTCGCCAGCTGCGACTCTTCGTCCGCCGGGACACCTACGGCCGTTATCTCTCCTGCCTGGTCTACCTCCCGCGCGACCGCTACAACACGACGGTCCGCCAGAGGATCGCCGAGATCCTGCGCGAGCGCCTCCACGGCCAGAGCGTGGAGTTCACGGTCCGCGTCAGCGAGTCCAACATGGCGCGCGTGCACTTCGTCGTACGTCCCCCGGCCGGCGAGGTGATCGACGACATCGACGCCGCCGACCTGGAGCGTGAGCTGGTCGAGGCCGCCCGCTCCTGGCACGACGACTTCACCTCGGCCGTGGTCAACGAGCACGGTGAGGAGACCGGGGCCCGGCTGAGCCGGGACTACGTGGAGTCCTTCCCCGAGGCCTACAAGGAAGACTTCTCCGCCCGCACCGGTGCGGTCGACCTCGGTCGTCTCGAGGCGATCGAGGGCGACGAAGGCATCGACCTGTCGCTCTACGAGCCCATCGACGCCGGCCGTGGGGAGGCCCGGCTCAAGGTCTACCGGATCGGCGCCCCGTTGTCGCTGAGCCAGATCCTGCCGATGCTGAGCTCGATGGGTGTCGACGTGGTCGACGAACGTCCCTACGCCCTCGAGCACCTCGACCGCCCCACGTTCATCTACGAGTTCGGGCTCGACTACGGGCGCGATCTCCCTGCTGGGGCACGGGAACTCTTCCAGGACACCATCCGGGCGATCTGGGAGGGCCGCAACGAGATCGACGGGTTCAACGCATTGGTCCTCGCGGCCGGGCTCGAGTGGCGCCAGGCCACCCTGCTGCGTGCGATCGCGAAATACATGCGCCAGGGCGGGACTCCGTTCGCGCAGGACTACATCGAGGACGCGCTGCTCCAGAACGTCGACATCACCCGGCTGCTGGTGGAGTTCTTCGAGGCGCGTTTCGACCCGTCCGGGAACGGTGACGCGGAACAGGTCCTGGAGCGCATCGCCCGGGCCCTCGACGACGTGGCGAGCCTCGACCACGACCGGATCCTTCGCTCCTACCGCACGATCATCGAAGCCACCGTGCGCACCAACTACTTCCAGGACGGCGGGGCCAAGCCCTACATCTCGTTCAAGCTGCGGCCCTCGGTGATCCCCGAGCTGCCCGAACCGCGGCCGAAGTTCGAGATCTTCGTCTACTCCCCACGGGTCGAGGGTGTCCACCTGCGCTACGGAGCGGTGGCCCGCGGTGGCCTGCGCTGGTCCGACCGACGCGACGACTTCCGCACTGAGGTGCTCGGTCTGGTCAAGGCCCAGATGGTGAAGAACACCGTGATCGTGCCGGTCGGGTCGAAGGGTGGGTTCTTCTGCAAGCAGCTGCCCGACCCGTCGGATCGTGAGGCGTGGTTGGCCGAGGGCAAGGCGTGCTACAAGACCTTCATCTCGGGGATGCTCGACATCACCGACAACCTCGTCGACGGCGAGACGGTTCCGCCCGTCGACGTCGTACGCCACGATGCCGATGACTCCTACCTGGTGGTGGCCGCCGACAAGGGCACCGCGTCGTTCTCCGACATCGCCAACGGGGTCGCCCAGGACTACGGCTTCTGGCTCGGTGACGCGTTCGCGTCGGGGGGCTCCGTGGGCTACGACCACAAGGGCATGGGCATCACCGCCAAGGGAGCCTGGGTCTCGGTGCAGCGCCACTTCCGCGAGATGGGCATCGACTGCCAGGCCGAGGACTTCACCGCGGTCGGCATCGGCGACATGTCGGGCGACGTCTTCGGCAACGGGCTGCTGTGCTCCGAGCACACGCGACTCGTCGCGGCCTTCGACCACCGCGACATCTTCCTGGACCCCACTCCCGACGCCGCGTCGTCGTACGCCGAGCGGCGCCGGCTCTTCGACCTCCCGCGGTCGTCGTGGCAGGACTACGACCGCGACCTGATCTCGGAGGGCGGTGGCGTCTTCCCGCGGTCGCTGAAGTCGATCCCGCTCAGCCCGCAGATCTGCGAGGTGCTCGACATCGACGCGGCGACCACCTCGATGTCTCCCGCGGAGCTGATGCAGGCGATCCTCAGGTCACCCGTCGACCTGCTCTGGAACGGCGGCATCGGCACCTACGTGAAGGGCTCCGACGAGAGCGACGCCGACGCCGGTGACAAGTCCAACGACGCGATCCGGGTCAACGGCGACGACCTGCGGGTGCGCTGCGTCGGCGAGGGCGGCAACCTGGGGTTCACCCAGCGCGGTCGCATCGAGTACGTCGAGGGTGGCGGGCGGATGAACACCGACTTCATCGACAACTCCGCCGGCGTGGACACCTCCGACCACGAGGTCAACATCAAGATCCTGCTCGACGGAGTCGTGCGCGACGGCGACCTGACCACCAAGCAGCGCAACGAGCTGTTGGCCAGCATGACCGACGAGGTCGCCGCCCTGGTGCTGCGCGACAACTACGAGCAGAACCTGGCCCTGACCAACGCGGTGGCCAATGCGGGTCCGCTGCTCCACGTGCACGAGGACTGGATGAAGAACCTCGAGCGCAGGGGAGTGCTCAACCGCGAGCTCGAGGCGTTGCCGACCAGTCGGGAGGTACGTCGCCGACTCGACCGCGGCGAGGGCCTGCGACTGCCGGAGCTGTGCGTGCTGATGGCCTGGACCAAGATCGTGCTCGCCGACGAGCTGCTCGCCTCCGACCTGCCCGACGACCCCTATCTGCGGATCGACCTGTTCAACTACTTCCCGCAGCCGATGCGACAGGGTTATCGCAACCAGATGGAGTCACACCCGTTGCGTCGCGAGATCATCGTGACCCAGGTCGTCAACGACCTGGTCAACGGCGCGGGCATGACGTTCTGGCCGCGGCTCGCCGGAGAGACCGGGGCCACCGCGGCCGAGCTCACCCGTGCCAACTTCGTGGCACGAGAGATCTTCGGATCCCTGGCCCTGCGCGAAGAGCTGGCCGCCTACGACAACAAACTGCCGGCCGAAGTCCAGACCCGGATCCGCATCGAGATGCGCACCCTCGTCGAACGCGCCTCGCGTTGGTTGGTCAGCAACCGCCGTCCTCCCCTCGACAGCGAGGGCACCGTCGACTTCTTCTCGGTGCCGACCCAGAAGGTGATGGCGGAGCTGCCGACCCTGATGACCGGGCGCGAGCTCGACGCCTTCGAGGCGCGACGCGACAACCTCGTCGAGAAGGGCGTTCCGGAGGACCTGGCCGTCCGGGTCGCGGTGCTGCCGCCGGCGTACATGCTCCTGGGCATCGTCGAGAACTCGGCGCGCGAGGGACTGGATGCCTTCGAGGTCGCCCGGGTCCACTTCGCGCTCGGTGAACGACTCGGCATTCCGTCGCTGGTGTCGCGAATTCTCGCCCTGCCGCGAGATGACCGTTGGCAGACCATGGCCAGGGCCGCCCTGCGTGACGACCTGCACGCCGTGCACACCCAGCTCACCTCACAGGTGCTCTCGACGACCTCACCGGACGACGCGGTGCTGGCGAGGGTCGCCGCCTGGGAGGACGACGACGAGGTCGTGGTCTCCCGTGCCGTGACGACGCTCGAGGAGATCTGCTCCGACGATGACGCAGACCTGGCTCGGTTGTCGGTGGGGCTCCGCGTCGTGCGGGGGCTGTTGGCCACGAACTGAGCTTCGCGGCACCGTCGGTCCCCGGTCGGGGGCGAGGACACCGTCATGTCCGAAACCGGGGGAGACTTCACCTCGTCGTCGCACGGGAGATGCCCTCCGGTCGAGAGGCTCCGGTTGCCTGACGTGTGCGCAGCAGCGTGCTGTGCACACGTCCCCCGGAGGTAATTCCCGATGCGACTGCCCACTCGGCGTCTCATGATCCCGCTGGCGCTCGGTGCGTTGGCCCTCGGTGCAACCGCGACCCATGCGGCAGACACCGGACTGGGCGAGCACGGAGCCGCCCAGCGCAACAGCGGCGACAAGACCGCGATGCTCAAGGCCGAGGCCAAGGAGGCCAAGGCGAAGAACGTCATCCTGCTGATCGGCGACGGCATGGGGGACTCCGAGATCACCGTGGCCCGGAACTACGCCAAGGGTGCGGCCGGGCAGTTCGAGGGCATCGACGCGCTTCCGGTCACCGGCAGCTACACGACGTACTCCCTGCAGAAGGGCACCGAGAAGCCGGACTACGTCCCTGACTCGGCGGCCACGGGCTCGGCCTGGGCGACCGGCACCAAGACCTACGACAATGCGATCTCCGTCGACACGTTCGGTGAGCCGCAGGAGACGCTGCTCGAGTGGGCCAAGGAGCGCGGCCTCAAGACCGGAGACGTGACCACCTCCGAGCTCCAGGACGCGACCCCCGCGGTTCAGGTGTCCCACATCAGTGCCCGCAAGTGCTACGGCCCGGTGGCCACTGCCGCCAACTGCCCCGACGAGACGCTCGAGGCCGGCGGCCCGGGTTCCATCACCGAGCAACTGATCGAGACCCGTCCCGACGTCACTCTCGGCGGTGGCTCCAAGACGTTCCAGGAGACCGCAACGGGCGGTGACTACGCCGGCAAGACGCTGCAGGAGCAGGCGGAGGAGCGCGGCTACAACATCGTCGAGAACAAGGACGACCTGGCTGCGGTGAGCACGGCCGACCAGGACGCGCCACTGCTCGGCCTGTTCGCCGAGGGCAACCTGCCGGTGCGCTACACCGGCCCGATCGCCCAGAAGGGCGGCACCGGTGAACCGGTCGAGTGCACCGAGAACGCCGACCGGCCGGACACCCAGCCGTCCCTGGCCGACATGACCTCGAAGGCGATCGACCTGCTCGACAACGACAACGGCTTCTTCCTGCAGGTCGAGGGTGCCTCGATCGACAAGGAGGACCACGCGGCCAACGCATGCGGCCAGATCGGTGAGACCGTGGACCTCGACGAGGCCACCCAGGCTGCTCTCGAGTTCGCGAAGAAGGACGGCAACACGCTGGTCATCGTCACCGCAGACCACGCGCACACCTCGCAGATCGTCGAGGCCAACCAGCAGACCCCCGGCCTGACCACCAACCTGATCACCGCGGACGGTCAGCCCATGACGGTCAACTACGCCACCTCGGAGACACCCGGTTCGCAGTCGCACACCGGCTCGCAGGTGCGGATCGCGGCCTACGGACCGGGCGCTGCGAACGTGTCCGGCCTGACCGACCAGACCGACACCTACTTCACGATCCGCTCGGCCTTCGAGGGCTACCAGCCGCCGGTCGCGGCCGCCAAGATCCTTGGCGCCAACATCAAGAACGGCTCGAAGCTCGCGGGGAAGGCAACGGTCAGGATCAAGCTCGACACTGCCGATGCCAAGACGGTGATCAAGCTGGTGCGCAACGGCAAGACCCTGGCCAGCAACGCCAAGGACGGCAAGCAGACCGGCAAGAACCCCACGCTCAAGGTCAACACGAAGAAGATCAAGAACGGGAAGGCCAACGTGACGATCAAGGCGACCGTCGGCGGCAAGAGCACCACCAAGACCTACCAGGTGAAGATCCGGAACAAGCGCTGAACAACGCAACATGCGGGCCCATCTCCTCGGAGGTGGGCCCGTTTCCGATAGCGTGCCCAGGCATGGGGGCTGTCGACGTCGCAGAGCTGGTGATGGCCTACGGCGACTTCCGGGCCGTCGACGGCATCAGCTTCGAGGTCGGCGAAGGGGAGTTCTTCGGGATCCTCGGACCGAACGGGGCCGGCAAGACGACCACCCTCGAGCTCATCGAGGGACTGCGCAAGCCGGCTTCCGGGTCGGTGCGTCTGCTCGGCGAGGTCCCGTGGCCTCGCAATTCCGGTCTCCTGCCGCGTATCGGCGTCCAGCTCCAGGCCTCGGCCTTCTTCGAGCGCCTCGACGCCCGCGAGCAGATCCACACCTTCGCCTCGATGTACGGCGTCTCCACCGCGCGTGGCGACGAGTGGCTCGAACGCGTCGGGCTGACCGAGAAGGCTGGCGTGGCCGCGGAGAAGCTCTCGGGGGGCCAGGCCCAACGCCTGGCCATCGCCTGCGCCCTCGTGCACGACCCCGAGGTGGTGTTCCTGGACGAGCCCACGGCGGCACTTGACCCCCAGGCCAGGCGCAACCTCTGGGACCTGCTCTCCGGCCTCAACGACGACGGTCGCACGGTCATCCTGACCACGCACTACATGGATGAGGCCGAGGTGCTGTGCGACCGGGTCGCGATCATGGACCACGGCAAGATCCTGAAGCTGGGCTCGCCTGCCGAGCTGATCAGGGGGCTGGATGCGCCCGTACGGATCACGATCGCGGATGCCCAGCTGTCCGTCGCGGAAGCCGGTCGCATCGCCGGCGTCGACGACGCCAGCGAGGAGGCCGCCGGTCTGGTGCTGACCACGCGTCGACCTGCTGACGTGCTCACCGCTCTGGCCGGCGGTGACCAGCTCGACGGGCTGCAGGTCAAGGCGGCCACGCTCGAGGACGTGTTCCTCGACGTGACCGGGCGGGAGTACCGAGCATGAAGGCCTTCAAGGCGATCGCGGTCGCAATCCTCAAGGGCTTCGTCCGTGACAAGGCCTCGGTGTTCTTCGCCATCGTCTTCCCGCTGATGTTCCTGGTGCTCTTCGGTGGCATCTTCAACAACACCGAGAGCTCGCCGGTCGAGACCAAGTCCGTCGGTGAGGTGGCGCTGATCGACGGCTTGCCGAAGGACGCCAAGGAGGCGTTCGACGAGTCGTTCGACGTCGAGCAGGTCGATGCCGCTGACCGTGACGACGCGATTGCGGAGGTCCGCAAGGGCGACCTCGACCTGGTCCTCGAGCAGGACGGCGACACGCTGGTCGCCCACTACACGCAGACCGACCAGGTGAAGGCCGCCACGATTCGCGGAGTCCTGCAGGCGTTCGTCGACGGGACCAACGTCGCCGTCACCGGGCAGGAGCCGAAGTTCAGCCTGCAGGCCGAGAGCGTCGAGGACGACTCGATGCAGATGATCGACTTCGTCACTCCCGGGCTCCTGGGCTGGGCAATTGCGATGAGTGCGGCCTTTGGTGCGGCGGCCACGCTGAACGGGTGGCGCACCACCAAGCTCCTGCGCCGCATCCAGCTCTCGCCGGTGCCGACCGGCGTCGTGGTCGGGGCGCGCGTGGTGGCCACGATGCTCATCGCGCTGGTGCAGACCGCCATCTTCCTGGGCCTGGGCACCGTTGCCTTCGGGCTCAACCTAACCGGATCGTGGTGGATGTCCGTGCCGTTGGTGATGTGCGGAACGCTCTGCTTCCTGGCGGTCGGCCTGCTCTCGGGAGCGGTGGCGAAGACCACCGAGGGCGCCGTCAACATGGCAAACTTCCTGGTTCTGCCGATGGCCTTCCTCAGCGGATCCTTCTTCCCACTCGACTCCGCGCCCGGATGGCTGCAGGTGATCTCCAAGGCCATGCCGCTGCGACATCTCAATGACGGGATGCTCGACGTGATGGTGCGCGGGGAGGGCCCGGCCGCGGCCCTGGTGCCGATGGGGATCCTGCTGGTCTTCGCCGCCGTGCTGACCGCGATCGCCGCGAAGCTCTTCCGGTGGGACACCGTCTGAGGTCTGCCGCCACACCCACCGGAGGAAGGGTCGCGTGGATCAGCTGGCCTTGCGTGTGGTCTTCTTGGCAGCAGTCTTCTTGGCCGGGGTCTTCTTCGCCGCACCCTTCTTCGCGGCACCCTTCTTCGCCGTGGTCTTCCTCGCAGCCTTCTTCGGGGGCTCGGCCGGTTCCTCAGCCTTGTCGGTCTCCTCGCCACGCGCCTGCTTGGCCGCATCGACCGACTTCTGCAGGGCCGCGAGGAGGTCGACGACCTCGCCGGAGGACTTGGTGGCGGTCGGGGTGCGCTTGATCTCCCCACCCTCGATCTTCGACTTCACCAGCGCCTCGACGGCGTCGGCGTAGTCGTCCTCGAACTCGTCGGCGTCGAAGTCACCGGACAAGGTCTCGATCAGCATCTGCGCCATCTTGACCTCGCCCTCCTTGACCTCGCCGGCCTCGATGCTGAAGTCGGGCGTGCGGATCTCGTCGGGCCACATCATCGTCTGCATCACGATCACGTCGTCACGCACGCGCAGCACGGCGACCGTCGTACGCTGCCGCAGGGCAACGGTGACCACGGCCATCCGGTCGGCGTCGAGCAGGGCCTGCCGGAGCAGCGCATAGGGCTTCGCGCCGGACTTCTCCGGCTCGAGGTAGTAGGACTTCTCGAACAGCATCGGGTCGATCTGGTCGCTGGGCACGAACTTCTCGACCGAGATCTCGCGCGACGAGGTCAACGGCAGCTCCGCCATGTCGTCGTCGGTGAGGATCACCATCTCGCCGTCCTCGGTCTCGTAGCCCTTGGCGATGTCGGCGTAGGCGACCTCCTCGCCATCGATGGCACACACGCGTTGGTACTTCACGCGGCCACCGTCCTTGGCATGGACCTGTCGGAACGACACGTCATGGCTCTCCGTCGCCGAGTAGAGCTTCACCGGGACACTCACCAGGCCGAAGGAGACGGCACCCTTCCAGATCGCACGCATGTGACCAGTATTGCCTCAACGACCCCGCCGACGCACGCGCCGGCCCCGAAACCCACCCCTGTTCCGGTGGACTTCCTCGTGGACGGCGCGGCGCGCGCGGGCGATCGTGGCACCTGCCGCCCGACGGTGCGCAAGGATGGGTACATGCGACCGATGCTGGCCACTCGCGGCTCCCACGTTCCCGTGGGTGCCGGATGGACGCATGAGGTGAAGTGGGACGGCATGCGGATCCTGGCCGACGCCGGGCCTGATCGACTGCGCCTGACCAGTCGCAACGAGAACGACGTCACGGCTGGCTATCCCGAGCTGCAGGGTCTCGTGGGGCGGGACCTGCTCCTGGACGGCGAAGTCGTCGCCTTCGAGGACGGACGGCCCAGCTTCGGGGCGCTGGCCGAGCGCATGCACGTGCGCGACGTACGACGCGTGGCCAGGCTTGCCGAGCGTCGGCCGGTGGTCTACCTGATCTTCGACGTGCTCCGCTGCGACGGTCGCGACCTCACCGGCGAACCGCTGTCGCGCCGGCGCGAGATCCTCGAGGGTCTGGGCCTGGACGACGTGTCATGGCAGGTGCCCGGGGCCTACGACGACGGTGCCATGCTGCTCGAGGCGACCCGGGCGCAAGGGCTCGAAGGCGTGGTCAGCAAGCGGCTCTCGTCGCGCTACGAACCCGGCGCGCGCAGCCCGCACTGGCTCAAGTTCCCGCACCGGCTGCGTGCGTCGTGGGTGGTGTGTGGCTGGCGTTTCGAGACGGACTCCGAGCATCGACTGGGCGCGTTGCTCGTGGGTCAACCGACGCCCGACGGGGTCATCTTCCGCGGCCGCGTCGGTAGTGGCATCGCCGGCAAGGCCGGCCCACTGCTGAAGTCCCTGCTCGATCCGCTGGCCAGGTCGTCCAGCCCGTTCATCGATCCGGTGCCGGCGGAGGATGCCCGGGGGACGCAGTGGGTCGAGCCCCGGGTGGTCGTCGACGTGGAGTCCCTCGGGGCAGGAGCCCAGGGAAGGCTGCGCCAACCGTCGTTCCGTGGGGTGCGCGACGACCTCGTGCCCGAGGACCTGATCGGGAAGGACCAGACATGAACGAGCCGGCAGGTGGGACTGGGCCGCGACGGGGTGGCCCCAATGACTGAGATCCGGGCCGAGGTCGATGGCCGCACCCTCAAGATCGGCAACCTCGACAAGGTGATGTATCCCGCCACCGGCACCACCAAGGGCGAGGTGCTCAACTACTACGCCCAGGTCGCGAGCGTGCTCCTGCCACACCTCGCGGACCGTGCGGTGACCCGGATCCGTTGGCCCCACGGTGTGCAGGGCAACTCGTTCTTCGAGAAGAACGTGCCTGCCGGCGCACCCTCCTGGTTGCGCACCGCCCGGGTGTCGACGACGGGTTCCCGCGGCGCCTCGCGCAACGGCGACGAGCTGGTCTTCCCGGTCATCGACGGGCTGGCCGCATTGACCTACCTGGTCAACCTGGCCAGCCTCGAGCTGCACGTGCACCAGTGGACCGTCACGGCGCGTGGTCGCGCTCGTCACCCCGACCGTCTGGTCATCGATCTCGACCCGGGGGAGCCGGCCGGGCTCGCCGAGTGTTGCGAGATTGCCCTGCTGGTGAAGGAGAAACTCGATGAACGAGGGTTGGTGGCGGTTCCGGTGACCAGTGGCAGCAAGGGCCTTCACCTCTATGCGCCCGCACCCGACGGTCTCGACTCGGAGGGCACCACGGCCCTGGCCAAGGAGGTGGGCGACGAGTTGCAGGCCGAGCACCCGAAGCTCGTGACAGCAGTCATGACCAAGGCACGCCGTTCCGGGAAGGTGTTCCTCGACTGGTCCCAGAACGCGGGCTCGAAGACCACGATCTCGCCGTATTCCCTGCGGGGCAAGGAGAAACCCTTTGCGGCGACCCCACGGACCTGGGCCGAGATCGAGGCAGGAGCCGGTGATCCGTTGGGCATCGAGCAGTGCCGTTTCGAGGAGGTGCTGGACCGGGTCGCCGACCACGGCGACCTGTTCCGGCTCGGCTGATCAGTAGGCGCCCTGGTGGGAGATCACCGCGCGCGCGGTGCGCAGCATGATCGAGAGGTCGAGCCCCAGCGACCAGTTGTCGACGTACCTCAGGTCCAGACGCACCGCCTCCTCCCACGGGAGGTCGGAACGTCCGGACACCTGCCACAGACCGGTCAGTCCCGGCTTCACCACGAGGCGACGGCGTACGTCGTCAGCGTAGGAGGCGACCTCGGCCGGAAGCGGCGGCCGCGGGCCGACCAGCGCCATGTCGCCGCGCACCACGTTGAGCAGCTGGGGGATCTCGTCCAGCGAGTAGCGACGCAGGAACCCACCCAGCCTGGTGATCCGTGGGTCCTGACGGACCTTGAAGAGCACACCGTCGACCTCGTTGTCGGCCACGAGATCGGCACGACGTTCCTCGGCCAGGTCACACATCGTGCGCAACTTGAACATCGTGAACGGTCGGTCATTGCGCCCTACCCGGGTCTGGCGAAAGATCGCCGGGCCGCGGCTGTCGACGCGGATCGCCAGCATCAGCACGATCAGCAACGGGGACAGCAGGAGGAGGGCCGCCGTTGCGGCGCAGCGCTCCCAGGTCTCCTTGAGGATCCGTCGCCAGCCCCGCAGCTCGGCCTGGCGGACATGCAGCATCGGCATCGACCCGACCGTGGTCATGGTGGTGCGCGTCTCGACGACGTCCGTGAGGCCGGGCACCATGAACATCTGGGTCCTGGACTCCTCCAGCTGCCAACCGAGTCGTCGCAGGGCCGGAGGGCGCATGTGCTTGCAGGGCAGGACCAGCACCGCGTCGGCGGCGAGGTCCCGTGCCGCGCCCGCCGCGCTGTCGAGCCCCCCGGTGGTGGGCACCGGCAGTGCACGGTTCATGTGCTTGCCATGGACGCAGGCGCCCACGACCTCGAGGCCATGGGTGCGAGTGCGGTTGAGCTCGCTGAGCACCTCTGCGACCTGGTGGTGGTGGCCGACCAGCAGCACGCGGTGCGTGAGCCCCTGGCCGCGCTGTCGTCGAAGGCTGAGCACGCCCGCAACGGCCGCCCTCTGCGCCAGGCTGAGTCCGGTCGTGATGGCCACCAGCCCCAGCAGCGTGCCGGGCTCGGTCGGCAGGTCGACGACCCACGAGGCCGCAGCGCAGACGACCACGAGTCCGAGGCCGGCACGAACCACTCGGCGCAGGCCCTCGGCGCCGGCGGGGACGAGCCGCGTCTCGTATCCGCGCATCGCCGCCACCAGCCCCAGCCACAGGACGGGGAGCAGGAAGGCGACACGGGGTGCGCCGACGACTGCGCAGGCGACCAGCGCGGCCACCACGTCGGCCGTCGCCACCAGCACCAGGTCACGGGCCCGCAAGCCGTGACGGCCGGCGGCTCGGACGGGCACGGCCCGGGTCGGGGGTGCGAGCCCGACCGCCGCCACGATCGGGGCCCGCGGCTCCACCTCCGGGTCTGCGACGGCCGTGAGGGCCTGTGGTGCGCGTCGGAAGGTTTCGACCAAGGCATTGGCACCACTCATCGCAGCGGACCCCACATCACGTTGCCGGAAAGTTTGGTGAGTCGTCCGCACGGGGCGGACGACCCACCCTCAGCATGGTGTCCGGCGGCCCCGGATACATCATCAACGTTGGTGAATCCCGTTGTGGTGCTGGGGATTCTCGATAACGCGCGCCGCATCGATCGCCATGCGCGGGGTCGCGATGACGAGCGGCTGGCGGAGCTCAGGCAGGCGTCGGTGGCGCCCAGCCGACATGGTGGGCAACACCGACCGCGGCCAGCTGGGAGGAGACCTCCAGCTTGGACAGGATCGACTTCACCTGGGTACGCACGGTTGCCTCCGAGACCACACCCATCCGGGCGATCTCGCGCACAGCCCGGCCGTCCATCAGGTGCGCCAGGACCTCGCTCTCACGGTGCGTCAGGTGCTCCAGGCGATTACGCATGACCTGGGTTTCGTGGAGCTGCTGGTGCCAGTGCTTGAGCAGTTCCTCGCGTTCCTCCCGGCTGATCACCGGCAGGCCCTCGGTGATCCTCCGGATGGTGGCCAGGATGTCGTTGAGCGGTGAGCTCTTGGGCAGCACCTTGCGCGCGCCGTGCCGCAGGCATTCACCCCAACGTGCACGATCGATGCTGGCGGTCACGATGACCACCTGGACGCCGGCCCGGGTGAGTGGCTCGACGAGACGAACGCCGTTTCCGTAGGTACCGAGGTCGAGGTCGAGCAGCGCCACCTGCGGATGTGAGCGCAGGATGATCGGGAGCAGCGTGTTCACCGATCGTCCTCCCTCCGGCAGCAGGATGCGACGTACGTCGTGGCCCTCCATCTCCAGTGCGATCTCCAAGGACTCCGCGAAGAGCGAATGGTCCTCGATCACGGCAACGCGGGTTCCCGCTCTCCTGCTGATCAACTGTCTTCCCCTTCAATTTGTGGGAGGGCAACGACGAAGGATGCCCCACGAGTGCCGTCGTTGTGCCGCAGCTCGAGTTGTCCACCGTGCTTGGTGGCCAACCTGCGGGCCAGGTAGAGGCCCAGCCCGGAGCCGGGGGATCCGGCGGAGCGGGCGCCTCGTTCGAACAAGGAGCCTCGGACGTCGGCCGGGATACCTGGCCCGTCGTCCGAGACCCGGATCTCCATGGCGTGGCCCCGAGGGTGCACGGAGATCGTGATCGTCGTGCCCGGCGCGTGGCGCAGCGCATTGTGCAGCAGGATGTGGAGGATCTCGCTGACGTCGTCCTGACTGCTGTGGACGTGATGTCCCGAGGGCTCCCAGCGGATGTCGTGGCCGGCGGCACGTTGGGTCACCACGAGCGGTGCGATGACCTGGTCGAGGGACACGGGGTGAGGCCTGGGATCGGACGGGGCGCTGACCAGGCGCTGCAGCCTGGCCACCTCGGTGGCCAGACCGGAGGAGAGACGCTGCCGACTCACGTCGCTGAGACGGTGGTCATTGCCGAGCAGGATCTCCGAGGCGGTGCTGATGTCGGCCACCGTCGACCGCAGCTCGTGGAAGAGCTCCTCCTGCTGGTGCGAGCGCAGAGGGCTCGGTTCCGGCGTCGTCGTGATGCGCTCGATCCGTCGGGCCTGCTGGGCCAGGGGTTCGAGCAGGGCTTCCGCGGCGGAGAGCGTCAACCACCACGACATGAACACCATGACGACGACGGAGGGCCACGATCGGAAGGTCTCTCCGGTCGTGCCCATGGGGCCGAGGAGGAAGGTGGTCATGATTGCGCTGAACATGGCGACGAACTGCACGGTGGACGGGCCAGCAGGGTTGAGCCGTCGCCTGAGGACGACGCAGAGCACGAGGAAGGTAAGCGCGAGCACGGCACACATGACGGCGCCCTGTGGCTGGGTCAGGCTGGCAAAGGGCTCCTCCCGGAGCCAGCCATAGAGCAACCGTCCACCGATCACCACCACGCCGGTGACCACCCCGAGGACGAGCGGGTGGAAGGGGTCGGGCAGCCGAATGTCCCGACTGGCGCAGACCAGCAACACCAGGAGGGGTAGGGCGAGCAGGGCGCCGGTCAGGTCACCGGTGCCGCCGGAGTAGTTGGCCACGTCTGCCATGTCGAGGATGGCGAAGGGGGTGCCGCTCATCCCGGTGGCCACCAGAGCCGCAGCGAGCCAGCCCGTCCCGGGCTCCCCGAACAAGCGCCAGCGGGAGAAGAGCATCGCTCCGGCTCCGGCGATCAGCACGTGGAATACCAGCCACGCCACGGCGTCCACGGCCTGCAATCGGGTGGCGCCCTCCGGCGGGATGACCAGAGCGATGCCCGGCGGCAGGACCACCACGAGGGCAGTCACCAGCGCCCTCCGCCACTCCCACCTGACTGGGTAGTGTCGGCGGGGCGTGACAGTTTCGTTGTCCCTGTCCCGCCTCCCCAGCTGACCGTCAGGTCCCGGGCTCCGAGTGTGCCCGTCTGGGACCTGATCAGTTCGGCGCGGGGGTGCATACAGGGAAGACCACCCGACCATGATCCTGTGACTCTATTTCGCTTTCGTCGCCGCGTCCGGCGAATGGAAAACCATACCGAATATTGGGGGAGAGGGGGGACTCACCAGTCGCCGGGCTTTCCGCGGATCGGATTGGGGGATGTCGGCCGATCCCCGGGGCCGCGAGGCCGCCTCGGGCGACTGGTGAGTCAGTCAACGGGTGAAGACCATCTTCCCGCCTTCCAGGAGGGGACGGCACCACCAATTCTGGGGGAGATCCGGCCCGGGCTCGGCGGCGATCGGCGTCGCCTCACACTCCCCGAATTTGGCGAAGTTGGGCGGCTCACGCGGATGAGTCGGATCCGCTCGCCCTACCCTCCGAGTGGAGGCCGACCTAGACTGGCGCACGTGGTCGGTCGGTGAATCGGCCGCTCAGGGAGGGCACCGGGATGTATCCGACTGCGGAGCCCGCGCGCCGAGCGCCGGCACCTGGGCCTGACTCCGGAATGGCTGACTCGGAGGCTCCCGGTTCCCGGTTGCCCGGGGCCAAGTCCTCGAAGGCCAAGCCTGCCAAGGTGAAGGCGTCGAAGCCCAAGTCATCCAAGCCCTCCGTGGCACGCGACACCGCTCGCACGGTCGTGCCGCAGCCGCGTCCGGGAGCACGCGGCGTACGCCTGGTGGTCGTCTCCGATCACAGCCTGGTCAGTGAAGCAGTTCGGATGGCCCTGGCCAGCCGCGGGTTCCGCGCGGTCAGCGTCGCGGCGCCCCTCGGCACTCGGGGGCCTCGTGACTTCGCTGCGCGTGTGACCCAGTTCCGTCCGGGGGTCGGGCTGCTGCTCTGCGAGCTCGATGACCGAGCCCTGCTCAGGGACGCCGTTGCCGTGGTCGCCTCCACGAAGATCCGATGGGTGCTGTTGACGCGCACCAAGGACAGTGCCGCCTGGGGTGCCCTGGTGGAGGCCGGTGTGGCCGCCGTGCTGCCGATGACCACTGACCTCGAGACACTGACCGGAGCGCTGTTGAGCGTCTCTGCGGGTCGCCCGATGATGTCTGACGAGGTCCGTGCCACGGTCGTCGAGGACTGGCACCGCGAGGGTGAGCAGGCCCGTCGGGTGGCTCGTCAGATGAAGGAGCTCACCCCGCGTGAGATGGCAGTCCTGAGCAGTCTCCACGAGGGCCTGACGGTCAAGTTGATCGCCGCCCAGGGCGGCGTCTCGGCAGGCACCGTGCGCAGTCAGGTCAAGTCGATCCTGCGCAAGCTCGGCGTCAGCTCGCAGCTCGCCGCGGTCGCCTCCTACCGCCAGATGACGGAGTTGGCGCCACCGGCACGTCGCGCCCGGGGCTGAGACATGCCCAGGGAGACACGGCCTAACCGCCGAGTGGCTCCCAGCCGGCCGCGCCGACGACGATCATGCGCGCCTGGTTGCGCAGGTTGTCGACGAGCTCACGGCGTACGGCGGCCTGTTCCGCCGAGGGACTGACGATCTCGGCGGCCGCGGCGACCATCAGGTCGACGAACAGGCTGGCCAGCACGTGCAGGTCGGCAGCACCCCAGCGCTCGAGCTCAGGCATCCGGGCGAGGTCGGTGACCAGCTCGCGCTCGAAGAGGTCCAGCTCATGGCGGATCGCTCCGCGCAGGGCCGCGCTCCCGCCATGGCGCTCACGGCCGATGAAGCGGAAGTGGGCCTTGTGCTCCTCGAGCTGTACGGCGAGCACGTCTACCGAGCGGTCAATGAGCGTCTCCGGTGCCGGGTCGCCGCTGCGCACTTCGCGGATCAGCCCGCGCAGAGTCACGAAGGACTCGTCGACCAGGGTCAACCCGAGCTCGTCGAGGGTTGCGAAGTGGCGGTAGAAGGCGGTCGGCACGATGCCTGCGGCCTTGGTCAGCTGGCGCAGCGACAGGGCACCGAAGCCGGTCTCGGCAAGTTGGTCGAGCGCGGCATCAAGGATGGCCCGTCGGGTGCGCTCCTTGCGCTCCTGACGGCTCTCGGGGGCAACGGTCGCCTTGTCGGTCACGCAGCGGAGTCTAGGGCGTCCATCGCCGAGGCACGAGTTCAGTGAACACCTGTGCTCTTGTTGTGCGCCTCACACGGCCCGCGCCTTGACGCGCAGTGGGGCACGGCCGCTACTGTTTGAGTGCACAGTCGTTCACTCAAACTTTCTCGTTCGACTCGCCGAGTCGTCAGCCCGGAAGGAGCCCTCATGGGCATCACCCAGACTCTCCTCCGCTCCCGCGCGGTCGAGGCGCTGACCTCGCCGCACGGGGTCGACCGCTATCTCGAGCTGGTCAACCCGATGTGGGCGGCGAAAGAGGTCCGCGCCCGGATCGTCGACATCCACCGCGAGGTCGACGTGCCCGGCCACCCGCCGGTCGCCACCATCACCCTGCAGCCGACGAGTTCGTGGCAGGGGCATCGGGCCGGCCAGCACGTGCAGCTCGGCGTCGAGGTGCACGGTGCCCGTCGTACGACCCGGGTCTTCTCCGTCTCCAGTCACGAGGCCGGGTCGGGGGAGCCGTTCACCATCACCCTGCGCGCCAACCCCGACGGTGTCGTCTCACGGTTCCTCGTGGAGGAAGCACAGCCCGGCACGATCGTGCACCTCTCCCAGGCAGAGGGCGACTTCACGCTGCCGGCGCAGGTGCCTGACCACGTGGTCTTCATCTCCGGTGGCTCCGGCATAACGCCACTGATGTCGATGCTGCGCACCTTGCAGCGACGGACCCATCGTGGACGCGTCACCTTCGTGCACTACGCCCAGTCCCCGGAGCACCAGATCTTCGCCGAGGAGCTCGCCGACGTGGCCCGGTCCGGCTACGGCGTCGAGGTCCACCTGCTCCACCCCGAGCTCGGTGACCCTGCCCTGAGCCCCGCCTGGCTCGAGCGGCTGGTCCCCGGCTACCGCGACGTGCCGACCTGGGCCTGTGGGCCGGCGCCGCTCATCGACGCGGTGCGCAAGGCGTACGCCGACCCAGGCACCGAGGACTTGTCCGAGGCCCTGAACCTCGAGTACTTCAAGCCCCCGACGGTCTCCAACGGCTCGGCCGAGGGAGAGGTTTCCTTCCGCAGGGCCGGCACGACCGCGGCCAACTCGGGAGCCACTCTCCTCGAACAGGCCGAGGCAGCCGGGCTGACACCGGAGTTCGGGTGCCGAATGGGCATCTGCTTCTCGTGCACTGCCGTCAAGACCGAGGGCACGGTGAGCAATGTGCTCACCGGCGAGACCTCCTCACTGCCCGACGAGGAGATCAGGATCTGCGTGTCAGCCCCGCAGGGCGACTGCAGTGTGGAGCTCTAGCTCAACCGTGCACAGAGCCCGTCCAGAAGAGCCGACTCGGCGAAGCCGGAGCAGATCGCACGGCCGTACGACGTACGGCCACAACACCCCAGACAACCTCAACCAGAGGAGCCACACCATGAGCGACAAGATCACCCTCAGCCCGGAAGAGCTGGAGAAGTTCGGCGACGAGATGGACGCCATCCGCCAGCGGATCGTGGCTGACCTCGGCGAGGCCGACGCGACCTACATCCGCAACGTGGTCAAGGCCCAGCGCGGCTTCGAGGTCGCCGGCCGTGCCCTGTTCTACCTGCCGCCCGCCTGGCCGCTGGCCGTGGCCTCCCTGTCGATCTCGAAGATCCTCGACAACATGGAGATCGGCCACAACGTCATGCACGGCCAGTACGACTGGATGGGCGACCCGGGCCTGAACTCGCGGATGTATGAGTGGGACACGATGGCGCCCAGCGACAACTGGAAGCACGGCCACAACTACATCCACCACACCTACACCAACATCCTCGGCAAGGACCGTGACATCGGCTACGGCATCCTGCGCATCGACGACGACCAGCCGTGGCACCCCTACTACCTCGGCAACCCGCTCTACGCGTTCCTGCTGATGATGTTCTTCGAATGGGGCGTGGCGTTGCACGACCTCGAGGTGGAGAACATCGTCAAGGGCAAGCGTGACTGGGAGGACAACAAGGCTCTCGCCGCGGGCATCCGCCGCAAGATGAAGCGCCAGGTGCTCAAGGACTACGTCCTCTTCCCGGCGTTGACCGGGCCGCTGTTCCCGCTCACCTTCGCCGGCAACGCCACAGCGAACCTGGTCCGCAACATCTGGACCTTCAACATCATCTTCTGCGGCCACTTCCCGGCTGGTGTCGCCACCTTCACCCAGGAGGAGATGGAGAACGAGACGAAGGGGCTCTGGTACTACCGCCAGCTCCTCGGCTCCGCCAACATCACCGGCAGCAAGCTCTTCCACGTGATGAGCGGCAACCTGTCGCACCAGATCGAGCACCACCTCTTCCCGGACATCCCCGCGCGCCGCTACCCGGAGATCGCCGGAGAGGTCCAGGAGATCTGCGAGCGTTACGGGCTGCAGTACAACACCGGTTCGCTGAGCAAGCAGCTCGGCAGCGTCGCGAAGAAGATCTTCAAGATGTCGCTCCCGCCCAAGGGCACCAAGATCCCCGGCCTCTCCGTGCTGACCGGAGGTCGTACGTCGACGCCGGCCGCGGACGCCGCCTGACAAGGAGTCACCCATGACCCACATTGCCGACAGCCTCACCGCGCGTGAGCTCCAGCAGGTCCACGAACAAGGGACCCGGCTGACCGTTCCCCAGGGCTGGTCCCTGATCTGGGAACGCACCCCGGCCGACAAGGCCTACCTCATCGTCGCCGGAGAGGTGACCATCCGCCGAAACAACGCGGAGATCGCTCGCCTCGGCCCGGGTGACGTGGTCG
Organism: Nocardioides sp. Soil797; assembly: GCA_001429555.1. Classification (GTDB taxonomy): domain Bacteria; phylum Actinomycetota; class Actinomycetes; order Propionibacteriales; family Nocardioidaceae; genus Nocardioides. The sequence continues at coordinate 22,242 of LMSR01000011.1, read as the reverse complement.
GCGAGATAGCGATCGTCAACCACAAGCTGCGTACGGCGACCGTGGTCGCCGCGACGCCGTTGGAGGTCGTGCACTTCACCTCGGAGGCAGTCCAGGAGTTGTGCGAGCGAATCCCCGCGTTCCGCGAGGCCCTTGGCCGGACCGCGAAGGGCCGCCTGACGTCAGCCTGATCCCGATCAGGGGTTCACCTGTGGGCCGATCGTTGGTTAGTGTCGGCGGCAGCGAGCTCGGGTCGCGGGAACTCTTCGTGAGCAGTCGATGTCGTGCGTCCTCGGGCCTGGAACAGTCCCGTTCGAGAGGAACCCACGATGTTCAGCGCCCGTCTCCGCCGCGGCCTCACCGCACTGGTCGTGACCGCCCTCGCCGGCACCGCAACGATTGCCTCCGGGCCGGCCGGAGCTGCCTCGCCCCACGCCGGCGACGACAACCACGTGCCGGCCACGATGCTCTCCGACGAGGCGTTGGCCGCCGAGTCCTGCGCGATTCCGGGCAACGCCGACGACGCGGTGATCGTGATCCTCGACAAGATCGCCGACTCGCGTGGCGTGTCGTCGAAGGTGCGCCTGGCGATGTTCGAAGCGGCGTGGGTCGAGTCCCACGCCCACAGCCTGCCGTGCGGCGACAGCGACTCGGCCGGCGTCTTCCAGCAGCGGCCGTCGGCCGGGTGGGGCACCGTCACCCAGGTGCAGGACCCGACGTACGCGACCAACAAGTTCCTCGACGGCAACGGCACCGCGGGCGCGATCAAGGTGGCGGCAGACCACCCGACCTGGTCGGCCGGACAGGTGGCCCAGCGGGTGCAGGGGTCGGCGTTCCCTGACCGGTACGACGCCGCCGCGTCCACGGCGAAGGCGTTGATCAACCGTGCCAATGGCATCGCCGCCGGCACCATCGACGGGGGCAGCTTCACGTGGCCCACCGTGCAGACCGGCGAGAAGAACAATCGTGTGAAGGTGTTGCAGCACCTGCTCAACCAACGGGGCTACGGCCTCACTGTCGACGGTTCGTTCGGCCCGGCGACACTGTCGGCGGTCAAGCGATTCCAGACCAGCGCTGGTCTGGGCTCTGACGGTGTGGTGGGCCCGCTGACCTGGAGCAAGGTCGTCGTTTCGCTCTCGTCGGGAACGAAGGGCAATGCGGTCAAGGGAGTGCAGCAGGCACTCAACGCGCACGGATTCAAGCTCGTCGTCGACGGGTCCTACGGCACGCTCACGGCCAATGCCGTCACCACGCTGCGCAGCCGCTACGACCTGCCAGGGGGCACCAGCACCGATGCCGCGGTGTGGAATTCCCTGATCGCCCTGAAGCGCTGAGTCCGGGGCACCCTGTTTGGGCTGCCGGACCTGTACGTCTCCGAGTCGGCGTACGGTTGCAGCGTGACGCAGGTCCTGCCCCGCAACGGTTGCCGTGGGCCGCGACCTGCCGGAGACTTGGTGACCATGAGCCAGGACAACATCAGTCGCAACGAGATCCGCAAGGACGCCATCCAGGACGGTTTCGAGGCGACCGTGTCGACGGTCGGCCAGGTCGGCGGTCTCCTGGTCGGTGCCGTCCGCGACGTGGGGCGTGCCGTCGGGGGCCTGGCCACCGAGCTGTTCGAGATCCGCGACGCGGCTCGCAAGGCGGGGCAGGAACAGCACTCCGACGACTGACCAGCCCTTGGTGACGTCCGTGTCACGCATGGGACCTCTCATGGTGTTGCTGGCCACGGCGACGCATCAATGACCCCGAGGCGACTGGTGGCACCATCGTGGCCTCCGCACAGGGCATCGACGCCAGCGACGATGCCACCGTTGAAGGGGCGAGCCGGATCGCCACGGCGCTCAACGGTCTCGGCAAGCCTCCTGTCTGACGGACACCGCGCATCGGGTTATCCACAGCCCTGGCTCGCAGGCATGGTCAAAGTCCCCGAACCTGACATATAACAGTCGGCAGGAACCTTCACTCGGGACGGGGACCGAATGACATCGACGACAAGTGACGCACACGCCGCGTTGGTCAGCCAGTTGGATGCACGAGTGCGTGACGTGGTTCGTCGTGATGGCGTGGACCCGCAGGCCGAGGCCATCGTCGTACGCCGCATCGCGGAGTCGGTCGTGCGTGACCACGACGAGCGGAGCCTGACCGGCCAGGTTCCTCCGGTGCATGATCCGCAGGCCGTCGTCGGCGAGCTGGTGGCGCGAGTCGCGGGCTTCGGTCCCCTGCAGCCCTACCTCGATGACCCGTCGGTCGAGGAGATCTGGATCAATGACCCGAGCCAGGTCTTCGTGGCACGACACGGCCGACACGAGCTGACCAACACGGTGCTCAGCACGGCAGAAGTGCAAGAGCTCGTCGAGCGCATGCTCAAGTCGAGCGGCCGGCGCATCGATGTGTCTGCGCCCTTCGTCGATGCGATGCTTCCCGAGGGACACCGCCTGCACGTCGTGCTCGAGGGGATCTCTCGGGGCTTCACCGCGGTCAAGACCGCAGTGTCGAGAACCCCTGCTAGTTTCTTGCAGTATGTCGGAGCAACGGGCGATGCCGCGTGCGCCCGCAATTTACGCGCGCATCAGTCTAGATAGAACCGGGGAAGCGCTGGGTGTCCAGCGCCAGATTGAGGCATGCCGGAAACGGTGCAAGGCACTTGGGTGGCCGGAGCCCCGGGTCTATTCGGACAACGACATCAGTGCACGGCTCGGCAAGCGGCGCCCTGGATTTGAGGAACTCCTCGCCGACATCGAGGCGGGGTATGTCGATGGGTTGGTTGCTTGGCACCTCGACCGTGTGCTCCGCCGGGTAGTCGACCTGGAGCGAGTGCTCGACGCTATCGAGTCGCAACGGTCCCCGGTGCCAGTCGTGTTTCTTCAGGCCGGTGAGATCGACCTGACCACGCCGTCGGGGCGACTGCTTGCTCGCATCCTCGCCGCGGTCGCAGCCAATGAGAGCGACCTGAAGTCCGAGCGGCTGTCCGCGCAGCGAGCACAGGCCGCGCAGTCAGGGAAGGCACATGGGCCCCTCGGCTACGGCTACGACGAAAATCAGCACATCATTCCCGCCGAAGCGGATGTGATCCGTGAGGTAGCCCGTCGAATCATCGACGGTGACTCCCTCTACTCGATCGCCACGGACCTCAATGCCCGCCTCATACCCACGCCAGGTAGCGGGAAGTGGGACGCCCGCAGGGTGGAACGCGCCGTTGGGAGGGATGAACGCTCTGGTCTCGTTGCGTTGATCAACGCGGCTCGGGCGTCAGAGCCCACCCGGGCCGCTGAGTTCGCCCGGCACCTGCGGCGTGCCGGAGCCGGCATCAACGTAGCCACGGCCGCCTGGGTCCGGGAACAGGCCTGGGCCGAGCATGTCCTGTCCGACGACCACGGGCTCAACGACTCCACCATCGCGAAGGTGCTGTCCTCGGCTGAGATCCCAGCCGACCGCTCGTACTGGCGGGCCGCCAACGTGCGCGCCATGGTCCGCCGCGGATCCCTCTGCGGGTGGCGCGAATTTTCACCAGGTAAGAGGGGTGGTTATGGAGAACTCACTGCCCCCGGCACGTGGACCCCCATCCTCTCGAAGGAGACCGTTGAGGCGATCCGCGAGGTCACCGACCGACCGGGGAGCAGGAGGGGACGGGAGCCCAAGTACTTGATGGCCGGAATCCTCAAATGCGGCAAATGCGGCTCCAGCCTCGCGGGCTCGCCCATATCCGGGGGATACCGCTACGCATGCTCAAAACAGCCCGGGCGCACACACACCTGCGGAGGACTCACGATCGCGGGCCCGCAGACGGACACGGTCATTTCGATGGCGATCATCGATGCCCTCGCCGATGCCAAGGTTAGGGAAGGGTCGGCTCGTCGACGCAAGTCCAACTCCGGTGCGGAGAAGCAGGCAGAAGCGACCATCGCCGAGATCGCCCGACTGCGCGACACGTACACCACCGAGTTTGCCGAAGGACGACTCCACCAGGACGAGTTCGACGTAATGCGCGAAGTGTGGGCGCGACGACAGAGGGAGGCGGAGCGGGTCCTCGGCACGTGGGTGCCGAACTTGCATGCCGTGCTGTCCGACGTACCGAAGGGCCGACCAGACATCGAAAAGTGGTGGGCAGGCGCATCGGTGAGACGTAGGCGTGAGATCACGAAGGCGCTGATCGAGAAGATCGACATCGAACCCGTTGGCAAGCGTTCGAACAAGTTCGACGACAGCAGGATCGGTGAACCGCTCTGGCGGTTCTAGGCGGCCGGATCCCCCATATTGCGGTCCTCCGTGGCAGTCTCCAAAGCCATGACCTCGGCAATGCGATTCAAGACCCCTGGGTCGGAGATCACAGGTGGCTTGCCCTGTTTTTCCCGAGCCGCACGCGCTCGGCGAGAGTAGTCGTTCGCCATGTCTTCGATTGTGCGCCCGCAACCTGGGGCAGCACCAGAGGGGCGCGTGGTGTAAGGCAACGTCCCCTCCTCCTGCTCAAGAACCGGGGCTTCCGGCGGTCGAGAGGAGCGTTGCATCTACTGGGGTCAGGTCAGGGCATACGACCGACCGGCCGATCCCGGGCTGTCCGCACATGCGCGACCTGAGGCCTCCCGCGCACGCCGAAAGAGGGGGGTGTTGGAGCGTGATCGCGTAGCCAAGAGTTGGGGGTAGCCCACCCCCAATCCTCGGAGGCCTCCATTGACCATCACCACGCAGACACCCAGCACTCTCGACAGTCGGCGCGCAGAAGCTCACGCAGCGCGCGTCGAGTGGCAGCGACACCTGAACGGCCTGGCCCACCGGGACGGCTCCTGGGCCCGTCTCACCAGCGAGGAGAAGCAGGTCCTCCGTGAGGCAGCGATGGGGGCGATCCCCGAGGCCATCATGGAGGCGAGCCACACGGTGTGGATGCCGGACGGCCCGGTACTCGTCGAGCGCGGGTACTGGACGGCTGAGGTGCCCCTCGTGGTCAACCGCGGCGACTACGGCCTGCTGGCCCCAGACTGCGCGGAATGGCGGGAAGAACCCATCGGCCTCGCGGACGACAGCAACGTCTTCTTGATCGACCCAACTAGTGACTTCACGCTGCACGACGGGCTCACCGTGGCCGGACCCACCCCTGACGGCACCGCCGGATAACCCACGCGCGCAACCCGAGGTCACCACAGGGATCACCTCGTTGGGGGTCCTTGCCACGCCCTCACGGGTTCCGTTGGTGCCCCGTTGGCTGTCCGGAAGACGGAGCAACACCACCCGCCCGGGGACGAGGAAACTCGCACCACGCTGCGACACGCCGGTGCTGACATGGCCGGGTCGATGTGTGTCACGATCGGACTTGTCGGAGCAACCATCACCACCCTTTATGCACAAACTGAATATCAAGAAATCAAAGAGCTGAGCCATCGGCTCAGAAAGGTTGTTCCGACATGCAATTGGTTACTCGTGACCCTGCACCACCAAGGACGCCCAATCGGCGCGTACCTGCGTCTCCCGCGACAAGGTCACTATCCGCCTCCATTGGGGGCTCCAAGCCGAGAACGGCAGAGGAGCGTGAGCGCCTCGATATGGCATTGCGCCACGCCCGCGCCCTCGACGCCCTCAGCGACCTCTGTCACCACAGTCCTGGAACCCGGCCTGACGGACTCAACGAACTGATCGTTTTGCTCGTTGCGGAGGTCCTTGACCAAGCACGTGATGCCTTCGAGGAGGCACGGCTCACCGAGTTCGAGGCCCGCGTCGCGACGTCCTGGCTCGCGGATGCGGAGGCTGCGTCATGATCAGCGTCGACGAGCAGATTGAACGGCTGGCTGCCACCTCGCCACCAATGGACACCCTCCAACGAGAACGCCTGATAGACCGTTTCACCTACTTCGCCACGGAAGTACGGGCCGGAGCGCCGCCCGGAGACGGCGAAGGCCCGGCCCCCGTGTGGGAACCGGGCCCCGAAGAGCAGCGCCAACTGCTCGAAGCGACAGGTCACATAGCCGCCAATGCCAAGACCAATGTTACCCCGGCCGCTCCCGCGACCGCGTGCATGTCGCTCTCGGGTACGCCCGGAAGGGGGCGACGTTGATGGCCTCGACCTATCAGGCATTGGGCGCCCAGTTCTATCGAGAGCCGAACATCAAGGCACTCAGCGACGCCGCATTCCGATTGCTCGTCGCTCTCGCGTCCGAGCCCTCTCTCAACCCGGTCAAGGTCATCATTTGGTCACCGCACAGATTGCGCGACCTTGGACCCGAGTGGTCGGCTGCCGATCTCGACGGCGCCCGCGACGAACTGCGAACTGCGGGCTGCATCGTTTGGGATGACAGCACCTCAGAGATCTTTCACCGGGCCGCTCTCGGTTGGGAGCCCAACCTCTTCAACTCGCCGAAGTGGGTGACGCCTGTCATCAATGCTGCGCTGCTCATCGAGTCGACACTCGTCCGGGACGCCGTGGCCGACTTCTTAGAGGGCTATGCCGGTCCAGTCTCGGAGCACGCGGTCCGAAGCTTGGAAGAAGCGATCCGAGCCCTCCGGAAGGGTTCCCGAAGCACTTCGGAAGCCCTTCGGAAGGGTTCCCGAAGCCCTTCCGAAGGGCATTCCGGGTTGAAATCACCAACCACAACCACACCCTCATCTGCATGTGCACCCTCACCACCACCAGCGCGTGACACGGTGACGGCCGCGGATGTCATCGACGCGCTTGGCGACGACGCACCTTCGGCGCCCACAACACTGGTGGTGGAGGTGGTTGAGAGGCTCATCGAGCCACGAGGGAATTGGATGGTTGCCAACTTCGTCGCGAAGCGCGACGAGATTCGGGATGGAGGCGCAGACAGCGTTCAAGCCGTGCTGTTCAGCTTCCTGAGAGACAAGGCCCACCCCCGGAAGCCGTTCACGCGGGCGATCGCCAAACCCAGACGTCTTGCTGCCGTCGAGGGCATTGCCGCCGCGGTCGAAGGTGCACGCACGGCGGTGGTGCAGACCGAAGAAGACCGGCAACGAAAGCTGGCGCTGCTCGCGGACTTTGAAAACGCCAGCGGTGAGGAGTCTTCATGACCAAGCCACTGGACGGCACGGGATCCTCGCGGGTCGATGTTCCCTGCCGCGTCTGCGGCACGCCGGTCTCGACATGGGCATTCTTCGCTGTCCCGGAGCGAGCGAAGCGGATCGTGTGCAACGAGCATGTCGCCGAACCATCGGAGGGGGCGAAGCCAGTCACTGCCCTAGACCTTTGGCGTCGGAGGGTGCCGCAGCGGTTCCGTGACGCGACCCTCGACGGCGTTCCGGATGAGTTGCTGAGGATGGCTTTCACCTCGGTGGCCCAACGATCTCGCGGGACCATGACCAGGGGTTCCTCAGGCTTTCTCCTGACGGGCCCTACCGGCATCCGCAAGACGGGCGCTTGCTACGCATTGCTCACAGCCTTGGTCTCCTCCGGCCGCTTGATGCCCAACGAGATTCTGGTGGCCCGCGAGGACGACTGGCTGCCGCCCATGGCTAGGGTGAGCAGGTACGGCGCAGACGCACGTACCCGAAAGCAGATGGCGTCGGCTCTGTCCGGCAAGAAGATTCTTTTGCTCGACGACCTCGGCTACGGTAGGTACCCGTCCCAAGAGGATCAGCAGGCGCTCATGCTCGACCTTTTGGAACGGGTCGAACTCAATGACATCCTGCTGCTGGTCACCACCAACTTGAGTGACCTAGACCGGCTGGAAGCATGGGTTGGCCCGGCGGCGTTCTCTCGACTCTGGGAACGGGTCGGCGAGATCGTGTGGTCGTCCGGCAGTGTGGACACCAGGATCGGCCATGACCGCAGGAGATGACCGGTGCGTTCACTCCCGGTGAACGATCCGTTGCTGCAATTCACCGGACAGTGAGCCGACACGCCGGGGGGCGCGCGGGGGCTGGGGGGCGGGGTAGCCTGATCCCCGAAGAAGTTGGCACCGGCCTCATCCGGACCCAAGGGCACCCTCGGCACCGAGGGGCAGACCGAGACGCTCACAGATGGGCGTAGTTGACGAGGTGCAGCAGTTAGGCACTGACCGCGAGGTGCAGCGCGGCTGACTGGTAGTCGACCCACCTGGCCGACGAAGATCAGGTCCCCCACAGGTTCCCCCCTTCGACCCGAACCAGGGTCGACCGACCCGGAGCAGCGGCACCGGGAGGACTGGGATTAAGCCCGCACCGGAGTGAACGTCCGGAGCCCAGGTGGAGACCGACAGCCCTGCGCTGTCCGACTCCACGGAGGCTCCTATGGCTACCGCCACCGCGTTCGATGACCCAATCGTTCACGCCCAGCGTCGGGCCGACCTCACAGAGGCACTTGATGACCTACATGTTCGGTACAACGACCGCCACGGCACACTGTTCAAGCTCCAAGGCAGCAGGGACCGCCAGGAGCAGCTCGCAGTCCTAGCGCAACCCGACAACCCGGTCGCAGCAGCCGAGCACCGCCGCATTGCCGCCAGCCATCGATATCGCATTCATGTGGCCCGTGTCCGCAAGGAGATTCTCGCGCTCGCGACCGTCTCCGAGTTGGGTCTCGGTCGCGAGCCCACGTGGGAGGAGCGGGAGGTCCTGACCCGGGCCCTGGATGCGGCGCTCAACGGCACGACGTCGGGGGCAGACGCATGAGGGCTGTCCGGATGGCCGCCATCGGACTCGCCTGCATCCTGGGGATGACGGGGTGCGGCAATGATGGCGGCGACTCAGACCGCCGAACCCACCCCGCCTCGACATCGTCGGCTGAGGGTCTGCCTACGGGCCCTGTACCGGATGAGGGCGTCTACCCGAACCTGGAGGGGGCCAGTGCTCTGAGGGCCGGGGATCGGCTGTGGGTCACCGCCACGTTGGTGTCCCAGTCCGATGTGCTCAGAGTCGCCTGGGACCTCCAACTCCGAGCCACAGTGCAACTCGACCAGCCCGACGATGACGGCGACACGGAGCGCACCCTGCACGTTTGGAGACAGACCTTCGTCGTCGAGCCGGGACAGACCCTGCCGATCGCGCTCAGCGTGCCCATCACCCCAGACATGGGCCTCGACCCGGGCGTGTTCCATCCGCTGATCGCGGACTTCGAGTCCTACGGCGTGAAGAACCTGGCGTGGGCTCATCCGTGGGCACACGAGCCGCTGGTCACCACGGCCGTGGCACCCAACCCGGACCTCGCCAGTGACTCCTACTACGCCCCTTGGACCGCGACCTTCGAAAGCGACGGACCGGTTACCGGGACGGTGTTCTGCTACGACAGCGATGGACTCAGGACCGGCAGCAGCTTGGGTCCTGTCCAAGGCACCGGCTCCTTCACCGTCGATGTCGTCATCGATGCAGGCAACCAGGAGCAGCAGGACGTGTCGGACCCGGACAAGATCCGACCCACGGCCACCGAGTGCAGGTTGTACCGAGATGAGTGACCACACGGGCAGGCCCCTGCGTTGGTCGAAGATCGTGCGTGCCGTCATCACGTGCGCGCTGCTGGTGGCGACCCTGCTGATCGGCACAACCACCCCGGCGTCTGCGATCCCCACCGATGGCAACGGAAACATCGGATCAGGCGGCGTCGAGACCTGTAACGCCGGTCCCAGAGGCGCCGAAGAGAGCGACTTCCTCCCCATGACCCGTTGGTCGGGCGCCACCACCGAGTTCCACTCACGCCTGTCGTGGAACGACATCGTGGACAAGGTGCAGCGTGAGGCCATCATGGAAAACGGGATGGCGGCCGGGAACTTCCTCTACTCGCTCAGCGAGAACATGGTCTCCGGCGCACTCTCGTTCTGCCTGCTCGACAAGGCGGGCTACGAGTTGGATCACGCGGCGGCTGGGATCGGTCGGATCCTCCTCGACTCGCCACTCCTCACCCTGCTGGTGTCGCTCGCGGTCCTCGCGGCATTCATAGCTGTCGCCAAGGGGAAAGGGGTCAAAGGATTCCGGTCACTGCTGTCCAAGGCCGTCATCGTCGGCTTGTTCATCGCCATGGTGGCCGGAGCATCGCAGTCGACTGAGACGAACGGCGTGTACAGGCCTGGCACCCTGTCGCCAGGGTGGTTCGCTGTCACTATCGACACGGCGGTGACCACCGTGGCCAGTGCCCCGGTGAGCGCCATGTACGAGCAGGCCTCCCCGATCACCGGCGCCGACACCGACCCCAGCGCCCAAGGCGAGAACATCTTCGACTGCTCCGTGCACATGGCTGCGATGCGGGCCAAATACCAGCAGCAGTTCGGGGCCACCAAGGCCGAGTCTGCGAACGCCATGGTGCCGATGGTGATGTCCGGCATCTGGGAGAACTCCGGGCTCGCTACGTGGAAGATCGCCCAGTACGGGGCAGACAACGACCTCGCGGAACGGGTCTACTGCCACCACCTCGACATGACCGCCCGCCCCTCCCGAGACGACATCTACGGTGTCATGGAGCAGATCAGCCCGGACTACGAGGCCTGGGCCCAGCAGGTGGTTGGTGAGAGCCAACTGGTCGAAGGGCAGGCGTTCAAGCCCCAGAGCGACAAGGCGCGCGACGTTGCAATCGTTGCGTGGGCGGCCTGTCGCCCAGAGGGCCACAATTTCAGCGCCCAGGTCGAGAATCTGCGCCGGTACGACTATGAATCCACGAGTGACGTGGACCCCCGGTGGCGAACCGACGGCACTCTCATGATCCGGGGTGGCCTCGACGATTCCAGCCTCGCCGGTGACATCGCCCAAGCAGTCGAAGGCGGCGTGGCAGACGCCGGCGAAGCAGCCGTTGGGGCACTGGACACGGTCACGCTGGGAGCAGCCTCGCAGGTCGCAAACCTCACCAAGTCCGTTTACGAGTCCGTCCGCGGGCTCATCGGTGGTGGCGATGACGACGACAAGGAGAAGGAGTACGACCCGAACCTGAACGCTGGCGAGCAGGCCGCAGCGTGCAACAACCTCTTCAGCTGGACCAGCGGCAGGCTCGACAACGGTGGTGGGTCCGACGACGACGGCGGATCTTTCATGAACCCCGCGTCGAAAATGGACGCCTTCGTCGCCAAGTGGAAGGCGACGAAGTACGGTCCTCAGGACTTCAACTGGGGCAACGAAGCCGCACCCATCCAGGCCTTCGCCACCTCCAGCGCCGAGTCCAGCGGCGACAGGGCCCACGCTGACAGCGAGAGTGACAAGGCCCAAGATTTCCTGTTAACGCTGCACGGCAACAAGAACCTGAACGGCACCGTCGGTGTCCTCATCTACATGCTGTCCGCCGTTGGCATGGTCGCCGTGTTCGGCCTGCTCGCCGGAGCCGTACTCCTCGCCAAGGTGATGGCCGGGGTCTTCATCGTCGCCTGCTTCTTCGTGCTGGTGATGGCACTGGCGTCGAGCCGCGACATGGAGTCGGTGACGAAGTTCGCCAAGGCCTACCTGGGACTGTCCCTGTTCGCGTGGGGGGCGATCGCCCTGTTGGCGGTGATCGGACTCCTGTCCGCGATCTTGTCCACCCTCGGCGAAGCGTTCGGGGGATGGCTCTCCATCCTGTGGTCCGGAATGTCGCCACTCCTGGCAGCCATCGTGCTCCACAAGGTATTCAAGGACATCCTGCACCTGCCCTCACCGTTCAAGCTGACCGCTGGACTGGCGTACGCCAACACCATGGCCAAGGGCGGCGCCAACGCCGCGATGGGTGGCCTCGACTCGATGACCAACCGCGGGGCCGGGATGGTGAAGCGCACCGCCTCCAGCGCGCTGGGTTCCCGCATGGGGACAGGGCGGCTCAACCGGAACGGCGGTGGAAGCCTGGGCAGCGGTGTCCACGGGCAGATGGCGCCACCTCCGCCCAGGACCACCGCAGGGGCCGCGGACGCCGCCAAACCGAGTGGTGCTCCGCCGGAGTCCCTCGGGGCCAACCCGACCCGGAAGGAGACGGCGGCGGCTCGGTCCGAGCTACAGCGCCGTGCATCTGACCCGGGAGCCCCCATGGCCGACCGGAAGGCCGCCAGGCGCGAGTTGCGGGCCCTGGACAAGCAGCACCGCAAGGTCGCCATGGACCGGGTACGCGAAGTCCGCACAGACGGGTCCCGGCTCCGCTCGGGCGCCGTGGTGGGCGCCAAGATCGCCGCCCTCGCCGCAGTGCCAGGAGTCGGTACGGCCGCAGCGGGTGCCTATGTCGGTTACAAGGGCGCGAAGGCGATCACCCGAGTTGCCCGAGACAAGTGGGCCGAGACCACCGGACTCGGCCACACGGCGATGATGGAACGCTCCCAAGCCGAAGTCGACGCTTGGTACGAGGCAAATGAGGCCGCGGCCGCGAAGGCAATGCACGAGGCCGCTGAGGCGAAGAAGGCCGCCAAGGAGGAGGCCCGACAGGCCAGAGAGCAGAAGCAGAACCAGAAGAGGGCAGACCAGGCATGACGGGCGTCGAGCAGCGTGCACTTCGGATTGTCCGACTCGGCCTGATCATCGGTGGACTGGTGGTGGCGATCGAGTCAGCCGTCGCGACGCGCCAGGTCGCGGTGGTCGAAGGCGTCCGAGAGGACACCCTCGCCTGGCTGACCCCCGTCGGCATCGAAGGGCTGGCGTGCGCGTGCGTCGCCGCCCACGTCTACCGTCGCGCGATCGGCCAATCGTCGTGGCTACCGCTCACCGCAGCGGCAGCGTTCGGCGCTCTGGCCGTGTGGATCAACGTGACCGCCGTGAACGGCAGTGCACCGATCGCCTACGCGATGGCTGCATCCGCTCCGATCGGACTCATGATCATCGTTCACGTCTACCCATGGACCAGTGATCGTTCACCGACGGTGAACGATCAAGCGGGGGATGATCAGGAGGCCTCGGAGGCAGCAGTCACCCCCGCGCCGACCGATCATGATCGGTCGGCGATCGCGGAGGATGATCGCTCAACGATCGCGCCGGACAGTCACCGCGCGGTCGCTCTGCACGCTGTCCACGATCAGGGTGACCGCGCTGACCGGTCCGATCGCATGACCGATCATCCGGGGCGCTCTGGCTCCGCCCCCGAACAGTCAGATGATCCGCCGAGCGGTCGTGAACGTGATGTGGTGGTCGACCGCATGCTGGCGGCCAATCCGGAGATCACGGGCGCGGTCGTCGGCGCCGAGTTCGATAGGTCCGAGGTGACCGGTCGCCGCCTTCTCGCCAAGGCTAAGGCCCGTCAGCGTGCGGAGCACACGGCATGAACGAACGCGCAAGTCGAGTGACCTACGACCGTTTGAGCCGCACAGCGCGCCAAGAGATCCTCGAACGCGGCGTCACCATCGCGGAGTTCGTCCGCTCCTGGTACCCCGACGGACGGTGGGGCGGCGACCGTTGTGGCTGTCCGGATGACCGCTGTCGAGGGTTCCACCACGAGGAGCACGAGGATTGCGGCTGCCTGCCCGTAGTCCTCGCAGAGGTGACCGGGAATCCACCGGGGCCACCTGCCTGAGCCCCGGAACCCACCCCACGGAGGGGTGGGTTCCGGGGTCTCCGGTCAGGCTGTCCAGCGGGTCTCGGTGGCCTGTCGGCGTGGGATTTCGATGTCGCGCCACCAACGCAGGAACGGCACCCCGGCGGCCTTCCCGAGGTCGCTGTCGGCAGCCCACCCGTCACGGAGCAGACGCCACTCGGAACGGTCGACGTGCCACGATCGGGGGATCTGTCGCTTGTCCAGCTGGTATGCGACGCCGGGGTCGCGGGGGTGGCACGGTCGCACCCTCACCCGTGATTCGGGACCGTAGTTCGGGGGTCCGTCCGGGAGCAGGGCGACCTGCTGGAGCACACCCGGAGCCCAGTCACCGTCGTCGTCCCGCCACCCGTGGAGGAGGGCACCAACCCGCGCGGTGGTGAAATAGACGACCTGGTTGAAGATCCCCGAGTCGCGGTAGCCGCGCAGGATCTCCCGCAGCTTCGACATCGTTTTCACGGCGATCTCCACCTCGACGGCGACCAGCCCTTCGGGGGTGACGACGATCAGGTCCGGGTAGTGCACAGCGCCACGGGAGCCGACGGGGACGCAGAAGCGGCGGTCGATCCCGCGGCCGTCACGGGAGGACCTCAGGGGCACCCCGAGAGTGGCTGCGAGGGTTTCGCGGACGTCGCTCGTGCCTTCGGCTGTCCGCAGCTCACGCTCTGTGAGCACGACTTCGCCTCGCTGCTCGAACCGCATCCCGGCATCGGTGACAGCCAGTTTGTGGAGGAGTCGCTCGCCGGGATCGCGGACCGAAGCGGACAGCGGCACGGTCAGGTTGTCGCGGATCAGGGTGTGCCCGGTCGAGGTGCCCAGCAGTAGGCGACCAGCCCACTCATGGTCACGTGACACGGCCAGGAGCCCGGCTTTGCGGAGGTACCCGATTCGCCGGTCAGTGGTGCGTTCCACGCCGCCGTAGAACCGCTGCCGGGCCTGCCGGAAGGTCATCGTGCCGTACCGGGTCAGGTCGGTCAGGAGGGCCTCGTCGGCGGGTTGGATGCGCCAACCGTCACCGTGTTGAGGTCGGGCAGGCAGGGTGCGGTCGGGGTTGCGGGGTGTGCGGTCGGGCATCCGAATCTCCCTGGTCAAGGTGGCGCCTAGGGTGGCGTCCCTAGGTGCCGATTAAAATGCGACGCCTTCATCTTATCTTCGCAGGTCATAGTTGTTCGTAGCGAACAAAAAGTGGCGGGTCGAGACCCTCTCGGTCGTTCAACTGAACCCCGGGCGCTCCTTCGTCGCTGGGGGTTCCCCTTCGGGGCGCCTGCGGCGCGCCCGTTCGACCGTCACGGGGGCTCCGAGTGAGGGGCAAGCCCCTCCCAGGTTGCCCACCCCACCCAAGGGCTGAGCCTCCACCGTCGGCCGCGCCCTTGGGGATTCCCCCGTGGGTCTCCGTGGGCCAGCCGTGGCCCAGGTTGCCCGCGCCCGGGAGGGGGTGAACCCCTCCCTTGGGAAACCCACCCCTCGGGGATCCCGAACCCGGGTGGAACCCCTTGGCGGGGTCCCCCCAGAGGCCCCCCTCCGGCTCTCCCGAGGTGTGTCGCCCCCGCCGGGCCGGCCCCCACCAGGGGGTGTCGGCCGCAGGCCGAATTGCGGGTGGGGGTGTGGGGGCGGCTGCGCGCCGCGGCGTCGCTCCGCGAGGGCCGGCCGCCCGGGGCGTGGAGTGCGCCAACGAGAAGGTGCTGTCCGTTGGGGTCTGTCCCGCTCTGGGCGGCGCACAAGGGTGGCCGCTGTTGACGCTCAGGACTCCGCGGCCCACGCCACAAGTTCTGGCACGACGTCCTCCGGCCGTCCGAATGAGGGGCGGAACGAGACCTGACGGAGACGCGAATTCGAGAGTTGCAGGTGCGGTAGGTCGTTCTCCCGGATTCGGGCCACGTGGTAGCCGAGCCCGATCAATGCTCGGGTCTTGCGGATATCGGTCTCGCTCTTGCCGCCGTGCCAGTACTCGCCGTCGTACTCGATGATCAGTCTGACGCTCGGTACAAGCACGTCAACCTTCCAGCGATCAACTTTCCCGGCGTCGGCTGCTGGGTCTATCGCCTGTGCCGCGGCAAGGAACGCCTTTTCGATTTGTGAGGTGCCAGCGGTGGAGCAGTGCGGACACAGCCGCCCGGACGAACGCTCGATCACGGATGCTTCCCACTCGTGGCTCGGGTCCACCGCGCAGCACCACTTGACGGCGCGCGCTTGACTGAAGGGCTTGACGTGCCAAGGGGTGAGTTGGTTATCGGGGTGCCATTCGGCCGCCAGCTCGGGGTCGTTCCATGCGAGCGAGCCCCAAACAGATTCGCACTCGGGGCAGTAGTAGTGACCGCGGCCAGCCTGTGGCCGTCGTCCAAGCGTTCGCTCGGTGATGTTCTCCTGCCATTCCGTGCCGCAGCATTGCAGCGACTTCCACCACAACGGCTTGCGGTAGTTGGCGGGCGTGTTCTCGGCGGTCAGGTCGCCGTTCTTGGTCGGGTGCCAGATCGCCGCCAGTTCAGGATCGGCCTTGCGGATCGAGTCGCGCGGCTGCTGGCGCGTGTCCTTGCCTCGGCACCACGGGCACCCGGTCGTCACGAAACTGCGCACCACGGTGTCAATCTTGTGACCCACCGGGCAGCGGAGGACGAACGTCAATCCCATGTTCTTGCCATGCACACCGCCGCACAGGTCCTCGACACGCAGTCCGGTGTAGGGGCGCGGGTCGTGCCACGCAGCGACGAGCTCGGGCACCCAAGCGACTGGCTGACGCATCAGCTGGTCGTAAGCCTCTCGTCGCTCTACCTCGCACTGAGGGCACTCGAAGCGGTACAGGTGCTCACCGGGGCGGCTGGCGAACCAGTCGTGGCCTTCGTTACCGCACCACCACCAGCATTCCAGGCGTGCCTTCATGCTGAACTGCTCCGGCGTGCGCTGATCAGCTGCCTTCACGTTCCCGACCCAACGTGCGGCGATGTCAGGGTGAGATTCGCTCAACGGCGATGACTTGGTTGCCACCCCCCAATGATCGCAGCGAGCAATCTTCTCCGTTGCGACTTCGACTAACGCGATAGCGGGAGTCAGTTGTCTGGGACGGCGGTAACCCAGCACCGGGCTGTCCGGAAGAGCTGTAACCCACGGGTTACAGCCGGGAACCACCCAGGCGTGAGCGAGTTCAGGGAAGAGGGCCGTTCACCACTGGTGAACGCACGAGTGCTGGGTCAGAAGGCGTCGATCAGATCCCTGACGTCGACGGCGCCGTTGTAGGCCGTCATCACAGCCACCATCAGAGCCCGCGGGTCTGGCAGGGGTACGTCATCGGCACGACCAGTGGCGTACCCGACGGCGGCCTCTCGTGCCGCCGCCGCAAAGGCATCAAGCCAATCCTCGAGTTCGCTGTCCATGATCCAAGCCTCTCGCACCATCCGGTGCTGCGCAGCCGGACCGTTCATGCAGTCCGCTTTTGTCATGGCACGCTGGTCAGCATGGCCGAGCGCGACGGGACGACTCCACCGGAATGGTCGCCCGCTGCCAGCGAGGTGCTCAACGGCAACGAGTCGTACGACGCGCTGTCCGACAAAGACTAGGCGACCGTCCGTGCCGAGTGGGACCGTCGAATCAAGATTCTCCGGGGATCGCTTGACCTACAGGCCGCGTTCGTCGCAGAAGGGCGCGACTACTGGGTGGGCGCCGACAGCGACGCCAACCTCGTCTTCGAGTGCGCCGACGAGAGCGGACGGGTGGTGGAGCTGACCCGCGAAGACTGGAAGCAGCGTGCAGGGGAGTCGGGACCGATGTCGTGAGCGAGGCTCACGCCCAGATCGCCGCCGTCGGCCCCTCGCCGGAGTCTTCCGGCGCTTCGGGGTAGGAGAGGGCGGTCCCATCGGCGTACCGTCGGGCTGTCCACAAGGCCGCCGCGGCGTCGAGAACGTCGTCGACACCGGCCATGGCCCCGGCGTCCCCGATATCTGCCGAGAGCGTGATCCCGACAGATGCCAGGAGGGCGCGGCGTTCCTCGACAACAGCCCAAGTGGTCGGGTGCCCCAAAGGACGGCGGCGATGGTCGCGAACGACACCTCAGGGTGTACCTCACCGGCCTGTCCGCGTTGTCTCTCACTGTCCATGGACCCGAGCTATCTGCAACAAGCGGCCGATTGAGGCGTCCTTGCAGGTCAGGTCCTAGGTTCCAGCGCGACCGACGTTGTCCCAGAGGAGCTGTCAGCGGGGACCGATAGCCTTCCGAACATGACGACTTCAAGGTCCTTGCTGGTTACCGATCTGGACAACACCCTTTGGGATTGGTTCGCCGCTTGGCACGCATCGTTCTCTGCGTTGTTGGGGGCCCTCGAAGGACTGTCTGGCATTGACTCAGCGACTCTGGAGCCGGAGATCAGGAAGGTTCACCAACTGCGCGGCACGACCGAGTACTCGCATCTGCTGAACGAGGTGCCTGCGCTCATTGACGCGGCGAAGGGGCGGCCACCGATGGAAGCGTTCGACGAAGCGGTTCACCGAATGAACAGCGAGCGTCGGAAGCACACAGCCCTCTACCCCGGAGTGTTGGATACGTTGACGAAACTCAAGTCCCAAGGGGTGCGAATCGTTGCGTACACGGAATCTGTTGCTTACTGGACCGAATGGCGAATCAAGCACACTGGGCTCGACGGAATCATCGATGTCCTGTACTCCGCCCCCGACCACGATCTTCCGACGGGCGTTGAGTTTCGCGACATCCGCCGAAGAAGTGATGGTGAATTCGGCCTGAAGAAAACGTCCCACCAGCACGTTCCCCGTGGGGTGACGAAGCCCAGCCCAGAGATCCTTAAGGCCATCCTGGACGACTCTGACAAGACCTGCGTTGAGGCTGTCTATGTCGGGGACAGCCTGATGAAGGACATCGTGATGGCGCAGGCCGTGGGAGTCCTGGACGTCCACGCCAAGTATGGAGAACCGCAGGGGCTGGAGCAGTACGGGCTCCTCCAGAAGGTTTCTCACTGGCCAGATCGTGACGTTGAGCGCGAGCAAGAAATTCTTGACAAGCGCGACATCTACGCATCACGGGTGCTGGAGTCGGGATTCGCGGGCGTCGCAGATCTCTTTGTGGGCTGAGATGAGAGACGATGAGTCAGGCGACGAGGCAGTTTCGGCTCTGTCAGCGAAGGAACGAGCCGAGCTCTACGTTGAGATGTGGAAGCAGACGGTTACAGTCCAGCAGCACTTCAACGATATCGAGTGGCGGATTCGGGGTCTTGCTCTGACGGCAGCAACTTTCGCGGTTGGTGCGTCCGCCTTGGCAGTCAACAATGGCCAGCCGCTCGCAGGCTCAGTAGTGCTGGGAGTCGGCCTTCTACTTTGGTACGCCTTCTACTTCGTCGACCGCTACTGGTACCACCCGCTGTTGAGCGCCTCGGTGAAGCAGGGAGAAGTCGTCGAGGTCAAGATTCTCGAATGTGGGCTACCCGGAGCGGACCTGACTCGGACCATCTCAGCTGGAAGCCCAATCGACAGGCCCAGATTGATCAGGTGGCTAACCAAGCCGAAGAATCGCGACAAGAAACTTCGGTCAGAAGGAAAGTTGGTGTGGTTCTACCGCATAGGAGCAATGGCGCTCGGCGTGGCCACGGTGGCTCTTGTGGTCCTCGGCGCTCTGGTTGGTACTGATGACACCAAGGAGCCTGTCATCGTGAAGGTTGAGTGGCCTGAGGAGAAGGTTCTTACTCCTTCGGATCCTATGACGGACAATCCCTCAAGTTCACCGGCCCCTGAGAAGCCGTCACAGACTGGTCAACCGTCTGGATCATCCGCGGGATGAGTCCAATGCGTGCATCGCGGCTGGGTCTCTGTCGGTCGTATGGCCAGGTCTAGGAGATAGGTCAACTACCCGCCCGCGTGAGAGTAGGGCGCCATAGTCGGGGGGCCTTTGAGTTCAGGATCGCGATCCTAGGTTGCGGCCCTGGCCGGGCTTAGGCGTCCCGACCCTGTGGAGCATGTTCTTGTCGCCGCCCGCTGGGCGTGGACCACGGTGCGCCCAGTTCCTCTCGCGTCGCTCTCCGCAGTTCATGCAAGTTGGAAAGAACGACTTGTTCGTCCTTGGATAGGCCGCCCAACCTGCTCTGCAGTTCCTCGATGCTCCTCGCTATTTGGCCGAGGCAAACTTCCGCTCCATCCTGGTACCCCTCGCGCCACACAGCGTTGAGCGTGGCATCTCGATCATCCCGGTTGGCGGATTGAAACTCCGCTAGGGAGTGCTTCAGGAAATCCTTCGTCGAATCCTTCATCTGTTACCTCCGCGCGAGAAGCTGAATCCACGTGCCGCGAACGCGGTCCGGCCGCGCCCTGCGACAAGTATCCACACGAAAGTGGCTGGCGTCCGGTGTTCCGCTGCGAGCAAGCGGGGGAATCGGCGCTGGCATGTTGGGAGTGAACCGGCGCACGAGCTTCTGTGTGTCATAACCCCCATTACAAGGGCCATGCCCTGCGGGGTTGAAGTGGCTGCCAGATTCAAGCGCGGACCGTTTTTGCTCGCTCGTCGGCAATGTGGGCGCAGCGCCTACTCGCAGTCCTCGCAATACCGCAAACCTGCCGAGGAGCGATTCTTCGGGAGAACGATGAAGCAACGCTCGCACGTGATTGCGGCGGCGACTTCGCAGTCGCATCCGCCGCACCTCGGACACAGCGGCTCGTGGCAGTTGCTGCATAACCCCGGTGATAGGTCTTGAGTGAAGTTCTGTCCGCAAGCAGGGCAGTCCAGACTCCACTCGCTGGAACCTGCGACTCTGGTGTCGAGCGCCGCTGGTTCGACCACCACGAACACGAGACCTCCTCGCGCAGTCACGTCGAAACGCACGCGCGTATACGTCTTCCCGCTCCGGTAATGCACACCTTCGCCACCGTCGAATCGATTCGTCCCGTCAGTGACGTCCATCCGCTCAACTGCGCGCGCTACCGCGGGTTGCATGACGCCATTGCCAGGGTTGAATGGCTCACCGTTGGATGCCGCGAAAAGAGTGAGACCGTCCCTGGAACAGAGCATCACCAACCGATGACCGGGTTCACGTAAACCCCTGACCAGGCAGGCGGTCGCTGACGCGTTGGTGGCGTCGTAGAGCTGGACCAAGGACTGTGACGTGACCCCAGACATGAACGCATCGTCGGCCGTTTGGGCGTCGATCAGGATTGCCGCCGCGAAGGCATTGACCAGTTCCTCCTCAACACGTTGAGCGAATCCCTTGCCGTCGTTGAGGCTCGGCCAAACCGTCAAGCACCACGTCTTGTCGGTGGCTAGCAAGTGGTGCCCGAGTTCGTGAAGAAGCGTGAACCCGTCACGACGGTTGAGGTAGGGCCGGTATCGGATCCGCGGAGGGGACTGCTGCACGATCAGGTGACAGATTGGGTCACGCAGCCTGAGTGGCTGGCGTGGTCATGATGGTCTCGAACTCGATGGGGGTCAACCGTCCGAGNGGGACTGCTGCACGATCAGGTGACAGATTGGGTCACGCAGCCTGAGTGGCTGGCGTGGTCATGATGGTCTCGAACTCGATGGGGGTCAACCGTCCGAGGGCGGGCTGTCGTCGGCGTCGGTGATAGGTCCTCTCGATCCAGGTCACGATCGCGATCCGCAGCGCCTCACGAGTCGCCCATCCGCGGCGGTCCAAGACGTTCTTCTGCAGCAGGGCGAAGAAATAGGTCCTCTCGATCCAGGTCACGATCGCGATCCGCAGCGCCTCACGAGTCGCCCATCCGCGGCGGTCCAAGACGTTCTTCTGCAGCAGGGCGAAGAACGACTCCATGGCCGCGTTGTCCCCGCATGCRCCGACGCGGCCCATGGATCCGACCAGGTCGTGRCGGTTGAGGGCGTGTACGAATTTCCGGGACCGGAACTGGCTGCCTCGGTCGCTGTGGACCACACACCCAGCGACATCGCCACGCCGGCCAACAGCGTTGTTGAGCGCCGCAACGGCCAGCCGGGACTTCATCCGTGAGTCGATGGAGTAGCCCACGATCCGGTTGGAGTAAACGTCCTTGATCGCGCACAANAGCGTTGTTGAGCGCCGCAACGGCCAGCCGGGACTTCATCCGTGAGTCGATGGAGTAGCCCACGATCCGGTTGGAGTAAACGTCCTTGATCGCGCACAAGTAAAGCTTGCCTTCGGCCGTCCAATGCTCGGTGATATCGGTGAGCCACAACTCGTTGAGAGCATCGGCCTTGAACTCGTGTCGAGTCACGCCATGCTTGTCGAGCACAGCGCACAGGTCGTCGTGCACCGGCGGGCCGGGCTTCTTGGTCTTGGCGCGCTTGGGCTTGCCGAACACCGACCACCARCTGTTCTCGCTGCAGATTCGCCACGCGGTCCGCTCGGCCATTGCCACGCCGGCTTCCTTGGCCTCGTCGACCAGGAACCGGTAGCCGAACTCCGGATCRTCGCGGTGGGCATCGAACAACGCGTCGGCGCGATAGGCCTGCTYGAGTTCGGCGTCGGTGACCGGGTGGGTGAGCCAGCGGTAGTAGGGCTGGCGCGCGATGTTCAGTACCCGACACGTCACCGTGACGGGGATCCCGTCGTCGGCCAGCTCGCGGACGAGCGGGTACATCATTTTCCCGGCAGGTTCGCCTGTGACAAGTAAGCGGCCGCACGGCGCAGGACCTCGTTCTCCTGCTCGAGGAGCCGGATCCGTTTCTTCGCCTCACGCAACTCGGCGTTCTCATTCGCGGTGACGCCCGGCTTCACGCCGTCCTCGACGTCGGCCTTCTTCATCCACGAGTACAGAGTGGTGAAGTGGACGCCGAAGTCCTTCGCGATCTGGGAAAGCTCGACACCGGGCTCACGGTTCCTCGCGACACGGACCACGTCGTCGCGGAACTCCTGGGGGTAAGGCTTGGACACGGTGAACATCCTTCCAGCCCAACCTCTCGGTTAGGC
>LMSR01000009.1 GCA_001429555.1 Nocardioides sp. Soil797 | reverse complement strand
CTCACCCCCACCGGTTCGGCAACCGCCGACCCCAAGCGCCGAAGCTGCCCACAGCCGCGTGGATCAACCAGCCCTCACCGGAGGCCCTCATACAGACCGCGTAACGAGACGTGTCTCAGCCTGCTTGACATCTTCCGGAACAGCCCCAATCGCGGTGGAATGACGCACCCACATCGCGGCAGATCCGGATGATCCGCTCAGGCTTGAGCTGTCCCCACCGGGACGTGCTTGCGCAGGAACGTGAGCTGGTCGGCGATTACGGTGCTGAACATCGGCTCGACGTAGGGGTCAAAGTGACCGCCTGGGTAGACGTGCACGGTAGGTGCGGCCATGCGCGCGGCGGTCGCTTCTGCGACGTGCTGGGGGGTGATGGCGTCGTCATCTGCGATCTGGATCAGGGCCGGGCAGGTAACCCCTTGGGCCCACTTCTTGGGAGAGTAGAGGCCGATCTTGAGCACGATTCTCGCGGCAACTGTGTTGGGGTAGTCCCCGAGCTTGAGGCCGGACTCGGCAATAAGCTTGTTCATACCGGGCACAGCGTCGGGTGAGGTCATGACGGCGGTCTCTCCGGGTTGGCCAGCCGCGTTGACGTAGACGGGTTCGCGCCGGAGCCACGCGCCGATCTGGTCTCGGATGCCGGCAAGGCCGATGCGCAGACTCGGCAGGAGACCAGTCGCACGGACGGCGGCGGGGCCGCTGACGTGGGGGACCTGGGCGATGATCGCCGCTAGGGGCTCACCTTGCCCGGCGACGCTGATGACGTGGCCGCCCGCGAAGGACGTGCCCCAGGCCACGACGCGTTCGGGGTCGATTCCTGGCAGGGCACGTGCGTAGGCCAGCGCGGCCCGCCAGTCCTGGTGCTGCATGGGCACGTCGAGCACCTGGCGGGGCGTGCCGGCGCTGTCGCCGAACCCTCGGTAGTCGAAAACTGCGACCGCGTAGCCAGCGGCGGCGAACTCTTCCGCGTAGGCGTAGAGGCGGAGCGCGCGAACGGCGCCGAAGCCGTGGGCCATGACGACCACCGGGGTCACCTGGTCCTGCCCGGCGGGCCGGTAGACGCGCACAGCGCACTCGGTGCCTTCGGACAGGAAGGTGTCCTCGGACGAGGTGGAGCTCTGGTCGGCGTGCTGAGTCACGGATGCCCCTTGGGTTTCTTGAACGGCGTACAAGAAAGGTAGAAACTTCTTGAACGCCAGTCAAGATAAGGTGACGCATGCCTCGAAACCGTAGACCGCAGGACCGCGAGGAGAAGCGCGCGGAGATAGTCGTCGCTGCGACGACCCTGTTCACCGACAGCGGCTACGACGAGACCTCGATGTCGAAGGTGGCGACCGCTGCTGGCGTCACTACGAACACGATCTACTGGTATTTCGACGACAAGGACGCGCTTCTGGTCGCCGTACTGGACTACGTCCTAGAGGCCGCTCTGGCCGATGCAGCTCTCGAACCGGAACGACCTTGGGGTGAGCAGATCCTGTGGGCCGTGGACCGTCTTGACCAGTACCGGCGACTCGTGACCGTAGTCCACGCCAAGACAGCAACCTCTCCGGTGGTCGAAGCCTGGCACAACGGTTTCCACACCCTCGTGGACACCTTGCTTGTCGATGGCTTCAGGCGGGTTGGCATCCCTGAGTCGGACCTCGTGCCGATGGCTGCGATCGGTACCTTCGTCGTAGAGGGACTGCTTATGCACCCACATGCCGTGAAGGATCGCCGTGTCATCGTCCAGACTCTCGTCGCGTCGCGACCCTAGAAAGGTTCGCTCGCCGGCAGACGTGCTCGACGCGTGGCAGACGTGGATGTCTGTCGGTGACCGCAAACAGACGATTCAGAGACACGGTTCGGTAACGGTCGTGTTCCGGGGTCCTTCCGATGGGGCGCAACCTGGTTCTAGGGCTACGTTCAGAGCGCAGGTACACAACTAACTGCGAAGGAGGGTCTCCACGGTTCTGCCAGACGTCGCTCGGCGTTTGGATCGGCTCTCCTCAGGAGAGCGTTCGAGAGAACTGTGTAGGGAGTCAGACCGTGACCTCGCCTGGTCCGCTGCGCTCAGTCCCCGAGGGCCCAGACTCATCCGCGCCAGCCGCCAGCGTCGCCACGCTCGCTCAACTGCTGTCACGCTCGGCGCTCGGAGACGAAGCAGCGTTTGCTGACTTGTACGACGCGACGGCCGCCCGAGTCTTCGGGCTAGTGCTGCGCGTCCTCAGGAGTCACGCCATGGCGGAGGAGGTCACCCAAGAGGTGTATCTGCAGGTGTGGCAGACGGCTGCGCGGTTCGATCCAGCACGAGGCAGCGCGATGTCGTGGCTCATGACGCTGGCGCACCGTCGAGCGGTGGACAGGATTCGATCGACCGAGGCCGACACCCGTCGAGACACCGCCCACCACCAGGACTCTCGCGAAGTCGAGCACGATGTGACGGTCAAGTCCCAGTGCGTGGTGTACGAAGTTGATCCTTCGGTTGGCCGTGTTGGTCAGGCTGTGAGGACCGGTGGTTCGGGTTCGGTCACCTCCTCGAC
>LMSR01000008.1 GCA_001429555.1 Nocardioides sp. Soil797 | reverse complement strand
GACCATCGCGCCAGCGAAGCACGAGGCGCCCGCCAGGAGGCATCCACGGCGGGCGCCTCACCCTGCCCCTTGACAGACAGTCCCTACATATCAGGTGACCAGGAAGCGAGGTGGACCATGAGCACTTCCCCAGCCGAGAACCCGGTCCCCGGAGTCGTCACCTTCACCGCCCGCGGCAACGCCGCCCTCGACCAGCTGGCCGCGGCGCTGGCGGCCGACTGCGACGGCTCCCCCACGAGCATCGCCGACATCCTCGGGCGGGTCCTGGAGGCCGACATCGAGGACCTGGCCGAAACCCTCAGCACGACCGCGCAGCCGGCCACATCCGGCCGCGAGGAGGTCCAGGAGGTCGCGCCCGCGACCGAGAGCCCTGACGAGGCTGCTCGGCGGCGTCTCGGAGCACACGAACCCGGTGGCGGCACGCCCAGAATGCGCGGCTTCGACGTCGGCCGCTGACCGTCACGGCGGCCATACACTTCGTTACACACCGCCGCGAACTCCCGCCAGCCACCGACTGCGGTCGCGACACACCCCGCCGTTAGAGCGCGCGGCGAGCCTGCCGCCGTAGAACCGCCTCAAGCTCCGCGACGCCCTCGCCCAGCGGCATGGGAGGCGCCACGTCGGCCAGGTCATCGAGCAGCTCGGCGGCATCGCCGGCGTCGCCGGCCTCCAGCTGCGGTGCGCTGTAGGCGTTCCACTCCCCCACCGCGGCCGCGAGCCGACGGTAGGCCTCCACGTCTGCCGGCGCGTGGAACCAGGCCGCCGCCGCCATGGCCACGCGTCGCGCGATCAAGGCCGCCTGGTCGTCCATGGCCGATCAGTCTCCCGCCCGCAACCCCCTGAGGGAACCCCCGGCCGTTATCCACAGCCGGCGGGCAGCATCCGCGCGTACGCCGGCGAGATCCGCGAGACTCAACGCCAACGAGACCTCCCGGCGGGAAGGGGCACCTTGGTGGACGACAACGACGAGCTCGAGGCGAGCGGGCACGCGACGGCGGCCCGCGAACACGTCTACGGCTTCAACCGCGCCACGATGTGGGAGCGCGACCAGATCCCGGCCGCGACCTCCGAGGAGCTCGCGGAGTTCGCCGACCTCGCGGCCGCGCTTCCTCAGGCGTTCTCGCAGCTGTCCAGCACGCTCGAGCAGGCACTGGCCGACCAGGTGCTCAGCATGGATTCGATGACCGACGAGTCCGACCCCGCCATGGCGATCGGCGTCGCGCGTCTCCATCTGGAGGAGGCCCGCGGCCTGGCTGTCGACCTCCACAAGCACCTGAACGCCGCGCGGAACGCCACCGCGCACATCATCAGCCAGGGCGTCGACGACGGGCAGGAGTCGATGCCCTGGGACCAGCCCTGACCTCGCGCGGCTGAGGCGACCCGCGAGATTTCTCGCGCACGATGATCGCCCGAGCGGGTTGACCTTCCTTTGGTGACTGAGAGATGACCCCGGTCAACGAAGGAGCTGCCCGTGAGCACGCCCACCGATTCCCCCTCCGCCGCGACCGACCGTGACCCGGTTCAGGAGGCCCGCGAACACCTCGAGCAGGCGCTGGCCGCGCTCGACCGCCTCCGCGACGTGCTGCCCGCATCGAGCAGCACGCCGCCGCCCGACACGGGAGGCGGTGAGCCTGCATGAGGACCGACACCGCTCTGCAGGCGGCCGACGCCGTCTTCATGGCCGAGCAGGCCGTAGGACGTGCCAGCCGGGTCGTCGACGAGCTGCACACCACGATCAACTCCGCGCTGCGGGTGCTCGATGACGCCGAACTCGACTCCGCCAAGGCCCGGCTCAGCGACCGTGGTGACTACTACCTCGAGGCCGCCGGCGAGCACCTGAGCCGCCTGCAGCGGCGTTGCAGCGACAACGCCGAGCTGGTCGACGAACTCAGCGGACACCTGGAGCGGGCATCGAATGCCATCGGGGACGCCCACGACCTCCTCCAGGAAGCCGACACATCCGATCCCGAGATCGCCAGTGAGGTCGCGCAGCTCAAGCCACGCCTGGCCGTGGTGGGCGAGATGATCGACCTGGCCAAGCCGATGGCCCGGTTGACCGCCCACCACGTCGACAGCGCTCAGCTGGCGGCAAAGCAGGTGACTCCGCCGTCACTGCTGGAGCCGGTCACCCTCGAGCGGAGCATCGCGACCGCCGGCAAGGAGCTCGGCCGCGCCGACGAGGACGTGCGCCTGCTCGAGAACGTCGTCGACCACGCCGCGGCCAACGCCCGGCAGTCGGCCGGGATCGCCAGCGACATCACCGACAACGCCCGCCGACGGATGGCCGAGCAGGGACGCGGCCAGGTGCCTCGCCAGGCGTCCCCGGTCGTCGGGTCGCCGGCGCGGTAAGGCGGGAGGACAGGCATGGACCTCGATCAGGGAGGCCGTCAGCTGGCTGGCCTCATCCTTGATGCCGCCGGCCGCGGGCAGCATGACCAGGTCGCCGATCTGGTCGCGCCGCTGGACGCCGACCAGCTGCGGTCGCTGGTGGCCGTCCTCGCCGTCCAGGTCGACCAGACCCTACCGTCGTCGCCGGCCACCGGCCCGGCAGCGGTGTGCGAGCTGGCCATCAACGCCGCCGCGCCGATGTTCGGCACCACCCCGGAGGCGATCCTGAGCGCCGAGCGCAGCCGCCCGGTCAGCGACGCCCGCGCCGTGGCCATGACCGCAGCCCGCGAGGTCGGCCTGTCCCTGCCGGCGATCGCCGAGCACTTCAACAAGGACCACGGCTCGGTGATCCACGCCGTACGCCGCACCGCCGAACGCCCACGGCTAGCCGACGCCGCGGCCCGGGTCACCGAGCACGTCAACGACCGCTACACCGCCCAACTGCCCCGCCCCGAGGCCACGGTGGTCAGCCTCCACCAGGACCAGCCGTCGTCCACCGTCACGCCTGACGGCCCGGTCGAGCATGCCGTCGTGGCGGCCGCCGAGGCCTTCGGCACCACCCCCGAGGTCCTCCTGGGCGCCGATCGGACCCGGACGGCCGCGGACGCCCGAGCGGTGGCCATGACCGCGGCCCGCATCCACGGGCACAGCCTCCCGACGATCGCGCGGCACTTCGAGCGCGACCACACCACCGTGCTCCACGCCACCCGGCGGATCGAGAAGACCCCGCCGCTGCGCGACCTTGCCGCGAAGATCGCCGCCGAGCTCCCCGAGGAACCGGCCAGCGCCGGCAACCGACAGGCCGACGTCGCCGAGATCCCCGACGCCGGCTACCGCTCCCCCGGCGCCCGGGCGCAGGAACGCGCGGTCACCGGCGCCGGCGAGCGTCCGCAGCTGAGGGTCGCCCGGTGAAGGCCCTCATCGGTCTGGCCACCGCCGCGCTCGCCGCGCTCACCGCCGGCGGGATCACCGCAGCCCTCCCCGGCACTCCCACGGGCCCCGACCCAGCCGAGGGGACGGCCACCCAGGTCAGGGTGACGGCCGTCGTCGACGGAGACACCCTGCGCGTCGAGGACCTCGCCGGCCGCCCGCTCGGCCGAGTCCGCCTGCTTGGCATCGACGCCCCGGAAGTCGCCCACCCGCCGACGCCAGCGGAGTGCTACGCCGACCAGGCAACCGACCTGCTCGAGGACCTCGCCCCGGTCGGCAGCACCGTCCAACTCGTCACCGACAGTCGGCAGCCAGACCGCGACCGGTACAACCGTCTGCTGCGCTACGTCGACCACGACGACGTCGACGTAGCGCGCGAGCTCCTGGCGCGCGGCGCCGCCCGCCGCTACGAGGCCACCCAGGACCTCACCCGCGAAGACTCCTACTCCTCGGCCGCCGCCGATGCCCAGGGCGCCGACAGCGGCCTGTGGGGCACCTGCTGAGGGAGGGGCGGCGGCCATGGACGAACAGCTGATGACGGCCGCCAAGACGCTGGCCCGCTGGTGCTACGGGCGCGGCGTCGACGAGCGGATCCTCACCTGCGATGAGCAACTGCTCAAGACGGCGGTCGACCAGGCGATCGGCACACCAGCGCCGGCGCACCTCAAGCACGCACTGTGGGAACAAACAGCCACGCTGCTGCGCCAGCGGCGCGACTGGGACCGCGCCCACCAGGTCACTCCCCCACCGACCGCTGTCTGCCTGCCCTGCGCCGTGGCGGCAGAGCAGTGCCCCACCCACCCGGACCGACGCTGTCGCGCCTGCGGTGGCCAGCTGCACCGCATCGTCGCCGACGAGGGCTACGACACCCATCCCTGCTGCGACCGCCCAGGCTCAACCGGTTCCCACGCCGTCCTTGAGCACACCGCGCAGCTGCTGGGCGCCACGCTGCTAGCCCAGCCTGCCTGACCACCCGGGCAGCAGCATTCAAGCCATTTCGGCCGCGGTGATCGCCCAGGCCCCCGCCCGGCACATAGGTGACCAGGAGGACCGGCGCAGCCGGCGCCAGTCCACGGGATCCATGGGAGTTCACATGAGTGACGCCGCTCGCGAGGAAGCCGCGCTCGAGGAAGAGGCACGACAGCGCGCCGAGGAGATCAGGGCCACCGAGGAAGCAGCCGCCCAGGCCGCGGCCGCCGACACCGGCCCCTCACCCGACGCCGAGATCGCGCAGGTTCACCGGTCCGGCCGCCAGCACGACCACACCGACACCGCCGCCTACCAGCGGCCCCAGCTCGGCCGCCGCCGCGGCCCGCGCCGGTAGGAGGCCCCGATGGCTACCGCACTCGCGCCGACCACCGGCCCGTCGACCGTCCGCTGGGTCGACTGCTCGCACAAGCTGGGTTCGCTGCCCTGCATGAACCACAAGCCGCATGAGGGCGACGGCCGCGGCTGCGTCCATCACTCCACGTCCGGCTTCGCCGACGACGAGTAGCCCACGCCCGGCCGCCGCGAGACCCGCGCGAACAGCCTCAGCCGTGCACCAGGTGCAGCCGCGGCCGCTGAGGCTGCTCGACGGCCGCCTCCAGCCGCTGCATCCGCTCAAGCGTCATCGGGTGCCCGAAGCGCCGCAGCAGACCCGCCAGCACGGGACCGAGGCCCAGCGAGAGCACGAACTGGTCGGCCTCGGCCTCGGTGCGGAGCTCGATCCGCCGGCCTGCTGCGGGCACCAGGTAGGTCAGCGCAACGACCGCGCCGCCGAGCAGCCCAGGCGCGGCCCGGCCCTCGGCGACCGACTGCACGACGCAGATGACCCCCACGACGCCCCGAAGCGTCCAGGCCAGCCGCATGAACGGGAGCCACGCGAACGCCCGGCCCACGCCGCGGAAAGTCGCCACCATCAGCCGCCACGGCGTCGTCGCCGCGAGCACAGCCAGCTCCAGCCTCGGCCGGAGCGCCTGATGTCGGCCGACGGCATGAGCCACCGCCGCGGCCGCCTCCGCGCCAGTCACGCCACCGCGGTACGTCGCCTCGACCAGCCCAGGGCTGACCACCACGGCGCGGCGGCCGATCGCCACCGCCACCGGGGTGCTCGTCCGCTGCACACGGCGTACGAACAGCGCGCCGACTTCGACCCCGCGGCCACCCAGGTCGGCCAGCATCGGCGCCAGCACCTGAACCTCGGCCTCGGTCGCCGGCCGCGACCTGGTCAGCGCCGCGATCGCCGGCTCCTGCAGCTGCCCCAGCGCGAGCGCGACCAGCAGGCCGCCCGCAGCCATGAACACCACCAGGCCAAGTGCCGGCGGGAGCAGGGCGCACACCACCACGGTGAGGACGAAGCTCACCAGCAGCGCCGGCCCCAGCGTCACCACCCTCAGCACGGTCATCGGGAACCTCATCTCGACCCTCCTCCATCTTTCAGCACTAGTGCGGATCTCTTGACTTTGCTCGCGGTGATCGTCCGACACCCGCCGGACGACATAGGCGAACGAGACCAGTTTGTGCCCAGGTTCCGACACCACCCCGAGTTATCCACAGCCCGCCGCTCAGCGCAGCGGGCCGCGGCCGGGACGTGGGTTCATG
Organism: Nocardioides sp. Soil797; assembly: GCA_001429555.1. Lineage (GTDB taxonomy): Bacteria > Actinomycetota > Actinomycetes > Propionibacteriales > Nocardioidaceae > Nocardioides. Next base: position 7,519 of record LMSR01000008.1, on the reverse strand, counting down.
GGCCAGACCGACCTCCAACCGAAAGGAACGCACGTGGACACCCTCAACGCTGACGGCACCTGGGACCGCCTCGGCTCGATCGCCCAGCTGCTGCATCAGGCCGCTACCCAGGTGTGGACCGACGCCGACGCGGCCGCCGCCGACTCCCCGCTCCACGACCTCGGGCTGGGTGTCTACCTCGCCCACTCCCGGGCCAGCGCCCTGCTGCCCGACGACTACGAGCTGCCCGAGGACGTCGACCTGCTCGCCGACCTCGAGGAGCGCACCCCGCTGCAGCTGCTCACCGAGGCCGAGGAGCTGACCCGCCCACTGCCGCTGCACCAGCCGGACCTGATCCACGGCTCGCAGCTGGTCGTCGACCTGTGCGACCTCATCCGGGAAGCCCGCGGCCTTGGCTACTGACCTGCGCCCGGCGTACGCCGACATCGACCAGGAGCTCTTCGACGTCGACCAGATCCCCATGACCTCGCGCGACGTGCGCAGCGTCGGCGAGATGCTCTTCGACGTCGACTACCTGGCCCGCCAGCTGCTCATGGACGTCGGAGGCGACGACGCCGGCACGCTGCTGCGCAGCTGGCCCACGATGGTGGCGGCCGCGGAGGACCTGTGGGCCTCCCTCCCTGGCCGGCGACCTGGCGTCGATGAGCGCGACCGTCCCATCACCAGCCTCTCCGCCCAGGCCGCGACCATCGAGTCCAGCCTGTCCGGCCGGAAGGCCTGGCCAGGTCAGGGCCCGACCAACCCCCGCATCGACCAGATGACCCAGACCCTCCTCAACGCAGCCGCCCTGGTCCGCCGCTACGGCGCCGAGATCCCGCACGAGCAGACCGAGGCGCACCGCGACCTCGAGGCAGCCCGCACCAGAATCATGCACGGCCTCTACCTGACCGCCCACGCCGTCAACGTCGCCCTGCACGACAACGGCCGCGACCGCGTCACCGACGCCCGCGAATCAGGCCGCCGCGTCCAGCTGGCCCAGCACCACTCCCCCTACGCCGTCGCACCCACCGGGGTCTGGGTCGACCGGATGGCGGCGTGCGAGAACACCGCCCGCAGCTACCTGTCCGACCGGTTCCCCCACGCCCTCGCCGGCGAGGCCATGAGGCCCGTCGACGATCCCGGCAGGCTGGCCCAGGCGCTGGCCAACTGGGACATCCAGTCCCACCGTGCTCTGGCCCGCGACCTCGCGCCGGCCAACGTCTTGCTCATCACCCGCACCCAGGGACTCATCGCCGGCGCGAGCATGGTCCTCGTCGACGCGGCCGCCACCGCCGGCGTCCTCGAGCCCTCCGAGCGCCTCGTGCCGGCGATCGCCGAAGCAGGCCGCTCCTGGAGCAACCTGGCCAGCCGCTGGGGCGACCTCGCTCCCCCAGGCGCCCGCCTCGAGGAGCCCCTGGCACGCGCGGCCGCGGAAGTCCGCGCCGCCTACCGCCAGGTCACCCATGACACGACCACGCTCGCGATGCCGGAGGTCATCGCGACCCGGCCCGGACTCCCCCAGGCCACCGCGGCGACCCTCCGCGCGGTCGAGGCCGGCACCGAGCTGGCCCACGTCGTCGCCGAGAAGGCCGACAACCCCGACCTCATCGGCCCGGCCCGCGCCCTGTCCCGCCGCGCCCACAACGACGTGGAGTCAGGGCTGGCCAGCCCGCCGACCGAGGGTGACGTCGTGTGGGTCTCCCCCGCAGACATCCTCGCCAAGCGCCTTGTCCCGCTCCCGCCGCCCGTCGCGGAGACCCTTCGAGCCGCCAGCGACGCCACGGTTGAGGCCGCCGGCACCGCGTCGGCCTTGGCCTCGCTGCACGACGCCGAGCACGTAAGTGCAGTCAGCGACGCCCAGCAGCAGCGACCTGTCCCGCGGCCGGACGCGCCGCAGTTCGAGTCTGCGACGCTTAGCACGGGTCCTCGTCGGTGACCGCGCCAGCGACATCCGGAAGGACCGACGCGGCGAAGAGCGAAGGATATTTCCAGAAAATGTTTCGGCGCGCCTTCGTTGCTGAAAAGTCAGCCTGCGGCAGGATCGCCGACATGGACCAGGAGCAGAAGCCGCGTAAGGAAGGCCGTGGTCGTCCCTCCAAGGGCGAGCGCCACGGTTTCCTCATCAAGCTCTCCCCCGAGACCATCGAGCACATCCAACTCATCGCTGAGGTCACCGATAACCGCCCTCAGGCGGAGGTCGCCGAGGCCGTCACTTCTGACGCCCTGGGTGCTGACTTCTCCGAGCTGATCAAGGCCGTCTCGACGTTCAAGCCGTACAAGGGCCAGCGTGAGCAGATCAAGTTCCACCTGCCTATGGCCCAGGCCAAGATCGTCTTCGCCATCAAGGACGAGACTGGTCTGACGTACCAGAACATCCTCGAGTACCTCCTCGGCGAGGGCGTGAAGCCCTACGACGCTGACGAGATGCGCCGAGCCATCGCGGCCGAGCGTGCCGCCCGTGAGCAGGAGATGTTGCCTGTAGCCGTCTGAACCCCGATCAGGGCAGTGCCCTGAAATGCTTGAAGGGCGACCGTTGGCGCGGTCGCCCTTCGAAGAAGCAAGAACCCGTTTCTCTGTCCAAGGAGATGATTGGGATGGCTTCGTGCTGCCCACCCTAGCAGCGTCCGGCTCTGTCGAGCCCGCAAATGTCGCCGGCGTTTCCGCCGTGTCGCGTGGTGCTGACCACGCTGCGCTGACTCCTGCTCAGAACCTGCTGGCTCTCGACGAGTGGCTCTTCTCGCTCAGCGGCTGGCATGCCCTAGGTGCTGCCAGCAACGGCCGACTGCCCATCACGGTCCCCTCCCTGCACCAGGGCCTCTCGCTGATCGGCAAGGGCCGCGTGACTGCGATCTTCGGCCGCCTCCGTGCCGGTGCGGGCGTGATCGACCTGGACACCAAGAGCGCCGGCATGGGCGAGTACCTCGCACCGGAGATCGCTGACTGGCTGCGACGACAGGGCTGCTGGGTGCTTGAGCGGCCCTCTGGTGGCGCTCCCGGCCGCGCCCACATCTTCTTCGCGCGTGTCGACTTCCGCTACGCGGCCGCCGACCACCGCTCCGGCTTCGCGCTCGAGGTCAGCAAGTACCTCGAGCTCCTCGCCGACGACGTCAACATCGCCCGCTCCGAGCTCGACCTTCGCGACTCGGTGCGGCCGCTTTCCTCCCCGCACCGCTGGGGCACCGTCACGAAGCCGCGAGGGGATCTTCGAGACGCTCTGCGTCGACTCAAGCAGGTCTTTCCCGAGGCTCCGACACTCCAGCCGCTCCGCTCACCGAAGAAGCGGGCGGCCGCCGGCGGAGTCTGGTCCGGCGCGGTCACTCCACTGCAGCTCCAGCGCTACAAGCGGGAGATCGCCCCACAGTGGCGCCGCTACCTCACCACTGGCGACACCTCCGCTCTCGGCTCCTACAAGCCGCGCTCGAACGACCGATCGCTCCCGGAGCTGGGCCTCACCCGCGAGCTCGTGTGGGCCATTGGTGACCCCAAGGTCGCGTGGGGACTAATCCGGGAGTCGCACCCGGCCGCGATGCAGAAGGCGAAGCACCAGCGTCCTGACTGGTGGCTGAAGTACGTCTGGAACAAGTGCGTCGAGGACGCCAAGGCCTTCTCACCAACCGCCGAGGCCTCAACTCCCCCACAGGCCGCCCCCGGTGTCGCGGCCGCCGTTCAGGCGGCCCGCGTACGCCTCGAGGAACGCATGTGGACCCAGTCCGCACGCTCGCGCGCCTCCCTGCTGCTCGTCGGTCACCACGTCCTCGACCGGATGCTCACCGCCGGTTCGCTGCGCGTCCCCTGCCCTGAGCGCGACCTGGTCAAGAGCACCGGCCTCGCAGACCGCAAGACCATCCGGGCAGCTCTAAGGCTTCTGGACGGATCTGTGGGCCGCCTGCACACCGACTGCTTCTCGCCCCTCAAGCCTGACGCGACGAGTTTCGAGTTCGAGGTGGAGCCGTCAGAGGACTGCAGCGAAATCCCCCCACTAAGCTTTCACCCGCCCCACGCCCCCGGCGGCCTCTGGGCCACCCTCCCCCGCGCGTCCCACAGCCTGTGGCGCACCCTGCTGGTGGCCGAAGAGCACCTGTCCCCCAGTGATCTGGCTGTAAAGGCTGGCTTAGTTGAGACCAGAGACGCTGCTCCGACGAGAAGCCACCTAGCTGCGGTGAAGAAGGCTGCTGTTGCGTTGGCCCACGCCGGCCTGGCTCGAGTGGACGAAGACGGTCGATGGTTCGCCGCAACTGGACCTCGATCGATGAAAGTCCAGGAGCGAGCGCAGCAGGCGTACGCCGTGCTCGACGCGCGGGTCGAGGCCGAGCGTGCCGCCTACCGAGAAGGCATGGCCTCGACCTGGCCGCTCGAGCGCGCGCGTGCACTGAAGGCGCAGAAGGACAAGGAGGCTGCTTGGTGGTCGAGCCTCTCCCCAGCCGAACGCGTCAGCCGGCAGGAAGAGTGGAGGTCATCCTTTGACGAGCTCTCGATCACCGAGCAGGCGGAGCGTAAGGCGAAGCTCGCAACCGCGCGCGCGAATGCCGGGATCGACGAGGTCGAGCACTATCGATCGTGGGTCGAGAGTCTCTCCCCCGATGAGTTCGCCCGCCGATCGGAGGAGCGGAAGGCGCGTTTCAAGGTGTTGAGCCAGAACGAACGCGGTCTGGCTGTCGCCGCCTGGTCTCGACATCGTGCTGCGTTCGGGCTCCCCTCCCCCACCGCTTCCTGGGCTGCCGAGCGATCCGCGTTGCCGAACGGAGTCGACGAACGCGACCAGAGCTTCCTCGAGCGCCAACTTCAACTGGCGTTCCCTGGGGAGAATCCTGCGCGTGCGGCCGGCTGATCGACTCAACATCATTCTTCACAGGGGCCCCATAAGTGGGCAAGGCGCCCCTGTCCCCCACTGCGATGCTGTTCGGCGCTCAGAGCGCCTTCTACGGCTTCCTGCGAGCTCGTAGTCCTGCCCGCGGAGTTCTCCCTGAAGCATGTCAGGGAGAACTCCGCCAACCGCTAGGTGCTACGCAGCGGGCGCGCTACGGTTCCGATATGGGGCCGGTAACGGAGACATAAGGGGGACGGTAGGGGAACGCATAGCGCACACATAACGGGGGGCTGCCGTCCCGCTAGTGGAGCCGTTAGCGACCACATACGGGCCGCATGATGGGACCCCTAACGGAGACGTACGGCCGACCTAGCGAGAGCGCTACCGGCGCCGCTACCGAAGAACTAGCGGCAACTTATGCCCGCCGTATGCGTGTCGTAACGGCTCCATAGCCTGATTTGGGAGCAGAATCTGGCCCATGAACGAACTGTCCCGAGTGATCGTCTTCGCCACCGGCAAGGGTGGAACCGGTAAGACCAGCTGCGCGGCCAACGTCGCCGGTCTTGCCGCTCAGGCGGGCATGAAGGTTCTTCTCATCGACCTGGACTCCCAGGGCAACCTCGAGTTCGACCTCGGATACGTCGACAAGGGCGACGAGGGCAGGCACCTCGTCAGCACCCTCCTGACAGACGGTGTCCTGCAGCCCGTCCTCAAGAGCGTGCGCCCGAACCTGGACGTGATCCCCGGCGGCAGCAAGCTCGACGAGCTCGAGGATCTGGTCCTCGGTCGTGAGCGTCGAGGTGAGGACGGCAGCGTCCTGCTCGCCAATGCACTGAAGCCGCTGGCTCCCGAGTACGAGCTGATCATCATCGACACCCCGCCCTCGAAGCGCTCGGCTCTGGTCATGCTGGCTCTTGCTGCCGCCCGCTGGATCGTCATCCCGACCAAGTCGGACCGCGCCAGCATCAAGGGCCTCAGCGTCCTGGCTGACCAAGTGGTGCGAATCCGCGAGGTCAACCCGACCATCGACGTCCTCGGGGCCGTGTTGTTCGGCATGGGTAGCGCCGCCACGGTGCGTCGTCGCTTCGCCGCTGACGACGTCCGCAGCGTCCTCGGTGACTCCGCGCTGCTGTTCGAGGCGATCATCCGCCACGCTGAGGCAGCCGCCGGCGACGCTCGCGAGAAGGGCAAGCTGATCCACGAGCTCGCCGAGGTCGTTCACAACGCTGAGCCTTGGTACGTCGCCCTCAAGGCGGGCCGTCGTCCTGACAGGCCGGCCGGCTCCTCGCTGGCGCTGTGTGACGACTACGTGCTGTTCGCCGACGAGCTCATCAAACGCATCGGCGCGGCCGAAGAGGCTGAGGCTGCTGACCTCGAGGCGGTGACCGCATGAGCGAGGAACGCGTGCCGATGAAGCCTGCCCTCGGGCTCGTCCGAGACCGCGTCAGCACACTGCCTTCGCGTAAGCCCGCCGCTGCGCCGGCGTCGGAGCCCAAGCCCACTGTCAGCGTCGAGGAAGCCCTTGCCGCCGAGCGCGCAAAGGACGAAGCCTTCGAGAAGGCTGGGTCCGTGCCCGCCGCAACGCCGGCGGCGGAGAAGGCCGCAGGGGAGTCCAAGCCCAAGCCCAAGCCCAAGCAGAAGCCGGCCAAGGCGAGTGAGTCCACCGGTGGCACCAAGCGCACGACCCTGAGCCTCCCGCAAAGCCTGGTCGACTTGATGACCGAGCGTCGCGAGGCCTCACCCAAGGTCGGCCAGGTGCAGTTCATCCTCAACGCGTTGGCCCAGACGGCCGATCGGCATCAGGAGCTTGTCGCGGCCGAGAACGGCACGAGCATCGGCAACGACCTGTTTCCTGTTACCACCGCGCCTCGCGTCAGCATCGGCAAGTTGACGACCATCTCGTTCGACACGGCCGAGGAGAACATGAAGGTGGTGGACACCCTCGTAGCTGACAGTGGAGCCGCCTCGCGCAGTCAGTTGGTCCGGGTTGTGTTGGGTGAGGTGCTCGGAGCCAGCTGAGGCAAGGCTCAACCGGCACGCGTCGACCTGAGCCCGGTCCTGATGAGGCGGGTCGCCCGCGACCTGACGAGGGTTCCGGCGTGCCGTGGGTCGGGCGGGCGCCGGAAGCGCCGCTGGCCGCTAGGGTTCGTCGCTGATGGTTTCCGGCGTTGACCCCTCAGAGTTGCGGGCCGCCCGCGAGAGCGCGGGCCTGACCCAGCACGAGCTCGCGCGACTCGTCGGCGCGGCCGGGGGAGAGCGCATCTCGCGCTGGGAGCTGGGCACGTCGGTGCCCCGGCCTGACTTCCTGGTCAAGCTCGCACGGGCCCTGGACATCCCCACTTTGCGGTTGATCCACCTCGACGGCGATATCCCCGACCTGCGGGCGCTCCGGCTCAAGGCCGGCCTGACTGTGCCCGAGCTGGCCGCGCGGACGAACATGGCGGTGAAGACCTACTACTCCTGGGAGGTCGGGCGCTGGACACGCCTCCCACCGCCGCCGGTCATCGAGGCTCTCGCAGAGGTCTTCGGCGAACCGGCCGACGTCGTCGCCGCCGCCTTCAATGAGGCGCAACGGCTCCGCCGGCGCCGCCGCAAGCCCGAGTCCGGCAGCTGAGTAGCAAAACGGAGGTTCAGCCCTAGACGGTATGACGTGACCCACTTGGGTAGGTCGCGCTTGGACCGTCGTCACCACCTCGATGGCTGATCGTGGGCCGACGCTGGTCGGGTGTCAAC
>LMSR01000007.1 GCA_001429555.1 Nocardioides sp. Soil797 | reverse complement strand
ATCGACCACGGTGAGCGTGTCACCCGCATCGAGATCCGCCATCACTGTCGTCATGTCCTCGACCCAACACGAGACCACCGACAACACAGCCCCGAAACAGGCCCCGAATCTCACCATCCGGACAAACCCGGAAAGTAGTTCCGCGAGGGCAGCAGTTGTGCCGGGGGACCGCGGTTGCCCCGAGGACACGTAGCCGTCAGCGGTAGGCCGACTCCCCCGTCACCGCCTGGCCGATGATCAGCTGGTGCACCTCGGAAGTGCCCTCATACGTCAGCACCGACTCCAGGTTGTTGGCGTGGCGCATCAGCGGATACTCCAGCGTGATGCCGGCCGCGCCGAGGATCGTGCGGCACTCCCGCGCGATCTTGATCGCCTCACGCGTGTTGTTGAGCTTGCCGAGCGAAACCTGCCGGTGGTCCAGTTCCCCGGAGTCCTTCAGCCGACCGAGATGGAGCGCCAGCAACATCCCCTTGCCCAACTCGACCGTCATGTCGGCGATCTTGGCCTGCGTCAACTGGAAGCCGGCGAGCGGCTTGTCGAAGATCTCCCGCTCCCGGGCATAGGCGACGGCCGTCTCCAAGCAGTCACGCGCCGCACCCAACGCCCCGAAGACGATCCCGAACCGCGCCTCGTTCAGACACGACAACGGACCGGAGAGACCGACCACGTTCGGCAGCACCGCCGAGTCCGGCAGACGTACGCCGTCCAACACCAGCTCCGACGTGACCGAGGCCCGCAGCGACATCTTCTGCTTGATCTCCGGCGCCGAGAAACCCGGCGTACTCGTGGGAACCACGAACCCGCGCACACCCTCGTCGGTCTGCGCCCACACCACGGCGACGTCGGCCACCGACCCGTTGGTGATCCACATCTTGTTTCCGGTCAGCACCCAGTCAGTGCCGTCACGCCTGGCACGAGTGATCATGCCGCCCGGGTTGGAGCCGAAGCCGGGCTCGGTCAACCCGAAGCAGCCGATCGCCTCGCCGGCCGCCATCCGCGGCAGCCACTCCTGCTTCTGCTCCTCGGATCCGTGCATCCAGATCGCGAACATCGCCAAGGAGCCCTGCACCGACACCAGCGACCGCAGCCCCGAGTCACCCGCCTCCAGCTCCATGCAGGCCAGGCCGTACGCCGTGGCGCTGGTGCCCGCGCAGCCGTACCCCTCCAGGTGCATGCCGAGCACACCCAGATCGCCCAGCTCACGCGCCAGCTCACGCGCCGGGATCGAGGCGGACTCATACCAGCCGGCCAACTGCGGCTTGATCTTCGACTCGACGTACTTGCGCACGGTGTCGCGCATCGCGATGTCTTCCGGTGAGAGCAGGCTGTCGGTGTCGAAGAACTCCAGCGGCGTGGTCATCTGCACAGCATCTCACCGCGATGTGCCGCGCCGAATCAGCTGGTCGAGAACCTACGGTTCGAGTGGTGCTCCTGCGCCATCCGGCGCAGGGCCAGGAGGACAGGCTCGGCCAGGACCGTCCCCGTGACCGCGTAGATCGCCGCATCCTCGCGGTCCATCGCCGTCGACATGGACTCGATCTCCGCCTCCGCGACCATCGCCGCAGCGTCGGCGTACGTCGTCAGGGAGGGCAGGTCGAGAGGCTGTCCGGCCGCGGTCATCGCATCTAGCGCGGCGGCAAGGGCCTCCGAGTGTCGACCCTCGGGCTGCAGCTGCCAGCGCTTGCGTCGTACCAGCGCCGCGACCTGCCTGCGCGACTCTTCGCTGACCTCGGACTCGGGCAAAGGCGAGAGTTGCTGGTGGGCACTGGCGAGCACTTCGTGGAGGTCAGCCTTGGTGTCGTCCACTGCTGCCAGGACAGCATGGACCCGGTCCAGCCCGAGTCCACCAACGCCCACGAGCGCCCGGATCAGGCGCAGCCGGTGGACATGACCTTCGTCGTACGACGCACGAGTGGCTCCGGTCGCCTTGCCGGCAGGCAGCAACTTCTCGCGCAGGTAGAACTTGATCGTTGCCACAGGCACGCCGCTGCGCTCGGAGAGTTCGGCCATCCACATGCCGGCCATCTTGGCACTCGTGCCTTGACTTTGGACAGTCCGCTATCCAAACTATGGATAGTCAACTATCTAATTGGAGTGCTCATGTCCGACGAATCACGCATCCTTGCCGGGATCCTGCTGCTGTCCCTGGTCACCGTCGAGACCGGCGGGCTCTACCTGCTCAAGGTCGTGCAAGGGAAGGCGCCGACCACGCCGTTCCAGGAGAAGTTCGCCCGCGCCGGGCACGCGCATGCCGCCGTACTCCTGGTGCTCGCCCTGGTCTGCCAGCTGCTCGCCGACTCGACCACCCAGACCGGGTTCTGGAACTGGGTGTCACGATCGGGCGTGGCCATCGCGGCACTCTTGATGCCCGGCGGGTTCTTCTTCTCGTCGATGGGCAAGGACCGCACCGAGCCCAACGCGTTCATCGCGATGGTGCTGGCAGGCGCTGCCCTGCTGGCCGTGGGCCTGACCAGCCTCGGGATCGGCCTGATCACCGCCTGACCCAGATGCGCAACGTCCCGCGTGGCGGTTGCCGGAGCAACCGCGACGCAGGACGTCGTGCAGGAATTTGAACGGGATCAGCGGCTCAGGACTTGAAGCCGTCCTTGAGGTCGCCGAGGGCGTCCTTGGCCTTCTCGCCAGCGTTCTTGACGCTGGCTTCAGCCTGGTCCGTCTTGCCCTCCGCCTCGAGGTCGTCGTTGTCGGTCGCGCTTCCGGCGGCTTCCTTCACCTTGCCGGTGGCGTCCTGCACTGCGTTCTTGGCCTTGTCCGCGAAGCTCATCGTGGTGCTCCTTGTCGCTGTGTCAGTAGGTCTTCTCCAGTTGACCACGCCCACCCTGAGAGTCAAGGACGCGTCGGTGAACAGGCGCTGTCACCACCCGGAACGGACAAGGGGTGGACCCTGACGAATCAGGACCCACCCCTTGTTCGGGAGAGTTCAGGCACTCACGCCATCAAGCGTCGGCCTCGCGGGGCGCAGCGGGTCAGCGACGACCGCCGCTGAACGAAGCCGCGCTGTGCGTGCTCCCGCCCTGGCTGCCGCGGGAGCGGTTGGAGCCGCCACCCTGGCCACCGCGCGAGCGGTTTCCGCCACCGTTGCCACCGTTGCCGGCACCGGTGCGCGAGCTGCCGGAGCGCGAGCCGGCCCTGGCACCCTCGGGGCGCTGGCCTCCGCCACTGTTGCCGCCACCGGTCGGGTTGCCACGACGTGACTGGCCGTTGGTCTGGCCGCTCTTGCGAGCGCGCTTGCGCTGGGCGTTGGCACCGACGGACTTGCCGGCACCGCCGGTCTGCTTCGGAGCCTCGATGACCAGGCCACCGGGCGTCGAGCGCACGCCGGGGGCGAGCTCCTCGAGGATCGGGTGGGCCGAGCCGTTCAGACGCGTCGTGGTCGGCTTGATGCCGGCCGCGCGGGTCAGCGCACGGACGTCGCGCACCTGGTCGTCGGTCATCAACGTGATGACCGTGCCTTCGGCGCCGGCTCGCGCCGTACGGCCGGAGCGGTGCAGGTAGGCCTTGTGCTCGGCCGGCGGGTCGGCGTGCACGACGAGCGCGACGTCGTCGACGTGGATGCCGCGGGCAGCGACGTCGGTGGCGACCAGCGTGGTGGCCTTGCCGGAGTGGAAGGCATCCATGTTGCGGGTGCGCGCGTTCTGGCTGAGGTTGCCGTGCAGGTCGACGGTCGGGATGCCGTTCTTGTTGAGCTGACGAGCCAGTGCCTTGGCGCCGTGCTTGGTGCGGGTGAAGATCACCGTGCGGCCGGGCGCGCTGGCCAGGTCGGCCAGCACCGGAACGCGGTGCTCTCGGTTGAGGTGCAGCACGTGGTGGCTCATCTTGGCGACCGGCGACTGCGCCGAGTCGGCCTGGTGGGTCACCTGGTCGTGCAGGAATTGCTTGACCAGCGTGTCGATCGCGTTGTCGAGCGTGGCCGAGAAGAGCAGGCGCTGACCGTCGGTGGGCGTCGCCTTCAGCAGACGGCGTACGGCGGGAAGGAAGCCGAGATCGGCCATGTGGTCGGCCTCGTCGAGCACGGTGACCTCGACGTCGCCGAGGTTGCAGTGACCCTGCTGGATCAGGTCCTCGAGTCGACCCGGGCAGGCCAGGACGATGTCGACACCGTTGCGCAGGCCCTGGACCTGCGGGTTCTGGCCGACACCACCGAAGACGGTCAGCGTGGTCAGGCCGGCGGCCTTGGCCAGCGGCTTGAGGACCTCGTGGATCTGGCCGACGAGCTCGCGGGTGGGGGCCAGGATCAGCGCGCGCGGCGCCCTGCTCCGCGGCTTGCGGCCGGTCAGCTCGAGGCGAGCGACCAGCGGCAGGGCAAACGCGAACGTCTTCCCGGAGCCGGTGCGGCCACGGCCGAGCACGTCACGGCCGGCCAGGGAGTCGGGCAGGGTTGCTGCCTGGATGGGGGTGGGCGTGGTGATGCCCAGGTCGTTGAGCACGGCCACCAGGTTGGCGGGGGTGCCGAGGGCGCCGAAGGAAATGGGCGCGGTCGAAGCAGTAGACAAGAGAGAAGTCGCTATCCGTTGGTGTGTCTCACCAAGCCGTCCCGCCGGTCGGCGGGGAGGAAAACATGCGATCGCGGAGCCGAAGAACGGAATCTGCGAAGGCGGCGCATCGGCAACTGCGCGAGTTGCGCGCCGGCGACCCGAGGCAAGACTGAACGGGTTGCTGCCTACAACTGTAGGGCACTCGAACCCCATTCGTTGCATTCAGTGACCAGACACACGTTCACTCGCCACACCATCTGGTGCCGGCGACCACGGGAACGACCACAACGGCCAGGAACAGCGTGATTTCGGCGCCTCCGGCCCATTGTGGTCGTTCGTGTGGTCGTTCGAGACCTCAGCGGAACTCGAGCACCCCGTCGTCCAGCTTGCTGTTGCGGATCGCGCGGACGTCGTGGAACCAGCTCTGCTTGAGCTTCCACGGCTCGATGTCGCCCTGCTTGGGCAGCTCGTCGATCGAGCGCAGCACGTAGCCGGCCTCGAAGTCCATGAACGGTTCCTCGGACACGCCCTCCTGGCGCACCGGAACCACTGTCCGAGCGCCGACCTCGCTCATGTGCTCGAGCACTCGGCAGACGAACTCGGCGACGAGGTCGGCCTTCAGCGTCCACGACGCGTTGGTGTAGCCGACGGTGTAGGCGAAGTTCGGCAGGTCGCTGAGCATCAGGCCCCGGTAGGCCATCGTCGAGGGCGCATCGAGCTTCTTGCCGTCGATCGTCGCCTCGATGCCACCGAAGAGCTTCAGGTTGAGCCCGGTCGCGGTGATGATGATGTCGGCCTCGAGCTCGGCGCCGGAGGTGAGCTGGATGCCGGTTTCGGTGAACGTCTCGATGGTGTCGGTGACGACCTCGGCCTTGCCGGAGCGGATCGCCTTGAAGAGGTCGCCGTTGGGTACCAGGCACAGGCGCTGGTCCCACGGGCCGTACGTCGGCTTGAAGTGCACGTCGACCGGATAGTCCTCGGGCAGCTGCTTCATGGTCATCTTGCGGATCGCCCTGCGCACCAGCTTCGGCTGCTTCTGGCTGACGTTGTAGAGAGCGCTGGCCTGGGCGATGTTCTTGATCCGGGTGACGTTGTAGGCCACCTGGCGGGGCAGCACCTTGCGCATGCCGAGCGCGATCGGATCGCGGGCCGGCAGCGAGAGGATGTACGTCGGGGAGCGCTGCAGCATCGTCACCTTCGCGGCATCGGCGGCCATCGCCGGAACCAAGGTGACCGCTGTCGCTCCTGAGCCGATCACCACGACGCGCTTGCCGGCGTACTCCAGGTCCTCGGGCCAGTGCTGCGGGTGCACGATCTCGCCGCGGAACCGCTCGCGCCCCTCGAAGGTCGGCGTGAAGCCCTGGTCGTAGTCGTAGTAGCCGGTGCAGGCCCACAGGAACGATGCCGTGTAGACGGTGTCCTCGTCGACCGTGACCCGCCACGTGGACGACTCGGAGTCCCAGTCGGCGGAGGTCACGTTCTGGTCGTAGCGGATGCGCTCCTCGACGCCGTACTCGCGGGCGGTCTCGCGCACGTAGTCGAGGATCGAGGCGCCGTCGGCCAGCGCCTTGTCGCCCAGCCATGGCTTGAACCGGTAGCCGAGGGTGTACATGTCGGAGTCGGAGCGCACCCCCGGATAGCGGAAGAGGTCCCAGGTGCCGCCGCTCGCCGAGCGCCCTTCGAGCACGAGGTAACTCTTGTCGGGCTGCCGGGAGGCCAGCGTGGCCGCGGCGCCGATCCCCGAGAGACCGGCACCGATGATCAGGACGTCGACGTGTTCAGCCATGCCCACGAGACTACTGAATACTGTTCAATTGCGGAAGGCTCCCGGTCGTCACCACGCCCTGTCCACGTCTGCGGCAGGCCGCGGGTTCTCGATCTCAGATGCGCAGTGCGACCCAACTTCGTGCCAGTGGTGGACGACTCAGCCCGGCGGGCAGAGGCCGGTGGACAGAGCCGGTGGACAGGGTCTCAGTGGACGACGTAACTGCCGAGCCAGCGACTGCCCACCCATTTCTCGTCGACTCGATAGCAGTGCTGGATGCCGGTGACGGCCTTGCCGGTGCCGACGGCCGCACCGATCCCGGCAGAGAGCGCGGCGTTGCAAGCCGACTCGGTGTTGCCCTTGACATAGGTGGTGCCGTCACCGCCGGCCTGGGCGGGGCCGGCGCTCATCACCGCTGCGGCCGAGAACGCCACCACGCTTGCGGCGGCCACGGCACTCTTCTGGATGCGCTTCTTCATGAAGTCTCCTCCTGTGGTGTGTCGTTCTTCGAACCTAACAAGGAGGCGGGGACGGGGTTCAAGTCATGCTCAGGCGATGCCACGCACCAGATGTTGGAGGGTCAGCTCATGACCGGGCGCCACGCCGAACTCCCGGTCGAGATCGAGAATCGTGGTCAAGGGCGTGACCGTCACGTCACGGAAGCCGGCCGCCCGCACCAGTTCGGCCAGCACCTCGATGGAGCGTGCCTCCGCCAGGGGCAGCGCCGCACGCGCCTGCTCGTCGTACGTCGTGGCGAAGCCCGGCGTCGGATTGGCTGCCAACCCGTTGGGGAACCACAGCCCGTCGACCACCGCCAGCACCCCTCCGGGCCTCAGCAGCCGCCGCCAGTTGGCCAGCGCGCGTTGGGGTTCGCGCAAGGTCCACATCAGAAAGCGGTTGGTGATCGCGTCGAAGCTGCCGGGCGCGAAGTCGGGGTCGACGGCGTCGCCGATGCAGAGTTCCGGAGCGCAGATTTCCGGAGCGCCGGCGTGGTCGGCACGGTTGCGGGCCACCTCGATCATGCCCTCGGAGAGGTCGGTGGCGGTGACCCGGTGGCCGAGCCGGGCCAGCACGAAGGCGACGAAGCCGCTGCCGGTGCCGAGGTCGAGCACGTCGCTCGACTCTCCGCCCAGGGCCTCGCGCCAGACCTGCGACCACTCCTGCACGTCGCGCGTCAACCGTTCCGGGCGGCGTTGGTGGGCGTCGTACTCTTCGGCGCGACCATTCCAGTAGTCGTTGAGGTCGGCCTGGATGCGGGTGGCTGGTTCGGTTTCTGACGTGGCTGTCATGCGTTGCTCCTTGCGTGGCGCAGCGGGCGGAAGAGGAGTTGCGGGTGGCCGTCGAGCTCGGCCCGGCTGGCGTGGATCGCATAGACCTGCTGCAACAGCTCGGGGTCGAGCACCTCGTCGGGAGTGCCGGCGGCGGCCACCCGGCCTCGATCGAGGAGGACCAGGTCGTCGCAGTAGCGGGCCGCGAGGTTGAGGTCGTGCAGCACGATCAACGCACTGTCGACGACCGAGCTGACCAGGTCCAGCACCTCGTGCTGATAGCGGATGTCGAGGTGGTTGGTGGGCTCGTCGAGCAGGAGGAACTCCCCCTGCTGGGCCAGCGCACGGGCGATCAGCACCCGCTGCCGCTCGCCGCCGGACAGGGCAGTGAACGGCCGATCGGCAAGATGGGTGGCGCCGACCCGTGCGAGTGCGTCGCCGACGATCTCGTGGTCGCCAGTCGACGTACGCCGGAACGTGCCCAGGCTCGGCAGGCGACCGAGCATCACCTGCTCAGCGACGGTGAGCGTCGACTCGGCCCCCGACTCCTGCACCACCACGGCGAGCTTCCGGGCCAGCTCGCGACGCGACCACGCCTCGAGTGGTCGCTCGTCGATCGTGACTCTCCCGTGGCTTGGCCGCAGCGATCCGTAGAGCATGCGCAACAGGGTGGTCTTGCCGCTGCCGTTGGGTCCGATCAGTCCCAGCACCCGGCCAGGTCGCGCGATCAACGACGTGTCGTCGACGACCGGTCGATCACCGTATGCGTAGGTGAGGTGCTCCGCGCCGATCATCGCGGGCCTGCTGTTCGCCGGCTCATTTCTCGCCGGCTCCCTTGTTGCCGAACTTGTCGAGGATCAGCTCGAGGCCGCGCAGGTTGAGCGGCGACGGAGGCTCGACGTAGTTGAACAGCAGCGGCATCACGTCGCCGTTGCGCACCGCGGTGAGACTGTCGGCCCCGGGCAGGTCCGCGATCGCCTCGGTGACGCCGTCGTCGTCTGCCGTGGTGTGCAGCGCGATGATCACGTCAGGGTCGCGGGCAAGCAGCTCCTCGGTGGTGACCTCGAAGACCCGCTTGTCGGTGTCGGCGAAGACGTTGCTGAAGCCGGCGGCCTCGAGCTGCGGTTCGGCCATGCTCCTGGTGCCGTAGGCGTAGGTGACGCCGCCACCGACCGTCGGATAGAGCACGGCCGCAGTGCGGGTCTCGCCGTCGGCCCTCGCGGTGAGCTCGGCCAGATCCTTCTTCAGCTCCCTGACCGCGATCTCGCCCTCATCGCGCCTGTCGAACACCGTGGCGTAGGTGCGCAGCTGGTCGACCACGTCGTCGTACCCCGGATCGTCGAGGCCCTCGGCGCACATCGCGGGCTCCTCGATCAGGGGGATCTCCGACGAGGAGAGGGTGTCGCGGTTGAGGTTGTCGACCTCGCCGAGCACGAGGTCAGGCTCCTGGTTGATGACGACCTCCTTGGAGATCAGGAGGTGGCCGGAAGCATCGGTCCTGCTGGTCAGCGCCGGGATCTCCTCGAGCTGGGCCCAGGTCTGGTCGTCGTAGTAGTCACGCGGATACTCGCCGCCTCGCGACTTCACCCGATCGAGCACGCCGAGCTCCGCCAGGAACGGCACGGCCGAGCTCTTCAACATCACCACCCGTTCCGGCTCCCGGTTGAAGGTGACGGCGGCGCCGCAGTTGTCGACGGTGACCGGGTAGTTCTCGCCCTCGACGGTGGCGGTCTCGTCGGTGCCGCCGACCAGGCCACAACCGGTCAGCACAACGGCGGCCAGGGCGACGGCGAGTGGGGTACGACGGATGCGCAAGGTGAGTCTCCGGGTCTCAGGCCGCGCTGCTGACGTGCAGGCGACGAACGAGGACGAGCAGGAACGGTGCACCGATCAGCGAGGTGATGATGCCGATCGGGATCTCCTGGGGAGCCAGCAGCGTGCGGGCAGCGACATCGGCCCAGACCAGGAGGATGCCGCCCATCAGCGCGGCGACGGGGATGACGCGGACGTGGGCGCTGCCGACGGCACGGCGGGCCAGGTGGGGCACGACCAGGCCAACGAATCCGATGCTGCCGGAGGCCGCGACCAGCACGCCGATGCACAGGGCAACCAGCACCAGCAGCGCGGTGCGCAGCTTCTCCGGAGCGATACCCAGAGTCAGCGCGGTCTCGTCACCGATGGCCAGGGCGTCGAGCTGGCGCCCCCCGAGAGTGAGCAGGGCGACCGTGGCCAGCACCACAATCGCGACCACGGCCAGCGGGGCGCCCCATTCGGCCAGGGCCAGCGAGCCGAGCAGCCAGAACATCACCGAGCGCGCCCCTTCGGCGGAGTCACTGGCGAAGATCAGGAAGCTGGTGGTGGCCTGGAGTGCGTAGCCGACCGTCACTCCCGCGAGCAGCAGTCGCACCGAGGTGACCCGGCCGCCGCTGCGCGCGATCGCATAGACCAGCAGGGAGGCGGCGAGGGCGCCGGCGAACGCGCTGGCCGGCAGCGCGTGCTCGCCGATGCCGAGGCTGATGCCGAAGAGGATCGCGGCCGCCGCACCCGTGGAGGCGCCCGAGTTCACGCCGAGCAGGAAGGGGTCGGCGAGCATGTTGCGCACCATTCCCTGCAGGGCCACGCCGCAGACCGCGAGCCCGGCCCCGACGAACATCGCGAGCAGAGCCCGGGTCACTCGCACGTCCCAGATGATCGAGTCGCGAGGGGCTGACCAGGTCCGCTGCTCCGGCACGAGGAAGAGGTGGTGCCCGATCACCCGGGCCACGTCGACCAGCGGGATCGCCACGGCGCCGAGGCTGACGCCGGCCACCAGGGACAGCAGCATGGCGAGGCTCAGCCCGAGCAGCCAGGCCCGCGCACGCCACGTCGTACGACGAGCCAGGGTCGCGGGGTCGGCGATCGACTGCGGCGCCCGAACCGCTTCCTCGACTGCCATCCCGCCCCGATCACTTGTTGCAATCTATTTGCAACAACAAGGCTAACGCAGATGGATTGGCGACCAGCGGACGGGCGGAGGCGCTGAACTAGGCGCGGTCACGTGTTGGGTGTGGATTCTCCGGTCTCGGGGGCCGGAGAATCCGCACAACGGTCACGATCAAGCGGCGACGGTCTCGCGCTTCTGATTCTCGGCGCGACGCTGCATCGCGTCGTACGCCCGACGGACCTTGGGGCCGCCGGTCGAGAGCTTGTAGAGCAGGGCGACCTGCTTGGGCGCGTTCTTCACGTTGGTCTCGGCCAACCAGCCGTTCGGCAGCGAGAGCCGCACGATCTTGTGCCAGGCCGAGCCAACCTGGCGCGGCAGGGACGCCGAGTGGTAGTTGAGGTCGTACTTCTCGAAGAGCGCCTGCACCTTCGGCGCCACCTCGGCGTACCTGTTGGAGGGCAGGTCGGGGAAGAGGTGGTGCTCGATCTGGAAGCTCAGCTGGCCCGTCATCAGGTGCATCGCCTTGGAGCCGGAGATGTTGGCCGAGCCGAGCATCTGGCGGACGTACCACTCGCCGCGGGTCTCGTTGGCGGGGATCGACTTCTTCTCGAACGTCTCGACGCCCTCGGGGAAGTGGCCGCACATGATCACCGAGTGGGTCCACAGGTTGCGGGCCAGGTTGGCGGTGAAGTTCGCGGCCAGCGTCGGCAGGAACGAGCCGGTCGGAATCGACAGGGCCGGGTGGACGACGTAGTCCTTGGTGGCCTGCTTGCGGATCTTGCGCAGCGTGTTCTTCGCGCTCCTGCGGAACGCTTCACTCCGTTTTTCACGTGGAATCCGCAGGTTCTTGCCGAGCTCGAGGTCATAGGCCGCGATGCCGTACTCGAAGAAGCAGGCGTTGACGAAGTTCCACAGCGGTTGGCCGAGCAGGAACGGCGACCAGCGCTGGTCCTCGTCGACGCGCATGATGCCGTAGCCGAGGTCGTTGTCCTTGCCGACGATGTTCGTGTAGGTGTGGTGCACTTGGTTGTGCGAGTGCTTCCAGCCCTCGGCCGTCGAGGCGTTGTCCCACTCCCACGTGGTCGAGTGGATCTTCGGGTCACGCATCCAGTCCCACTGGCCGTGCATGACGTTGTGCCCGATCTCCATGTTCTCGAGGATCTTGGCGACGCTCAGGCCGACGGTGCCGACGATCCAGGCGGGCGGGAAGATGCTGGCCAGCAGCACCGCGCGCGAGCCGAG
This sequence comes from Nocardioides sp. Soil797, assembly GCA_001429555.1. GTDB lineage: Bacteria > Actinomycetota > Actinomycetes > Propionibacteriales > Nocardioidaceae > Nocardioides. Next base: position 37,995 of record LMSR01000007.1, on the reverse strand, counting down.
CTCGAGCTTGCGCTGCACGTCGACCACCTTGCGGATGTACGCCGCATCGCTGGCGCCGCGGGAGTCGATGACGTCCTGGCGGATCGCGTCGAGCTCGACGCCGATCTGCTCGATGTCCTCCGGGGTCAGGTGCGCGGTGGGATTGACGTCCTTGCGGGTGATCGTGGTCATCAGATGCCTTTCGGTGGTGTCCGGCTGGTTGAGGAGGTCGCTGTGCGACCGTCTCGAAACCAGGGGGCGATCAGTGGTCTATGTGGCAGGGGCCTGCGGGCGTGCTGATGCAGGTCTGGATGGAGACGCCGCCGGTGTTGGTCTCACCGGGAGTGGCCGTCGTGATCTCACCGTTGCGCAGGTCGCGCACGGCGCCTTCGCGCATCGGCAGCACGCAGCCCATGCAGATGCCCATGCGGCAGCCGCTGGGCATCAGGACGCCGGCCTCCTCGGCCGCGTCGAGGATGGTGGTCGTGCCGTCGAGCTCGACGCTCACGCCGGACTTCTCGAGGGTGACCGTGCCACCCTCGCCGGCGCTGATCACGACCGGGCGGAACTGCTCGGTGAACAGCTCCAGGCCACGCTCTTCGTGGTGCTGACCGAGGGCGTCGAGCAGGCCCGCCGGACCGCAGGCGTACGTCGTACGCTCGGCGAGGTCAGGCACCAGCTCCTCGAGTTGGTCGACGCCGAGCACACCGTGCACGTCGTCGTAGCGGTCGACGAGGGTGATCGCGCCGGCCTCGTGCAGCTCGTGCAGGTTGTCGATGAAGATCGAGTCCGGCCGCGTCGGGGCGACGTGGACGACCGTGATGTCCAGCGGATTCTCCGTCGGCCGGGCGGCCAGCGAGTGCCCGTCGAGACCGTCGGAGACGAGCACGCCCTCGTCGGTCACGGGGAACAGGTTCCGCAGCATCCCGATCACCGGCGTCACGCCGGAGCCGGCCGTGACGAAGAGGAACTTGCGCGCCGCCAGGTCATCGGGCAGCACGAACTCGCCGGCGGCCTGCTCGAGGTGGACCAGGGTGCCCGGCACGGCCTCGTGCACCAGATGGTTGCTGACCTTGCCCTGCGGCACCGCCTTGACGGTGATCGAGATGTGGCCGTCGGCGCGCGGGCCGTGGGTCAACGAATAGGCGCGCCACTGGCGGACCCCGTCGACGTCGATGCCGATCCGGATGTACTGCCCCGGCACGTGCCCGGCCCAGTCGGCGCCCGGGCGGATCACGATGGTTGCGGCGTCCGCCGTCTCCGGGTGCACGGACACGATGCGGCCCCGGAGGTCCGCCCCACTGCGCAAGGGGGCGAACAGGTCCAGGTAGTCGGCCGGCAGCAGCGGCGTGGTGGCAGCCTCGACGGCGCGAACCAGGCGGTCGCGCAGACGTCGTGGGCTGCCGGGAGCTTCCAAGAGGGCCATATGACAAGAGTGACGGGTCGGCCGCGACAACTCATGACCCCAGGTGCGTGAATCTGGCGTAGTCTTTTGTTCACCATGAGTGAAGTTCGCGAAACGCGCCTGGCCGGCATGGCCCTGCCCGACGCCGTGGTCGAGGCGATGCGTGCCGAGCTGCCCGGCTGCGCCGGTCGCGTGGTGGCTGCGGTGGTTCGCGAGGTGCCGAGCTATTCGACCCCGTTCCAGGGACGGATGGGTCGCAACATCGAGACCGCGGTGGCGATGGCACTGAGCGGATTCCTCGACATGACCTCCGCACCGGACGGGGAGGAGACGAGCGGATCCGACCCCGAAGCCGGCTCCGACTCGCGTGGCCGGGTCCGCGCGGTCTTCGACGCGGCGTACGCCTTGGGTCGGGGCGAGGCCCGCAGCGGACGGAGCATGGACGCCCTCGCGGCGGCGTACCGCGTCGGCGCACGCACCGCCTGGCACGACCTGAGCAGCAGCGCGGTCGACGCCGGCCTCCCCGCCGCAGAACTGGCCCGTTTCGCCGAGCTGGTCTTCGACTACATCGACCAGCTCTCCGCGGTCAGCGTCTCGGGTCACGCGGACGAGCTGGCCACCTCCGGCCGGGTTCGCGAGCGTCATCTCGAGCGGTTGGCCGCGGCCCTGCTCAACGGATCCGGCCCGGACACGCTGGCCACGCTGTCCGAGCGTGCCGGCTGGCAGCCGCCCACCACGCTCAGCGCGATCCTGCTCCCGGAGTCCGCCGTGTTCGGGGTGCGCCAACAGCTCGCCGCCGACAGCCTGTACGCCGGAAGCGAGGCGCCCGGCCTCGACGACCGACCCGACCTGACCGTGGTGCTGGCCGCCGACCTCGACGAGCTCGCGCGCTCCCGAATGCTCGAGTCCCTGCGCGATCGCGAGGCGTTGGTCGGCCCGGCGACCCCGTGGGACGACGTACGCAGCTCGTTCCTGCGGGTGCTGCGCGGCCTCGACCTCGGACTGGCCGCTGCCGACACGTCGGCCGACACCGACGACCACCTGGTGGCACTGGTCCTCCACGCGGATCCGGCCACGTCGGCCGACCTGCGGGCCCGGGTGCTGGCGCCCATGGAGGGGTTGCGTCCGTCAACGGTGGAGAAGCTCGTCGAGACCTTGCGCGCCTGGCTCCTGCACCAGGGTCGCCGCGACGACATCGCCGCGGCATTGTTCGTGCACCCGCAGACCGTGCGCTACCGCGTCGGTCGGCTGCGCGAGCTGTACGGCGACCGGCTGGCCGATCCGCAGTTCGTGCTGGAGGCGACGATCGCGCTCGGGGTCTCCGTCTCCTGACCGTCCAGCGCTCCGGCAACAGCTGCTGACCCGGCGCATCCGTCCTCAGCGGTTTCGGCGGGTGTCGATGTGGGCACGCTCACGCGCATCCCAACCACCCGTCCTGAGGAGAATCATGCGCACTCCCCGCATGTTCATGGGTTTCGTCGCCACCATGGCCGTGATCGTCACCATGCTCGGCTTCGCGCCCGCGGCAACCGCGGCGGCTCCGGCACCCACACAGGTTGCCCCGGTCTCGTCGCCGTCTGACTCAGCGGCGCCCTCGCAGACCCTCACGAAACGCGCACAGGCCCGCTGCCGCATTCCCTACTGCTTCGGCGCGCTCGCGATCAACCTCCGCACGGGTGGCTCCGGCTACGCCTACAACCACACCAGCAAGCGGAGCGCCCTGCGGGCGGCCAAGCGGTCCTGCGCCCGAGAGAACGGAAGCGGCTGCAAGGCCGTCATCTGGCGCCGCAACGGCTGTGCCGCCGTGGCCTGGCGTGGCCAGAACGGTCGCCTCGTCGAGTGGGGCGCACGCCACGCCTTCACCAAGCGGAAGGCGATCAAGAAGGCCAGGTTCGCCGTTCGTGGCAGGGGCACGATCAAGACGTGGACCTGGGTCTGCACGGCGCGTCGGTGAGCCGCCCCACCTCGGGCCCGACCTGCCTCGGTTTCGTGACGCCGGTCACGTGTTAGCGTGCGCGAGTCGTGGGCGCCGGGAGGGTCGCCTGCACTCCTGAGGGGATGCTTCATGCGCTCTGCTTCCACGCCCGGATCCATGCTTCGTCGCGTTCTGACCGGCTCACTCCTGGCAGTTCTCGCCGGCCCGCTGTTGGCGACGACGCCGTCGGCCATCGCTGATGAGACACCTCCACACGCCGGGGAGAAGTACGTCGCCCTCGGTGACTCGTTCGCTGCCGGCCCGCAGATCAATCCGATGAAGTCGACCGGGCCAGCCGCGTGCGCGCGGAGCACGAAGAACTTCGCCTCCGTCGTCTCGACGGGTCTCGACGGCGCGAAGTTCGTCGACGCCACCTGCAGCGGGGCCAAGCTCACCGACCTGTGGGCCGCCCAGGGCGAGGCGCCGCCGCAGCTCGACGCCGTCACCAGGAAGACCACCCTGGTCACCTTCGGCACGCTCGGCGGGAATGACGTGGGACTGGTCGGGATCGCGGGCAGTTGTGTTCTCGGCACCTGTGCCGGAGCGCCGGGCGATGCGAATCACGAGAAAGTTAAAGCCACCCGGGCCACCCTGATCAAGGGCGTCCGCGCCGTGAAGAAGAAGGCCCCCAGCGCCACCATCGTGATGGTCGGCTACGGCACCTACTTGCCCGCGGGTGGTTGTCCGGACACGATCCAGGGCCTCGACGCCGCGGAGGCTGACTACCTCCAGGGCCTGATCGACCACCTCTCCGACGTGATCGGAGAGGTCGCCGAGGCCGAGGACGTGCTCTTCGCCGACCAACGCAATATTCCGGGCAACCTCGACCACACCGCCTGCGCGCCGTACGCCGAGCAGTGGATTCGCGGCATCGACACCGGCGACAACACGGACGGGGCGATGCTGCACCCCTCGGCCGCCGGGATGGCCGCCACCGCGAGCGAAGTGACGAAGGTGCTCAAGCAGGGCCGAGCGCAGGCCCGGGCGGCAATGAAGACGGTGACGTTCAAGGCCACCTGCCGGGCAGGCAAGGTGACACTCCGGGCGCACGGTGGCAAGAAGTCGGTCAGTCGGGTCGTCTTCAAGGTCGGCAGACACACGATGCGCGCCGACAGGTCGGCGCCGTACCGCGTCACTCGCAAGGCCAAGAAGCTGCGCCAGCTCAAGGGCCGGCCGAAGGCCGTCGTCCGCGTGAGGGCCGAGTCGGTGAAGCTGACCCGCACCTTCAGAGCGAAGCGCCCCGGCTGCATGCATCGTTGATCGGGCGCATCGATGATTGGGGTGGTTTGTCGTCACAGAGCGACATGGAACTACCCCAATCATGGAGATTCCCCTCGGCCCGGTCCCGCTTGCCCGAGGCGACGTAACCTCGACCCATGACCATGGACCGCGATTCACTGCGCGAAGAGCTCGGCCAGCCGGGTGAAGCTGCAAGCAGCAAGTCGATCCGCGAGCTGGATGCGCACTGCGAACGATTCCTCGCCCTGTCACCGTTCGCCGTGGTCTCGACCGCCGACGCGAGGGGACACACCGACGCCAGTCCGCGCGGTGGGCCTCCCGGATTCATCCGAATGCTGTCCCCGACACGCGTGGCGTTCGGCGAGCTGCCCGGCAACCGGCTCTTCGACGGCGGGCAGAACCTGGCCGAGAATCCGTACGCCGCCCTGCTGGTGATGGTGCCCGGCGTGATCGAGACGCTGCGCATCGAAGGACCGGCACACCTGAGCCAGGACGAGGAGGTCCGAGAGGCGGCAGCCATCGATGGCAGGATCCCGTGGGGCGCGCTGGTCATCGACGTCGAAGCCGCGTTCACGCACTGCGGCAAGGCCTTCAAGCGGTCCCGGCTCTGGGAGCCGGAATCCTGGCCGGAGCGCGACACGCGGCCTCGGATGGGTGCGGTGATCGCCGACCACATGAAGCAGCCCGGTCCCGTCGAGCGCGGCGCCGAGCCCGGTCCGGACCTGACCGCCGAGGAAGTCCAGGCCGACCTCGACGAGTCATACGTGACGCGACTCTGGGAGTTCTGACAAGGATCCTGGCGTCGCATCAAGTCATTGGGGTATTCCGATGTCACAGAGAGACATGGAAGTACCCCAATCATCGATTGAACCCCTCGGCCCGGTCAGGGCCAGGGTCAGGCCTCGGCGGGGGCACTGTCGTCGTCGCCGGCCAGCGGGAGGAACACCGATTGCTGGCGTTGCCGCGGAGGCGCGACCGACTCCGCACCGAACCAGCGACGGCGCAAGGGAGCGGTGAGGAACCCCAGCGGCGCGGTGAGCACGTAGCAGTAGGCGACGGTCAACGCCGTCGACGCCGGGACCAGCGCCAGGCCGATGACCACCGCGAGCAGCACCAGTCCGGTGGTGACCCGGGCCTGCGTCGTCTGCGGACTGACCAAGTTGCGGAAGGAGCGGAACCGCACGGTGCTGACCATCAGCCAGGCCGGGACGATGCTGATCAGCAGGGGGATCAGCATGGCGGGACCGACCCGGAAGTCGGGGCCGGTGACGTCGGGGTTGTCGAGCGCGAAGACGGTGGCCATCACCACGGCCGCGGCGGCCGGCGAGGGCAGCCCGATGAAGTAGCGCTTCTCGTCGGTCGGGTCGATGGTGAAGTTGAAGCGGGCCAGCCGGAAGGCGGCGCAGGCCAGCCAGAGGAACGCGCCGATCCACGCCGGCACCGGCCACTCGGGCAGCACCCACGTGTAGACCAGCACGGCCGGGGCCACCCCGAAGGAGATCAGGTCGGCCAGCGAGTCCAGCTGGATGCCGAACGGCGAGGTGGCGCCCACCAGCCGGGCCACGGCCCCGTCGGCAATGTCCATCACGATCGCCACCGCGATCAGGATCGCGGCCAGCATGAAGTGCCCAGACGTCGCCAACAACGCGGAGGAGAAACCACAGGCCAGGTTGGCCGTCGTGAACAGGCTCGGCGAGGTGACCCGCAGCTGCTCGCGAGCACTGAGCTGGCGCAGTGAGACGACGTCGGCACCGGAGTGCGACTCGAGGCGCCACCGGGCCAGCACCCGACGCCGGATCGGGACGTGGAGCCCAGCCATCAGGCGCCGATCGTGCTCGACGGCCAGCGGCCGATCACGGTCTCGCCGGCGACCGTGCGATCGCCCTCGGTGACCCGGAGCTCCACGTCGCCGGGCAGGAAGATGTCCATCCGCGAGCCGAACTTCATCAACCCGATGCGTTGGCCGCTGGCGATCTCGTCGCCGGCCTTGATCCGGGTGACCACGCGGCGCGCGACCAGGCCGACGATCTGCCGGAAGACATAGGTGCGCTTCTCGCCGCGCACCACACGGTTGACGACGATGTCGCTGCGCTCGTTCTCGAAGGCGCTCTCGAACTTGTACGCCGCGTGCCACTTGCCCGGCCGGTAGGTCACCGACTCCACGGTGCCGGCGTACGGCGCCCGGTTGATGTGCACGTCGAAGAGCGACAGGAAGATGCTGATCTGCTGCCAGTCACCCTGCACCGGGTCGGGCGCCGGCGCGACGCCGTCCTGGCCGGGGCCGACGTACATCACCTTGCCGTCGGCCGGGGCCACGACGGTGTCCTCGTCGACCTCGGTGACGTCGGCCGTGCGGTCGGGGTCACGGAAGAACGCGACGATCCCGGCCGGGAGCGCGAGCAGTCCGGCAGCCACCCGGGGTCGGCCGGCCAGCAGCGCGATGCCGCTCGGGACGGCGCCGATTGCTGCGGGGAGGATGGCCTCGCGATCGATGGCGGGCATGGGCGATTTCTCCGTCGGGCTAGCGGGCAGTGCTGGCGCACAACCTAACCCGAAACGGACGGATCACCCGCGCCGTCGCGGACGTGAGACACCGCACGCGACGGCGTCGTCGGTCGCCCGGCTTCCTCAGGCGGCGATGCTGACCGAAGACTCCTGCGCGCCTTCGGCGGGCACCCGCGACTGCGCAGCGACCAGCACCACCAGCGCGGCGAGCGCGAGCCCGGCGCCCACGAACAGCGGCGAGGCGTAGCCCAGCCCCGCGGTGATGGCCAGCCCGCCCAGCCACGCACCGAGGGCGTTGCCGACGTTGAAGGCGCCGATGTTGGCGCCCGAGGCGAGCGTGGGCGCCTGTCCGGCGAAGTTCATGATCCGCATCTGCAGCGGCGGCACGGTGGCGAAACCGAAACCGCCCATCAGCACCAGGAACACGACGGCGAGCGGCTTGACCGATGCGGTCAACGCGAACAGCACCATCACCACGGTCAGCGCGGACAGCACGAAGTACAGGGTGCGTGACACGGAGACGTTCGCGGCGCGGCCACCGAGGGCGTTGCCGACGAAGAGGCCGACCCCGAAGAGCACCAGCAGCCATGGGATCCATGAGTCTGCGAAGCCGGAGACGCCGGTGAGTGTGTAGGCGATGTAGGTGAACGCGCCGAACATGCCGCCGAAGCCGAGCACGGTGACCGTCAGCGAGAGCCAGACCTGTCCGTTGCGGAAGGCGCCGAGCTCGTGCCGCAGTCGCGGTGCCTCCTCGGCCCTGCCGGTGGCGCCCGGCACGAGGGCGGCGATCGCGACGAAGGAGGCGATGCCGATCGCGGTGATCGCCCAGAAGGTGGAGCGCCAGCCGTAGGCCTGGCCGAGCAGGGTGCCGGCCGGCACGCCGAGCACGTTGGCGCTGGTCAGGCCCGCGAACATCAGGGCGATCGCGCCGGCCTTCTTGGCCGGCTCGACCATCGAGGCAGCCACCACCGAACCGATGCCGAAGAAGGCGCCGTGGCAGAGCGCGGCAATGATGCGACCGACCAGCATCGCGTCGTACGACGTGGCGAGCGCCGAGAGCAGGTTGCCGATGATGAACAGCACCATCAGGCCGAGCAGCACCTGCTTGCGCGGCAGGCGTACGACGGCCGCGGTGAGCAGGACCGCACCGACCGCGACACTCAACGCGTAGCCCGAGATGAGCCAGCCCGCCGTGGCCTCGGTGACCGAGAAGTCGGCGGCGACCTCGGGGAGCAGCCCGGCGATGACGAACTCGGTGAGGCCGATGCCGAAGCCACCCACGGCGAGGGCGAGCAGTCCGGGTTTCATGACGTCTCCTTTGCGTGTGCAACATGCCGCGTGTGCAACATTCTTCGCGAAGATTAGTTGCAGGCGCGCGTTATTGCAAACAGGCGCTATCATGGGCGGCATGGGAATCAGCGACGGAGCCGTGCAGGTGCGCGCGCAGGGGTGGCGACGCCTGGCCGCTCTCCACCAGATGATCGAGGCGCGACTCGAGAAGGAGCTCTCGAAGGCACACGGCCTCTCGGTCGTCGAGTTCACCGTGATGGACGCACTGTCGCGCCAGGACGGCTGGCACATGCGGATGGCACAGCTTGCCCGCGCCGCGGCCCTCTCCCCCAGCGCCACCACCCGTCTGGTGAACCGCCTCGAGGACCGTGGCCTGCTCACCCGCATCCTCTGCGCCGACGACCGGCGCGGCATCTACACCGAGCTCACGCCCGCCGGCCGCAAGACACTGGAGAAGGCGCGGCCCGACCACGACCGGGCACTCGAGGCAGCACTGAGCGAGGCCGAGGAGACGCCGGAGCTGTCCGGGCTATTCGACGCCGTCAGCGGCTGAGCGACCGACCACCCAACGGAACTGCCGCTGCGCACCCGACGCAGACCCTCTAGCGTGCCGGGCGTGGACGAACTCGACCCCGACAAGGCTGCTGCCCTCCCCACGCTGGCCTCCCTGCTGGCGGCGCGCGAGCACGACGACCGCACGGCGCTGATCTTCGGCGAGCAGAACTGGAGCTGGCGCGAGGTCGTGCAGAAGGCCCGCGAGCGGCACCAGTACGCCGTCCGGCTGGCCGGGGACCGACCGCTGCACCTGGGACTGTTCATGGAGAACACTCCCGAGCACGTGTTCTGGTGGCTGGCCGCCACCCTGCACGGCGCGGTCGCGGCCGGACTCAACCCGACCCGACGCGGCCCCGACCTGGCCCGCGACATCGCCTTCACCGAGTGTTCTCTGGTGGTCACCGACACGGCTCGACGCGAGCTGCTCGACGGCATGGAAGGCCTGCCGCGCGTCGTCGACGTGGACGAGACCTCCTACGCACAGGAGGTGCGCGTCCCCCTCGAGGGCAGCGTCGCCGCGATCGCGAACGCCGTTCCCCGTGAGGCCGTCGCCTTCCTGCTGTTCACCAGCGGCACCACCTCAGCCCCCAAGGCGGTGATCTGCAGCCAGGGCCGCATGGGGCGCATCGCCCAGCAGCAGCAGGAACGACGCGCCCTGACCGCCGACGACACGTTCTACGTGGTGATGCCGCTGTTCCACGCCAACGCGCTGATGGCCGGGATCGCGCCGGCGATCGCCTCCGGTGCCTCGGTGGTGCTGCGCCGGAAGTTCTCCGCCTCGGCCTGGCTCGACGACGTACGCCGTCACGGGGTGACGTTCTTCAACTACGTCGGCAAGCCGCTCAACTTCATCCTGGCCACGCCCGAACGACCCGACGACCACGACAACCCCCTGCGCGTCGCCTTCGGGAACGAGGCCTCCGAGGCCGACATCCGTCGCTTCCAGGAGCGCTTCGACTGCAGGGTCATCGACTCCTTCGGCTCCACCGAGGGCGAGGTGCAGATCATGCGCACGCCCGAGACGCCCTCCGGCTCTCTCGGGGTCGCGCGTGGGCGCACCGTGGTGGTGAACCCCGAGACGCTCGAGGAGTGTCCGCGCGCACGCTTCGACGAGCGGGGCCGGGTCACCAACGGGGACGAGGCGGTCGGCGAGATCGTGCAGCTCGACGGCGCCAGCCTCTTCGAGGGCTACTGGCGCAACCCGGAGGCCACGGAGAAGCGGCTGCGTCACGGCTGGAGCTGGACCGGCGACCTCGCCTACCGCGACGAGGAGGGGTACTTCTACTTCGCCGGCCGGGGTGGTGACTGGCTGCGCGTCGACGGCGAGAACCTCGCCACCGCCCCGATCGAGCGACTGCTGCTGCGACACGAAGCGTTCAGCGGTGTGGCCGTGGTCGCGGTGCCCGACCCGGTGGTGGGCGACCAGGTGCTCGCGGTGGTGGAGTGCGCGCCCGGACACGACTTCGACGCGACGGCATTCACCGAGTTCCTCGCCGCCCAGCCCGACCTCGGCACCAAGTGGGCGCCGGCCTTCGTCAAGGTGGTCGCCGACCTGCCCCGCACGCCCACCAACAAGATGATGAAGCGCGAGGTCGATGCCGGGATCGAACCGGGGACGCCGCACGTGTGGGCGCGACAGGGTTCGACGTACAGCCCCGTGTGACCAGCCCCGTGTGACCAGCCCCGTGTGACCAGCCCGCTGTGGTCGCGCGGGATCAGCCGACCAGATGGCTGGCGTTGGCCGGCAGCCCGGTCACCGGCTCACCGTCGATCACCACGTCTCGAAAGGCCATCGGCAGTCCTCGCGCGGCACTGGGCCTGGCACGATCCATCAGCTGGGCATGCACGTGTGGCTCCGTGGTGTTCCCAGAGTTCCCACAGGAGCCGATGACGTCACCGGCCACCACCCGATCCCCCGGTCGCACCGTCGCCGATCCCTTCCGGAGATGGGCGACGAGGGCGAAGACACCGTCACCGCGGTCGATGACGACATGGTTGCCGACGACCCCGTCCGAACCGCGCAGCTCGCGGAGGACACCCTCGAGCATCATCACACCGACCGACCAGAAGCGCGTGCGGGTCCGGTGATCGCGTTGACGGTCGTGGGCCCGGACGACGGTGCCGTCGATCATCGCGTGCACCGGTCGCCCGAAGGCCGGGTAGTCGGCTGGTGCGGACATGCCGGAGCCGGAGCCGAACGACGGCCGAGTCGTCCCGTCGAGGGGTTCGTGGACGAGATCGATGGCGAAGGCCTGCCCGTAGGCGCGCACACCGTGACTGGGCACCTTGCTCGCCGGCGAGTTCATCGCCAGCCAGCGGCCGGTCACCGGGCTGGCGACCACGACCGGATCGCCGTGCAGGTCGCCACCGGGTGCGAAGAACAGCATCCACAGCCCGACCACGATCAGCACGAGACCGATCAGGTCGAGACGCTCGACGTACGCCGGCAGCTCGAGGAACAGCCCGACGACGACGATGCCGAAGGTCACCGCCATGCCGGCCAGGACGAGGCGCATGGCGTTGCGCTGCAGGAGGTCGATCATCCGGCGACTCCCGTCATGATCGTCAGCAGGGGCACGACCCTGGCGGGTGGCACCTCGTAGGTTCCGCGACCCCGCTGGCCTAGCCAACCGGCAGAGACCAGCTGGCGCAGGTGGTGGTGGAGCTGACCGGTGCTGCCGAGGTCGTCGCCGAGCTCGGACGTCGTCCGTGCGCCGTTCAGCGTCCGTCGCAGCAGCTCGATGCGCACGGGATGGCCGAGCGCGGCCAGTGCCCCGGCCCGACCCGACCAGTCGGTCTCGAGCAGGTCGCTCGTCGCGGCTCCCTGCTGCCACTCGACGGGCTCGCCGGTGGGCAGGTTGAGCGACCCGGTCAGCATCACCAGTCCCTCGGCGGTCTCCTGGTGGTCACCGCGTCGAGCGCGCAGACTCTCGAGGGCCCAGAACGTGTCTGCCTCAGGGCCGGGTGTGGGTGCCTGCGGCCGTGACGCGCCGGCCTCGAGTCGCGCCACGCGGGCGTCGAGATCGGCCAGGTGGTCAGCCAGTCGGTCGGTGTTGTCCGTGGGCATGCATCGATAATACGTAACTACGGACTTACGTACAACCGGTCAGGCCTGGACCGCGGCCCCGCTCTCGAGCAGGGCGTCGACGTCGGCCACGCCCCAGGCGAGGAGTGCCTCCCGGGTCTGCGCCCCCGCCTTCTCGGCCGGCGGCAACGAGAGCGTGGACTGCGTCCGCGAGAAGCGCGGTGCCGGTGCCGGCTGGGTGATTCCCTCGTGCTCGACGAAGACCTCACGCGCACTCATGTGGGGGTGGTCGACCGCTTCGCTGATCGGGATGATCCCGGCCACGCAGGCGTCCGTGCCCTCGAACACCTCGACCCACTCGGCCTGGGTGCGGGTGGCGAAGCGCTCGGCGATCAACTCGCGCAGCGCGTCGTACTGGGCGAAGTCGTAGCGGTCGGGCGCGGTCTCCTTGATACCCAACAGCTCCACGAACACGTCGTAGAACTGGGGCTCCAGGGCACCGATCGACATGTGCTTGCCGTCGGAGGTCTCGTAGACGTCGTAGTAGGGCGCCCCGCCGTCGAGCAGGTTGGCCGCGCGTTCCTCGCGGTGGTTGCCACTGGCCAGGAAGGCGGCCGACATCGCGTTCAGGTGGGCGGTGCCGTCGACGATCGCAGCGTCGACGACCTGGCCCTGCCCGCTGGTCCTCGACTCGAGCAGTGCGGCAAGGATGCCCATCACGAGGTACGTCGACCCGCCGCCGAAGTCACCGACGAGGTTCGACGGGAAGCTCGGTCGGGACTTGTCCTGGCCGAGGCCGTGCAGGGTTCCGGTGATGGCGATGTAGTTCATGTCATGGCCGGCGACCCGGGCGAAGGGGCCGGTCTGACCCCAGCCGGTCATCCGGCCGTAGACCAGCGCGGCATTGCGGGCCAGGCACTCGTCGGGCCCGATGCCCATGCGCTCGGTGACTCCGGGGCGCATCCCCTCGACCAGCACGTCGGCATCCTCGACCAGCTTCAGCACGGTCTCGACGGCCGCAGGATCCTTCAGGTTGAGGGCGACACTCGGGCGCCCCCGGTTGAGCAGGTCGTGCGACCCACCGGTCAGCATCTGACCACCGGGTCGCTCCACCCGGATCACGTCGGCACCGAGGTCGGCCAGGATCATGCAGGCGTGCGGGCTCGGCCCGATTCCCGCGATCTCGACGACCTTCACACCACGCAGCGGACCGGTTCCCTGACCGAGTTCGATAGTCATGCCGTGATTGTGACAGATCCACTGTCACAATCCGCAGGGTGATCCCACTCACGCAGGGTTGCAACTAGTTGCATAGGTGGCGCAAGATGTCGGCATGGCTCTCGAACACGCCCTGCTCGTCTCCCTGAGCGAGCGCACGGCCTCGGGCCTGGAGCTGACCCGCCGCTTCGACAGGTCGATCGGCCACTTCTGGACAGCCACCCACCAGCAGATCTATCGGGTGCTCGGCCGGATGGAGAAGGACGGCTGGGTGCGCTCCGAGACCGTGGCCCAACAGGGCCGCCCCGACAAGAAGGTCTACGAGGTGACCGAGCCCGGCCGTCTCGAGCTGGAGCGCTGGATCGCCGAGCCCACCGCCGGCGACCCCCTGCGCTCGTCGTTGATGGTGAAGTTCCGCGGGGCGTCGTACGGCGATCGCGCGGCCCTGCTCGAGCAGGCCAGGGAGCGGCTCGACGAGCACAACAAGAGGCTGGCGCTCTACGAGCACCTGGTGGGCAGGGACTATGCCGATCCCTCGACCCTCGATGGCCACGACCTCGACGCCTACCTCGTGCTGCGCGGCGGCGTACGCCTCGAGCAGTTCTGGATCGACTGGCTGACCGAGTACCTCGACGCATGGACGAAGGAATCCCGATGAACTACCCCCACCTCCTCGAGCCGATCACGATCGGCACCACCACACTGCGCAACCGGGTGGTGATGGGGTCGATGCACACCGGCCTCGAGGACGCGTTCTGGAACCTGCCCAAGCTGGCGGCGTACTTCGCCGAGCGCGCCAAGGGCGGCGCCGGCCTGATCGTCACCGGTGGCTACTCGCCCAACATCCGGGGGCACCTGAAGCCGCTCGGCTCCACGATGTCGAACAGTCTGCATGCGGCCCGCCACCGCCTGGTCACCGACGCCGTGCACGAGCACGACGGCAGGATCGCGCTGCAGATCCTGCACGCCGGCCGCTACGGCTACACGCCCTACAGCGTCTCGGCGTCGAACCGGAAGTCGCCGATCACGCCGTTCCGGCCGACCGCCCTGTCGACCAAGGGCGTCGACCGCACCGCCACGGACTTCGCGAGGTCCGCACGCCTGGCCCAGAAGGCCGGCTACGACGGCATCGAGATCATGGGCTCCGAGGGATACCTGATCAACCAGTTCCTCGCTGCGCGCACCAACGACCGCACCGACAAGTGGGGTGGCTCGGCGCAGAAGCGGATGCTGTTCCCGCTAGAGATCGTGCGCCGCACCCGCGAGCTGGTCGGTCCCGACTTCCTGATCGGATACCGCATCTCGCTGCTCGACCTCGTCGAGGGCGGCCAGACCTGGGAGGAGACGGTCGAGCTGGCCAAGCTGCTCGAGGCGGCCGGCGTGGACCTGCTCAACACGGGCATCGGCTGGCACGAGGCGCGGGTGCCGACGATCATCACCCAGGTCCCGCCCGGCGCCTGGCGCGACTACACCGCGCGGCTCAAGCCCGAGGTGGACATCGCGGTCTGTGCCTCGAACCGCATCAACACCCCCGAGATGGCCGAGTCGATCCTCGCCGAGGGCGGCGCCGACCTGGTGTCGATGGCGCGCCCGTTCCTGGCCGACCCCGAGCTGGTCAACAAGGCCGCCGCCGGTCGCGCCGACGAGATCAACACCTGCATCGCCTGCAACCAGGCCTGCCTCGACCACATCTTCAGCAACAAGATGAGCTCCTGCCTGGTCAACCCGCGGGCCTGCCGCGAGACGACCCTGATCCTCGGCCCGACCCGTTCCCGCAAGCGCGTCGCTGTCGTGGGCGCCGGACCCGCAGGGCTCTCGGCCGCCGTGTCCGCTGCCGAACGCGGCTTTGCGACCACACTGTTCGAGAAGTCCGCATCGCTGGGTGGCCAGTTCCGCCTGGCCATGGAGGTCCCCGGCAAGGAGGACTTCCGCGAGACGCTGCGCTTCTACACCCGGCGCCTCGAGGTCCTCGGAGTCGACGTACGCCTCTCGACGGAGGCCACGGCCGACGCCCTGGCCGGGTTCGACGAGGTCATCGTCTCCACCGGGGTCACCCCGCGCATCCCGTCGTTCCCGGGCGTCGACCACGCCAAGGTGGTGCGCTACGACCAGGTGCTCGACGGCTCGGTGCAGGTCGGACGGCGCGTTGCGGTGATCGGCGCCGGCGGCATCGGTGTCGACGTCAGCCACTTCCTCACCCACTCCGAGGGCGACCTCGACGACTGGATGGCGCACTGGGGCGTCGGTGACCCGTCACTGCACCGCGGCGGCCTCACCGAGAAGAAGCCGCGTACGTCGCCACGCGAGGTCTGGCTGCTGCAGCGCAAGACCACCGCGATCGGCCGTGGCTTGGCCAAGACCTCGGGGTGGGCGCACCGCGCCGTGCTCAAGGACTCCGGCGTGCACCTGGTGCCGGGCGTCTCCTACGACAGGGTCGACGACGCCGGTCTCCACATCACCGTCACCTCCACTTCGGGAGGAGTCACGCACGAGGTGCTCGAGGTCGACCATGTCGTGCTGTGCGCCGGGCAGGAGTCGGTGCGTGGGTTGTACGACGACCTGGCCGGGACCGATTCGGTCGCGGACGGACTGCACCTGATCGGTGGGGCGGATATCGCCGCGGAACTCGACGCGAAGCGGGCCATCGCGCAGGGCACCCGCACCGTCGCCGCCCTCTGAGCTCCGCGTCGGGCAGCCGTCGCGACGGCCATTCCCAGGACCACAATCGTGCATGTGCACCCTGTGACGCCGAAACCCTCGATCGCAGGGGCCACAACGGCGCACGTGCACGACTGGGGCCCTCGTCCGGCCGAGCTGTCGGCGCCGATCAGACGATCAGACCTCGACGCCGCCGTCCGCGGGACCGCGGGTGACCTCCAGGGAGTCGAACGCCGCCGGCGGTTCCCTCCAGGGGTCGGGCAGGTTGCCGTCCCGCGCCGCCTCGATGGCGCGCCAGACCCGCTCGGGGGTGCACGGAATGTCGATGTGTCGCACGCCGAGATGGCCCAGCGCATCGACGACGGCGCTCTGCACCGCCGGCGTGGAGCCCAGGGTGCCCGACTCGCCGATGCCCTTGGCGCCGAGCTCGTTGAGGTCGGTCGGCGTCTCGGTGTTGGACGCCTCGAAGCTGATCGTGTCGGCAGCCGTCGGCATCTGGTAGTCGGCGAACGACGAGGTGACCGGCTGCCCGGCCTCGTCGTTGACGAACTGCTCCCACAACGCCTGCGACATGCCCTGCGCGATGCCGCCGTGCTGCTGGCCGATGACGATCGTGGGGTTGAGGATCTGCCCGCAGTCGTCGACGGCGACATGGCGAAACGGGACGACATGACCGGTCTCGGTGTCGACCTCGACCACGGAGACGTGAGCACCGAACGGGAAGGTGGCGCCGTCCTGGGGCACGTCGAGGTCGGCACGCAGGGAGACGCCCCGATCGTCTGCTTCGGTAGCGAGCTCCCGCCAGGTGTACGACGGGGTGGGGACGCCGGCGACGCGCAGTCCTTCGTCGCTCACCTCGATGTCGTCGGGTGACGCCTCGAGAAGCTCGGCCGCGAGCTCGACCACCTGTTCGCGCACTGCGCGGGCTGCCGCGGAGACGGCGCTGCCGCCGAGCTGCAACGATCGCGAACCACCGGTGCCCCCACCGCTGGAGACGACGGCAGTGTCGGACTGGACGTAGGTGATCGACTCCATCGGCACCCCGAGCCGATCGGCCACCAGCATCGCGAACGAGGTCGCGTGGCCCTGCCCGTGGGCCGAGGTGCCCGACATGACAACCACGGAACCGTCCGGCTCGATGCGCACGCTGCCGAGCTCGGTGCCACCGAAGCCGGTGATCTCGACGTAGGTCGACACACCGATGCCGAGCTGTTTCACCTCGCCCGCGGCGCGCCGTCGTCGCTGCTCCGCGCGAAGGGCGTCGACGTCGGCCACCCGAAGCGCCTCGGTCAGCGCCATGTCGTAGTCACCGCTGTCGTAGGTCAGGCCGGTGCGCGTCGCGTAGGGGAAGGCGTCCTTGGGGATCAGGTTGCGGCGCCGGATCTCCTCGGGCAGCAGGTCGAGCTCGAGCGCGGCCAGGTCCATCAGCCGCTCCAGCATCGCCGCTGCCTCGGGCCGGCCGGCCCCACGGAAGGCGCCCATCGGCGCGGTGTTGGTCAGCACGGCGATCGCGGAGTAGTCGATCTTCGGGATGTCGTAGGGCCCCTGCGCCATGATGTGCGTCGGACCGATCGCGAGCGAGCCGCCGAAGCCGGCGTACGCCCCGCAGTCGCCGATGTTGCGGGCGCGAAGTCCGACGATGCGTCCGTCGCGTGTCAGGCCGAGCTCGGCGAACTGCACCTGTCCGCGGCCCTGCATCGACAGCATCGCCTCGCTACGGGTCTCCGACCAGGCCACCGGCCGGCCGAGCAGCCGGGCGGCGGCCACGATGGCGGCATGGGTCCAGGAGATCCCGGCCTTGCCCCCGAAGGCGCCACCGACGTGGGGCGCGACCACGCGCACCTGGCTGGCCTCCAGTCCGGTGAACGTCACCAGCAGGTCGCGGGCCAGGTGCGGCTGCTGCGTCGCGACGTACGCCGTGAGCTCGACGCCGCCCGCGGGCCGTGGGTCGGCGAGGATCGCGTTGCCCTCGATCGGCGCCGTGGCGATCCGCTGGTTCTCGATCCGGGCGCGCACCACGACGTCGGCGTCGGCGAGCACGTCGCCCGCGTCATCGGGGTGGATCGCGTGCACCGACGCCGCGACGTTGGACCCCAGGTCAGGGAACTGCAGGGCGGCATCGGGTGCCAGGGCGTCCTCCATGTCGATCGCCACGGGCAACTCGTCGTAGTCGACGTCGACCAATTCGGCCGCATCGACCGCCTGTGCACGGGTCTCGGCCACCACCAGGGCGACCGGGTCGCCCACGAAGCGGACGACGCCGTCGGCCAAGGGCGGGTGGCCGACCTGCGGGTTGACCTCGGCGAAGGGCGGCACCCAGTGCGTGCCCAGGGTCGCCACAGTGTGGACGGCGAGGACGCCGGGTGCACGCTCGGCCTCCGCGGTCTCGACGCCGGCGATGCGGGCATGGGCGAAGGGGCTGCGCACGAAGATCGCCTGTGCGGTGCCCGGGATCCTCAGGTCGTCGACGTAGGTGCCACCACCCGTGAGGAGCTCGGGGTCTTCGACCCGTCGGACGTGGTTGCCGAGGATTGATCCGACCATGCTCGCGACACTACTCCGCGTGCAGACGACGACGGTGCAGGTCCGGCTCGACCCGGTGGTCGCTCATCCGTCGCTCGATGAGCCCCGTCGAACAGCGGCGATCGTCTCGGTGAACCAGGCGTAGGACGCCTTCGGCGTGCGCTGCTGCGTCTCGTAGTCGACGTACACCAGGCCGAAGCGCTGGGTGTAGCCCTCGGACCACTCGAAGTTGTCGATCAGCGACCAGGTGAAGTAGCCGCGTACGTCGACTCCCTCCCCGACCGCGTCAGCCACCGCCCGCAGGTGCGCGTCGAGGTAGTCGATGCGTGGCTGGTCGTCGACGACCCCGTGCTCGTCCGGCCCCATGTTGTAGGCGCAACCCGACTCGGTGATGACAACGGGCGGCAGGTCGTCGTACCTCCGATCGAGGTTGACCAGCTGCTCGCGCAGGCCGTCGGGCACGACCGGCCAGTTGAAGTCGGTCATCGGGTAGCCCTCGATGTCGCGGTACTCGAACGGCATCTCCGCGCCGACCTCGGCGGCGGCCACCAGGAAGGGGTTGTAGTAGTTGACGCCGTAGAAGTCGAGCGGCTGGTTGATCACCGCCAGATCTGACTCGGGTTGGTCGGCGAAGAACGGGGCGAGGTCCTGCGGGTAGGCGCCGGTCAGCATCGGGTCGGCGAAGAGGTTGTTCCACAGGTCGTCGAAGAGCCCGGTCGAGGCGAGGTCGGCGTCGGAGTCACTCGCGGTCCACATCGGCGCATGGTTGTTGGCGCAGCCGACCTGCTGCGCGCCACCCGCTCTCAGGGCCTGCACGCCGAGCCCGTGTGCGAGCAGCAGGTGGTGCGCCGCAGGGAGGGCGTCGAACATGAGCGCCTTGCCCGGGGCGTGCATGCCGAGGGCGTAGCCCATCAGGCTGGCCACGTTGGGCTCGTTGACCGGCACCCACTGGGCCACCCGGTCACCGAAGCGCTCGGCGCAGATCGCGGCGTACTCCCCAAAACGTTCCGCGGTCTCACGAGCCAACCAGCCCGATGACCCGCCTCCGGATGACTGAGTCTCGAGGGCCTGCGGCAGGTCCCAGTGGTAGAGCGTGACCATCGGCTCGATACCGGCCTCGAGGAGCTCGTCGAGCAGCCGGTCGTAGAACGCGACGCCCTCGGCGTTCGCGGGACCGGTGCCGGTCGGTTGGATGCGGGGCCAGGCGATCGAGAGCCGGTACCCGTCGACCCCGAGGCCCTTCAGGAGAGCGACGTCCTCGGCGTGGCGGTGGTAGTGGTCGCAGGCCCGCTCCCCGGACGAACCGTCAAGGATGCGGCCGGGCTCCGCGCAGAACGTGTCCCAGATGCTGGGGCCGCGTCCACCCTCGTTCACCCCGCCCTCGATCTGGTACGACGCGGTGCTCGCGCCGAAACGAAACGTAGGCGGCAGGTTGATGCTCACGGCATCGAACCTAGCGCGACTCGTAGGCTGGCCGCGTGGAGATCCATCGGGCCGGCGACCGCTTCGTCACCACGGGTGAGGGGCGGGAGACGCGGCACTCGTTCTCCTTCGGCTCCCACTACGACCCGGCCAACCTGAGGTTCGGGCTGCTGGTCTGCCACAACGACGAGATGGTCCGGCCCGGTTCCGGATATCCCGACCACCCGCACAGCAACCTCGAGATCGTGACCTGGGTGCTCGACGGGACGCTTCGCCACGAGGACACCCACGGCAACAGTGGGCTCGTCGAGCCAGGCCGGGTGCAGGCGATGTCCGCCGGCGCCGGCGTGGTGCACGCCGAGACCGTGGACCTCTCGTCTGGCCCGACCCGATTCATCCAGACCTGGCTGCTGCCCGACGAGCCGGGCGGCGCCACGTCGTACTCCTCGGGGGCGGTCGAGCCGGGCGCCGAATGGACTCCGCTCGCCTCGGGTGCCCACCCGGACGCCGCGGCCCGGATCGGTGCCCGGGGCGCCACCCTGTGGTCGGCACGGTTGGCCGCGGGCGATTCCGTCGACGTGCCGGACGTGCCGCAGGCCCACCTGTTCGTGGCATCCGGAGCGAGCGAGATCGAGGGCTCGCGCTCGGGTGTTCTCGCCGAGTCCGACGCGGCCCGGCTGACCCGCGAGGGCGCTCGGGTCACCGCGACCATGCCGACCGAGCTCCTGCTGTGGACGTTTGCCACAATTGGCGCGTGAGCACCGAGCAACGCACCACCCCCATGCGCCCCGTGTTGTGGGCACTCCTGCTGATCGGAGTGATCCTCGTGGCACTCGGCGTCTGGGGCATCACGCAGGACTGGGACACCTCCCAGGACTGGGGTCGCTACCAGGAGATGAGCGACAACCCGGGGCCGGTCCAGCTCAGTCTGGCCAGCCTGGCGGCTGGCTTCCTGCTCTTCGTCTGCTCCGGCCTGGCCCTGCTGCTCACCAAGCCCAAGGGCCCCTCACGTGAGGACGAGCTGATCGCCAGTGGCACGCACACCATGGCGACCGTCGTCGATCGTGGGTACGGCGCGTTCGGCGAGAGCACCATGGTGAACACGCGGGTGTGGTTCGAGTTCACCGATGCCGCGGGGGAGACCCACCGCATCGACAAGCGGCTCCAGATCACCGCCGCCGACCCGATCGAGAACGGCCAGCAGACCCAGCTCTGGTATGACCCGGGTGCTCCCGACGACAAGGACCGGATGGTCGTCCAGCTGCACCGCGAGCACCGTCCCTTCTGAGCAGGCCGCTTCTGAGCAGGCCGCACCACCGGCTCCCCCGCGTTACCGAAACGTATGCAGGTTTCCGCGCCCGAAATCCTGCATACGTTTCGGTAACGGCAGGGGGCGGTCAGCGCAGGATCGACACCGCTCCCGGAACCACCTCGACGGTGACCGCTGAGCCGCCGAGCATCCCCAACGGCTCGCCGTCGCCGCCCATGGAGATCTCGGGCGTCGCCGTCAATGTCACTGAGCGGCCACGCAGGACGTGCACCTGGTCGAGGTCGACGTGCTTGCCCTCGTAGACCTTGGGGAAGGAGCGGATCATGTCGAACCGACCGGCCGCCTCGATCACGATGATGTCGAGCTCGCCGTCGTCGACCGACGCGGACGGCGCGATCTGCATTCCTGAGCCGTAGTACGCCGAGTTCGCCACGACGACAGTGGCGCCGGTGAGGGAGTGAGTGACCCCGTCGACCTGCACGGTGTAGGCGCTCGGCCTGAAGGACGCCAGGGAACGGATGGCGGCCGCAGGGTACTGCAGCTTCTTCGGCAGCCACTGGACCCGGTTGACCAGCTCGGCGGTGCTCGCATCGACACCCGCATAGACGGAGCCGGCGACCACGCGGTTCGACCCGTCCGGGAGCGTTGCCCGGATCAGGTCGGTCGGGGTCGGCTCGGAGTCGAGGAGGATCTGCGCCACGGCCGACGGGTCATTCGGCAGCCCCAGCATGCGAGCGAAGTCGTTGCCCCGGCCGGCCGGAACGATGCCGAGCACGCCACCGGCCCGCACCACTTCCCCAGCGATCGAGGAGAGCATTCCGTCGCCGCCGACGGAGACAACCACGTCGCCGCGCTCGACCGCAGCGGCGACCAGGGCGACCGTCGCACGGGGACCCGGGGAGTAGGTCACCTCGACCTGAGCACCGGCATCACGCAGGATGCGCGCCACTGGTACGACGGCGGCCGGGGCCGCGCCGCCACCGGAGGTGGGATTGACCAGGAAGGTGTAGGCCCTCACGGGATCAGCACCCCCGGGTTGAGCACGCCGGTGGGGTCGAGGTCGGCCTTGACCGCCCGCAGGATGCGTACGCCGACCTCGCCGATCTCCTGTGCCAGGTAGGGCTTGTGGTCGGTACCGACCGCGTGGTGGTGGGTGATCGTGGCACCGGCGTCGACCATGGCCTGACTGGCCTTCGCCTTGGCCGCGAGCCACTGCTCCACAGGCTCGTCGGCCTGCGGAGCGGCCACGGTGAAGTAGAGCGAGCAGCCGGTCTCGTAGACGTGCGAGATGTGGCAGAGCACCAGGGTCTTCTCACCGAGCGACTCGGTGAGCGCTGTCGTGACGGCCTGGTAGAGGCGCTCCCGGTTGGACCAGAAGGTCGCGGTCTCCAGAGTCTCGACGAGGACGCCGACGTCGAGCAGCGAGTCGCGCAGATAGGGAGCGTGGAAGCGCCCCTCGGCCCAGGCAGCACCGCGATCCTCACCCAGCGGCGTGCCACCCAGCGCTTCGAGCGCAGCGCCGACCAGCGCCTGGCGGGCCGCGACGTCGTCGCCCTCGTGACCGACGATCATCAGGCAGCCACCGGTGGACTCCCCACCGACGTCGGACTGTGAGGCCAGGTTCAGGGCGGTCTCGTTCTCGTCGGAGAGACGCAGCACCGTGGGCATCAGACCGTTCTGCGACAGGTGGCGCATGGCGTCGGCGCCGGCGGCGAACGACGCGAAGTTCCATGCCTCGTAGACCTTCTGCACCGGCAGCTTCTTCACCCGCAGCCGTACCGAGGTGATGATCCCGAAGGCACCCTCGGAGCCGAGCACCAGCTGGCGCAGGTCGGGGCCGGCGGCGTTGGCCGGCGAGCTGCCGACCTCGAGCGTTCCCTGCGGCGTGGCCAGGGTCAGGCCGACGACCATCGCGTCGAACCGGCCGTAGCCGGCGCTGGACTGGCCACTCGAGCGAGTGGCCGCGAAGCCGCCGATCGTGGCGAACTCGAAGGACTGCGGGAAGTGACCGAGCATCAGGCCCTCGGTCGCGAGCAGCTCCTCGGCCTCGGGACCGCGCAGGCCGGGCTCGAGCACGACGGTCATCGACTCCTTGTCGACCTCACGGATGGCCTTCATCCGGATCAGGTCGATCGAGATGACGCCGGCGTAGCCCTCACGCCGGGCGACCAGGCCTCCGGTGACCGACGTGCCGCCGCCGAAGGGGACGACGGCAACGTGGTGGCGCACGGCCAGGTCGATCAGCGCAACGACGTCGTCGTGGGTCGCCGGGCGGACGACGGCGTCGGGCGCGTCGGCGAGATCGCCGGAACGTGCCCGCAAGAGGTCGGGCGTGGACTTGCCGCGGGTGCGCAGTCGACGGTGCTCGTCGTCGGTGAGCACGAACTCGTCACCGAGGAGCTCGCGCAACTCGGCCAGAACCGCCTCGGGCAGGCCGATCGCAGGCAGCGTGACCTCCTCGACTGCCGGCGTCTCGCGGATGCCGAGGGCCAGCTCGACCAGTCCGCGGGTGGACTCGGGAAGGGCTGTGGCCTCGGCCGGATCGCCCCAACGGTTGGGATGCATCTCAGTGCTCATGTGTTACAGTGTTACACATGACGTCACCTCGTCACAAGACGTATCTCGAAGCAGCCCGCGACTCCATCCTCGACGTGGGCTGGAAGCGCACCACCCTCACCGAGGTCGCGCGCAGAGCAGGCGTATCGCGGATGACGATCTATCGCGCGTGGCCCGACATGCCCACGCTGCTCGCGGACCTGCTCACGCAGGAGTGGCTCGGCGTGCTCGACAAGGTGCCTGCATCGGTCGAGGAGGAGGTGACGCCACGTCGCATCGCCACCGGTGTGGTCGCGGCGGTCACGGCCCTGCGCGACAACCCCCTGCTGCACCGCATCATCGACCTCGACCCGGAGTTGTTGCTGCCCTATCTCGTGGAACGCAGAGGCCGCTCCCAGCAGGCGATCCTGGACTTCCTCGTTCCACTCGTGACTGCCGGCCAGGAGTCCGGAAACGTCCGCGCCGGCGACCCCGTCCTGCTGGTCCGCACCCTGCTGCTGTCCTGCCACGGTCTCGCCCTCTCGGTCCAGACGATGGTCGGCGACGGCATCACCGAGGCCGATCTCAACTCGACGTTCGCCGACCTGATCACCGGAGGGCTCACCCCATGACCGCCGTTCCCACGCCCCGTCCGCTCGACTCTGGCGATGCCCGCATCAAGACGGGCACCGCCGCCCTTCCCGAGGAGACCGACGTGCTCGTCATCGGTCTCGGCATCACCGGCACCGGGGTCGCGCTCGACGCCGCGTCGCGGGGCCTGCGTGTGGTCGCCGTCGACGCGTTCGACCTCGCCTTCGGCACCTCCCGCTGGTCCTCCAAGCTCGTCCACGGCGGACTCCGCTACCTCGCCAAGCTGCAGCTGGGTGTGGCACACGAGAGCGCCGTCGAGCGCGGCATCCTGATGGAACGCACCGCACCTCACCTCACCCACGCGATGCCGATGCTGCTGCCACTGATGTCCAGCGTGAAGCACACGCAGGCAGCTCTCGCGGCGATGGGGTTCCTCGCCGGTGACGTGCTGCGGCTCAATGCGCGCACCAGCCGAGAGACGCTGCCCCGACCGCGCCGCATCTCGCGCACCGAGGCGCTGGCGCTGGCTCCGTCGCTGCGCAGCGCGGGCCTCCGTGGTGGTCTCCTCTCCTGGGACGGCCAGCTCGAGGACGACGCCCGGCTGGTGACCTGCATCGCGCGTACGGCGGTCGCCCACGGCGCCGACGTACGCAACCACGCGCGGGTGGTCTCCGCGACCGGCACCAGCGCCGTGCTTCGCGACGAGCGCACCGGGGCCGAGACCACTATCCGGGCGAAGAAGGTCATCAACGCCACGGGCGTCTGGGCCGCCAGCATCGTCGACGTCGAGCTCAAGCCCAGCCGGGGCACGCACCTCGTGCTGCGCGCGAGCACCCTGCCCGGCCTGACCACGGCCGTCACCGCACCCATCCCCGGGAGCACCAACCGGTTCGCCCTGGTGCTGCCCCAGCCCGACGGCACCCTCTATGTCGGCCTCACCGACGAAGAGGTCGAGGGCGAGATCCCCGACGTACCCGAGCCGTCGGAGGCCGAGATCGGCTTCCTGCTCGACGTCGTGGGTGCCGCGTTCAACCGACCGCTGCACCGCTCGGACGTGGTCGGCGCGTACGCCGGGTTGCGGCCGCTGCTGCAGAGCGAGGGCACCACCTCCGACCTGTCCCGTGAGCACGCCGTGCTCACCTCGGACACCGGTGTCATCACCATCGTCGGCGGCAAGCTGACGACCTACCGCCAGATGGCCGAGGACGCGGTCGACGCCACCGGCCTGGCCGACGGCCGGTGCCGCACCAGGCGCCTGCCCCTGCTCGGTGCTGCGGACCGCGGGGCGTTGGCAGCGCTGGAGGCCCCGGCCCGCCTGGTCCGCCGTTTCGGGACCGAGGCCAACTTCGTGCTCCAGAACGCCCGTGCCGTCAGTGGCCTCTTGGACGACGAGCTGCTGGCGCCGGTCGCCGACACTGTTCCGGTCACCCTGGCCGAGCTGATCTTCGGGGTGACCCACGAGGGTGCCGTCGACGTCGACGACCTGCTCGACCGGCGTACTCGCGTCGGCCTGGTGCCCGCCGACCGCGCGCTCGCCGTCCCCGCGGCCGAGCGCGCCCTCAGCCTCTCTCACCAGGCGAGCAATGCCTGACGTCGCAGGTCAGCTGGGAGACATCCACATGATCTCCCAGAGGTGACCGTCCAGGTCACTGAAGGAGCCGCCGTACATCGGGCCGTGCTCGACCCGGGCGTCGGCATCGGTGGCGCCAGCGGCACCCGCGGCCTCACACAGCTGGTCGACCTCCTCGCGACTCTCGACCGCGAGACACAGCAGCATCTCGGTGCCGGTGTGCGGCACGGTGTCGTGGAAGCCGTGGAAGAAGTCGTCGGCCAGCAGCATCACGCTGGCCTGGTCGTTGATCACCAGGCACGCCGCGTCAGCGCTGCTGAAGTCCTCGTTGAACTCGAAGCCGAGGCCGCTCCAGAACTCCCGTGCCTTCGCGACGTCCTTGACCGGCAGGTTCGGAAAGATCATGCGTCCCATGGGGTTGCTCCCGTTCGTTGAGGTTGTTGCCGGGTTCGACCCCGGGCACCGGGAGAAGTCATCGCTCCGCACCATTTCGACGAGGACCGATGACTATTTCCGTGTACGTCGGTCTTCCTGTCAGGCAAACTGATTCTCATGGAGGCAGGCGTGACGATCACAGCCGAGAACGAGACGGACTTCCAGGACGTGGTCAATGGCTACCGGCGTGAGTTGATCGCGCACTGCTATCGCATGACCGGCTCGGTGCACGAGGCCGAGGACCTGGTCCAGGAGACCTACCTGCGTGCCTGGAAGGCCTATCACCAGTTCGAGGGCCGCTCGTCGGTGCGCACCTGGCTCTACCGGATCGCCACCAACGTGTGCCTGACCAACCTGGAGGGCCGCTCGCGCCGCCCGCTCCCGACCGGCCTCGGCACCGGCGACGCCAAGGCCGGCGACGAGCTGATCGAGGACCACGAGATCCCCTGGCTCGAGCCCGTGCCCGATGCGGCCGTCGTGGTCACCGAGCGGGACACGATCCGGTTGGCCTTCATCGCCGCCCTGCAACACCTTCCTGCCCGTCAGCGGGCGGTGCTGATCCTGCGCGACGTCCTCCGCTGGTCGGCCAAGGAGGTCGCCGAAGCGCTCGACACCTCCCCGGCCGCGGTGAACTCGGCGCTGCAACGGGCCCACGCCCAGATGGCCGAGGCCCACCTCTCCTCCGACGACGCCACCACCAGCGTCGCCCCCGAGCAGCAGGCGATGCTCGATGCGTACGTCGACGCGTTCTGGCGCAAGGACATCGACGCCATCGTCAACATGCTCAAACGGGACGCGATCTGGGAGATGCCTCCGTTCACCGGTTGGTACGTCGGCAACGAGAACATCGGCGAGCTGATCGCCACCCAGTGCCCCGGCGGAACCCACGACATGCCCATGCTGCAGACCACGGCCAACGGCCAGCCGGCGTACGGCCTCTATCTGCGCCAGCCCGACGGCACCTTCACCCCGTTCCACCTGCAGGTGCTGCAGCTGGACGGCGACCGGGTCGCCCGGGTGGCCGCCTTCTTCAGCGTCGACATGTTCGAACGCTTCGGTCTCCCGCTGGTCCTCACCGAGGCGGACCTGCCGGAGCGGTGCTCGACGGCAGGCTGATCGCCGTGCTCACCGCCACCGATCCGGTGGAACTGCTCGAGCGCGCCATCGGCTACACCCGCGGGGTGCTCGCCGGAGTGACCGACGACCTGCTGGAGCGGCGTACGCCGTGTGCTGCTTGGAGTCTGGACGACCTGCTCGCCCACATGTCCGACGGCCTGGACGCCTTTACCGAGGCCAGTCGCGGCCACGTCGACGTGGGTCTCGCGCCACCCGCGACGACCACCGTCGGCGCACTCAAGGAGAAGGCCTGCATCCTGCTCGCCGCGTGGACGTCACCGGCCGCCGTCACCGCGCGGCTCGGGACGCTCCACCTCGACAGCGGGCTGCTGCTCCGAGTCGGCGCCCTCGAGATCACGGTTCACGGATGGGACGTCGGCCGGGCCACCGGCACCGGTGCGCCGATCCCTGATGCGCTGGCCGCTGACCTGCTCGAGGTGGCCGACCTCGTCGTCTCCCCTACCGACAGAGGCGTCCGGTTCGCCAGGCATGTGTCAGTCCCCGACACCGATCCCGCCACGAGACTGCTGGCCCATCTGGGCCGGGATGCTCGGGCTTGGCGGCAGATCGCCCCCACCCGTTGACTGCACCTGCTGCCTACCCGGCCGCGATGCGTCATACGTTGCGGTCGCTCGCGCTGCCAAGTTGTATGACGTTGCGCGCGGTCGGGCCAGCACCCCCCGCGGCAAGCCTCAGTGCCACTCGAGCCAGGCACCGTGGCCGTGGGTGAACGCCACCGACTGACCGTCGAGACCCAGCACGAAGCAGGGCTCGTCGGGTGTCGGTCCGGTGGCGGTGATCTCTGGCAACACGTTGCCACCCTCGTTGCTGACCCAGTGGCACCGTCCCTCTGAGGTCAGCGAGGCCATCAGCGACGCGAACCGCCGACGGTCGGCCTCCTCGAGATAGGCGATCACCGCCGAGTGGAACACCACCACGGTCGCCGCCGACGGCATCGTGTCCAGCAGTGCCGGGAGCTCCTCGAGCAGGTTGCCGCGGGTGATCCGCGGCGGTTCCACTGCCGCGATCGCGATGGCGTGCTCGAGTCGCTCGCGTCTTTCGTGCTGCTCGGGCCACACGAGATTCGTCAACCAGGACATGGCATCGGGGTCTGAGGCGTCGAGTGGGTTGAGGTCGATGCCTCGCCGCGAGACCACCTGCGGCGCCCGGTCGGGCAACGGGGTGTCGGCCCGCAACCGACAGGCCAGCTCCGGCCCCTCACCCAAGCAGTACGACGAGCCGTCGGGTCGCGTCCACCGGAAACGGAACCGGTCCGGGAACAGGTTGAGCCCGGCCGAGGCACCGACCTCGATCAACGCCAGCGGCTTGGCGAGCCCGTTGATCCGGGCGAAGGCGGGAAGCAACGTGGCCAGCCGCCCGACCTCGTTGGTCTGCGTCGAACGCGAGAGGATCGTCTCGCGCACCTCGGCCCAGTGGTCGATGAGCGTCGCGCGCAGGCCGGCGTACGGTCCCGGGGCCGGTGCGCCGTGCCAACGCGCGGCGGCGAAGACCAGGTTGGGCTGCTGCTTGATCGCCGGCAGGGTGCGGATCAGGTCCTGGACCTCGCGGTCACCAGCCACCCCGAGGGACCAGTCGACGAAGCAGGGCGAGTCCTGCGACTCCTCGGCGAACGACGTGTAGGACTCGACGACCTCGGCATAGGGCTCCATCAGCCGCGCTCAGCCGTCGCGCCACTTCCGTTCGAAGGGCAGCCGCCACGACGCCGGCGCGATCAGCTGGTGGATCTGGTTCGGCCCCCAGGACCCCTGCGGATACGCGCGCACGGGCGGCATGTGCTGGAGCAACGGCTCGGAGATCTCCCAGAGCCGCTCGACGCCCTCGGCGGTGGTGAACAGCGTGCGATTGCCCTTCACCGCCTCGAGGATCAGCCGCTCGTAGGCCTCCAGCAGGGAGCCGGCCCAACCACTGTCCTCCATGGTGAACTGCATGGAGAGCTTGTTGAGTGCGAAGCCCGGGCCCGGTCGCTTGCCGTAGAACGACAGGGAGAGCTTGGAGGTGTCGGCCAGGTCGAAGGTCAGGTGGTCGGGGCCGTGGTCACCGATGCCCGAGCCGTCGGGAAACATCGACTTGGGTGGCTCCTTGAAGGCGATGGAGATGATCCGTTGTCCCTCGGCCAGTTTCTTGCCGGTGCGCAGGTAGAACGGGACGTCGGCCCAGCGCCAGTTGTCGACGAAGCACTTGAGGGCGATGAAGGTCTCGGTGTCGGACTGCGGATCCACTCCCTCCTCCTCGCGGTAGCCGTCGTACTGTCCACGCACGACGTTGTGGGGCTCCAACGGCAGCATCGAGCGGAAGACCTTGTGCTTCTCCTCGCTGATCGAGATCGGGTCGAGCGCGGTCGGCGGCTCCATCGCGATGAAGGCCATCACCTGGAAGAGGTGGGTGACCACCATGTCGCGGTAGGCACCGGTGCCCTCGTAGAACCCGGCACGGCCCTCGACACCGAGGGTCTCGGGGATGTCGATCTGGATGTGGTCGATGTGGTTGCGGTGCCAGATCGGCTCGAAGAGCCCGTTGGCGAAGCGCAGCGCGAGAATGTTCAGCGCCGGCTCCTTGCCGAGGAAGTGGTCGATGCGGAAGATCTGGCTCTCGTCGAACACCTCGTGGATCGCGTCGTTGAGCGACTTCGCCGACTCGAGGTCGGTGCCGAACGGCTTCTCCATGACGATGCGGCTGTTCCTGACCAGCTTGGCCTCGTCGAGACGACGTACGACGGCAAGGGCCGCCTTGGGCGGGACCGAGAGGTAGTGCAACCGCGCCTGCTCCCCGTCGCAGTCCTGCTCGGCCTCGGCGATGCCCGCCGCGAGATGCTCCAAGCCGTCGTTGGCCCAGAACAGGCGCTTGGCGAACTCCTCGAACTCGTCCTTGTCCTGGTCGTCGTCACTGAACTCCTCGATCGACTTGCGGGCGAAGTCGATGAACGAGTCGCGGGTGTGCTCGTCGAGGGACGTGCCGAGGATCTGCATGTGGGGCAGCAGGCCCGATCGCCACAGGTGCAACATGCCCGGCAGCAGCTTGCGCCGCGCCAGGTCACCGGTGGCGCCGAAGAGGACGATGGTGGTGGGTGGACCGGGCGTGCCCTGCGGGTTGTCTGCCATGACCCCCAGCCTGCCACGCACTTCAATCCTTGTGGGAGATCCCCACGTAGGTGGTGTTCAGGTATTCCTCGATCCCCTCGAAGCCACCCTCGCGCCCGAAGCCGCTGGCCTTGACCCCACCGAAGGGAGCCGCCGGATTCGAGACCAGCCCGGTGTTCACCCCGACCATGCCGAAGTCGAGCGACTCGACGATGCGCAGGGTGCGGTCGAGGTCGCGCGTGTAGACGTAGGACGAGAGACCGTACTCGGTGTCGTTGGCCATCACGATGGCGTCCTCCTCCTTGTCGAAGACGCTGATCGGGGCAACCGGGCCGAAGATCTCCTCGCGGTTGATCCGGGCATCCGACGGTACGTCGGCAAGGACGGTCGGCGGATAGAAGTTGCCGTCGGCGTCTCCCCCGACGAGCTTGGTGGCACCGGCGGCGACCGCCTCGTCGACCAGCTCCTTGACGCCTTCCACGGCCTTCGCGTCGATCAGCGGACCGACGTCGACGCCATCGTCCTGGCCGCGGCCGACCGTGAGGGCGCCCATCCGCTCGGCGAGCTTCTTGCTGAACTCCTCGGCCACTCCGCGTTGCACGAGGAACCGGTTGGCCGACGTACAGGCCTCGCCCATGTTGCGCATCTTGGCGACCATCGCGCCCTCGACGGCGGCGTCGACGTCGGCGTCGTCGAAGACCAGGAACGGCGCGTTGCCGCCGAGCTCCATCGAGACCCGCTGCAGGTTGCCGGCCGACTGCTCGACCAGGCCCTTGCCGACCGCGGTCGAGCCGGTGAAGGAGATCTTGCGCAGCCGTTCGTCACCCATGAGCGCTGCGGTGATCTCCTTCGACGACTTCGAGGTGACCACCTGGAGCACGTCCTTCGGCAGCCCGGCCTCCTCGAAGACCTCGGCCAGCTTGACCATCGTCAACGGCGTCGCCGAGGCGGGCTTGATGATCACGGTGCAACCGGCGGCCAGGGCGGGGCCGATCTTTCGGGTGCCCATCGCCAACGGGAAGTTCCACGGCGTGACGAACAGGCACGGGCCGACCGGCTTCTTCAGGGTCAGCAGCTTCGATCCGCCCGCCGGTGCATCCAGCCAGCTGCCGCGGATCCGCACCGCCTCCTCGCTGAACCAGCGCAGGAACTCCGCGCCGTAGGCCACCTCGCCCTTGCCCTCGGCGAGCGGCTTGCCCATCTCGAGGCTGATCGTGCGGGCGAAGTCTTCGGTCCGCTCGGTGACCAGGTCGAAGGCGCGTCGCAGGATGTCGCTGCGCTCGCGCGGTGGCGTGGCCGCCCACTCGTGCTGAACGGCGACCGCTCGGTCCAGAGCCTGGATCGCCTGCTCGGGCGTGGCGTCGGGAACCTGGTCGATCACCGATCCGTCGACGGGGTCGAGGACATCGAAGACATCAGCGCTCATGCTGGCCACAGTAGGCCTTGCGCCAAGAGGCGTCACCCGACGCCAACCGCCCGCCTCCATCGGCGCGAGCAACCACCCGAACGACCACAACGCTCCAGAAACCCTGGTTTCCGGCGGATTCAGGCCGTTGTGGTCGTCCTTGTGGTCGTTCTGGTGGTCGCGCGCCGCGATCCACTCAGCCGACACCGAGAAGGCGGAGCAGCGCGGTGGTGCCGGCTGCAAGCAGGACGATCAGGACGAACGGGGCCCGGCGCCAGGCGAGTACGATGGCCACGGCGACGCCCGCGGCACGGGCCCATCCTGCCGGTGACGACCCGTCGAAGATGGCGGCGGTGACCGCGAGCGCGACCAGCAGCACGGTGGCCGACATCGACATCACCGACTGCACCGACGGGCTCACCCGCACCCGGGCGTGCAGCAGCGGTCCGGCGGCGCGGAAGGCGAAGGTGCCCAGCCCCAGCAGCACCGCGGAGCCGACCAGCACGGGGGCCGAGATCATCGGTCGCCACCTCCCCCGGCGCCCGGATCCGGACCGGCAGGGGGCTCGGCGGAGCCGCGCAGCACCGGCATCAGCACCAGCGCCGCCAGCGCGAAGAGCACCGCGACACCGGTCGGCACGAACGGGGTGACCCCCACTGCGACCAGTGCTCCGACCACCGCCACGACCCGGGTACGACGATCGCGCAGCGCCGGCATCACCAAGGCAATGAGCACCGCCGGGAAGGCCGCGTCGAGGCCGAAGTCGTCGGTGTTGTCGATGGCGTTGCCGAGCAGTCCTCCCAGGAGGGAGCCGAGGTTCCAGAAGATCCACAACCCGATGCCGCAGGTGAAGAAGACCCGTCGCCGACGCTCGAGATCGCGTTCGGACAGGGCGAAGGCCACCACTTCGTCGATCATCAGGTAGGAGCCGAGGAGCGGGCGGTTGCGCACCGTTTCGGCGAGCGCGAAGCCGAAGGGCAGGTGTCGGGCGTTGACCAGGAGTCCGGCGAGCACTGCGGCCACCGGGCTGCCGCCGGCGGCGATGATGCCGGTGAACAGGAACTGGCTGGCGCCGCCGAGCACCACGACCGACATCAGGTTCGGCGCCCACAGCGGCAGCCCGTCGCCGACGGTGATCGCTCCGTAGGAGATGCCGACGATGCCGACCGCCAGGTTCACCAACAAGATGTCGCGCAGCGTGCCCGGTCCGAGTCTCGCGGAGAGATCTCGCAGGCGGGCGCGCATGTGACGATCCTGCCCCAAATGCAGAACCGGCCCGCCACGGGGTGGCGGACCGGTTCGGGAAAACGAAGAAACTGCGTCAGGCGGCGTGCGGCGCGACTGCCGGCGTCGAGCTGGTGGCGCTCCAGCGGGCCTCCAAGTGAGTGCTGCCGTCAGCGTCCTTGACTTCGACCCAGCTCATCGTGGGGCGGCCGTTCAGGTTGTTGCTGTGCATGAGTCACCTCTTGTTCACTTTCTGTTCACCTTGAGTATCGCACGCTTCTCTCCATCTCGCACGTTCTCTGACCGGAACGATGTGGAACTTCCCTCCACCTGGAGGCCCAGAGAGGTCGAATCGCGGGAATTTCACTCCACCTGGCCGTTTCTGCGCGCACCGGAGCGGTCGCTGCACGCGCCCTCGCCGCGAAGAACTGGGTCTCTTCGTGACGAGTCACAAGGAGGCCCTTGTCGGTTCCGCCCCGATGCACGAGCATCACGCCATGGCCCTCCCCCCGATCCAGCCCCGAACCGAGTTGCGCGAGCGCCTCGCCAAGAGGCTCCCCGAACTGGTCGGCATGACCATGGAGCAGGTGCAGGCGGAGGTGCCCTTCTACCGACACCTGCATCCCGATCAGCTCGACCAGGAGATCAACGAGGTCACCCGGCAGAACCTTCAGCTCTTCGTGCGACTCCTGCAGGACGGGCGGCTCCCCGAGCCCAGTGAGATCGAGTTCCTGATGCGCTCGGCGGCCAGCCGGGCCGAGGAGAGGATCCCGTTGCCCGAGGTGCTCGCCGCCTACTACGCCGGCTTCAGTGCCTGTTGGCAGCAACTCGAGGAGGTTGCGGAGCCGGGTGACGTGACGGCCGTCGTGGAGATCGGGTCCCTGGTCCTGGGCTACCTGCAGGTGGTCACGACCGCAGTCACCGAGACCTACGTGGAGACCACGACCGCGCTGACCGGTCGGGAGCGCGAGGCACGCACGGACCTGCTCCAACGGGTCCTCGACGCGACTGACACCCCCGCCCACTGGCACGACGCCGGCCTGGCGTTCTGGCCGGAACGCACACTGGTCTGCCTGCGGCACCGCCCGCCCAGTCACGACGACACCGTCACGGTCGCCGTGGAGGCACGCCGCCGCGCTCGTGCGGTGCGCGAAGAACTGGGTGCGCTCTCCGGGTCCGTGGTCCTGGACGGCCTCAGCCCGACCGGAGGCATGCTGGTCCTGCGCGGAAGGGTCGAGTCCGCCGCGGTCCGCAAGGCGTTGGGCAAGTCGCTCCGCGGGAAGTGGTACGCCGGGTTGGCCCACGCCCCGGACCGCCAGCGCACACCCGAAGCCGCGTTGTCCGCCCACGACTGCGCCGAGGTGGCCGACCGTCTCGCCTACCCAACGGGGGTGCACCAGATCAACGACCTGCTCCTGGAGGTCCAGGTCACCCGGCCTGGACCGGCTCGCACGGCCCTGGCAGGGCTGCTGGGCCCCATCGCCGGGAACCGCGAGCTGCTGGACACCCTGACGACGTACGTCGAGGAGGCGCACCGGCGGGCGCCGACCGCCCGCCGGCTCCACGTGCACCCCAACACCCTCGACTACCGACTGCGCCGCGTGCGTGAGCTGACCGGTCTCGACACGAACGATCCGGAGGGTCGTCAGCTGGTGCGCGCTGCTCTGGTGGTGCGTCGCTTCGTCGACAGCATCAGCTCCCGATCGACACCGTGACTGTGACGAGTCACAAGGCCGGCGATCGCAGGTGTGTCAGGAACTCCAGTTCCGCTCCGCCGCTCCAGCCGCCATCCTGATTCCCGGCTGCCGGGCGGCGGGAGGGACTCGCAGGGGGGTGCCCGGGAGCCAGAGAGAAGGACCCATGCACTGGAGAAGACTCCTCACCGCCACCGTTGCCGCGGCGACCCTCGTCGCACCGATCCAGCTCGCCGCGCCGATGGCCAATGCCGACGAGAGTCCGTCGTTCTACGACACCCCGACCTCGCTGCCGGCGGCGAACGGCGACCTGGTCCGTTCGGAACCGTCCGACTTCTATCTCGACCCGTTGCACGCGATCGAGGTCGACGCCTCGGTCCAGCGCATCATGTACCGAAGCACGGACCGCAATGACACCCCGATCGCAGTGACTGGCACGGTGATCACCCCCGACAAGGCGTGGTCCGGCCCGGGCCGGCAGCGACCGGTCGTCGCCTACGCGGTGGGCACCCAGGGCCTGGGCGACCAGTGCGCCCCGTCCCGACAGCTGTCCGGCGGGAGTGAGTACGAAGGTGTGTTCATCGCCGGCCTGGTCGCGCGTGGCTACGGCGTCGTCGTGACCGACTACCAGGGTCTGGGCACCGAGGGCACGCACACCTACATGAGCCGCGAGGTCCAGGGCCGGGCCGTGCTCGACAGCATCCGGGCAGCCCAGCGCCTGTCGGCCGCGAACCTTCCGGACGCCGGTCCGGTCGCGATCACCGGCTACTCGCAGGGTGGTGGCGCAGCAGCCTCCGCCGCCGAACTCGCCGGGTCCTACTCCCCCGAGCTGAAGGTCAAGGGCGTGGTGGCCGGAGCGATTCCCGCCGACCTCGCCAAGGTCGCGGAGAACCTCGACGGCTCGCTCTACTTCGGGTTCCTCGGGTACGCCGTCGCCGGCCTGGCCGAGTCCTACGACATCGACGCCGACAGCTATCTGAACGCCAAGGGGATCGAGGGCATGGACGCCCTCGAAGGACAGTGCCTCTTCGACTCGATCGCGCAGTTCGGCTTCACCAAGTCGAAGACACTGACCAAGGACGGACGACCGATCACCGACTCCCTCTCCCAGGAGCCGTTGCGCACCGCGGTGGCCGAGCAGCTGATCGGCAACCGCAAGCCCAGCGCACCCGTGCTGGTAACCCAGAGCGTGCTCGACGACGTGATCCCGTACGACGTGGGGCGCGGCGCCGCGGTGCGCTGGTGTGACCGTGGGGCGACGGTGCGATTCGCCACCAACTTCGCACCCACGCACGTGGGTGGAGCCATCCGCAGCTACCCCGAGGCATTCGCGTTCCTCGAAGCCAGGTTCGCCGGGCTGCCCGCGGTGTCGAGCTGCTGGCGCCTCTGAGACGCCACTCGCACGGACGGGGAGCCCCGCGACCGACTTCGGTTGCGGGGCTCCTCCGCTTCCAGGTGGGCGTCAGTGCCTGGCCACCCACTGATCCAGGTTGACCCCGGAC
This sequence comes from Nocardioides sp. Soil797, assembly GCA_001429555.1. Lineage (GTDB taxonomy): Bacteria > Actinomycetota > Actinomycetes > Propionibacteriales > Nocardioidaceae > Nocardioides. The sequence continues at coordinate 1,761 of LMSR01000007.1, read as the reverse complement.
CGCTTGGCCGCCGCCTTCGCGTGCGCTGAGGTCAGGTCGGGTGCGCGCACGGTCTCCGGCTCGATGGTCGCGTCTGCCGCGGCGTACTGTCGCTGCAACGCGGCCTGTTCGTCAGCGCTGGCGCGGGCCTTCGCCAGCACGGCCGGGGTGACCTCGAGCGAGTTCCCGGTCAGCAGCGGGCTCACCGTCGGGCCGTATCCGGAGGCGTGGCCGGCCCGGTTCGGGTGGTAGGAGTCGTCGATCGGGTTGGAGAGCCCGTTGATCCACTCGGGGTCGTCACAGACCGCATGGCCGATGAAGCGGCTGGTCGGGTTCGCGAACGAGAAGCCCTTGGCCGATGCCTGGGCCGAGGTCCTGCTGTTCAGCAGGTCGGCAGTCGTGTTCAGGCGCGCCTCCTCGGCCGGGGAGAACCAGGTGAGGGCGTAGCAGTCCTCGCCCATGAAGATGCGCGGGTAGCCGACCACCACGACCTTCGCGCTCGGCGCCTTGCTGCGGATCGAGGCGTACAGCGAGGAGAGCTTCCCGGGCAGGGTGTTGTTGATGTAGGCCTGCGCTCCGTCGATCGCCCCGTCGCAGTTGCTCATCCAGCCGGGCATCGCACACTCGGTGAGTACGTCGGCAAAGCCGGCGTCGTTGCCACCGATCGAGATCGTGACGTAGCGCGTGGTCGAAGACAACGCGCTGAGCTGGGTGTTGGTGACGTCGGGGATCTTGGCGCCCGAACAGGCGCGGAAGTTGAGGCTGTAGCCGCGCGCCGCCGCGATCAACGACGGGTAGGCGAGTGTCGAACGCTTGCAGCTGGTGCCGTCGTCGATGTAGCTGCGGGTGCCGGTGCCCGACGCATAGGAGTCACCGAGGGCGACGTACGACGGAGCTGCCGCGGCACTGCCCGGTGGTGCGGTGAGCAGGCTGCCGACGAGAGCGAGAACCGATGCGGACAGCGCGACGCAGCCCGAGAACTTCCACTTCATGCGGTGACTCCTTGGTGTGTTCCCCACACGTGGCCCACGTCACATTAGGACCTACGACGCCTGCCTGACCAGAGCCTGCCTAGAGTCAGGCAGATGAACATCGACCTCGCCTGGCACCCGGCCGACCGGCCGTCGGACGAGGCACTGGCCGAGCACGTGGGCAGGTGCCTAGGCGTCGAACCGGCTCTGGTGCGCACCGGGCGACACTGCCCGTCGTGCGGCTCCGACACCCACGGGCGGCCGTGGACACGGCTCGAGGACGGCACGCGGGTGGCGGTCAGCCTGTCCCGTGCGGGAGACCACCTGGTCACCGCGATCAGCCTCGGCCACGTGGGCGACGAGGTCCCTCGCGGCGCCTCGACCGAGTCCGCCAATGAATCCGAGATCGGGGTGGACCTCGGGGTCGACATCGAGGTGGTCGCCGACGTCGAAGCACGCTGGAACCCCCGTCTGGTGCTGCACCCCGACGACCCACCCGGCGTCGACCCGACGTGGGCGTGGTGCGCCAAGGAGGCAATCCTGAAGTCAACCGGCACCGGACTTGCAGTGCCGATGACCGACGTACGTCTGGCAGATCACCGGGTCATGGAGCGTGCCGCCCCGGCCGGGCTGATCTGCGTGGTGGCGTTCACGCGCCGGTGATCCCGCTGGGATCAGGCGCGGGTGACTCCGCCGGTCTCACGCGGTGAGGGTGAAGCAGGCCGGTGGTTGGTTGGGGGCCACCAGCCCCAACTCCACACCGAGTCCGTGGTCCTCACCGGTGGTCAACACGTCGACGGCCAGTTCGTTG
>LMSR01000006.1 GCA_001429555.1 Nocardioides sp. Soil797 | reverse complement strand
TCACGGTTCCTCGCGACACGGACCACGTCGTCGCGGAACTCCTGGGGGTAAGGCTTGGACACGGTGAACATCCTTCCAGCCCAACCTCTCGGTTAGGCAGATCGGTTGTCACCTATCCGTGCAGCAGTCCCATCTGTTGGATCACCGAAGAGGACGCCTCCATGATGCGTGCGGGGTCCTTCGGCAACCGGGCGAGGTCGGCACCGGCGCAGAACCAGCGCCCCACACCGCCGAGCACCACGACACGCGTGGACTCGTCCGCGGAGGCGGCGCCAGTGCGGCGGAGCGCCTCCGTGGTCTCATTCGAGACCGCGTTGCTTGTCCTCGTCAATGATGATCCGGACCCCGGCAACGTCGGCGAGCACCCGGAGCTGTGTGGGCGCTCACAGTGACCGGCCGATCAGCTCCTTCATGATCTCGTTGGTGCCGCCATAGATCTTCTGCACGCGCGCCGCGGCGTACATCTGGGCGATCGGGTACTCCATCATGTAGCCGTAGCCGCCGAAGACCTGCAGGCAGCGGTCGACGATCTCCACCTGGAGGTCGGTGCCGTGCAGCTTGGCCATGGACGCGGTCGCGGCATCCAGGGTGCCGTCGATGGCGCGCTGCACGCAGTGGTCGATGAAGGCCCGACCGGCGAGCACTTGGGTCTTGCACTCGGCCAGCACGAAGCGTGTGTTCTGGAAGTCCATGATCGGCTGGTCGAAGGCGTGGCGCATCTTGGCATAGGCGATCGCCTCGGTGACGGCAGCCTCGGCCATGGCCACGCCGGTGACACCGAGGATCAGCCGCTCTCGCGGGAGTTGGTTCATCAGCTGGAAGAACCCCTGTCCCTCCTCACCACCGAGCAGGTTCTCCGCAGGCACCCGCATGTCGACGAACGACAGCTCGCGGGTGTCCTGGCCGTGCTGCCCGATCTTCTTCAGGACGCGCCCGCGGGTGAAGCCGGGGGTGTCGTCGGAGATCTCGGCGAGGAACAGTGAGATGCCGCGCGCACCCGCTGTCTTGTCGGTCTTCGCGACGATGATCATCAGGTCGGCGTGGGTGGCGTTGGAGATGAAGGTCTTGGAGCCGTTGATGACGTAGTGGTCGCCTTCGCGCACTGCGGTGGTACGCACGGCCTGCAGATCCGAGCCGGTGTCAGGCTCGGTCATCGCGATACCGATCACTTTCTCACCGCTGGCCATTTGCGGCATCAGCCGCTTCTTCAGGGACGTGGAGGCGTACGCGGCCACATAGTGCGACACGATCGTGGAGTGCACCTCGAAGCCGAACGCGGTGTCGTGGGCCAGGGCCTTCTCGTGGGCCACCACGGCCTCGTGGCCGAAGTCGCCACCACCACCGCCGAACTCCTCGTGGATGTCGAGGCACAGGAGGCCTGCTGCACCGGTCTTGGTCCAGAATTCACGGTCGACCGCCTGCTGCTCGGCCCAGCGCTCCTGATGTGGTGTGGCCTCCTTGGTGAAGAAGGTGGCCGCGTGCTTGCGTAGCAGTTGGTGGTCCTCGGTCTCCCACGCGGGGGTGTAGTCGGGGAACAACGTACTCATGTGGAGATCACCTCTCGGGTGGGAATGCTCTGTGTGATGCGGACGAGGGGGAGGTCCAGCCGCGTGGCCAGCTCCTCCCAGTGGGCGGTCTGCCGGGATGCGAATGCGATCTTGAGCTCGGCGAAGGTCGTGCCGATGTGCTCGTGGACCCGAGCGGCGAAATGTGGCTCCAGGGCGCCGAGGGCCATGTGTCCATCGGCGGCGGCATAGATTCGGTACGTCGGCGATGCGCCGCCGAGGGGAGCGCCGGGACCCATCAACCCGTGGCGTACCGCCTTGCCGGCAAGGCATGCAGCGTCCTCGAGCGTGACTCGATGCCGTCCTCCGGGGCCGTCGGCGCCACGGGCGACCAGTGCGGCGATCGCCGTCGTGGCCGCTCGCTCCGCGCCGAGAAGGTCGGCCACCGGCACGGTCGGCAGGGTGGGGGGAGTGAGCGTGCCGTGGGCGGCCTGGTAGGTGAGGTCGTGGCCGGGTTCCTCGGCCCGATCCCCGTCGTGTCCGATGATCTCGATGTGCACCAGGCGAGGGAACTGTTCGGTCATCTTGCTGAGGCCGAGCCTGACCAGTGCGGAGGGGCGCTGCGCGGTGACCAACACGTCGGCGTCGGCCAGCAACTCGTCGAGGACTGCTCGCTGGTGGTCCTGCTTGAGGTCGAGCGTGACGACCTTGACCTTCTCGTGCAGTTCGGAGTACCAACCCGTCGCCGCGCCGGCGAGTGGGTCGCCCGTGGGTGGCTGCACCTTGATCACCTCGGCGCCGAGTGCGGCGAGGCGCGAGACCGCGAGTGGACCCGGCAGGTTGATCGCCAGCGACACCACGCGGATCCCCAGGAGGGCACCGCTCAGTGGGCTGGTGGGCGTACTCATGCGGGCCTGGAAACGAGGTAGGCACTCATCACGAGCTGTAGCACGGGCTTGCCGTGCTGGTTGGTCAGCTCGCCTGCGAAGGCGGCCAGGCCGCGCTGACGCTCAGGCTCGAGGGTGAGTTCTTCGACCACTGATCGGCCAGTGAGGACGTCACCGGGGCGCACAGCCCGCCGGAACCTGACATCGCGCAGGCCGGCGCCGCCGATGACGTGCCAGAACTCGGTGCGGGCCAGGATCGAGAGTCGCTGGTACACCGACAATGTGTGGAGGCCGCTGGCGATGAGACCACCGAGCTGACCCTCACACGCGGCCCGCTCGGGGTCGGTGTGGAAGAACTGCGGGTCCCACTGGGACGCGAAGTCGACGATCTCGGCCTCCGTCATGGTGTGGCTTCCCAGCTCCAGTACGAGGCCTGGCGTGAGGTCCTCGGCGTACACGTCGGTGGCCGTTATGGTTTGCATGCTCACACCCCGCCGACGCTGCGCTCGTGTCCGGCCCAGTGCGGTGCCCGCAGCTCCTTGCGGGAGAGCTTGCCGACGATCGTCTTGGGGAGCGGCTCGGTGATGATCTTCACCTGGGTGGGCTTCTTGTAGGAGCCGAGGCGCTCCTTGCACAGGTCGATCAGTTCCTCCGCGGTCACCCGCGAGGGGTCAGTGACGGTGACGACAGCCATCGGGGTCTCGCCCCACTTCTCGTGGGGTACGCCGAAGACGGCCGCCTCGACGACCTGGGGGTGGTCGGCGAGCACGGTCTCCAACTCAGCCGGCCAGATGTTGAAGCCGCCGGAGACGATCATGTCGTCAGCCCGGTCGAGGACGTAGAGGAAGCCGTTGGCGTCGAGGCGACCGATGTCCTGGGTGTGCACCCAACCGTCGCGAAGCCGGGTTGCGGTCAGGTCCTCGTCGCCCCAATAGAGGCGCATCTGGCCCTCGACCTTGGCCACGATCTCGCCCTCTTCGCCGATCGGCACCTCGTTGCCCAGCGGGTCGAGGATCCGGACCTGCGCATACGGGTGGATCCGGCCGGCCGCGCGCAACGGGCTTGAGCCCGGTACGTCGCTGAACCAGTCGCCTGGACCCATGCCGGCGATCGGCACCGCCTCGGTCTGTCCGAAGCCCTGCCACAGCGTGTCACCGAACACCTGGTGGGCATGAAGGGCGGTGGCGTCGGTGATCGGTGCGCCGCCGACCATGATGCAGCGCAGCGCCGGCCAGTCGCCCACCGCGTGGGGGTGCCGGGACAGAGCAGCCAACAGGCTGGGCGAGGCGAACACGTGGCTGACCCGGTGCTCGCGCATCATCGCGATGACCTTGGTGGGCTCGAAAGCGCCGAAGACCAGGTTGGTCGCGCCGGCGAGCCAGGCCGGAAGGAACAGGTAGCCCGAGGCATGCGAGATCGGGCCGGCGTGGCCGACGACGCTGCCGCGGCTCATCCGGGGAAGCAGGACTGCCCAGTTGCGACAGTTCAGCACCCAGTCGTGGGTGGTGTAGGCGACGCCCTTGGGCTTGCCGGTGGTGCCGCCGGAGTGCCGGATCACGCTCCACGCGTCCTCTGGCACCTCGATCATCGGATCGGTGTCGTCCTGGGTGGACAGCCAGTCGTCGTACGATGCGTCGCGGATGACGATGTGGTCGAGGGTGACGGTTTCGGTGTCGAGGCCCTTGACGTCCTCAGCGTAGACGGCGTCGGCCAAGAGAACCTTGCAGTCGGTGCCTGCGAGCATGTCCTTGTGTGCCTGTCGCGAGTTGCGGGGGTAGAGGGGGACGCGCACCGCACCGGCGATGGCGCAGCCCAGGTAGAGGTCGACGCAGCCGAGGTTGTTGTCCTCGAGTCCGGCAACGCGGTCACCAGGCTGTACGCCGAGGGCGATGAGGGCGTTGGCCAGGCGTACGCCGCGGTCCCATGCCTGCTCGAAGGTGAGGGTGCGGTCCTCGGTGATGAGGGCGGGGAAGGTGGCGTTGAGACGCGCGGCCTGGCGCATCAGGGTGGTGACGTCCATGGGAACTCCCTTGTCTGAGGGTGGATCTCGGTGGGTGGGTGGTGGGTCAGCGGCCGGTGAATTGCGGGCGGCGCTTCTCGATGAAGGCGGCGACCCCCTCGCGCTGGTCGTCGGTGCCGATCGTGAGGAAGAAGTTGCGTCGCTCGAGGGCGAGTCCTTGGTGCAGCGGCAGGTCCTGCGCGGCCCGGGCTGCGTCCTTGGCGAGCTGCACCGCTCGTGGAGAGTTGCGGGCGATCCGTTCCCCGATCGCGATCGCAGTGGACACACACTCGTCGTCGGGCACCACCTCGGCGACCAGGCCGGAAGAGCAGGCCTCGTCGGCCGACACCGTGTCGCCGGTCAGCAACATCTTCATCGCCTTCGCCTTGCCGACGGCGTGCACCAGTCGCTGCGTGCCCCCCGCACCGGGGAGTACACCCAGGCTGACCTCGGGCACGCCGAAGCGGGCCGATGCGCCGGCGACGACGAGGTCGCAGGCCAGAGCGATCTCGCAGCCACCGCCGAGGGCCAGTCCGCGAACGGCCGCGATCACCGGCGTACGCAGCGTGGTGAGGGTGCCGAACGGCTCACGGGCGAAACCGTCCCGTGCCACGACGTCGCCGGCATCGATGGACTCGATCTGGCTGATGTCGGCACCGGCACAGAACGCCCGGTCGGAGCCGGTCAGCACGATCGCCCGAACCTCCGGATCCGTGTCGGACTCCTGAAGGGCCACCGTCAGTTGGGCCATCAGTTCGACGCTGAGGGCGTTGAGCGCCTCGGGTCGGTCCAGGATGAGCACCGCGACATGCCCGTTGGTCTCTCGGCGGACCAAGACGCGAATGGGCGCGCTCACCGAGCAGCCATCCGGATCGAGCCGTCGAGACGGATCACTTCACCGTTCAGCATCCGGTTCTCGATGACGTGGCAGACCAGGGCCGCGAACTCGGCCGGGTCGCCCAGGCGCGCCGGGAACGGGACCTGCTTGCCCAACGAATCCTGGGCGGCCTGAGGCAGTTCGGCGAGCATCGGGGTGAGGAAGAGCCCCGGGGCGATGGCAGCCACGCGGATCCCGTGGACTGCGAGCTCGCGGGCCATCGGCAGCGTCATGCCGACCACACCGGACTTGGAGGCCGCGTACGCCGCCTGGCCGATCTGTCCTTCAAAGGCCGCAGCGGACGCGGTGTTCACGATCACCCCGCGCTCGCCGTCCTGGCCCGGCTCTGCCTGACTGAGCGCCTGGGCAGCCAGCCGGGTGACGTTGAAGGTGCCGGCCAAGTTGACCTGGAGCACCTTGTTGAACAGGTCGAGTGGGTGTGCCTCGCCCTTGGAGAGGACCTTGGCGGCGATGCCGATGCCGGCGCAGTTGACCGCGCCGGCAAAGCCGCCCAGCTCGACGGCGGCCGCCACGGCCGTTTGGACCTGAACCTCGTCGGTCACGTCGGTCTGTACGAACGTGGCGCCGTCGGGGGCCTCGCCCTTGAGGTCGGCAGCGACAACGTTGGCGCCATGCTCGAGCAGAGCGCGGGTGGTGGCCCCGCCGAGGCCCGACGTGCCACCGGTGACGAGGAAAGTGCGGTTGGTGAATTCCATGGGTCAGGAGATCCTCTCGATGATGGTGGCGTTGGCCATGCCGCCGCCTTCGCAGATGGTGAGTAGCCCGTAGCGGCTGCCGGAGCGTTCGAGCTCGTTGACCAGGTCGGTCATCATGCGGGCGCCGGTGGAACCGAGCGGGTGTCCGATCGCGATCGAGCCGCCGTTGACGTTGACCTTGTCGGTGCTGATACCGAACTCGCGGGCGAAGAGCAGCGGCACGGGGGAGAAGGCCTCGTTGACCTCGACGCGGTCGATGTCGTCGATGGTCAGGCCCGCGGAGGCGAGTGCCTTGCGGGCGGCCGGAAGAATCGCCGTGAACTGCAGGGCGGGGTCGTCAGCAGCCGCAGCCATCGCGCGGATCACCGCTCGCGGCCGCAGCCCGGCGGCCTCGGCAGCGGCCCGCTCGGCGACCAGAACGGCGGCGGCACCATCGCTGATCTGCGAGGAGTTCCCGCCGGTGAGTACGCCGTCCGCGCCGAACGCTGGGCGGAGGGACGCCATCTTGTCGAGGTCGACGTGGGCGCGGATGCCTTCGTCACGGGTCATCGGTCCGTTCTGGCCGTCCAGGGGGACGAGTTGGTCGACGAAGTGGCCGGCCTCAGTGGCCGCGTGTGCCCGACGGTGGCTCTCAGCGCTGAACGCGTCGAGTTCCTCCCGGGTGAAGCCCCACTTCTTGACGATCATCTCGGCGGACGGGCCCTGGGCATAGATGTGGCCGTCGTAGCGGGCCAGCGCCTTCTCGCCATACCACGGGCCGAGACCTGCCTCCGGGTTGAACAGCGGACCGAGGTCGACCCGACTCATGGACTCCACGCCGGCCCCGATCGCGGCGTCGTACTCACCGCTGCGGATCGCCTGGGCGGCGAAGTGAATCGCCTGCTGTCCCGAGCCGCACTGCCGGTCGATGGTGACCGCGGGGAGGTTCTCGGGAAGCCCGGCGCCGAGGGATCCCCAGCGGGAGATGTTGCCGGCCTGCTCGCCCTGCTGCAGCACGCAGCCGGTGATCACGTCGTCGAGCGAAGACTCGTCCACGCCGGACTTGTCGACCAAGGTGCGCAGGGTGTGTGCCAGGAGGTCTGTCGGGTGCCAGTGTGCGAGCTGGCCGCCGCGTCGACCAACAGGGGTGCGCACCGCATCGACAATGACGGCCTCACGTTGCTGCATGGCGTAGCTCCTTCGGTCAAGATGGATGTCTGTACAGTTGTACAGTAAACTGCACTTACGTACAAGACCTGCGGATGCGAATGTTGTGAATAGCGTTGCCGGAGTGGCGCTAGGGTTCGGGGCGTCGTCGAAGCCGAGGAGGCACTGCCGTGAGCACTGGTACAGAGGACTTCACCGCCAAGGCTCGGATCCGCAACGCGGCACTCGACCTCTTCGCCGACTTCGGCGAGACCGGCACCTCGATGCGTGCCATCGCCGCCGCGGCGGGTGTCACGGTCGGCTTGGTCGTGCACCACTACCAGACCAAGGACGGTCTGCGCGACGCCGTGGAGGAGCGCATCGTCGATCTCTTCGACGAGGCCATCGCGCAGGCGCCGACCTCAGGCGGTGCGCGCGAGGTGGCCGCGGCGCGCGACGCGTCCGTGGCGCGCATGCTCGAGCAGGACCCGGCGGTGGTCGGTTACCTGCGGCGTGCACTGCTCGATGCCACCGGCCACAAGGGCATGATCCTGCACAAGCTCACCGACCTCACAGCCCGACAGGTGGCCACGCTGCGTACTGCCGGCCTGGCCTCGACCGATCACCCGGACTCCAGCCAGGTGATCGGGGTCCTCGTGCGCCAGCTGGGACAGCTGTTCCTCCAGCCGATGGTGGACAGCGCGTGGGAGCAGCTGGCCGGGCCGAGGGCACCCGAGGACGGCAAGCCGCGACTGGTCATCGGGGTTGCGGACCCGGAGTCCTGAAGCCGACTTCATTCATCGATCCCACCACAAGCCCCCGCCTTCAAGTCTGTGAAGTACTCGCCCGCGCGCACTTCCTCGAAGTCGCAATCACCTCTCCATCGCGTTCTCGGCGGAACCGCCAGTTTCGTCCGTCCCGCCGACCCGACCAGCACATGGACGTGCCAGGCGGTGTCAGTGTCAACGTTCACACTCCGAGCCAGGGAGTCCCCGGGACTGTTGCTTTGACAGTTCGCCCACATGCATCTCGGGAAGGTATTCGTGATCGCGCTCAGCCCGCGGGGCAGATCGACCGATTGGCACATCGGCGAGAGAGCGGTCGGCCGGCCCGGGCTGGGCGGGTAGCGGACAGCAAGCGTTCTCGCAGGTCAGCGTGCAGTGGTTTTGTTTACTGCGGTCAACATCCGCAGTCACGCCACAGCAGGGCTCCCATGCACCTATGTGGACGACGGCGTCCGGAGCGATCAAACCGCGACGAGAGATTTCGCGCATCGCATGATCTGGAACCCTTCTGATGGGGCGGGTCACCACAACCAATTGCGCGGCCGGTCGGCGCCAGTCGGGTCCCCGGCGCCAAGGTCGGCCTCGCCCAGATGGTCGGTGGTGTCGTGAGCGGGCTGGACGCAGCGGCGGCGGGCGTCCACATCCTCACAACCTGACGCCTGCCGCAAATTCGAGCAGGTGGCTGTTGGCGCAGTCCCAGGCTGATCAGGCAGGGGCGGTGAACCCCACGGTGAGACCGCCGTCCACGACGAGGTCGAGGCCGGTGACGTACTTCGCGCGGTCGCTGGCCAGGAACAATGCGGCATTGGCCACGTCCCAGGCCTCACCCATGCGGCCCATGGGCACCTGGCGGTCGCGCTTGCGCCACATCTCTTCGATGTCGTGGCTGGAGTAGGCGTCCGCGATGCCGGCGGTGTTCGAGACCATCGGTGTCTTGATCAGGCCGGGCAGGACGGAGTTGACTCTGACACCGCGGGAGGCGAACTCGACGGCGGTAGTGCGGCTCAGGTGGAGCAGTGCGGCCTTGCTGGAGTAGTAGGCGGCGTAGGCGACCCCGCCCCAGCGGATCCCTGCCACCGAGGAGATGTTGACGATGCTCCCGCCGCCCCCGGCGACCATGTGCGGGATGACCTCGCGCATCGTGTTGAAGACGCCGGTCACGTTGACCTTGTTGATCCGGTCCCACTCGTCGGGGTCGAGGTCGGTCACACTGCCGATGGCTGCGATGCCGACGTTGTTGTCGAGCACGTCGATGCGTCCGTGCTCGGCGACCATCCGGGCGACGACCTCTTTGACCGCGGCGAGATCGGTGTAGTCCAGGGCCACGGCGCTGGCTTGGCCACCTTCTTCGCGGATCATCTCGGCGGTGGCCTCGGCTGACTTCTCGTTGATGTCCGCGCACACCACGGTCGCGCCCTCGCGGGCGAATGTGAGGGCCGTGGCCTTGCCGTTGCCCATGCCCTCTGCGATGACGCCGGCTCCGACGACCAGTGCGATCTTGCCTTCGAGCTCGTTCATGTTCTTGCCTTTCAGATGGTTCGTGTGTGGTCTGCCCAGAACGACGCGCGAACGTCCTTCTTGAGCACCTTGCCGTTGACGCTTCGAGGCAAGCGGTCGACGAAGACCACCGCCTTGGGAGTACGGACCGGACCGAGCGCGTCACGGCACAGTCGCTGCACCTCTTCTTCGGAGACAGCAGCTCCGGGCTTGAGTTCGACGACGGCAGTGACCCGCTCGCCCCAGTCGGTGTCGGGGGCACCGATGACCGCGCAGTCCTCGACGCTCGGGTGGCCCCAGATGACCTGCTCGACCTCACCGGGATAGACGTTGAAGCCACCGGTGATGATCATGTCCTTCGCGCGGTCGGTGAGCCGCAGGTAACCGTGGTCATCGAGGTGGCCCAGGTCGCCGGTGTGCAGCCAACCGTCACGGATGGCCTCGGCAGTGCGCTCCGGGTCCTTGTAGTAGCCCTTCATGAGCAGGTCGCCGCGCACGCAGATCTCGCCGGTCTCGCCGACCGGCAGGTCCCGACCCGTCTGCGGGTCCTTGATGGCCAGCGTGACCAGGGGATACGGCCGACCACATGAAGCGAGGCGACTGTCCGGTGCCACCTTGCCGTCGATGAAGTGCTCGGGCGGGCGCAGGAACGAGATCGCAGCCGGTGACTCCATCTGCCCGTAGACCTCGACGAACACCGGGCCCAGTCGTTCGAGACCTGCGCGCAGCTTGTCGACCGACATCGGAGCCGCCCCGTAGATGATGTGCCGCAACGACGACGTGTCCACCTTGCGGTCGTCGAGTTCCTCGAGGAGCCGGTAGACGACCGTCGGTGGCAGGAAAATCTCGGTCACGCCGTATCGCTCGATCGCAGAGAGGATCAGCGCAGGCTGTGCCCGATCCACGATCACGACCGACCCACCCCGTGCAGTCACGTGCAGCGTGAGCAGCCCGGCACTGTGCGTCATCGGCGCAGCAGCGAGGTTCACGATCGGCTCGTCGTCGGGGTAGGCGAACGCCAGCAGCTGGTGGGCCACCATCACCGAGAAGCTGCGATTGGTGTTCATCACGCCCTTGGGCAGCCCGGTGGTGCCGCCTGTCGGTGCGATGGCGACGACGTCGTCCATGTCGTAGGCGACGTCGGGCCGTGTCTCCGGCTGGTCCACGATCCAGGACCGCACATTCGCATCGACAGTGATGACGCCAGTGATGACGCCACTGACGCCGCCACTGACGCCGCCAATGACGCCGCCAGTGACGTCCTGGTCGAGAGCGATGAACCGGATGCTCGGGACCCGGTCACGGATCTCGCCCACCTGGGCCGACAGCGACGGGTGATAGAACACGATCTCGACGTCGAACCGCTCGAGCAGGGTGATGTTGTCGGCGACCGAGCTGCTGGGGTTGAGCGGCACCCACGTGCCACCGGCACGCCAGGTGCCGAGCACGCAGATCCACGCCAGCGGGTCGTTGGGGGAGAGCACCGCGACCTTCGTCTCGCGGGCGATGCCGTCGGCGATCAGGGCGTTGGCGATGCGGCAGGACATGCGCCCCGCTTCGTCGTACGTCCAGGCCTCGGAGTCGGTGCGATAGGCGACTGCGTTGGCGTTGATGCTCCAACCGCGGTCGAAGAAGTCGATGATTGCCATGGCTCAGGCACCTCCGAGGATGATGACGGACACAACTGCTTCTTCGCCGCGGTGGAAACCGCCGCCGTTCTCGGCCAGGGCGAGCCGGGCGCCCTCCACCTGCCGCGAGCCGGCGGTGCCGCGAAGCTGCTCGGTGAGCTCGAAGATCTGGCCCAGGCCGCTGGCACCGATCGGGTGCCCCTTGGACTCCAGCCCACCGGAGGGGTTGACCGGGATCCGGCCACCGATGGTGGTCTCGCCGCGCAGGGCCGCGGGGCCGCCCTCGCCGGGCGCGACCAGGCCGAGCAGCTCTGTCTGCAGCACCTCGCCGAACGCCGTGGCGTCGTGCACCTCGGCGACGTCGACGTCCTGCGGTCCGAGGCCGGCGCGTTCGTACGCGCGGTTCGCGGCCAACCTGCCGAGGTGGCGATCGTACGTCGTGATGTCGCGGTCGCTGCCCGTGCCGATGACGCTGGCCAGCACCTGCACCGGACGCTTCGCACCCAGTCGCCGCAGACCCTCGTCGCTGCACAGCACCACCGCGGCACCGCCGTCGGTGACCGGAGCGCACATCGGCACGGTCAGCGGGTGGCTGAGCCTGCGCGCCGCGAGCACGTCGGCCACCGACATGGCCTTGCGGTAGTGCGCACGGGGGTTGTCGACCGCGTGGTCGTGGTTCTTTGCCGAGACCGCGGCGATCTGCTCCTGGGTGGTGCCGTGCACGGCCATGTGGTTGCGGGCCATTGCGGCATAGATGTCCATGAAGATCGACCGGTGCCCCAGATCGGAGTCGTCGGTCTCGCCGCCGAGCTCCTTCAGGGTGCGTGCCAGCGAGTCCGGGTCGGAGACGTCGTACGCCGAGTCGAAGATCGCCATCGTGCGCTTCGGGTCGTCGACGTGCATCTTCTCTGCGCCGACGGCGAGGGCGACGTTCGCCTCCCCGGCAAGCACATGCGTGAAGGCGAGGTTGAAAGCGGACGCGCCGGTGGCGCAGGCGTTCTCGACGTTGTGCACGGGGATGTTCTCGATGCCCATGCTCCTCAGGGCGATCTGTCCGGACACCATGGACTGGCCTTCCAGCGGGCCATGGGTGGCGGTGCCGAAGAACGCGGCGTCGATGGCTTTCGTCTCGGCCCCGGCATCGGCGAGCGCGTTCCGTACGGCAGCGCGGGCGAGGTCGTGGTTGCTTCGGTCGGGGTGGATGCCGAAGCGGGTCATCCCCACACCCGCGATCCAGACTCGTGTGCTCATCAGGTGGTCTCCTCGGTGGTCAGCGCAGCGGGCGGCGTGCGGTCTCGGGCATGAAGAAGTAGATGACGGTGCTCACCAGTGCCAGGGCCGTGATGTACCAGGCGAAGGCCGGCGCCCGGCCGATGTCGATGAGGTACGTCGCGATGTACGGGCCGGTGCCGCCGAAGATCGCCACCGCTGCGGCGTACGGGAAGCCGATGCCGGAGCTGCGCAGCCGGGCCGGGAAGAGCTCGGAGGCGACCGCCGACGAGATGCTGGTCCAGGCGGCGATGAACAGCAGACCGGTGAGCTGGACGAAGAGCACGCTCTTGAAGGTCGGCTCGAGGGAGGTCAGCATCGGCACGGTGGCGAAGGTGAAGAACAGCCCGAAGGTGATCAGCAGGGGCTTGCGACCGATCCGGTCCGAGAGCAAGCCGAACAGCGGCTGCACCAGCAAGAAGACTGACAAGGCGATCACCCCGCTGAGAAGACCCTTCTGGAGGTCGTAGCCGACGGTGAGGCTGGCGTACGTCGGCAGGTAGGCCGACCACACGTAGAACACGAGCGCCGGGGCCGCGGTGATGCCGAAGATCTGCAGCGCCTGCTTGGGGTGCTCGCGGAAGAAGTCGAACATGCGAATCCGGGCGCTCTCGGGCTTCTCGATGAGGTCCACATCGAGCGTCTCCACGGCCTGCTTGCGCACCCAGAGACCGACCAGAGCGGCTAGGGAGCCGATGAAGAATGGGATCCGCCAGCCCCACGACACCATGGCGTCGGCCGAGAGAGTGTTGGCGAGAAGAGCACTGATGCCGATGGCCGCCAGGTTGGCCGACGTGGCGCTGATATAGAAGAAGCTGGAGAAGAGGCCGCGGCGGTTCTCCGGTGCGGACTCGATCAGGAACGCCGTAGCTGCGGCGTACTCACCACCGGCGCACACGCCCTGCAGCAACCGGGCGAACAGCAGGATGGCCGGGGCGAGAAGCCCCACCTGGGCGTACGTCGGGGCGAGCGCGATCATCAAGCTGCCAATGCCCATGCCCACGATCGTGGCGCTCAGCGCGCGACGTCGGCCGAAGCGATCGGCCAGCATCCCGATGACGAGACCACCGAAGGGCCGGGCGAAGAAGCCGACGGCGAAGATCGCGAGGATCGACATGAGGGGCACCAGACTGTCGTCGCTGGTCGCGGGGAAGAACTGTCCGGCGAAGAAGACCGCCAGCATCGAGTAGACGTACCAGTCGAACCACTCGACGGCGTTTCCGACGGACGCTGCCATCAGTTGACGGACGCGGGATGTCCGCTGTGGTTGGACGTTCGTGGGAGTCGGCAGAGCAGTGGTCACAGGGAGCTCCAAGAGGGACGGCGGCCAGGGGCCGTGGAGAAGCGTCATCGATGATGGCGCTGGCGGAACTCCTCAAGAATGCGACCGGGGTCACACCTGCATCTACGGATGCTTCGCCAACCGTTCGCTGCCTGTTTCGTAGCTGGTTACGAAGATCTGCCGCTCTGGTGGAGCGCCCAGGCGAGTTCGACGATCGTGTCCGTGCTCTGCAACGATCTGCCGGTGAGCTCCTCGAAGCGCGCCAGGCGATAGCGCAGAGTGTTCACGTGCACATGCAGGGCCGCCGCAGCACCCGGAATGCTTCGATCGTGGGCGAGGTGGGCCCCCAGAGCCTCGATGATCTGCTCGCCGATGCGGCCGTTCTCGAACAGCGGATCGAGGTAGCGGGCGCGCAACAGGTCGGTGAGGGTCGGCACCTGGTGCACAGCGATCCGCCAGCCCAGGTCGTCCAGCGTGTGGATGCCCTCGGTGCCGCTGAACGCAGCGGCCTGCCACACGTCCTGGGCCGTCGCGTACGACGTGGCCACCTGCTCGATCGGCGTTGGCGGCCCGACCGCGATCAGCAGGTCGGGCACAGACTGGGGCAACCCAACGACGATGCCCACCAGCCGGCCCTCCGTGGGAACCATCAGCAGCGGGCCGTCCGCCTGGTCGTGCCTGGTCATGGCACGCTGCACGTGCTGCATCCGGACATCGTCGAGCGGCCCGGTGCAGAACGCGCGGTACGTCCTCTCGCGACGCAAGTCGTAGGCGATGCAGCCCTGCTCGACCTGCGTACTGGTGAGCGTGCCCGCGATCAGGCCGGTCAGCCACTCGTCCCGGCGCCGTTGGTCGGCGACGGCGACAGCCAGACCGTGCTGTCGGTAGGCAGCAGCAGCACGCGCAGAGAACGCGTCGCTGAGCTTCCAGAGCAGCCTGGTCAGGACCACGACCTCGACAGCATCGACGCCGAGATCGTCGGCGATCTCGATCAGCCGGTCCTGGATCGCAGTGATGGAGACCCGGAACCCAGCCATGATGTCCTCGATCGGCAGCCCGGCCTGCAGTCGCTCCAGCGTCACCCGCTCGGCCTGCCAGATCTCCTCGGCCGGCGGCACCTTCTTGGCCCGTAGCGTCCGGCACGCCAGGCCGAGATTACGTTGGACACTAGACATCAACTGCTCGCGGGGGACCGCTTCGTACGCCGGGAGTTCGCGCCACACCCGCTGGAGGGACGGCTCGACCAAGGCCACGTCGTGCTCGAGCAGGCAGATCAGACGCTCGACCTGCTCGTCTTTGTTGGCGTCCGTCATGTGCTCATCTTGCCCCTGCGAACGACGTTTCCATGGATCGTCAAGCCACAGAAACTGGAGGTCACTGCCCTCTGTCTTGACTATGGCCGTTGAATCGCCCACCCCGGTGCGCTGACCTCGAACTGCGCCATTGTTGGTGAAGTGACGCGGTGGGTCGCATGCGCCATGAGGGTGCGTGGCGTTTTGAGCGGTCGCGGCGTGATCGCACACGGCGGCCCGGCCTGAGCTGCAGCGGACAGCAAGCGTTCTCGCCGGTCAGTGTGCAGTGGTTATATTTACTGCGGTCAACATCCGCAATTACGCCACAGCAGGCCTCCTATGCACCTATGTGGTCGGGAACGCCCGGAGCGATCAATCGCGGTGAAGGATTTCGAGCTTCGGGGCGCATGGCCGACAAGCGTTCGATTATCACCTGATCGTGCAGCAGACCCATCCTGCGATCGTCGGAGGTCCTAGTCATACTGACCGCATGGGAAGGGACCGCAGGAGTCGCGAGCCGCGCCGAGAGCGCAAGCGCACGCAAGACACTCTGAGCGAGTCGTCAATCAGGGTCGCTATCGCGACGACGCCGCAGAGCAGCGCGGCCAATCGCCGCGCGCTAGATCAAGACACCGAGTTGACGAAGGCAGCGCTGCTGTACGCCGATGAGGTCGAGTTGGTGAGTCTCGGCGTGTCGATGTTCGACGAACTGAGGCAGATCATCGACGCCGGGGAGTTGGGCGGCTACGGGCTGCTCGCCTCGCTGGACGACGACACGATCAACTACCTAACCACCCGTAGCGGGTCGGGGAACACGCTGCCGTCCAACTGGCGAGAGACGCTGGCGGCGGGTCTGACGATGCCGCCGGAGGTCTTGGAGGCCATGGGCATCGAGGGTGCAGACACGTTGCGCGAACTGCGCGAGACTGCCGCCGAGCATGGGCGCCGTATGCAGCAGGACATGACGAAGGTGTTGGACGAACAGGGCGCAACCGAACTGGTGATGGCGATCAAGAGCGGGGCGATCAAGGTTGCCGAGCTCGACGTTTCGCCCACTTCGACGTTGCGACCGACCGACCTTGACCCGAGCGACAGCAGCGACGTGCAGATGTGGAATTGGATCGACGCACTCGTCACGCGGCTAACCGACAAGGAGACCCGACTCCTGTTCGATCGGCAGGCGGGCGGGCTCATCCAGTCGATGCTGGAAGACGGAATGATCCCGTCCAACCCGCAGGGGTTGCGCCTCGCGGCGCAGGCAGCCCTCGGCGCCGGGTTCGCCGAGCGTCTACCAGCGTTCCCGACCGCGAAGATGGACGAGCTGCTCGACATGCGGAAGGAGTTGGCGCTGCCGCTGGCCCGCTACCGGGGCGCGGTCGCGCGGTTCTCCAAGGAGATGCCGCAGGTCGTGGGTGAAGACCTCGGCTTTGAGGTCGAGCAACTGTGGATCGAGACGGTGAAGCCCGTGCTGCTGGGGCTGGAGGACGAGATGGCGGACCACGGGCTGGTTCGGGAGATAGCCCGTTCGCTAGAT
Organism: Nocardioides sp. Soil797; assembly: GCA_001429555.1. GTDB lineage: Bacteria > Actinomycetota > Actinomycetes > Propionibacteriales > Nocardioidaceae > Nocardioides. The sequence goes on along the minus strand of LMSR01000006.1, from coordinate 34,951 downwards.
GTGCAGCATATCCGCGACTTCGGCGGCTGGACGGCAGGCACCTACATCGCGGTCGCAAGTTCGACCTCGCTCGACGCTCTCGCTGCCGGGCTCATCGCCAGCGCTGCTGGTGGGGCAGCGACCGTGGCGCTGGAAGCAGTGCGGGCCAGACGAGAGGGGCAGGCAGGACCGAAGGCGAGCGAGTTCTACTACCTGTACGAAGCGAATCGGCGGCTCGCCTGAGCGGGTCGCTCCCACGGTTCCCCGTTGCCTCGTTTGCTGGCTTGGGGTGGCCTAGGTGCGGCGGTCCCTGTCGCTGCGCCGCCGAGCGTAGCCGAAGGCGGCATCTCAGGCATGGTATTGCTCGCACTGGGCGGCGGGGGAGTAGCACGGGCAGCGATTGGGGTCGCCCTTCCACGGGCAACCCTCCTCCCGACGGCGCGAGGTGGTGTCGGCAGCCATCGCTACGCTGGGATGGGTTCGAGTTCGGTCCAGCCGGTGTGGCCGCCTCGAGTGCAGCGTTCGTCACTGCGGAGACCTGCGCAGGCGACATGTCCGCGAGTCCCCGGTAGGTGAACTTCGCGACAATGTCGTACCACTTTGCCTGCGCGGACATGGTCAGGAAGTCGCCGGTGGCCCGGAGACCCTGCGGCAGCCCGTACCTGCTGGCCTCCTCCATCTGGATGGACGACGTGTCGCCCACCTGGAGAACGGTGTCGCTCGGCTGGGTGGTGAGGTAGGTGAGCAGGTCCGGCCAGCGCTGGCGCCGCGCGTTGCGCGCCGCGACGGCCTGTTGGGCCTCGGTGAACAGTCGGTTGACGTCGACGCCATCGGCGGAGGTGAGAAGCTCGGCGAGGGCGTAGTCATGAGCACCCGTGTGGCTCCCGCCCCATCGCGCGTGAGGGACGTGGTGCTGAGAGGGTGAGGCATGATCCAGATGTTCGACCCCGACGGCGTCCTCGATCTTCACCTGCCTCCGATCATCGATCAGGACGAGGCCCGGGAGCGCGCGGACCGCGCGGGAGTCCCAAGCGGCGAGCCGGTGATCACCGATCCAGAAGGTGCCGCGGTTGATGCGGCCTCTGACGACGGGTCGGATGAGTCGTCGGAGGAGGCGCACTGGCTGCCGATCCCTCAGCCCCCGCACCCGTCTGTCGAGCGAGTCTGGCACTACACCGACGCGGCGGGTGCGATAGGGCTAATTGGTTCCAGTGAGGTGTGGGCAACCTCGATTGGGTCTCTGAATGACACTGCCGAGTTTGCTCATGGCATCGGGGTCTTGGAGGAGCAGTTATTGCTGGTCCTCCAGAGCCGCCACGTTCACCCTGTGCAGAAAGCCTTCATGCAGAACGCGGTCGACCTTGCCCGAGCCAGCATCGACGTTTCGCCGCTCTACGTGTTCTGCGCGTCCGAGGAGCCAGATTCGCTGAGCCAGTGGCGGGGCTACGGCGGCCAGGTGAGCTACGCAGTCGGCCTCGACGTCGACGGGGAAATCATGGCTGTGGTTGATGAGGGGCAGGAACCACGAACCTTGGGGCCACGGGGACCATGGCCTAAGTGGGGCAAGGTCTTGTACGACATGGAAGAACAGCGCAACCTCATGTTGCGAGGGCTCGCGTTCTGCGCGGCGACGACGCCCGCACCCGGGACGGTTGAGGATCGACCCGGAATGTCTTGTCACCAAGCGAGCGGGGTTCTGATCGGCCTTTCGATCTATTGCAAGCACGAGGCGTTCCGCGACGAACGTGAGGTCCGACTCGTGACGACAGTCCCAACCGAGACCAGTGCCGTGCGCTTTCGTCCCTCACGATTCGGGGTCACGCCGTACGTCAGGTTGGCGCAACCTCCACCTCGGAACATCTGGTCGAGCGCATGGTGGACAGTGCCCGAGCACCCTCCGTTGCCGGTCGGTGGCGTGTATGTGGGACCGACATCGCATTCCGACGCCGCCGCACAGGGAATCCGACTACTTCTCGAGTCGCACGGGTATCGCGGCGTCCCGGTCGAGGAGAGCACTGTCCCCTTCCGATGAACTTCGACCGGACCTGAAGGCCCCAAGCCACCACTCTGGACCGGGCCGGCCAAATCGGGGTCTGCTGCATGATCTGGTGAAAGGTCGAGGTGAGTTCGAGGTCGCCGACAGCGGCGACTGAGATGACCGCCGGGTGTGCCGAAGCTCGTTTGCCCAGGTCATGAAGCAGTGGGTTTCTTCACTGCGGTCAACATCCGCAAGTTCACCTTGCGTGCGAGTCGGCTGCCGGACCTCGTCGACCTCGGCTCGTTGCCGACGCAGGCCGCGCAGTTCCTCGACGCGAGCGTGCGGGCCGGGCTCAACATTCTTGTCGCCGGCGGCACACAGGCGGGCAAGACGACGATGTTGAACTGCCTCGCCTCGGCCATTCCGGGCAGCGAGCGGGTCATCTCGGTCGAAGAGGTCTACGAGTTGCGTTTCCATCACCGAGATTAGAGTGTAGGTATGAACAACGTACCTACTGCCGCAGCGATCTACTGCAGGCTCAGCCTCGACAAGAACGACGATCAGAAGGCCGTCCGACGGCAGGAGGACGAGTGTCGTGCCCTCGCCGGTCGCAAGGGGTGGCCGGTGGTCGAGGTCTACGTCGACAACGACATCAGCGCCTCGGACCCACGAAAGAAGCGGCCCCAGTACGACCGAATGTTGGCCGACATTAAGGCAGGGAAGATCGACGCGATCATCTGCTGGCACACGGATCGTCTGACGCGGCAGCCCCGCCAACTTGAAGAGATCATCGACATCGCCGACAAGCACGGCACGGCGCTGGCGACCGTTCAGGGTGACATCGACCTGGGCACCCCGAACGGGCGCATGGTGGCCCGCATGCTCGGAGCTGCCGCACGCCAGGAGGTCGAGCAGAAGTCAGAGCGTCAGAAGGCCAAGAACCGCCAGCTGGTGAAGGAAGGCAGACCGAGAGTCGGAGGAGGCCGTGCCTTCGGGTTTGAGCCTGACGGCATCACTCACGTCCCGCACGAGGCAGAGGCGATCCGCTGGGCGACTCGGCACGTCATCGAGGGCGGGTCGCTCGCGTCGATCATCAAGAAGTGGAACGCCGAGGAGTTGCGAACGGCGCGGGGCCGCTCCTGGGGGTACCCGTCGTTGACGGCTCTGCTCACCCGATGGAAGAACGCGGGCATCGTGCAGCACGACAAGAAGCCCGTCGAGGGCGTTGAGGCTGTGTGGAAGGAGATCGTTGACCGTGACGCCTTGCTGGCCGTCCGGGCGATCCTGAGCGACCCTGCACGGCGCACCAACAAGGACACCGCGCGGAAGCACATGCTTTCCGGGATCATCACCTGTGGAAAGTGCGGCACTCGAATGAGGTGGGGGCGGATGACCACCCGCGCCGGTGTCGACTACGAGCTATACGTGTGCCGGAACAACGATCCAACCTGTCGGGTGTCGATCTTGAAGGATGTCGCCGAGGAGGCTGTGATCGAGCGCGTCGCGTCGGTCCTGGGCACGTCCGGGCTCCGCTTCTACGTCAGCGCCGGGGGAGACGCGAGGAAGGTCGCAGACCTGCGCCGACGCCGCGCTGAGCTACGCGCACGAGTCGACAAGATCAAGTCAGCAGACATCGAGGAGGGCGACAAGCTGGAGATGCTCGCCGCTCGAAAGGCCGAGAGGGTCGAGCTTGACGAGCAGATCACGAGGTTGACTGAGCGTGACGTGCTTACCGCCCTGCTGCTGGACCTGGCCCTGTCCGTGGACTATTCGGAGTCGGTCGCGAAGGTGCGCGAGCGTTTCGAGGCGATGGACCTCGACCGGCGACGGATGGTTATTCGATCTACGACCACCATCAGCGTTGCTCCGGCGAGGAAGGGCGTACGTCCCACGCGAGCACTCGCACGTGAGCGCATCAAGATGCGAACCCTCGTCTTCGGCACGGACAGGCTCGACCCGGACGACCCATTCGCGGACCCCGATGAGCTATATCGAGAGGCCGTCGACAGGGGCGAGAAGATGCCGATCTGAGGGCGGAACAGACACGAACTGAGGGGACGGCGCGGTGACCATCGTTACGGAGCTAGAGACCGACCTGATTACTACTCCGGACGAGACGTCTGACCCACGCCAGCAGATCACCGATACCGCGATACTCGACACCTATGGTCCGCTCTTGTGGTCCGCGATGGTCGCGTTCGGCACCGATCCGGGGTACTTCGAGGCGATGTGCCTGGAAGCGACCTCGGCGGAAAGGAAGCGGCACCTCCACCGTGAACGATGGAGACTTCTAGCGGTCCGCAACCGTCTGGGCACGAAGGTGGAGCTGGACGGCGAATGTTGGGTGTGGACTGCGGCGACCACGAGCAAGAACATCCCAACGATGAAGAAGCCGGGATCGTCGGCCAACGTCACGGCACGGTCATGGACCGTCGAGCAGTGGCACGGCGCCGACGACACGAGGTGGATGATCCAAGCCTCATGCGGGAACCGGCTCTGCGTGAACCCGGAGCACGCCACCTGGAGGCACGTCCAGCGCAGCCGCTGAGGACGAACAGCGTTTGTACCGATAATGTTAATGGCCGCCTCCGGTGCATATATAGCCCGACAGAGACACGTTCGTCCGATGCCGATACAGACGACATGGACACGAAGCTGACGGCACTGGCCCTCATCCGCGCCTCGATCGAAGAGGACGCCGACGCGCTGCAGGTCATGATGAGCGAGAACCCAGCGACACCCGAACTGGTCGCGGAGCTGGTCTGCCTGTCGGCCGGGATCCTCGAACACGGCATCGGCCGCGAGGAGGCCACCGCCACCGTCGACCGCTGGCTGAGGGTCGTCCTGGCCGGCTCAAGCGCTACGCGCGCGAGGGACGCCCAGTGATCACCCAGCAGCGCGACCGCTCGGTGGTGCGAGCCGCCGCTCAATCGCACCGGGACGGGAAGCTCCTGACCAAGGAACTACGCGCCGGGCTGGACGTGGCGATGAGCATGGCCTTCGCCGACGCCCAGAGCAAGGTCCACCACCAGTCCGGCGCACTCCTCGCCAGTGGCCGGCACGGCACATCAGTGAGGGACGACGGCGAGACATGGATCGGCTATATGGCGTGGGGAGGCGCGAGCGCCGGATCCTCGGCGGACGCGGGCATCTACGAGATGGCGCTGGGCGGAGAGCACGACTGGCTCCGGGACTCGTGGGCCTACGACGAGGCGATCGAGGAGACCATCGACCGCCACATCCGGAAGCACCTCCGATGAGCCTCGACCTCCTGCGCCCGTGCCTGACGTGCGGCGAGCCGAGCGACGACAGCCGGTGTCCCGAGCACAGGCCCACAGAAGCGCACCGTCCCCGAGGCACGGCAGAGGAGCGGGGATACGACGCGGCATGGCGACGGCTCAGCAAGAGGGCACGCCAGCGTCAGAACTTCTGTGGCCGGTGTTCGTCCACCCGAAACCTATCGACGGACCACACACCGGAAGCGTGGTGGAGGAAGACCAACGGCCTGCCGATCACGCTGCGACACGTCGAGGTCCTGTGCGCGAAGTGTCAGGCAGAGGTCGGCAGCAGCCGACCGGGATCTCCCCGATACGAGGCGTGGCTCAGTGTCCCGTAGCGGTCACGCAGGGTCCCAAAAGCTATTTCCCGGACCAGTGAAGTTCGCTACGTCAAATGGCAGCACGCCGATGGTATGCGCGAAACGGTCTCCGAATTTCGAGCGGAGGCAGACGCCTTTGTCGAAATCTAAGGGCGCGCCGTCGGGGTCCGTCCGCATAGCGACGACCTCGGGGTGGCTGTCTAGCCAGGTGTAGGCGTCTGCAGCAGTCAGGTGATGGGCGTAGTCGAGCGAGACCAGCCCCAGGCGCACCCAGTTGTCGAGCCACAAACCCCGGTGCTGAACATGGAGCGTCTTAGCCTTTGGGCTGTTTAGCCCCATGAGATGCCTCGCTAGGACGTTGTGGCCGCCCCCAGGAGCGGCATGCTTCGCGATCGCGATCGGCCAAATTTCTCGAATGAGGACGACCCGAAGCCTCGCGGCCTCCTCGGGCGACAGCTGGCGAATAACTTCAGCGAAGGAGGGGTGTGCGTCATTATGACGTCGATCGTCGGTAGCTGCGGACAGTAAGTTCAGGTACATGTCCTTCAGCGCAGGCTCATCCACGGAGTACGCGAGGCCTTGCATCGCGGGCACCGCGACCGAAGGCGAAGGCGCCTTCATGTTCTCCTCGGGAATGTCCGCTGTCCTCTCCGCCAGGTCGTGTGCGAAGTCATGCTCAAAATAGTTACTGGCCAGCCCGGTCCAACGGAACAGTCTCTCGTAGAGAGTCGTTAGTACTTCCTGGCGCAGCGCAATGCGTTTCGCGCGCGCCTCGGCAGCGACCTGCATCGCAGGGTGGTCCACCGCCAACTGATTCAGGTGTGCGTTGGTATCCGCGTCTTCGCCGAGTGCCGCGGCCGCGGCGCTAGCAGCGGCTTTTGCGGCCGCGATCTCTGCAGTCATGACAGCACGTTAGCCGTCGGCTTGGGGAGTAGACCTCCCGAACACACGAAAACCACCCTCCCTGCAGGCGGGGTCCTAGTAACTATCAACCTGCGAGTATGAGGAACGCAGCCGGAATCAGGACGGTGCTGAGGACAAAGGCGCCTACGGCGCCGAGAATCTTGATACGTCTCGCAGAGGTGCTCTGGTGACCCGGTCGATGGACGTCGAGCGAAGGTAAGGCCCACCGCACCGCCTTCGCAACGGCGACGAGGGCGGCTACGTACACGGCGATGCTGCCGACGAGGAAGAGCACCCATTCGGGTGTCTCCCAGGAGCCCGCGTCTAGAACACTGGCTGCCAACGGCTGGAGGATCGCCTGAAGTGATAGTGCAGTCAGGATCGTTGGCCACATGAACGCACGGAGGAAGCCCCAGCGTGGAGACTGACGCGAGAGCTGTTCCTTCAGCTGACCGAACGCTCCGCTCACCCAATGTTCGTCCTGCCCGGTGACCTTGAGGTTCGCGCCCTCCAGGTAAACCGTGCTCCTGAGTTCGATGGTGATGCCAGGCTCGACCTTGTAGACACGATTGGACATGACAATCTTATCGATATCCCCAAGATCGGCATTGAGAAGAATCGACCGTAGGTCTCCGCTGTTCTCCCAGCGATCATCCTTGCCATACACGATGACCGACAGCTTGAAGTCATCTCCTATGCGCTCGACCTTGCGGTCGAAGTCCCTGGCCTCCCACTCGTCCTCGGGCCGCGGTCCCAGGCGCGCAATTTCGTTGTCATACATACGTTCGAGGGCAGCCTCGGCGGTCTCCTGCAGCTGAACAAGCCGGGTCTGATCTCCAACCCAGGCGCGTTGCTTGTGCTCCTGTTTGAACAGCTTGTGTTGCTGCTCCTTGAGGCGGGGAAAGGGCGGCACGGTCTTCCCCTGGGGCTCTTCGTCGTTCGGCACACGATCACCCTAAGTGCCGATACCGACAAGCGTGGCGAAAGCAGGACCAAAGACCGGGGCGTCGAGCCGCCCGCTGGTCGAGGACGGCCTCCCGCCTGCTGGCGGTGAGCGGGTCTGCGCGTGGATCGAGAAGTTCGTCATCGTCACGTCGGGTGAGGGTGCCCGCAAGGCGATGCATCTTTACCCCTGGCAGCGCGAGCTGATCCACTCGGCGTTCGACACGCCTCGTCCGCGTCTGGGGCTGTGGAGCTTCCCCCGAGGTAACGGGAAGTCGTCGCTCGCGGCTGCACTCGCGCTCTACGGCCTGCACGGCGACGGGGTCGAGGGCGCATCGGTGTGCGTGGTGGCCAAGGACGAACGGCAAGCGCAGATCATCGGCCGCACGGCGATGCGGATGACGGAGCTGAACCCGCTGCTGGCGAAACGCTCCTACGTCTACACGGACAAGATCGTCGTTCCCGGCACTGGCTCGACGTTGCAGGTACTCCCAGCTGAGGCCGACCGGCTGGAGGGCCTGAACTACTCGCTGGCGATCATCGATGAGATCGGCGTCGTGGACCAGCGCACCTACGAGGTGATGCTCCTGGCCTCCGGCAAGCGGTCGACGTCGCTGACCTTGTGTATCGGGACACCGAGCCCGTACGGCACCGAGTCGGCCATGTGGAAGCTCCGCGCAGACATGCTGGAGAACCCCGACGACGCTCTGACGACGCTGACCGAGTACGCCGCCCCGGTGGGATGCGAGCTGGGCGACGAGGCCGCGTGGAAGGCCGGGAACCCGGCCCTGGACGACTTCCTATTCCGCGACGGCCTGCGCATGGCCCTGCCACCGAAGACCCGCGAGGCGACGTTCCGCCGAGCACGACTCGGCCAGTGGACCGAAGCCGCTGACGACTCCTACCTAGAGCCGGGACTGTGGGCCGCACGCTCAACCGGCCAGGTGATCCCGGAAGGCGCCGAGGTTTGCCTTGCGCTCGACGGTTCGTTCTCGCAGGACTCCACGGCTCTGGTCGCGGCGACCGTGAGCACGACGCCTCACCTCGACGTGGCCGGCCACTGGGCCAATCCCGGTGACGAGGACTGGCGGGTCGACGTGCTCGCGGTCGAGGACGCGATCCGCGCTGCGTGTAAGAGATGGAGGGTCCGCGAGGTCACCGCCGACCCGTACCGGTGGCAGCGCACCCTTCAAGTGCTCTCCCGTGAGGGCCTGCCGGTGACGGAGTTCCCGCAGTCGGCGGCCCGGATGAGTCCGGCGACCATCGGCCTGCACGAAGCCGCGCAGAACGGCCAGGTGACCCACTCGGGGAACAAGGCGCTGGCCGAACACGTGGCGAACGCCCGCGTCACTGAGGACGCCCGAGGCACACGGCTCCGCAAGGACGCCAAGCACAGCACCCGCCGCATCGACCTGTGCGTGTGCGCCGTCATGGCGTGGAGCCGATCCACCAACCACGCGAGCAAGAAGCAACGTCGGAAGGTCGTGGCCTGGTGAGCATCGTCAACATCTTGGAGGGTCTCTCCCGCAAGCTGGATGAGACCTCGCCACCGCTGCGCGACCTTGACGCGTACTACTCCGGATCGCAGCCGCTCGCGTTCCTGTCGGCGGAGGCGAAGGAGGCCCTGGGCGACCGGCTTCGCGTCTTGCAGACCAACTATCCGAGGCTCGTCGTTGACTCCATCGCGGAGCGGTTGAGGGTTAAGGGCTTCACGGTGAACGGCACCCCAGCTCTCGATATCTACGCCGCCTGGGAAGCAGCCGGGATGGAGGACTCGCACGGCGTCGCGCACACCGAGGCCCTGACGCTGGGCCGGTCCTTCGTGACGGTGTGGGCCGATTCGACCGGCGCACCGGTGATCACGGTGGAGTCCCCGCACGAGGTGGCCGTGGTCCGCGACCCCCTGTCTCGTGAAGTCACCGCCGCAGCCAAGCGATGGCGAGAAGACGGTCGAGCCCGCGCCACGTTGCTGCTTCCCGACCGGATCTACCACTACGTGTCGTCGGCCCGAGTCCCCGAGGGTGGCGTGATCCCGCCCGAGGGCTGGCAGCACATGGCCAACCGACGCAACCCCTTGGGTGAGGTGCCGGTGGTCCCGTTCGTGAACCGTGGCCGATTGCTCGACGTCGACGGCGTATCGGAGATGCGCGACGTCACCGACCTGTCCGACGCAATCGCCAAGCTGCTGGCCGACCTGATGGTGTCGTCGGAGTTCGGGTCACGGCCTCGCCGTTGGGCCACTGGCATGGAGGTCAAGGAAGAACAGGCCACCGACGCCGACGGCACCCCACTCACTGACGAAGTCGGTGACCCGGTGATGGTCGCGGTGAATCCGTTCGGCAACGGACCGAGCCGGGTGTGGCAGGCAGAGGAGCCCGACGCGAGCTTCGGCCAGTTCCCAACGGCCGACCTCACCGGCTATGGGTCCGCGGTCGAGCTGATGTTGCAGAGCATCAGCGCCGTGTCGGGACTGCCCGCGCACTACCTAGGGATCCACGGTGACCAGCCCGCATCTGCCGACGCGATCCGCTCCGCCGAGGCGTCACTCGTGGCCCGGTGTCACGCCCGGATGAGGAGTTTCGGTCCGTCCTGGGCGAAGGTCGCCAGCCTGACAGCGGCCGTGCAGAACGGCAGCCGCCCGCAGCGCGTCGAGGTGGTGTGGGACTCCCCGGAGACGCGCACCGTCGCTCAGGAAGCCGATGCCGTCACGAAGTTGGTGCAGGCCAACATCATGCCAACCGAAGAGGCCCTAGCCCGGTTGGGATACGACCCGCAGCAGATCCACCTCATGCGACAGATGCGCCAACGCGAAGCACTCGACAAGCAGATCACGGCACCGCCGACCGCCCTGCCTGAGGCGGAGCAGTGAACGAGCTGACAGCCACATGGTTGGCTCTCGCCGCCCAGGCCGAAACACAGGTGGCCGCGACTGCGGCAGCGTACGAGGCCGGAGCCATGGCCAGGACACGGTTCATCGAGACCGCCGCCGCAGCCGTATATGCCGCGAACCTGCAGGCGACCGCCTACGCCGACACCGCCGTTGCGGCGTGGCGACTGGCGACCGTGGGCCTGCCGACCACGAGCTTGGGGTTGCTCCCGTCCACGGATGAGCAGGAGAGGTTGGTGCGGGCCTTCGCCACGATCACCGCCCACATGCACGGAGTGAGCGCGTCCGTGGAGAACAGGTCGGCGCGGGTGGCGAGGTCCGAACCGCTGCAGCGAGGACACCGCGCCTACCAGCAGGCGCTACGCGCGAGAGGTGTCGACCAGTGGCGCCGGGTCGTCCAGCCGGACGCCTGCGACGACTGCGCACCACTGGCCGGTGACACCCACGACATCGCCGTGGACTTCACCGACCACCCGGGCTGTCGCTGCACCCTGGCTCCGGTCACGGCCGAGGGCTGGGCCGACCGGCAGCGCGCTGACCAACTGCAGCTCCGCCGTACTTGGAACACGAGCGCCGGACAGATCCGGTTCTCGTCGGGAATCTCGATCAGGTGAAAGGACACGCTGTGGCGACTGAACAGACCGACCAAGGGGTTGGCCCCCGCGATGAGTCCGGGCCTCCTGTGGAGGACGCTGGCGACTCTGGGACCCCACCGGGCGGAGAGCAGGACCCGGAGACCTTCCCCCGTGAGTACGTCGAGGAGCTTCGAGCCGAGGCCGCCGAGCACCGCACGAAGGCCAAGCGCGCCGAGGACGCCGAGACACGGCTGCGCGAGCTGGCGATCGCCCAAGCAGTCCAGGGCATCCTGACCGATCCGACCGACCTGGGTTGGTCGGAGGAATACGGCGACGCCGAGGGCTGGCCAGACCCGGAGAAGATCAAGGCAGCCGCCGAGGGACTGATCGACCGCAAGCCACACCTTGCCCGCCCGACCGGCGACATCGGCCAGGGTCGGCACTCGGAGCCGGGCGACACCGTGAGTCTCGTCGGGTTGCTCGGGTCATGAACCTCGACCAGCTGGCAGCGTGGCGCGGCTTCGAGCTGCGCCGTGGCCGGCGTGACCCGTCACGGCTCTGGTTGGTGCTCGACGGCCAACTCTTCACCCGTGCTGCGGGAACCGACGAGGAGACCATCCGAACGATCCTGGCTCCAGCGAATCCGAGGCCCCGAGCAGCCGTGTAAGAGTCGACTCCGCGCCTCCTTTGCGGAAGTGTGGAGAGTGAACGTAACTCGATACGAACTGCCCGAGGGCTACACGATTTCCGAGGTCGAGTGGGACCTCTGGGGCCGCATCACCCAGTACAAGATCGAGGGAACGGCCTACTTCCTGACGCGCACCGGCTCCGGCTGGCGCGCTCAACTCGCGCCGCACGGCCGGGCTCGACGCAAGTACGTCGGCCCCGGCTACGAGTCACCCCGGCAGGTCGTCCGGTACCTGATGAAGTACGCCTACATCAGACTCGGGCACCCGTGACAACTGTCGCTATTGACACGGCTTAGTACCCTAAGACCAAGTCGATCCCCACCGCTCCATACACACGCGGCCGAGCGCAGCGAGGCCCTAGTAGCTGGCCTCTTCGAAGCACCGTCCGTCCATCAAGCACACCGGCGCCTGACCACGCTTCTCGAACCGCAGTGGCTCGCCTTCGTTGGCGTGAACGACGAGCTTCCCGGTCTCGAGCATCCGGTCGTACTCGCCGGACTTCATGAGCTGCTGCACGCGGTAGGGGTTCAATTCCTCGCCGTATTGGGCCCAGTGGACCTCGCTGAGCGGCATGGCATGTCCGAGAGGGCAGTAGAGCGTCCCGCACGAGCCGCAGCGTCGCCACCGCACGAGCCGGGACGGCTCATCGTCCGTCCACGCCTTCTTCAGCTGCGTCGTCTTGCCACAGCACTTCGTCACTACCACGACGAGAACCCTACGTGCCGATCCTCCCAACGTGAGGCCAGGAGCCCACCGCGACATCCGGCCAGGTGCCCCGTCGCGATTCACATCCGAATCGCACAGACGAGGCACGCCCATGACCGTCAAGACATCCACCGCGCCGGAACTGACCGCCGAGCAGGTCGAGCGGATGCTGGTCCAGCCGCTCGAAGAGGCCAGCAAGTTCCTCGCGTCCGGCCCTCGGATCATCAACTCGGCTGGCCCGGTCCGAGTCCCGAAGCTGAACGGGATGGTGGAGCCGGGGACCACGACGCCCGACGAACCGGACTGGATCGGGGAGTCTGAGCTCATCACCGAGAAGGACGTCGACTTCGGTGAGGTGTCGCTCCTCCCGTCCACGATGAAGTCGATCAAGGTCATCACACGGTTCTCCAACGAGATGGCACGTCAGGCGGTCGTCGCCCTCGACGCCACCCTGCAGCAGCGCCTCGTGGCCGACGTCGCCGCGAGGCTCGACGCCCAGCTGTTCTCGGCCACCGGCGACGGAGTGACCACCCCGAAGGGGATCCTGGCCTACGCCGGAGTTCAGTCCATGGACCTGGCCGGAGCAGCGGCGACCCTGGACGACCTCACCGACGCGTGGGGCTTGGCGCTCTCCGCCGACGTCAATATGAGTGGGCTCAAGTGGGTGATGCGTCCGGAGACGTTCATCGCTCTCCGCAAGGTGAAGGAGGCGACCGGGAGCAACCGCCCGATCCTGCAACCGGACGTCACCCAGGACTCGCTGTTCCGCCTGTTCGGTTCGCCGGTCACGGTGACCAAGCGTCTGCCGCTGGACGTCGAGTCCCAGAAGTCGATCGTTCTGGCTGACTTCTCCCAGATCGCCGTTGCCCGAGACCTCGCTCCTTCGGTGACCGTCCTCAAGGAGCGGTACGCCGACTACGACGAGGTCGGCATCCGAGTCGTGACTCGCTACGACGCGGCGCCACTGAACCCCGAGTCCATCGTCAAGATCGTGAACGTGCTCTGACATGGAACGACCGCTGCCGACCGCGCAGGACGTCGCCGACTTCCTCCGCTGGGACGAGGCCACCACCATCGAGCCTCACCTAGCCTCGGTGACCCTGTTCGTCAGGGCCTACACCCGTGGCGTCGGATTCTCCGTGGCCGACGGGAACCCGTACTGCTTGGAGGACATCGCGGCGGTGATCGTCCAGGCCACGGCACGCAGCGCACCGAACCCGGCCCAGGTGACCCGCGAGGAGATCGGCAGCTGGAACGCGATGCCCGCGAAGTTTGACGGCTTCACGATCGCTGAGCAGTTCGTGCTCAACGAATACCGCCGCCGCACTGCCTGACTACAACTCAACAAACTTCGCCATGCGGACCCTTCATCCAAACAACAGGTTTGGGCTGCTAACGCAGGGGCCTTCGTTCACCGCGCGGCGCAGAGGCGAAGCCCCACCCGACTCCTCCTGGTACGGGTGGGGTTTCGTTATGTTGCAACTACCTATGGTGTATCTACTGCACGCCGACTGGGTGCCGATGCAGACCCGGCAGTCCGGGCTGGAGGGCACCGGCGGCATCGCGTTGCGTGACCTGGTCAAGGAGAGTCTCCGGATGCGACCGAGCCGCATCGTTGTGGGAGAGGTGCGCGCCGAGGAGTGCCTCGACCTCCTGCTGGCGCTGAACGCCGGCCTGCCTGGCATGTGCACCATCCACGCCAACAGCGCGCGTGAGGCGCTGGTCAAGGTCTGCACCCTGCCACTCCTCGCGGGTGAGAACATCTCAGCAAGGTTCGTGGTCCCGACTGTCGCCGCCAGCGTCGACCTGGTCGTCCACCTCGGCATGGATGCCGACGGCGTACGCCGTGTCAACGAGATCGTGTCGGTTCCCGGTCGGGTCGAGAACGACATCATCGAGACCGAGGGAATCTTCCTGCGGCAACGCGACGGGCTGCGCGCCTGCGGTGGGATGCCGCCGCGCGTGGAGCTCTTCGAGCGGGCCGGCATCGACGTGCACCGACTGGTGCAGGCGAACTGATGGGCGCCCTGATCGGACTCGGGTTCGGCTTGGGCCTCGCGCTGATCTGGTCAGCGTTCGTGTTGCCGCGCTCGACCAAGGAGAAGAACCGTTCACCGGACCGATTGACGGCACTGCTCGCCAGTGCAGGAATGCAGAACGTCTCGAGCCGCAACCTGATCGGTCTGTGCGTGGCCCTGGGTGTGATCGCGCTGGCGGTCATGCAGATCCTCTCCGGCACCCTCCCGGTGGCGGTGGTGTTCGGCGCGATCGCTGCCTACATCCCTCTGACCGTGGTGAAGGGGCGGGCTGCGAAGCGCCAACGGGAGTTCGCCGAGGTCTGGCCCGAGGCGGTCGATCACCTGGCCTCGGGCGTCCGTGCCGGCATGTCCCTGCCTGAGGCCTTGGTCGGACTCTCCTCGCGAGGTCCCGAGCCGTTGCGACCCGCATTCGAGAAGTTCGCCCTCGACTACCAGGTGACCGGTCGATTCGGTGACTCCCTCGATTTGCTCAAGGACTCCCTCGCCGACCCAGTGGGTGATCGTGTCGTCGAAGCCCTACGCATTGCCCGAGAAGTCGGTGGAGGAGATCTCGGACGATTGCTGCGCAACCTCTCCAGCTATCTGCGCGACGACCTGCACACCCGCTCCGAGCTCGAGTCCCGACAGGCGTGGACCGTCAACGGTGCCCGATTGGCCGTTGCCGCGCCCTGGATCGTGCTGCTGTTGATGTGCTTTCAGCCCGAGATCATCCAACGCTATCGGTCACCGGCCGGCGCCCTGGTCCTCGCTGGTGGAGCGTTGCTCTGCGTCGTGGCCTATCGCCTCATGATGCGCATCGGCCGCCTTCCCGTGGATCGGCGGATCCTCGCATGACGGCCTATCAGGCGTGGGGTGTGCTGGTCGGCGGCCTGGCCGGCCTCGGCATCGTGCTCGTGGTGGCTCGTCTGGCCAGCATGCGACGCGCCGACCTATCGGTGCGAGTGATGCCCTACCTGCGCGACGTACCCCAGCTCGGAAGTCGACGACGTCCCGAGATGCCACGAAGTGCCGCACGTGGCGTGTTCGGGCCGATGCTCAGGAGCGCTGCCGAGGCTGTTGAGCGGGTCCTGGGTGGCAGCACTTCGGTCCGTCGGCGCCTCGAGCGCGCCGACATCGACAAGTCGGTGCACGAGTTCCGCATCGAGCAGGTGCTCTGGGGCCTGACCGGCTTCGCGGTCACGGCCGCCCTGTCGCTGATCCGGGCGTGGCAGGCGCCCAGTGACACGTTGCCCCTGCTGTTGCTCACGCTGGTGGCGTTCGCCTGTGGTGTGATCCTGTGCGACAACCACCTCAGCTCCGCGGCACGCAAGCGGGAGCAGCTGATCATGCTCGAGTTCCCGGTGGTGGCCGAGTTGTTGGCCCTCGCGGTTGCTGCGGGGGAGAGCCCGGCAGTGGCGCTCGGCCGCGTGGTGCAGCGCACCAACGGTGCGCTGAGCAGTGACCTCTCCCGGGTGCTGGCCGAGATCCGGACCGGTACGCCGGTCGGCCGGGCCTTCGACGGGCTCGCGCTGCGCAGCGGCCTGCCCCTGGTCGGACGATTCGCCGAGGGCATCGCAGTTGCCGTCGAACGCGGCACGCCGCTGGCTGACGTGTTGCACGCCCAAGCAGCCGACGTACGAGAAGCCGGACGCCGCGAGCTCATCGAGTCAGGTGCCCGCAAGGAGGTGCTGATGATGGTCCCCGTGGTCTTCGTCGTACTTCCCGTCACAGTTGTCTTCGCATTTTGGCCCGGCCTGATCGGGCTCCGGCTCGTCACGCAATAGCAGGAGGAATCTCGGGATGGACATGTTGAACAGGCTTTTCTTGCAGGTCTACGTCGGCACCGCCACGCGCCTTCGCGACGAACGGGGTGACGTGCCC
Source organism: Nocardioides sp. Soil797 (assembly GCA_001429555.1). Taxonomy (GTDB): domain Bacteria; phylum Actinomycetota; class Actinomycetes; order Propionibacteriales; family Nocardioidaceae; genus Nocardioides. The sequence continues at coordinate 18,796 of LMSR01000006.1, read as the reverse complement.
GGGTGGGTGATGGTCACGGTGATGACTGCGGCCATCGTCAGCGGGCTGCTGCTGATTGCCCAGCCGATGTTGAAGGGCATGCTGCGCGACGCGCTCAACTCCGTGCACGGGTGATCAGGATGGGGGCTCGACGGCGCGACGAGCACGGCTCTGCCGTGGTCGACTTCGTGCTGGTGCTGGTGATCCTGGTTCCGTTGGTGCTGGGCATCCTGCAGGTTGCCCTTGTGCTCCACGTCCGCAACACGCTGACTGCGGCGGCCAGCGACGGTGCGCGCCAGGCGGCCACCGCCGATCGTGACCCGGACGACGGTGCCGACTACACGCGCCATCAGATCCAAGGGGTGTTGGCCGGCAAGTTCGCCAGAGGTGTGAGCGCGCGACAGACCATGCGCGACGGTGCTGAGACGGTCGAGGTGACGGTGCGCGCCGAGGTGCCCCCGCTCGGGTTGTGGGGACCGGCCATGGAGATCGTGGTGCACGGGCACGCCGTCGAGGAGAAGCCGTGACCCACGACGACGAGGGCAGTGCCCTGATCGAGGTGACCTGGTTGGCGATCCTGCTGCTGGTCCCGCTGGTCTACGTGCTGATCTCGGTCTTCGACGTCCAACGCGGAGCCTTCGGCGTCACCGCCGCCAGTCGTTCCGCCGGGCGCGCCTTCGTCCTGGCCGACAGCGAGTCAGCGGGCCGGCGCGATGCCAAGGCAGCTGCCGAGCTGGCGCTGCAGGACCAGGGCATGGAGCCCGGGCGGATGGATCTCGACATCGGTTGCTCGTTGGGCGCCGGGCATTGCCTCGACCCGGGGTCGGTGATCACGGTGGTGGTGCGGACCCAGGTCGTGCTTCCCCTGGTTCCGTCCGCCCTCGGCGGGGGAGCCCCCAGCTTCCTGGTCGAGTCCAAGCACGTGGTGCCACGCGGGCTCTACCAGGAGCGGAGTCAGTGATGGCCCGCATTCAGCGACAACCTCGCGACAGTGGACAGGTCACCGTGCTCATCGTCGGTTTTGCGGCCGTCCTGTTGCTGATGGTCGGTGTGGTCGTGGATGCTTCCGCGGCCTATCTGCGCCGCCAGTCCCTCAACACCGCGGCGGACGGTGCGGCGCTGGCCGGCGCCCAGGAAGTTCGAGGCGACGGCGTCTACTCGGGTGGCCTCAAGGGCGAGCGCGCGCCGCTCGACGCCGACAAGGTCCGGGGCGCAGTGAGCGACTACCTCCGCGACATCGGGGCGTACGCCGACTACCCCGGCCTGGGTTTCCAGGTGCAGGTGAACGATCGGGCGGTGGTGGTCACGATGAGTTCCGAGCTCGACCTGCCGATCAATGTCTCCGGCATCACCGACGGAAGGATCGGTGCCCGAGGCTCTGCGGCGATCTACGTGGAGGAGTGAACGGCCGGTTGCCCGCCGGGCCTCAGCGCCACAACGGTGCACATGCGCCGGACTGACCCCGTTTCCAGTGATCTTGGCGTCAAAGGGGTGCAGGTGCACGATTCGAGCCAAGTTCGATCCACCGGGTCCCGAAGGGCCCACCGCCGAGGAGAGCGCCGCCCGTTCGGGCGAAGGCCGGTCGGGCGGTAGGGTTGCGCCTTGTGGCAGGCCTAGACTTCGAAGCAGCGATCAAGCAACTCCAAGCGACGATGCACACCATCGAGCAGGTGCTCGACGTCGACGAGATGCGCCGGGAGATCGCCGACCTCAGTGAGCAGGTGGCGGCACCCGACCTGTGGGACGACCAGGACAACGCCCAGCGGGTGACCGGTCGCCTCTCCACGCTCAACGGTGAGCTGGAGCGCTTCACCACGCTCTCCGACCGCATCGAGGAGCTCGGCCTGATGGTCGAGATGGCCCGCGAGGAGAACGACGCCGACACGTTGGCCGACTCCGAGCGTGAGCTGGAACGCATCAAGAAGTCCGTCGAGGCCATGGAGGTGCGCACCCTCCTCTCCGGTGAGTACGACGCCCGTGAGGCGCTGGTGATGATCCGTGCCGGTGCCGGTGGTGTCGACGCCGCCGACTTCGCCGAGATGCTGATGCGGATGTATGTGCGCTGGTCCGAGCAGCACAACTACCCCGTCGAGGTCTTCGAGACCTCCTACGCCGAAGAGGCCGGCATCAAGTCGACGACCTTCGCGGTGCACGCGCCCTATGCCTACGGCACCCTCAGCGTCGAGGCCGGCACCCACCGCCTCGTGCGGATCAGCCCGTTCGACAACCAGGGCCGTCGTCAGACCAGCTTCGCGGCCGTCGAGGTCGTGCCGGTGCTCGAACAGACCGACGAGATCGACATCCCCGACGAAGACATCCGCACCGACGTCTACCGTTCCGGCGGCCCCGGGGGCCAGTCGGTCAACACCACCGACTCCGCCGTACGCCTGACCCACATCCCCACCGGCACCGTGGTCAGCTGCCAGAACGAGAAGTCCCAGCTGCAGAACAAGGCCAGCGCGATGGTGGTCCTCAAGGCCAAGCTCCTCGCGATGAAGAAGGCCGAGGAGAAGGCGCACCTCGACGACCTCAAGGGCGACGTGCAGGCGTCGTGGGGCGACCAGATGCGCAACTACGTGCTGAACCCCTACCAGGTCGTCAAGGACCTGCGCACCACCTTCGAGTCGGGCAACCCGTCCGCCGTCTTCGACGGCGATCTCGACGGCTTCCTCGAGGCCGGGATCCGCTGGCGCCGCGGGGCCGACCAGGACGCCTGAGGATCGCCGTACGCCTGTGCGCCACGCGCGCGTGATCGCCGTACGCCGGCACTTGTGCGGTGGTGTTGACGAAATCGCCCGTCACAGCACGTGTCCAGCGACGATAACCCCGCGTTACTCGAGGTGGGGGATGCGGGCTGGGGTGAGGGGCGGCTATTCGGTAGCGGCGGCAGAGACCGCCTGCACACACCACTTGCCGGCGCGGTCCAGAAGCTCCTTCTGCTCGGCCGCCACAGGGTCGGCCGCCACAGGGTCGGCCGAGGAAGGGTCGGCCGAGGAAGGGTCGGCCGAGGAAGGGGCGGTCCGGTCGGTCGTCGGATCGGCCTTGCCGCCAGCCCGGACGCTCGGGTCGCTGACCGAGCAGGCCAGCCACGAGTCGACGAACAAGCCGCGGTACGACGCCTCCGCGCCGTCCTTCGTCGTGCAGGCCAGACCAGTGGTCGGCTTGCCGAAGCCCTCACCGGGGACCCGGCGGCACCCCTGCTGGCGACCGGCCTCCTTGACCAGGTCGCGGGCTCGCGCCCGGGTGACCTGGGGCACGAAGACCCACACCCGTGCGACGGCACCCGAGGTGCCGGTGAAGGTGCAGTTGAACTCGTGGGCAATGTCCTTCACCGTGCCGGTGACCTCGGCCGGCTCGCCGTTGCCGTAGTGACCGGTGTCCTCCACCTCGCCGATCGCCCGCTCGACCGCGTCGTCGGGGATCCGGTCGCAGAAGTCGGTGCGGGCGATCGTCACGCCGTCGGCATCGAAGGCAGACAGGGGGGTCGGCTTCGCAGTGGGTGAGGAGCTCGGTTCGTCGTCGCCGCTGCAGGCCGTCAGGCTGAGGCCAAGCAGCAGGACGATGGGCAGCAGCAGGGACCTCACCGACAGACGCATGTCGCACAGATTAGCCGTGCCGCAGGTGTGGTCGGCGCGATGCCGGCAGGCGTAGGGCTCATGAGGTCCATCACGTTCTCGGGAGAGAATCGTGCGCTCGCCACTGTCCGGGCCGGCGAGCAGCAACCCGACCGGACTCGGGTGGGCCGGGACGGGTGTGCGACACCACGGCGACACCCGGCAACGGCGCGTCCCGGAGAGGATTGGGGCAGTCGCCTAGACTCCGTCCAGTGATTCGCTTCGAAAAGGTCACCAAGACCTATCCGGGACAAGCCCGCGCCGCCCTCGAGCAGGTGTCCGTCGACATCGAGAAGGGTGAGTTCGTCTTCCTCGTCGGCCAGTCCGGCTCCGGGAAGTCGACGTTCCTGCGCCTCGTGCTCCGCGAGTACCGTGCCTCGGAGGGACGCGTCTACGTGGCCGGCAAGGAGATCAGCCGCCTGGCCGGCTGGAAGGTGCCCCGGCTGCGTCGCCAGATCGGCACCGTGTTCCAGGACTTCCGCCTCCTGCAGAACAAGACGGTCGCCGAGAACGTGGCCTTCGCGCTGCAGGTGATCGGCAAGTCGCGCTCCCAGATCAACGACCTGGTCCCCGAGACGCTCGAGCTGGTCGGGCTCGAGGGCAAGGAGGACCGCCTCCCCGACGAACTCTCCGGCGGTGAGCAGCAACGCGTCGCCATTGCCCGGGCCTTCGTGAACCGTCCGATGATCCTGATCGCCGACGAGCCGACCGGAAACCTCGACCCCAACACGTCGATCGGCATCATGAAGCTGCTCGATCGGATCAACCGCACCGGCACCACGGTCCTGATGGCCACCCACGACGCCGGCATCGTCGACCAGATGCGCAAGCGCGTCATCGAGCTCGAGGACGGCCGAGTCGTGCGCGACCAGGCCCGCGGCATCTACGGCTACCAGAACTGAGAGGAGCTCCAACACCATGCAGCTTCGCCATGTCTTCTCCGAGCTCCGACAAGGGCTCCGACGCAACCTGACCATGCACATCGCGGTCATCCTGACCCTCTTCGTCTCACTGACCCTGGTCGGGCTGGGCTTCCTGCTCAACGCCCAGGCCAAGAAGGCCGAGGACCACTTCGGCACGCTCAACCAGATCACGATCTTCCTCTGCAACGAGAGCTCCACCGGCCCGAACTGCTCCGGTGAGGTCACCGACGCCCAGCGCGACGCGGTCATCAAGGCCGTCGAGGAGAATCCCGGTGTCGACGGCTACCACACCGAGTCGCAGGAGGAGGCCTACGAGAAGACCAAGGAGCTCTTCAGCGAGGAGTACCTCAAGAAGGTGCCCGACAGCTTCGGGCCCGAGTCGTTGCGTGAGTCCGTGTGGGTCGACCTCAAGGGCCGCGACGACGCGACGGGAGTCAGGAGTGCCGTCGAGGGCCTCGACGGCGTCCACGGCGTCCGCGACCAGCGCGACATGGTGAGACCGATCTTCAAGGCGATCGACGCCCTCAAGTACGGCGCGATCGGGATTGCCGGGTTCCTGATCTTCGCGGCACTGCTCCTGGTCGCCAACACGATTCGCCTGGCTGCCTTCGCCCGACGGCGGGAGATCGGCATCATGAGACTCGTCGGGGCCTCGAGCCTCTACATCTCCCTACCGTTCCTGCTCGAGGCGCTGGTGACCGCGTTCGCCGGCGTGGTGCTGGCCGGGGGAGCGCTGGCCGCCTTCATGTGGTTCGGAGTGCACAAGGGAATCGAGGGCGAGATCAACTTCATGCCGTGGATCGATTCGGCCGACTACTTCCAGGCTTTGCTGGCCGTGGCGATCATCGGACCACTGCTCACGATCATTCCGACTCTCCTGTTGACCCGCAAATACCTCAAAGTCTGACCTTCGTCGTCTAACGTCGAGGCGTTCACTTCCCCGAACAAAGGCTTTTACGGTGGTTCGCTACTTCCCCAGCGACGACCGACACCGCTTGGTGGTCCTCGTGGCCGCAGTCCTCGTGGTGATCGGCATGGTCTGTGCTCCCTTGGCTCACGCCGACGGCGACAAGGATCTGAAGAACAAGCAGCGTCAGGTCAAGAAGAACCTGAGCTCTGCCAGCCAGGACCTTGATGAGTCCAGCTCGGCGTTGCGCAAGGCGACAGCCAGGCTGACGGCCGCGAAGACCGAGCTGCGCTCGGCCCGCGCTGAACTGGCCAAGACACGGGGCCAGCTCACCACCGCGAAGGTCAAGGACCAGCAGGCGCAGGCGGCCCTCGACCAGGCCGAGCTCGACCTGACGAACGCCCGGGCCGACCTCCGGGATGGCAAGGCCGCTGTGGCACAGAAGAACGAGGACGTCGGTGCGATGATCGCCGACATCTACGAGCAGGGCGATCCGCGTCTGGCTTCGTTCTCGTCGCTGCTGAACGCAGAGGACCCCACCGACATCACGCGCACCCTCGCCACCCAGGACTCACTGGTCAGTGACGAGACCCAGGCGTTGGACGAGCTCAAGGCTGCCAAGATCCTGCTCGGTGTCCGTGAGAACAACGTCGAGGAGAAGAAGGACGCGGTTGCCACCAAACGGGCGGCGGCAGCTGAGAACCTCGAGCTGATGCAGGATCTCGAAGCCCAGGCCGAGAGCCAGACCGCTTCGGTGAAGTCCTTGGTCGGCAAGCGGGCGAGTGCCCAGGCGGGTGCGGCCAGGGTGAAGCGCCGCGACCTGGCAGAGCTGAACAAGCTCAAGAAGGAACAGAGCCGGATCGAGGCGATGCTCCGAGCGCGGGCTGCTGCGGCGGCCAAGAAGGCCGGCAACACCGGTCCTCCCTCCGACTCGGGCGGGTTCCTGAGCTACCCGGTCCAGGGCCCGGTCACCTCGTCGTACGGCTATCGGGTGCACCCGATCTATGGCTACTACTCCCTCCACGACGGCACCGACTTCGGCGCCGGGTGCGGGCAGCCGCTCTACGCGGCGGCCGACGGCACCGTGATCTCGCGGTACTTCCAGACTGCGTGGGGCAACCGCCTGATCATCGACCACGGCCACCAGCGCGGAGTCGGCCTGGCCACGATCTACAACCACGCCACCTCCTACACCGTCGGTGTCGGCGCCCACGTCAAGCGTGGTCAGGTGATCGGGTACGTCGGCACGACCGGCTGGTCGACCGGCTGCCACCTGCACTTCACGGTGATGGCCAACGGTTCCCCGGTCAATCCGATGAACTGGCTGTGAGCCACGGCGGCTGAGCCTCGAAGCTGAGCAGGTCCCGGGACGAGGTCGTCTCGAAACCCCGTTGCCCTGCCTGAGAGAATGGACGGCATGGTCAAGGAGCAGGGCACGAAGGTCGTCGCGCAGAACAAGAAGGCGCGTCACGACTACCACATCGAGACGACGTACGAGGCCGGCATGGTCCTGGTCGGCACCGAGGTGAAGTCCCTGCGCATGGGCCGCGCGTCCCTGGTCGACGGCTTCGTCGAGATCGACGGCGGCGAGGTCTGGCTGCACAACGTTCACATCCCGGAGTACTCCCAGGGAAACTGGACCAACCACTCCGCCAAGCGCAAGCGCAAGCTGCTGCTCAACCGTGGCGAGATCGACAAGATCGAGCGCCGGGTCAACGAGAAGGGCTTCACCGTGGTGCCGCTCTCGCTCTACTTCAAGGACGGCCGGGCCAAGATCGAGATCGCCCTGGCCAAGGGCAAGAAGTCGTGGGACAAGCGCAACACGATCGCCGAGCGCACTGCCAATCGTGAGAAGGAGATCGAGATCGGGCGTCGCCTCAAGGGCATGAAATGACCGGCTCACCGGCAGGGGAGGAGCCCGGGGACAGCCCGCCCACGGTGGTTGAGGAGGCCGAGGAACGAGCCCGTCTCGAAACCACCCTCACTCGCCTCGGCATCCCGGGTCTCTTCGACGTCCACACCCACTTCCTCCCACCGCGGGTGATGTCGAAGGTGCGCGCCGTCTTCGACTCGGCCGGCCCGCTGATCGGTCGACCGTGGCCGCTCCACTACCGCGATGACGACGAGGTCCTGGTGGAGACGTTGCGAAGCCTCGGCGTACGCCGTTTCTCGGCGCTGGCCTACGCCCACAAGCCGGACATGGCCGAGTTCCTCAACGACTGGTCGGCTGACTTCGCCCAGCGCGTTCCCGAGGCACTGCACTGCGGCACCTTCTATCCGGAGGAGGGTGCTGCCGACCACGTCGCCGCACGGATCGCCTCGGGTGTCGAGCTCTTCAAGGTGCACGTCCAGGTCGGCGGGTTCCACGTCACGGATCCGTTGCTCGACAAGGCTTGGGGAGTGCTGGCCGAAGCCGGCACGCCGGTCGTGCTGCATGCCGGCTCAGGCCCCGTGCCCACCGAGTTCACCGGACCGGGCCCGGTGCGTGAGCTGTTGGCCCGTCACCCCCGGCTCGCCCTGGTGATGGCTCACCTGGGCGCTCCCGAGTACGCGGAGTTCATGGGGATGGCCGAGGACTTCGAGAACGTGCGTCTCGACACCACCATGGCCTTCACGGACTTCTTCGAGGAGATGGGCGGCCCGTTCCCCACGCAGCTGATGCCACGGCTGCGCGATCTCGGCGACAAGGTTCTCCTCGGCTCCGACTTCCCGAACATCCCCTACCCCTATGCCCACCAGGTCGAGGCGCTGGAGCGACTCGACCTGGGCGACGACTGGTTGCGGCGCGTTCTCTGGGAGAACAGCACGACGCTCTTCGGGGTGTAGGCGTTGGTGTCGGCCCTCTTCACGGGCGTGCTGGTTCTCGCGCCGCTCGTGCTGATCGGCATCGTGGTGTTCTCGCTCACCCGCAGGGGCAAGGCCGAGCAGCCCGGTTGGAGGCCCGCTTCTCGGGAGGCTCCCCGGCCCCAGACGTCACCAGCGGCGGGTTCACCCCTCGGACCGTCCACTCGGTCCTCAGGTGGGCCGCTCACGGATGGACACGGTGTCTGGAACGCCCAGGTGATGGGCGGAGGGCTGATCGGCCTTCTGGGCGGCACACTCAACTCCACGTTCGGTCGCTTCGTCCTGGCGGAGGGCGCCCTGTCCTTCCTCCCGGACGGGAGCCGTGAGCCGGCGTGGACGGTGCCGTGCCGGGAGCTCTTCTTCACCCACAACGGTGTGCTCTCCCCAGCAGCTGTCGAGCTGCGCGGGCCGATGGGGACCGTTCGCTGCGACGTGAGTCTCGAACACATCAACCGCTTCACCCGGAATTCGGCGAAGTCCTTTCGTGAGGCGCGCCAAGCCCAGGCCTTCGTGCAGGCGCTCGTGGCCCATGGAGCCCGCGGAGCGTGAGCTCGACCATGAGGAAAGCCGGTTGGGGGAATGCCCGGCTCACCGATATGGTTGAGCAGGTACAACTCAAGAGGGGCTGATCGGTTTCGACTTGGGACGTTAGTCCCAGGGGAAGCGGGTCGAGAAGCCAGCGTCATCTCGTTAACGATCGCTGGAAACCTATAGTTGCCGACTCTAAGCGCAACGACTTCGCTCTCGCTGCCTGAGCAGTGATCGAAGGGTCAGACCGGGCATCTGCCTTCGTCCCGGATCCTGGCCTCATCAAGAAGGCTTGCTGATCAATTCCTGTCAGGAGGGTTGATCGGGACTTTTTCCTGACTGAGCCTGTCGGTGACGTGTCCGTGCGAGCACCGGGGCCGAGAAAACGCCATCACTGACTGCACCCGGAGAAGACCTGGTTCGGCGCTCGAGGACGCGGGTTCGATTCCCGCCAGCTCCACACGGGGCTCTTCGCAGAAATAAGCGGAGATCTTCGCAGAAATGAACCGGCTGTCGCGGCTCGCCGCGGCAGCCGGTTCTGCGTGCTCTTGGTTCCGGCACATGAACATGCGCGGGGCACTATCCTGCGGCTGTGAAGGCAACAGATCTAGGAAGAGTTCGTGCGACCCTGTGGGCCGCCGCTGACGAGCTTCGCGCCAACTCCAAGCTCACCCCTGTGCAGTACAGGGATCCAGTGCTAGGACTCGTGTTCCTTGCGTATGCCGAGAACCGCTTTGAAGCGGTGCGTGGTGAAGTCGAAGCCAAGGCCAGCGCCCGCAATCCGGCGACAATCGCCGACTACAAGGCGAAGTCCGTGTTGTTCGTCCCTGATGAGTCTCGCTTGTCGAGTCTTGTCGATCTGCCCGAAGGCGAGGACGTCGGCAAGGCTGTCGACGAGGCGATCAAGTCGATCGAGGCAGCCAACCCCGAGTTGAAGGACATCCTGCCGCGCGGCTATCAGAAGTTGGAACGCTCCACTCTGATTGACCTGCTACGTCTCTTCGCGCCACTTCCGACTCAGCTTGAAGGCGATGCCTTCGGGTTCATCTACGAAGACTTCCTGTCCAACTTCGCCGCCCAAGAAGGCAAGGGTGGTGGTGAGTACTTCACTCCCTACGCGATCGTGCGGCTGATCGTGGAGATCCTGGAGCCGTTTGAGGGCCGCGTCTTCGACCCGGCTTGCGGTTCAGGCGGCATGTTCGTTCAGTGCGCCAAGTTCGTTGAGCGCCACCACGAATCGGCAAGCCGGAAGCTCTCTGTCTTCGGGGCAGAGAAGACCGAGGATACGGTCCCGCTTGCCAAGATGAACCTCGCGCTGCATGGCCTCTCCGGTGACATCCGCCAGGCCAACAGTTACTACGAAGACCCGCACAAGGCGGTCGGCGCCTTCGACTATGTGATGGCCAATCCGCCCTTCAACGTCGACAAGATCAAGAAGGAGCAGCTCGCTGGGGACCGACGCTTCCCCTTTGGTCTGCCGAAGGCCGACAACGGCAACTACATCTGGATCTCACAGTTCTATGCCGCGCTCGCCCCCAAGGGAAGGGCGGGGTTCGTCATGGCCAACTCGGCTGGCGATGCTGGCCACTCCGAGAAGGAGATCCGCAAGCAGCTCGTCGAGTCTGGGGCGGTCGACGTCATGGTTGCGATCAGCTCCAACTTCTTCTACACCGTCACGTTGCCGGTGACGCTGTGGTTCCTCGACAAGGCCAAAGTTGGTACGCCGCGTGAGGACCAGGTTCTCTTCATCGACGCTCGCGATATCTACAACCAGCTCGACCGTGCGCACCGCGACTTTCTGCCCGAGCAGGTCGAGTTCCTCGCCAACATCGTGCGGCTCTACCGCGGTGAAGAAGTAGAGACCACCGACGGGAGTGAGGTCCTGCTCAAGGAGAACTTCCCTGAGGGGAAGTATGGCGACGTCGCTGGCCTCTGCAAGGTCGCAACCCGCGCTGAGATCGAGGCCCAGGGCTGGAGTCTCAACCCCGGCCGCTACACCGGTACTGCCGCAGTCGACGAGAGCGATGTCGACTTCATGGGCGATTTGGAGGCTATTTACGAGGAGTTGACGGTCCTCAGCGATGAGGCCGAGGCGCTGCGCTCGAAGGTAGATGCCGCCGTCCTGGGGATTCTTGAAGCATGAATGTAGGGGACCTTGTCGACGCCGGTCATGCGGAAATTAAGACCGGACCGTTCGGTACTCAACTTCGCGCCTCCGATTATGTCGAGTCGGGGCGTCCCGTCCTGAACGTACGCAACGTCGGCTTTGGAGATGTACGCCCCAAGGACTTGGAGTACGTTGACGAAGCAACCGCCAAGCGGTTGGCTCCGCACCTGCTCAAGCCGAACGACATCGTTTTCGGTCGCAAGGGTGCTGTCGAGCGACACGCGTTTATTAGTGACAAGTACGAAGGAGCCATGCAGGGCAGCGACTGCATCCGGCTCCGAGTCTCCGAGGGCTCACCAATGCCCGCACGGTTCATCACTTTCGCACTTCGTACCAAAGAGCACCAGGCCTGGATGAGGGCGTTCTGCTCTCACGGAGCAACGATGGCCTCGCTGAATCAGGACATCGTGCGCCAGATCCCCTTGCCCGAGGTCGATCGGGCTACTCAGGACTTCGCAGCTGCGGTGTTGCAGAACATTGACGACCTGATCGCGAACAACCGGCGACGGGTGGAGGTGCTGGAGGAGATGGCGCGGGCCATCTACCGCGAGTGGTTCGTGAAGTTCCGGTACCCCGGCCATGAAGACGTTCCCCTCGTCGACTCGGCTCTCGGCCCGATCCCGGAAGGGTGGGCAGTCAAGACCCTCGCAGAGGTCGCGAACGTCAACCGGTCGTCACGCAAGCCCGATACAGACGAGATGTTCAAGTACCTCGACATCACGGCGCTTTCGGAGCGAGAGATCGGTGAGTTGAATGCCGTTGCGGGTGCGGACGCGCCCGGTCGTGCTCGGAGGGTCATCAGTCCTGGTGACACCGTCTGGGCCACGGTGCGTCCGAATCGACGCGCCCACGCACTGGTTGTCGCACCTGGGGATGACTGGATCGCGTCGACCGGTCTGGCCGTTCTGACCCCCACCTCGGTTTCCTCGACGCTCCTCTTCGAGACGGTGTCGACTTCTGCCTTTTCAGACTGGTTGGTCAGTCGGGCGACTGGGTCTGCCTATCCCGCGGTTCGCGCGAACGACTTCGAAGAGGCGATCGTCGTCGTACCCGACACCCGTGTCGACGGTGTCTTTGCCAGCAGGGTCGCGCCGATGCACGAGCTGAGTTGGAAGCTGCGCGCCGAGTCTTCGGCCCTCGCAGGGCTCCGCGACTTGCTGCTCCCGAAGTTGGTCACTGGGGAGATTGACGTCTCGACGCTTGATCTGGACGCACTGATGGAGGAAGCGGTGGCGTCATGACCCCGACCGGCCCGGAGTACTTCTACGTGGAGAAGCCCAGCATCGAGCTGTTGCAGGAGCTCGGGTGGACGGCGGTTGACGCGTTCAGCGAGACGTTTGGGCCGGAGGGAACTCTGGGTCGGGAGTCCCGGCGTGACGTTGTATTGAAGCATCGGCTCCGGGCGGCGATGCGTGGGCTCAACGAGGAACGAGTTCCCGACTCGGCGATCGACGAAGCGATCGAGGTGCTCGCCAAGGATCGTTCGGCGATGGATCGGGTGCGGGCCAACCGCGAGGTGCACGATTTGCTGAGGGATGGATACCGAGCCGAGTGGACTGACGAGCGCGGCGCCAAGCAGGTGGGGATCCTGCGGTTCCTCGACATGGCTTCCCCGACCACCAATGACTTGTTGGCGGTGCAGCAACTGTGGGTCAAGGGCAATCTGTACAGCCGGCGCCTTGATGTTGCGTTGTTCGTCAACGGCATTCCACTGGTGTTGATGGAGTTCAAGGAGCCCAACGAGTCAGTCCAGTCGGCGTTCGACAACAACCTGACTGACTATCGCGACACCATCCCGCAGTTGTTCATCCCGAACTGTTTCGTGTTGTTGTCCAATGGCAGCCACGCGAAGGTCGGGTCGACGTACGCGCCGTGGGAGTTCTTCAACGATTGGAAGGTGATCGACGCCCATGGAACGCGTGGGGCGATTGCCCTGGAGACCGCGCTGCGCGGCACCTGTGATCCGGTGGTCTTGTTGGATTTGCTGGAAAACTTCGTCGCTTACATGGAACGCCCTGGTGGGCTGATCAAGGTGATCGCGAGGTCCCATCAGTACCTCGGCGTGAATGCAGCGATCGAGAACCTTCATCGTGCACGTGCGGAGCAGGACAAGCGACTGGGTGTCTTCTGGCACACCCAGGGGTCGGGGAAGTCGCTCTCGATGCTCTGGTTCACCCAGAAGGTGTTGCGCCAGGTGCCTGGTAAGTGGACCTTCGTGATGGTTACTGACCGCACCGAGCTCGACACCCAGCTGCATGGCGAGTTCGCGGATGCAGGTGCCATCTCGCCAGGGGCGCGGGTGCATGCGGAGTCGGTTGCGCATCTGCGTGAATTGTTGGCGGCCGACCACCGTTATGTGTTCACGTTGATCCAGAAGTTCCAGCCGTCAAAGTCGCTCGGGGAGCAGCAGATGCCCGTGCTGTCTGATCGGTCGGATGTCATCGTGATCACTGACGAGGCCCACCGCAGTCAGTACGACACGTTGGCTTTGAACATGCGCACGGCGTTGCCGAATGCGTCGATGATGGGTTTCACCGGCACCCCATTGATCGCGGGTGAGGAGCAGGCCACGCGTGAGCAGTTCGGTGACTACGTCAGCGTCTACAACTTCCGCGACGCGATCGAGGACGGTGCGACGGTTCCGCTGTATTACGAGAACCGGATCCCCGAACTGCAGTTGGTCAACGAGAACTTCTCCGACGACCTCAATGCGCTCTTGGAGGAGGCGGAGCTCGACGAAGACGCAGAAGGTGAACTGGCTCGTGCTTTCGGGACGCAGTACACGCTCCTGACCAGACCGGAGCGGCTGAAGACGATTGCCAGGGATCTGGTCACTCATTTCGTGGGCCGCGGGTTCTCCGGCAAGGCCATGTATGTCGGCCTCGACAAGGCGGCCGCAGTTCGGATGTACAACCTGGTTCAGGCGGCTTGGGCTGAACACTTGGCTGAGCTGCGGGCCGAACACGATCAACTCCCAGAACTTGAGCGGCCGTGGTTGGCGTCGCGTATCGAGTTGATGGAGACCACCGATATGGCCGTGGTGGTCTCCCAGAGCCAGAACGAGCTCAAGATGCTTGATGATCTCGGGCTCGACATCCGACCGCATCGTGAGCGTATGAACCGTGAGGATCTGGCCGAGAAGTTCAAGGACGCCAAGGATCCCCTGCGCTTGGTGTTTGTGTGTGCGATGTGGATGACCGGGTTCGATGCTCCCAGCGTCTCCACGGTCTATCTCGACCGACCGATGCGCAATCACACCCTGATGCAGACCATTGCCCGGGCGAACCGAGTCTTTCCGGAGAAGGACAATGGCCTGATCGTGGACTATGTCGGCGTGTTCCGGAACCTTGAGAAGGCATTGGCGATCTATGGCGCCGCAGAAGCCGGCGCTTCACCCATTGAGATCATCGACGCGCTGGTCGCTGAGCTCGATGTTGCAGTCGCCGAGGTCTTCGACTTCTGCACCGGCTTGGGCGTGGACCTGGCTGCGATGCGCGACGCGGAGGGCTTTGATCACGTTGCGCAGCGAGACAAGGTGGTCGAAGCACTGTTGGTGGATGAAGACACCTACAGTCACTTCCTGCAACAGGCTCGCCAGGTACGCAAACTTTTCAAGGCACTGCTGCCGGATCCGAGCGCGGCGGCTCAGCAGCGCAACGTCGCCGCGATCCGGGTGGTCGCCGAGCGCATCGCGGAGGTCACCAAACCACCCGCAGCCGACATCGGTGCAGTCACCGACGCGGTTGATGCGTTGCTGGACCGTTCGGTCGGCGCTGAGGAGTACGTCATTCGCGCCGCGGCAGAAGGCTCACAGCCCGACCCACTGATCGACCTCTCGCTCATCGACTTCGAGGGACTGGCCGCAAAGTTCGCCGGCCGAGAGCGAGCCGAAACCGATCGACTGGCCCAACTGTTGCGACAAAAGGCAGTCGCTTCTGCCGTGCGCAATCCCACTCGCTATGAGCTGGTCGAACGCATCGAGCAGCTCATTGACGACTACAACACCGGCAGCGTCAACATCGACGAGTACCTGCACCGCCTGATCGAGCTGTCCCAGTCCCTCACGGAGGAAGAAGAACGCTCCACCCGTGAGGGCCTGAGCGAGGAAGAACTGGCGATCTTCGACCTGCTGACCCAACCCGATCCTGTGCTCACCGACGACGAGCGCGACACAGTCAAGGCCAGTGCCAAAAGGCTCCTGGAGCACCTGCACGAAAAACTCGTCCAGGACTGGCGCCGCAAGGTCGATGTGAAGAACGACGTGGACAGCACCATCCGGCGAGTCTTGGATCAGGGTCTGCCGGAGACGCCGTACACGGTGGACATCTTCACCTCGAAGGTGCAGCTGGTGATGGATCACGTGCTCACCGCATACGGCGACGACGGTGAGAGCGCGTACCAGCGCCGTGTCGACCCGCAGCACCCCCAGCACGTCCGTGCCGAGTTGGCAGGCCCGCTCGACGTGAACCGAGTGGCTGAGGATGTCGTGGAACGCATCCATTCCGATCCGGCGTTCGCCAGGCACGTGGCTGACCAGCTCCGCTCGGGACCCCCCGATGCTGGATCGAGCGACGGCTGAGCCGCTGAAGCGCCGGGTGAGCGACTGCAGCGACCCCTCCCACTATTGAGTTTTCAAACAACAAGTCCTTGAAGCGGTGATGCCGCGCGGGTCTGAGTCACGCGGCCCTGTCGTTGGCACTGCCAGTCTGGGTGCGGGCCGCCAACAGATGGCGGGCGTCGAGCTCCTTGGCCTGGGCCTTGTCGAGATCGGTGAAGCCCCAGTCGTGCGGGTCTTCCTGGAGAAGCGGATGGTCGACTGGACCGAGACCGGTTTCCTCATGCCAGATCCGCAGCTGTTCTTCGTTGAAGACCGACGCCTTGAGCCCGTTGATCAGGTTGGCCATCGCCAGACCCGGGAGCCGGTTCTGACCCCGACGCATCCGCTGACGACTGGGGTTCTTCAGAATCCCGAATACGCCTTCGACACTGGAGCGCAGGTTGAACGCGCGTCGCCACCGCCGCGTACCGACGTACTCACGCTGCATCAGCTTGCGTTGATGGTGGGGGTTGGTCGGGTCGGGTGTGAAGCCCAGGGTCTTGTTCGTGCAGCTGGGTCGCGTCTGCCAGTCCTCAGGCGGCGTGACGATGGGGAGTCCCGCCTCGCGGGCCGTGGTGACGTTGTCGGCACCACGTGCCCAACACCCCACTCGCCCGGCCATGGCAGGGCAGATCCACTTCGAGGAGGCGTTGTTGCCCAGCCCGGATTCCTTGCGGTCGAATGCCCAGTTGGCCTTGAACTCCTCGACCTTGTCGTAGTGTTCCTCACCTTCGTCGCGAGCGAAGGTCGCTGGCATGGGGCGCTGGTCCATCGGTGCGGAGGGGCAGTGCATCCACCCGAACTGCATGACGGCTCCGTTGATGTCCACACAACCGCCTCCGTCTTCGCGCATCGCGAGGATCTGCTCGATGCCCCGGTTCGCCAACGGAACGGCCCATCGATCTGCTTTGAGGTTGGTGTACAGGAGGTCACCGGTGAGCCGGGTGATCTTGGAACGGCTCTGGATGCGGTCAAGGAGCCGCAGCGAGGCGTCGACGACGTCCTCGTTGGCCGGCACCACGACCAGTCCTTCGACCAGCAGCGGTTCTGGACGTCCGGTCGAGTTCGGGTCGGCGGTACGCACAACGGTGTGCTGGTGGAATCCGTAGCCCACCTCCTTCTGGCCGCCCTTCCCGGTTTTGTACCCCCACGCAGCATCAAGACAGCGTCCCCGCAGAATCTTGCTGACGGGTTGCTCAACGGTCGGGGCTGCGTCGAGGTCGCTGTCGATGCCGGTCACTTGCAACACGGGATCGACGTCCTCACTGAGAGTGTGGGTAGCGCCCTGTGTGAGTCGTTTCTGTGCGTCGCGCTGCTCCTTCTTCGGCCCGATGTTCCATGACCACTGGCCGGTGCCGTCGATGGCGACGGTGCTGCAGGTGCGCGGGATCACCGAGACGGCGATGAGGCGGTCAACGGCCTCTTCGACCAGGCCTCGCCTGCGATCGCGTTCCTCGGAGTCAAGATCTGGGGCGGAGCCGTGCCCATAGTCGAGGCGAGCGCGGAGTTTGTTGACGACGTTGGCAAGGTCGTCGTAGCCGAGACGCTCGTATCCTTCGTCGACCCACAGTTCCTTGCGAGGTTTGCCGTTCTTCGTCAGGCTGGCCTGCTCGGGGTCGTGAACGGCACGCTTGGAGGCACGCGTCGTCAAGGGGCGCAGGATGCCGAGGTCCCATTGAGTTTCGCGGGGGAGTGCTTGAGTGAGGACTTCGTGGACGCCCATGACGGTCGTCTCGTGGCCAAGACGGGTGCACAAGATCACGCCGATTGCCCACAGGCGCGTGTTCTGCCGGATTCGGCCGGTGCGACCTCGCTGGCCCGGAGGGGGCGGCGGAGCGAGTATGTCCATGACCCCGGACTGGTCGACCAGCCAGATGGTGCGCTCGATCATCGGTTGGGTGAGGCGCTTGGTGCTCATGACTGGGCACCCCGCAGGGCAGCATCGTGGCTTTCGGTCAGGCCCTTGTGCTCAAGCCAAGGTTCGATGTGGGGTTGCAGTTCGGCAATGGTACGGGCGGACTTCAGTCCCGCCGCCTGCAAGATGACGGCCAGGGGGACGGACTCGGTCATCAGGTCAGCGAGCCAGGTCGCTCGCAGGCGAGCTTGCTCGATGTGAGGCGCGTTGTGCACGGCGGCGCGTTCGGTGGCTCGTGCGGCCGTAGTGCGCCGGTCCTGCTTACGGCCCAGCAGCAGTTGTCCCGACGGCATGTCTTGGACAGCGTCGCGCAACAGTTGCTCGAAGGGGGCCCGCAGCACGACGACGCGAGGGCGAGGTCCCTGCACATGGATGCGGATGCCATTCGTGCCGAGGTCTTCGATGTGGTCGGTCAAGAGGGCACGAAGGTCGATGCTGTCCAGCCCCGCGCCTGCCCCGAGTGCCACCACGATGGCCAGGTTGCGTTGCCGCATCTGGGTTGGCTGAACGCGCGCTGCGCGCATGATGACAGCGAGCTCGCTGGGGGTGTAACAGGGCTTGACCGCGCTGTGCCCGATGGGGGTGAGCTTGGGTGGCACGTGTGGTCCGGGGTTGGCGGTCCGCGCCAGCGCCAGCAGGCGCCGGCGTCGCTCGGCCCGGTTGTGATCGGTGTCCTGGGCCATGCCGATGCGGATGTACTCGTCGATGAAGGCCGTGGTCAACACCACGGATAGCTTGAGTGCTTGCCCACGTTTGAGGGCAAAGCAGGCGATTTGGGTGAGGTGGTTGCAGTGCTTGCGCACGCTCTCCTTTCCGGACAGGTTTGATGCCGTGATGGCTGCGACCAGAAAGGGTTGGATCTTCTCCATCGTCGTCTGCGGGGTGTGCGGGGGCCGGTAGTTTGCGATCACTTCTGCGAGCTCTGGGGGCAGGTCGCGGCCCTTGGGGCGGGCCTCAACCTCTGCCCGTAGCCGCATGATCGCTGCCTTGCTCGGACGCTTCTTGCGTTGATTACTGCTGGTCACCTGAGTTCAGTCCTTCGGGTCAGTCACCCGACCTTCGCGGGCGATCTGAATGTGGACAGTGCCGCCGCGCAGGCGCTGCGCAATCCCTGTGCGTCAGGCTGAGGTGAGACACCACTTCTGAGTTCCTTCCCTCTGCTGGGGCGGAGAAGCGAGACATCTGATGACGATGACGTTGGCCGACACGACTGCGTTCGATGATGGGGTCGTGACCCCAAGAGCTGACCGGCCCAAGCGACGAACGTTCACCGCGGAGTACAAGGCATCGTCTTCCAACGTCGACGAGCAGTGCGCATGAGG
>LMSR01000005.1 GCA_001429555.1 Nocardioides sp. Soil797 | reverse complement strand
ACCATCAGCCGCACCGAACGTGGACTATTCATCACACCCGAAGTCGTCACCCGCTACCGGGAGTGGCTCACCGGCGCTTGACACACATAGGAGCTTCAACGCGAACGGGCTCGACACCCGGAGGTGTCGAGCCCGTTCAACGGTTCAGTCTCAGCTGCAGCCGGAGGTGCTTCCGCAGCCCTCGCACACGTGGCACGAGCCGGCGGGGCGCATCTTGGTGCCACAGGTCAGGCACAGCGGCGAGTCGATCGCGGATCCGGTGATCTTCTCCAGGAGCTCGGCGCTGGTGTGGGCGTCCTGAGGGGCCTCGACCACGGTGGCCTCGACGGGGTCCTGGTTTCGAGACGCCTCGTCCCTCGGCTCCTCAACCACCGTCTCAGAGGTGAGCTCGGAGGCGGACCCGGTCTCCTCGACCAGCTCATAGGAACCCGTCTCGAGGTGACGCTGACGCTCCTCGGCGGAGTGGATGCCGAGCGCCGAACGGTCCTCGAAGGACAGGTAGTCCAGGGCCAGACGACGGAAGATGTAGTCCATGATCGACTGCGCCATCCGCACGTCGGGGTCGTCGGTCATGCCGGCCGGCTCGAAGCGCAGGTTGGTGAACTTCGAGACATAGGTCTCCAGCGGGACGCCGTACTGCAGGCCGATCGACACGGCGATCGAGAACGCGTCCATCACGCCGGCCAGGGTCGAGCCCTGCTTGCCCAGCTTGAGGAACACCTCGCCGAGCTCGCCGTCGTCGTGGGCACCCGAGGTCATGTAGCCCTCGGCGCCGCCGACGGTGAACGACGTGGTGCGCGAGACGCGCGACTTCGGCAGACGCTTGCGGGTCGGGGCGTAGACGACCTTCTCGACCACCTTGGTCTCGGCCGGCTCGGTGGACGTCGCGTTGGAGTCGGTGCCCTTGTTCTCACCCTTGCCGCTCGACATCGGCTGGCCGACCTTGCAGTTGTCGCGGTAGATCGCGGTCGCCTTCAGACCCAGCTTCCAGGACTGCAGGTAGATGTCTTCGACCTCCTCGACGGTGGCGCTCTCGGGGAGGTTGCACGTCTTGGATATTGCGCCGCTCAAGAACGGCTGGGCAGCTGCCATCATCCGCACGTGGCCCATCGGCTTGATCGATCGCTCACCCATGGCGGTGTCGAAGACCTCGTAGTGCTCGACCTTCAGGCCGGGCGCGTCGATGACGTGACCGTGCTCGGCGATGTGGGCGACGATCGCCTCGATCTGCTCCGGCTGGTAGCCGAGCTTCTTCAGCGCCCGCGGGATGGTCTGGTTGACGATCTGCATGGAGCCGCCACCGACGAGCTTCTTGAACTTGACCAGCGAGAAGTCCGGCTCGATGCCGGTGGTGTCGCAGTCCATCATGAAGCCGATGGTGCCGGTCGGCGCGAGCACGGAGGCCTGCGCGTTGCGGAAGCCGTTGGCCTCACCGGTGGTGAGTACGTCGGCCCAGGCCTGGGTGGCCAGCTTGTGCACGGCCAGGTCCTCGGTGTGCAGGGTGCGCACCGCGTCGTTGGCGGCCTGGTGCTTGCGCATGACCCGCTTGTGGGCGTCGGCGTTGCGGGCATAGCCGTTGTAGGGACCGACGATGCCGGCGAGCTCGGCCGAGCGCTTGTAGGACTGGCCGGTCATCAGCGAGGTGATCGCGGCAGCCATCGAGCGGCCACCGTCGGAGTCGTAGCCGAGGCCCATCGCCATCAGCAGGGCGCCGAGGTTGGCGTAGCCGATGCCGAGCTGGCGGTAGTTGCGGGTGGTCTCGCCGATCGGCTCCGTCGGGAAGTCGGCGAAGCAGATCGAGATGTCCATCGCGGTGATGATCAGCTCGACGGCCTTCGCGAAGAGCGGCGCGTCGAAGGTGTCGTCGTCCTTGAGGAACTTCAGCAGGTTCAGCGAGGCCAGGTTGCAGGAGGAGTTGTCGAGCGACATGTATTCCGAGCACGGGTTGGACGCGGTGATCCGGCCGGTCTCGGGGTTGGTGTGCCAGTCGTTGATGGTGTCGTCATACTGGAGGCCCGGGTCGGCGCAGGACCAGGCGGCCTCGGAGATCTTGCGGAACAGGTTGCGGGCGTCGACGGTCTCGATGACCTCGCCGGTGCCGCGCGCCTTCAGGCCGAACTCGGTGCCGTCCTCGACCGCGCGCATGAACTCGTCGGTGACGCGCACCGAGTTGTTGGCGTTCTGGTACTGGACGGAGGTGATGTCCTTGCCGCCGAGGTCCATGTCGAAGCCGGCGTCACGAAGCGCACGGATCTTGTGCTCCTCGTTCATCTTGGTCTCGACGAACTCCTCGATGTCGGGGTGGTCGACGTCGAGCACGACCATCTTGGCCGCACGACGCGTGGCGCCGCCGGACTTGATGGTGCCCGCGGAGGCGTCGGCGCCGCGCATGAAGGAGACCGGGCCCGACGCCGTACCACCGGAGGAGAGGAGTTCCTTCGACGAACGGATGCGGGAGAGGTTGAGGCCGGCGCCGGAGCCGCCCTTGAAGATGAAGCCCTCTTCCTTGTACCAGTTGAGGATCGAGTCCATCGAGTCGTCCACGGAGAGGATGAAGCAGGCGCTCACCTGCTGCGGGGACGGCGTACCGACGTTGAACCAGACGGGAGAGTTGAAGGAGAAGTACTGGTGCACCAGCAGCCAGGTGAGCTCGTGCTCGAAGAGCTCGGCGTCGGCCTCGGAGGCGAAGTAGCCGTGCTCCTGGCCCGCGTCGGTGTAGGTGTTCACGACCCGGTCGATGAGCTGCTTGAGGCTCCACTCACGCGCGTCGGTGCCGACGGCGCCGCGGAAGTACTTGGTGGTGACGATCGTGGAGGCGTTGACGCTCCAGAAGTCGGGGTACTCGACGCCACGCTGCTCGAAGACCGACTCGCCGGTCTTCCAGTTCGTCTGGACGACGTCGCGACGCTCCCACGTGATCTCGTCGTAGGGGTGCACACCCTCGGTGCTGAAGACCCGCTCGATCTTCAGGCCCTTGCCCTTGCTCCCCTGCGTCTTTGCAGAGTCGCTGTTGACCGTCTCCGTCATGTCTCCTCTTTCCCAATCTCCGGCTGGCATCTTCTGGTTGCGCTGTCTTCTCGTCGTGCTGGTGCTGCTGATCATGCGTGTCGTGCGGTTGCCGCTGGGTCCGCACCGTGCGGGGCGGATCACTGAGTGGTGCGTCCGGCACGCAGCTTCCCCACTACGTGCCGGACGGTCTTTGGTCAGCCCGTGGGCTGAGGTTGCTTCGCCGGCGGCGCGGAAGCGCCGGACTCGAAGCCATTCGTCACACCGGCCGAACGCTCCGCGCGGAGCATGGCGATCTCGGACTCGAAGTCCTCGGCGGACTCGAACGCGCGATAGACGCTGGCGAAGCGCAGGTAGGCGACCTCGTCGAGCTCGCGCAGCGGACCCAGGATGGCGAGGCCGACCTCATTGGCCGGAACCTCGGCGGACCCACCGCTGCGCAGTGCGTCTTCGACGGCCTGGCCCAGGCAGGCCAGCTGGTCGGCGGTGACCGGACGACCCTTGCAGGCCTTGCGTACGCCGGACACGGCCTTCTCGCGGTTGAACGGCTCACTGGCACCGGAGCGCTTGAGCACCGTCAACTGCATCTGCTCCACCGTCGTCCAGCGCTTGTTGCACGCAGGGCAGGTGCGCCGGCGGCGGATCGATCCGCCATCGTCACCGACGCGGGAGTCGAGCACCCGGGTGTCGGTGCTGCGGCAGTAGGGGCAGTGCATCTCTGGCAGCCTCCTTCACGGGCTCTGGATTCTCACGGTGGTCGGGCGGTCGATCAGCGGCGCTGATCCGTCTTCCGGGGACACCACGAAGACCCCCACTCGAGGGGTCTGTTTCTGCGGTCTCGTTGTGGAGGACGGGTCGTTTCCTGTGGACAACTGGCGGTCAACTGTGGGTTATCAACCCAGTCTCTGTGGACTAGATGTGGAAAACCACAACGGTGTAACTACTAGATGTAGTGGTAACCGTACGTCGGCTCCACAGCCGATGCAAGCCCCGGCCCAGAACTTTTTCGGCCATTCGTATAACCGCAGGTCAGGGCCGAATCATCCCTCCGACACGCCCTCACGGACGGCCTTCCCACGACCCAGCTCGCGGTCGAGAACATCGTGGAATCTCACGCAGATTCTGCTTGAGAGTCCACGATGTCGCCCTTCCCGCTGCTCTTGAGCAATACGCCCACCGCACAGGACCCGCCGCACGATCTCGGAAGCCCGTTCCAGCCCCGCGCCCACAGGATCCGCGCCACCGACGCGGCCAAGCGACACGGGTCGAGAACCTGTCGCCAGCGGGCCCGGATCGTGACTCGTTGATCGATCAGCGCGTCGATGTCCCGATCAAGGTCGCCCCAGATGTCCGTGCTCCATTCGTGCCCGAGCCGGCCGTCGAGCTCGACGATCACCCCGAACTTGTCGTAGTCGGCATCGCGGAAGACAACCCCTCGCTCACTCATCTCCCGACGCTGGCGCCTAGGCGACGGAAGCCGATGACGTCGCTCGACCCGCACGAGATAGCGATGCTCCAGCGCCGAGAAGGCTCCTTCGGCCACATCGGTGAGCAGTTGGCTCAAGAACTTCCGATGGCGGAGGCGAGTCATCGTCGCCAATGCCTCGAGCAGACGCTGCGGGGTCGTTCGACGTGACTGGATCGCGTCGGACAACACGCCAACCGCACCCGCTTCGTCCGGCGCCCGGGCGGCCACCTCGAGGACGGCATGCTCCAGCCGCACTCGAGGAGGGCTCAGGTGCATCAATGCCTGCCCCTCGAAGTCCACGAGTCGACGCAAGCGGATCCCCGGGGTGCGTCCCGGCGAACGCTGCTCATCGATTGCCAACTCGAATTCCTCGCCGAATGTGCCTCGCTCCGACGATGAGACGCGGGACGGGATGCCTCCGTTCGACCAAGCGACTCGGGACGGGACACCCCGCCTCGACGGCCGGGCAGGCGACCGGAAACGCGGCGCCTTGAGCCCATGTGCAATCAGCGCCGACGAACCAGCCAGGACCGCAGGCCAGCAGCTGAGCACAGCCGCCCACGCCTGCTGTTCCCATGACAGCGGACCGTTGTGCTCGACATACACCCCTGGCAACAGACGATGGAGTGCGTGGCGACGGACCAGCCGGGCAACGTCGGAATCAGTGCCCCCGAGGGCGAGCACCTGTCGGCGCGCGATCACGCCAGCCTGCTTCTCCTGCAGAGCTCGCACGTCCTCGTCGTCCATGGCCAAAGCCTTCAGCGCGGAGGCATCCATCACAAGAGGGCACCGGTCAACTGTGGACAACGGTGCCCACACCGCCGACGTCGTGGAATCCCAAGCAGAATCTGCGTGTGATTCCACGATGTCCGTGACGCGAAGTCGGCAGAGTCGCGGCGCCATTCGGACAGGCCTGACACAATGACCCCCGTGGCACGACAGGGGGCAGGAAAGAGAGCGGGCGCACGGCGAGCACCGAAGCAGAGGTCGCTCCCGAGCAGGTCCGTCATGCTGCTGTGCCTGGCGATCACCGTGTGCGTGGTGGCGTGGGGCTTCCTCGCGTATGCCGCGATCGACTTCGGTCGCTCCGCGCGTGGCGGAGAGTCGACCTCGTGGGCATTCCTGGGCCTGGCCTGCGTCGGTGCAGCCGCATGTCTGTTCGTCGCGATGATCCTGGTCGGCCGACTGTTGCGGGCCACCGGCATCATCGTGGACCGCACGGAGCCCCAGACCACTCCGGAGCCGAGCAGGAACCAGGGCCCGACGAACGCAGACACCCCGACAGGGGTCGCCCCACTCTCCGACGACACCGCAGAGGTGCCCAAGGTGCCCACCGTTCGTTATCAGGGCAAGCGGGTCGCCCGCTGACGCCGAGTCAGTGCTCGCGACCCAGCAGGTGCGCGACGGTGTGCTCGACCCGATGCACCACACGGTCCAGGAGTGACGGCTTCTCCAGCTCTTCCTGGGTGACCCCACGCCGCCAGTAGCCGGTGATGTCCGACTGGTGCTTGGTGTGCCCGGTCGAGCGCGCCCACTGCCGAACCGGCTTGAGGCTGATCGCCTCTCCCCCGGCCCACACATAGGAGTGCACGTCACTCGGCAGCTCGATCGAGGAGGCGAAGTCGCCGAGCAACGTCGTGGATCCGGGTGCGGCACCGTCGCGGTGCAGCCAGGTCAACGTGACCCCGGCCGGCACCGGGAGCTCCTGCTCCTCTGCCGGACCGTCGATCTCGACCGCGACGACACCTCGTGCGTCGGCCGGCATCTCGGAGAGCCAGCGTCCGATCGCGGGCAGCGCGGTCTCGTCACCGAGCAACACCAGGAAGCCGAATTCGGGCGGCACCACCATCGCCGGGCGCGGACCGGCCAGCCAGACCGTGGAGCCGATCTCGCAGGACTGCGCCCACTCGGAGGCCACTCCGCCGGCGTGCACGACGAAGTCGATGTCGATCTCGCCGGCAACCGCGTCGTACCGACGGATCGTGTAGTCGCGGCACGTCGGGAACGGGCTCGGCCACGCGAGCCGGGCGCCGTCCTGCACCGGTGCCCGGGTCTCACCGGTGTCCGCGTCGGGGAAGACCAGCTTGCAGTGCTCGTCGGCGATGTGGCTCTCGAAGCCGTCCATGTCGGGACCGCCCAGCGTGAGCCGGACCATCTTCGGCGTCAGCTGCCGCCGCTCGAGCACCACGACCTCGCGGATCTTGATGTCCCACTCGGCCCAGCTGTTGCGCGGTGCCTCTCCGAGGCCAGTCGTCCCGCGGAGCTCAGCCATCAGGAGGCCGGCTGGTAGTTCTCGGCGGCGGAACGGAGGTCCTCGAGCTGCTCGTCAGCGGCATCGAAGGTGTAGATGGTGCCGGTCGCGAGCGGGAAGACGTTGCCTGCCTTGGCCGCCGGCAGCCGCTTGAAGGACGCCGAGTCGAGGACCTCCTGCACCTCCGGGGTCGCGTTCCCCTCGTTGTCGGCCTCGAAGAAGATGATGTCCTGGTCGTTCAGTTCGGGCAGGTTCTCCATCGCCAGCGGCTCGACGTACCGATCGGGGTTCTTGGTGTACGTCGGGTTGTAGCCGAAGCCAGCCGCGTCCAGGCGGCGCCAGGTCAGCGACTTGCTGGTGTCGGCGTACAGCTGGTCGGCGTAGTTCAGCGACGTCACCTCGAGGTCGCCGACCTTGTCGCCGAACTCGTCCTTGACCTCCGCGAGGTCCTCGTCGAGATCGGCGAGGCTCTCCTCGTAGTCCGTGGTGCGACCCACCAGGTCAGCCACCTGCGGGTAGTTGTCCCACACATCGGTGGGCTCCTTGATGTCGAGGATCACGGTGGGGACGATCTCGGCGATCTCCTTGTAGTTGATCGACAGGCCGCCGTGGTCCATCCCGATGATCAGGTCGGGCTCGAGCTCGAGGATCTTCTCGACGTCGATGCCGTCGTAGGTGCCCACGGTCGGGATGTCGTCGAAGTCGGCCCAACGCTCGGGGTCGATCTCCTCCTCGAGGAACTCGGCCTCCAACGCGCCGACGGGAACGACGCAGAGGTCGGCGAGCTCACTGCCGGTGCGCCAGAGTGCGACGACCCGCTTGGGGTGCGTCGGGACGTTCTTCACGTCGCCGAGGAAGGTGTCGGAGATCGTGCGGGTCTCGCCCTCGGCGTCGTCGGCGGCCGGCGGTGCCTCGCAGCCCTCGGCCTTGGGGGCGTCGGCGGCCGCGTTGCTGTCCTCGGTTCCACAGGCAGCAAGGCCGAGGAGGGCAAGGGATCCGAGCGCGACGGCCGCGACGCGGAGGCGGGAGCTGATGGTGTTCACGGGTTTCTCCTGATCGGTGAGTGGACCTCGATGCAGGGTCCAACCAAAGTGAGGCTAACCTAACCCAGTGCTCACCGATGTTCGCCCCCGGTCCCAGACTGCGGGACTCTTTGCCCTTGCCCTGTTGGGATCTCTGGCAATTTCGGTGATCGTCAGCCTGGCCTTCGGCAGCCGCTCGATCCCGATCGGCGAGGTCCTCCGGGCACTCTTCACCGGCCTCGACTCCGACAACGCCACGGTGATCACCAGCCAACGTCTCCCCCGCACCCTGCTCGGTGTCGCGGCCGGAGTCGCCCTCGGTGTCTCCGGCGCGCTGATGCAGGCACACACCCGCAACCCGCTGGCAGACCCCGGCCTCTTCGGCGTGAACGCGGGCGCCACTTTCGCAGTCGCCCTCCTCGTCTTCGGTCTCGGCGTCACGGCGCCGGCCGCCATGGTCGCCGCCGCACTGATCGGCTCCGGCGTCGTGGCCACCCTGGTCTTCCTGCTCGGCCTGGGCGGAGCACGCGGCGGCGGCATGGTGATGCTGGCGGTGGTCGGCACGACGCTGGGCGCCCTGCTCGCCGCGCTCACCACTGCGATGGTGATGCTCGACCGTCAGACCCTCGACGTACTCCGCTTCTGGGGCGTCGGCTCGATCACCCTGCGCAACCTCGACCTGCTTCCCGTCGTGGCACCGCTCTTCGCGATCGGCATCGTGCTGGCGCTGGTCAACGCGTTCTCCCTGAACGCTCTCGGGCTCGGCGACGAGGTCGCCCAGTCGTTGGGTACGTCGGTGCGCAGCGCCCGCGTCGTCGGCATCCTCGCCATCACCCTGCTCGCCGGCACGGCCACCGCCGTCTGCGGCCCGATCGGGTTCCTCGGGCTCGTCGCACCCCACGCCGTGCGCGCCGTCACCCGACACGACCAGCGCTGGCTGGTTCCACTCTCGGGGCTGGCAGGTGCCAGCATCCTGCTCCTGGCCGACACCATGGGCCGGGTGATGCTCGAGAAGATCGAGCTGGACGTCGGCATCGCGATGGCCCTCATCGGTGCCCCGATGCTGCTGTTGCTGACGAGGAGCCGAAGGTTGGTGCCGCTGTGAGCCGCCGAGGAGTGCAGATCGGCCCGGTGGGATTCGTCTTCCGCCGTCGCGGAGCGCTGGCCGCCACGATCGTGATCGCCGCAACAGTGGCACTGATGCTCTACGCCCTCACCACGGGCACGCTCTACTTCCCGCTCGACCGCGTGCTGGCCACCCTCTTCGGTCACGGCACGAAGATCGAGGAGCTGGTCATCATCGACCGGCGCCTGTCCCGTCTTTCGGCAGCGGTGCTGGTCGGCTTCGCGCTGGGCTTCTCCGGGGCGATCACCCAGTCGATCACTCGCAACCCGATCGCCAGCCCCGACATCCTCGGCGTCACCACGGGCGCCGGCTTCTTCGCGGTGCTGGTGGTGGCCAACCCCGGTCTCCGCGACCTGATCGACCTGCCCACCAACCGGGCCATCTCGCTGAGCGCCCTGGTCGGCGGGTTGCTCACCACGGCGCTGATCCTGGCGCTGTCGTGGCGAGCCGGCTTCGACGGGCTGCGCCTGATCCTCGTCGGCATCAGCGTGAACGCCCTCGCCCTGGCCGGCATCGCGTTCGTGCTGCTGCGCTCCGAGCTCGCCGATGCAGCCGTCGCCACGCGCTGGCTCTCGGGGTCGTTGCTCGCGGCGCGGATGCCGGAGGTGTACGTGCTCGGTCCGGTCGTCCTCGCGGTGGTCGTCTGCGGGCTGGTGCTGCGCAAGGACCTCACCGCCCTGCGTCTGGGACGCGAGCTGGCGCCGGTCCTCGGCAGCCACCCGGCCCGCACCGAGGCGGCCGCGCTGCTGTTGGCCGTCGTGGTCGTCTCGGTCGCGACCGCCGTCGCCGGGCCGATCGCGTTCGTCGCGTTCGTCGCCCCCCAAGCAGCGATGCGCCTCTTCGGCACCGCCGGGCCGCCACCGATCGCCGGCGGACTCTTCGGCGCCCTGCTGCTCCTGGTCGCCGACCTGGCCACCCAGCGGCTTCCCGTCGAGCTGCCTGTGGGCGTGTTGACCGCGGTGATCGGCGCGCCGTACCTGCTGTATCTCATGATCCACCTCATGCGGAGGCAAAGTGTCTGACCACCTCGAAGCAGCACCACGAGAAGCACCCCTGCGGGTGGCCGACGTCAGCGCCGGCTACGGCAAGCGCCTGGTCATCGACGGGCTCACCCTCGACGTCCCGGCCGGAAAGGTGACCACGGTCATCGGCCCGAACGGGTGTGGCAAGTCGACACTGCTGCGCGTGCTCTCCCGGCTGCTGCCGCCCAGCAGCGGCCAGGTGTTCCTCAACGGTCGCCCGCTCGCCGGCCAGAAGGTGCGCCAGATCGCGCTCCAGCTCGCGCTGCTTCCGCAGAACCCGGTCGCCCCCGAGGGGATGACGGTCGCCGACCTAGCCGCGCGCGGACGCCAACCGCACCAACCCTGGTACCGCCAGTGGTCGGCCGAGGACGAGCGGATCGCGGCCGACGCGATGGCCGCCACCGGCGTCGACCACATCGCCGACTCCCCCCTCGAGGAACTCTCCGGCGGCCAGCGTCAACGTGCCTGGGTGGCGATGGCCCTGGCGCAACAGACCGACGTGCTGCTGCTCGACGAGCCCACCACGCACCTCGACCTGGCCCACGCCGTCGAGGTGATGGAACTGGTGGTCCGGCTGCGCCGCGACACCGGGCGCACGATCGTCGTGGTCCTGCACGACCTGTCGCTGGCCGCCCGCTACAGCGACCACCTGGTGGTGATGAAGGACGGCGCCCTGGTCACCGAGGGCGCGCCGCGCGACGTGCTCTCCTCCGAGCTGCTGGACGAGGTCTTCGGCCTGCGCGCCCACGTCTTCGACGACCCGGTCGACGGTCTCCCCACCGTGGTACCGATGCATCGTGACAGCCAGCGTGACAGCGACCGTGGCAGCGCTCCTGACAGCGTCCGTGAAAGTGTCTCCCCGTGACTGAGGAGACCCGGCCGGCCACCGCGTGGGCCCTGCTGCTGCGCGGACTGCGGCGCAACAAGGCGCAGCTGGCGGGCAGCTTCGGGCTGCTCAGCCTCTGGCAGGCCTGCGAGACCTTGGTGCCGGTGCTGATCGGACTCACCATCGACCGCGCGGTCGCCACCGGCGAGATCCGCGAGATGGTCATCTGGGGGCTGAGCCTGTGCGCGCTCTTCGGCTTCCTCTCTTACGGCTACCGGTTCGGCGCACAGATCGGGTTCAGCGTCGTGCAGCGCGAGATGCACCGGATCCGCGTCGAGATCGCCGCCCACTCGCTGCACCCGCGTGGGGCCCGTACGACGCTGCGTCCCGGCGAGACGCTCTCGCTGGCCACCGCCGACGCCGAGCTGGTCGGGCAGTTCATCCGCTCGATGGGTTTCACGATCGCGGCGGTCATCTCCATCATCGGCGCCTCCTGGTATCTGCTGACCCTCGACCTCGTGCTCGGGCTGGTCGTGCTGATCGGTGTGCCCACGGTGCTGCTCCTGACCCAGGCCGTCACGCCGGCGATCTCCCGGCACACCGAGCACCAGCAGGCCACGGTCGCCGAGGCGACCGGCGTGGCCACCGACCTGGTCCGCGGCCTGCGCGTGCTCAAGGGCATCGGCGCCGAGCCGGTGGCAGGTGCTCGCTATCGCGCACTCAGCGGCCGGGCCCGGGACGCGTCGGTGCGGAGCACGTCGACGTACGGCGCGATGACCGGCCTGACCGACGGCCTGGCCGGCATCTTCCTGGCCGTCGTCGCACTCGTCGCCGGGCACCGTGCCCTCTCCGGAGACATCACGATCGGCGAGCTCATCGCCGTCGTGGGCCTGACCCAGTTCCTGGCCGAGCCGCTCGGCATGCTCGGCGACATCTCCGCGCACACCGCTCGGGCCCACGCCTCCGCGCGCCGCATCGTCGACTTCCTGGGCACGCCACACCTGGTGCCCGTCGGCGACGCGGATCTGGACGGGACGGGGCTCGGCCAGGCGGCCGAGCTGCGGCTCGTCTCCGTCGCGGCACCCGGTCTCGACCACGTCAGCCTGGCCTCGCGCCCCGGTGAGGTCCTGGGCATCGCGGTCACCGATCCGACGGCCGCTGCCTCGTTGATGGGCCTCGTCAACGGCTCGCTCTCCCCCGACTCCGGTGACCTGACCCTGGGTGGCTTCCCCATGGCCAAGCTGACCTCCCGGGCTCGAGACGAGCACCTGCTGGTCAACCCGCACCACGTCGACCTCTTCGAGGGAACGCTGCGCAGCAACATCGACGCGACCGCCGCGCTCTCCTCGCACGAGCTGGATCGCCTGCTCGACGCCTCCGCCTGCGCAGACGTCGTCTCACTCGTCCCGGAGGGCCTCGACCAGCCCGTCACCCCCGACGGGGCCACCTTCTCCGGCGGCCAGAGGCAACGCGTTGCGCTGGCCCGGGCCCTGGCCGCGGATGCGCCGGTGCTGCTGCTGCACGACCCCACGACCGCCGTCGACGCGGTCACCGAGCATCGCATCGCCGCAGGCATCCGTGAGTTGCGCGGTGACCCCGCGAGTCGGCGTACGACCTGGCTGATCACCTCCTCGCCCTCCCTGCTGGCGCAGTGCGACCGGGTGGTGCTGCTCAGCGACGGTGTCGTCGCCGCAGAGGGCACCCACCATGACCTCGCCGCGCTCCCGGCGTACGCCGAGGTGGTGCTGCGATGAGCGCCCGCGAGCTGCTCCCCATCGCCTCGCGCAAGGAGACGACGGGACTCGCCTGGCGACTGGTGGCCAGTCAGCGGTTGCCCCTGATCGCCTCGATCGTCTCGTTCGTGCTGGCCGGGCTCTGCGCCCTGGTGGCTCCGTGGATGCTCGGTCGGATCGTCGACCTCGTGATCGACGGCGCCCCGGAGCGTGACCTGACCGTCGCTGCCCTGGTCATCGGTGCGGCCGCGGCAGCCGGCGGACTCTTCACCTGGGCCTCGGTCGCCTTCCTCGCCCGCGCGGGCGAGCCGGCGCTGGCCGCCCTGCGTGAGGACGTGCTCGACAAGGCGCTGGCCCTCGACTCCGCGCGTGTCGAGTCGGCCGGCACCGGCGACCTGCTCTCACGGGTGGGTGACGACGCCCGCACCGTGGCCAACTCCCTGACCGAGATCGTGCCGACCCTGGTCAACTCCCTCGTCGTGGTCTCCTTCACCGCGGCCGGCCTCTTCGCCCTCGACTGGCGACTCGGCCTGGCCGGCCTGGGCGCCGCGCCGTTCTATGTCCTGGGGCTGCGCTGGTATCTCCCGAAGTCCGGCCCGTTCTATGCCCGCGAGCGGGTGGCCCAGGGTGAGCGCGCCCAGGCCATGGTCAGCGGGCTCCAGGGTGCTCCCACCGTGCGCGCGTTCGGCATGTCGGCCGACCAGGTGGCCACCATCGAGGCCCGCTCCGACGAGGCACGCGGCATCTCGGTGACCGTCTTCAAGCTGCTCACCCGCTTCGGCGCCCGCTCCAACCGTGCCGAGCTGATCGGGTTGCTGCTGGTGCTGACCACCGGGTTCCTGCTGGTGCGCGCGGACTCGACCACGGTCGGCGCCGTCACCGCCGCCGCACTCTACTTCCACCGGCTCTTCAACCCGATCAACGCGCTGCTCTACATCTTCGACTCGGTGCAGTCGACGGGCGCCTCGCTCTCGCGGCTCGCCGGCGTCTCCCTGCTGCCGCCGCCCCCGGCAAGGTCGGGCTCGCTGGCTGACGAGCCCGGTCCGCTGGTGCTGGCCGGCATCGACCATGCGTACGTCGAGGGGCGCCCGGTCCTCTCCTCCGTCACGGTCACCATCGCCCCGGGCGAACGGGTTGCACTCGTCGGTGCCACCGGCGCCGGCAAGACCACCCTCGGCGCCATCGCAGCCGGCGTACTCCCTCCGGTGGCAGGCACCGTCGAACTGGCCGGCACGTCGCTGGCGGAGCTCCCCAGCCCCCTGCTCCGCTCGCGGGTGGCGTTGATCAGCCAGGACTTCCACGTCTTCGCCGGAACTGTGCGCGACGCGGTCACCCTGGTCGACGCCGAAGCCTCCGACGAGGCCGTGCGCGCGGCTCTGGCGATGGTGTCCGCCCTCGGCTGGATCGACGCGTTGCCCGACGGTCTCGACACGGTCATCGGGGGCGGTGCACACCCGGTGACCCCGGCCCAGGCCCAGCAGCTGGCGCTGGCCAGGATCGCGCTGGCGGACCCGTGGTTCGTGGTTCTCGACGAGGCCACCGCCGAGGCCGGATCGGCCGGCGCCCGTGACCTCGAGCAGGCCGCGCTCGCCGTCACCGAGGGCCGCGGCGCCCTCGTGGTCGCTCACCGCCTGACCCAGTCGGAGTCGGCGGACCGGGTGCTGGTGATGCACGAGGGTCGCGTGGTCGAGGAGGGTGGCCACGACGAGCTGCTCGCGGCCGGTGGCCGGTACGCCGAGCTGTGGGCGGCCTGGTCGGCCAACTGAGACCCACTGGTAACCAGCGGGCCCGCGTCACCGGGACCACGGACCCGGACCGGATCCAGCCTTGCGGACAGCCATCGATCAGGAACTGTCTCCGGCCCGCCCTCGCGAAACGTCGAATCTTTGTTCGACAATGGTCTTGCTTTGTTCGAACACATGATCTAACTTCGTACATGTGTTCGATCGAACGCCTGATCGATCCCGACAGTTCCTCGGCTTCCTCGGAAGCCGTTGTCGGTGGTCACCGTTAGACATTCGCTCAACACCGACCACCCACTTCCCCCGGAGGTCTCGATGAGCACCATGAGCCTGAGCCCCACCACTCACATCCACACCGGCCAGCTGCGCCTGACCCGCCGCGGCCGCGTGGTCGTCTTCGTCGCCGCAATGCTCGTCGTCATGGGCGCCGCACTGTTCCTGGGCAACACGTCGATGGCCACCAACCACTCCGGCACCGAACAGCCGACCCAGGCCGTCGTCGTCGAGTCCGGCGACACCCTGTGGAGCATCGCGGGCGAGGTGGCCGGCGACGGCGAGGTGCGCGACATGGTGCACGCCATCAAGCAGCTCAACGCACTCGACTCCTCGGTGCTGATGACCGGCCAGACCATCTTCGTGCCGATCAGCTGACACAGATTTCCGCAGGCCGCCTCGACCCCGGCCTGCGGATGGGGAAGACGAGGGGCGGGGTGTCGACATCGACGTCCCGCCCTTCGCATGCTCCGGGCCGAACACTTCCCCGCGACACGTTCGAACAGGTGTTTGAACCCGTCGATGAATGAGGCTACGTTGGAAACCCACCCGGACAGGACTGCGGAAGGCACGCCGATGGCACGAAACGAGAAGGTCGCCGAACTCCCCGACGGGCCTCCCGATGCGACGGGTCTGACCCCGCGTCAACAGCGCATCCTGAACAGCATCAGTGACTCCCTCGAGCGCAAGGGCTACCCGCCGAGCATGCGTGAGATCGGCGAGACCGTGGGGCTGACCAGCTCCTCCTCGGTGTCCCACCAGCTCAAGGTGCTCGAGGCCAAGGGCTTCATCAAGCGCGACCCCAACCGTCCGCGCGCGATCCAGGTGTTCCTGCCCGACTCGATGACCCCCAGCCGGGCGATCGGTTCGGCCGGCGAGTCCACCATCGACGAGACCGGCATCGGCGACGCCATGCCCTCGGCCACCTACGTTCCCGTGGTGGGTCGCATTGCGGCCGGTGGCCCGATCCTCGCCGAGGAACGCGTCGAGGAGATCTTCCCGCTGCCCAAGACCCTGGTCGGCGAGGGCACGCTGTTCCTGCTCGAGGTCTCCGGCGACTCGATGATCGACGCCGCGATCTGCAACGGCGACTACGTCGTCGTACGCCAGGAGCAGACCGCGCGCAACGGAGAGATCGTGGCCGCCCTGATCGACGGCGAGGCCACCGTCAAGACCTTGCAGCGCCGAGACGGCGAAGTCTGGCTGATGCCCCACAACGATGCCTACGAGCCCATCGACGGCAGCAATGCCAGCATCCTCGGCATCGTCACTGCGGTGCTGCGCCGGGTCTGAGGCCGGCGCCGGATAGGGTTCCGGGTCATGAGACGCCTCGGAGTCACCCTCGGCTGCACCCTGCTCGTCGCGAGCGGCGTCACCGCGTCGGCGTCCGGATCTGCGGCTGGCAGCGGCACGGCGCCCGACGACTCCTTCGTCTCTGCCGGCGGTCAACGAGTCGACGGTGGGGAGCTGAACCGAGCCGCCCGCCATTCCGACCTGAGCGAGCAGGCGATCGAGGCACTGCTCTCCGAGGACCCCTCCGCCCGCCTCGACTCCGGTGACCGGCTCAAGTTCGTCGACCACCTCGAGAGCAGCCCAGCGACCGATGACGCTGTCGTTGCCCGTGCCAGTGCGCCGTTGGCCAAGACCTTCAGGCTGCACAGCAGGAGGGCCTCCCACCACACCATCTATCTCGACTTCGATGGCGAACGGGTCTGTGGCACCGTCTGGGACCCCTATGGCTGCATCAACGCGCCGCGTTTCGACACCAACGGGCGACGGGGTTTCAGCAAGTCCGAACGCAGGGCCATCCAGCGCATCTGGCGTGGCGTCGTCGAGGACTACGCCCCGTTCGACGTGGACATCACCACCGAGCGTCCACAGCTCGACGACCTGGTCCGCTCCGACTCCTCCGACACGACGTTCGGGATACAGACGGTCATCACCAGCTCCAACGGCGTGCGCAACCGCGTCTGTGGCGGCAGCCGTTGCGCCGGCGCCGCCTACATGGGCACCTTCGACAGCGAGTTCCACAACGACGGTCGGGTCACCTGGATCCTGCCGAAGGAGGTGCGCAACAACCCGCGGCGCATCGCGGATGCGGTGTCCCACGAGGCCGGCCACACGTTCGGACTCTCCCACGACGGCACGTCCCGCTCGGGCTACTACGGCGGCCACGGGATCTGGGGCCCGATCATGGGCGCCTCGGCACGCCCACTGACCCAGTGGAGCCGTGGGCAGTACTCCGGCGCCAACAACAAGCAGAACGACGTCGCCATCATCGCCCGCAACGGGGCTCCCCGTCTGCGCGACGACCACTCGGGCCACCGCTCGGGGGCCACCTTTCTCGCGCCGGGCAAGGCACGCTCGGGCCGCATCACCCGAGCCAGCGACGTCGACATGTTCAAACTGCGCACCACCTGTCGGGCACCTCTGACCGTGAAGGTCCGCAATGCCGCCCAGAGCCCCAATCTCGACGTGTCCCTGGTGCTGAAGCGACGCAACGGGAAGGTCGTGGCCAGGCGCAACCCGCTCTCGACTGCCCATGGCAAGGCGAAGGGCCTCGACGCCACCTACCGCGGCAAGCGGAGGGCAGGTGTGCTCTTCGTCCGCGTCGACGGGGTCGGCGCCCGCAGTCCCCGCCGAACCGGCTACAGCGACTACGGCAGCCTGGGCAGCTACCGGGTGAGCTTCTCGTCGAGGTGCGGCGCCAAACGCCCCTGACGGCCGCCGTGCGACGATTCCTCCATGCTTCGCACCCAGACTCTCGCCGCTCTCACGCTCGTCGTCGCGGGCCTCTCCACCACCCCGGGCCTCACCGCTCAGGCCGACCCCGGCCACCCCGCCGACGGCTCTGACATCGTCTCGGCCGCGGGCCAGCGCGTCGACGCCGAGGTGCTCCACCGGGTCGCCGACGAGCTCGACCAGAGCGTGGCCGAGGTGACCGAGGTGTTGGAGACCGACCCGACCGCCCGGGTGCTCGACGGACAGCTCCTCCACCGCGACGTCTTCGAGCCGCCCACCTCGGCAGACTCAGAGCCTGCGGTGCGCGCCGCGGCACCGCTGTCGCAGACGTTCCGGCTGCACAGTCGTCCGGGTGCCAAGCGCACGATCTATCTCGACTTCGACGGCGAGCGGGTCTGTGACACCGGTTGGAGCCAGAACCGGCTCACCCGCTGCTTCAACGCACCCGCGTTCGACACCGACGGACGCGCGGGGTTCAGCGCCGGCGAGCGCCGGGTCGTCCAGAGCACCTGGAAGCGCGTGTCCGAGGACTACGCCCCCTTCGCCGTCGACATCACCACCGAACCTCCCTCGACCCAGGCCATCACCCGCTCCACCCGCGCCGACAAGCGATTCGGGGTGCATGCGGTGATCACCCCTTCGAACTCCATCCGCAACGCGGTCTGCGGCGGGCCGGGCTGTGGCGGCGTTGCCTTCGTCGACGTCTTCGACCGGCCCAAGGCCAACCGGCTGCGCACCTTCTGGGTGTTTCCCCGGGAGGTCGGCAACCAGCCGCGCCGCATCGCCGACATCGCCTCCCACGAGGCCGGCCACACCCTCGGCCTCTCCCACGACGGAACGGACACCCGCGCCTATGCCAACGGGCACGGCATCTGGGCTCCGCTGATGGGCTCCTCCAACCGGCAGCTCACCCAGTGGAGCCGCGGAGAGTATGTCAAGGCCGACAACCACGAGAACGACCTCTCGATCATTGCCTCCCACGGCGCCCCCCGGGTTCACGACGACCACGCCGATCGCGACCGTCGTGCCACCGCGTTGCGCTCCGGGAAGGCGCGATCCGGCGTGATCAGCACCCGCAACGATGTCGACGTCTTCCGAATCCGAACCACCTGCCGGGCGAAGCTGAAGGTCCGCGCACGCAACGCCTCCCAGAGCCCCAACCTCGACATCCGCCTGACCCTGGTCAACAAGGCCGGAAAGGTCATCGCCCGACGGAACCCGCGCTCGGCTGCCTCCG
The DNA here is from genome assembly GCA_001429555.1 of Nocardioides sp. Soil797. Taxonomy (GTDB): domain Bacteria; phylum Actinomycetota; class Actinomycetes; order Propionibacteriales; family Nocardioidaceae; genus Nocardioides. Next base: position 51,155 of record LMSR01000005.1, on the reverse strand, counting down.
GCACGGCCCGCGGGCTGGATGCGTCGTACGCCGGCAAGACCCGGGCCGGTGTCTACTTCGCCCGGGTCGACGGTGTCGGGGCCCGCGACCCGAAGACGACGGGCTACAGCGACTACGCCAGCCTGGGCAACTACCGGATCACCCTCGGTTCACGCTGCGGCAGCTGATCCTCAACCGGCCGCGAGGCGCTTGAGGGCGTTGCGGGAGATCTGGGGATCGGTGGTCGTCCACATCGGCGGCAGGCTGGCCTTGAGGAAGTTCCCGTAGCGGGCGGTCACCAGCCGCGGGTCGAGCACGGCCACGACGCCCCGGTCGGTGGTCGTGCGGATCAACCGGCCGGTCCCCTGCGCCAGCAGCAGGGCTGCATGGGTGGCCGCGACCTGCATGAACCCGTTGCCGCCCGAGCGGTCGGCAGCCTTCTGCCGCGCCGACATCAGCGGGTCGTCGGGTCGGGGGAAGGGGATCCGGTCGATGAGCACCAGCTGACAGGTCTCACCCGGCACGTCCAGACCCTGCCACAGGCTGAGGGTGCCGAAGAGGCAGGTGTGGGGGTCGGCGACGAACTGCTTCTGCAGCTCGGCCAGCTGGGCCTCCCCCTGGGCCAGGGTGGTCAGGTGGGGAAGCCGCTTGCGCACCTCTTCGGCGGCGGCCTCCGCGGCCCGCTTGCTGGAGAACAGCCCGAGGGTGCGCCCGTCGGCGGCGTCGACGAGGTCGACGATCTCGTCGAGCTGGGCCTTCACCAGGCCGTCGCGACCGGGCGGGGGCAGGTGGCGGGCGACGTACAGGATCGCCTGCTGGCCGTAGTTGAACGGCGAGCCGACGTCGATGCCGCGCCACGGCAACACGTCTTCGGTGCGTGGCACGGTCTCCTCGGTGGAGATCCGCTCGTCGGGCTTGAGCCCGAGGGAGGAGGCAACCGTGCTGAAGTCGCCGCCGAGCATCAAGGTCGCGGAGGTGAAGACCACGGTCTTGTCGCTCAGCAGCTTGTCGCGCATCGGGCCCCACACCTGGAGTGGCGCCACGCACAGCTGGGGGCCACCCCGCGACGGGTCGCGATCGTTGCGCCAGAGCACGTCGGAGTCGAGGCCGGCCGCCATCCGCTCGGCTGTGTTGAAGACCTCCTGGACCCCGCCCCTGGCCTGGTTCTTCCCGGGGTCGGCCTCCTCGCCGGACTCCTTGGGGATGGCGCTGAGGCAGGCTCGGGCGGCGTCGCGGACCAGCACCAGGGCGTCGGACAGCTGCTCCTCGATGCGGTCGATGCGACCGGTTTCGGTGCGGGCGATGGCGTCCTGCAGGCTCCCGGCCGCGTCATCGAGATCGTTGGCCTCGTCGCCCCCGACGTACCTCTGGGCACGGCGGGCGGCCCGCTCGAGGTCGCCCACGCTCAGCTCATCGGTGGCGGCCTGGGTGATGCGGGCGGTGACTTCGTGGGCCTCGTCGACCACGACGACGTCGTACTCGGGGATCATCGGGACGCCCTCGATGGCGTCGATCGCCAGCAGGCTGTGGTTGGTCACGATCAGTTGCGACTCGGCCGCCCGCTCGCGAGCGCGCTCCGCGAAGCACTCCTCGCCGAAGGGGCACTTGGCCTTGCTCAGGCACTCGCGGTGGCTGACCGACACCTGGCGCCAGACCTTCTCGGTGTGGCGGGGCGCGTTGTCCTTCTCGCCGGTGCCGCCGGCCTCGGACTCCTTCTCGGCCCATTCGCGCAGCTTGAGCACCTCCGCGCCCATCGAGCCGCTCGGCAGCTCGACCAGAGCGCCCTGGTCGTCGGGAGCACCCTCACGTACCCGGTGCAGGCAGGCGTAGTTGGAACGGCCCTTGAGCACCGCGAACGACGTGTCGATGCCGGGCTTGGCCTTGAGCGCGTCGACCAGCCGGGGGATGTCACGCTCGACGAGCTGGTGCTGCAAGGCCAGGGTCGCGGTCGCGACCACGACCCGCTTGTCGTGCATCAGGCTCGGCACCAGGTAGGCCAGCGACTTGCCGGTGCCGGTGCCGGCCTGCACGAGCAGGTGCTCGTCATCGGCCATCGCCCGAGCCACGGCGTCGGCCATCTGCACCTGCCCGGGGCGTTCCTGCCCGCCCAGCGCCTCGACCGCCTCGGCCAGCAGCGCGGCGACCTTCGTCGTCTCGGCTGCTTCAGTCATCGCTCGGATCTCCGGTCATGGGGTGGGCATGCTCAGGCACCGGGAAACCATAGCCCTCGCGACCGACAGGGTTCCGATCCGTGCCGCTACCGAAACGTATGCAGGTTTTTGGTGCCCGAAACCTGCATACGTTTCGGTAACTGCAGCGAACGCGAGCACGCCGCAAGGGGTCAGACGGAGGTCAGACGGGAGTCAGACGACGGCGCCGGAGTCCTCGGGGTCGCGCACCTTCTTGGCCCTCTTCTCCCGCGAGAACGGCGAGATCTTCTGGAGATACATCGCCGCAGGCGTGGCCACGAAGACCGACGACCAGGTTCCGATGATCAGACCGAGCAGCAGCGCAATCGCGAAGTCCTGCAGCGAGTCGCCGCCGAGGAACGCCAGGGCCGCCAGGATGAACATGGCTCCCGCACCGGTGTTGATCGTGCGCGGCATGGTCTCCAGACAGGCGGTGTTGGAGACCTCCTGGAAGCTGCCGGTCTTGGTTCCTTGCCATCGTTCTCGAATGCGGTCGAAGACGACCACCGTGTCGTTCACGGACAGACCGACGATGGTCAGCGCCGAGGCCAGGAAGATCCCGTCGATCGGCTTGTCGAGCCAGGCGAAGATGCCGGTCACGATGATCACGTCGTGGAACATCGCGCCCACGGCCGAGACCGCGAAGGTCCAGTGGAACCGGAAGGCCAGATAGATCATCTGGGCGGCCAACGCGATGAGGAAGGCGATCAGCGCCTTCTCCTTCATCTCGTTGCCGAGGCTGGCCGCGACGGTGTCGTCGCTGTACTGCTCGGTCTCCCCTGCCGTCTTGCTGATGCCCTTCTCGATCTCCGCCTTCTGCTGGTCGGTGATCTCACCGGCACGGATCGAGACGCGCTCGACGTCGTCGCTGCCCTTGACGATCTGCACCACGGCCTCGGGGAGCCCGACGTCGGCGACGACCGTGCGGGCGTCATCGGCGGAGATCGCCTTCTGGGTGGTGTATTCGAGGGTGCGGCCACCTGTGAACTCGAGGCCGTAGTTGAGCCCGTGGCCGAAGATGCCGACCAGGGCGACGATCAGGGCGGCACCCGAGATGCCCAGCCAGATCTTGCCGCGGCCGATCAGGTTGGGGTTGCGGGCCATCAGCCACTTGCGGAAACGGCCGACGTCGGAGAGACCCGTGACCCGGGGCCGCCGGGCGATGAACTTCGTCGTGACCCCGATCTCGGTGAGGACTCGGGCGATGACCAGCGCCGAGATCATCGAGGCGATGACACCGATCGCCAGGGTGACACCGAAGCCCTTGACCGAACCGGAGGCCAGCAGGAAGAGAAGCAGCGCGGCCAACAGGGTGGTGACGTTGGAGTCGATGATCGCGGTCCACGCCTTGTTGAACCCGATCTGGAGGGCTCTTCGCATGCCGGCCTGTGGATTTTCGGCATACTCCTCCCTTGCTCTCTCGAAGACCAACACGTTGGCGTCGATCGCCATGCCGATGGCCAGCACGAAGCCGGCCAGGCCAGGGAGGGTCAGGGTGGAGCCGAGCGTGAGCAGCATCGCGTAGGCCAGGACGGCGTACGACGTCAGCGCGATCGCCGCCATCGCCCCGACGAAGCGGTAGACGACGATGATGAAGAGGCCGGTGATGATCAGGCCGATGATGCCGGCCTCGATGGAGGAGTCGATGGCGGCTGCACCGAGGGTCGGGCCGACGGTGCTCTGCGAGATGATCTTGACCGGGATCGGCAGCGCGCCACCCTCGATCAGGATGGCCAGGTCCTTGGCCTCCTGCTCGCTGAAGCTGCCGGTGATGCTGGTGCCGTTGTCGAGGCGTCCGCCACAGCTCACGTCGACGGTCGGCGAGGAGATGATCTCCTTGTCGAGCACGATCGCGATCCGGTTCGCGTCGCCCTGCGCACATGCGGCTGCGGCGCTCAGGTCACCGAATGCGTCGTTGCCGTGGCCGGTGAAGTCGACGGCCACCTCCCACCCGACGCCCTCCTGGCGGGTCCCGGCGTCAGCGCCCTTGATGTCCTCACCGCTGAGGGCAGCCGGACCGAGCTCGAGGAACTGACCGGAGTCCTTGTCCTCGAGGATCTCGTCGCCCGGCTTGGTGGGCTTCGCCTTCTTGGAGGCAGCAGCCTGGATCACCGGGTGCACGGTCAACTGGGCGGTCTTGCCGATCGCCTCGACGGCGCGCTGCGGGTCCTGCAGGTCGGGCAGCTCGACCAGGATCCGGTCCTCCCCGACCCGGGTCAGGGTCGGCTCGGAGACACCGAGGGCGTCGACACGCCCCCGGAGGATCTCGATGGCCCGGTCGACCGACTCGGCATTCGCCTTGACCCGATCCGTGCTCTCGGCCTGCAACATGATCTGCGTTCCACCGCGCAGGTCGAGCCCGAGACGGGGCTTGACGTTCATCGCGATGGCAACGCATCCGGCAAGGAGACCGAGGACAAGCAGGAGTCGGATGAATGCGCCACGTGACATGAGCGACATCTTCCCCCACACCTCCAAGTCGTCACGAATCGGGATCCTCCCGAAATGTTTTCGTGACCTTCCGCGACGGGTCTCTCCGCAGGTGCGCGAGCGGTGGGACCACCGGTGCGTGAATCAGCCGGCCAGGGCGTCTGCCACGTCGTCACCGAACTCGCGGTGCCCCTCCGGTGTGAGGTGGAGGTCGCCGTCGAGATAGTCGAGTTCGAGGTCGATCATCGACACGAAGCGCACCCCGGCAGCGGCACATTCCTGGGCCAGCACGTCGTCGACGTGCGCCACGGAGGGCATTCGGGACGGCGCCGGGACCGGGCCCACCACGACCACTTCGACGTCCTGCAGGCGGGTGAGCAGCCGGCGTACGCCGGAGCGGATCGCCTCGTCGCTGGAGTGGATGTCGTTGAGCCCGCCCTCGACGACGACCAGGTCGGCCCCGTGCTGGACCGCCCGGGCCGCTCGATCCGCGTAGGACACGGTGCCGCACTCGCTGGCATGGGCGCTGAACCCGGAGCCGGAGAAGCCGTAGACGTGCACCTCGCCGTTCAGTTCGCGGGGCCACGAGCGGGCCGGGTCGTCCAGGCCGAGGCCGGCCGCATAGGAGTCACCGATGACGACGACGCGCTGGCCGGTGCCGGTGACCACCGCCTCGCGGGCCTGCGATGCCAACGAGAAGCGCTGGCACTTCGAGACGCTCTCACTGGTGGCGCGCTCGAAGACGGCATAGGACAACGCGACCACCGACGCCACCGCGATCAACACGACCGTGCGCGTCGTCCAGCGAAGTCTCGAAGCGACCGGAACCACGATTTCCCCCACGTCTCAATTCTCGCCCGGCGGCACCGACTTCGCAGAATTCTCGAGCGATCCGGGCCGACGGGCCGTCAGACGGCGTACGCCGCCAGCTCGTCGGCCAGACCCTCGTGCGCCCGCCCCTTGACCAGGCTGCCCTCGGCGGTGTGCTCGAGGGTCTCGATCTCGCCCTGCTGGTGCAGCTTGTTGATCAGGTCGCCGCGCTCGTAGGGCAGCAACGCGCTGAACGCCACGCTCGGGCGCGGCAGCTCGGACTCGACCAGCGCCAACGCCTCGCGGATGCCCTCACCGGTCTTCGCGCTCACCACCACCGAGTGGGGTTCACGGGCGCGGAGCCGGGCCAGCACCATCGGGTCGGCGGCGTCGGCCTTGTTGATCACGATCAACTCGGGGACCTTGCTGGCCTCGATGTCGGCGAAGACCTCACGCACGGCCGTGATCTGCCCCTCGGGGTCGGGGTGGGACCCGTCGACCACGTGCAGGATCAGGTCGGCGTCGGCGACCTCCTCCAGGGTCGAGCGGAACGCCTCGACCAGCTGGTGGGGCAGGTGGCGAACGAACCCGACCGTGTCGCTCATCGTGTAGATGCGGCCGTCGGCGGTCGTCGTACGACGCGTGGTCGGGTCGAGCGTCGCGAACAGCGAGTCCTCGACCAGCACCCCGGCGTCGGTCAGCCTGTTGAGCAGCGACGACTTGCCGGCGTTGGTGTAGCCCGCGATCGCCACCGACGGGATCGCGTTGCGCTGGCGCTCGGAACGCTTGGTGTCGCGGGTGCCCTTCATCGCCTTCAGCTCGCGACGCAGCTTGGCGATCTTGGTGTTGATGCGACGCCGGTCGGTCTCGATCTTGGTCTCACCGGGGCCACGACCACCGATGCCCTCACCGCCGGCGGCCTGTCCACCGGCCTGGCGGGAGAGGTTGCCACCCCATCCACGCAGACGCTGCTTCATGTAGTTCAGCTGGGCCAGCTCGACCTGCGCCTGACCCTCCTTGGACTTCGCGTGCTGGGCGAAGATGTCGAGGATCAGAGCGGTGCGGTCGATCGCCTTGACCTTGAGCTTGTCTTCCAGGTTCCTGAGCTGGCTAGGCGCCAGGTCGCCGTCGAGGATCACGGTGTCGGCACCGGTGGCCTGGACGATCTCGCGCAGGCCGTCGACCTTGCCGCGTCCGATGTACGTCGCGGGGTCGGGCTTCTGCCGCCGCTGGTAGACGTTGTCGAGCACCTCGGAGCCGGCCGTCTCGGCGAGCAGGGCGAGCTCGGCCATGGAGTTCTCGGCGTCCTCAGGCGTGCCCTCGGTCCAGACCCCGACGAGCACGACGCGTTCGAGGCGGAGCTGGCGGTACTCGACCTCGGTGATGTCCTCGAGCTCGGTGCGCAGCCCGGCCACCCGGCGCAGGGCGTGCCGCTCGGCCAGGTCCTGCTCACCGGTGGTCAGCTCGGGGTCGGGGCCGTCGGCGGAGACCACGTCGTCTGCGTAGCCCGACTCGAAGTCGTCGTCGTCCCACGCGTCGGTCTCGGCGAGCTCGGCGTCGAGGGAGAAGTCTTCAGATGCGTTTGTCATATGCGCCCAAGTTTAGGCCGGTCCCGGGCAGGGCGCTAACGGGTTTCGAAAGGCCCGTCGTTCCGCCGTCACAACCCCGCAGGTGCTCGATCGTGACCCCGATTGCGCGGATCCGCGGTCACAACCCCGCAGGTGCTCGATCGTGACCCCGATTCCGGCGCAGGAGTCGGCTTCGGTTGATCACTGGCCGTCGTTGATCCGCTCGGCCAGGTCCTCGGCCTCGTCCTTGGTGAAGTCGCCACTGATCTGGGTGCCGCTAGTGAGCGACTGCCCGCACGTCACGCTCACGGAGGGACTCGAGATGATCTCGTCGTCGACGATGATCGCGATCCGGTTCGCGTCCCCGGTCTCGCAGGCAGCCTTCTCGGTCAGCTTGGCGAACTTGGCATCGCCGTCGTCGGTGAAGTCGACCACCACCGCCCACCCCGTCGAGTTGGGAGGTTGCGTGGCTTCGGCCGACTCGACGTCCGCGCCGGTCAGCGCCACTCTCCCCAACTCCAGCATCTCGTCGCCGCCCTCGTCGTCGGCCCTGTCCTGCCTGAGGACAGCACCGAGGTCGTCGCTCGAGGGCGACTGGGACATCGTCGTCGTGGCCAGCACCGGTCGGATCTCGAACTTCAGTGGCGCAGCAGCGTCGTCGGTCGTCACGCCCGGGCCGTCGTCGGAGTCGTTGCACGCGGAAGACATCGCGAGTACCGCCACGATGCCCGCCGCAGCAACCAGTCGACGCATCACTTGGGTGGCATCCGGATACCGCCGTCGACGCGGATGACCTCACCATTCATGTAGGAGTTGGTCACGCACTCGATGACCATGCTGGCCAGCTCGTCGGGAACGCCGAGGCGCTTGGGGAACAGCACGCTCTCGCCGAGCTTCGCCTTGAACTGCTCGGATGCCTCGCCCTCGCCGTAGATCGGGGTGTCGATCAGGCCCGGGGCCACCGTGTTGACCCGGATGCCGGCGGAGGACAGGTCGCGGGCGATCGGCAGCGTCATTCCGACCACACCACCCTTGGAGGCAGAGTAGGAGGCCTGCCCGATCTGCCCGTCGAAGGCGGCCACCGAGGCCATGTTGACCACGACACCGCGTTGGCCGTCGGCGTCGGGCTCGTTGCGACTCATCGCCGTGGCCGCCAACCGCAGGGCGTCGAAGGTGCCGATCAGGTTGATGCCGATCACCTTGGTGAAGGCACCCAGGTCGTGAGCGGAGTCGAACTCGCCGTCGCGACCGATGGTGCGCTGGGCCCAACCGATGCCGGCCGAGTTGACCAGAACCCGCAGCGGGCCGAGCTCGCCGGCCTTGTCGACCGCGTTCTTGATCTGCTCGGTGTCGGTGACGTCGACACCGACGAAGGCGCCGCCCACCTCCTGGGCAAGGGCCTCACCCAACTCGGCGTTGAGGTCGGCGACGACCACCTTCGCACCCCTGGCCGCCAGCTGGCGGACGACTGCGGCGCCGATGCCCGAGGCACCGCCGGTGACGATTGCGCTTGCTCCTGTGATGTCCATGCCGGGAGCCTAGAACAAACGACTACAGGGTGGTGGTGCCCTCTGCCACGAGTCTCGCCGGACCGGTCATCAGGATCCGGTCGTCCTCGGTCCACGTGATGCTCAGGGAGCCACCGGGCACGTCGACCGTGTACGGCGTACCGCGCTCGGCGCCGTCGGCCAGGGCGCTCGCGACCATCACCGCGCAGGCACCGGTGCCGCACGAACGGGTCTCACCGGAGCCGCGCTCGTGCACCCGCATCGCGACGTGGTGCTCGCCACGGCGTACGACGAACTCGACGTTGGCGCCGTTCGGATAGACCGATGCGTCGTACGTCGGCTCCTCCAGGAGCGAGCCCGCGTCGTCGAGCGAGTCGACGAACGTGACCGCGTGGGGGTTGCCCATGTCGACGTTGACCGCGGGCCAGGTGTGGTCGCCGACCGTGACCTTCGACTCCGCCCCGAGCGCGGGCGAGCCCATGTCAGCGGTGATCGCCACGTCACCGTCGTCGGTGGCGGCGAAGGTGAGCGTCTTGATGCCGTCGCGGGTGGCGATCTTGAGCGGCTCCCGCGGATCGATGGAGGCGTGCGTGGCGAGATAGAGCGCCACCACGCGGACTCCGTTGCCGCACATCTCCCCGACCGAGCCGTCGGAGTTGCGGTAGTCCATGAACCACAGCGCCTCACCCCGAGCTGCTACCGCGGCCGGGTCGTCGGTCGCGTCGGTGCGCACCACCCGGATGACGCCGTCGCCACCGATGCCGGCGCGACGGTCGCACAGGCGCACCACGCGCTCGGCGGTGAGCTCGATGAGTCCGTTGGCATCCGGCAGCAGCACGAAGTCGTTCTCGGTGCCGTGGCCCTTCACGAAGACGGTGTCAGTCACCTGATCATTGTCCCATCCCGCCCCGCGAACTCAACGCCAGACCGTGACCTGCACGCCTGGCGGCGAGCTCAGCCGGGATCCAGAGTCGGCCTGGATCCACGCTCAGCGCACGACGTTGTAGCGCCCGCACATGAAGTCACGGTTGCGGGCGACCTCGACCAGCTCGAGGTCGAGCGCCCTGGGCAGGAGGGGCGCCCCGGAGCCGAGCGTGACCGGGGCGAACTGCACCCACACCTCGTCGAGCAGCCCGGCATCGGCGAACTGGCCGACCAGATCACCGCCGCCCAGCAACCAGATGTTCTTGCCGGCCGCGGCCTCTGTCATCTCACGGTGCACGTCGGCGATGGCGGCCTGGGTGAAGTGCACGTCACCGCCGCCCTTCTTCGCGGGCAGCTCGCGGTGGGTGAAGACCCAGGTGGGGCTGATGTAGTCCCACGTCTCGTTGTTCTCGACGATCCACTCGTAGGTGGTGGCACCCATCGCCAGCGCGCCCTTCTCCGCACCGAACGCCGGGTAGGCCATCGGCCCGTCCATGTCGATGTCCTGGCGGAAGAGCCACTCGAGCGAGTTGTCCTCCGTGGCGATGAAGCCGTCGAGGCTGGACGCTGTGTAGAACTGGGTCACCATGGCGCCAGTCTGCCCGCCCCGGCGGCATCGGACTTGATCACGCTTGCGGCAGGACCGCCAGCGCCGACTCCACCAGGTCCGGGGCGTCCCACGGCAGCCAGGTGATTCGCGGGTCCTTGCGGAACCAGCCGTCCTGCTTGCGGGCGAAGCGCCTCGTCGCGGTCTTCGTCCTCTCCTTCGTCTGCTCCAGGGTGAGCTCGCCGGCGAGATGGGCCATCACGTCCGGGTAGCCGATCGCCCGGGAGGCGGTGACCGCGTCGGCCAGGCCACGATCCAGGAGACGTGCCACCTCGTCGACGAAACCATCGTCGAACATCTTCTCCACCCGCTGCGAAATGCGATCGTCGAGCGTGTCCCGATCGATGTCGACCCCGATCTGATGGGCGTTGTCCACGCTGTAGACCAGCCTCGGCAGACTCGCCGAGTATGCCTGCCCGGTGAGCGTGATGACCTCCAGCGCACGCACGATCCGCCGACCGTTGCTGGGGTGAATGCCCTGTGCTGCTTGAGGATCCAGCTCCTTGAGCCGCTGATGCATCACTCCCGACCCGCCCGCTTCGAGCGCGGCCTCGAGCTCACGACGTACGTCGGGATCGGTGCCCGGGAAGTCGAAGCGATCGAGCACGGCGCGGGTGTAGAGCGCTGAGCCGCCGACCAGCACGGGTACGGCGCCACGTGAGCGCAGGTCGGTGATGGTGTCCCTGGCCAGGCGCTGGAAGTCAGCGACCGTGGCGATCTGGTCGATCTCGAGGAAGTCGAGCAGGTGGTGCGTGATGTTGCGACGCTCATCGACGGGCACCTTGGCGGTGCCGATGTCCATGCCGCGATAGACCTGCATGGCGTCGGTGTTGACCACCTCTCCGCCGAGGCGCTCCGCGAGGTCGAGCGAGAGCCCCGACTTGCCGGCAGCTGTCGCCCCGACCACCGCCACGACGGGAATCTCGCCAAGGGATGGGACCGACGCAGACATGGGCATAGTCTTCCAGAGACACATCTCGGGTCGCAGCGAGTGCGACCACTGGATTCGAATGGAGCAGATCATGGGATTCCTGGACAAGCTCAAGGGCAAGGCGGCCGACGCTGTCGACCAGCACGGTGACAAGGTCGCGGACGGTCTCGACAAGGCGAAGGACTTCATCGACGACAAGACGGGCGGCAAGCTCGGCGACAAGGGTGACGCTGCCGTCGACAAGGCCAAGGACGCGCTCGACGGTCTTGACGGAAAGAACGACGACATCAAGTGATCGCGCTGCAGATTCACTGAGAATCTGCAGCGCGATCAGCGGGTCCTGTGCCGGTTCGGCACCGGACCCGTTCACATTTCCGACCCGGCATCGGTGCTGGACCGGTGCCACGTCCTAGGCTCAGCCCCATGGTTGAGCGCTTCGCCGTCATCCCGGCCTCCTACGTGTTCCTGTTGCGCGACGGCGACCAGGGCACCGAGGTGTTGCTGCAGTCCCGCCAGAACACCGGCTACATGGACCAGCACTGGGCAGCCGCAGCCGCCGGTCACGTGGAGCAGGGCGAGACCGCCTTCGCCGCCGCCCAACGCGAGGCCACGGAGGAGCTCGGCATCTCAGACATCGACCTCGAGTTCGTGACCTCGATGCAGCGAACCCAGGGTGGAGCACTGATCGAGGAGCGCATCGACTTCTTCTTCACCGCACGCTCGTGGTCGGGTGAGCCGAGGATCATCGAGCCGGAGAAGTGCGCGGAGATCGGCTGGTTCCCACTGATCACCCTGCCGGCCCCGATGGTGCCCCACGAGTTGCAGGTTCTCCGTGGCCTCGCGGCCGGCGAGGTCGCGCCGTACACGACGTTCGGCTTCTGAGCGCCTGTTGTCGATCCTCGCCGGTGGCTAGGGTCTAGTCCCGAGCACGAGCCCTCCGAAAGGAACCCCATGCCCGACCCCGAAGAGCAGTCAGAAGAGCAGTCCGCCGAGCAGTCCGGCCAGGCCGCTGATGCTGCCACCGAGGAAGCAGCCGGGCCGATGCCCGAGGCCACCACGGAGGAGCCGGAGCTGCTCCCGGGTGGCGCCGACTCGATCGACGACCCGAAGTACGGCGACACCCCGGGCGACCCGGTACCCCGCGACCTCGACCCCGAGGACAACCCCGCCATCAGCGAGGACGAGGTGCCCGACGAGATCAAGCAGCCCGACGACAAGCAGCAGGAGCCTGACAACGGCGACGCCGACCTCGACGCCGGCCAGACGGGTGAGTCCGAAGAGCCCGCCTGACTCGGGCTCTCCGGGATTGGGGTAACTCGATGTCACAGAGAGACATCGAGTTACCCCAATCCTGTTGCATCGGCGTCAACGGCGAGCCAGGTACGCCGGCGTGCACCGATTTGCACGGGATCCACGCGCGGAATGAGGGTTTTCCACAGCCGTTGACCCGCCCACTGGTACCCACCCGTCTCGGAGCGCACGCTCGACGGCATGCAGAGACTCGTCCAGATCCTCAACGAACAGGATGGCGTGGTCAGTCGACGCCAGATCCACGAGCACGGTGGGACCGACAGTGAACTTCGCCGTTTCCTGCGCCGCAACGAACTGCAGTCCATCCATCCCGGCGTCTATGTGAACCACACTGGCTCCCTGACCTGGCACCAACGTGCTTGGGCTGCGGTGCTCTATGCATGGCCGGCCGCACTCACCCACCAGTCGGCGCTGCGCGCCGCGAACGGACCCGGCAGTCCGCACTCCACCCGAACGTCGGCCGATCACGGCGACGGCCCGATCCACGTCGCCATCGCCCAGAGCCGCAAGGTCAGGGTGCAGGACGGTGTCGTCCTGCACCGAATGCGCGGCTTGTCCGCGCGAGTCCAATGGAACCGATCCCCACCTCGCGTGCGCATCGAAGAGGCGGTGCTCGATCTGGCAGCAGAGGCGACTTCCGAGGTCGATGCCGTCGCGGTGCTGGCCGGAGCAGTCTCGTCGAGGCAGACAACGGCGCCACGTCTGCTTGAGGCATTGCGACGGCGGAAGAAGATTCAGCGCCGCTCCTTCCTGACCGCTGTGCTCGCCGATGTCGACCACGGCACCTGTTCGGTGCTCGAGCACGGCTATCTCACACGGATCGAACGCCCACACGGACTCCCGACGGCAGTTCGACAGGCAGTCGACCTGAGCCGCGGCACTCTCTACCGCGATGCGCTCTATGAAGAGTACGACCAGATCGTCGAGCTCGACGGCCGGATCTTCCACTCCGGTGCACGCCATCGGGATCGCGATCTGGACCGGGACCTCGATGCCGCGGTCGACGGCCTCGACGGCGTACGCCTCGGGTGGGGGCAGGTGTTCGGAGATCCCTGCGCCACCGCGAAGAAGGTCGGGCTCGTCCTTCAGGCCCGGGGCTGGACGGGCCAGGTCCAACCGTGCCCCAACTGCGCAGGGCCGAACCTCCATCGATCACCCGTGCCGGAAGACCACGAGCACCGCAGGAGTGCCTGACAGATCGGCCGCGGGATCCTTTGCTCCGGAACTGCCGTTCGCCTGGACTGCTCAGTCGATCGAGCAGGCGGGCGCATCAGGGAGCGGCGCGGGTACGCCGATCGAGGGCATGCCCAGCCCGACGCCCTTGGGCGCGGCGGAGCGACCTTCCCAGGCGTCACCGGCGCGCGTACGTCGCACGGACAGCACCGGCTCGTCGGCGATCAGGTGGTGGGGTGCGGCTTGGGTGATCGTGACCGTGACCATGTCTCCGGGCCGCACGCCGTCCGCGCCCGACGGATTGAAGTGCACGAGCCGGTTGTCGGGCCCCCGCCCGGAGAGCCGGTGGGTGGCGGAGTCCTTGCGCCCCTCGCCCTCGGCGACCATCAGCTCGACGGTGTGACCGACGAGCGCCTTGTTCTCCTCCCAGGCGATCTCGTTCACCACCGCGACGAGGCGCTGGTAGCGATCGGCGACCACCTCGGGAGCGACCTGGTCCCCCAGCGTGGCCGCGGGGGTCCCCGGGCGCTTGGAGTACTGGAAGGTGAAGGCACCGGAGAAGCGGGCCTCGCGCACCACGTGCAGTGTCTCGAGGAAGTCCTCCTCGGTCTCGCCGGGGAACCCCACGATGATGTCGGTGGTGATCGCGGCCTCGGGAATCGCGGCCCGCACCCGCTCGATGATGCCGAGGAACTTCTTCTGGCGGTAGGAGCGCCGCATCTCGCGAAGCACGCGATCGGAGCCCGACTGCAGTGGCATGTGCAGCTGCGGCATCACGTTGGGCGTCTCGGCCATCGCCTCGATCACGTCATCGGTGAACTCGGCAGGGTGTGGCGAGGTGAACCGCACCCGCTCGAGCCCCTCGATCTCACCGCAGGCACGCAACAACTTGGAGAACGCCTGGCGGTCGCCGAACTCGACGCCGTACGCATTGACGTTCTGGCCGAGCAGGGTGATCTCGGTGACGCCGTCGGCGACCAGCGCCTCGATCTCGGCGAGGATCTCGCCGGGGCGGCGGTCCTTCTCCTTGCCCCGCAGGGCGGGCACGATGCAGAACGTGCAGGTGTTGTTGCAGCCGACCGAGATCGACACCCACGCGGCGTACGCCGAGTCGCGCTTGGTCGGCAACGTGGAGGGGAAGACCTCGAGCGACTCGAGGATCTCGACCTGGGCCTCCTGCTGCACCCGGGCCCGCTCCAGCAGCACCGGCAGCGAGCCGATGTTGTGGGTGCCGAAGACGACGTCGACGTAGGGCGCCTTCTCGGTGATCGTGGCGCGGTCCTTCTGGGCCAGGCAGCCACCGACGGCGATCTGGAGGTCGGGGTTGGCGGCCTTGATCGGGGCCAGGTGGGACAGGTTGCCGTAGAGCTTGTTGTCGGCGTTCTCGCGCACGGCGCACGTGTTGAACACGACCACGTCGGCCTGCGCCCCGGAAGGAGCGGCGACATAGCCGGCGGTCTCGAGCAGACCGGTCAGCCGCTCGGAGTCGTGAACGTTCATCTGGCACCCGTAGGTGCGGACTTCATACGTGCGCGTCATAACGGGTCCAAGGGTACGGCGGCACCCCGCCGCCGCACCAAAGCGAGCCTTCAGCTGCCCTTTAGCTCGGGGAACATGTCGTCACGCCACTCCGTCGGGATCTGCTCGGCGACCTCGTTCTCGCGCTGGCGCAGCTCGACCCGGCGGATCTTGCCGGAGATCGTCTTGGGCAGCTCGAAGAACTCCAGCCGGCGGACCCTCAGGAACGGCGCCAGGTTCTCGCGGGCGAACTTGAGGATCTCGAACGCGGTGTCCTGGGTGGGCTCCCAGCCGGGGGCCAACGCGATGTAGGCCTTCGGCACCGCCAGGCGCACGGCGTCGGGGGCCGGCACGACAGCGGCCTCGGCCACGGCCGGGTGCTCGATGAGCACGCTCTCGAGCTCGAACGGGCTGATCTTGTAGTCGGAGGCCTTGAACACGTCGTCGGTGCGCCCGATGTAGGTGATGTACCCGTCCTCGTCGCGGGAAGCGACGTCGCCGGTGTGGTAGAAACCGCCGTCCATTGCCTCCGCGTTGCGCGCCTCGTCACCCTGGTAGCCGGTCATCAGCGGCACCGGGTTCGCCGAGAGGTCCAAGCAGATCTCGCCCTCGCCGACGCCCTCGACGACCTCGCCGGTGCCGGGGTCGACCAGTGCGGTGGGTACGCCGGGGAGCGGGCGCCCCATCGAGCCCGGCTTCAACCGCGAGCCGGGGACGTTGCCGATCTGGGCGGTCGTCTCGGTCTGGCCGTAGCCGTCACGGATGGTCAGCCCCCAACGGTCCTCGATCTGCTTGATCACCTCGGGGTTGAGCGGCTCGCCGGCACCGATGACCTCACGCAGGGCCGGCGGCTTCTCGCCGAGGTCGGCGTTGATCAGCATCCGCCACACGGTCGGCGGCGCACAGAACGACGTGACCTGTTCGGCCCGCAGCTGGGCCAGCAGCGCGGCCGGGTCGAAGCGCTCGTAGTTGTAGAGGAAGACCGTCGCCTCCGCGTTCCACGGGGCGAAGAAGCAGGACCACGCGTGCTTGGCCCAGCCCGGCGACGAGATGTTGAGGTGTACGTCGCCAGGCTGGAGGCCGAGCCAGTACATCGTCGACAGGTGTCCGACCGGGTAGGAGCTCTGGGTGTGCTCGACCAGCTTGGGCCGGGACGTCGTACCGCTGGTGAAGTAGAGCAGCAGGCGGTCGTCGGGGGCGGTGCCTGGGTGCTCGACGACGGGGTCGGTGATGGCGTAGGCCTCGTCGAGGCTCGCCCAGCCGTCGACGGCGCCGACGGCCACCTTGAGGAAGTCGCCGGGCACCGTCTCGAACTTGGGTGCGTCGGCCGGGTTGCAGATCACCATCCGCGCAGCGCCACGCTGCACCCGGTCGGTGAGGTCCTCGGAACCCACTGCGGTCGTGGTCGGCATGATCACCGCACCAGCCTTGATGATGCCGAGCATGACCTCCCACAGCTCGATCTGGTTGCCGAGCATCACGATCACCGAGTCGCCCTTGCCGATGCCCCGGTCCACCAGCCAGGCCGCGACCTGGTCGGAACGGTGGGCGATCTCATCGAAGGAGCGCGCGCTGCGGGAGCCGTCGGTCTCGACGATCACGAGGGCGTCGGTGTCGTTGCCACGGGCGAACTGGTCGACCCAGTCGATCGCCCAGTTCCAGGTCGGGCCGACCTCGGGGAACTCGAAGCCGGCCACGGCGGCGTCGTACTCGTTGCGCCAGCCCAGCAGCTGGTCGCGGGCGGCACGGAAGTTCGCGGTGTTTCCAGAAACGGCGCTCATGCGGTCATCCTAGGAAGTCGGCCACGAGCTCGTTGAACTCGGTCGACCGCTCGATCTGGGTCCAGTGACCACAGCGCGCGAAGACATGCAGGTCCGCGTCGGGGAGCAGGCGCAGCATCGTCCAGGCCACGTCCACCGGGACGACGGCGTCCTCGAGCCCGTGCACCAGTAGAGTCGGCATGCTCACCTTGGCCACCTGCTCCTCGGTGATGCCGAGCTCGCCACCGGCGTGCTCCGGGTCGAAGAACATCTTCCGGTAGGCCTCGTGGGCACCGGGGGCGGCGCTGGCTTCGTACCTGATCTGCACCAGGTCGTCGGTGATGATCGACTTGTCCACCGCGAAGTGGTTCTTGAGCAGCGACTCCATGTTCTCCGGCGACGGCTCGTAGGCACGCAACGCCTGCAGGCCCTCGGTCATCGTCATCCCCACGCCGGGTGCACCCATCAGCACGATCCGGTCGAGGCGCTCGGGGCGGTCCTCCGCCATCTGCAGCGCGAGCCGCCCACCGAGGGAGTTGCCGATCACGGAGACCTGGTCGAGACCGAGCGCGTCGAGGAAGTCCCACACGTGGTCGGTCCACGTGCGCAACGAGTAGCGCACCGAGTCGGGGCGCTCGGTCAGCCCGAAGCCGACGCTGTCCATCGCGATCACGCGGTGACCCTCGGCCAGGGCCGGGATCGCGTGGCGCCAGTTGGCCCACGCGGAGACGCCGGGGCCGGAGCCGTGCAGCAGCAGCACCGGCTTGCCCTCACCCACGTCGTGGTAGTGCGTGGAGGTGCCCTTCACGTCGACGTACTGACCGGCCTCGAGGGCAGCGAGGTCGAGCGGGGCGGTGGTGGTGCTCACGGAGAATCTCCTGACGTGGGGGCGGTGGGCAGTGCTGCACGGCGAGCCTAGGAAGCGCGATCGGGGGCAACAACGGGCCGTTCCGACAGCTAGAAATCGGCCACCGGATCGGCGTCGTCGACGCCGAGCATCACCAGCTCCTCGTGAGCGTCCGGGTCCGTGCGGGCGGCACGGAAGGCATCCAGCTCAGCGTCGTACGACGGCTCGTCGGCCAGGTCGGTGACCAGGTGCATCCGGTTCTTGCTGGCAGGTGAGGCACTGTCGAGGAACAGGCGTCTCCGGTTCTGCGCGTAGTCGTCGAGGGTGCTGTCGTCGGCGCCGCCCCGCACGACCGCGGTCAGGGCAGCCGCCAGGTCACGCGAGTCCAGCAGGCCACTGATGGACCGATGGCCGGTCAGCCGGTTGGCGACGTGCGCGGCCTCGCCGGCCAGGAGGACGCGCCCCTCGCGGAAGTGTGACGCGGTGCGTTGGTGCATCCGTGCCCACGCCCACGCAGCGACCCGGGGCGGGCCACCCGGGACGACGGCCCGCAGCGTCGCGTCGATCCGCTCCCTGATCCTCTCCTCCGGAAGCAGCAGAGGCTCCGCGTAGGTGTAGCGCCAGAGCCCCTCCCGAATGCGTTGCACGACGGCGCCGTGGATGTCGTCGACCTGGAAGGTCGAGCTGGTGTAGCCGAGTGCTCCGAAGTCGTGTTCCACCTGTGCAGCCACCACCCTTTCCGACCAGGTGGTGCCCGGGAAGCCGACCCCGACGGCACGGCGTACGACGCTGTTGGTGCCGTCGGCGGCCACCAACCAGTCGGCGCGGATGCGGGCTTCTTCGGGACCGACCACGAGCTCGACACCGGAGTCGTCCTGCTGTACGTCCTGGACGCGCTCGACTCGTTGCCGACGCACCCCGGGCCGGGAGGTCAGGTGGGTCTCGAGCACCCGCAGCAGTGCTGCGTTCTCGACATACACGTTGAACGGGTGGGTCAGCCGGTCGCGCAGCTCACCGAGGTCGAAGACGATCTGCTCCCCCGTGCTCAGCACCGACAGCGACCAGAGCGGGTCGGCGAAGCCGGAATCAATGATGTCGGCCAGCACACCGAGGGACTCCAGGTGCGGTAGCACGGCGTTGTGCAGGACCCCGCTCCAGGCCGGGGGCGTCGACTCAGCGTCCGGTTCGACGACGAGCACTTCGACCCCGGAGCGGGCCAGGCCGAGCGCAGTCATCAGGGCCACCGGGCCGACACCCACCACCGCCACCTGGGTGTGCGTCATCAGCGCACCGCCTGTCGCATCCGGCTCGCCAACAGCTCACGCCCGTTGCGGCCGAGAATGCCCGCGGCCTGGTCGGCGCTGAGTGCCCCTCGCTCGACGGCCTCGGTCAGGAATCCACGTGCGCCCTCGATCTGGCCGGCTACGAAGGGATAGTCGGTGCCCAGAACGATGTGCTCGGCGCCGAAGCGCTCAGCGAGCAGCCGCAGGTGCTCGGGGTCGAGGACGAGGGAGTCCACCCACAGCCGGCGCACGAGGTCGTCATGGTCACCCGTGTCGGCGTCGGTGAAGATGCCCGCGCCGAGCCGCAGCCGGGGCCAGGCCCAGGCGAAGGTGCCGCAGCCGTGGGCGAGCACGACGCGAAGACCGGCGCACTCCCGCAGCACTCCCCCGAAAACCAAGGCTGATGTGGCGATGGCAGTGTCCGTGATCATCGCCAGGCCGAAGTCATAGGGCTGCCCCTCGCGCCGGATCACTCCGCCGCCACCGTCGGTCGGGTGCACGAAGACCACCGCGCCCAACTCGTCGGCGGCCCGGAAGAAGGGGCGCAGGACAGGATCGTCGAGTTCCAGGCCGAGGATCCGCGACCCGATCTGCACGCCGGCCAGGCCGAGGTCGGCGATGCAGCGGCGCAGCTCGTCGACCGCGCGGTCGACGTACGGCAGGGGGACGGTGCCGAGGCCGAGCAGGCGCCCGCCCGACTCACCCACTGCTGCGGCGACGGAGTCGTTCGTGGCGCGTGCGTACACGACGGCGGGGTCCTCGTCGGCCCAGTAGGCCAGCATCACCGGCGTCGGCGACACCAGTTGTACGTCGACTCCGGCGGCGTCGAGCTCGGCGATCCGCTGCGCCGTGTCCCACAGGGGTGCACGCACCTGGCGAAACACCTGGTCGCCGAGCATGATCTGGCCGGTTCCGTCGCGGTGGGTGACCAGTCGCGGCCATCGGGGGTCGTCGGGCAGCCCGGCGGACGCGAGATCCGCGCCAAAGTGGTGCGCGTGGATGTCGACCCCGGCCGGGGCGCCCCCGGGGACGGCGCCGTTCTCGTGAGCAGGATGCACGTTCTCCGACCTCGCTGGTGCGTGACGACACTGGATCCGCTCGACCGACGCTAGGCACTGGGCAGTCGGCGCGGCAGTGGAGGTTCCGACAGTCGGAACTCTGCATGGGGTGGTGGGTCGGAGGCCGGCAGGCTAACTTCAGACCAATCAGCTCTGCGCCTCGAGGTGTCTCCATGACCGGTGCCGAGACGCCTTCGATCCTGACCAAGGCGTTCGACCTGTTGCACGCGTTCAACCCGCACGAACGGGTGATGACGCTCAGCGAGCTGTCCCGCGCCTCGGGGCTCCCGAAGTCCACGGTGCACCGCTTGCTGGCCCGGCTGGTGGATCTCGGCGCGGTGGAGCACCATCGCTCCGGCTACAAGATCGGAGTGGGCCTGCTGCAGCTCGGGGCATCGACCCCGGCGGGCTACATGCGCGACCTGGCCATGCCCTACCTGGCCAACCTCCACCGGTGGACCGGGCAGACCGTCGCCTTCGCCGTGCTGCGCGAGTTCGACGTGGTCTACCTGGAGAAGCTCGCGCCCCACGACTCACCGTCGTCGATCGCCCAGGTGGGTTCCCGGCTGCCGGCCAACTGCACGGCCATCGGCAAGATCCTGCTGGCCCACGAGAACCCCGATGACCTGGCCGCCTTCCTGCCGTCGCCGATGCCGGGGATGACGCCGCACTCGATCACCGACGTGCCGACGCTGATCGCCCAGTTGCGCACGGCCCGGAGCGAAGGCGTCGCCCGCGAGACGGACGAGGCTCAGCTGGGACTCTCGTGCGTGGCCGCTGCGGTGCCGATGAACGGATTCGCGGTCGGTGCGGTGTCGGTGGGCTTTCCCACCGACACCGCAATGCCGGCCCAGCTGGAGTCAGCCTTGCGGGACACCGCGTCACAGGTGGCAAAGGACGTGGAGAACGGGTTGGCCAAGGGCCGGGCGCACTGGTTCCCCAGAGAGATCTGACCAGAGAGATCTGACCAGGGAGATCTGACCCGGGAGCTCCAGCCCGTCACCGGAACAGGGCGAATGCCTTGTTGGAGTTGAAGATCTCGGTGGCCACGAAGTCCGACCAGTCCAGCTCCATCCCCAGCTCGGAGACCGCACCGAGCAGGCAGAACCAGTTGAGCATCTCGTGCTGCCCGGCGTCGATGATCTGCCGGCTGGTGTGGGAGACCCAGTAGTCGTAGTCGCCGGCAAGCATCGCGTCGTAGAACCTCTGGTCCGACTCGGTGTCGGGGCGCAGGTGCCAGCCCTTGTCGTGAAGGAACGCGTGCGACCAGCTCGAGGAGGCGACGAGCGCCACCTTCAGGTCACTCGCCTTCACCGAGCGCCCGACGGCCTTGCCGAACTCGAAGCAGCGCTTGGGCGTCGGGCCGGGCGGGTCGAGCACCTCGTCGACGATGTCGGCAAAGCGGGCGATGCCACCACGGCGGGCGATCACGTGCTCGCCGTAGCAGTTCACTGCCATCGGCACGATCGGATAGGGGAACTCACGGCCGATGTTGTCGAAGTCGAGGAACACCTGGGTGTTGGCGAAGGCGTGCGGGAAGTGGATGCCCTTGCGCTGCTCGTAGCTGTAGGCCACGTCGACGCCGGAGTTCAGCACGTCGCTGGTCAGCCTCTTCGCGTAGTCCTGGTTGCCGCGCATCGTGAAGCTGGTGTCGTCGGGCAGCCCCCAGTAGTTGGGCACCTTG
Source organism: Nocardioides sp. Soil797 (assembly GCA_001429555.1). GTDB lineage: Bacteria > Actinomycetota > Actinomycetes > Propionibacteriales > Nocardioidaceae > Nocardioides. The sequence goes on along the minus strand of LMSR01000005.1, from coordinate 29,575 downwards.
ATCTTGCCGAGCACGCCGAATGGCTCGACCTCCGTGTCGGGGTAGGCGAGCACGCAGAAGGACGGGATCACCTCCTCGCGGAAGTTCTCGTACTGGTCGTCACCCCACACCAGCAGCAGGTCGGGCTCGAAGTCGTCGATCGCCTCCCGGCACAGGGTCAGGTCCTCCATCAGCTTGGCCCGGTGACCGGCCGCGGCAGCCACACCCTCGTCGTCACCCCATTCCTGGCGGGCCAGGTCGTTCCAGTTCTCCGGGTCCTTCTTCTCCGCCGGGATGTCGGGGTCCTTGAGCGCGGTCTTGAGCAGGCTCGCCATGTGTGTGTCTGCGCCGGCCAGCAGTGGGTAGTGGGTGATGCCCACTCCGAGTACCTCTGCCATCTCGAAACTCCTCGTTCTGTCTGGGTCAGGCTCGTTCTGATTGGTCAGGAGGGCGCGAACACATCGCGTTCGAAGTCGGCGTGGTGCACCGACCCCATGACCGCCTTGCGGCACTTCATCAACATCCGTGGGTTGCCGAGCACCAGCGCTCCGACGAGGACACCGTCGGAGCCGGCGTACGCCGCCACGAGTTCACCGCTCTCGACACTCCCCCGGGTGAACACGAGTTCGCCCCGCGAGGGCAACCCGATGATCTGGATGCGCTGGCCGTACTGGTCTGACCACACGTAGGGCAACGCCGGTCTCGGGACGGGGCTGCAGAGGATGCTCGACGCGACGATCGCCGCGTGGTCGTTGGCGTTGGTCCAGTGCTCGATGCGCACCGGCTCGCCGTACAGCGAGTGCATCGGACGGGCCACGTCACCGGCGGCGTAGACACCCGGGAAGCCGGTCACCTCGAGCGATGCCTCGCAGTCGATCCCGTTGCCGATCGGCAGGCCGGAGCCCTCCAGCCAGGCGGTGGCCGGCTCGGCACCAATGCCCACGACGACGAGGTCGGCGGGCAGCACCCGGCCGTCCGAGAGCTCGACCGCCGTCACCCGGTCCTCACCGACGAGGCGCTCGGTGGTGACACCGGTCAGCAGGTGCACGCCGTGCATCTCGTGCAGACGACCCAGCTCGGCGCCGACCCGGTCACCCAGGAGGTGGGCCAGCGGGTTCTGCTGCGCCTCCACGACCGTCACGTCGACGTCCCAGGCCCGGGCAGCTGCGGCGAACTCCGCACCGATGAAGCCGGCGCCGATCACCACTGCCTGCCGTCCGGGAGCCAGCTCGCTCCTCAGCCGCGCTGCATCATCGGCGTTGCGCAGCGTGTGCACCCCGGCCAGGTGCTCGGTGCCGGGCAGACGCCGAGCGCTGGCACCGGTGGCGATCACCAGCACGTCGTACGCATGGTTCGATCCGTCGTCGGTGGTGACGACCTTCTGCGCGGGGTCGAGGCGTACGGCGCTCGCGCCCAGCCGCAGCTCGACGCCGAGCTGGGCCACGTCCTCGTCTGCGAGCAGCGGAACCGGTTCGCCGGTTCCCTCGGCCGCGAGCATCCCCTTGGAGATCGGCGGCTTGTCGTAGGGGAAGTGTGTCTCCGCGCCGAGCACGGAGATCGTCCCGGTGAAACCGGCGCCGCGCAGCGCCTGGACGGTGCGTACGCCGGCAACGGACGCGCCGACGACCAGCACCCGTCGGGTGTCGGCTGCTGCTGCCTCAGGCGACGACATACACGTCATCGCCGTCGACCACGACCTCGAAGGTCTGCAGCGCGATCGTGGCCGGGAAGCAGGTCGGCTCTCCTGTGCGCAGGTTGAAGCGCGCCATGTGCAGCGGGCAGATCACCTCGTCGTCCTCGAGGTCGCTGTCCTCACCGAGTGACCACTCCTCATGGCTGCACGAGTCGGCGGTGGCGAAGAACTCGCCGTCCTCGGTGCGGTGCAGGGCGACCTTCACGTCGCCGGGCACGGTCATGGACTCACCCGGGTCGAGATCTCCGGTCGTGCAGGCGAAGCGCCGGTTCATCGTCGTGGTGCCTTCCATGGGTCTCCCTCTCCGGGTGGGTGGTGATCGCCAGTCGTGATGGCCAGTCTCAGTGGCGCGCGGGTGCCGAGACAGGGCACGTTTCAGCCATTGGAACCCCGACTCCGAGCAGTTCCGGGGGTCGGAACCGGGCGGTGCCAGCGCCACCGACTTCGGGCACCTTCGAGGAGTCAGCAATCAGAACCGGAGGGTTGTGCGGTGTCCGAATACGTGAATGACGACCGGGAGATGCCGCGGTTCCGTGTGAACCGCAACGTGATGGTCGATCCGGAGGTCTTCGCCCAGGAACGGGACAAGATCTTCAACCACACGTGGCTCTATCTCGGCCACGAGACCGAGTTGAAGAAGAAGAACGACTTCAAGACCCGCAACGTCGCCGGGCGACCACTGATCTTCGCGCGGGACAAGTCGGGCGAGATCAAGGTGTGGATCAACTCGTGTCCCCACCGCGGCGCCATGCTGTGCCGGGAGCCCTCGGGCAACGCCCGGTTCATGACCTGCTTCTACCACGGGTGGACCTTCAGCACGGCCGGCGAGATGGTCTCGATGCCGAGCGACGAGTCGTACGGCGAGGACTTCGAGCGCCCGGGTCTGGCCTCGCCGTCCCGGGTCGAGAGCTACCGCGGCTTCGTCTTCATCAGCTTCGACCCCGATGTCGTGGACCTGAGGACGCACCTGGCCGGCGCCACCGAGTACCTCGACCTCGTCTGCGACCAGTCCGAGCAGGGCATGGAGGTGCTCGAAGGCACCCACGAATACTCGGTGAAGGCCAACTGGAAGCTGCTCGTCGAGAACAGCTACGACGGCTACCACGCGGTCTCCACGCACCAGCGCTACTTCGAGATGGTCCTGGCCGCCCGTGGCAGCCTCGACCCGTCGGCCCTGGGTGACTCCCGGGGCATCGACCTGGGCAACGGGCACGCGGTGGTCGCCGGCGCCCCCGCCACGGAGGGCCTCTTCGGCCGGCCGCTGTCGGCGGCAGGCGCGGCCGAGCGGGACGCTCGGTTCGAGCGGTTCCGTGAGCTCTACGGCGAGGGCTGGGTCGACCGGATGAAGGGCAACCGCAACCTGGTGATCTTCCCGAACCTGGTCATCATCGACCTGGTGATGGGTGTCGTCGTGCGCAAGATCGACCCGATCGCCCCTGACTACATGGAGGTCACCGCCTGGGAGCTGGCGCCGCCCGAGGAGGGCGACGAGCTCCGCAAGCAGCGCCTCGACAACTTCCTGACCTTCTGGGGTCCCGGCGGCCTCGCCTCCCCCGACGACGTCGAGGCCCTCGAGACCTGCCAGATCGGGTACGGCGGCCGCCAGGAGCTGCCGTGGTCGGACATCTCCCGGGGCATGAACAAGAGTGTCAACAACACCACCGACGAGCTGCAGATGCGTACGTGGTGGCGGCGTTGGAACGAGATCATCACCGGCGAGACGTTGCCGCCCGAGGAGAAGGAGCCGCTCGCGGAAGTCTTCCGGGCGCCTCGCAAGGCACCTGAGACGGCGACCGCCTCGCCCTCCTGACAGCAGCAGCATCGAGACGGCACGTGGTGACGGGAAACCGTCACCACGTGCCGTCTGGCCGTTGTCGTGCGTGAACCCGTGCCGTCTCGGCGTTCAGGAAGTGGCGGTCTCCGCCTGGCGACTGCGCCAGGCCACCGCCAGCGGCGAGAGTCGAGGCGCCACGCGGGCATTGAGCCATTCTGTGGTGCGCTGCCACGCGTCGAAGGAGGCGGCATAGTTCACGCCGTCGTCGACTAGGGCATGGAAGTCGGGACCGACCGCGGGATAGCGGACCACCTCGATGAAGACGTCGGAGGCACCGACCGTCGCCGCGAGTCGGCGTACGTCGTCAGCCGGTGCGGCCGCGTCATCGGCACCGAACATGCCCAGCCACGGCGTGCGGACCGGCCGGTCCGGCACGGGGTCGCCGTGCAGCGGCGCCGACAGGCTGACGGCTGCTGCAAGCTCGTGGGTGGCCGCGACCAACAGTGCCGCGCGCCCGCCGGTGCCGATGCCGACGACGGCCACCTGCTCGGAGGACCAACCACGCGCGGCGGCTCGTTGCAGCAACGACGGGACGACGTCGAGCACGGGATCGGAGGTTTCGACCGCGAGCGTGTCATAGCCGTCGGCGGCCAGCTCGTTCATCCGCTCGGTCGCATCGCGCTCGAGCGTTCCGCTCTCGCAGAAGAGCAGCACGATGCCGTGCGGGGTGCCCGGCAGTGAGATCTCCAGCGTCGGAAGCGGTCCGGCGGCGGTCTCGACGGTGGACCGCAACGGATCGATCAGGATGACGTCGTTCATCTCTTCCTCACTCCGTTGCTCAGTCGGCGTGCGGGCGCCACGGCCAGTACTTCGCCGTGGCTCCCCCGTCGACCGTGATGTTGGTGCCCGTCACCATCGAGGCCTCGTCGGAGGCCAGGTAGACCACTGCGCCCACGTAGTCCTCGGGCGTGGGGAGCCGGTGGAGCGGCATCTGCGCCCGGAAGTCCATCGAGCGTGTTCCCGGTCTGCTGAGCAGCTCCTCGAGCTGGGCAGCCGCGACCGGGTCGGTGGGCATCGTCGCGGTGGGCGTGAAGCTGTTCACCCGGATCCCGTGGCGGGCCAGGTCCATCGCGGTGGACCGGGTGAAGTTGACCAGGCCGCTCTTGCCGGTGGTGTAGCCGATGTTGCCGGGCTGGCCCTGCCAGGCAGCGGTGGAGAGGACGTTGATGATGCTGCCTCCGGCGTCGGCCTCGATCATCGCCGCGGCCGCGGCTCGCGAGAACAGGAACGAGCCGCCGAGGATGACATCGAGCTGGCGCCGGTAGTCGTCGTACGGCATGTCCATCAGGCCCTGCTGCTGGAAGAAGACCGCGTTGTTGACGAGGATGTCGAGGCGACCCCACTCCTGGAGTGCGCGGGCGACCACCTCGTCGGCATGGGCCGGGTCGGTCACATCTCCCGGCAGTGCCACCGCCTCGCCGCCGGCCTGCTCGATGCGCGCCGCGCTGGCCTTGGCAACATCGGGGTCGAGGTCGGCGCAGACCACCCGGGCACCTTCGGCGGCCAGTCCCGCGGCGAGGGTGCCGCCGATGTTGGGACTGGCCCCGGTGACGATTGCGACCTTCTCTGCGAGCCGGTTCACAGGATGATGCTGACCTTGCCGTGGGGGCGGAGCGCGTCGAGGTCGAGCACGCAGCGGCGGGTGCGGAACAGGAATCCGCGATCCTCGTCACGCACGACGACGTGCTCGTAGTGGCCGACGTAGGTGTCGAGCACTCCGTTGCGGATCCGCTGCACGGTGAAGTTGGCGCGGAGGTCGATGCTGCCGTCGTCGAGCTCGATGGCGCGGACGTTGGTGACCATACGTCGGGTGCGGGAGTGCGGGTACTCCGCGTGGGCCGACCGCTTCATCAGTGAGTTGAGTCGCTGCTCGAGCAGGAACCGGTCGTCCTGGACCATGAAGAGGTCACGGCCCGGGTCGCCGTCCGGCTTGTCGGTGGCCGGGACCAGGTAGACGCCCTCGGGCAGGAAGAGCTCGAGCCACTCGGGCAGCCGCCAGTTGTCGAGCAGGTCGGCCTCGCGGTAGAGGAACTGCTCCACCTCGTGGTGCAACGCGAGCGACTGCTCCGGGGACGGCCTCTGCACGGTCTGTGTTTCCACCACGGTCTCCTCAGGCTGGACTGACGTTGTCCTACTCTCGGACGGCGTGCGTCCGGGCAGAACAGCCTGTTCCAAGCCCCGGAACGGACACGATTCGGTCTCAGAAGTGGCACCTGGCGATTTGGTCTGGATCGGCTGACGCCAATGGCGCTAGGTTGCTGCAATGACTGTGACAGAGCAGGGCGGCACAGAGGCCGCGACCGGTCAGCCACTGGTTGTGCTCGATGGCGTCAACAAGTGGTACGGCGACCTGCATGTGTTGCAGGACATCAACCTCACCATCAAGCGGGGTGAGGTCGTGGTCGTGATTGGGCCCTCGGGCTCCGGCAAGTCGACGCTGTGCCGCGCGATCAACCGACTTGAGACGATCCAGAAGGGATCGATCACCCTCGACGGCAAGCCGCTCCCCGAGGAGGGCAAGGCACTCGCCGCCCTTCGGGCCGACGTCGGAATGGTGTTCCAGAGCTTCAACCTCTTCGCGCACAAGACGATCCTTCAGAACGTCACCCTCGGGCCGATCAAGGTCCGGAACATGAAGAAGGCCGAGGCCCAGGATCGTGCCAAGGAACTGCTCGACCGGGTGGGCATCGGCCACCAGGCCGACAAGTATCCGGCCCAGCTCTCCGGCGGACAGCAGCAGCGCGTCGCGATCGCGCGCGCACTGGCGATGAACCCGAAGGTGATGCTCTTCGACGAGCCGACCTCGGCCCTCGACCCCGAGATGATCGCCGAAGTCCTCGACGTCATGGTCGACCTGGCCAAGCAGGGCATGACGATGGTCGTGGTCACCCACGAGATGGGCTTCGCCCGTACTGCGGCAGACCGGGTCATCTTCATGGCCGACGGCGCGATCGTCGAGGAGAACACCCCGGAGGAGTTCTTCACGAACCCGCAGTCCGATCGGGCAAAGGACTTCCTCGGGAAGATCCTCAAGCACTGACGCACAACTAGAAATCGCAGCGCCGGTCCATTCACCCAAGCATGGCCGGCCACGAAGATGGAGGAGCACAATGCGCGCGACCAAATGGAAGATCGCCCTTGTGGTGGCGAGCCTGGCCATGTCCATGTCGGCCTGCGGTGAGGACAAGGCTGACGAGGGCGTCGCCGACGTCGACAAGAACGTCAGCTTCGACGAAGGCACCACGATGGCCAAGCTGCACGACGCCGGCAAGATCACCATCGGCACCAAGTTCGACCAGCCACTCTTCGGGCTCAAGGGGCCCGACGGCACCCCCGAGGGCTTCGACGTCGAGATGGGCAAGATCGTCGCCGCGAAGCTCGGCATCGATGCCGGTGACATCAAGTGGGTGGCCACCCCGTCGGAGATCCGCGAGACCTCGATCGAGGACGGCCGCGTCGACATCGTCATCGCGACCTACACCATCAACGACGAGCGCAAGCAACTCGTCGACTTCGCCGGCCCCTACTTCAACGCCGGGCAGATGCTGATGGTCACCGAGGACAACGACGACATCAACGGTCCTGACGACCTCAAGGGCAAGACCGTGTGCAGCGCCCGGGGCTCGACACCGGCCCAGAACATGGCCGACAACTACCCGGAGGTCAAGCTCGAACTGCCGGCCGAGTACAGCGACTGCCTCGAACCGCTGCGCAACGGCCAGGTCGACGCCCTGACCACGGACAACGTGATCCTGTCCGGTTACGTCGCCCAGAACGAAGGCGACTTCAAGCTCGTCGGCGACCCGTTCACCGAGGAGCCCTACGGCATCGGCCTCAAGAAGGGCGACGACGAGTTCCGCGACTTCATCAACGACGTGATCGAGGAGTCCTTCGACAACGGTGAGTGGGAGAAGGCCTGGAACAAGACGGCCGGCACCGTGCTCGACATGCCCGCGGACTTCCCGAAGGTCGACCGCTACTGATCACGCCGGTACGCCGGCACAGGTCGTCCCGGGACTTCTCCCGGGACGACCTGACTGAAGGAGGACGATGGACGCGCTGGTCGACAATCTCGACCTGATCCTGAAGGGCTTCTGGACCACGATCCAGTTGACCGTGGTGGCCTCGATCGCCGCACTCCTGCTGGGCACGGTGCTGGGCACGATGCGGGTGTCCCCGATTCCGCCACTGCGCTGGCTCGGCGCGGCGTACGTCGAGATCGTACGCAACACGCCGCTGACGCTGGTCTTCTTCTTCATGGTCTTCGTCGCCCCGCAGGTCGACATCGTTGTGGAGTTCAAGACCAGCGCCTACGTGGCCCTCTCGGTCTACACCGCCGCCTTCGTCTGCGAGGCGGTTCGTTCCGGCATCAACAGCGTCTCGACCGGTCAGGCCGAGGCCGCGCGCGCCATCGGCATGACGTTCTCCCAGAGCATCAGCACCGTGATCCTGCCGCAAGCGATGCGCAGCATCATCCCCCCGCTGATCAACATCTTCGTGGCGCTGACCAAGAACACCAGTGTGGCGGCCGGCTTCTTCGTCACCGAACTGTTCGCCAGCGGCCGAGACCTCAACCTCCGCCACCCCTCCGACGGGTTGTGGTTCCTCGGCGGCGTCGCGTTCTTCTACCTCCTCATCACGATCCCGGCCGGCATCGCGGCCAGTCAGCTCGAGCGGAAGGTGGCGATCGCCCGATGACCTCCGTGCTCTACGACGTCCCAGGACCACGGGCCCGGCGACGCAATCTGATCGGCAGCATCCTCGGCGCTCTGGTCATCCTCGGCCTGCTCTGGCTCGGCTACAAGCGACTCGACGACAACGGTCTCATCGGCTCCCACGTTTGGGAGGTGCTGACCGTCCCTGACCTCTGGGAGGCCCTGGGGCGCGGGTTGCTGGCCACCCTCAAGGCCGCAGCACTCGCCGCCGTGCTGGCCGTGCTGCTGGGCGCAGTGCTCACCGCCCTGCGCCTGTCCCCGAGCCGATGGCTGAGCTGGCCGGCGGCGGTCTTCACCGAGATCTTCCGCGGGCTCCCCGTGCTGCTGCTGATGTACTTCCCGTTCGTGATCTGGACTGACGTCTCTCCGTTCACCGGTGTGGTCATCGGACTCACGCTCTACAACGGGTGCATCATCGCCGAGATCCTGCGCTCGGGCGTGGCCGCGTTGCCCAGTGGGCAACGCGAGGCCGGCCTGGCCGTCGGCCTCACCCCCGTCGCGACCCTGCGGGCCATCGAGTTCCCGCAGGCGGTCCGCATCATGCTGCCCACGCTGGTCAGCCAGATCGTGGTGCTCCTCAAGGACACCTCGCTCGGCTACATCGTGACCTACGAAGAACTGCTCTCCACGGTCCGCAACATGCGAAACTACTACTCCGCCCAGGTCACCGACAACTTCGAGATCTACGGCAGCCAGGTGCTCTTCCCGATCTTCATCGCGGGCGCGGCGATCTACATCGCGGTCAACATGACGATCTCGCAGGTCGCCAGCTGGCTGGCTCGCCGAGGGAACAAGAAGGCCGCCGCCGCGCCTCGACGTACGGCCGATGTCGAGGCGAACACCGCAGGCGGCTGAGGACATCGCCCGCCTGAGCCCTACTTCTTCGGTGGTTTGGGCGTCACCCAGAGCTTGATGACGCCGTTGAAGCACTCGACGCCGTCCTTGGTCAGTGCCTTGACCCGCACGTGCAGGTCGGGGTCGTCGCCGGTCCACTGCTCGGGATCGGTCTCGGCGATCACGGTGATGTCGGAGTCCGCCTTGGCGGTGTAGTTGATGTCCATCCCCTTGGGGATCCACCGCTTGTCCTTGGGGATCGTCACCTCGGCCAGCGCACCCATCGCCGCCTCGGCGCCGTTGCACAGCGCGATCGCGTGCACGGTGCCGATGTGGTTGTGCACCGCGCGCCGCTTCGGGATCGTCAGCTCGACGTGATTGGGCTGCACGACCTGGAAGGTCGGCCGGATCGTCGCGAAGTACGGCGCCTTCTGGCTGAACGCCAATGAGAACGCCTTCTTGCCCATCGGCACGGCTGACGCCTTGTTCCACATGTCCAGGATCGTGACCATGCCCCTGATGTTACTCATAGGTAACGAAAGATGGGAACGTGGTTCGTGCCACATCACCCCTGCCCAACCTACGGTTGCGTAGGTTACCGTTGCGGCGCACACCCGAAGTCACGCAGCAGGAGAGCCTTGTGGCCACGTCCACCACACCCCCCGAAGAGGAACTGGAGCTCGCCACCCGTGGCGGCGACGAACAGTCCAGGCTGGAGCAGTTCGCCCTGGCCCTCTTCATCCTGGTCCCCTTCATCGCGCTGATCGCCGCTGTCCCGATCGCCTGGGGCGGCTGGCTGACCTGGCTCGACGTGGCGATCGCGGTGACGATGTACTGGATCGGCCTGCTCGGCATCACCGTCGGCTTCCACCGCTACTTCACCCACAAGTCCTTCAAACCCAACAGGGGCGTGAAGATCGCGTTGGCCATCGCCGGCTCGATGGCCGTCCAGGGCCCCCTGATCCGCTGGGTGGCCGACCACCGCAAGCACCACAAGTTCTCCGACCGCGACGGCGACCCGCACTCCCCCTGGAAGTACGGCAGCAGCGTGCCCGCTCTCGCCAAGGGCATGGTGCACGCCCACATCGGATGGCTCTTCGACGAGGAGCAGACCCCTCAGCGCAAGTACGCCCCCGACCTGATGAAGGACAAGGACCTGGTCCGCATCTCGAAGGACTTCTGGTTCTGGACCCTGCTCTCCCTGGCCATTCCGCCGATCATCGGCGGCCTGGTCACGATGTCCTGGATGGGCGCGTTCACCGCGTTCTTCTGGGGTTCGTTGGTGCGCGTCGGCCTGCTCCACCACGTGACCTGGTCGATCAACTCGATCTGCCACACCATCGGCGAGCGTCCCTTCGTCTCGCGCGACAAGTCGGCCAACGTGTGGTGGCTGGCGATCCCGTCCGGTGGCGAGTCGTGGCACAACCTGCACCACGCCGACCCGACGTGTGCCCGTCACGGCGTGCAGAAGGGACAGGTCGACGTCTCCGCCAGGGTGATCTGGATGCTCGAGAAGTGCGGATGGGTCAACGACGTGCGCTGGCCGGTGCGCGAACGCATCGAGGGCAAGCTGGTCAAGAACCAGGCCGCCCAGAGCACCTGAGGCGAGCGGCTCACCTGCGCAGGCGCGCCGCCTGCTTGTGCACCCACCAGTCGTTGAGTCGACGGAAGGCTGCCTGGTCGTACGACGGGTAGCCGTAGTCACGCCCCAGCCGCACGGTGGCGTCGACGCTGGCATGGATTACTGTCGCCGGGTCCAGCATGTAGGTGAACGCATACGGCCCGTATTCGCTGGCGGAGAACGAGGTCGTCGAGTTCGCAACGATCTCCAGGGTCTCGCGGTCGCTGCCGATCCCGTCGCTGAACGCCTCGGACACCTTCATCTCCTTCTCGATGCTCTGCTTGCTGCGTCCCGACGCACCCAAGGACAATGAGCGCGTTCGCGTGGCATAGGAGCAGGTCGTGCCTGATCGGGTCGTCGAACCGATCGCCCGATCGACCCGGCCACCAAGCACGGCGACCACGCGCGGGTCGGTGGCCGCGGGGCAGAGCCTGGGCAGATGGATCGGGTGCTCGAGCATGCCCGGAGTGGCCTTGGCCAACAGGTCGGTGAGTGCCTTTGTGGCGGCCCTGGTGTCGAAGCCGGGGTTGGTGGTCCACACGAACAGTGTGTTGTCGCCCTTGCGCACCCACGCCTCCTTGGTGGTGTCGTTGATCAGGTAGGCCTCGTCGCCGACACCGTCGAGCTTCTCGATCTTGGCTCCGCCGATCTCCTTCGCCTCCTTCAGGAACTTGCGGAAGGCCAGTTTCGGAGTGACCGCATATCCGTAGTTGAGGGCCAGGGCATCCACGACGCTGCCCTGGACGGAGACGGAGCAACTGTTCAGCTCGACGCCACTCGGGAAGAGACGGACGTCGTACGACGAGTCGATCGGCGTCCCAGCAATGGCCTCTCGCTGGTCGCGCTCGAGCAGTGAGCAGGGGTCGACGTACGCATGGTGGGCCTTCTCGGCGGCGGCACTACGCTTGGCAGCCCGGTCGCTGGAGCGGCCCGAGTCGGCAGCGGCGTCGCCGCTGCCGATCGAGCAACCAGATCCGGCAAGGGACAGCGCGGCCAGGACGGCAACCAGCGCGGTGCGCGTGCGTGAGGACATGCGGCCCATCCTGCCCCCGGAGAAGGGTCACAAACCGCCGCGGCGGGAGCGGTCACGGCGGGCACCTGTCAGGATGGGCCGATGCCGACCTCGAGCAATGCACGCCGGGCCACCCCTCGCAGCCGGATGACCGCTGCCGAACGCCGCGAGCAGCTGCTCGAGATCGCCCGGACCCTGTTCGCCGAGCGCGGCTTCGACGGCACGTCCGTCGAGGAGGTCGCGGCTCGTGCCGAGGTCTCCAAGCCCGTGGTCTACGAACACTTCGGAGGCAAGGAAGGGCTCTACGCGGTGGTCGTCGACCGTGAGGTGACCGTGCTGCTGACCCAGATGCGCCGGGCCCTCACCAGCGGCACGTCGCGCGAGCTCCTCGAACAGGCCGCGCTCTCGCTCTTCGACTACATCGAGGCCCAGCCGGACGGTTTCCGGATCCTGGTCCGCGACTCCCCCATGGGCTCCCAGGGGGCGAGCTTCCAGTCGATCATCGGCGACACCGCCACCCGCGTCGAGGGGATCCTGGTCGACCAGTTCAAGAGGCGCGGCCTGGACCCGAAGATGGCGCCGATGTATGCCCAGATGTTGGTCGGCATGGTCGGCACCACCGGCCAGTGGTGGCTCTCGGTCGGGCGCAAGCCGGCCAAGCAGGTGGTGACCGCACACATCGTCAACCTGGCCTGGAACGGGTTGGCCGGACTGGAGAAGAAGCCGGTCCTCCAGCACAAGGACTGACCCGGACCGGCCACGTCACCGCTGGCCAGGTCAGGGCTGGCGCCCCGCGAAGGCAGCCAGTCGGTCGACGTACGACGCATCGTCAGGCACCTGGCGCTCGGCGGCGAACGCGTCGCCGCGCCGCTCGGGGGTCAACGCCGAGGACATGAACCCCAAGCCGCAGCGCGCGACCTCCTCGTCCAGCGGCCGCGACCAACCGATCGCACGGGCCAGGTCCCACGTGTGCACGGCGAACTCGGCCACCGGCATCTCCGGGACCCCACCGGCGGAGCTCCCGTCACCGGCCTGGTGCCAGAAGTGGATCAGATCGTCGGCATCCGACCGGAAGCCGGAGGCCCACCCCGAGCCGGGCGCCGCTGGTTCGATCGACCAGTCGACCTCCTCGTTGCGAGCCATCGCCAGGAACTGCCCGGGCAGCGCGGTAAGGTGTCCCACGAGCTGGGCGACGCTCCAGTCGTCGCACGGCGTCGGGGCGTCGAGCTGGTCCTCGCGGACCGCAGCCAGCACGTCACCGGCCTGGTCGAGGGCACGGGCCAGAAGGGGAATGGAATCAGTCTGGGTCATGGCGATCGCCTCCTGTTCCGACCCTAGTCCATGTCCCTAGTCCTGCCGGGCGAGGACTTCGACCCGATTTCCGTGCGCATCGCGGGTGTGGAAGCGCTGGTGCCCGTCGAAGGTGTGCCGCTCGCTCCAGTCGACCTCGAAGCCGAGCTGCTGCAGCCGCGCGCTCACCGCTTCCAGCTCCTCGGTCGATTCCAGCACCAGCGCCGGATGGGCCTTGCGTGCCGGAGTGAACGGCTCCTCCACCCCCACATGGATCTCGGCCGTGACGCCACCTTCGTCGTCGTACGCCCGGAACCAGCAACCACCGCGCACTGCCAGCTCGGCCGGCTTGGCGACCTCGGTCATGCCCAGCCCGTCGGCATGGAACCGGCGGGCACCGCTCTCTCCCCCGGGCGGGCAGGCGACCTGCACGTGGTGCAGCCTCATGCACTCACCGCCGGTTTCCGGGCCACCACGAAGACACGGCGGAACGGCAACAACACGCCGGAGCGCTCGCTCGGGTAGGCCTCGCGCAGCCGCCGCCGGAACTCGTCCGTGAACGCCTTGCGGGTGCCGTCGTCGGGCAGCGCCTGAATGGTCGGCCGGGCACCGGTGCCGGTGACCCACTCGAAGACCGCGTCGTCGCCGTGGAGGACGTGCAGGTAGGTCGTCTCCCAGGCGTCGACACTGAGACCGAGGCCGGCCAAGCGGCGCTGGTAGTCGGCCGGGTCGTGGGAGCTGGGCACGGCGACGTCGTCGAGGTACGGCGCGAACCGCTCGTCGGTCGCGAGCTCGGTGCGGATGGTGTGGCTGGGCTCGCCGAAGTTGCCCGGCACCTGGAAGGCGAGCCAACCGCCGGGACGCACTGCAGCGGCCAGCTGCGGAAGGAGGTCGAGGTGGCCGTCGACCCACTGCAACGTCGCGTTGGAGATGAGTACGTCGACGGGCTCGGCGCCGTCGACCCACTCACGCAGGTCTCCGACTGCGAAGTCGACCCCGGCGAAGGACGGCGCGGCCGCGATCATCTCTGCGGAGCTGTCCAGGCCCCGGACAGCCGCTTCCGGCCATCGCGCGGCCAGGGTGGCGGTCAGGTTGCCCGGCCCACAGCCGAGGTCGACGACCGTGCGGGGTGCCTCGGCGCGCACTCGGTTGACCAGGTCGAAGAACGGTCTGCCGCGCTCGTCGGCATAGGTGAGGTATTGGTTCGGGTCCCAGCTGTGGCTCATCTGCTCTCCAATGTATCTTGACGTCAAGATACATTCAGTGTTGCGCGACACTTTCTCGATGTCAAGATTCTTGATCCGTTACGCTGGACGGCATGCGCGATGAAGTGGACGACCTGGTCGACGCGTGGGGACGTGAGCGCGCCGACCTCGACCTCGGTCCGGTCGAGGTGTTCAGTCGCATCAGCCGTCTGTCACGACTGCTCGACCTGGCTCGACGGACGGCCTTCTCCGACCACGCCATCGAGTCCTGGGAGTTCGACGTGCTCGCAGCGCTGCGCCGAGCAGGCGGCAGCTACGAGCTCTCCCCCGGCAAGCTGATCAAGGAGACCCTGGTCACCTCGGGCACGATGACCAACCGGGTCGACCGGCTGGCCGCCCGCGGCTTCGTCGAGCGACTCCCCGACCCGAACGATCGTCGCGGGGTGCTGGTCAAGCTGACCCCCGAGGGCCGCAGCGCGGTGGACGGCGCGTTCGAGGCGCTGGTCGATGCCGAGCGGGAGATCCTCACCGATCTCTCCGCCCGTGACCGCAAACAGCTCGCCAGCCTGCTCCGTTCCCTGATGTCGCCGTTCAGCCAGACCTGACCGACCAATCCGGTCAGCGGGTCCCGATCAACTGGTTCCGATCAGCGGGCCGGCCAGGCGGTGGCTTCGACGATCTCCACGTCGAGACGGTTGTCCTCGCTCGACTCGCCGATCGGCTCGAGGAGCACGACCACGCCGGTCTCCACGTCGAGCGCCACGTCGTACGCCGCGGGGTAGAGCCGGTTCGGATCGGACCGCCAGCTGTCATCGTCGTCGTACTCGTCGCGATCGGAGATCTCCGACCAGAGCAGGGCGCAGCAACCGCAGGTCGGGTCGTAGCCATCGACGGGTTCGACGCGGGCCCGCCAGACAGGACGTCCGCGGTGCTCGTCGGTGCGCAGCTCGGTGATCGACGTGTGGTCGGCCAGCTCGCGGGGATCGAGCATCGCCACCCAGTGGTAGTTGACGTACATCGGGTCGCCGTAGTCGATCGTGACCAGGTCACCGTCGCGTTCCACGAAGTCGTCCGGCCGCTCGGTGACGAGCCCGTCGGAGTCGAGCACGGGCTGCGCCTCGTGCGGCCACTGACGAACGAGAGTCGGCTTGCGCGGCGGCACCTCGTCGTCCGTGGAGTAGACGCTCACCATGCTGACCACTCCCGAGCCGTCGGAGAGATCGACGACCTCATTGGTGACCCGGCCGTCGGCATCGACGACGCGTAGCCGGCCGGGCCGGTCGACCCAGGCCTCGACGGGCTCGTCGCCGTGTCGGCGGAAGTGCAGGCCCTGCCAGCGCCACGGCGAGCTGCGGGCCAGGGCGCGGAAGGAGTCCTCGGTCAGTTCCATGGCTCAAGCGTCCCTCGCGCGTGGTCGCACTTGCGAGCGGTTTTCACCTCAGTGTGGATCTTCCGGCGCGACTCCCGGGAGAATCCACACAACGATGCCACTCGGACTACTCCAGGGCTTCGGCGGCCTCGAGCCACTCCAACTCGAGCTCTTCCTTTTCCGCATGGAGCACGTTGAGGTCGGCACTGAGGTCGGCGAGCTTGGTGTAGTCGTGGGCGTGCTCGGCGATCTGGGCGTTGAGCCCGGCCTCCAGCTCGGCGATCTTGGCGAGCCGACGATCGATCCGCTCGACCACCTTCCGCGCTGCCCGCTCCTCCGCACCACCCGGCTTCGCCTTGGCCGAAACCGGCGACGGGCCGACGGCCGACCGCTCGTTGCTCGCGGTCGGAGGCTCGTTCGCCGTGGCGACGTGCAGTGAGGCTGCCCGCCTCTCGAGGTATTCGTCCACCCCTCGGGGCAGCATCGAGATCTGGCCGTCACCGAGGAGCGCCCACACCGAGTCGGTGACCCGCTCGAGGAAGTAACGGTCGTGGGAGACCACGATCAGCGTGCCGGGCCAGCCGTCGAGGAAGTCCTCGAGCACGTTGAGGGTGTCAATGTCGAGGTCGTTGGTCGGCTCGTCGAGAAGCAGCACGTTGGGCTCGGTCAGCAGCAGCCGAAGCATCTGGAAGCGCCGCCGCTCCCCACCCGAGAGATCGCCGATGCGCGCGGTGAGCCGGTCCCCGGTGAAACCGAAGCGCTCGAGCATCGAGGTGGCGGTGATCTCGCCGTCGACCGTCTTCGTGATCCGGCGAACGGACTCGACACTGGCCAGCACCCGCTGCTCGGGGTCGAGGTCGTCGAGGGCCTGGGTCAGGTGTTGCATGGCGACCGTGCGCCCCTGCTTGACCTTGCCGACGCTCGGGGCCAGGTCACCGGAGATCAGTGAGAGCACGGAGGTCTTCCCAGCACCGTTGACGCCCACGATGCCGATCCGGTCGCCTGGCCCGATCCGCCAGGTGGCGTGGTCGAGCAGCTGGCGCTCGCCACGGAAGAGGTCGACGTCCTCGATGTCGATGACGTCCTTGCCGAGCCGTTGGGTGGCGAACTTCTGCAGCTCGAGCCGGTCACGCGGTGGCGGCACGTCCTCGATCAGGGCGTTCGCCGCGTCGATGCGGAACTTCGGCTTCGACGTGCGTGCCGGGGCACCGCGGCGCAGCCAGGCCAGCTCCTTGCGCGCTAGGTTCTGCCGCCGGGTCTCCGAGGCCGACGCCTGACGCTGACGCTCGGCCTTGGCCAGGACGAACGCGGCATACCCGCCCTCGTAGGAGTCGACGACGCCGTCGTGGACCTCCCACGTGAACTGGCAGACCTCGTCGAGGAACCAGCGGTCGTGGGTGACCACGACGAGTGCCGACGACAGGTGGTTGAGATGGCGGGCCAGCCAGGCTACCGCTTCGACGTCGAGGTGGTTGGTCGGCTCGTCGAGGATGACCAGGTCGTGCTCGTCGAGCAGCAGCGCGGCCAACGAGCACCGCCGCCGCTCGCCACCGGAGAGACCGAGCACCGGGCGGTCGAGGGAGACCCCGGCCAGCAGCACCTCGACGATCTCGCGTGTGGTGGAGTCCGCCGCCCACTCGTGGTCGTCCTTGCCACCGAGCACGGCTTCGCGCACCGAATGTGTGTCGACGAGCTCGTCGCCCTGGTGGAGATAGCCGATGTGCAGACCACGGGTCTTCGAGACGCGCCCCGTGTCCGGCTCCTCGATGCCGGCCATCACTTCAAGCAGAGTGGTCTTGCCGTCGCCGTTGCGCCCGACGATGCCGATCCGCTCGCCACGCGAGATGCCGAGGGACACCTCACTGAGCAGCGGCCGGACGCCGTACGACTTGGAGACCTTCTCGAGGTTGACGAGGTTGGCCATCAGAGCACCCTCGCCCCTGACACCGGACCGCTGGCCAGCACGGCTCGGCCGTACGCCGACAGCACGTCCGCCACCTGCCTGGCATGGCCGGTGTCCTCGCAGAGGAACAGGCAGGTCGGCCCGGAGCCGGAGACCAGGGCCGCCAGGGCGCTGGCGTCCAGGCCGGCCTGCATCGCCTCGGCCAGCTCGGGGCGCAACCGCAACGAGGCCGGCTGCAGGTCGTTGCCGACCGAGCCGGCCAGGGCGCGGACGTCGCCCGCGGCCAGCGCATCGATCAGCTCGGCAGGGATCTCGGGGTCGGGGATCGACTGCCCGTCGGTGAGCTCGTCGAACTCGGCGTAGACCGCCGGTGTCGACATGCCCCGTGGGTTGGTCAGGACCACCCAGTCATAGGTGCCGACATCGCCCAGCTCGGTGACCACCTCACCGCGACCGTGGCCGGCAGCAGAGCCACCGACCAGCCCGAACGGGACGTCGGAGCCGAGGCGCCCGGCCAGCTCGAGCAGTTGTGCGCGCGGCGTCCGAAGGCCCCAGAGGGTGTCGCAGGCCAGCAGCGCGGCGGCGCCGTCCGCGGAGCCGCCGGCCAGCCCGCCCGCGACCGGGATGCCCTTGTCGATGTGCAGCGAGACCGGTGTGGTGACACCGCCGTGCTCGGCCAACAGGCGAGCTGCGCGCAGGGCGAGGTTGCTGTCGTCGAGCGGCACCGAGCTCACGTCGATGTCGTCGGATGCCGTGCAGGTGATCGACCATTCCTCGGCCGGACGCGCGGTGACGGTCGAGAAGAGTGAGATCGCCTGGTAGGCGGTGGCCAACGGGTGAAACCCGTCGGCGCGCACCGGGCCCACGCCCAGGTGCAGGTTGATCTTGGCTGGGGCACGCACGCTCACCTCGGCGAGCACGGGCTCAGGCATGCAGTCCCTCGGCGATCAGGGCGAAGTCGTTCACGTCAAGCACCTCTCCACGGGCCATCGGGTCGACGCCGGCATGGGCCAGGGCGCGCTCGGCGGCCTCGGCGGATCCGGCCAGGTTCTTCAGCGTCGAGCGCAGGGTCTTGCGGCGCTGGGCGAAGGCGGCGTCCACGACCTCGAACACCTGCTGCCGGGTGGCCCGGGTGACCGGGGGTTCGCGGCGGGTCCAGGCGACCAGGCCGGAGTCGACGTTGGGGGCGGGCCAGAACACGTTGCGTCCCACTGCGCCGGCACGGCGTACGTCGGCGAACCAGGCGGCCTTGACCGACGGGACGCCGTACACCTTGGAGCCGGGGGCGGCGGCCAGCCGGTCCGCGACCTCGGCCTGCACCATCACCAGCCCGCGCTCGAGGCTGGGCAGCAGGGTGAGCAGGTGCAGCAGCACCGGCACGGAGACGTTGTAGGGCAGGTTGGCGACCAGGGCGGTCGGCGGGGGCCCGGGGAGCTCGGCGACCCGGAGCGCGTCGGCGTGAACCAGCTCGAAGCGGTCGACGTGGTCGGGGGCGAACTCTGCGATGGTGCGCGGCAGTGCCGCGGCCAGCTTGTCGTCGATTTCGATGACCAGCACCCGCTGGGCCGTCTCGAGCAGGGCCAGGGTCAGTGAGCCGAGACCGGGACCGATCTCGACCACGACGTCGTCACCGGTGATCGACGACGCGCGCACGATGCGGCGGCACGTGTTGGCGTCGATGACGAAGTTCTGGCCCTTCTGCTTCGTCGGCCGGATGTCGAGCTCCGCGGCCAGCGAACGCACTTCCGCCGGGCCGAGGAGTCTCGGCCCGGCGGAGGGGCGTTGTGCATCAGGCATGGGAGTCAGCCTAGTGGTCATCGCCGGAGGGTCGTCGGCCGCACGGCGCCCCTCGGGGACGGCCACGAAGTGCTGACAGGCCCATGACCCGCATGGAGTGGCGTGCGATCAGCGGGGCAGGCCCAGGCTCGCGGCACAGGCAGGCCACGCGCCGTAGCCACCGGAGGCATCGCGGACCTTGGTCGCAATGGCGATCTGCGTCTCCCGGCTGTTCTCGCTCGGCAGGCCGGTGCCGCCGTACGACCGCCAGGTGCCCACGTTGAACTGGAGGCCGCCGTAGTAGCCGTTGCCGGTGTTGATCGCCCAGTTGCCACCGGACTCGCACTGGGCCAGACGGTCCCAGACGCTGTTGCCGCTGGCGTAGTTGGCTGTCGGGGTCGGACGGTCCTTGGTGCCGACCTTGACGACCTCGTCGACCGGCTGCTTCGAGACGTCGGCCTTGACCACCTTGGTCCTGAAGAGCTTGCCGTTGCGGTACTCGAGGCGGTAGGTCACGTCACGAGCGCCGTCGACGCCCTCGCGGACGGTCTCGCTCTCGTCCTCGTACATCGAGGAGTCGGACTTCTCGACGGTCTCGAAGTCGACCGACTCGTCCTTGACGTTCTTGGTGACGACGCGGACCTTGGTCACGGTGATGTCCATGCCCGACTTGACCTCGGTCTTGCGGGTGGGCTTGACGATGTCGTTCTTGTCCGTCTTGACCTTGAGCTGCTTGAGGACGTCGGCCACCGTGAAGCCGGCGATCTCCTTGTCCACTGCCTTCTTGGCGCCGATCTTGATCGTCAGCTCCTTGGGGGTGACGACCTCGAGGGTCATCCCGCCACGGTCGATCTCGGCGCCACGGCTGGCGGACAGGTCGGCGTCGGCGAAGCGGCGGCCGAGCTCGGCGAGGGCCGACTCGACGTCGTCGGAGTGCACCCAGTGGGTGGAGGTCTTGCCGTCGACCTTGAGCTCGAGCTGGCGACCGAATTGGACCGCGATGCGCGTGCCTTCGTTGACCTTCTCGTCGAGCCCCGGAGTGACCTGGTCGTGCTCGCCGACCTTGATGTCCTCGTCAGCGAGGACGTCCTCCACGGTGGAACCGGTGGAGTGGATCGTCTTGGCCTCCCCGTCGAGCGACAGGGTGACCTCCTTGTTCATCTTGGCGTAGCCGTAGCTGGTTCCGACCAGGGCGAGGGCTACCGCAGCGACGAGGACTGCGAGGACGGTCTTGCTTCTTCCGAGGAGTGCGATTCGGTTGCGCACGGAGCTCCAGACTTCGGTGAACCCGGTTCTCGGAGGACCAGCGCGGTCACGCGTCGTACGCATGAGGGAAGGTGTTGGGCGACCTCGTGAGCCACCGATGCACTGGTCGTGAATCTGTCCGATCCCGGCCATCAGCCATCGACCATAAGCGCGACAAACGGGACACGCCAAGCCGACGAGGCCCGAATCACGTAGCCCCTTCGGGCCAGCCCGTCACCCTCGAACCACTGTCTTCGCAGGTCAGCCCGCGTGTCCCGGGGCCTCAGATATGGGGATTCACGCTCTCCATTTTCCGTAGACCGTGGTGGTGTTCACATCGATCGCAGCGCACAGCTGTCCCAGATCGTCCCCGCGCACCTCGGCCATCGCTCGCACCGTGAGCGGAACCAGGTACGACGCATTGGGGCGTCCCCGCAACGGATGCGGGGTCAGGAACGGGGCGTCGGTCTCGACCAGGATCCGGTCCTGCGGGGTGACCAGCAACGCCTCGCGCAGGGGCTGGGCGTTCTTGAAGGTGACCGTTCCCGCGAAGCTCAGGTGAGCACCACGGCGTAGGCATTGCTCGGCGAACTCGGCATCGCCGGAGAAGCAGTGCATCACCCACCGCTCCGGTGCACCCTCCTCGTCGATGATCCGGAGCACGTCGTCGTGCGCGTCCCGGTCATGGATCATCAAGGTCTTGCCGAGGCGCTTGGCCAGGTCGATGTGGGCCCGGAAGGACGCGTGCTGCGCCTCACGACCCCCCTCGTCGGTGCGGAAGTAGTCGAGCCCGGTCTCCCCCACGGCTCGTACGACGTCACTCCCGGCCAGCGCCTCGATCTCCCGGAGGGCTTCGTCGAGCTGTCCCTCCGCGGCGAGGCGAGGGGCCTCGTTCGGGTGCAGCGCGACCGCGGCCACCAGCTCGTCGTACTGCCCGGCGGCCTCGACCGCCCAGCGCGCGCCCGGCAGGTCACAGCCCACCTGCACGATGCGGGTGACGTTGACGTCCTTGGCAGCCGCGATCGCCTGCTCGGTGCGGAACCAGTCGTCGCCGTCGACGATGTCGATGTGGCAGTGGTTGTCGGCCACCGGGTGCGGCAGCGGCTCGGGCGCATCAGGACGAGTCAGGTCACGCCGACTGCCGCTCTTCTCCTCGGTCGTCGCGCGCTTGCGAGTGGGTTCCTCAGTCACGATTTCAGCCTACGGGGGCACCTTGTCCACAGGAGCGAACGGAGCCCCTTCCTCCTGCTGCGGGATCGATCTAAGGTGATGGCGGTCGCCACTCGGGGCGGCATCTCGGAAAGGTCAGAGCATGCGGCTTCGCATCGCAACAGCCACGCTGGCGTCCCTGCTACTGCTGATCCCTCTGGCTGCCTGCAACGACGGCGGCTCGGACGAGCCCGAGTCGACCGCCTCGGACACATCGAGCTCCACCCCGTCGACTTCACCTTCTTCCGAAGACCCCAGCCCCACAGACACCGGCCCGACCATCCCTCCCGATGCCCAGGGCACGGACGAGGCCAGCGCCAAGGCGTTCGTGAGGTTCTACTTCGAGACGCTCAGTGACGCGATGGAGTCCGGCGACACCACGCCGCTCAGGCAATTGGCCACGGAGAAGTGTGAAACCTGCACCAACCTCGTCCGATTGATCGGAGGCACCTATCGGAAGGGAGGGAGCTACGAAACCGAAGGGTGGAGAGTTGCCAAATCCCTCCGAGGACCGGCCCAACCCGGAGGCCGCAAGTCACTCCTGCTCAAGACCATCCAGGAAGAGAGGGTTTTGTACGACTCAAAGGGAGACGGGGTCGACACCCAACCCAGAATGGAAACTCCGATGCGCGCCATCCTGGCTCCCGTCGAGGGTGAGTGGCGCATGTGGCGGTTGGACATCATCGAATGATCAAGCAGCTCGCACTCGGACTGCTGACGTTGGCCTTCACCGTCACCAGCGACAGCGGCGACGTCGACCCGGGCAGAAATGATCTCAACGCTTCCTTCACCAAGACCACGACCACAGATGCCGGAACAGAAACGGGACACCCCGGGTCGGGAACCCCTGATTCCGCAGACCCAGCGACAACGACGACGTGCACGCGGGCCGATCCGTCGGGCTGCACTCTGGACATCACCTGTGTGCCTTCGACCGACTCGACGACCGGCGGGCAAATGCTCGTGCGCCGTCTCAACGGCAACTGGCGGCTGGGTACCTGCACACCAGCCGCCGGACCCGGTGATCGAGCAGTGATCACGAGAACGATCGTCCTGCGCGCCTTCCGACGAATCCCCCTGCCGAAGGCAGAGGTGCTCATCCAACCGCCGGGCCACAAGACGCTGGTCAACTTCGACACGCTCTTCCACACCGAGGCCGAGCCATTCCGACGATCCGTGACACTTCTCGGGAGCAGGATCGAGCTCGACATCACCCCTGCCTCGTTCCTCTGGCACCACGGCGACGGCACCACGCAGACGACCACGTCACCGGGCATTGCATACGCCAAGTCGATCCCGATGGAGCGCTACATCTCCCACCAGTACGAACACACCGGTGACGCCATCCCGGTCAGCGTCGACACGACGTACTCGGCGCGCTACCGGGTCAACGGCGGCCCTTGGCTCGACGTCGACGGCACCGTCACCGCGACCGGCAACCCGGTCAACCTCAGAGTGGTCGAGGCCAGGGCCGTGCTGCTGGGCAGGTGAGTCAGACCGACTCACTCACCGGTGGACGGCGTCGTAGACCTCACGCTTCGGAACACCGGCCCGCTTCGCCACCGCCAGGATCGCGTCCTTGCGGGACTCGCCCTCCGACTCGAGCTCGGCCACCGCTGCCCGCCAGACCTCCGGGTCGTGCGCCAGCTTCGCCGCCGCGGGTGCTCCCTGGACCACGATGGTGACCTCTCCACGGATCCCGTCGGCCGCCCACTCGGCCAGCTCGCGCACGCCACCGCGGCGTACTTCCTCGTAGGTCTTGGTCAGCTCCCGGCAGACGGCCCCCGGCCGGTCGTCGCCGAACGCATCGGCGATCGCGGCCAGGGCCACCTCGGTGCGGTGCGGCGCCTCGAAGAACACCATCGTGCGCTGCTCGTCGGCGAGGTCGGCCAGGCGCCGGGCGCGCTCCCCCGCCTTGCGTGGCAGGAACCCCTCGAAGCAGAACCTGTCGACCGGCAACCCGGAGACCGCGAGCGCGGTGAGGACGGCGCTCGGCCCCGGCACCGCGGTCACCCTCACGTCGTGCTTGACCGCGGCGGCCACCAGGCGGTACCCCGGATCTGAGACGCTCGGCATCCCGGCGTCGGTGACCAGCAGCACCCGCTCGCCGGCGAGCAGGGCCTCGAGCAGGGTCGGCGTACGCGCGGCTTCGTTGCCCTCGAAGTAGGAGACGACGCGCCCGGTCAGCGTCACGCCGAGCTCGGAAGTGAGCCGCTTCAGGCGCCGGGTGTCCTCGGCCGCGACCACGTCGGCCCGGGAGAACTCGGCGACCAACCTCGGCGGCGCATCGTCGACCTGGCCGATCGGGGTCGCCGCCAGAACGAGTACGCCGGGTTCGAGGGAGGTCACGTGGCGATCATGTCATCCGCTGCTGCGTAGCATGTCTCCCCGTGACCACCCCCCGCCTGCCCAGCGTGAAGGAGCGCTTCCGTCCGCTGGCCCGGCTGGAGGATCCCCTCATCGGCTGGCTGGCGGCGCTCTCCGTGACAGCGCTGGCGTTCTTCCTGCGGGTCTGGAAGCTCGGCACTCCCAAGGAGTTCGAGTTCGACGAGACGTACTACGCCAAGGACGCCTGGTCGATGCTCAACCACGGCTACGCCGGCAAGTACGTCGACGAGGCCAACGACCAGATCCTTGCCGGCAACACGCACGGCATCTGGGACGGCTCCGACCCGTCGATGATCGTCCACCCACCGGTGGGCAAGTGGATGATCGCGCTCGGCGAGAAGGCATTCGGGATGGACCCGTTCGGCTGGCGGATCGCCTCCGCCGTCGTCGGGGCGCTGATGATCCTGCTGATGTGCCGCTTGGTACGCCGGCTCACCGGCTCGACGCTGCTGGGCTGCGTGGCCGGCCTGTTGCTGTGCCTGGACGGGATGCACCTGGTCCTGTCACGGCTGGCCCTGCTCGACATCTTCCTCGCCTTCTGGATCCTGGCCGCGGTCACCGCGCTGGTCGTCGACCGCGACTGGACCCGCGAGCGGATGGCGCGTCTGGCCGATGCACCCGACCTCTCGCTGTGGGGGCCGATCAGGGGCATGTGGTTCCGCCCCTGGCGCCTGGTCGCAGGCATCTGCTTCGGCCTCGCGATCGGCACCAAGTGGAGTGGCATCTATGCATTGGCCGTCTTCGGGATCATGGTCTGGCTCTGGGACGCCGGGGCGCGACGTGCGCTCGGCGTCCGTTGGGCCCGACTGAGGTCGGCCCTGGTCGACGGGGTGCCGGCCTTCATCCATCTCGTGGTGGTGGCGTTCGTGGTCTACGTCGCGTCGTGGACCGGCTTCCTGATGCACGCCGATCGCTACGAGGACACGATGTCCTCGTCGCAGTACACCCAGTTCGTGTCGATGGGTGACAAGTGCAAGCCGAACCTGGATGACAGCAAGAAGTGGTCGACCGCCGACGAGAAGGATGCCTCCGGTTTCGGGGAGCTGACCCAGTCGCTTCGGTCACTGGCGTGGTACCACCACGACGTCTACATCTTCCACGACAACTTCCTGAACTGCAGCACGCACACCTATCAGTCCGACCCGGCCGGGTGGCTGATCCTCAACCGTCCGGTCGGCGTCAACGTCGAGAACGACATCAAACCCGGCGACCAGGGATGCGATGCGGCCGCCGACAGCACCTGCCTGCGCCAGGTGGTTCTGCTCGGCACACCGGTGCTGTGGTGGGCCGGCGCCGTGGCCCTGATCTGGGCACTGATCGCGTGGGTCGGCAAACGCGACTGGCGCTACGGCTTCGCCGTCGTGGGCGCCCTGAGCATGTGGCTGCCGTGGGAGCGCTTCGACGAGCGACCGATCTTCTCGTTCTATGCCTCGGCGATCATGCCGTTCACGATCGTCGCGCTCACGCTCGCCCTCGGCGAGATACTGGGCCCGGACAAGGGACCGTCCCGGCGAAGAACGATCGGCACCATCATCACCGGGTCGTTCGTGATCCTGGTCCTGCTGAACTTCGCCTGGTTCTGGCCGATCTGGACCAACGGACTGCTGACCCGGTCGGAGTGGCTGGACCGGATCTGGTTCCATCGATGGATCTGAACGGCTCTCGCGAGGCAACTGGGCGTCCAGTGTCCTGGAGTCCGTGGCGCTCGGTGATGGCCTTCGGGATCGTCAGCCTCGCCGCCGACATGGTCTATGAGGGCATGCGCGCGATGGCGGGCCCACTGCTCGGCTCGTTGGGGGCCTCGGCACTGACTGTCGGCATCGTGACCGGCGCCGGTGAGGCCATCGCGTTGGGCCTGCGACTGGTCACCGGACGGATGGCGGATCGCTCCGGGAACTACTGGGGGCTGACCTTCTTCGGCTACGCGATGACCGCCATCTGCGTGCCCCTGTTGGCGATCACGCCGTTCCTGGGTGTCGCCGGACTCAGCGTCGCGACCACCTTGATCCTTCTCGAGCGCACCGGCAAGGCAGTCCGTTCCCCTTCGAAGTCGGCGTTGCTGGCCCAGGTGGCGAAGCCGGTGGGCCGGGGTCGCGGGTTCGCCGTACACAAGGCACTCGACCAGATCGGTGCCTTCGCCGGGCCTTTGCTGATCGCGGCCGTCGCCGCGGCCACCGGGCGAGTGTGGTTGGCGTTCGCGGTGCTCGCGATCCCCGGCGCGATCTCCTTGGCGCTGCTGGCTCAGGTGCGACGGCGTACGACGTTCACAGGAACCCCCGCTGCCGACACCTCGGCCGCGCCGGCTTCCTCGGCCGCGCCGGCCTCCTCGGCCCGGCTGCCGCTGACGTTCTATCTCTTCGCCTCGTCCTGCGCCGCCGGAACCCTGGGCCTGATGACCTTCGGGGTGATCTCGTTCCACATCGTCGACGCCGGGCTTGCCCACGTCGCCGTCGTCCCGGTGATCTACGCGATGGCGATGGCAGTCGAGGCGGTCGCCGCCCTGGTCAACGGCTTCGCCTACGACCGCTGGCACGCGAAGGTGCTCTACGTGCTGCCGGTGCTGATCGCGTTCGTGCCGGCCCTTTCCTTCGCCGGGAGCCTCGGCCTGGTCCTGACCGGCGTCGCCGTGTGGGGACTGGCCGCCGGCATCCAGGACTCCACCGTCAAGGCCTTGGTCGCGGACCTCGTGCCATCGACGACCCTGGCCACGGCGTACGGCGTCTTCGCGGCGTTCCAAGGCGGCGCGGCGCTGCTCGGCGGGGCTCTGTCGGGCGGGCTCTACCGCAACCACCTTGGACTGTTGGTGGTGTTGGTCGCCGGTCTTCAGGTCATCTCCCTCGGGTTGTTGCTGGCCACACAGTCGGCTCGAGCGGGCCGTCGGGCCAGCGACGTGACCGTCAACCGCACCGGCTGAGGACCCCACCCTCCACGGATCGGCGTCGTCGTGGAGGAGAATGCTGTCGAGTCCCGAGACAGGAGCCGCCGATGAGCACCGAACACGCGATCGCGATCGCCGCCACCTTCGTCTGGCTCGGCATGGTGCTGGCCATCTCATTCATCGAGGCACCCCTGAAGTTTCGGGCTCCGGGTGTGACGATCCCGCTCGGTCTGGGCATCGGTCGCTTGGTCTTCCGCGCGCTGAACACGGTCGAGTGCGTGCTCGCCGGAGTGATGCTGCTGGCACTGCTCATCGATCATGAGGAAGGCAGCAAGCTCGCCGTCGCCGCCCTGGCAGCGATCGTGCTGCTGATCCAGATGTTCGGCGTACGCCCCTCACTGACCAAGCGCAGTGACGCGGTGCTGGCCGGGCAACAGGTTCCCCGCTCCAACATGCACTGGGTCTACGTGGGGCTCGAGGTGGCCAAGGTGCTGGTCCTCGTCGCCACCGGAGCCATCCTGTTGATCGAGGTCTGAGCGGCACTGACCGGCGTACGCCGCAGCGCCCGGTCGAGGTCGGCCTTGAGGTCCTCGACGTCCTCGAGACCTACCGACAACCGGACCAGACTGGCCGACGGTCGGGCGTCGGGCGCCACGGGCCGGTGGGTGAGCGCGGCTGGGTGCTGGATCAGTGAGTCGACGCCGCCGAGTGAGACGGCGTGCGTGAAGAGCTGCACGGAGGACGTCATCGACTCTGCCGCGGCGTATCCGTCCCGCAGGGTGATCGCCACCATCGCACCGGTGCCGCGCATCTGGGTCTCGAGCAGACCGCGGGTGTCTCGGTCGACCCCCGGGTAGTGCACGGCCTCGACGGCCGGGTGCTCGCCCAGCCAGGTTGCCAACCATTGTGCGGAGGCCTGCTGGGCCCGGATCCGGATCGGCAGCGTGCTCAGGCCACGGTGCAACAGGTAGGCGCCGAGCGGGTGCAGCAGACCACCGGTGACCGCACGCACGCGGCGCAGCGCTGCCGCGGTGTCGTTGCCGCAGGCGATCACTCCGGCGGTGACGTCGCCGTGGCCGCCGAGGTACTTCGTCGCCGAGTGCAGCGACATCGAGGCGCCGAGCGTGACGGGATTCTGCAGGATCGGGGTGGCGAACGTGTTGTCGACCAGCACCGGCACGTCGCCGGCCTGGGCCACCACGTTGCGGATGTCGACCAGGTCGAGCGTCGGGTTGGCCGGTGTCTCGAGGATCACCAGGGCGGTGTCGGGTCGGATCGCCGCCTCCACCTCGTGCTCGTGGCAGAACGTGACCTCGACTCCGAGCAGCCCGGAGTCGAGCAGGTGGTCGGTGCCGCCGTAGAGCGGGCGGCAGGCGACCACGTGCCGCTTGCCGCTCTGTCCGGTGTGGGCGAGGATCGCCGCGGTCATCGCCGCCATCCCGGAGGCGAACGCCACGGCCTCATCGGCGTGCTCCATCTGGGCGAGGGCCGACTCGAAGCGGGCCACGGTCGGGTTCCAGAGGCGTGAATAGACGTTGCCGCCGTCCGGCAGGGGGTGGCCGCCGGTGGCCATCGCCTCGTAGGAGTCGCCGCCCCGCTCGATGTCGGGCAGCGGGTTCGTGGACGACAGGTCGATCGGCAACGCGTGCACACCCAGGGCCGTGAGATCGTCACGGCCACAGTGGACGGCAAGGGAGTCAGGGCGCAGGGACATGCCTCGATGGTCGTGAATTCCTTCTTGATTCGCCAGATGCATTGCTGAAGACACCGTCAATACCGTTGGATTGGATGAGTTCCACAATCCCCATCGAGAAAGCGGTGTCGATCTTGCCGAAACCACAGGCTGCCAGGAGGTCGAACAGCTCTGGCCTCGATGAGGTCGACCTCGAGATCCTGCGCGCGCTCTCCGCCGACGCTCGTCTCACCAACAAGGCACTGGCCAACCGACTCGGTCTCGCCGAGTCCACCTGTGCCTACCGGGTGCGGCAGCTGCGCGACCGTGGCGTGGTCACCGGCTCCACCCTGCAACTGGACATGGCCTCTCTCGGCCGGCCGATCCAGGCGATCATCAAGGTCAGGCTCGGCAGCCACAACCAGGCCCACGTGAACAAGCTGTACGCCGACCTCACGTCGGCGCCCGGGGTCCTACAGGCGATCCACGTGGCCGGTGAGGACGACTTCCACCTGCACGTCGCCGTCGAGAGCTCGGAAGCGCTGCGCGACCTGGTGCTCAAGCACGTCACCATCCACCGCGTCGTCCGACAGACCGAGACCCAGCTGGTCTTCGAGGTGCGCGACGGCGCCGGGATCTTGGGTCCGAACAAGCGCTGACGGTCACTCTCCCCGCTTCACCTCGTTGTCGTCCTCCTCCGAACCGTCCGTCCGCGCGCGCCGCCGGCTGCTCAGGCGGCTCAGCTGGCTTCTGGTTCGTAGGTCAGGTTGAAGTCCACTCGCACGATCTGTGCCTGTGGCGTCGGGGTGCTCTGCGCCTGTGGCGTCGGGGGGTTCTGCGCCTGTGGCGTCGGGGTGTTGGCTCGCTCGATCGGCGGTTGGTGTTCGGCGAGGATCAGCGCGAGGCCTCGTTCGACTTCAGACTCGCCGAACAGGGCGCGGCCCAGTGTCTC
>LMSR01000004.1 GCA_001429555.1 Nocardioides sp. Soil797 | reverse complement strand
ATCGACCACGGTGAGCGTGTCACCCGCATCGAGATCCGCCATCACTGTCGTCATGTCCTCGACCCAACACGAGACCACCGACAACACAGCCCCGAAACCACCCCCAAATCTCACCATCCGGACAAACCCGGAAAATAGTTCCGCGAGCGCCCTTCCGCGTGGCTCAGGTCGGTCGCCAGCTAGGGCAGGTCGGGCAACTCGACCTCGAAGAGCCAGGCGTCGAAGAGTGGCTGCAGGTCGCGGCCGACCACCTCAGCGACGTGCGCGACGAACTGCTCCGTGGTCACGTTTTCCCCACGGTGCTTGGCGATCCACGTTCGCAGGATCTCGAAGAACACCTCATCGCCGACCTCGCTGCGCAGCGCGTGCAAGGTGAGCGCACCGCGCTTGTAGACCCGGTCGTCGAACATCAGGTCTGCCCCGGGAGCGCCGAGCACGAGGTCGGGCCCGTCATCCTCGGCGACCTTCCTGTGGTGATGGGCGGCTCGTTCGTCGGCCGACTTCTCCCCGATCTCCTCCGACCACAGCCACTCCGAGTAGCAGGCGAATCCCTCGTGCAGCCAGATGTCCTTCCACTCGGTCAGCGTCACCGCGTTGCCGAACCACTGGTGGGAGAGCTCGTGCGCAATCAGGCGCACGGCGTCCCAGTCGTCGTCGATGAAGTTGCGCCCGAAGGTCGAGAGGCCCTGTGACTCAAGGGGAATCTCGAGATCGTCGTCGGTGATCACCGCGGTGTACGACGCGAACGGGTAGTCGCCGAAGAGCTTGGTGAAGAACGCCATCATCTTCGGCTGCTGCCCGAAGCTGGCGTCGAAGGCAGCCGCATCACGGTCGGCCGGGGCGATCACTCGCATCGGCACGTCGGACTTGAGCTCGGTCACCTCGTAGCGCCCGATCTGCACCGTCGCGAGGTAGGTCGGCATGGGCACCCCCTGCTCGTAGAGCCACGTGGTCGAACTGCCGCTGCGCTTGCTCGAGACCAGCTCACCTGAGACCGCGACGTGGTAGTCGGAGGGTGCGGACACCGCGACGGAGTAGGTCGCCTTGTTGTCGGGCCGGTCGTTGCAGGGGAACCACGACGGGGCGCCGTGCGGTTGGGCCGCGACGATGGCACCGTCGGCCAGCTCCTCCCACCCCGAGGTGCCCAGCGTCGACGATGGCACCGGGCGCGGGCTGCCGGCGTACTTCACCCGGACCTCGAACGGGGTGCCGGCACTGATCGGCGTGGCCAGCTTCACCTCGATCTTCGCGTGCCGGTGGGTGAACCTGACCGCCTTGCCGTCG
Source organism: Nocardioides sp. Soil797 (assembly GCA_001429555.1). Lineage (GTDB taxonomy): Bacteria > Actinomycetota > Actinomycetes > Propionibacteriales > Nocardioidaceae > Nocardioides. The sequence goes on along the minus strand of LMSR01000004.1, from coordinate 90,702 downwards.
ACGAACACCTTGGCCGGGCGCAGGGCGTGCAGGTCGACACCGAGAGAGGTGACGTCGACGTTCGCCCGGCAGCGCAGGGTCGCGTCACCGTCGATGCGGTTGCCGATCAGCTTGTAGGCGAGCGCCAGCCCGTAGTGCTCCACGTCGTACGACGCGTCTCCGTGCCCGGGAACATAGCTGTCGGTGCCGGCTTTCCTCACGCGTCTTCTTCCTCTGCTTCCTCCCAGGGCCCGATCGGATTCCCGATCCAGCGTGTGCGCGACGGTACGCCCTCGCCGCGCATCACCAACGACGCGGGGCCGACGGTCGCGTGCCGACCGATCGTCGCCGCCGGGAGGATCACGCTGTTCGGCCCGAGGGTGGCGCCGGCGCTGAGCACCACCTTGTCCATGCTGAGCACCCGGTCGTGGAACAGATGGGTCTGCACGACACAGCCATGGTTGACGGTGGCGCCGTCGTGCACCTCGACCAGGTCGGTCTCGGGCAGCCAGTAGGTGTCGCACCAGACCCCGTGCCCGATCTTCGCGCCCATCAGGCGTAGCCAGACGTTGAGCGTCACGGTTCCCGCGGTGTGGCGGGCGAACCACGGAGCCGCCAGCATCTCGGTGAACGTGTCGGCCAGCTCGTTGCGCCACACGAACGAGGTCCACAGCTCGTGATCACCCGGTCGGTGGCGTCCGAGCAGCAGCCACTTGGCGGCGACGGTGATCAGTGCGGCAGTGATGCTGCTCAGGGAGAGCACCGGCCCGCAGAGCAGAATCGCCAACCAGAGATGGAGATCGAGCAACGCAACCATCAGCGCCGCGGCAGCGACGTACAGCCCGATGCCGATCAGCAGCGGCACGCCACGGCACAGCTCCACCAGGGCGCGCAGCACCTTCAGTCGCGTCGGCGGGTCGTAGGTACGACTGCTGTCGTCGCTTCCAGCCGTACGACGCAGCTTGCGGGGCGGGCTGCCCAGCCATGAGGTGCCGGCCTTCGCGACGGCGCGGCCGGGCGCGGCCGAGAGCACCGCCACCAACGACTTCTTGGGAACCCGACGGCCGGGCGCGAGCATGCCGGAGTTGCCGACGAACGCGCGCTTGCCGACCTTGACGTGCTCGACCCGGATCCACCCGCCACCGAGCTCGTAGGAGCCGATCAGGGTGTCGTCGGCGAGGAAGGCGTGGTCGTTGACGTGCACCAGCTTCGGGATCAGCAGCACCGTCGACGCCTCCACGCCGGTCCCGATCCGGGCACCCAGGAGCCGCAACCACGTGGGCGTGAATGCACTCGAGTAGATCGGGAACAACCAGTCGCGAGCCTCGTCGAGAACCCTCAGGGTGCCCCAGATCGCAACCCCCGCTGCCGAGCGCACCGGGTGGTGGCCCGGGCTGACCCGCAACGCCAACACCCGCACCATGGCGACCACCAGCAGCGCCAGGACGGCGTACCCGACGAGCGCTGCGAGGGGCAACCAGGGCAGGACGGCACCCAGGGCCCCACCGAGCGATTCGGTGCCACCCAGTGCCGGGAGCAGGACTGCGGTGCCGGCGAGCACGGCCAGTGCCGGCAGTGAGGCGATCAGGAACGAGATGGCGGCGTACGCACCGAGCCAGGCGGTCTCGGCGGGTGCCTGCCTCGTCGACCACGGGCCGCGGGCCGCGGCATGGCGCTCGGCAGGCGAGCCGGACCAGAACTCGGCGTCGGGAACGTCGCCGACCACGTGGGAGCCCGGTCCGACCTCGGCGTCCCTGCCGATCACCGCACCCGGGCCGAGCATGCTGCGGGCACCGATCCTGGCCCGGGCACCGATGATGATGCGACCGATGTGCACCACGTCGCCGTCGATCCAGTGGCCGCTCAGGTCGACCTCGGGCTCGATCGCCGCGTGCTTGCCGACCTCGAGCAGGCCGGTCACCGGCGGCAGGGTGTGCAGGTCGACACCCTTGCCGACCTTCGCCCCGAGCAGCCGTGCGTAGTACGGGAACCACGGGGCACCGGCCAGCCCGGCCGCGGCCAGCCCGTCCTGGACGCGCTCGGCCAGCCACAACCGCAGGTGCACCCGGCCGCCGCGCGGGTGTTCACCGGGCTCGACGCCAGCGAGGATCACCCGCGCCGCCACGGCCGCGAGTGTCATCCGGCCGGGTGGCGACAGGAAGAACCAGGTGGTCAGGATCAACAGCCAGATCGGGTACGTCGGCAACCAGGGCAGGTCGACGACTCCCGCCGCGACGGTGGACCCGAGCATCAGCCAGCTCAGCCAACGCAACCCGGCCAGTGCTCGCAGCGGCACCAGGGCGGCAAGCTGCCCCAGCTGGGTCTTGCGCGGGATCGGCAGGATCTTGCGGTCCGACTTCATTGCGCTGCTCGACTCGCCCATCTCGTCGAGCGCAGCGGCCAGGGTGCCGACCTTGGGGTGGGCATAGATGTCACCGACGGCCGTCTCGGGGAAGCGCTCGCGCAAGCGGCTGACCACCTGGGCGGCGGTCAGTGAGCCGCCTCCGAAGGCGAAGAAGTCGTCAGCGGCGGAGTCGACCTCCGCGCCGAGCACCTCGTTCCAGATCTCCGCGATCCAGGCCGACGTCCCGCTCAGGGCGACGGGCGCCGAGCTCTGCTTGGGCAACGGCCAGGGCAGGGCGTCGCGGTCGACCTTGCCGGAGGTGCGTGTCGGCAGTGCGTCGACGACGGCCAAGCGCGGCACCAGGGCGGCCGGCATCCGCTGCCGCAACAACTCCTGCGCCGCGGTGGGGTCGTAGCGCTCGTCGGTGGTCAGGTAGCCGACCAGCAGCTTGTTGCCGGACTTGGTCGAGCGCACGGCCGCGGCGGCCGAGACGACGCCGGGGATGCCGAGGAGCGCGTCGTCGATCTCGCCGAGTTCGATGCGCCGCCCACCGAGCTTGATCTGGTCGTCTGCCCGGCCGGCGAAGACCAGGCCGGCCGAGTCGTTGCGTACGACGTCGCCCGATCGGTAGGCCCGTTCCCAGCCGAGGCTCGGCATGGGTGCGTACTTCTCGGCGTCCTTGGCCGGGTCCAGATAGCGCGCCAACCCGACGCCGCCGATGATCAGCTCACCGGACTCTCCCTCCGCGACCGGGTTGCCCTTGGCGTCGACGACAGCCAGGTCCCACCCGTCGAGGGGCAGGCCGATGCGCACCGGGTCGGAGCCGTCCAGCAGCGCGCCGCAGGCCACCACCGTCGCCTCGGTCGGGCCATAGGTGTTCCACACCTCGCGGCCATCACCCTGCAGCCTGGCCGCCAGCTCCGGGGGGCAGGCCTCCCCGCCCATGATCAGCAGCCGCACCTTGTCGAGGGCAGCGCCGGGCCAGAGGGCGACCAGGGTCGGCACCGTGGAGACGACGGTGATCTCGTTGGCGACCAGCCAGGGCCCGACGTCGACCCCCGAGCGCACCAGCGAGCGGGGCGCCGGCACCAGGCACCCGCCGTACGCCCAGGCCAGCCACATCTCCTCGCAGCTGGCGTCGAAGGCCACCGAGAGCCCGGCCATGACGCGGTCGTCGGGCCCGATCGGGTCATCGACGAGGAACATCGCCGCCTCGGCGTCGACGAAGGCCGCGGCGTTGCGGTGGGTGACCGCCACGCCCTTGGGCCTGCCGGTCGAGCCCGAGGTGAAGATGACCCAGGCGTCGTCCTCGGGCCGGGGCTCGACCCGCTCGCTCGGGGCGCGGCCGGCACCTGCAGGGGTCGCGGAGATGACGAGGTCGTTGCCGATGACCGCCACCGCGTGCGACTCACCGAACACGACCCGGGCCCGTTCGTCGGGGTCGTCGGCGTCGACCGGCACGTAGGCGGCGCCGGCCACCAGGATCCCGATGATCGCGACATAGAGGTCGGTGGTGCCCGACTTGATGCGGACGCCGACCTTGTCGCCGGGGCCGACCCCGAGCTCGGCCAGGCGATCGGCGAGGTCGTCAGCGGCCTCGGCGAGCTCGGCATAGGTGAGTGTGGCAAGGCCGCTGTCGACGGCCGCAACGTCGGGGTGCTGGGACACCGTCGCGCGAAAGATGTCGACGAGGGTGCGCGGAGCGGGTGCCTTCTGGCCCGCCATCAGGGCCGGCAGCAGCGTCGACGGAGCGAGGGTCACGCGCGGATTCTTGAGCACGGCGATGAACGCAAAGTGTCCGTTCTGCGACCTGCCGGGGGTGACTCCGTGTACACGCATGCCCGCCGCCCCACCCCGCTCCACCCCGCCACTCCTCGCTACTCCTCGAGTAACGCGGGGTTATCGTCGCTGAACACGTGCTGTGACGGGTGATTTCGTCAACAGCACCGCACAAGTGCTGCCAGTCAAGCGGTCAAGGGTGCGGCTCAGCCGGGGTAGTGGACCACCGGAGTCCAGCCTTCATTGCGGCGCAGGACGGCAGTGTGGATGGCGGTGGCCACGTTGCTGGGCGCGAACGCGCCCGACGCGCTGAGCACACCGTCGACCTGCACGTTGACGGCCCGGATCCCGTCGGGCGCGAGTGTGGTGTCGAGTGAGACGACCAGGTTGCGCAACGCCGCCTTCTGGACGCCGAGCGAGGCCGCCTCGTGCCAGGGCTTGTCGGCCGCGGCGCTGCCGGTGACCACGATGCGTGCTCCGGAGGCCAGCCACGGACGTGCCGCCTGCACGGCCGACAGCAACGGCGCCACGCCCAACCGCACGTCGTCGATCAGTTCCTCGACGCCTAGGTCGAGCGGGTTCTTCTGGCGCCACGCACTCGGGTTGAAGTGGAGGACGTCGATGTGGCCGTGGTCGCGTCCGACTTCGTCGACCACACGGCGTACGTCGTCATCGTCGGTGAGGTCGACCCGCACGGTCTCGATCTTCGCGCCGGCACCACGCAGGTCGTCGGCCAACTCGGCGAGCCGAGCCGTGTTGCGTGCGGCCAGCACGACCAGCCACCCGTCGTCGTGGAACCGACGGGCGACAGCAGTGCCGACGCCCGGGCCGGCGCCGAGAAGCAGGAGGACGGGAAGGGTCACGGAGTCCATTGAACATGCAGTCCCGTCCCGACGCAGGCTCCCGTCGGAAGAACTCCGCACCAACTTGCTACCGGCCGGTACCCGATCGGCTAGATTCGGGCAGCGTGACCGACTCCACAGCTGTCCACCACGATTCCACGACCGCCCACGACTTCACTCCGGACGCCATCGTCGTCGGCGCGGGGTTGGCCGGCCTCGTCGCGACCTACGAGTTGAGCCGCGCCGGCAAGAAGGTGCTCGTGGTCGAGCAGGAGAACCGCAACAACCTCGGCGGCCAGGCATTCTGGTCCCTGGGCGGGTTGTTCTTCGTCGACTCGCCCGAGCAACGGCGGATGGGCATCAAGGACTCCCCCGAGCTGGCCCTGCAGGACTGGCTCGGCTCGGCAGCCTTCGACCGCCTCGAGGACGAAGATGTCTGGGGGCGCCAATGGGCGGAGGCGTACGTCGACTGGGCGGCGGGGGACAAGCGTGACTACGTGCGCGGACTCGGCCTGAAGTTCCTGCCCTTCGTCGGTTGGGCCGAGCGTGGCTCCGGCTCGGCCAGCGGCCACGGCAACTCGGTCCCCCGCTTCCACCTGTCGTGGGGTACCGGCCCGGCAGTCGTGGAGATCTTCGAGGAGCCGGTGGTGGCCGCTGAGGCCAACGGGCTGGTGCGTTTCGCCTTCCGCCACCAGGTCGACGAGATCATCACCGAGGACGGCAAGGTCGTCGGCGTCCGCGGCTCCCTCCTCGAGGCGAGCGCCGAGGAGCGCGGTGTGAAGAGCTCGCGCGAGGTCGTCGGCGACTTCGAGCACCGCGCCGCGGCGGTCGTGGTGACCTCGGGAGGCATCGGCCACAACTTCGAGCTGATGCGCAAGAACTGGCCGACCGATCGACTGGGCCCGGCGCCGAAGCACATGATCGCGGGGGTGCCTGCCCACGTCGACGGGCGGATGCTCGCCATCTCGGAGGACGCCGGTGCCCAGCTGGTCAACAAGGACCGGATGTGGGCCTACACCGAAGGCATCCACAACTGGGACCCGATCTGGCCGGACCACGCCATCCGGATCATCCCAGGCCCGTCGTCGATGTGGTTCGACGCCCTCGGCAACCGGCTGCCCTCCCCCAACTTCCCGGGCTTCGACTCGATCGGCACCATGAAGGAGATCCTGGCCACCGGCCACGACTACTCGTGGTTCGTGCTGACCCAGAAGATCATCGAGAAGGAGTTCGCCCTCTCCGGCTCCGAGCAGAACCCCGACATCACCCGGCGTGACCTCAAGTTCATGCTCCAGTCGCGGCTCGCCAAGGGCGCCCCGGGCCCGGTCGAGAAGTTCAAGGAGCACGGTGAGGACTTCGTCGTCGCCGACACCGTCGAGAAGCTGGTCGAGGGGATGAACGCGATCGCCAGGGACGGCGCGGTCATCGACGGTGCACACCTGGAGAAGCAGATCGCCGATCGCGACCGCCAGCTGGGCAACTCCTTCAGCAAGGACCTGCAACTGATGGCGATCCGCAACGCGCGACAGTCACGCACCGACAAGTTGATCCGAGTCGCGTCGCCGCACGCCGTGCTCGACCCGGAGAACGGTCCGTTGATCGCAGTGCGGCTCAACATCCTCTCCCGCAAGACCTTGGGAGGAATCCAGACCAACCTGGACTCCCAGGTGATCGGCGCCGACGGTGCACCGATCCAGGGCCTTTACGCCGCGGGTGAGGTCGCCGGCTTCGGTGGCGGTGGCGTGCACGGACACAACGCCCTCGAGGGCACGTTCCTGGGTGGCTGCATCTTCTCGGGTCGCGCCGCTGGCCTGGCCCTGGCTCGAGACCTGTGATGACGACCCGGCGACGCACGGCACTGGTGACAGGCGCTTCCTCCGGCATCGGACGGGCGACGGCGATTGCCCTGCGGGACAAGGGATTCCGAGTCATCGGCACCACTCGCAACCCAGCCACGGCTCCCACCATCGATGGGGTCGAGTGGTTGGCCCTCGACCTGGAGTCACGTGACTCGATCGCCGCCTGTGCAGCGGCCGCGGGGCCGGTCGACGTACTGGTCAACAACGCCGGCGAGTCCCAGTCGGGCGCCTTCGAGGAACTGCCTCTCGACGCCCTCGACCGGCTCTTCCAACTCAACGTGCTGGGCCCGGTGCAGCTCACCCAGCTGCTGCTCCCGGGCATGCGTGAGCGTGGCCACGGCCGCGTGGTGATGGTCGGCTCGATGATCGCCAGCTTCCCGCTGCCGTACCGGTCCTCCTACGCCGCCACGAAGGCCGCGATCAGGGCCTTCTCCACGGCTGCCCGCCCGGAGCTGGCGCCGTACGGCGTGTGGTTGACGACCGTGGAGCCCGGCTCGATCAACACCGGCATCAGCCAGCGGCGCACCAAGTACGTCGCCGAGGACTCGCCCTTCAGGGCCGAGTGCGACACCGTGATCGGGGTGCTCGACGGCAAGGAGGCCAAGGGCATCAGCGCCGACGACGTGGCCGAGACCATCGTGGAAGCGGTCGAGGCGACCGAGCCGAAGTCGCTCTATGCCAGGGGCAGCAACGCGCCCGTCGTCTTTGCCCTGCGCCGGATCGCGCCCCGTGGCGTGGTCGAGACGATCACCAGCAGGATGTTCGGCCTGAAGCGCTGACGCCAGCGCTCGCTCGATCTGCTGGCCACTTCCCGGCCGAAATGGGCACCTCCCGGCCGGAATTTCGGCCGGGGAGTTCCCATTTCCCCGGGTAGGCGGGGAAATGAGAGGCAGGCGAGGTGCGAGGGGGCGTTGGGTCAGTCGTGGCTCTTGTGCCGGGGCTTCTTGTCGAACTTCTTCGGACCCCGGTCGTCGAAGGAGCGCTTGGGTCGACCGCCGGCGACCTCGCCCTCGGCCTTGCTCAGCTCGATCAGCTTGCCCGAGATGCGGGTGCCGCGCAGGGCGTCCCAGGCACTCGACGGCAGGTCGGTCGGCAGCTCGACGATGGAGTGGTCGCCACGGATGTCGATCTTGCCGAAGTCGCTGCGCTGAAGACCGCCCTCGTTGGCCAGTGCGCCCACGATCTGGCGCGGCTCGACCTTGTGCCGCTTGCCGACCGAGATGCGGTACGTCGAGAGCGGGACGTCGCTGCGCCGGCTGAAGGAGCGCTCCTTGCGCGGGCCACGGTCGGGCCGGTCAGAACGCTCGCTGCGTTGCGGACGCTCCTTGAACTCGCGCGCCGGGCGGACCGGCTCGGGGTCGAGCAGCAGTGGGGTGTCGGTGTGCATGACCGCGGCCAGGGCGGCTGCGACATCGATCTCCGGGACGTCGTGCTCGGTGACGTAGTGGTTGACCACGTCGCGGAAGAAGTCGACGTTCTCCGAAGCGAGGGCCTCGGTGATCGCGCCGTCGAAGCGGGACAGACGCGTGGTGTTGATGTCCTCCACCGTCGGCATCTGCATCTGCGTCAGCGTCTGGCGGGTGGCCTTCTCGATCGCCTTGAGCAGGTAGCGCTCACGGGGCGTGATGAAGGAGATCGCGTCACCGGAGCGTCCGGCGCGGCCGGTGCGGCCGATGCGGTGCACGTAGGACTCGGTGTCGGTCGGGATGTCGAAGTTGACCACGTGGCTGATCCGCTCGACGTCGAGACCGCGGGCCGCGACGTCTGTGGCGACCAGGATGTCGAGCTTGCCGGACTTGAGCTGGTTGATGGTGCGCTCGCGCTGGTTCTGCGCGACGTCACCATTGATCGCGATCGCGGAGAAGCCGCGGGCACGCAGCTTCTCGGCCAGCTCCTCGGTGGCCGACTTCGTGCGGGCGAAGATGATCATCGCCTCGAAGTTCTCGATCTCGAGGATGCGGGTCAGCGCGTCGATCTTCTGCGGCCACGACACCATCAGGTAGCGCTGGGTGATGTTGGCGGCGGTGGTGGTCTTGTTCTTGACCGTGACCTCAACCGGGTCGGTGAGGTACTTCTTCGAGATGCGGCGGATCTGCGGCGGCATGGTGGCCGAGAACAGCGCCACCTGCTTGGTGTCGGGGGTGTCCTTCAGGATCGTCTCGACGTCTTCGGCGAAGCCCATCTTGAGCATCTCATCGGCCTCGTCGAGCACGAGGAAACGCAGTTCGGAGAGGTCGAGGGTGCCCTTCTCGAGGTGGTCCATGATGCGGCCGGGGGTGCCGACCACGACGTGGACGCCGCGACGCAGCGCCGAGAGCTGGACGCCGTACCCCTGGCCGCCGTAGACGGGGAGCACGTGCACGCCGTTCATGTTGGCGGCGTACTGGCCGAAGGCCTCGGAGACCTGCAGCGCCAGCTCGCGGGTCGGCGCCAGCACCAGGGCCTGCGGGCTCTTCTGCTTCAGGTCGAGCTGGGAGAGGATCGGCAGCGCGAAGGCCGCGGTCTTGCCGGTTCCGGTCTGGGCAAGGCCGACGACGTGCCGCTTGTCGAGGAGCGGCGGGATGGTCGCGGCCTGGATCGGCGAGGGAGACTCGTAGCCGATCTTCTTCAACGCCTTCAGGACCCGTTCATCGAGCCCGAGTTCGTCGAAGGTCGGGACAGCATCGATTTCAGGGTCAGTCATGGAGACCAAGATAGTGCCCAGCCGGTCAGGATCGTCCATCGTCGACTGAGTCGATCCGCTCACACACGATCTCGGCGAGGACGTCGGGCACCTCGTCGGGGATCCAGTGCGAGACGCCGCCGAGCACCTGCAGCGAATAGGGCGCGTCGACGTACTCCTCCGTGAGGTCGATGCCCTTGCGGCCCAGCGCCACATCCTTGTCGCTCCACACCATCGTGGTCGGGACCCGGATCCGGCCCGTCGCAGCGCGCGGGTTGGTCAGCGGCAGCGCCCGGTACCAGTTCAACGCTCCCGGGAGGGCGCCGTGGTCGACGATGTCGCGTTGGTAGGTCGCGGTCATCTCCCGGGTCATCCCGGCTCTCCCGAGGAACCCACCGGCTCGCCGCGGGTCGGAGAGCAGCTTCTCGGGCAGGAGCGGGAGCTGGAAGGCACCCATGTACCAGCTCTTGGCGATCTGGCTGCCCAACATCGAACGCATGAAGGCGGTCGGGTGCGCGACCGAGACCGCGGTCAACGAGCGGACCCGTTCCTGGTCGGTGGCCACCGACCAGGCCACGACCGCGCCCCAGTCGTGGCCGACGAGGTGCACCGGTCCGGCGTCGAGGGTGTCGATCAGCTGATGGATGTCGGCGCTCAGGTCGCCCAGCCGGTACGCCGCCCGTCCCCGCGGACGTGCGCGGGGCGAGTAGCCGCGCTGGTCGGGGGCGATCGTGCGAATTCCCTGGCCGTGGAGCATGCGGGCGACGGGGTTCCACGACGAGGCGCGCTGCGGGAAGCCGTGGAGCAGGACGGCCACCGGGCCGTCGATCGGCCCCTCGTCGATCACGTCGAAGGTGAGGCCCGCGTTGCTGAAGGTGGAGAGACGAGAGGCAGCCATGGGGCCAGTATGTCGCGCGCTCGCCACTCCTCGGTGCGAGGCAGGTCACACGACCACCCCCTCGACAACCACCCCGAGGTAGTCAATAAGGTAAGGCTTACCTAAATCTCGGAAGGAGTCCGCGGTGACCCAATCAGCCTCCGCGCACCACCTGTTCCACCCGGTCAACTCCGACGCCTGGGTGACCTCGTTGCTCACCGGCATCGACCACCTCTCCCGGCAGCTGCGCGCCGTCAACGGGCCGTCGAACGGTACCGCCCCCGAGCAGGCCGCCAAGCTCGTGGCCGACGTCGACCTCGATGCGCCCCTCGGCGACACCTCGGCCGCCCTCGAGGAGATGTCGCGGCTCTATCTCGACGACGCCGTCTGGTTCCACGACACCGGGTACGCCGCTCACCTGAACTGTCCCGTCGTCATCCCGGCGCTGGTCGCCGAGCTGTTCGTGTCGTCGGTGAACTCGTCGCTCGACACCTATGACCAGAGCATCGGCGGCACCTTCATCGAGCGCCACCTGGTCGACTGGACCGCGGCCCGCATCGGCTTCCCGGCGGGATCAACCGACCGGCCCGGCGCCGACGGCATCTTCACCAGCGGCGGCACCCAGTCCAACCTGCAGGCACTGCACCTGGCGCGTGGCCGGGTCGAGTCCCATGGGCTGGAGCGGTTGCGCATCTTCGCCTCCGCCGACGGCCACTTCAGCGTCCAGAAGGCGGCCCGGCTCCTGGGCCTCGGCTCCGACGCCGTGGTGTGCATCCCGGTCGACGCGCAGCACCGGATGCAGGCGCCTGCCCTGGCGGACGCCCTGGCCGCCTGCGTCGCCGACGACCTGGTGCCGATGGCGGTGGTGGCCACCGCCGGCACCACCGACTTCGGCGCCATCGATCCGCTGCCCGAGGTCGCCGACCTGTGCCGTGCCTATGCGACGTGGTTCCACGTCGATGCGGCGTACGGCGGTGGGTTGCTCGCCTCGACACGTCGCCGACACCTGCTCGACGGCATCGAGCGGGCCGACTCGGTGACCGTCGACTACCACAAGACCTGGTTCCAGCCCGTCTCCGCAAGCGCGATCATCGTGCGCGATGCCGAGACCCTGAGCCACGTCACGTGGCACGCCGACTACCTGAACCCCAAGGACGCCGCGCATCCCAACCAGGTCGACAAGTCCATGCAGACCACCCGCCGCTTCGACGCGCTCAAGCTCTGGCTGACCCTGCGGATCATGGGCCCCGACCGGATCGGTGACTACTTCGACTCGGTCATCGACCTGGCCGCGCAGGTGCACGATGCCATGACGCAGTGCGTCGACATCGAAATGGCGGCGGCTCCCACCCTGAGCACCCTGGTCTTCCGGCACCGCCCGGTGGGCATGGACGCCGGCCGGGTCAGCGAGCACAACACCCGGATCCGGTCGGCCCTCTTCGCCGACGGTCGATCGATGGTGGCCTCCACCAAGGTCAACGGCGAGGTGTGGTTGAAGTTCACGCTGCTGAACCCTCTCGCGCGGGCCACCGACGTCCTCGGCATCGTCGACCAGATCCGGAGCACCGGCGCAGAGATGCTGATGGGGGCCGCCCGATGAAGGACTTCGTCGCCATCGGCCTCGGCCCGTTCAACCTCGGCCTGGCCGCGCTCACCGACCCGATCGAGGATCTGGACGGAGTCTTCCTCGAGGCACGCCCCCACTTCGACTGGCACCCCGGCATGCTGCTCGACGACGCCACGCTCCAGGTGCCGTTCATGGCCGACCTGGTGACCATGGCCGACCCCACGTCGCGCTTCACGTTCCTCAACCACCTCAAGGAGATCGGGCGGCTCTATCCGTTCTACATCCGCGAGTCGTTCTACCCCCTGCGACGCGAGTTCAGCGACTACTGCCGCTGGGCCGCCGAACGCCTCGACTCGGTGCGCTTCGATTCGCCCGCCGCGCGCGTCGAGCACGACGGCACGGCGTACGCCGTCACGACCGCCGGCGGTGAGGTGCACCGCGGCCGACGGCTGGTGCTCGGCACCGGCACCCAGCCGTACGTGCCCGAGGTGGCGCGCGGGGTGCTCGGGCGCGGGGCGGAGTCGAGCTGCGGGGGTTTCGAGACGGGCGCGGAGCACCTTCCTCATCCCTCGCGGGTCACCTGCCACTCGGCGGACTACCTGAGGCACAGGGCCGAGCTCCAGCAGCTGGAGTCGATCACCGTCGTGGGCAGTGGCCAGAGCGCTGCCGAGGTGTACGCCGACCTGCTGTCCGACATCGACCAGCACGGCTACACGTTGAACTGGGTGACCAGGTCACCCCGGTTCTTCCCGATGGAATACACCAAGCTGACCCTGGAGATGACCTCGCCGGAGTACACGGCGTACTTCCAGGAGCTGTCGGCCGAGACCCGCGACACCCTGCTGCGCGATCAGCGCTCGCTCTACAAGGGCATCAGTGGCGACGTCATCAACCAGATCTACGACGAGCTCTACCGTCGCGAGGTGCAGGGAGACACCCGGACCACTCTCGTCACGAACACGGCGGTCACGGGCGCCGATCTCACGCCGGACGGCGTACGCCTCGACCTGCACCACGTCGAGCAGGACGAGCACTTCTCCCTCGACACGCAGGGCCTGGTCTTCGCCACCGGCTACCGCCGTGAGGTGCCGGCGTTCCTCTCCCCGATCCGCGACCGGATCCGCTGGGACGACCACCGTCGCTTCCTGGCCGACGCGCACTACGCGATCGACCACAACGGCAGCGAGATCTTCGCGCAGAACGCCGAGGAGCACACCCATGGCTTCGTGGCACCCGACCTGGGCATGGGCGCCCACCGCAACTCCGTGATCATCGCGGCGATGCTCGGGCGCGAGGTCTATCCGGTGGAGAAGCGCATCGCCTTCCAGGACTTCGGCGTCCCCGACCACCTGAGGACGCAGCCCGGCGGGAGTGGCCGATGAGACTGACCCTGGAACCCCTCGACGTGGAGCGCGACCTCACGCTCCTGCACACCTGGGTGACCCATCCCCGCTCGGTCTACTGGGAGATGCAGGGCGCCACCACGGTCGAGGTGGCCCGCGAGTACGCCGCGATCGCGGCCGACCCGCACCACCATGCGTGGCTGGGACGAGCCGATGGCGAGCCCGAGTTCCTCGTGGAGACCTACGACCCCCGTCACGGACCGCTGGCGGGCCTCCCGGAGATCACAGAGGGAGACCTCGGAATGCACGTCCTGGTGGCACCACCGAAGACGCACCGTGCCGGGTTCACCACGGCGGTGTTCGCGGCGGTGATGGACTTCTGCTTCGCGGATGCGTCGGTGAAGCGCGTGGTCGTCGAACCCGACGTGCGCAACGGGAAGATCGCCTCGCTCAACGCCGCGGCTGGGTTCGTGGTCGCGCGCGAGGTCGACCTCCACCACAAGACGGCGGCACTGTCCTTCTGCACCCGGAGCGCCCATGCCGCAGCCCGGATGGGAGCGACCGCATGAGCGTCGACGTCACACACCTGAGCCCGGAGAACCTCGCCGCCGCACAGAGATCCCTTGTCTGCAAGGCGATTGCGGAGTTCTCACACGAGCGGTTGCTCGTGCCGGTTCCACGTGGAACCGGCTTCGAGCTGGTCTCCCCCGACGGTTCGGTGCGCTACGCGTTCGCCGCCCGTCGGCACGCCCTCGAGCACTGGAGCCTCGATCGGGACTCGCTGGTGCGCACGATCGACGAACGGGAGCAGCCGCTCGACGTCCAGCGGTTCCTGGTCGAGTTCGCGCCACTGCTGGGGATTCCCGACAGCCTGCTGCCCACCTACCTCGAGGAGCTGGCCAGCACCCTGGCCTCCGCGGCGTGGAAGCTCGCGCACTCCACCGCGACGGTCGAGGATCTGGTGGACGCCGACTACCAGGCGGTCGAGGCGGCGATGACGGAGGGACATCCGGCGTTCGTGGCCAACAACGGCCGGATCGGCTTCGGCGGCGACGACTTCGCGGCGTACGCCCCGGAGACGGGGAGCCCCGTGCGCCTGGTCTGGGTGGCGGTACGCCGCTCGCTGGCCGCCCTGTCTCTCAGCGCCGGAATCTCCGAGGACGACCTCTACGGCGGTGAGCTCGGCGACGAGACCGTGCGCCGATTCACCGAGAGACTGGCCGACCTCGGGCTCGACGCGGCCGACTATCTCTGGCTCCCCCTGCACCCGTGGCAGTGGGTCAACCGGGTGACGATCACGTTCGCACCCGACGTGGCCCGCCACGACATCGTGTTCCTCGGCGAGGGCGACGACGACTACCGGGCACAGCAGTCGATCCGCACGTTCTTCAACACCAGCGCGCCGGAGCGGCACTACGTGAAGACCGCGCTGGCGATCCAGAACATGGGCTTCCTTCGGGGGCTGTCCCCGAACTACATGTCGGTCACGCCGGCAATCAACGACTGGGTGCACGACCTGGTCGAGGCCGACGAGGAGCTGGTCGCGCGAGGCTTCCGGGTGCTGCGCGAATGTGCTGCGATCGGCTACACCGGCGACGCCTTCCATGCCCTGGGCTTCGCCTCTCCCTACCAGAAGATGCTCGCGGCCCTCTGGCGCGAGAGCCCGGCGCCCCGGCTCGCGGAAGGTGAGCGACTGGCCACGATGGCATCGTTGCTGCACCGTGATGCCAAGGGCTCCTCGCTCGTCGCCGCGATGATCGCCCGTTCCGGCCTGACTGCCGCGGCCTGGCTGGGGAGCTACCTCGATGCCTACCTGCGGCCGCTGGTGCACTGCCTGCTCCGCTACGACCTGGCGTTCATGCCGCACGGCGAGAACCTCGTCATGGTCCTGCGCGACCACACCCCGGTGGCGATGTTCATGAAGGACATCGGCGAGGAGGTGGCGGTGATGGGCGACCTGCCGCTGCCGGCCGCCGTGGAGCGGATCCGCGCCGCGGTGCCGGTCGAGGAGCAGTCCTTGGCAATCCACACCGATGTCTTCGACGGGTTCTTCCGGCACCTCGCCGCCGTGCTCGACGACGACGGCGTTCTCGCGGAGGCCGACTTCTGGGCCGAGGTGCGTGCCTGCCTCGACCGTCACCTCGCCGACCACCCCGAGCTGGCGGAGGCCGCCGCGAGGCACGACCTGCTGCGGCCCACCTTCCGGCACAGCTGCCTGAACCGCCTTCAGCTGCGCAACACCCTGCAGATGGTCGACCTGGCCGATCAGTCCTCGTCGTTGATGTTTGCCGGGGAGTTGGCCAATCCGGTGGGTGCTGGAACGGTTGGAGGATGAACATCGCCTCGCCCTCCACCATCGTGAGGGCCAACGCATGAGCTCCGAGGTCATCCACGACTCCCACGGGATCCCACACATCAGGGCCGACTCCCTCGAGGAGCTGGCCTTTGCCCAGGGCCACGAGATGGTCGAGGCCCGTGCCGGTCAGATGGAGCTCGAACGGCTGCGCAGCGAAGGCCGTACGGCGGCCCACCTGGGCCGCAACGGGTTGGAATGGGACCGCTTCTCACGCCGAGCCGGGATCGATGCGCTGGCCCAGCGCGCCTACGACGCCGTCGACGACGAGACCCGCGACTTCCTGGTCGCCTTCACCGACGGCATCAACGTGGCCTTCCGCGACCGGCGCTGGATGCCCTGGACTCCCCTCGGCGTCTTCCTGGTCCAGCAGGTGCAGTTCGGCTCCTACCCTTCGAAGCTGTGGCGCGACCGGGTCGCACGTCGACTCGGCCGCGCCGGGCTGCGCGCTCTCTCGGTCGCGCCGCCGGGGGCCGCCGGTTCCAACGCCTTCGCCCTGACCGGGGACCGCACCGCCACCGGGTCTCCGATCGTGGCCGGCGATCCGCACCGGCTCTTCGAGTCACCCAACGTCTATCTGCAGACCCACCTGGCCTGCCCCGAATTCGACGTCGTCGGCTTCACGTTCCCCGGGGTGCCGGGCGTCCAGCACTTCGGGCACACCGGCTCAGTCGCCTGGGGCCTGACCAATGCGATGGGCGACTACCAGGACCTCTACGCCGAGCAGCTCGAGGTCCGCGACGGCACCCTGTGCGCGCTCGGTCCTGACGGCTGGAAGGCGGTCGAGACCCGTGAGGAGACCATCGACCTGCTCGACGACGAGCCTGAGATGATCGACGTCGTCGTCACCGAGCGTGGCCCCATCGTCTTCGACGACCAGCCCATCTCCCTGCGCACCGCCTCCCATGCCCTGGGCGACCTCGGCTTCGGTGCCCTGTTGCCACTGCTGCGTTCCCGCAGCGTCGTCGACGTCGAGGCGGCCCTCGCGCACTGGGTGGAACCGTTGAACAACTGGGTGGTCGCCGACTCCACCGGATTGGTGCGGCACCGGGTCGCCGGCAAGGTCCCCACCCGGGACCTGTCGAACCGGTTCGGCATCGTGCCTGCCGCCGATGCCACGCACACCTGGACCGGCTGGGTCGAGGAGATGCCGGTCATCGATCCCGGTGGCCGGGGACACGTGGTCACGGCCAACGACCGCACCACCCCGGCGTACGACGCGATCGGCAGCCACTTCGCCGAGTCCTGGCGGGCCGATCGCATCACCGAGCTGCTCGACGAACGCGCCGACTGGACCGCCGACGACGCCATCCGCCCACTGACCGATGCCCGGCAGCTCGGCGCCGAGGCACTTTTGGCGGCCATCGCCGCACTGCCGAAGCTGGCCCCCACCGCCGAGTTGTTGCGCAGCACGCTCGCCACCTGGGACCTCGACATGGCGGTGGACAGCCCCGGCGCTGCCGTGTTCAACGCGGTCCGCGAGCAGCTGGTCCACCAGGTCTGCCAGAGCGCGCCGTTGCAGCAGGTGGCCGATGCCGACAGCCACGGCGAGATGTATCGGCCCTGGCTCTCGGTCCCCACGCGCGTGGGCCAGTCGCTGCCTCAGCTGCTCGAGCACGGTCACGAGCTGGGCCTCGACCTGCCGTCCCTCCTGGGCGCAGCGCTCGACGCGGCAGCCGGTGACGCACGTCCCTGGGGTGCGCGGCACGGCTTCGGCCCACTGACGGGGCTGGCCCAGTTCGGGTTGGACGACGACATCGTCCCGGTGGCCGGTGAGCCGCTGCCCGGTGACGCGAATGCCGTCGCGGCAAACGGCTGGATCCCCGGCACCGACAGCGCAGTGCGTGGCCCGGTCGCCCGCTATGTCTGGGACCTGGCCGATCGCGACCGGAGCCGCTGGGCGGTCCCGCTGGGCAGCAGCGGCGTTCCCGGCCACCCCCACCAGGTCGACCAGTTCGATGCCTGGCAGACCGGCGACCTGATCGCGGTCACCACCGACTGGAACCAGCTGCGCGAGCAGGCCCGGACCACAGGAGAAGAAGTTCGATGAAGGCGACGCTGAACCCGCACCTCGTGCTGCGCCCCGTGGTCCCGGCCACCGACTCCGCGATGCTGCACCGATGGGTCACCGAGGAACGAGCCCGGTTCTGGGGGATGCTCGAGCGTTCTGTCGAGGAGGTGGAGGAGATCTACACCTACATCGACGAGCAGGAGCACCTCTCCGCCCACCTGGTCTGCTGGGACGGCGAACCGCGAGCGCTGTTCCAGACCTATGACCCGGCGGTCGACGAGATCGGACAGTTCTACGACCGCCGGCCCGGTGACGTCGGCGTCCACCTGTTGATCGGGCCCGGGCGTCGCCCGGACGGCTTCTCCCAGGCGCTGTTCTCACACCTGGCCTCGTGGGTGTTCTCCGACCCGTCGGTGCAACGGATCGTGCTCGAGCCCGACGTACGCAACGAGAAGTCGCTCAGCCTGATGAACCGGTTGCAGGCCAGCCGTGGCCCGCGGGCCGAGCTGCCGGACAAGACGGCGCAGTTCGCGTTCGTGGAGCGCGCCGACTGGACCGCGCCGGGATGACGGGCCGCCGACTGCCCTGCGCCGACTGTCCTGCGCGGCGTCTCAGACGGCGACGTCGGCGACCGCGTGGAGGTGTCGGCGGGAGCCGAGCCGGAGGTGCACGAAGTCGACGACGAGGTCGATCGCCTGGCTGGACTCGGGAAGCAGCTCGCCCAGGACCGGGAACGCGTGCACCTGGCCCTCCCAGATGTGGGTGGTGACCGAGACCCCGGCACGCTGCAGGCGCTCGGTCATCATCTCGGCGTCGTAGCGCAGGATCTCGTCGGCAGCGCAGATGAGCAGGGTCGGCGGCAGCTTGGCCAGGTCTCGGTTGACCGGCGACATCGCGGGGTCGTGGATCGGCTTGCCGGTGACCACGCGGGCAATCGCGTCCAGACGGCGCGACGGGATGTAGTGGTCGCGGCGGGCGTTCTCGTGGTTGCGCCGGTCGGTGTTGTCGAACTCCAGCCACGGGGAGAGACCGACCACACCACCGAGCGGAATCCCCTGACCGGTGGCCTCGAGCGCCACCGCGAAGGCCAGGTGTCCGCCGGCGGAATCGCCGGCCAGCACGAGCTTGTCGGCCGCGAAGCCGCGCTCGATCATCCAGTTGGTGGCATCGACACAGTCGGCGATGCTCTGGTCGACCAGGGCCTTGTCGTGCTGCCGGTAGCCGACGCTCAGCACCGGCAGGCCGGTGCGCAGGGCCAGGTGCTCGACGATGCGGCGGTGGGTGGCCAGGCCACAGAACACGAACGCGCCGCCGTGGAAGTAGACCAGCGCCCCGTCGCCGGAGCGCACGCCCTTGGGCATCACCAGCTCGCCGACCCAGCCGTCGCCGGTGACCTTCTCCAGGCTGGTGCCGCGGTGGCGCGGCGCCAGCCGGGCCCCGAGGTCGAGGCCGTGGCGCAACGGAGCGACCGGGCCGTTGACCGGGAACCAGCGCAGGAACGGACGGGCCACGCCCTTCGCGGCGGCGCCGACCACGATCGAGCGCACGCTGTCGCGCTGGTGCACTTCGATCATCGGATCTCTCCTGTCGGCTCGTCCCGTTGTCTTGACAACCATCAAGCGTCTGGCGACCTTATGCTGCCGGTATGGCGCAAGTCACGCATTTCCGGAAAGTTCATGCTTCAAACATTTCAGGGATTTCCCAACCCTGGTGGGAAGAACTGCCCTCCGGACGACCAGCGGGACTACTGTCCTGAGGATGACGGACTACTGCTCGTACGAAGACTTCGGCCGCGACTTCTTCCGGATCGCGGTCACCGAGGAGCGCGTCCTGGCCGCCATCAACGTGCTGGCCGGTGAGCCGATCGACTTCGGCCCGATCGGTGTCGGGCCCGGCCGGGTGGCCAAGGCGAGCGCCAAGGGAAGGCTGCGACCGGCCTCGATCGATCGGATCGACGGCGAGCACGTGTGCTTCCGGGTGGTCCTCCCCGTCGATCTGCGCCTGACCGTTGACCTGCAGCTCGACACCCAACGCTTCGACACCCACCTCGACGTGCCGCTTGAGTTGACGGCTCGGGCGCGCAGTGGGTGCACCGTCTTCATCGAGGCGCTGGCGCCGCGCGCCGAACAGATCCACGTGCAGCTCAAGGCCGACGGGCTACGCGCCAGCCTGCTGCAGCGAGCCGCCGGAATCGACGACGAGCTGCGCCGCTTCGTGGCCTCCTACGTCACCCGCGAGCTGGCGAAACCGGCAGTGCAGGCCGCCCGGACGATCGACGTGGCCCGCGCGATCGACTCGTCCTGGCGACCGGCCTGAGCGCTCGACCCGACGGGCTGACCGACTGCTGACTGGTCACGCTTTGTGAAGTGGGTCACATTCGTTGAGAAGTGGGAATGGGTTCGGCAGACTTGTAGTTGAAGATTCAATGAAAGCCCACACCACCCAAGATCTTCAGGAGCACACCACAATGAGCATCTTCAGCCGCAACAAGTCCGCCGCCCCCGAGTCCGTCTTCGACGCCGGCACCACCGCCGTCTCCGACATCTCGGGCGACTACACCATCGACCCCAGCCACACCGTCCTCGGCTTCACCGCTCGGCACGCGATGGTGACCAACGTGCGCGGCCAGTTCACCGGCTTCGAGGGCACCGCCACGATCGACACCGCCACCCCGGCGAACTCCTCGGTCAAGCTGACCATCGACGCCTCGACGGTCTCCACCGGCGCCGCTGACCGCGACGGTCACCTCACCTCCGCCGACTTCTTCGACGTCGAGAACTTCCCGACCTGGACGTTCAGCTCCACCTCCGTCGAGCGTGACGGCGACGACTGGAACATCACCGGCGACCTGACCATCAAGGACACCACGTTGCCCGTCACGATCGGGTTCGAGCAGCTCGGCTCCGCCCAGGACCCGTTCGGCAACACCCGCGTCGGCTTCGAGGGCGCGACCACCATCAACCGCAAGGACTTCGGCCTGACTTGGAACGCGGCCCTCGAGACCGGTGGCGTGCTGGTCTCCGAGAAGATCAAGCTGCAGTTCGACGTCTCGGCGATCAAGAACGCCTGAGCCAGCAGCTCCGCCGTACGCCGGCCGGCCAGCCCTCCCGAGGGGACTGACCGGCCGGTTCCGCGTTCGCGCGCTGGGAGCTCGAACGCACGCCCTGTCCCCGCAGGTTGCCGGCGAGGATCTGGCCGAATGGGAAAACCGGATGCACCCACACCCGCGGTGGGGCTTGAATTCAGCATGGAGCTTTCCGAAGGCCTCACCAGCCGTCCACTCACGCTCGACGACGCGCAGGCCGTCACAGATGTGATGGCAGCCGACGAGGTGGCCGCCATCGGCGAGGCCCAGATCGAGCTGGCCGACATCGTCAGCGACTGGCAGCGCCCCAGCTTCGACATCGGCGCCAGCACGGTCGGTGTCTTCGACGGTGACCGCCTCGTGGGGTACGCCGAACACGGAGGGCACGACCGCGCCGAGGCTTCCGTCCATCCGGACCGACAGGGGCGTGGCATCGGCACCTGGCTGGTCGGCTGGATCCACGAGCACGCTCGCGCTGCCGGCGTACGAGCCGTGGGCCAGTCGGTGCCGCAGGGTTCGGCGGCCGACCGCCTCCTGGAGGCAATGGGGTTCCGGGTGAGGTGGACGTCGTGGCTCCTGGCCCTGCCTGAGGGGGCCGACATTCCGGCCCGCGCCCTCCCCGACGGGTTCCGGCTCCGCACGGCCACGGCGGATGACCACAGGGCCGCGTGGAAGGTCGCCGAGGACGCCTTCCTCGAGTGGTCCGAGCGCGAACGGGAGCCGTTCGGCGACTTCGTCGCCAAGGTCGTACGCCGGCCCGGCTTCGAGCCGTGGCACCTGCGGGTGGTCGTCGATGCAGGCGACCAGGTGGTCGCCGTCTCCTCGATGGTGCTGGACGGCCCCTGCGGATACGTCGACCGACTGGCCGTTCGTGGCGACGAACGTGGTCGTGGCCTGGCCCAAGCACTCCTTGCCGACTCATTCACGGCCGCCCGCGAGCACGGCGCAACGCGGTGCGAGCTCAACACCGACTCCCGCACTGGTGCGCTGTCGCTCTACGAGAAGGTCGGCATGGTGGTCACCTCCACCTGGGTGAACCGCGCGGTCGATCTGTAGTCAGGCAACCGCATTCCGGCGCAAGCATGGGATATTTGGCCCAAATCGTCCGCGCTGCAATCCCGGGAGCCCCCATGGCCAAGAAGTCGTCGTCCGGCAAGAAGATCGTCCGGGCCGAGAAGTTGGCGCCACCGCCGAGCAGCAGGGGCGGATCGAAGGGCACCACCCGTCCGACCCGATCCGGCGGAGACGACGTCCAGGACGTGGACCCGGCCTGGAAGCCGACAGCCGAGGCGAAGAAGAAGGCGACCACGTTCCGCCTGGTTGCCGCGGCCCTGTGGGCGCTGGCCATCGCCGGTGAGCTGTTCGGCATCTTCTGGGTGCTGCGGCAGGACGACATCAACATGGTCATCCTGATCGCCCTCATCGTGGTGATCGGTGCCCTCGCGATGGGCGGCTCGTTCCTGTGGAAGAAGGCCAACCGGCTCGACCCGGCCTCACGCCAGGACACCGTGCGGTTCTTCGTGCAGAACCAGCTCGGCGCCATCATCACCGTGATCGCATTCCTGCCGCTGATCGTGATGATCTTCCTCAACGGCGACCTGGACAAGAAGGACAAGGCCATCGCCGGCGGCATCGGCATCGCGGTGATGGTGGCGGCCACGCTGTTCGGGGTCGACTGGGACTCGCCGTCGGTCGAGCAGTACACCGAGGAGACCAACCAGGTCGAGCAGATCACCGGCGAGAACCTCGTCTACTGGACCAAGTCCGGCAAGGTCTTCCACCTCTGCGCAGATGCGTCGGCGGTCAACCTGGAGTCCGAGGACGGACAGATCTACGAGGGCACCGTGGCCGAGGCCCACGAGGCGGGCAAGGATCGGCTGACCAAGCAGATCAAGCAGGAGACCAGGCAGTGCGGCTTCGACACGCCCGCTGCGGAGGGTGACGTGCCCAGCGGCGAGGCATCCGAGCCGGAGTCGTCCGGGGCCGAGGAGCCGACGCTCGAGCCCACGGAGTGACGTCCGGCGGGCCGAGCCGAGCGCTTCAGGCCTGAGTCGCCCAGGCCGGCAGGCCTTCGGGCAGCTGCCCGTGCTCGGCGGCAATCGCCAACCACTGCTTGACCGCCGTGGCGAAGGTGGCCGGGTTGTAGACGTCCTCCTCCTCGCGCCACATCCCGTTGCCGGCGTACCGCAGGATGGTGAGGTTGCTCGGTGAGATGACGCTGCCGTCGCCCGGGTCGCGCATCGGGTTGGCGATCTCGCAGATCACCCAGCCGCGCTCGACGTCGATCGTCACCCAGTTCGCCGGGAACGCCACCATCTCGTTGCCGGGGAAGCTGGTCATCGTGCGGGTCACCCACTCCCGGATCTCCTCACGCCCGGAGAAGCGCCCGTAGGCGTGCTCGACGTACGTCGCGTCCTCGACGAAGAGGTCGGCGAAACGTGACCACTCCCCGGAGTCGGCCGCGGCCTGGACCTGTTGTTGGAAGTGGGCGAATGCGTCGGCGAGTTCCTCGCGCGTCCAGGTCGACATGGGTCCCATTGTGCTCGCACCGCCTGTTCGGCATGGTGGGCATCGACGGAACCGGACATAACGACTGATGGAGGAACGCGGATGACCGTGCACAAGGTCGGCTACATGGTCGGCAGCCTCTCGAAGGACTCGATCAACCGGAAGCTCGCGACGGCGCTGATCCCCCTGGCTCCGGAGAACCTGGCGTTCGAGGAGATCCCGATCAAGGACCTCCCGCTCTACAACCGTGACCTCGACGGCGACTACCCGGCGCCCGCGCGCGCCCTGAAGGAGCAGATCGCCGGCGTCGACGCCCTGCTGTTCGTCACCCCTGAGTACAACCGGGACATCCCCGGTGGCCTGAAGAACGCGATCGACTGGGCCAGTCGGCCGTGGGGCAAGAACTCCTTCTCCCGCAAGCCGTCCGCGGTCATCGGCGCCTCGCCCGGCAACATCGGCACCGCCGTCGCCCAGCAGAACCTGCGCAGCGTGCTGAGCTTCTGTGACTCACCGCAGATGAACGCGCCCGAGGCCTACATCAAGTTCACCGAGGGTCTGGTCGACGACGCCGGCCACGTCAGCGACTCCGAGACCGAGGAGTTCCTGCGTGAGTTCATGGCCAACTTCGGCGAGTTCGTGACCCGGGTCCGCGCGGTGATCCCTCCGGAGGAGTGAGCGCCCGGCTCAGCCGGTGGCCTCCCACGCCTCGACCGGCCCCCGGCGTACGACGAAGAGCGGGTGCACGCGCGGCTCGGTCGCGAGCAGCATCTCGTGCCGCGCCGGGTCGCGTTCGGCGAGCTTGGCCAGCAGGTGCTGCCACTCATGGGCAACCTGGCCGTCGTTGACCGGCATCCTCAACGCTGGGTCCGGGGCGACGACGACCCGGCTCCGGTCGAAGTTGTAGCCACGAGCATCGGCCTCGTCGGCGACGCCGTGCAAGTAGGTGGCGACGGCGACCACCGGGTCGCCGGAGGCGCGGAAGCGGATCAGCTGAGGGTGGTTGCGATAACCCACGGTCAGTCCGCGCAGCACCTTCTGCGCCAGCAACGTCTCGCGCCAACAGGCGACCAGGCCCCTCACGTCCAGGTGTTCGGGGTGCAACGACCAGATCCGCATGCCCGGAGCCTCTCTGATCCGGACGATCAGATCCAGTCGGGGTCGCTGAACGCCTGGCCGAGCTGCCAGCGTTCCATCCGGGCTCGCGAGCTGGCACGACATCGGCCGGCCAGCTCCGCGAGCTCGTCGGGAGTGCTGGTCGTGGACTCCATGAGGAGAAGGGTCCGGCTGCCGTCGAAGGTGAGGCTCAGCGCCAGGCCCGGACCGGAAGTCTCGGGACACGGCTCGATCTCGAGCAACCCAGCGGTGACCGTGGTGTAGCAGGCGCCGAGCACACCGCCACGGACTCGCTCGACGACCAGCCCACCGTCGAAGGTGTGCAACATCAGGTCGTTCGCCTTGTGCTTGCGTCCACCGCCCAGGAAGGGCCGGCGGCCGGAGCGACTGGCAGTTGCCGACAACAGCGAGGTCACGGTCGCGCTGCGTTCCCAGAAGCCGAGGCCCTCTCCGAGGGCAAGCTCGTAGGCACGGTGCGTCATGTCGCAACGTGTGTCGGCCATCACACCTCCTGTCGGGTGCCGCCACGCTAGTTGCACTCGGCAATCTGTGTCGAGGGTTCAGCCCCCACGAATTCCCGACACCCGCAGACAGGTCAGCCAGGTTCAGGCGTCCTGTGGGCGCGCCAACCGGTAGCGCATGAAGGCCGGCGCGGCCAGCGCTGCGACGATCGTCAGCACCACCACGAGGATGCCTCCGCCGGCGGCAGCGGTCGCCGTACCGGCCATGGCGGCGGCGCCACCGTGGGCGACGTCGGCAATGCGCGGGCCACCGGCGACCACGACGATGAAGACTCCCTGGAGACGGCCGCGCACCTCGTCGGAGGCGGCGCTCTGCAGCATGCTCTGCCGGAACGCGGCGGAGACCATGTCGGCGGCCCCGCCGACCATCAGCATCACGACGGCCCCGGCCAGCATCAGTCCGCCACTGCCGTTGGCGACGCCGACGAAGATCCCGAAGAACGCGATCGCCGCTCCCCAGACCAGGATCGCGATGATCACCGCACGCCCCTGGCGTTCCACGCGCGAGACCCACCCCGAGAAGACCCCGCCGAGCACCGCCCCGGCCGGGATCGCCGCGAAGAGCAGGGCGAAGGCGAGCCCTCCCTCGACCGGTCCCCCGAAGTCACTGTGGGCCATCTCCGGGAAGAGTGCCCGTGGCATGCCGAAGACCATCGCGATGATGTCGACGACGAAGCTCATCATCAGCACCTTGTGGCCGCGCAGATACCTGAACCCGTCGATCACCGAGCGCAGGCCGGGTGCCTGGGTGACACCCTCGATCGGGAGCGCGGGCAGGGCGGTGACGGCGAAGAGTGTCGCGAACAGGGTGATGGTGTCGACCAGGTAGAGCCAGGCGAAGCCGAGCACCGGGATCAGCGCGCCGCCGACCATCGGCCCGGCGATGGCACCGGCCATGAAGACGGTCATGTTCAGCGAGTTCGCGGCCGGCAGCAGGTGTGCCGGCAGGATCTTGGGCAGCACGGCGCTGCGGGTGGGTTGGTTGACCGCGAAGAACGCCTGCTGCAGGGAGAACAGGCCGAGCAGCAGCCAGACGTCCTCGTTGCCGGCGGCGGCCTGCAGGCAGAAGAGGCCACTGGTCACGATCAGTCCGACCGTGGTGATCATCAGCAGTCGCCGCCGGTCCATGGCATCGGCGAGCGCGCCGCCCCAGAGGCCGAAGACCACCAGCGGCACGAGACCGAAGACGCCGGTGAGACCGACGTACGCCGAGGAGCCGGTGATCGCATAGATCTGGGCCGGTACGACGACCACGGTGAGCTGGGCGCCGATGACCGTGATGATGTTCGCGACCCACAGCCGCCGGAAGTGATCGTTCTTCAGCGGCTCGGTGTCCGCGATCATTCCCCTCAGCACGAAGGATGAGGCTACTCCCGTGCTCGCGACCTAGAATCTGCCGGTGACCAAGCCGCCCGAGGATGCCTCCCCCACGCTCGACGCGATCGACCCCGACGAGCTGGCGATCGCGGTCAAAGTGCTCGACCAGCTCCACGAGCTGCCCAGCGACCACCCCGACGTGACCACGGTCAAGCACGCGGCCTCCCACATGTACAAGGCGCTCAAGCAGGCCCGACGCCTGCGCAAGCGGGCCGCCGAGGCCGCCGCCGACCGAGCCGTCATCGAGGCCACCGCGACCGGTTCGGCGATGCGCATCGACGACGAGACGGCCGGGATCCCGTTGGTCTCGAACACCACCGGAGACTTCGCCGGCGAGCTGCTCAAGCCGCGTGGCTGCTACATCTGCAAGCGCGACTACACGCTGGTCGACGCGTTCTACCACTGGCTGTGCCCGGACTGCGCCGCGATGTCGCACGCCAAGCGTGACCAGCGCACCGACCTGTCCGGCAAGCGCGCACTGCTCACCGGTGGGCGGGCCAAGATCGGGATGTACATCGCGTTGCGGTTGCTCCGCGACGGCGCCCACACCACCATCACCACCCGGTTCCCGAAGGATGCCGTCCGTCGCTTCTCCGCGCTCGAGGACAGCGGCGACTGGCTGCACCGACTCAAGGTGGTCGGCATCGACCTGCGCGATCCCACCCAGGTGGTGTCGCTGGCCGAGGACGTGGCCGCGGCCGGGCCCCTCGACATCCTGATCAACAACGCCTGCCAGACCGTACGCCGATCGCCGGGCGCCTACAGCCAGCTGGTCGAGATGGAGTCAGCGCCGTTGCCGACTGATCGCGAACTGCCGGAGATGGTCTCCTTCGACCGGATCTCCGAGGCCCACCCGGCCGCGATCGCCGGCGCCCTCGAGCGAGACGCGGTCGCCCAGCACGAGGGCGAGACGATCGAGCACGCCCGCGCAGCCCACACGGCCGCCTCACTCACGGCGCTCGCACTGACCGCCGGCAACGCCTCGCTCGATGCGCACCTGGCCGGTACGGCGGTCGACGCCGGCGGTCTGCTGCCCGACACGGCGACGGTGAACTCGTGGACCCAGGTGGTCGACGAGGTCGACCCGTTGGAGCTCCTCGAGGTGCAGTTCTGCAACTCGATCGCCCCGTTCCTGCTGGTCTCGAAGCTGCGGCCCGCGATGCGGGCAGCCGTGGCAGCCGGCGCCCGACGGGCGTACGTCGTGAACGTCTCGGCGATGGAGGGGCAGTTCTCCCGCCGCTACAAGGGCGCCGGGCACCCGCACACCAACATGGCCAAGGCAGCGCTGAACATGATGACCCGCACCAGCGCCGGCGAGATGTTCGAGACCGACCAGATCCTGATGACCGCTGTCGACACCGGCTGGATCACCGACGAGCGCCCCCACCAGGACAAGCTGCGCATCGCTGCCGAGGGTTGGCACGCCCCGCTCGACCTGGTGGACGGCGCCGCCCGTGTCTACGACCCGATCGTGCTGGGTGAGGCGGGCGAGGACCTCTACGGCTGCTTCGTGAAGGACTTCAAGCCCAGCCCCTGGTGACCCCTCAACCTTGCGAGTAACGCGGGGTTACGGTCGCTCCACACGTGCTGTGACGCCCGATGTCGTCAACAGCACCGCACAAGTGCCGTCGTACGCCGGACGGGCGCCCCGGAGATGTACAAGAAGTCTTGTGCACTCGGCGGAGCCCACCTAGCGTCCCGGGCATGACGACCTCCATCGAGACGCTCCGGGCGGTGCAGCACCCGGTTCGACGGCGCATCATCGAATACCTGAGCGTCCACGGCGCCAGTCAGGTCACCACTCTGGCCAGGGCGATGGACCTGCAGGTGGGCAGCATCAGCCACCACCTCCGCATGCTGGAGCGGGTCGACGTCGTGCAGCGGGCGCCCGAGCTCGCCGCGGACGGACGCACCAGCTGGTGGCGGATGCCGGAAGGCAGCACCATCTCGTGGTCCGTCGACGACTTCGCCGACAACCCCGCGGACCGGATGCAGGCCAAGGCCGCCGAGAAGCTCAACATCGAGTACCAGATCCGCAAGCTGGCAGCCTGGAAGAAGGAGGCGGACCGCGCCGACGAGTCATGGCGCCGGGCCGCGTTCAGCTCCAGCACCTCCGCCGTGGCCACGGCGGAGGAGTTCTCCGACCTGCAGGCCCGGATCGACGCCACGGTTCGTGAATGGACCGAGACCATCGACAAGGCCGACGGCCAAGAGCGTCTGCCCGTCTTCGTCTTCAGCCACGGATTTCCGAGCCGTCCATGACCACCACCCTCACCGCGGCGCCCCCGTTCGCCCGCGACCGCATGGTCCACGCGTGGATCGCGGTGAAGGCACTCTCCGACGCCGGCGACGCGATCTGGACCATCGCCCTGGCCTGGACCGCCGTGCAGGTCGCCAGCCCGGCGATGGCCGGCATGGTGGTGGCCGCCGGAACCGTTCCGCGAGCGGCAGTGCTCCTGGTCGGCGGCGTCATCGCCGATCGCTACGACGCCCGCTGGGTGATGATCACGGCGAACACGGCCCGATTCGGCGTCCTCGTCACCACCGCCGTCTGGGTGACCACCACCGGGCCGTCACTCGTGGTCCTGCTGATCGCAGCAGTCGCCTTCGGCGTCACTGACGCGATCTACGAACCGGCAGGCTCGACGATCGGACGCCAGATGGTCCGGCCCGAAGACATGCCGGCGTACGGCGGCCTCGCCCAGACCGGCACCCGCCTCGGCACCATGGCCGGATCTGCGATCGGAGGCTTCCTGGTGGCCCACTCCGGCCTCGACGGCAGTGCGTCCGTCGACGCCCTCACCTTCGTCGGGGTGATCGCCTTCCTCGTGATCTGGCTGCGGCCCCGCTACCCGCTCGAGCGCGCCGAGCCCGAGCCGGTGCTGCGCAGCATTCACAACGGCTTCGTCCACCTGCGTCGTACGCCGACCACCCGCACGCTTGTTCTGGCCCTCTCCGGGTTGAACCTCGCCGTCACTCCGGCCCTTGGTCTGGGCATTCCCTTGCGGGCCGCCGCCGAAGGGTGGGGCGCCCAGGCCGTCGGTGTTCTCGAGGCACTGGTGGGCCTCGGCGCTGCCGTCGGTGCCCTGACGATGCTGAAGTGGAAGCCGGAGTTCCCGGCCCGGGTCGGATTCCTCTTCTTGGTCACGCAGGGGTGCTCGATACCCCTCATCGGCCTCGGCCCACTCTGGCTCAGCGGGGCGGCCTGCTTCACGATCGGCGTCACCGCGGGTGTCGCCTCGGCACTCCTCGGCGCGGTGTTCGTGACCACGGTCGACGGGGCCCATTTCGGTCGGATGGTCTCGATCCAACGCCTCGGCGACGACGTCTTCATGCCGATCGCGATGATCGCCTTTGGAGCCTTGGCCGGGGTGACGTCGGCAGCGGTCGCGCTGTGCGCGTTCGGCGTCGCGATGGGCCTGTTGATGCTGTGGCCGCTCGGAAACAGGGTGTTGATGTCACTCCGCCTCACCGGCTGACATCGACCTGCGGCTCACTCCTGCCGGATGTCCGGAATGGCAACGGTCTGGGTTCGAACGGAGCCGCTCGTGGGTCGGATGTCGCCAGTCACCACATGCAGTTGACCCTTGCTGATGACACCCAGGGCAATGGATTGGGCGCCCGGCCCGTCGGCATGGACCAGCCCAAGGTCGACCTCGTCCCAGTGCAACCCGTCGGCAGAGACCCAGGCCCGCGTGTCCGCCGCAGCCGAAGCGCCCACATCACCGAGCGCGAGGTAGCCGTCCTCGAGTTCCAGGACCTGGTTGACCGATGCCTTCGACGTCGCCACCTGTACGCCGATCTGCCACGTCCTGCCGCCGTCGTCGGAGGTCCAGCTGACCCAGCTCGGTTCGGCGTCCGACTCATGGCGAACGACCCAGCCGGTCGCCAGGACCTGTTCGCCGTGGACCGTCAGCATCGTGACGCCTGCGCCGTGAGCATCGTCGGGCATCGGCAACTGAGTCGGAGCGCTCCACGTGACTCCGGTGTCACTGCGCCAGACCACCGGCCGGTCGCCCTTGCGAGGATTGGAGCGGAATCCACCCATCACCCAATTCTGCTCGACACGGGCCACGTCGTTGACTGCCAGGTCGCCGTTGAGGGGCGCGGCGAAGTCCGCCCATCGGGTGATGCCGTAGGAATCTTCGCTCTCGCTCAAGGACACCTCGTTCGTGCCGGACCCGACATGCCAGCTCTTTCCCCCGTCATGGGAGTAGAAGGGCCGGATCTCGGCTCTGCCCTCGATGTAGCGGTTGGCCGCGATCACCAGGTCATTTCCGTGGGTGGCGACCGCCGCGGGCTCCGCGGTTCCGTAGCCACGCTCAGTGCGCAGGTTGAGGGCCGGCGGCGTGGCCTTTCGCCAACTGCCGTTGCGGCCACGCGTCCACACCACCCCATCTCTTCCATTGCCCCAGGACTGGGTGCCCACGGCCAGGACCCGACCTTTGCGCATCGTGACCGCATCCTGGATCCAAGCGGCCGGCACCTGCTCCGAGAGGCCGGGCAGTCCCTGCGACTTCCACGAGGTGGTGTCCGTGCCGGTCCAGGCAACCGGACTGTCCGCAGCGCTGCCGACGACCACGACCTCGCCGTTCGCGACGACCATGTCGGCCACGCCCACAGTGGGCTCACCGCCGGTGGCACCGGCAGGAAGGTGCGCCACCGACACCTTCTTGCCATCCAGGAGCCAGACCATCGGTTCGGTCGACCCGCTGCGCGAGGTGGCGCCCACGAGCACCGCGCGATTGCCCACCGCAACCCCGTCCGCGAAGTACTGGTCACCCCGCCCCGACATCGACGACGTCGTGAGCTGCTCCATGTGCAGGTAGTCATCCCCGGTGTAGAGGGCCGCGTCGCCGTCGGAGTTGGAGGAGCGGTTGGCTGTGATCACCCACTTGTTCCCGGCGCGGAAGATCGACGTGGGATGTTCGTCGGCAACGGAGCTCATCGCTCGGTCCGCGTAGCCCAACCAGCCATTCGGCCCCGAGGCCACGACGACCGGATCCCACGAAGACTGTCCGTGGAGGAAGGAACTGAGGCCACCACCCGACACCGCGAGGTGGAACTCGCCTCGATGGACGGCAAGGGCCTGGGCGTAGGTGCGGCCCGCAGAACCGAGATCGCTGCGCGTCTTCTCCAGGGAGAAGGTGCGCCCGGCATCCTTGGACAGCCACAGGCCGAGACGGTCGGACTGCTCAGCGCCGGTGTCGTCGATGGTGCCCACCACGAGAACGCGTCTTCCCGCTACCGCGACATCGGCGACCGAGATGCTCCCGGAGACCTGTCGCAGTGTGTCGGCAAGATCATGGCGGCGCCAGGTGACCCCGTCGCGGCTGCGCCACACGACAACACGATTCGACGCCCTCCCCGCTGGCTTGGAGTTCACACCGACGGCCAAGTAGGTGCCCTCGGACCAGGTGGTCGCGTTGATGGAGTCCTTGGACGTGAACGGCATGTCGTCGGTCTCGAGCAGATCCCACTCCTTGCCGTCACTGCTGCGCCACAGAACGGGTACGCCGTTGGTGCGGGTGCCGGTGGCGAGGAATCCGTCGTCGCCCCACACGACTTCGTCCGCCGCGGCAGCCCCGAGGTCATCAGGCAGGGTCTTTCCGTCGACCGTGCCCTGACGCCACGTGCGACCGCCGTCGGCAGAGACTACGAAGAGTGCATGCGTCAGGTTTGACGAGTTCTGGGCACCGACGGCCACCACCGTCTTCCCGTGGACGGCCACCGCCGACAGTGATTCGTCCGTCTGGTCTCCGAGGCGTACGCCGTCGGCAAGCTGCTTCTTCGTCGGAGCCTTCAGCTCACCCGTCATCGGTGCCGCTGCCTCTTCCGACGATGCCCCGTCGTCCGGGTCGGACGTGCAGGCGGCTGCGCCGCACAGCACGAGGCTGAGAAGAGAAAGTCGTGCCACCAGTTGCCGCATGGTCGAACCCCCGAGAGATGAAGTTGGTGCCCATCAGTATTCGGTGGCGGTTCGTGGCCCGCAAACGGTTCTCCACAGGCTCGCATCCGCCGGCGTGCGTCGGCCCGGCGTACGTCGGCCCGGCCCCACGGCGTACGCCGAGATGGCGAGGGCAACTTCCCGATCCTGCGGACAACACCGACCGGGCGCCCTACGGTGAGTCGATGAAGCTGATCCTGGCCGCGCTCCTGTTGGTCCCCTCCGCACTGGTCACCACACCGTCGACGGCGGCGCCGACGAGCGCGGCTCAAGTGACGGCCGCACCGGCCCACTCGCTGACGGTCACCGGCGCGGGCGTGGCGACGTACCCCGCCTTCAAGCCGAGCATCGAGCGCTACGGAATCACCACGACCGCAGCCAGCAACGGCACCGTGAAGGTGACCGCGGGAACGGGTGAGCGGAACGGCACGATCAGGATCGACGGCCGCCCGGCCCCCACGGGTCAGCGGACGGTGCGCGGGTTGGCGGCCGGTGACGAGATCTCCGTGATCATCGAGGACTCGTCCGGCACGAGTGCCTACTCACTGATCTACCTGCCCACCGATCTGCATGCCGTCACTGCTTCCGGGAGCCAGCCGGCGCCGCAGGAGCTCACGCTGCTCACCCTCGGTCTCTGGGGAGGCGGTACGCCGTTCTACGAGGTGGCCGTCGACGCGAACGGTGTGCCGGCCACGGTGCACGAGGAGGCCACCTCCGCGATGGACTTCAAGCGCCAGCCGAACGGCGAGCTGTCCGTCTCGCGTGGCTCGGCGACCAGCCCGGGAAAGACCGGCAGCGCAGTTGTCACACTGGGTGACGACCTCTCCCCGACCGGCTCCCACGAGACCCAGGGTCTCAAGAACACCGACGGGCACGACTCGATCCTGATGGAGGACGGCACGCGCTACTTCGTGTCCTACGAGCCGAATGCCGAGTCCGGCCTGACGGACGCCGTCATCCAGCAGGTTGATGCCGACGGGAACAAGCTCTTCGAGTGGAACACCAGTGACCACGTCACCCCGCGAGACGAGTCGGTGATCGAGGAGACCAACCCCGACTACGCCCACATCAACTCCATCCAGATCATGGACGACGGCGACATCCTCGCCTCGTTCCGCCACTTCAGCGCGGTCTTCAAGATCGCGCGGACTCCCCGCGCCGGCTTCGCCGAGGGCGACATCGTGTGGAAGCTCGGCGGCCACGACAGCAGCTTCGAGTTCGACGAAGGTGAGGGTGGTCCGTGTGCCCAGCACACCGCCAGCCAGCTCGACGACGGACACATCCTGATCTTCGACAACGGGTCGTGGACCTTTGGCGGCGCACACCCCCTGTGCATCAACCCCGCTGACCGGGCCGGCGACACCATCCCCCGCCCCACCACCCGGATCACCGAGTACGCGATCGACGAGACGACGATGGAAGCCAGCTTGGTCTGGGAGTACACCCACGTCGGGCAGTTCGCGATCTTCGCGGGGTCGGCCGAGCGACTCCCCAACGGCAACACCCTGGTCGGTTGGGCCTCCTCGCGTGACGCCGTGGTCAGCGAGATCAACCCGGACAAGGAGGTCGTCTGGGAGCTGAAGGACCCGACTGCCGACCTCAACAGCCGCCAGTTCACCTATCGCGCCGACCGCACCACCATCCCCGACGCGACCGACCCCACGGTCGAGCTCCCGGTCACCGACGGGGCGGCGTACGACGGCAACGAGGTCGTGCGGCCGGCGTACACCTGCACAGACCGCGGAGGTTCCAGCCTGCAGTCCTGCGTGACCACGGGAATGCAGGGCGACCGCCTTGACACCTCGACACCCGGCGAGCACACGGTCTCCGTCACCGCGACGGACGGCGCGGGCAACACCGCGACCGTCACCCGCCACTACTCGGTTGGCGAGCTGCACCGACCCGATGCCACGATCCGCAAGCAGGGCTCGAAGAAGTTCGTCGGCGACGGCATCCACGGACGCGCCAAACCGGGTCAGATCGTCACCTACGACCTCAGGAGGGCGAGGAACACCCAGGTCGTGCAGGTGCGGATCGGCAATGACGGCAACGTTGCCGAGCGCTTCTGGCTCGCCGGAGCCAAGGGGTCGGCCAAGTTCCGGATGAAGTACGTCGCGAACGGCACGAACGTCACGCGCAAGGTCGTGGCCGGCACGTTCCGAACTCCCACGATCCGACCCGGGAAGCACTGGACGATGACGGTGAGGGTCACCCGCACTGCCAAGGCGCGAAAGGGTGACGCCCGGAAGTTCAACCTGCAGGCAACCTCACCGGCGCACCGTCCCAAGGACGCCGTGGCGTTGCGGGTCAGGGCACGCTAGCCGGGCTCCTGACCCGCCGTACGGGCGCTGGGAACGGGCGCTGGCAACGGGCGCTGGCACTTGTGCGGTGCTGTTGACGAAATCGGACGTCACGGCGCGGGTTCAGCGACCATAACCCCGCGTTACTACTGGGGATCGGTGAGGTCGGGGAGCTCGGGCAGGTCGGCGCGCAGCTTCTCCAGCCGGGCCCTCAAGAGGTCGACGCGGTGGGCGTTGCCGTGCAGGGCCACGTACTTCGCGCCGAAGACCGCGAGCAGCGCGTCATCGAGGCGGCGTACGGCGCCGGCTGGGTACTTGTAGCCCATCCGGGCGTCGATCGACTCGCTGTCGATGGAGACCAGCAACCCGGCCAGCTCGTCGAGCGAGGCGATGCCCAGCTCCAGCAGGAGCCCGGAGATCCAGGCGTAGTGGTCGGAGCGGGACCAACCGACGTCGGCGTACTGGGTGCCGAGGAAGGTGGCCAGCTCCTTCGCGTCGATGCGCGGGTCCTCCTCGTCGGTCTCGTCGCGTTCCTCGGTGACGGTGGCACGCAGGACGTCACGGATCCGGGAGAACTCCTTGTCGGCCAGCTCGATCAGCCCGGCGGCCAGGGTGAACCGGCGGTCGAGGTCGGGAGCGTGCTCCTCGGGGATCTTGCCCTTGTAGCGGATGTCGTGCTCGAACTCGGCCCATGCGTGCTGCAGCACCGTGCGGATCTGGACCGACGCATTGTGCCCGACCAGCTTCGCCGCCCCGTCCTCCGCAACGGTGGCCAGCACGTGTCGGCTGGAGTACCCGAAGCGGCCCTCGCTGGCCGTCTCCTGCCCGAGGTCGCGGTCATCGAGGACCACCAGCTCGTCACCGAGGACGTCGGCCACGGCCGCCACATCGGC
Organism: Nocardioides sp. Soil797; assembly: GCA_001429555.1. Lineage (GTDB taxonomy): Bacteria > Actinomycetota > Actinomycetes > Propionibacteriales > Nocardioidaceae > Nocardioides. Next base: position 55,342 of record LMSR01000004.1, on the reverse strand, counting down.
GTGGACGTAGGTGATCACCCGGACCCCGATCATGTCGGTGATCTCGGTCAGGGGGTCCTCGTCGTCGGCGAGCCGTTCCGCCTTGCCGGCATAGGAGGCGACGGACTTTGTGCGCCCGGTGACGCTGAGGTAGTTGATGCCGGCGTCGTCGAGCATGTGGGTGATCAGGTCGACGTACTGCCTGGTGATCGCCTCGAGCCCGGGCTGTGCGGCGGCGTACTTCTGCACGGCAGCAGACGCTGCTGACGTGCGGCCGCGCCGCCGGGGCTTCCTGGACATGCCCCCACCCTAGGGGTTCGGCTGACGTCAGGCCTTGCGCAGCTGCGAGGCCCTGCCGTGGAGCGCGGTGAGTAGGGTCGCGAACGCCGTCTCCTCCTTCTCGCCGCGGGTGAAGGAGGTCAGGTTGAGCAGCGGCTTCATCCGCTGCCGGGTCGTGGAGTGGGCGTAGGTGAACTCCTTGAGCCCGTCCTCGCCGTGGATCCGACCGAACCCGGAGTCGCCCACACCACCAAAGGGCAGCGACGGCACTGCCGCGAAGGCGATCACCGAGTTGACCGAGGTCATCCCCGAGCGCAGTCGCTGGGCGAGCTCGGCCCCGCGGCGCTTGCTGAAGACGGCGCCGCCGAGGCCGTACTTGCCGCCGTTGGCCAGCTCCACGGCCTCGTCCATGTCCTTGACCCGCGTCACCGTCACGGTCGGCCCGAAGGTCTCCTCGGTGATCGCCAGCGAGTCCTCGGGTACGTCGACCAGGATGGTCGGCTGGATGAACCGGTCACCCACGGCACCGGCGCCGCCGATCACCGCGCGTCCTCCGCGCGCCAGGGCGTCCTCGATGTGGCTGCGCACCACGCCGACCTGGGACTCCATCGTCATCGGACCCAGCTGTGCGCCGACGTCGGCCCGCACTCCCTTGCTGGCCTCGGTCAGCTCGGCCAGGAACTCGTCGTACGCCGACTCGTGCACGTAGACCCGCTCCACCCCGACGCAGGTCTGGCCGGCGTTGGAGAAGGCACCCCACGCAGCGGCATCGGCGGCAGCGGCCAGGTCGGCATCGACGTCGACCAGCATCGCGTCCTTGCCTCCGGCCTCGATGACCACCGGGGTGAGGTTCTCCGCGCAGGTGGCCATCACCTTCCTGCCGGTCGCCGCCGAGCCGGTGAAGGCCAGCTTGTCGATGTCGGCGCGGCACAGGTCGGCACCGGTCGGACCGACCCCGTGGACGCAGGTGAGCAGGCTCTGGTCGGGCAGCACCTCGGAGAGGCTGTCGGCCAGCCACTGGCCGACGCCGGGCGTGTGCTCGCTGGGCTTGAAGACCACCGCGTTGCCGGCGGCGAGCGCGTAGACGATCGAGCCCATCGGGGTGAAGACGGGATAGTTCCAGGGGCCGATCACACCGATCACCCCGAGCGGCTTGTACTCCTTCTCGGCCAGCTGGTTGGACATCAGCAGGCCGGCACTGACCTTGCGACGACCCAGCGTCTTCTTCGCATGGCCGGCCGCCCAGGCCAGGTGGTCGATGGCCAGCCCGATCTCGAGGATCGCGTCGGCGTGGGGCTTGCCGGTCTCCTCGTGCACGACCTGGGCCAGCTGCGCCATCCGCCGGGTGATCACCCCGCGCCACTGGGCGAGCACCTCCTTGCGACCGTCGTGGCCGATGGAGACCCACCACGGGGTGAGCGCTCGGGCCCGTTCCACGGCGACCGCAATCGAGGCGGCGTCGTCGATGGCGTAGGTGCCGACGACGTCCCCGGTGATCGGGTTCAGACTCTCGAGCTTGTCGGTCATCGGTTCTCCTCGTTGCGGATCGAGCCGTTGCGGATCAGGTCTGCGGCCTTCTCGCCGATCATGATGGTGGGGGCGTTGGTGTTGCCGCGCGGCACCATCGGCATCACGCTGGCGTCGATCACCCGGAGACCCTCGATGCCGCGCACCCGCAGCTCGGGGTCGACCACGGAGCGTTCGTCGTCACCCATCGCGCAGGTGCCGACCGGGTGGAAGAGGGTCTGGCTGAGGGTGCGGATGTGGTCGACGAGCTGGCCGTCGTCAGGGTCGGCGGCGGCGGGCATGGCGGGCGCGGCGATGAACTTGGCCAGCGGACCGGTGCGGGCGGTCTCGAGCAACCGCCGGGCCCCGGCCACCATCGCGTCGAGGTCGGCCTGGTCGTCGTAGTAGTTCGGATCGATCTCGGGATGCCAGCGCGGGTTGGTCGAGCGCAAGCGGATGTGGCCGCGACTGGCCACGTTGACCAGTGTCGGCGCCAGGGTCACCTTGCGGGTGGTGGCCTCGTGGAGGCCGTTGTCCCAGAAGCCACTCGGCGCGATGTGGGCCTGCAGGTCGGGCGCGGCCAGGTCGTCGCGGCTCCTCCAGAATCCGCCGCCCTCACCGATGTTGGAGACCAGCGGCCCGGTGCCACGCGTCTTGGCGCGCACGAAGTTGGCCAGGTTGTTGAAGTCGGCCACGTCGGTGGTGTCGCGGGTGTGGAAGACCAGCGGCGTCGCGGGGTGGTCGTGCAGGTTCGCCCCCACCATCGCCAGGTCTGCGACCACGTCGATGCCGAACTCGCGCAGATGGGTGGCTGGTCCGACCCCGGAGAGCATCAGCAGGTGCGGCGAGTTGATCGCCCCACCGCACAACAGCACCTCGCCATCGGCGTACGCCGTCTGAGGGCCGTCCGCGGTGAGGTAGCCGACGCCCTTGGCCCGCCCGCCCTCGATCACGATGCGCTCGGCCAGGGCGCCGGTGCGGATGGTCAGGTTGGGCCGCTCGGCCGCCGCGTCGAGGTAGGCCCGGGCGGTCGACCAGCGGTGTCCGTTGTGGCAGGTCACCTGGTAGAGCCCGGCGCCCTCCTGCTCGACGCCGTTGAAGTCGTCGTTCGGCTTGAAGCCGGCCGCCACCGCCGAGTCGACCCAGGCATGCGTGAGCTCATGGGTGTAGCGGCGGTCCTCGACGTGGAGCGGACCGTCCTGGCCGTGCAGCGGACCACCGAGGCGGGAGTTGTGCTCGGCCTTGATGAAGTAGGGCAACACGTCGTCGTGGCCCCAGCCGGTGGCGCCGTACTCGTCGCGCCAGGTGTCGTAGTCGGCCCGGTTTCCGCGAATGTAGATCATCGCGTTCATCGACGAGCACCCGCCGAGTGCCTTCATCCGGGGCCAGTCGGTGCGTCGTCCGTTGAGCTGCTTCTGCTCGACGGTGCGGTAGTTCCAGTCCCAGCGCGTCTTGATCAGGGTCGAGAACGCGGCCGGGACCGAGATCTCGTCGGCATCGGCGGGTGGGCCGGCCTCGAGGAGCAGCACCGTGGTGTCGGCGTCCTCGGTGAGGCGGTTGGCGAGCACTGCGCCGGCGCTGCCCGCGCCGACGATGACGTAGTCGAAGGTCTCCACCTCTCGGAGACTAGGCCGGAGTGGCACCGGTCACAATGGCCTGTCCACGTCACCGTTCTTCGGGTCGCTGCCCCGCGACCACGGACTCGTCGACGACCGCCCGCAACCCGCAGCCCACCATGTGCGCACGTAGCTTGGCTGCCTGGTGGTCGCTGGCCTCGATGAACACCCAGCCGCCGGGCGCCAGCCACTCCCCGGCACCGTCGACGACCCGTCGGGCGACGTCCAGCCCGTCCTTGCCGCCGTCGAGCGTGACTCGCGGCTCGTGGTCGCGGGCCTCGCCCGGCAGGAAGTCGATCTCGTCGCTCGGGACGTACGGCGTGTTGGCCAGGAGTACGTCGACCCGCCCGCGCAGCTCGCCGGGCAATGCCTCGAACAGATCGCCCTGGTGCACCTGGGCCGCCCCGACGGTGGCTGAGGAGCGAGCTGAGGAACGAGTGTCAGGAACCATCTCGAGACCAAGGTTGCGCCGCGCACAGGCCACCGCCACGGGATCCACGTCGGCCGCGTGCAGCTCGTCGACGGGCACCCGGGCACGGAAGGCCATCCCCAACGCACCGGATCCACAACACAGGTCGACGACGACCTTGGCCTCCGGTGCGCTGGCCGCGGCGAGCTCGACCAGCTGCTCCGTGCGTCGACGCGGCACGAACACCCCGTCGGCCACACCCACCCTCAGACCGCAGAACTCCGCCCACCCCACGACGTGCTCGAGTGGCTCACCGGCCACCCGCCGTGCGACGAGCGCCTCGAGGTCGCCGGCTGCTGCCCCGCCGGCCGCCTCCAGGAGGATCGCGGCCTCCTCCTCGGCGTACACACACCCTGCCGCGCGCAGCCGGGCCACGAGGTCGGACATCGTGCCGCCCGGTTCTCGCGCCATCCAGATGTCGATCGGGTCCTGTGACTGCTCCACGAACCCGTGGCGCTCGTAGAGCCGCCGGGCGTCGCTGCCCTGGAGGACGTTGACCCGGACCCTGCGGCCGTCGGCATCGGTGCGCGCCAGCACCGACTCCAGGACCGCCGACCCGAGCCCGCGGCCCTGGATCCTGGGGTCGACGTAGAAGTGCTCCAACCAGGGACCGCCGTCCTCCGGCCGCAACGCGATGCACCCGACGAAGTCGTCCTCGACCTCGATCACCCAGGTGTGCTCGGGCGCGAAGGAGTCTCGCAGCCGTTGCCGCACCCGGGTCTCGTCGAAGCGTCCGAGCCGTTCCAGGTCCGGTCGCATCACCGTGGCGCGAAGCTCGACGATCGCGTCGAGATCATCCGGTTGCGCGGGGCGCAGGGCCCACTGCGACGGCTGTCCACCTGCATCCATGATGCCCATCATCGCAGCGATCCGACCATCCGGCCGGTCGTATTCTGACGGCATGCATCGGAACCGGGATCGACTGCCTGCATGGCGGGCCCGCTGCCGAATCCTTGCGCCGACCGGCTGCTTGGCTGTCGCCCTGGCGGCCGGGCTGGCGGGGTGGCTGGCGGGGTGCTCGGGCGACCGGCAGTCCGAGACGCCACTGGGTCGCCCCACATCGTCGATCTCGGCGCAGACCATGCCGTCCAGGCCCGGCCCTGACCCCAGCACGCCGGGCACCTCGACGCCGACGGCTCCCACCACGCCCTCAACGCCCGCGCCGGCACCCGGCACGGTGCCTCCGCCCTGGCTCGGCACGCGGGTGCTGCCCACCACTCCCGACGGGTACGGCGAACAGCGACCGACACCGAAGGTCCTGCGCATCCGCCGGTTCACGTTGTCCGACTCGGTCCCGATGCTTCCCGGCAAGGGCTTCAGGGCCGTGATCTCAGATCCCGCACCAGCACAGGTGATCCGGCGATCAACCTGGGCTCCCGGATGCCCGGTCGCGGCCGACGAACTCTCCTGGATCCGGCTGACCTTCCGTGGCTTCGACGGGCGCCGCCACACCGGCGAGCTCCTGGTGAACAGCTCCGTCGACAAGCAACTGGTGCAGGTCTTCCACGACCTGTGGGACGACGACTTCCCGATGGAGCAGATGACGATCACCACCGTCGCGGAACGGGATGCCGCCCCCACCGGGGACGGCAACGGCACCGGCGCCTTCAACTGTCGCGCGACGACCGGCGGCTCGTCGTACAGCCAGCATGCGTATGGCCTGGCGATCGACCTCAACCCCTTCCAGAACCCCTATCTGAAAGGGGATCTGGTGCTCCCCGAGCTGGCCGGCTCCTACCTCGACCGGGGCGACGTACGCCCGGGCATGATCACCGCGTCCGGGCCGGTGGTGCGCGCCTTCGCCCGGATCGGTTGGGGTTGGGGCGGCGCCTGGAGCAGCCTGAAGGACTACCAGCACTTCAGCGCCAACAACCGCTGACTCTCACCCATTTTCCGGGAGTAACGCGGGGTTATGGTCGCTCAACACGTGCTGTGACGCCCGAAATCGTCAACACCACCGCACAAGTGCACCGGCGTACGGCGACGCCCCTCGTCACACGCGGGAGTGGCTCACCCCAGCAACCGCTCCAGCAGCGGACCGGCCGTGGCGGATCCGGACTGACCCGTCTCGACGAAGACCGCAACAGCGAGCTTGTCGGTCGAGGCGATCATCCACGTGTGGGTGGGCAACGGAGTGCCGGTGCCGTACTCAGCGGTGCCGGTCTTGGCCATCACCTCACCCGGGACACCTGCGAGGAACGAGCCCGAGCCGTCGGTGACCACACCCCGCATCAGCGCACGCAATTGGCCAGCTTCCTTCGACGTGAGCGGCACGTCGGGCTCGACCTGGTCGACGTCGTGATCCTTGATCAGCCGCGGCAGCACGGTGTGGCCCGAGCGCACGGAGGCGGCCACCGTCGCCATCGCCATCGGCGATGCCAGCACCTTGCCCTGACCGATCTGGTCGGCTGCCTTCTCCGTCTCGCTGGCCGCCTCGGGCACCTGTCCGAAGTACGCCGGGAAGCCCAGGTCGTGGTCGACCCCGAGGCCGAGCGCGGCAGCAGCCTCCGCGAGGTCGTCCTTGCCCAGGCGCTCACGCTCAGCAATGAAGGCGGTGTTGCAGGACTGGGCAAAGGCGTCCCGGAACGGAATGTCGCCCACGTGCGAGGACGGGTAGTCGTCGTAGTTCTTGAACGCCTTGCCGTCGACGGACAGGGTCGCGGTGCATGGCACGGTCGAGTCGGGAGTCAGGCCCTTGCGCAGCAGTGCGAGCGCGGTGACCACCTTGAACGTCGAGCCGGGCGCGTACTGCCCATAGGTGGCGGTGTTGATGCCCTTCGAGCCGGGCCCACTGGCGGCGGCCAGGATGTTGCCCGTCTTCGGGTCGAGCGCCACGATCGCGCTGGCTGGCTTGGTCGCTGAGAGGATCTGCTCGGCCTTGAGCTGCAGGTCGTTGTCGAGGGTGAGGCGCAGGTCGTCGCCGTTGACCGGCTCGGTCGCGAAGAGCTCCCGCTCCGTGCCCTTGCCCTTGACCGCCTCGATCTGGATGCCGGACGTTCCCGCCAGCTGTTCGTCGTACCGTCCCTGGAGCCCGGAGAGACCGGTCAGGTCACCGGCACTGAGCCGCCCCTCGGACTTCTTGATCAGCTCCGCGGTGGCCTCGCCCACCGAGCCCAGGATCGGCGCCGCGAACTCCTTGGTCGGTGCCAGCGGCAAGGTGGCGGGGATCGCGACCGCGCCCTTGTTCTCGCCGTACGTCGGGGGCAGGTTCGCCGCGTCCTCCTTGCGCAGCACCAGGGCCTCGACGAAGGCCTTCTCGCCGGTCGCCTTCACCCGTTTCACGAAGGCGGCACCGTCGATGTCGAGCACCTTCGCGATGGCGCGCGCGGAGACCAGCTCCTGCTTCCTGGTCAGCGTCGACTTGTCGAGACCGAGCTTCACGACGTCGCGACGGACCACGATCGGGGTGTTGTGGGGGCCGACGATGGCACCGCGCTCGGGGTGGAGGGTGTCGACCTCGATCACCTCGCCGTCCTTGAGCGACGGCTCGACGACGGAGGGCGTCCAGACCACCTTCCAGTCGTCGCCTTCCTTGGCCAGCGCGGCCTTCGAGCGATACGTCCACTCGTTGCCCTTGACGTCCCACTTCCAGGTCAGCGAGACCGTGCCCCGGTCACCATCGACCTCGGGGTCGGCAGCGCTCACCTTCACCGGGGCCCAGTCGAGCTCACCGATGGTCTCCGTGAACTCGTCCGCCGGGTCGGCTCCCGTGAACGGGACGTCGTCCAGCTTCTTCGCCGAGAGGCCCGCGGCCAGCGCATCGGCGACGCTCTGGGCGTCGTCCTCATCACCGCCCTGCGAGCACGCGGTCGGCACGAGCAACAACAGCGAGCTGCCGAGAACAGCGAGGGTGCGCATGACCCTGATCATGTCAGCACCCGGGAAATGAGTTGCCGGGGTCGGCATGATGGCTGTCATGGATCGCGTCTTCGACCGCATGGAATGGCCACTGCTGACCGAGCGACTGCTGATCCGCCCGGCGGAGTGGGAGGACGCCGAGACCACGTGGCCGTTCCGCCGACTGCCCGAGGTCAACAACTGGATCACCCGCGCCGCCGTCGACCACGACGAGTACGTCGACCTGTTCCGGCGGCCGTCCTCCCTCGACCTGACCCTGGTCATCGAGCGAGACCTCCAGGTGATCGGCGACCTGATGCTGCACGTGAACGACCCGTGGTCCCAGGTGGAGGTGCGCGAACAGGCCGTCGGCACCCAGGCCGAGCTGGGGTGGACGCTGGATCCCGCCCACAGCGGCCGCGGCTATGCCACGGAAGCGGTGGAGGCACTGATCACGGCCTGCTTCGAGCAGCTCGAGTTGCGCCGCATCACGGCCGAGTGCTTCGCCGAGAACACTGCCTCGTGGAGGCTGATGGAGCGCCTGGGGATGCGCCGCGAAGCCCACACCCGCAAGGACTCACTGCACCGCTCTGGCGAGTGGAAGGACGGGCTGCTCTACGCGATCCTGCGCGAGGAGTGGCAGCAGCGCTGAGCTGTCGTCGTACGCCCCAGCCCCGGGGTCTCATTGGGTCAGACGTCGATGCTGCCGTCGAGCCGATGGGTCTGCCTGTGCAGCCGCTCCATCTGGGCATCGAGGCTGGCCGCCGTCTCGGCGGCGCTCTTCAGCTCGTCGAGCAGCTGGGCGGGGACGTCGGTCTGGTACTTGTAGTAGATCTTGTGCTCGAGGCTGGCCCAGAAGTCCATCGCCACGGTGCGCAGCTGCAGCTCGACGGTCACGTCGACGACCCGGTCCGAGAGATGCACCGGGATGGAGATCAACGAGTGCAGGCTGCGGTAGCCGTTCGGCTTCGGGTCACGGATGTAGTCCTCGACCTCCAGCACGGTGAGGTCCGACTGGGAGCTGAGCATCTCGAAGACCCGATAGACGTCGGAGGTGAAGCTGCAGGAGACCCGCACGCCCGCGATGTCGGTGACGTTGTCACGGATCGACTCCATCGACGGGTCGAAGCCACGCTTCTGGATCTTGGCGTAGATGCTCTCCGGAGACTTGACCCTCGACGACACGTGCTCGATCGGGTTGTACTCGTGGAGGTGCGTGAACTCCTCCTGCAGGATCTCGATCTTCGTGGTGACCTCGTCGATGCCGAACTTGTACTCCATGAGCATGCGGGTCAGTCGGGCATGCAGCTGCTGGATGTCCTGCATGTTCGGGAGGCTGCCGAGGGATTCGAGGCTCACGCTTCGATGATAGGGAGCCACTCCACACCCGGAGGACTGGTTGACTGGTGCCATGAAGTTCACCGAACGGGAGATGACGGCGGCCGTCGATGCTGTCGGCCAGTTGCTGTTCCGGGCATCGCGTCCGCTGAAGCGCAACCACGACGAGGCCTGGCGCGAGCTGGCCAAGATCGACAAGTACCACCATCGAGCAGCCGCAGGCGAGATGATCCTGACTGCCCTGATCGCGCTGCCGGAGCGCCCGACCGTCGGCTCCACGCCCCAGTTCACCGCCGAGGAGTACGCCGAAGCCTCGGTCGAGGGCACCCGCAAGCTGATGGACCACCGCCAGCCGGGCGCGTGGGACGGGCTGTCCCGCCGCAAGCAGCAGGCGCTGACCAAGGGCACGGCCGCCATGGTCGAGGCCGGGGTGAAGGCGATGCCGATCCGTCAGGACCCGGACGCCTTCATCGTCCCCGACCACCTCTGAGCCGTGGCCCCTGTCAGGCCTTGATGGTGGCCGTGTCGATCACGAACCGGTAGCGCACGTCACCGGCGACCACCCGCTCGTACGCCGCATCGACGTCGGTGGCAGCGATCGTCTCGATCGAGGCACCGATGCCCTTCTCGGCGCAGAAGTCGAGCATGTCCTGGGTGTCCTGGATGCCACCGATGTTGGACCCGGCTACCACGCGAGAGCCCTGGATGACCGAGCTCGGTCGGATCGAGTACGGCGCCGGTGGCATGCCCACGTTGGCCAGCGTGCCCATCGGCTTGAGCAGCGCGATGTAGTGGTTGAGGTCGAGGTCGGCCGAGACGGTGTTGAGCACGACGTCGAAGGTGCCGCGCAGCTTCTTCAGCTTCAGCGGATCGGCGGTCGCCACGTGTGCGGTCGCCCCCAGCGCCAGGCTGTCGTCGGCCTTCGCGTCGCTGCGCGAGAGCACGGTGACCTCGGCGCCCATCGCGACGGCGAACTTCACGCCCATGTGGCCCAGGCCGCCCAGGCCGACCACGGCCACCTTCGAGCCGGGGCCGACGCCCCAACGCCTCAACGGCGCCCAGGTGGTGATACCGGCGCAGAGCAGTGGCGCCGCCTCGTCGAGGCCGACCCCCTCGGGGATCGAGCAGGCGAACCGCTCGGAGACCGCGACCTGCTGGGCATAGCCGCCCTTGGTCTCCTCACCGTCGTAGCCGCGGCCGTTGTAGGTCATCACGGCACCCTTGGTGCAGAACTGCTCCTCGCCGTCCTTGCAGTACTCGCACTCACCGCACGAGTCGACCATGCAACCGACTCCGACCCGGTCGCCGACCTTGTGCTTGGTGACGCCGTCGCCGACCGCCGCGACGATGCCGGCGATCTCGTGACCGGGGACCATCGGGAAGATCGCCTTGCCCCACTCCTCACGCACCTGGTGGATGTCGGAGTGGCAGATGCCGGCGAACTTGATGTCGATCAGGATGTCGTCGTCGCGCAGGTCGCGCACGGGGACCTCGGCGACCTCGAAGGGGGCTCCCGCGGTGGCGGCTTGCAGTGCAGTCGTGGTGGGCATGCCGCCACGATATCGCCGTCGAAAAGGGTGGCAGGGTGCGAGGCAAGGCCTGCTGGGCCGGGGAGGGCAGGCTCAGCCCCGGTGCACGACCACCATCGCGACGGCGCTGGCGTTGGCCACGAGTCCGCCCAGGATCAGTCGCTCACGCTGGAGTACGGCGACGACCTGGCTCTCCCGAATCTTCTGTGTCATGACCAAGGAACGGCGTGGCGGCCGAACCATGACGCGGTTTCACGGAACCGGTGCCAGGCATGAACGACCTTCGACCGGGGTAGGGCCCTGCACATGACACACCCGGAGGCTGCCCGACCCCGCTTGCTGGCCGACGTACTCCTGCTGCTTGCGGCGCTCACCGCCATGTTCGTCGGCTACCTGGTCTGGGTCCTCTCCTACTTCATGATGTGGGAGGACTGCCCGGGGTACGACGACGAAGGCACCGTGGCAGCGCCCACGTCGCTGCAGGGGCGGTTGATGTGCACGGATGAGGGAGTCCGGGGGCACTACTTCGCCCTGGCTCTGATGATCCTCCTGCTCGTGCTGGCACTGGTGGTCTGGCTGCGCCGGCGCTCGGTCGCGATCACACTGATCCTGCTCGCGGTGATGTGCCTCGTCCCGGTCCCCGTGGCCATGCTGCTGCAGTCACTGCCCGACGAGTGCACGTCGAGCCAGTGGGACACGTACGGCGACAAAGGGTGCGAGACCGACCTGGAGAGTTGACAGGCACCGACCCAGCTCAGGCAACAACGAGTGACCCCTCGGCCATCAATGATTGACGCTTCGCGACGCAATGCTTGACGCCTCGTCGGGGACCCCGTTCACCTCGGGCGAGATCTGCTTCTCCAGGCGGGACGCGACCAGGGCCAGGGCGGCGCAACCGGCCAGCAGCACCCCGATGAACACGTTGCCGAGGTGGTGGCGCAGCAGGAATCCGGCCACCAGTGGAGCGAGGATCGCACCGAGCTGGAACGACGCCGAGGAGAGCGCGTTGTAGCGGCCGCGCAGGTGCGCCGGCGCCAGGTCGTTGGTGATCGCCGGCAACGTCGGCTGCAACAACGTCTCGCCACTGGCGAAGAGGGCGTGGAAGACCAGCACCATGGTGGCCGCGGTGAGGGTGCCGGCGAAGGCGCCGGTGGCGCCGAGCAGCAGCCACGATGCCGCCCAGATGGCCGCCATCACCATGACGACGCGGGTGCGCCGGTGACCGGCGATCTTGCGGAGCACCAGGAACTGGAAGGCCACGATCACCACCGTGTTCACCGCGAAGGCCCAACCGATCACCCGCGTGGACACCTCGCTGACCTGGCGCGCGAACGCCGGGAAGCCGGCCTCCATCTGGCCGTAGCCGATGAACGCGAAGACCAGCCCGATCAGGAACAGGTGGAGCACCCCCGGTCGGCGCAGCAGGCTGAGGTAGCTGACCTTGACGCCGACCTCGGCCTCCGGGATCTCGCTGCGCCCGTGCACGTGGCGCAGGGGGCCGAGCATCATCGCGATCGGGATCAGCATGCACACCGCGGCGATCAGGAAGATCGTGGTGAAGGTCTCGGGTCGGTTGACGTCGATGAAGATGCCACCGACGACGCCACCCAGACCGATGCCCAGGTTGACCAACGCGAAGTTGATGCCGAAGTACTGCACCCGGACCGGGCCGTCGACGATCGACGAGATCAACACGTTGAACGCCGACCAGCCGCCCGCGTTGCAGATGCCGACGAACACCATCGCCAGGACCACTCGCGGCAGGTCGTCGGCGAAGGCCAGGATCGCCATGCCGATGGCCTGGGCTGCGCTGCCGATGATCACCATGATCCGGGCGCCGAGCCGGTCGGTGAGGTCGCCGGCGATCGGGGTCAGCAGCAGCGCCACCGCGAAGGCCAGTGCCATCATCGATCCAGCCACGTCGAGGGTGAGTCCACGCACCTCGTGCAGGTAGATCACGGTGAACGGCAGGGTCAGGCCACGGCCCAGCACCTGGAAGACGGTGGAGGAGAGCAACCAGCGGCCCGGGGTGGGCAGCGCCGCCCAGAAGGACCGGATCGTCAGGGAGTCCGGTGAAGTCACCGAGTCATTCTGCCCGTCGGCACCGACTGTGGGCGAGCGATTTTCGGACGGCGACCTTCCCCCCGTGCAGTTACCGAAACGTATGCAGGTTTCAGGCGGAAAAAGCCTGCATACGTTTCGGTAACTGCACGGGGGCTCGGGTGACCGGGGCGACGTACGACGTCAGCGGCGCATCACGTCGCGGTCGACGGGCGTGTCGACGCCGTCCACGGATCCGGCGTCGTCGCGCTGCCAGATGAACCAGTCACCGGGCGGCGGCTTGGCGCCCACGCGGCGTACCCACAGACGGCGGTCGAAGTCGTCGACCATGGCGTACGTCGCCTCGAAGTCGGGGTGGAAGTAGACGACCACCTCCTTGCCGGTGGCCTCCTCGACCTGGTCGATGAAGGTCTCCACGTGCGCGGCCAGCGTGGCCTTCTCCGGCGGCGGATCGCAGTTGCCGATCAGCTCGAGGTCGACCACCGGAGGCAGGTCAGTGCGTGCCCGGTCTAGTACGTCGACGAAGTGCGCCGCCTGCGGTTCTGGCGCGGAACAGAGCGAGTAGTAGTGGTAGCCGCCCACCTCGATCCCGGCCCTCCGAGCAGCCGACGCGTTGGTGACGAACCGGTCGTCGGTGAAGCCGGTGCCTTCGGTGGCCTTCAGGTAGGCGAAGTCGATGTCGTCGCCGGCCACTCGCTGCCAGTCGATCTCGCCCTGGTGGTGGGAGACGTCGATGCCCTGGATGGTGCCGACCGACGGCTCTCTGGTCTCGAGACGGGCTCGTTCCTCGCATTCCTCAACCACCGAGGGCGACGAGGTCGGCGAGGTCGGCGAGGTCGCGGGCGACGAGCCGGAGGCTGAGGGCGCGGGCGACGAGGTGTCCGACGAGCCGCACCCCGCGAGCACCCCGCTCACGAACAGCGCGACCGCAGCCGTCGCTGCGAGGCGCGCGCGAGAGCCACGCAGGAACCCGGGAGTCATGGGCAGGAGTCAAGCACCCAACAACTGCGCCAGCACGGCCGCCTGGCTGTGCTCGACGTCCTTGGTGGCGGTGACCAGGGTCAGCCGCTGGCCGGTGACAGTCGCCTTCAACGACGACAGCGCTGCACGGCCGGCCACCGAGTCGAGCTCCTTGCCGTACCGAGCAGCGAACTCGTCGAACTTCGCCACGTCGTGGGCGTACCACTTCCGCAGCTCGGTGGACGGCGCGACGTCCTTGTTCCAGTCGTCGAGGGCGAGGTCGGCCTTGGCCACGCCACGCGGCCAGATCCGGTCGACCAGCACGCGGGTGCCGTCGTTGGCTGCCGGGTCGTCGTACGCACGCTTGATCCGGATGTCCATGCCTCGACCGTACGCCGGTCGTGAACCGTACGGTGGTGGCATGCGTTCCCCGATTCCTGACTACCTGGCCGAGGTGTTGAGCACGTGCAGTGCCGACGCCGGCGAGGTCGCCGACTACATCCCCGAGCTCGCGGCAGCGAACCCAGAACGGCTCGGCGCGTGTGTGGCCACGCCCGACGGCATGGTCTACAGCGCCGGCGACGCAGAGGTTGAGTTCACCGTGCAGTCGATGTCGAAGCCGTTCGTCTACGGCCTCGCGATCGCCGCGCTCGGGCTGCCGGCAGTGCTCGAGAAGGTCGACGTGGAGCCCTCCGGTGAGGCGTTCAACGCGATCTCCCTCGAGGAGAACACCGGGCGGCCCGAGAACCCGATGATCAATGCCGGCGCCATCCTGACGCACTCACTGGTGCCGGGTGCCGACTCCGACGAGCGGGTCGACAACATCCTCGACCTGTTCAGCCGCCTGGCCGGCCGGCAGCTGCACATCGACGAGCAGGTCTTCGCCTCCGAGTGGTCGACCTCCCACCGCAACCTGGCGATGGGCCACATGCTCAAGGCGGTGGGCGTCATGGACGGCGACCCCGTCGACGCCGTACGCGGCTATGTCAGGCAGTGCGCGATCCGGCTGACCTGCCGCGACCTGTCGCTGATGGCTGCCACCCTCGCGGGCGGCGGCGTCCAACCGATCACCGGCGAGGAGATCTTCTCCCGCGAGGTGATCCGGCAGGTGCTCAGCGTGATGACCACCTGCGGGATGTACGACGCAGCGGGCGACTGGGTGACCACCGTCGGGATCCCCGCGAAGAGCGGGGTCAGCGGCGGCATCCTCGGCTCTCTCCCCGGGCAGGTCGGCATCGCCGCCTTCTCGCCACGGCTCGACGAGCACGGTCACAGCGTCCGCGGCGTCGAGGTCTTCGAGCGACTCTCTGCCGACATGGGTCTGCACATGATGGACGTCGCGGCCCACCACGCGGCCACGTTGCGCCGCCACCTCGTCTCCGACGACGGGGGTACGACGGTCTACCGGCTCCAGGGTCCGCTGCGCTTCGCCGGGACCGAGACCGTCGTACGCGCGGTCAGCGAGGCTCATGTCGCGACCGACCGGGTGGGCTTCGACCTGAGCATGGTCACCGATGCCGACAAGGTGTCCCGGGTGATGCTCGAGGAGGTCGTACGACGACTGCGCAGTGACGGCGTCAGCGTCGAGATCGTCGACCCCGACTCGGTGCTCCACCCCGACCTGTCGACCCTCGAGCTGCGCGCCGCAACCCTCACCGACGTCGCCGCGATCGCCGCGATCTGGGAGCCGGGCTGGGCCGAGGCCCATGTCGACCGGGTCTCCGACGAGCTGCTCGACGCCCGGCCGCGCGAGTTCTTCACCGAGGTCGCCGCCGAACGGATCCGCCACACCACGGTGGCCGTGGTCGGCAACGACGTGGTGGGCTTCGTGATGACCGCAGACGACGCCGTCGACCAGATCTACGTCGACCCCGACCAGCGTGGCAACGGCATCGCGGTCGCCCTGCTCGGCGAGGCGGAGCGGCAGATCGCCACGGCCGGTCACGACAAGGCGTGGTTGGCGGTGGTCCCCGGAAACGACCGCGCCCAGGCGTTCTACCGCGGACAGGGCTGGGTCGACGAGGGTGTTGTGGACCATCCCTCGAGGGGGCCGGACGGGCCGATCCCGACGCCGTGCCACCGGTTCACGAAGGAGCTCACGCCGGCAGAGCTGCGTCGAGGCTGACCTCGACCCGTCCTGGAAGATCCGCGACCTCCGCTGAGAGATGCGCACCGTGCAACCGTCATCCCCCGATGTCGATCCTCACCTTCTTCGGA
The DNA here is from genome assembly GCA_001429555.1 of Nocardioides sp. Soil797. Classification (GTDB taxonomy): domain Bacteria; phylum Actinomycetota; class Actinomycetes; order Propionibacteriales; family Nocardioidaceae; genus Nocardioides. The sequence goes on along the minus strand of LMSR01000004.1, from coordinate 39,551 downwards.
GCCACGTCGGCACCCTTGACGGCGCGGTAGACGACGGCGCCGTCATTGGTGAGCCTGCCGAACCGATAGATCACCTTCGCGTCTGCCTCGTCGAAGGAGCACTTCGTGCCGTCACCGAGGTAGTACTCGAGCGCGAACTCGCTGGGGACCACGAGATGGGCGTCGTCGCTGACGATGCACGACCGGTTGGTGTCCCGATGCACCTCGGCGTAGCGGAACTCGGAGCGCTTGCCCCAGCCCAACGCCTTGTTCTGCTCGGCGGCGGCCTGCTTCGGATCCGCGCCGGGGGTGAAGGTGGCGTCGTCGTCCTGCTCACCCGACTCGAGCGCGGCCAGGGCATCGAGCATGTGCGCGTACTTGTTGGGCTTCGGCGCGGCCGTCGACTCCTTCTTGCCCTGCTTCTCACTCTTGTCGTCGTTGTCGCTCTTGTCGTCGCTGCAGGCCGACAACGCCAGCGACAGTACGGCGACAGGCAGCGCCAGTGCGATGAGCTTCTTCATGACCATTCCCCCAGGTGCCCTTCAGGTACAAGTGAAAGTGGATCGTAGCCGGATCAGGAGCGAGAAAGGCCCAACCACGTGACCAAGGCTGAGATCTCGTCGTCGACCGCCGAGCGCATGGCCCGGGTCCAGGCGCCGTCCTCGTGCACCGCATCGACCCGCAGCACACCGGCCTCGCGGTCGGTGGTGGCATCGAGCTTCCCGACCAGCCGGTCGCCGTGCAGGATCGGCATCGCCCAATACCCGAACCGACGCCTGGCGGCTGGCTTGAACATCTCGAGCTGGTAGTCGAACTCGAAGATCTCGTCCATCCGCAACCGGTCGATCACCAGCCGGTCGATCGGCGAGAGGAGCGCGGTCCGTCCCTCGAAGTCACCCTCCAGCAGTGCCGGGTCGACCCGCCACTTCCCCTTCACGTCCTCGATGACCGCCGGTTCACCAGCCTCTCCCACGTGGTTCGGCTCGTTGGGGGTCTTTGCCGACTTCGGCCGGGCAACCCCCAGCGCGCGAAGTCGGCGGGAGTCGCGCTCGGCCGCGGCCTGTTCGAACGGCACCACCTCGGTGGGCGGGTAGACCCGCTCGGCGAGGTCCCAGATGCGCTCGCGTCCCTCGACACCGGCCATCGCGATCTCGCCCCGGCCGACCATCATGTCGAGCAGCTTGCGCATGCTGCGGTCACTGTTCCACCCGCTCGACTCCCAGGGAGCGATCGTGGTGTCGGGCAACTGGCTGGCCGGCAGCGGCCCGTCGCCGGCGAGCGCCTCGAGCACGTCGCGGCGGCACTCGTCGTTGGCCAGCACCCAGTCGCGGATGCCCTCCTGCCAGTCCTTGAGCGGACCTGGCCCGGGCCAGGCGGCCATCTCGGCGCGGAACAGGGCGATGTCCTCGGCCGGGCGCAACATCATGTCGAGCTCGACCAGGCTCCCGGCCACACGGAGCGACTCCAGGTCTCCCATGACGTACGACGCCCCGAGGCGCGACCAGGCAACGAGATCCGCGCTCGGCGCGACCACGGTGACCGGATCCGCCTGCACCAGGGCGAGGTGACGCACCACCTCGAGCAGGTCGACCGGCCGGGGCTCGGCCAGCAGCTGCGCCCGCACCGCGATCCGCCGGGCCCGCTCGCGGGTGAGCTCGTGCACCGTCACCCGCGCAGGTCCTTGCGCATGATGACTCGCGGGAAGCCGGCGGAGGTGGCCTCGGTCGGAGCAGCCATCGTGAACCCGGCGGCCTCGAAGAGCGCACGGGTGCCGACGTGCGCCATGGTCAGGTCGACCTTCTCGCCCCGGTTGTCGACCGGGTAGCCCTCGACGACCGGCGCACCCTGTGACGCGGCGTAGTCGACGGCGCCGGGAATCAATGTGCGCGCGATGCCCTTCTTGCGGTGGCCGGGACGGACCCGGATGCACCAGATCGACCAGGCCGGCTGGTCATCCACGTGCGGGATCTTCGTCGAGCGGGCGAACGGGAGCTCGGAGCGAGGGGCGACCGCGGCCCAGCCGACCACCGTGTCACCGTCGTGGGCCAGCACTCCGGGTGCCACGTCGCGGGCGCACAGCTCACGCACGAACTCACCGCGCTCGGGGCCGACGAGTGACTGGTTGAGCTTGGCCGGGATGCGGTGGCTCAGGCAGAAGCAGACCGACGACGTCGGGTTCTTCGGCCCCAGCATCGTCGCGACGTCGTCGAAGTCGTGCGCGGGACGGATGGTGATGCTCATGCCGACGACACTAGGGTCGATTCCGGACGACTGCCATCCGGAATCGAGGCCGCCATGCAACCCGACGCCAGCCCGACCTCCCGGGCCCTGCGCTGCCTCGACGTGCTCCAGGACCATCCCGGCATCACGGCCGACCGCCTCGGCGACGAGCTCGGCGTCTCGTCACGGGCGGCGCGGCGCTATGTCGCCCTGCTCCGCGAGGCCGGGATCCCGGTCGAGTCCGAGCGCGGGCCCTACGGCGGATACCGGGTGGGGCGCGGCCTGCGGCTGCCACCGTTGCGGTTCTCGTCGGCCCAGGCCCTCGGCTTGGTGATGGCGGTCCTCGACGGGCACCACCAGGCCAGCGACCCCGATGACCTGGTCGGCAGCGCGCTCGGCACGATCATCCGCTCACTCCCCGCTGCTGTCGCCGCGCAGGCCGAGGCCGTACGCCGTACTGCCGCGGCCGCTCCCGACCGCGGCGCTGCCCGCCCGGACCCCGAGACGGTGACCGTGCTGGTGCAGGCGTGCGCCGACCGTCGGCAGGTGTGCATCGGCTACCGCTCCGAGGCCGGCGCGGCCTGGGAGGCGACGGTCGACCCGTGGGCCGTCGTGGTGCGCCACGGCCGGTGGTACCTGCTCTGCCACAACCACCGGGCGAAGGCGTTGCGTGCCTATCGCGTCGACCGGGTCGGCTCGGTGACCACTCTTGAGAAGGGTTTCACCCCGCCCGACGACCTGGATCCGGTCGGCCTGCTCGAGGAGCACCTCTCCGCTGGTTGGGAGTACGACGTCGAGGTGGTCATCGACGCACCCGTCGGCTCGTTCTGGTTCCCGCGGGCGCTGGGCCACTTGGAGGCCGTCGACGACGCGAGCACGCGGCTCACCGGCACCACCAGCAACCCGTGGATGTACGCCGAGTCGCTGGCCACGCTCCCGGTCCCCTACCGCATCGTGAGGTGCGACGAGGTGCGCGCGGCCGCCCGGGAGATCGCCGAGCGAATGCTGGCCGCAACCGGAAGTTGATCGTCCGCAACCTGCTCCAGACTGGATCCCATGATTGTTCTCTTCCACCACGCCCAGGGCCTGACCGATGGCGTCCTCGCCTTCGCAGAGACGCTTCGCCAGGCCGGCCACACCGTGCACACGCCCGATTCGTATGACGGGCACACCTTCGACGACATCGACGAGGGAGTCGCCTTTGCCAAGGAGACCGGCTTCCAGGTCGTCGCCGATCGCGCTCTCGCCGCTGCCGAGGAGTTGCCGACCGCGACCGTCTACGGCGGCTTCTCCCTCGGCGTCCCACCGGCCCAACAGCTCGCCCAGACCCGGGACGGAGTCCGCGGCCTGCTCAGCTTCCACGGCGCCATCCCTCCCGGCGAGTTCGGCACCTGGCCGGACGGCCTCGCCGCACAGGTGCATGCGATGGCCGACGACCCATGGTTCGAGGACTTCGACCGTGCGGCGGCCAAGGAGCTCGAAGGGTTGGGCGCTGACTACTTCCTCTACCCCGGGTCGGCGCACCTGTTCGCCGACAACTCCTTGCCGTCCTACGACGCAGGGGCGGCTGCCCTGCTCACCGAGCGGGTGCTGGAGTTCCTGGCCCGGGTTGAGCCTCGGGCTTAGGGCTGATCCTCAGGAGCCCGGCAACCTGGAGGCGTAGGTGTCGACGTACTCCTGCCCTGTCAGCGCCCGGATCTCCCGCATCAACGCGTCGGTCGCCTCCCGCCAGGCCTGCGGATCGTCGGCCCGGTCGCGCCAGGGCGACAGGTCCATCGGGGCACCGAAGATGACCCTGACCCGTCCGCGGCGCCAACCCCGGCGGGCCGGCGGGTCGACCGCGGCCGTTCCACCGAGGCCGACCGGCACCACGATCGCGTCCGGGACCGTGAGTGCGACCCGCATCGCTCCCGTGTGGCCCCGATGGAGTCGCCCGTCGGGTGAGCGTGTGCCCTCGGGATAGATCGCCCAGGCGCCACCTGAGGCGAGCAGCTCTCGAGCCGCGGTCAGCGCCCGGTGGGCCGCATCGCCACCGCGTCGATCCACGGCGATCTGCCCGGTGGCGGTGCACAGCCACCGGTCAACGCGACCGCGCAGGGTGGCGGTGTCGAAGTACTCCCGCTTGGCGACGAAGGTGGGGCGTCGTGGGCTGACCAACGACAGCACCAGCGAGTCGATCTCCGCGTGGTGGCTGGGCACCAGGACGACGGGTCCATCCGAGGGGACATGGTGTCGGCCCACCACGACCGGTCGCGCGAAGACCCGGACGACCGGGCCGAGCAACACCCACTTCAGCAGCCAGAAGGTCACCGTTCTCCTCGAGGTGTAGACAGTGTCTACTGGACAGTCTGCCCGAACCCAGTTGACACTGTCTACGTGACCACGAAGGACGACCTCGTCGACTCCGGCGTACGCCTGCTCGAGCGGGACGGACTGGCCGCGCTGACCCTGCGCACCATCGCGCGCGAGGCGGGCGTCTCCCACGGCGCTCCACGGCGCCACTTCCCGACGTACGCCGCCCTGCTGGCCGCGGTGGCCCGCCGCGGCGTCGACGATCTCGACGCCGAGCTCGCCCCGGTCCTGAAGCGGGCGCGGGGAGCCCCCGGGCTGCGTCGCGCGGCCACGACGTACGTCGACTTCGCCGTCCGCCGCCCCGCCATGTTCGAGCTGATCTCCCGACACGACCTGCTCGATGGCGCCGGCGGCAACCTGCGCGCCGTCACCTCGGCCTGGTTCGCGGCACTGGGCTCCGCGATGACCCGGGCGAGTGGACGACCGACCTCACCTGCCGAGGCGATGGCCCTCTGGGCCGGCGTGCACGGCCTGGCCTCGCTGTTCTCGCGGCGCGCCGTCGAAGCGGCAGCTCCGGAAGCCGTGGATGTCACGGCCGCCCTGGCCGCCTTGGTGAACGGCCTGGTGTCGAGACCCGCCTGACTCAGCCGAACCAGCGTCGGCGACGAGTACGGCGCGGTGGCTCCGGCGCCGGATGCATCAACGAGGAACGGAGCACGACGAGGGCCTCGCGGTCCCCGGTCATGCTCACTGCGCCGTCGGCGGGGCTGAAGCCGTGCAACCAGCCCAGGAGGTCCTCGGCCGCACCCTCCACCGCTGCGTCGGCCGTCGTCGCCGGCACCAGTCGGATCTCCGGATCTGCACCGACCTTCGAGCGACTCACCTGGACGTGCCAGGACTCCTCGATGTCGTTGGCCTGCAGCGCCACCGTCTCCGGGCGCCACGTCAGCCGGGCGTCGGGGGACTCCCAGTGCCCCAAGGTCTGGTCGATGCCGTCGGCGGCCACCACAGCAGACAGCGGCGGCGACTGCCGGGAGGCTGCCAGGCTGACCGCACGGGCGACCGTGATTGCCTCGTGGGCCAGCAACCTGGCCACCCGGGACGTGGTTCCGGGCTCTCCGAAGTAGTCGACCACCGCGTCGGGCCCGGCCGCCAGCAAGGATGCCTCCAACCGGTCGAGTTGAGTGGCGACGCCCGCCACGAGTGCCGCGTGGTCGGGGGGCGAGTCGGGCGCCTCCCGCGAACTCCAGTGGTCCTTGGGGTTCTCCAACGACCAGGCCCACACCTCGAGCGTGGCCCAGTGGTCACCGCCCACCTCACGCGCGGTCGCCGCGCGCGGAGGCACTGGGTCGCCGGGCTGCAGCTGGCCCAGACTCGCCACGGCGGCTCGACCGTGCAGGTCCAGCAGGTCGACGTGTTCGGAGAAGGAGACGCTCACGCCGATCAAGCCTAGCCATGACCCGCTCGATGATCAGATGAGCGTGTAGCTCACGCCCATCACGTCGTACGTCGGGCGCGCTCGTCGGTCTCGCGTGAGCAGGAGATGGTCATGGTGCCGCGCGGTCTCGGCGACCAGCGCGTCGTAGACCGCTCCCCCGGCGATCCCCGAGCGACCGAGTGTGGAGACGATCGATGAGTACCTGCTCGCCGGGAGGGTGATCGACTTGAGGCCGATCGAGGCCAACGCCTCGGCGGCATTGCCAGCGGAGATCCGGTGAGGCGCCGGCAATCGGGTGAGCACGCTGAAGCACTCGACCAGCACGTGCGCCGGCACCGAGTCGACGTCATCGCGGAGTGCAGCGCGAGAGGTTCGGTGCTCCGGATGCCACGAGATCAGCGCGGGGACCAGGATGCTTGAGTCGCAGGCGGCGCGTCCCTTCACCTGCGAGTGGCCTCGAGGGTGTCCCTGACCATGTCATCGGTGAGTTCGGGGAGCGGCTCCGCCGGGACGAGACGGGGCAGCCCGGCCTCGTGCTCGACCTCCACCTCAGCAGGAGCGAGCTCGATCTGGATCCGACCATCGGTGAACACCACGTCGATCTGCCTTCCTTCCGTCAGGCCCATCGCGTCGCGCACCGCCTTGGGAACGACGATGCGTCCGGCCCTGTCGATGGTAGTTCTCATGGTAGAAATCTACCACTGGAGATGGGTGTCGGTGGGGAGGACTAACATCTGCAGTGTGATCCGACGATGAGCAAGATGGACAACCTGCGCGCGATGCGCGAGGCCCGCTACGAGGCAGCCCAGGCACGCGCCAAGAGCTCCGGCGGCGCCGCGGCGACCCGGGCCCCCGTGGCTCCGGCAAGCAAGCCGGCAAGCAAGCCGGTGGCCAAGCCCACGGCCAAGAAGGCAGTCTCGAAGGCCTCTCCGGCCGACGTCCCCTCCGCCGAGGAGCTGTGCGGCCACCGCAACATGAGCGGACGCACCTGCACCCGCCCCCAGGGCCACTCGGAGAAGAGCCACCGCTACTCCTGAGCCTGCAGGCCGACCCCGCTGGCTCAGACGAGCAGCTTCGTGCGGAACAGGCGGAGTACGTCGTCCAACGCCGCGCGCGTGCGGGTCCCCGGCTCATCGATGAGGTGCTCGGTCACCACTGAGTGCGGCGGCAACACCCCGTCAGGGTTGGCGTCCTCGTCGTCGAGCTCGACGGCGACGAACGCGTCTCCGAGCTGCTCACGCAACCAGGCGAAGCGCTCGTCGGAGACCAGCTTGTCGCTGCGGAACCGGAGGCCCATCACCTGCAGGTCTCCGGCCAGGCAGCGTTGCTTCACCACGGCCAGGTCCTCGGCCGAGATGTCCGTGCCCCGCTTGCGTCCCGGCAGGACCGTCAACGGCAACGACGGCTGGGAGAGCACGGGCGCCAGCATCCGCTCGTCGGTCGCCATGGCCAGGGCGAAGCCACCGGTCAGGCACATCCCGATCGCACCGACGCCGGGGCCCCCGCACCTCTCGTGCTCCTGGGCGGCCAGTGCGCGCAGCCAGGTCACCACGGGTGAGGTCCTCCCGGTGGCGAAGAGACTGAATTCGCGACTGACACACACCCGCCCGAAGGCCCGGGCGCCGGTGGCCACGGTGCCGGCCCACCCGTGGGCGGGCGGGTTCGGGTCCCGGCCGGGCACCCCGAAGAGGTGCGGCATCACCACGGTGAAGCCCTCGTCGCGCACCCTCCTGGCGAATTCGGTGACCTTCGGGGTGATGCCCGGGATCTCCGCGATCACGATCACGGCCGGGCCGGAGCCCGAGCGATAGACGGGATGGGTCTTCCCGTCCGCAGTGAAGTCCGTCAGCTCGAAGTCGCTCAGGGCGTCGTCGGTCATGGCGAAAGACTAGATGCATCAAGAACTGCAGGCTCGCCCATCAACAATTGCCGGCTCGCGCATCAACAATTGCAGGTTCGCGCATCAACGCCAGCGGGTGCGGCTGCTGGGGGCTTGGCCCTCGGGCTCCGGGCCCACCTGCACCTCGCCGCCGTACGACCAGGGCTCGGCGACCGGGAGGTAGGCGCCGCTCCAGAACGTGCCCGGGTCGAACCAGGTCGCCTTGCGGTCGTCGAGCAGGATGCCCATCTCCATCAGGGTCTCGGCCACGACCTCCGCACAGAAGGCGGCCTCCGGGCGCACCCGGTGGCCACGCTTCTTGCGTGGCACGTAGGCATCGCGGCCACGCAGCCAGCGCGTCGCCAGCTTCGCCGTACTCGGGAAGGAGACCCCGTCGAGCCGGGCGATGGTGCGCAGCGCCGCGTTCTCCTCGGGTCGCCCGACCTCGGGCGCCAGCTGGCGCAGCCACGAGGCCTGGCCGTAGACGTCACGCCACTGGGTGACGGCCTGCCTGAGGTCATGCAGCTGTACGCCGCGGTGGTGCTCGCCGCTCCACTGGTCGAGCAGCTTCTTGCTCAGCTCCGCGTGCCACATCAACGGCGGCAGGTCATCGATGACGATCGACACGCCCACGTGGTTGACCGGTGCATTGGTCAAGGTGCGGATGGCGCGGTCGACGGTGGTGCGACCGCGGAACAACCACAGGTCACCGGTGCGGGTCAGGTTGACGGCTTCGTCGATGTCGAGCACAGACACCAGTGTGCCCGGTGGTGGTCCCGGATATCGTTCCTGACATGGCGAAGCGATGGGTGAAGTGGCTCGGGATGGCCGGACTGGCCGGCGTTGCGGCAACGGGTGCCGTCATCGCCCGCCAGGAGCGGGAGCGTCGTTCCTACACGCCCGAGCAGGTGCGCTCACGCCTGCACGAGCGACTCACCGAGGCCGAGCAGGAGTAACCGCCCGGGGCGCCGGCTACTGGCCAGTGCGCCCGTCGATGCACTCGCGGAGCAGGTCGGCGTGGCCCGCGTGACGGGCGTACTCCTCGATCATGTGCACGAGCACGTCGCGGATGCTCACCGTGCCCTCGCCCAACGGCACCTCGCGCCCGAGCTCCGACTCGTCGATGCCGTCGAGCCAGGCATCGGCGGCCGCGATCTCCTGTTCCCACCGGGCGAACGCCTCCTCGACCACGCCCTGGTCGGCAACGGCGCCGGTGAAGTCCCAGTCCCGTTCGCCGTCGCGGCGGAAGATCTGCGGATCGTCGAGGTGCTCGTCCAGGACCCGGTGGAACCAGCTGTTCTCGACCTTGGCCATGTGACGCACCAACCCGAGCAGGCTCATCGTGCTCGGCGGCACCGAGCGGGCGGCCAGCTGCTCCGGGTCCAGGCCCTGGCACTTCATCTCCAGCGTGATCCGATAGTTGGTGAGGTATTCGCGCAGCGTCGCCAGCTCACCGACCGGGTTCCCGTAGCTGCGCGGGTCGTCCGCTGGGTCGCTCCACATGTTGCTCATGGGAGAAACCCTGTCGTCCACGGCGTGATCGGCGCAAGCGCATTTGTCACGGACACGGAGCTGATGCGCGCGGGCGCCGTCAGCGGGCGCTGACCTCGGGCAGCGAACGCCCCAGGCCTGCGCCGAGCACCCCGAGCACGACCAGGAGCACCAACGCCGGCTCGTTGCCCCAGATCGAGAGCACAGCGGTCAACGCACCGGTCACCAGCAGCAGCACGCCCATCGCGGTGTTCGCGACGGCCACGTACTCGGTACGGCGGTCACCCTCGGCCATGTCGACGACGTAAGTCTTGCGGGCCAGTCGCGTGCCGAGGTGCACCAGCGCGAGCAGCAGGTAGGTCGCCGGGTAGAGCCACGACGACTCCCTGACGCCCGGCACCAGCAGGAGCAGGAGAAAGGCAGTCGTGATCGCGGAGGCGGCCAGCGCGCACCACACCATGAGCAGGCGCGAGGACTTGTCGGCCAGTCGCCCGAAGAGTCGGCCGCCGATCAGGTTCGCGATGCCCTGGGCCATCACGAAGAGGCCGAGACCGGAGAGCGCGTCGCCCTGGTTGGCCACCCCGATCGCCACCACGAACGGCGGGCTGAGCGCCGAGACCAGGAGCAGCGACCGGACCAGGACGAAGCGACGGAAGGTGGCGTCGTCACGGAGCAGGCCCCATGACTGGGCGACCCAACCCGGCTGCTCCTCAGCCGGGACCGGCTCCGACTCGGGCTCGCGGACGGTCGCATAGATGAACATGCCCACCACCCAGGCCAGGGCGGCGACCAGGAGCATCGCGGAGAGCAGGCCGGTGCCGACGTCGCCGCCCCAGAGCTCCAGGCCGAGACCGAGGGTGAGCGCCACGGCGCCCGACAAGATGGTCACGACGCCGTTGATCTGGCCGCGTTGGCCCTTGGGGATCGTCCGGCCCATGACGTCCTTGCTGGCCAGCGAGCACAACGCGCGACCGACTGCGAAGACGGCCAACGCCACGATGATCGCGAGGCCGGCCGGCCAACCCTCCAGGGTGACGGCGGCCAACGCCATCCCCGCCGCTCCGACGCCCTGCGCCGCGGCTCCGGCGATCCAGGCCCACTTGCGGGCCCGGAGTCGGCGTACCCACGGGGTGATCGGTGCCTGCGGGAGCATCGACCCGGCCTCGCGCACGGGCACCAGGAACGCCAGGAGTACGCCGGGGGCGCCGACCGCACCCATCAGCCACGGCAGCACGGTCTTGGCGTTGACGACCTGGTCGCCGATGCCCTGCATTGCCTGGCCGCCCATCTGTCGCAGGCCGTTGCGGGCGATGTGCGGGCGGGCCGATTCGTCAATGCCTTCGGCGACGTCGCCCTCGGCGTGGACCAGCTTGCCGTAGAGGGACTCGCCGGTGTCGGTCATCCCCGCATTGTTCCACCGGCGTCAGGTCTGTGCCGCGACCCGTTCGGCGAGGCGGGTGGCGGCGTGGGCGACCAGCTCGGCCTCCTCGGGATCGGCTGCGGCCTGCTCCGGCACCAGGCCTCCCAGCAGGGCGGCCGGGTGGGTCAGCCAGGCCCACGCGTTCCACGGGTCCATGCCGGCGGCGAGCAGCGGCCGCAGCAGGCCTTCCACCTCCGGGCGTACGTCGCCCCCGGCGGTGAACTGGAAGGCAGGGATCAGCGTGCTCGCGTCATTGACCACCAGCAGGAGGGTGTTGTCGGCGTTGGCCTTGTGCACGGCGAAGCGTGCCGCGTTGACGCTCTCGCCGCGGAGCTCGGCCAGGGTCTCGTAGGTGAACCACTCGCTCTCCACCAGCTCGGCGCGCACCCGGGCCCGGCGTTGGAGCTGGAGCAGTCCCACCGGCACCGCGTGGTCGGGGTCGCTGCCGTCACTGTGCAGTTGGCGATCGAGGCCCTCGAGCTGGGCTGTCGTCATCGCCTTGCCGGTCGCCGGATCCACCCAGCAGGCATGTCCGGCGGCGTCCCGCTCGAAGGTCGGCAACCCGGCCTCGGCAAGATGCTCGACCAGCTGGAGCTTGCCCAGCCAGTCGGCGATCCGGTCGCCCAACGCCACGTCAACGGGGCCATCAACGGGCCCCGTGGCTCCGCCACCACAGTTGCCACAACCGCACGAGCTCATGGGTCAAGGGTGCCGCATGCTGCTCGCACCACGCCGCCCCGCCCTCCCGGGAAGAACTGCCCTCCCGGGAAGAACTTGCGCCACAGGTTGTTGTGCCTGTCATGAAGAACATCGGCTTCCTCTCCTTCGGCCACTGGACCCCGTCGCCCCAGTCCCAGGTGCGGACGGCGTCCGACGCGTTGCTGCAATCCATCGACCTGGCCGTGGCGGCCGAGGAGGTCGGCGCCGACGGTGCCTACTTCCGGGTGCACCACTTCGCCCGCCAACTGGCCTCCCCCTTCCCGTTGCTCGCCGCGATCGGTGCCCGCACCAGCACGATCGAGATCGGCACCGGCGTGATCGACATGCGCTACGAGAACCCGATGTACATGACGGAGGACGCCGGCGCTGCAGACCTGATCTCCGGCGGCCGACTCCAGCTCGGAATCAGTCGCGGATCACCCGAGCAGGTGATCGACGGCTTCCGACACTTCGGCCACGTGCCCGAGGGCGACGACCATGCGGCGATGGCCCGCGAGCACACTCGCGTCTTCCTCGAGCAGCTCGAGGGGAAGGGCTTCGCCCAACCCAACCCGCGACCGATGTTCCCGAACCCGCCCGGCCTGCTGGGCCTCGAGCCGCAGTCGCCCGGCCTGCGCAACCGCATCTGGTGGGGCGCCGGATCCCGGGCCACCGCCGAGTGGACCGCCGAGCAGGGCATGAACCTGATGAGCTCGACCCTGCTCACCGAGGACACCGGCGTCCCGTTCCACCAGCTGCAGGCCGAGCAGATCCAGATGTTCCGCGACGCGTGGCAGGCTGCTGGGCACCAGCGCGAGCCACGGGTGTCGGTCTCCCGCAGCATCTTCCCGCTCGTCAGTGCGACGGACCGCGCCTACTTCGGTGGCGACGCGAACAGTCGCGACCAGGTCGGCAACATCGATGGCGGACGGGCCCGCTTCGGCAAGTCGTACGCCGGGGAGCCGGAACAGCTCGTGAAGGACCTCGCGGAGGACGAGGCGATCGCCGCGGCCGACACGTTGCTGCTCACCCTCCCGAACCAGCTCGGTGTCGACTACAACGCCCAGGTGCTCGACAACATCATCCGCTACGTTGCTCCAGAGCTCGGCTGGCGCTGACTGCCCGGACGACGGGGTCCTCCGATGACTTCTCGATCGCCCACCGGTCTGCACCTGTCACACCAACCCAAGGAGCAGCGATGGGCATCGTCCACGCAGACATCGGCGTGACCCTGGACGGCTACTCGTCCGGGCTGAACCAACGACTCGAGAAGCCGTTCGGCGACTTCCCCGTCGAGCACCTGCACACGTGGATGTTCGAGCACGGCGAGGACAACGCGGCCGAGGTCGCGGCGATCGTCGACGCGGGGGCCTTCGTCATGGGCCGCAACATGTTCAGCCCGACCCGTGGCGAGCACGACCCCGAGTGGAAGGGCTGGTGGGGCGACGACCCGCCGTACCACGGCCCGGTGTTCGTGGTCACCCACCACGAGCGCGATCCGATCCCGATGGAGGGCGGCACGACCTTCCACTTCGTGACCGACGGTGTCGAGTCGGCCATGGCACAGGCGAAGGCCGCCGCGGGCGACCGCAACGTGTCGGTCACCGGAGGCGCCGACACGCTCAACCAGTGCCTGACCCTCGGTCTGGTCGACGAGCTGCGACTGCACGTCGTGCCCTACACCGCCGGCGACCAGGGCACCCGCCTCTTCGCGGGGGTGCCGCAGATCGGCTTCGAGGCGACGTCCGTGCGGCACACGCCGCATGTCACCCACCTGACCTATCGGCGCCGGGAGCTCTGAGAGACGTCGGCTCACGCCTCCCGCACGGTGACGTGGGTGCCGGCGTCCGTGGTCGCCGTGTCCATCTCGAGGTCGCCACGTCGGTCGAGAGTGAACTCGTCCTCGAGGTCGTTGAGGTTGCTCCCGCCCTCGTCGTTGACCGGGGCGAACTGCTGATCGGCCTCGAGCTCGACCTCGTCGTCACTGATCGAGGTCACCTCGAAGGTGGCCGGGCCACCGAGCACCTCCACCTCGAAGGTGCTGCCCTGTGACACCTCGATCGTGGAGGTGCTGGGCCTCGGCTCGTCCTTGGGGTCCCAGCCGTTCCAGTCGACCACCTCGACCTCGAGGGTGACGGTCTCGTCGGATGACTCCGTTTCGTTGCAGGCAGCGCTGCCCAGGCAGAGCACCAGCAGGACCACGAGGGCAAAGATCGTTCGCATCAGCTTCATGCCGGTTCTGACGGACGCCCGGCCCGATCGGTTCCAGCACGACCCGCCCGGTCCGGACGCGAACCCCTGCGCGGGTCGCGGGAGTCGAGCACCGGGACCCAGGGCGCAGGTCAGGGGACGAGGTAGGCGCTGTCGCGCGCGTCGGTGATCGCCATGTGCCCGGGCGCGTGCCCGATCGCGAAGGGTGGCCGCGACGCCATGACGGCTGCCTGCGGGGTGACTCCGCAGGCCCAGAACACCGGTATCTCGCCATCTCGGACCTCGACCGCGTCACCGAAGTCGGGGGAAGCCAGGTCGGCGATGCCGAGCGCGCTCGGGTCGCCGATGTGCACCGGCGCACCGTGCACGGCCGGGTAGCGCGAGGTCACCCGCACCGCCGTGGCCACCTGGTCGGCCGGCATCGGTCGCATCGACACGACGAGCGGGCCGGCGAGCGCGCCGGCCGGGCGGCAGTCGATGGACGTGCGGAACATCGGCACGTTCCGGCCCTGCTCGATGTGTCGCACCGGCACGCCCGCTTCGAGCAGGGCTGCCTCGAAGGTGAACGAGCAGCCCACCAGGAAGGCGACCAGGTCGTCGCGCCAGAAGTCCGTGGCATCGGTGACCTCGGCAACCGGCTCACCGTGCTCGTAGACGACGTACGCCGGCAGGTCGGTGCGCAGGTCGCCGCCGAAGATCGCGCTGCTCACCCGGCCCGGCTCGGTCACCTCCAGCACCGGGCACGGCTTCGGGTTGCGTTGGGCGAAGAGCAGGAAGTCGTAGGCCTGGTCGCGCGGCAGCGCGACCAGGTTGGCCTGGGTGAACCCGGCGCTCCACCCCGACGTCGGAACCCGGAGCCCGTCACGGAACAGGGCACGCGCCCGGGCCGGGGAGAGCTGGGCCGGACTGAGTTGGGCCGGACTGAGTTGGGCCGGATCGGGGACGTTCACGAGTGCTCCTTCGGCAGTGGAGGTCGGCGGCCATGACCTGTCAGGTAATCGACGCGATGACTTCTCTCGACCAGAGTCGTGCCACCAACCAACGACAGGAGCTCGACATGACCACCAAGCCCGCCTACGCCATCGGCTACCTCCGCGACGTCCGTGTCGGCGCCGAGATCGCCGAGTACCTCGACCGCATCGACGACACCCTTGCGCCCTTCGCCGGCGAGTTCATCATCCACGGCGGCACGCTCACGGCGATGGAAGGCGAGTGGCCCGGCGACGTGATCATCATCAGGTTCCCGGACCAGCGGGCCGCCCGTGAGTGGTATGACTCCCCCGCCTACCAGGCGATCCTGCCGCTGCGCACCGAGCACAGCGACGGCATCGTGGCCATCGTCGAGGGCGAGGCCCCCGGCTATCGCGCAGCCGGGAAGCTGGAGCGTCAGTCGGCCTGAGCCGTGCCAGCTCACGACGCCCAGCCGCTCAACGGCGTACGCACGAACCTGATCCGCTGGCCCGGTCGGGCCTGGGCGGCCTTGGGCAGGTCGGCGGCGAGCACCACCGCCACCACCGGGTAGCCGCCGGTCACCGGGTGATCGGCCAGGAACAGCGTCGGCTGGCCGGTCGGCGGCACCTGCAGGGCACCGGGCACCATGCCCTCGCTCGACAGCTCACCGGCGCGCGATCGGGTCAGCTCGGGACCCGAGAGCCGCATCCCGACCCGATTGCTGTCGGGGGTCACGACGTAGGTGTCGCCGACCAGCGCGTCGAGGGCCTCGGCCGTGAACCAGTCTGCGCGCGGGCCGTCGACCACGCGGAGTTCGATGTCGTCCGCGGTCGGCGGGCAGACCGGAGCCAGGTCGGTCTCCGGGAGGTCGCCCACCGGGTCACCGACCGGGAGCCGGACGCCCTCGGCCAGGACGTCGGGTCCGATGCCGGCCATCACGTCGGTGGCGCGCGAGTGCAGCACCTCCGGGACGGCGATGCCGCCACGAACGGCGAGATAGCTGCGCAGTCCACTGGACGGTACGCCGAGGCTCAGGGCCGCGCCGTCCGGCAACCAGAATGCGGAGTACGCCGCGAAGGTGCGGGGTTGCTCGTCGGGCAACTGCACCGTCATCGGGCACGGGGCACCGGTCAGGGCCACGAACAGGCCGCCTACGGCGCGGAGCTCGAGGCCACCGAAGGTCACCTCGATGACGGCGGCGTCCTCGTGGTTGCCGACCAACCGGTTGGCCAGGTGGTGGGAAGGGCGGTCGGCAGCACCGGACTGCCCGACCCCCAGCGCGGCCAGGCCGGGACGCCCCCGGTCCTGGATCGTGGCCAGCGGGCCGGTGGCGATCACCTCGAGAGTGCACATGCCCTACACCTCCACGAAACGCACGCGGATGCCGGGAACCAACAGCGCCGGAGGTTCACGGTCGAGGTTCCATGCTTCGGCGCTCGTGTGCCCGATCAGCTGCCACCCACCGGGCGACTCGCGCGGGTAGACGCCGGTGAACTCGCCGGCCAACGCGACCGCACCGGCAGGCACCTTCGTGCGCGGGTTGTCGCGGCGCGGGACGTGCAGCCGGTCGTCGGTGCCGACCAGGTAGCCGAACCCTGGCGAGAACCCGCAGAAGGCGACGGTCCATTCCTGACCGGTGTGTGCCTCGATGACGGCTCGTTCGTCGAGACCGGTGAGCCGCCCCACCTCGGCGAGGTCCTCGCCGTCGTAGGTCACCGGGATCTCGATGTGGCCGACGTCGGGTCGGGTGCCGGGTCGCGGCTTCGCCTCGAGCACAGCCTTGGCCACCTGGTGCAGGTCGGTGCGCGCCGGGTCCATCCGCAGCAGCAGGGTGTTGGCGGCGGGGACCAGGTCGACGATGCCGTCGGGCGGGGCATCGACCAGCTCGGCGTACAGAGCGAGGACCTGGTCGAGGTCGTCGAGCTCGACCAGGAGCCCTTGGTCGGCGCAGGGGAAGAGCTTCATCGCAGCTCCTCGGCGTCGGCGAACGAGCGCACCTGCACGCCGGCCTCGTCGAGCAGCTGGCGCACCCGGGAAGCGGTCGCGACCGCCTCGGCGTTGTCCCCGTGGACGCACAGCGAGCCGGGGTGCACCTCGATCACCGATCCGTCGACCGCCTCGACCTGGTGCTCGACGGCCATCCGCACGCAGCGGCGGGCGATCTCCTCCGAGTCGTGCAGGACGGCGCCGTGCTCGCGGCGCGAGACCAGCGTGCCGTCAGGGTTGTATGCGCGATCGGCGAACGCCTCGTGGACGACGGTGAGCCCGGCCTCCTCGGCCAGGCGCAGCCATGCAGATCCCGGGAGGCCGAGCACCGGCAGACTCGGGTCGTAGCTCCGCACCGCCTCGACCACGGCCGCAGCCTGCTCCTCGTGGTGGACGATCGCGTTGTAGAGCGCGCCGTGGGGCTTGACGTAGCGCACCCGGCTGCCGGCCACCCGGGCCAGCCCTTCGAGTGCACCGATCTGGTAGATCACGTCGTCGGCCAGGGCCTGCGGCTCCATGTCGATGAAGCGTCGACCGAAGCCGGCCAGGTCGCGGTAACCCACCTGGGCCCCGATCGCCACGCCGCGGGCGGCCGCCTGCTCGCAGGAGTGGCGCAGCACCGAGGGATCACCGGCGTGGAAGCCGCAGGCCACGTTGGCACTGGTGACCAGCTCGAGCAGGGCGTCGTCGTCACCGAGGGTCCAGCGCCCGAAGCTCTCGCCGAGGTCAGCATTGACGTCGATCATCTGCATCCCTCTCACCACAGGTCCTTGATTCCGCCTAGGCTCTCCCAGCCGAGGTAGATCGTGAGGAGCCAGACGAGAACTCCGATCACCAGCAGCCACTGGGGATAACGGTAGCCGTGCAGCAAGTCCTGCGAGCGCCGGAACGCCACCCACAGGATCACCGCCAGGCCGACCGGCAGGATCAGGCCGTTGAGGGCACCAGCCAGCACGAGCAGGGTCACGGGTGCCTTGCCGAGGGACAGGAAGGCGATCGCACAGACCGCGATGAAGGCCACCACTGCGTAGTTGCGCTTCTTCTCCGACCCCTTGAGTGCGCCGGAGAAGAACGACACCGACGTGTAGGAGGCACCGACGACAGAGGTGATGCTGGCGGCCCAGAGGATGACACCGAAGATGCGGACCCCGGCATCGCCCATCACGTGCTCGAAGGCGGTGGCCGTCGGGTTGTCGTCGCCGAGGGCCACTCCTCCGGCGACCACGCCGAGAATTGCCAGGAACAGCAGCGCACGCATGACGCCGGTGACCAGGATGCCGGTGACCGAACCCCGGCTGATCATCTTGATCTGCTCGGGACCGGTGATGCCGGAGTCGACGAGGCGGTGTGCGCCGGCGTACGTGATGTAGCCGCCGACGGTGCCACCGATGAGGGTGGTGATGATCAGGAAGTCGACGTCGTCGGGGAGCACGGTCTGCTTCAGCGCGTCGCCGGCCGGCGGGTCGGAGGCGATCGCGGCGAAGAGGACCATGCCGATCATCACCGCGCCGAGGACGACGACGATGCGGTCCATCGCGACGCCGGCACGCTTGCTGACGAAGACACCGATCGCAATGACGGCCGAGATCGCCCCGCCGACCTTCACGTCGAGGCCGAACATCGCGTTCATGCCGAGCGCGGTGCCTCCGATGTTGCCGATGTTGAAGACCAGGCCGCCGAGGAAGACCAGCACCGCGAGGAACCAGCCGGCGCCCGGAACGACCTTGTTGGCCAGGTCCTGGGCGTGCATGCCGGCCAGGCCGATGACCCGCCAGACGTTCAGCTGGACGGCGATGTCGACGAGGATCGAGAGCAGGATCGCGAAGGCGAACGCCGCCCCCATCTGCTCGGTGAAGACCGTGGTCTGGGTGATGAAGCCCGGGCCGATCGCGCTGGTCGCCATCAGGAACATGGCGCCGAGGAGGGCGCCCTTGCCTGCGGCGGCCTTGGCGCCGCCTCCGGCCGGCCGGCCGGTGGGTTCGTTTGTCGTGGTGTCGTTCATCTGCGGTGTCCTCACCTTCGACGGAGCCGGACCGAGGAGACCGGCGTCACACCAGAATGAGGGATTGTTCAACAATCCGTCAATACCCAATTTCCCCTAGACTGCTCGCGTGACTGCGGAATGGGTGGAAGAGCTCGGCGCCGAACGTGCCTCCTTGGGGCGGGCCAGCACGGCCGGGCGCGTGGCCGACGTGCTCCGCGCCCACGTCACCCAGGGGCGGCTGCTGCCCGGCACCCGCCTCTCCGAGGAAGAGATCGGGGCCGCCCTCGGGGTCTCGCGCAATACCCTTCGCGAAGCGTTCCGACTGCTCACCCACGAGCGGTTGCTGACCCACGAGTTCAACCGCGGCGTCTTCGTCCGCCGGCTCGATTCCGACGACGTGCGCGACCTCTATGCGTTCCGGCGGATCCTCGAGTGTGGGGCGATCCGACGCGGGGCCACGCTCGGGCGTCTGACCGGCGAACCCCTTGACGACGTACGCCGTGCGGTCGAGACCGGAGAGAGGGCCGCGGCCGCCGGCGACTGGAACGAAGTCGGCACCGCCAACATGGAGTTCCACCAGGCTCTCGGCGCCCTGGCCGACAGCCAGCGCGTCGACGAGGCGATGAGCCACGTGCTGGCAGAGCTGCGTCTGGTCTTCCATGCGATGGCCGCCCCCGAGGCCTTCCACCAGCCCTATCTCGAGGACAACCGACGGATCTTCGAGTTCGTCGCCGCCGGAAGTCACGAGGAGGCCGTGGCCGCCCTGCTCGCCTATTTCGACGCTGCCGAGGCCCAGCTGGCGGCCGCGATCTGAGCCCCGGACGGGCACCCTCTTGTACTACTGATTCCACGAAGCGTCCATCTGTTCGCTCAGCGGTTTTTGTTTTAACGTCCAAGCATGAAGTTCTCCGACCTGACTCGGACCAAGCACGTCGACGACGTGATCCACCAGAACGATGAGGACCCTGAGGAAGGCGAGACACACCTCAAACAGAACCTCAGCGCTCGTGACCTGATCGGTTTCGGCATCGGCATCGTGATCGGCACCGGCATCTTCACGCTGACCGGGTTGCAGGCCAAGGAGAACGCCGGCCCCGCGGTCGTGATCAGCTTCCTGATCGCGGGATTCGTCAGTCTCCTGGCGGCGTTGTGCTACGCCGAGCTGGCGGCGGCCGTGCCGACGGCCGGCAGCTCCTACACCTACGCCTACACGACGATCGGCGAGATCTTCGCCTGGATCATCGCCTGGGACCTGATCCTCGAGTTCGCCCTCGGGGCGGCCGTGGTCGCACGTGGTTGGTCCGGCTACGTCGCCGGTGTCTTCGACCTGCCACAGAAGTGGTTCGGCGAGGAAGGCTCGGTGATCAACATCGGCGCGATCGCGATCACCCTGGTGCTCGGCTGGGTCGCGATGCGCGGCATCCGCGAGTCGAAGTGGGTCACCAACGGCCTGGTGGTCATCAAGGTGGTCGTGTGCCTCTTCGTGATCGCCGTCGGCGCGTTCTACGTCAAGGGTGAGAACCTCAACCCGTTCATCCCGCCGGCCAAGCCGGGCGACAGTGACAGCGGCTCCTTGACCGCACCGTTGTGGCAGTTCGTCACCGGCATCGAGCCGTCGACGTTCGGCATTGCCGGCGTCTTCGTCGCCGCGGCCGTGGTGTTCTTCGCCTACAGCGGTTTCGAGGCGGTCGCCAACCTCGGTGAGGAGACCAAGAAGCCGGCACGCGACATGCCGATGGGCCTGCTCGGCACCCTCGGCATCTGCACCCTGCTCTACGTCGGCGTCTGCCTCGTGCTGACCGGCATGGTCGCCTACCAGGACCTCTCCGAGGGAGACGCGGTCGCCGACGTCTTCGACCAGGTCGGCCTCAACTGGGCCGGCATCCTGGTCGGCATCGCCGCCGTCGCCGGTCTCACCTCCGTGATCCTGGTCGACCTGGTGGCGATGGGCCGGATCGGCTTCGCGATCGCCCGCGACGGGCTGCTCCCGCCGATCTTCAGCCGGATCCACCCCACGTGGGGCACCCCGGTCCTGATGACCGGCCTGACCGTCGCCGCCGTGGCCACCCTCGGCGGGCTGGTCCCCATCTCCGTGCTCGCCGAGATGGTCAGCATCGGCACCCTCTTCGCCTTCGTCGTGGTCTCGGTCGCGGTGGCCGTGCTGCGGCGTACGTCGCCCGACATGAAGCGCCCCTTCCGCACCCCGCTGGTGCCGCTCGTGCCGATCGCTTCGGTGGTCTGCTGCCTCGGCCTGATGGCCAGCCTCGCGGTCGAGACCTGGCTGCGCTTCCTGGTCTGGCTGGCGCTGGGCCTCCTGGTCTACGCGTTCTACGGCTACCGCCACTCCAAGGTCGGCAAGCGGGTCGAGGCCACGGAGGAGGTCGCGTGAGCATCGTCGTCGGCTTCGGCCCCGACGTCCGCAGCACCGCGGGCCTTCGGCTCGCCGGGCAGTTGGCGCGCTCGATGGACGAGCCGCTGGTGCTGTGCTGCGTCGTCCACAACGCGTTCGACACCCCCGGCCTGCGTGACGCCTACGACGTCGACGCCGAGTGGCGCGCAGACATGCAGGAGGCGGCCAAGGATGCCGTCACCACCGCCCGCGAGGTGTTGCCCGACAAGATCCAGGTCGAGACCGTCGTGCGCAGTGGCCGCTCGGTTCCCCAGGCACTCGGCGACGAGGGCGTACGCCGCAAGGCCAGGTTGCTGATCGGCGGCTCGGCCACCGTCGGCAGCCTCGGCCGCATCTCCCTCGGCAGCACCACCGACCGACTCGTGCACAGCTCGAAGGTGCCCGTGGCGCTGGCTCCGCGTGGCTACCAGGACGACGGCGACGTCCGCCGCATCATGCTGGCCGTCGAGCCCAGCCCCGACGACGTCGCCCTGGCCGAACCGGTCGCCGAGCTGGCCACGAGTCTGGGGGTCGCGGTCGACGTGGTCACGTTCCTGGTCCGACAGCGCTCGGCCAACGCCGCATTCGCCTCCAACGCCGTCTCCCGCGCGTGGAAGGAGGAGGTGGCCAAGACCCACCGAGCGATCCGCGACGTGATGGACGCTCGTGACGTGGAGGTCACCAGCGCCCTGATCGCGGAGGCCGAGGGGTTCTCCAACGCGATGCGCGTCCCCGAGTGGCAGCCCGGAGACCTGCTGGTGATCGGATCGAGCCGTCACGGCCCGGTGGCCAGTGTGTTCCTGGGCTCCACGGCGTCACGGATCCTGCGCCACTCCCCGGTGCCCGTGGTCGTGCTGCCGCGCCCGCGCTAGTTGGGGTGTGGGCCCTCGAGCTCGACCACGTCGAGCGCGCCGTCGGCGTACCTGGCTCGGATCACCTTCTTGTCGAACTTCCCGACACTGGTCTTCGGCACCTCGTCGATGAACGCCCAGTGCTCGGGCAGCTGCCACTTCGCGAACCGGTCGGAGAGCGCGGCGCGTAGGCCCTCGGCATCGGCGTCCACACCCTCGTTCAGCACCACCGCGACCAGCGGCCGCTCGTCCCAGGCGTCGTCGGGCACGCCGATCACTGCCGCCTCCAGTACGTCGGGGTGGGACATCACCGCGTTCTCCAGGTCGACCGACGAGATCCATTCACCGCCCGACTTGATCACGTCCTTCGACCGGTCGACGAGGGTCAGGTAGCCGTTGGGGGTGATCCGGCCGACATCGCCGGTGCGCAGCCAACCGTCGTGGAACTTCTCCGGCTCCACCTCGGTGTCATCGGGTGAGTAGTAGGAGCCGGCGATCCACGGACCCTTCACCTCGAGCTCGCCGAGGCTCTCGCCGTCGTGGGGCACCACGTTGCCGTCGTCGTCGAGGAGGCGGGCCTGCACCGATGCCGCGAACTGTCCCTGGCTGATCCGGTAGTCCCAGGCCTCCTCGGCGGTGGCCCGTGCCGGCGGGTGGGCGACCGAGCCCAGCGGCGAGGTCTCGGTCATGCCCCAGGCGTGGAGGACCCGGACGCCCTGCTCGTCGTCGAAGGCCTTCATCATCGACGGCGGCACCGCCGATCCGCCGACGATCACCTCACGCAGGTGGGTGATGTCCTGGGGGTTGGCGGCAAGCTGGCCGAGGACGCCCGTCCAGATGGTGGGTACGGCGGCCGCGAACGTCGGCTTCTCGGCCGCCATCATCGCCAGGATCGGCTCCGGCTGCAGGAACCGGTCGGGCATCAACAGCGACGCGCCACACATCAGGGCGGCGTAGGGAATGCCCCACGCGTTGGCGTGGAACATCGGCACGATCACCAAGGCGTCGTCGCGTTCGGAGAGGGCCATGCCGTCGGTGGTGCAGACCTGCATCGAGTGCAGCACGCTCGAGCGGTGTGAATACGCGACGCCCTTGGGGTCACCCGTGGTGCCGGAGGTGTAACACATCGCGGCGGCCATCCGCTCGTCGACGACCGGGAAGTCGAACTCCTCCGGCTGGGCGGCGAGGAGCTCGTCCCAGGAGTGGACACTCACACCCGCCGGCGCCTCGAGGGCGCTCGCGTCGCCGTTCGCCACGATCACATGCTTGACGGAGGTGAGGCCGGGGAGCAGCGGCCCGAAGAGCGGCAGCAACGAGCCGTCGACGATGACCACCTTGTCCTCGGCATGGTTGGCCACGAAGGTCAGCTGCTCGGGGAACAGCCGGATGTTCAACGCGTGCAGCACCGACCCCATCGCCGGGATCGCGTTGTAGGCAACGAAGTGCTCGTTGTTGTTCCACATGAACGTGCCGACCCGGTCGGTCTGCTCGACGCCCAGTGCACGCAGGGCATGGGCGAGCTGACCGGCCCGGCGGCCCATCTCGCCGAATGTCATTCGCCTGGCCTCGGAGCCGGTCCAGGTGACCACCTCGGAGTCCGCCTTTGCGGTCATCGCATGACGAAGAAGTGTGGCCAGGGACAGGGGCTCGTCCTGCATGGTGCTCAACATGCCCACCATCATGGCCGCAGTTGCGTGTGGCGCGCATCACATTCGGCCAAGGATCTCGACGTGGCATGGTCGGACCGGAAAGAACCCCGTACCAGCAAGGAGAGATCATGACCGACATTCCCGAACCGGTTGCGTCCTTCATCAAGGCGGTCAACCGACACGACGAGGAGGCCTTCCTCGACGCCTTCTCCGTCGATGGATTCGTCGACGACTGGGGACGCGTCTTCACTGGTCGGGAGGCGATCAAGGGGTGGAGCGACAACGAGTTCATCGGCGCCACGGGTGTGCTGACCCCACAGGAGACCACGGTCGACGGTGAGCGCATCACGGTCGTCGGTGACTGGGCAAGCACCCACGCCAACGGGCTGTCGAGCTTCACGTTCGCCGTTGCCGGCGACCGTCTGGCCTCGATGACGATCCGCGAGGGCTGAGACCGGCTAGATTCATCTGCCATGGCCATCCTTCACCAAGCAACGATCAACCCCACCAAGGACCAGGTCGTCGGGCCCTGGCTCGAGACCCGACCGTGGTGGGACGGCATCGCCGAGCGTGGACCGGTCGGCACCTTCCGGCTCGACGACCCCGCTGGCGAGGTGGGCATCGAGTGCTTCCTCTTCGGCTCGGCGTCGGGGTCGACGCTCTTCGTGCCCGTCACCTATCGATCAGCGCCGCTGCCCGACGGCGATGCCCACCTCCTCGGCACCATGCAGCACTCGGTGCTCGGTGAGCGGTGGGTCCACGACGGTTGCGGCGACCCCGTGTTCGTCACCACGCTGGCCGAGACCATCCGCACCGGCGGTACCCACGCCCGCCTGGACTACCACCGCGCCGACGGCAGCGTCGTCGAGCGCGAGCCCACGGCCACGGCGCGCGGCAGCGGCGCCGCTGACCTGGCCGACATCACGCCCGATCAGGTCGGCCGACCGACGGACCACGACGACCGGACCGTGGTGTCCCTGGGCGCGCTCACCCTGACGGTCGTACGCCGAGTGGGGGCGGAGTTGCCGGCCGGACCCGGCCTCGTGGCGCGCTTCGCCGGCGGCACCGACCTCGTGCTCGCGACGATCGGCTGAGTCGGGTCCGGTGAAATGTGGATTCTCCGGCCCTAGGTGCCGGAGAATCCACAGTCCAGAAGCAGGACAGCCCTCGAGACCAGGAGCCACACGTGCCACCACGGATCGTCATCATCGGAGCCGGCTTCGGTGGGCTTGCTGCCGCCGTCGAGCTGAAGAAGGCCGGCCACGACGACCTCGTCATCCTTGAGAAGGGCGACGACGTAGGCGGGGTGTGGCGCGAGAACACCTACCCCGGTGCGGCCTGCGACGTGCCGTCGCCGTTCTACTCCTACTCGTGGGAGCCCAACCCACGTTGGCCGCACCGCTTCTCCCGGCAGCCCGCGATCCTCGACTACATCCGCGGCGTCGCCGAGAAGCACGACCTGCGGCGCCACCTGCGCACCGGCGTCGAGGTCACCGGCGCGGCGTACGACGAGGCAGCGCGCACGTGGAGCGTCACCCTGGCCGACGGTTCGAGTCTCGAGTGCGATGTGCTGGTGCCTGCAGTCGGCCAGCTGTCGCGGCCCGGTTTCGCGAACATCCCCGGCCGCGAGTCGTTCGCCGGGGACGCGTTCCACTCCGCCGAGTGGAACCATGACGTCGACCTGACGGGCAAGCGGGTGGCCGTGATCGGCACCGGCGCCAGCGCGGTCCAGTTCATCCCCGCGATCCAGCCCGAGGTCGGACACCTCGACGTGTTCCAGCGCTCCGCGCCGTACGTCATCCCGCGCCCGGACCGGAAGTTCGGCGAGCGACACCACACCATGTTCACCAAGGCGCCGGTGACCCAGCTCGCCGAGCGCGGCACCTGGTACGGCGTGGTCGAGACATTGAGCGTCGCATGGGTCTACTCCAAGCCGCTCGCGGCGGTGATCAGGAGGATCAGCAGGCTGCACATGTTGCGGCAGACCCGCTCGAAGCCCGGCCTGTTCGAGAAGGTGTGGCCCGACTACCCGATCGGTTGCAAGCGGATCCTCTTCTCCAACGACTACCTGCCCGCGCTGGCGCAACCGAACGTCGACCTGGTCACCGATGCGATCAGTGAGATCGTGCCCGACGGGGTCGTCACTGCCGACGGCGTGCACCACCCGGCCGACGTACTCATCTGGGGCACCGGCTTCAAGGCCACCGAGTTCCTCGCCCCGATGAAGCTCACCGGGGTCGACGGGGCCGACCTGCACGAGACCTGGGCCGAGGGCGCCCGTGCCTACTACGGCCTGAGCGTGCCGGGCTTCCCCAACCTGGTGATCATGTACGGCCCCAACACCAACACCGGTGGCGGCTCGGTGATCTACTTCCTCGAGGCCCAGGCCCGCTACCTGCGGGAGTACGTCGACCGGATGGTCGCCGTCGGTGCCCCGCTGAACGTCAAGCCTGCCGTCGAGCAGGCGTACGACGACCGCATCCAGGGCGAGCTCTCCGGCTCGGTCTGGGCCGGCTGCACGTCGTGGTACCGCCAGGCCGACGGCCGGATCACCACCAACTGGCCGTTGCTCGGCGTCGAGTACAAGCGCCAGGCCAGGTTCGCCGACGACGACTACGAGGTCCTCCTCTGACGAACTGGCAATCGTTGTTGCGCGAACTGGCAATTCTTGACGCTCGAACTGGCAGTCACGCCAGGGCGAAGTAGCGGAGGTAGACGTACACCCAGGCCACCAGGAGCGTGGCGACGGTGGTGACGATGCCGTACTTCGTGAACTGCCAGAAGCTGATCGGCTCGCCGGCCTTGGCGGCGATGCCGAGCACGACGACGTTGGCGCCGGCGGCGACCGCGGTCGCGTTGCCGCCGAGGTCGGCGCCGAAGACGAAGGCCCACCACAGTGGGCTCTCGGCTCCCGACGACGGGCTGGTCGCGACCATGTCCTCGACGATCGGGACCATCGCGGTCGTGTAGGGGATGTTGTCGACGAACGCGCCGATGATCCCCGAGCCGAAGAGCAGCACCGTCGAGGCGAGCAGCTCCCGTTCCCCCATCGCCTCGGCCGCGATCTCGCCGATCTGACCGATGACACCGACCTGAACGAGTGAGCCGACGAGCACGAAGAGCGCCATGAAGAAGGCGAGCGTCCCCCACTCGACCTCTTCGAGGAACTCCTCCGGCTCGGTGCGCGAGACCAGCACGGTGGCGCCCGCGCCCATCATCGCGACGGTCGAGGGGTCCATGTGGAACACGGTGTGCAGGCTGAAGGCGATCATGACCAGCCCGAGCACGACCAGGCAGCGCACCAGCATCCGCATGTTGGTGATCGCGTCGCGTGGGCGTAGGTCGCCGAGCGCTCCGTTCACGTCGACCGGAGCGCTCAGGTCCTTGCGGAACAACCAGCGCGCCATCACGATGAAGCCGGCCAGCAGGATGATCGTCAACGGCAGCGAGTGCACCAGGAAGTCGTCGAAGCTCAGTCCCGCACGGCTGCCGATGATGATGTTGGGCGGGTCGCCGATCAGGGTCGCCGTACCCCCGATGTTGGAGGCCAGGATCAGCGAGATCAGGTACGGCGCGGAGGGCAGGCCGAGCTGTCGGCACACCGAGAGCGTGACCGGGGCCACCAGGAGCACGCAGGTGACGTTGTCGAGGATGGGCGAGACCGTCGCGGTGACCAGCACCAGCAGCACGAGCAGCTTGTAGGGCTCACCACCCGACTTGTGGGCCGCCCAGAGCGCGAGGAACTCGAACAGCCCGGTCTGCTTGAGCACGCCTACGATCACCATCATCCCGAAGAGCAGGAAGATGACGTTCCAGTCGATGCCGGTCTCGTGGTTGAAGAACGCCGAGTTGGCGTCGATCAGGCCGATCACCGTCATCGCCGCGACTCCGCCGAGCGCCGCGGCGACGCGGTGCACCCGTTCGGTGGCGATCAGGGCGTAGGTGACTATGAAGATGGAGATGGCGGCGCAGGTGAGGATCACGCCGATCTCCTCGGCACGCCCAGGGCGAGGGCGGAGTTGCCGGGCTCCATCGCCTCGTACCAGTGCGCCAGCCGACCGAAGCGGGAGACGGACTTGAGCCGGCCCTCGACCTCGCCCACCTGGTCGCGGGCGGCCACCACGAGCACGTGGTCACCGCTGCGCAGGGTGTCGCGCCAGGTCGGGACGAAGACCTCCTTCCCACGGGTCACCAGGGAGACCGCGGAGCCGGCTGGCAGCCGGATCTCACCGACCTCCACCCCGGAGAGCTTCGAGCCGTCCTCGACCTCGAATCGGAGCAGTTGCGCGTCAAGCCGGTCGAGGCTGGCGAACCCGATCGACACCTGGTGGACGAAGCTGCCCTTCTCCACCCACCTGGGTTGTCGTCCCCGCCCGATCGCCAGCCCGACCGCGAAGCCCACCGCTGCGCACAGCATTCCCACCGAGACGGCCAACTCCATCCATCAAGTGAAACGGCGACCGCCATGCCGTCGGAATAGGTGCTGCTCCCCATTTCCCGCGACATACTCGAGATCCAGCAACCCAGCACCAGGAGGTCCGCCGTGGCCAAGGAGCTCGCCACCCAGTTCGTCGAACAGCTGCAGTCCGCAGGGGTCAGTCGCATCTACGGCATCGTCGGAGACAGCCTGAACCCGATCGTCGACGCCGTACGACGCAGCGGTGGCGCGGCCAAGGGGGGCATCGACTGGGTGCACGTGCGCCACGAGGAGGCGGCGGCGTTCGCAGCGTCTGCGGAGGCCCAGCTGACCGGGAAGCTCGCGGTCTGTGCCGGCTCGTGCGGGCCCGGCAACCTGCACCTGATCAACGGCTTGTACGACGCGAACCGGTCCGGCGCACCCGTCCTGGCCCTGGCCTCCCACATCCCGAGCGTCCAGATCGGCACCGGCTTCTTCCAGGAGACCCACCCCGACCGCATCTTCAACGAATGCTCGGTCTATTCGGAGTTGATCAGCACCACCGACCAGGCGCCCCGGGTGGTCCGCGACGCGATCCGGCACGCGGTGGCCAGGCGCGGCGTCTCGGTCGTCACCCTGCCCGGTGACATCGCCGACCTCGACGCCACTGCCCCGACGCCGTCGTGCCGGCCGGTCGAGCCGGGTCAGCTGCACCCGGCGCCGTCCGCGCTGCGGCAGCTGGCCGATGCCATCAACGACGCCGACAGTGTGGCGATCTTCGCCGGTGCCGGGGTCGAGGGAGCCCATGCCGAGGTGATCGAGCTGGCCGGGCGCCTCAAGGCACCGATCGGCCACTCCCTGCGGGGCAAGGACTTCATCCAGTACGACAACCCCTATGACATCGGGATGACCGGGCTCCTGGGCTACGGCGCCGCCGCCGAGGGCATCGAGGACGCCGACCTGCTGATCCTGCTCGGCACCGACTTCCCCTACGACCAGTTCCTGCCCGACACCCGAACCGCTCAGGTGGACCGTGCCGCCGAGCACATCGGGCGCCGCACCGAAGTCGACGTACCCGTCCATGCCGACGTACTCCCGACGCTGCAGGCGCTGCTCCCGCTGGTGGAGGAGAAGAAGAGCGACCGCTTCCTCAACCGGATCCTGAAGAAGCACGACAAGCTGATGAACAAGGCCGTCGGCGCCTACACCCGCAGGGTCGACAAGCTGGTTCCGATCCACCCGGAGTACGCCGCCTCGGTAATCGACGACATCGCCGACGAGGATGCGATCTTCACCGCCGACACCGGCATGTGCAACGTCTGGACGGCGCGCTACATCAGGCCTCTGGGCACTCGGCGCCTGATCGGCTCCTACCTGCACGGCTCGATGGCCAATGCACTGCCGCAGGCGATCGGCGCCCAGGTCAGCCACCCCGACCGGCAGGTCATCTCGGTCTCCGGGGACGGCGGGCTCTCGATGCTGCTGGGTGAGCTGGTCACCGCCGCGTCGTTGAAGATCCCGGTGAAGGTGGTCCTCTTCAACAACTCCACGCTCGGCATGGTGAAGCTCGAGATGCTGGTCGAAGGGCTGCCTGACTTCGGGGTCGACGTTCCGGACACGAACTACGCCGCGGTCGCCGAGGCGATGGGCTTCCACGCTCAACGCGTCGTGAAGCCCACAGACCTGGAGGGTGCCTACCGGGCCGCCTTCGACCACGACGGGCCGGCGCTGGTGGAGGTCATCACCGATCCGCAGGCCCTCTCCATCCCGCCGAAGATCAGTGGCGGCCAAGTGCTGGGCTTCGCCACCGCGATGAGCAAGATCGTGCTCAACAAGGGGGCCGGTGAGGCGGTGAGCATGGCCCGCAGCAACATGCGCAACATCCCCCGCGGCTAGACACTGCAAGTATGTGTCGATGGACCTTCGCCATCTCCGCTACTTCGTCGCCGTCGCCGAGGAGCTGAACTTCAGTCGGGCCGCCGCGCGGCTGCACATGGCCCAGCCGCCACTGTCGCAGACCATCAAGCAGCTCGAGCACGAGCTCGGCTTCGCACTGTTGCGCCGTACGACGCGTCGGGTGGAGCTGACCGAAGCCGGCAAGGTGTATCTCGAGGACGCCCGCGCGATCCTGGCTGCCGTCGACCCGGCGGGCGACAACGCCGGCCGGGTCGCCGCCGGCCGCGTCGGGCGACTTGTGGTCGGTTGTGTCGGCTCGGCGACCTACTCCCTCCTGCCCCAGCTGGCGCGGCGGATGAGGTCCGAGCTGCCCGACGTGGAGTTCGCGTTCCGGGGCGAGATGCTCTCCCCGGAGCAGGTGGACGCGCTCCGCGAGGGCGCGCTGGACCTCGGCATCATGCGTCGCCCGCAGGACACCGCCGGCCTGGCCCTCACCACGATCAGGCAGGAGCGGATGTGGGTGGCCATCCCCCAGGACCACCCGCTGGCAGTCCACGAGGAGGTTCGGCTGACCGACCTGCACGACGAGGAGCTCATCGTCCACGCCGGTGCCGGCCGCTCGGTGATGAGCGGGCTCGTTCAGGACATGTTCGACGAGGCCGGCCTGAGCGCAACCATCGCCCACGAGGTCGCGGAGACCTCGACGTTGGTCACCTTCGTGGCCGGCGGGCTGGGCATCGCGGTCGTGCCCGAGCCGACGGCGACCCTTGCCGTGCCCGGTGTGGTCTACCTGCCCCTGGTCGACGTGCCCGACTCCGAGCTCGTCGCGGCGACCCGCGCCGATGACGAGAGCCCTGTGCTGGTGCGGGCCCTGGGTGTCCTCGCCGAGATCGCCGGCGGGCATGATCAGTGACGTGACCGGCTCGAGCAGAGGAAACCAGGTGACCGCACCCGTGGTGCTGATCTCTCCCGCGATGGCAATCGGGTCCGGCTACTACCGCCGGCTCGTGGAGGAGTTCGAGTCCCGCGGCTGGTACGCGCAGGCACTGACCCGCCGCGGCTTCGAGGCCGACGGGCGGCGGGCCTCCCGCCAGCACGACTGGTCCTACGCCGACGAGATCGACGACATCGAGAACGCCGTCGCCAAGGTGCGCGCTGACGATCCGGACCGCCCCGTCCTTCTGCTCGGGCACAGTCTCGGGGGTCAGCTCGTGGTCGGTCACGAGCTGAACCGTCCACCTGTGGATGGCGTGGTCACTGTCGGCGCGTCACTGCCCTATCACCGCCACCACCCGTGGGGCGGACCGCACCTTGTCGTGATGGGCGGAGTCGTCGTCCCGGTCCTCACCACGCTCTTCGGTCACTTGCCGAAGCCGGCGTTCGGCGCACCCGGTGCCCGCACGATGATGCGTGAGTGGTCCCGCATGCTGCTCACCGGGCGTACGCCGTACCCCTCGAACCGTCGGGTCACCACACCGTCGCTGGTGATCAGCCTCGAGAACGACAAGATGGCGCCGGTCGGCTCGATCGACGCATTCACCGAGCTCCTCTTCGAGGACGAGGTGGTCACCCGTTGGCACTACCGCGACGAGGACGTCCTCCCCGGCAACAGCAATGACCACATCGCGTGGGCGCGCGGCGCAAGCCAGGTGGTCGACCGGATCGTTGAGTGGTGGGGCAACCCCTGACCAGGAACTGGTGTAGTTACCGAACAGTCCGCAGGTTCTGACCGCAGAATTCCTGCATACGTTTCGGTAACTGCACGACATTTCGCGCGGTGGGCACCGGCGTCACCAGGCGAACCCGCTCAGCCGGCGCGACCGACCAACGTCTTCGCCGCAGCCCCGAGCATCGCCGCGAACCCGACGAGCGCACGCCCCGAGAGCGCCAACGAGGTGACGGTCGCGGTGCCGGTCGGAGGTTCCTCGCCCTCGAAGCGCTGCTCCAACCAGTCCATCATCGCGGGCATGGCGAGCACCATCAGGCTGATGTGCTCGCTGCACCGGTCCCGGACGTAGCGGACGTCGGCCCCGCCGTCGGCGTACGCCGCGACCTGGGTGTCGACCTCGGCGACATCGATGATCTGGTCGTTGACCGACTGCACCACGAGCACGGGGCAGGTCGGCACGCGGGTACCGAGTCGGAGGTCATCGAACACGTCGAGGACCTCGGGCGTGGCCAGTACGTCGGCAAGCGGCGCGTCGAGGTAGTCGTCGAAGTCGTTGAAGGCGTGACCGACCACGGCGGCCACCGTGGTCTGTCGCTCCAGCTTGTCGAGCCGGGCGATGCCTTGCTCGCTGGCGTTCTCGTCGATCACCCGGGCGAGGCCGGGGTAGATGTGCCGCAGTCCGGCCACGACCAGTGCCGGGAGCCCGGCGTTGAGTCCGCCGTTGAGCTTGATGAAGGCCTGGCCGGGGTCACCGACCGGCGAGCCGAGCACGGCTCCCACCACCGAGAGCTCCGGGGCGTAGCTCGGTGCCATCTCGGCCGCCCAGGCCGAGGCCATGCCCCCGCCCGAGTAGCCGAAGAGGGCGACGTCGGTGTCCGCGTCCAGGCCAAGGGCGGGGAAGGCCAGTGCGGCCCGGATGCCGTCGAGGGTGCGGAAGCCGGGTTCGCGCGGAGCAGCGAAGTGGCCGCCACGTCCCTCGTGGTCCGCGATGGTCAGCACGTGTCCGCGCTCCAGCAGTGCGGCCATCAGCAGCAGCTCGAACTGCGGCAGCGCTCCCCACGAACGCGCCCCGGGACGCAGGGCGTACGACGGGAAGCACTTGTCGGCGACCGCGTCGATGGCGCACTGGTAGGCGACCATGCGCTGCGGCTGCTCCGGGTCGTGGTGGCGCGGCAGCACGACCGTGGTGACCGCCACCTCGGGGCGTCCGTTCAGGTCGTTGCTGCGGTAGGCGAGCTGCCAGGCACGCAGCCCGCGCTGTGGCACCAGGCCGAGAAGGCCCAGCCGCACCTCCCGGCTGCGGATGATCGTGCCCGGGCTCAGCCGGGCGAGGTCGCTCGGGGCGTCGTGGAAGGGATCGAGGCTGGGCAGCAGCGGACGGCGTTCGTCGGTCTCGTCGGTGTGCGGAACGACCCGCTCGTGAGCCTCGGCACTCATCGTTGCTCCTGCTTGTTCAGCATCTTCTTCTGGACCCGGCGCCCTTGGGCGACGACCAACGGCACCGCGGCAACGCCGAACTCGGGGATGAAGTCGCCGGCCCTGGCCACCAGGCCACGCCACCTCGGCACGATCGCTACCAGCTTGGGCCTGTCGAGCGTCTTGCGCACCGCCGCGACGACTTCCTCAGGTTGCAGCAACTTGCCCGAGAACGACAGGGCGGCCGCCGGGTCGGTCAGCTTGTCGTGCAGCATCGGGGTCCAGATGCCGTCCGGGCAGACGCAGGAGATGTCGATGTCCTTGACCCCGGCTGCCTTGAGGTCGGCCACCGTGCTCAGGCTGAACCCCATCACCGCGTGCTTCGACGCGGCGTAGACCGCCTCTCCCGTCACCGCCGTGATCCCGGCCAGCGATGCGATGTTGACGATGTGGCCACCACCGTTGCCACGCATCGCCTCGAGGGCGGCCACGGTGCCGTTGATGGTGCCGATCGCGTTCACCTCGATCATCAGGCGACGCGCGGCCTCGTCCTGCTCCCAGGCCGGCCCGGTGACGAGCACCCCGGCGTTGTTGACCCAGACGTCGAGGCGTCCGGCTCGCTCGACGATCGCGTCGCGGGCAGCCTCGACCTGGGCCTGGTCACGGACGTCGACGGCCCGCGACGTGGCCCCGCCACCGATCTCGTCAGCGGCAGCCTTCGCGGCCACTTCGTCGACATCGGTGATCAGCACCTGGTGCCCGCGATCGACCAGCAGTCGGGCGATCTCCTTGCCCAGACCCCGACCGGCGCCGGTGACGACGGCACCACCGAGCGACCCACTCACCGGGACCCCGCGGTGATCGTGCCGTACTCGATGCCGCCGTGGAGGTAGGTGGGCACGACCGGCCAGAACCGCTTCCACGGCACCATCTCGGTGCTGGGCAGGATCTGCAGCCAGCGGGGGTCGGACTGGCACGGGTCGGCCAGTGTCTTCTCCTTGATCATGGAGTCGTACTGGTCGAGGGAGTCCTCGAGGGTGTTGGCGTTCGGGCAGATCTCACGGCCGAACTGCTCGTGGTAGCGCTTCACGCCGGGGATCTTCGACAGCTCGGGCTGCCAGTTGTCGAGCGAGATCCCGTTCTCGGACGATACCCAGACGCCGTCAGGGGTGTTGATCACCAGTGAGTGGTTGCCGTCGGTGTGGCCGGGTGTCCAGAGCAGCGCGATGCCCGGGCCGAGCTCGATGTCGCCGTCGAAGGTGGCGAACTTGTCGGGGTCGACGCCGCCGAGCCCGCCGTCGACGTACCACGCCCACTGCATCGGGTGCAGCGACTGCAAGGTGGCCAGCTCGCGCGAGTGGACCAGCATCTTGGCGTCGCCGAAGAGGGGTTGGCGGGGCTCGGACTCACCCTCGATCACCTCGGTGGAGCCGAGGATCATCCGCGGGTCCTGCACGTGGAGATGGTCGAAGGTGCAGAAGTCGATGTCCTCAGGAGCCAACCCCAGTTGACGAAGCACGTCGCTCGGCTCGTTGTAGTACTTGAGCATGATCTTCTCGGCGAGCTTGCTGCCGGGGATCCTGTCCATCAGCTTCTGCAGGTTGCTGTAGAACGGCGCCTCGGCCGAGCCGTCGGGCATCGTCGGTTCGAAGACCAGGGTGCGCGCCGTGCCGTTCCAGTCGTCGTACTGCACGACGATCATCCGGTTGATCATCGAGATCAGCGGCAGCGTCGGCACCGACACGGCGTCGTGGAAGGCATAGTTCACGGGGTACGGCGCGGCGGCGATGTCGACCGACTTCACCGCCCGGATCTGGCCCTGCTGCTTGAAGCGAGCCTTGTACGCCGTCGCGGCTTCGCGGACCGCGCGCAACCGCTCGCCACGCGGCCAGACGTCGTGGACCCCCTCGAACTCGGGAATGCTCCGGGCACCGATGGCGGCGAGGTTCGTGCCCTGCTTGACTTCTGCGCTCTTCGACATATGGCCAAGGGTGCAACCACCTCGAACCAAAGACTTGTTTCAGTGCGACAACTTGGTGGTCGGGGCGGCAGAGCGGCGCAGCTCACGGGGACTGAGACCGAACCATCGGCGGCAGGCGTGGCTGAGCGTGGACTGCTCCGTGAAGCCCACCATCGCCGCGACCTGGCCGAGTGGCATCTGCGTGTGGGTGACGAAGTGTCGCGCGGCTTCCCGGCGTACGTCGTCGAGGACCAGCTCGAAGGACGTCCCCTCGGCCGCGAGTTGGCGTTGCAGCGTGCGCGGATGGACGGCGAGCAGGCGGGCCACGTTGGCGATCGCTGGGCTGGTGGTGTGCAGGCTCCCGGCGAGCGCGCGGCGGACCTGCGTGGAGACCAGCCGCGCGGGGTCGTCGTACGCGTTGACGAGGTGGTCCATGGCCAGTTGGCGAATGGTCTCGTTGGAGCCGGCGAACTGCTCGTCGAGCAGGCGCCGCTCGACCCGGAGCGCACCGGTCGGCCGACCGAACTTCACGTCGACCCCGAAGAACTCCAGGTAGCGGGCGACCGGCGAGATCGGCTGGTGCGGGAGCTCGACCGTGCGCAGTCCTTCGGCGCTGCCGATCAGGTTGGTGGCGACCCGGTGGAAGACGCCGACGCCGAGTTCCATCGCCTGCGAAGAGTACGGCGACTCGGCGAGGTCCTTGTGATAGGTCATCGCCACGATCGCCGGATCGCCCCACGGGTCCGGCTCCAGGTCGACGCGCAGGGCCGAGCTGTGCACGAACATGAAGCGCGAGGCGCACTGCAGGGCATCCGCGGCCGTCGGCGAGGCCTCGATCGCCACGGCGAGCTGGCCGAGGATGCCGAGATCCTGTCGATCTGCGAGGCGCAGCCCCAGGTCAGGGCAGCCGAGCTCCTCGGCGGCGGCGTCGAGCATGCGGTCGTGCGCGGTGATCGAGACCAGTCCGTCGTCGTCGGCCAGGGTTTCCCGCTCGATGCCGAACCGGTCGAGCAGGTCGTCGACGTCGCCACCCAGCTCGGCGACCAGCGGCACGAAGCCACGCAGGCTGGCCGCCCGGATCATCGGTCCCACGCAGGACAGCGTAGGTGAGATCAGGACGCCCCGGAATCCTCGCCGGGCGGTCCGTCCAACACCCTCGGCGCGTAGGCGAGCAACTGCATGCCGCCGTCGAAGGTGCGGCTCTCGACCAGGTCGAGCGCGACCTCCGGCCAGCCGTCGTAGATGCGCTCGCGGCCGGTCTTTCCGTTGACCACCGGGAAGACGACCACGCGGAAGCGATCCACCAGCCCGGCAGCCAGCAAGGAGCGGACCAGCATGAGGCTGCCCAGCGTGGCCAACGGCTTGGTGCCGATGGACTTCATCGCGCGCACCGCCTCGACCGGGTCGGTCGCAACCAGCGTGGAGTTCGGCCAGGTGAGTGGCGCGGTCAGGGTCGAGGAGAAGACCACCTTCTCGAGGGCGGCCATGGGGTCGTCACCCGGGCCCGCCTCCGCGGCGAAGCCCGACATCAGGCGATACGTCGTGGCACCCATCAGATGGGTGTGCTCGGGCTGCTCGCCGAGCCAGTTCAGGTACTCCGGCGTCTCCATCCCCCAGAAGCCCGGCCAGCCCTCGGCCGCGCCGTATCCGTCGAGCGAGGTGATGAAGTCGACCATCAGGTCAGGCATGTGGTCCTCCAGTCGTCGGCCGTCCTCAGTTGAGACCGGGCTCGAGGCGCAAATTCATCGCTGCGCCGCGGCCGCCGTACTGCCTCTGGACAGACGGCGCCGGGAGCGGCAGGGTGCCGAGCATGCGCATCCTTCTCGGAACCCTCGCCGTGGTCGTCTCAACGCTTCCGTTCGGTACGCCGGCAACGGCTGCTGCTCCGGAACATGGTCACGACCACACGAATCCCACCTGGCACGAGTCGGTGGTCGACGCCGACCAGAGCTTCCGCGGGCTCGACGCGGTCGATGACCGTACGGCGTGGGCGAGCGGCTCGAGCCTGACCGAGGGCGGCCCCGGCAAGATCTTCCGCACCACCGACGGCGGCAGGTCCTGGGACGACGTGAGCCCGCCCGGAACCGAGGGACTCGGCTTCCGTGATGTCGAGGCCACCAGCGCGCGGACCGCCTCGATCCTGGCCATCGGGCCCGGTGAGGCCTCACGCATCTTCCGCACCACCGACGGCGGAGCGTCGTGGACCGAGACGTTCCGCAACACCGAGGAGACCGCCTTCTACAACTGCATGGACTTCTACCCCGGCGGCAAGCGCGGCCTTGCTGTCAGCGACCCGGTCGACGGCAAGTTCCGCATCATCGCCACCGAGGACGGCGGCCGGACCTGGCAGGTGCGCTCCGACCAGGGCATGCCCGACTCGACGGGTGAGGCCAACTTCTCCGCCAGCGGTGACTGCCTGGTGATCAAGGGCCGCGACGCCTGGTTCGGCTCCGGCGGGAGCGCGTCGCGGGTGTTCCACTCGAGCAACTTCGGGCGCACCTGGCGGGCGAGCGACTCCACGATCCCCGCGGGCGAGGCGGCCGGGGTCTTCGGGTTGGCGTTCCGTTCGTCGCACGAGGGCATCGCGGTGGGCGGGGACTTCTCGGCTCCCGACGACGGTGTCGATGCCACGGCCCGGACCTCGCGTCGTGGCACGTGGAGCAGCGCCGGCGACCTGGCCCACCTCGGCGAGGACGCCGCGTGGGTGCAGGGGCGGCGCAACACACTCGTGGTGGTCGGCGAGTCCGGCGACGTGATGGGCAGCAGCGTCAGCCGCGATGGCGGACGCACGTGGGAGCAGTTCTCCGAGACCGGCTTCCACACGCTCGACTGTGTGCGACGTATGTGTTGGGCGGCCGGCGGAAATGGGCGCGCCGCCACGCTCTCATTGCGCTGACCCGGAGTGCGCCGGCTGGCCCAGCGCGCGTTTGAAGCCTTCGTGGGTCGCGGTGTAGCCGAGCCGCTCGTAGAACCGGTGGGCGTCGACCCGACGCTTGTCGGAGGTCAGCTGCACGAGGTCCGCTCCACGCTCCGCGCCGTACGCAGCGGCCCACTCCAGCAGCGCGGCTCCCAGCCCCGTCCCGCGGGTGCTGGAGGCGACCCGGAAGGCTTCGACCTGGAGACGCCTGGCCCCGGCCCGCGCCAGACCCGGGAGCACGGTCAGCTGCAGGGTCGCGACCAGGTCACCGGCCTCGTCGCGCACCGCGGCGAGGTAGTGCTGCGGGTCGGCATCGATCTCGCGGAAGGCAACCACGTACGGCGCCAGGTCGGGCGATTCGCGGGTCGAGCCGATGTCGTCGTCGGCCAACAGGGCAGCCAGACCGGGGATGTCGTCCTCGGTGGCTTGCTCGACAGTGAAGCGGCGATCGGCCAGGTCGATTGCACTCATTCCGTCAGCCTTTCACCCTTCGCGAGGCTTGGACCACGTGGGAGGATCAAGCTGCACCGGTTGGCGGAACCGGTCGCGGCGAAGGGCTTCAGTCATGGCAGTCGTCGACGACGTCAGGCATCTCGGCTCCGAGTTGGAGCGTTCCTACGAGGTGTACGTCCGCCGCCAGCTCAAGTTCCGCGTCAAGCAGATCGTCTATGTGGCGTTCTCGGTCGACGAGTCGGTGATGGGCTTCGGGTTCCCCAAGGAGGAGCGCGCCGCCCTCGTGGGCGGCGAACCGGACCGATTCCACCTGCCCCGCGAGTCCGACCTGCGTTTCAACTGGGTGCATGCCAACCTGGCCACCCTCGATCCTGCCGAGGCGCGCGAGTTCGTCGTCGACGCGTGGCGCATGGTGGTGCCGCAGAAGGTGTCGCGCGCCTATGACCTCACCCACCCCCACGGTCCCGGCTGACCACGAGGCGTCAGGGACTGTGTCGTGAGACCTCAGTCCTTGCCGGCCGAGAGGTCAAGGGTTGATGGACCAGTGCCGTGTGGCAGCGTCTCCCGCATGACGTCGATCGGGTTCCTGCACACTGCTCAGGCTCATGTGGCGACCTTCGACGATCTCACCCACCGGTTGCGGCCGCTGATCGGAACGCTCCATGTCGTCGACGAGTCACTGCTGGTCAGGGCTCGGGTCGACGGCATCGACTCCGTTGGCTCCTCGGTCGAGGTTGCGCTGGAACAGCTCCGCCAGGCGGGCGCGGACGTCATCGTGTGCACGTGTTCCACGATCGGAGACCTCGCCGAGCGCGTCGCCCGTGACGTCGTGACACTTCGGGTGGACCGTCCGATGGCACGCACCGCGGTCGATGCGGCGGAGAGGGGCGGACGACGGATCGGAGTCATCGCGGCTCTCGAGTCAACGTTGGCGCCGACCCGACGCCTGCTCGAGGCAGAGGCGGCCGCTTCGTCTGCAGCCTCCGGTGCTGCTGGCCCCACCTCGTCCGGCACTGTCCCAGCCGTCGAGCTGGTTCTGGTGCCCGGTGCCTGGGCGGAGTTCGAAGCCGGAAACACAGAGGCCTACCTGCATTTGGTCGCCGATGCCGCGCGCGAGCTTGCCGATCGGGTCGACGTCGTCGTGCTTTCCCAGGCCAGCATGGCTGCTGCGGAGCTCCTTCTCACCGACGTGGACGTGCCGGTGCTGTCGAGCCCGTCCGTCGCGGTCAGCTACGTCCTCACCCAGCTGGAGTGACCGGGTTCTGGTCAGGCCCGAGCACCCGCGCTCTCAGCTGGCTGAAGCGCCCCAGGTTTGATGCCGCATCCTTTTGAGTTGAAAGGATGTTGGACGTGCCGAAGAGGATTGATGAGAAGGTCAAGGAGCGGGCGGTCCGGCTGGTGCTGG
>LMSR01000003.1 GCA_001429555.1 Nocardioides sp. Soil797 | reverse complement strand
GTCACCTGATATGTAGGGACTGTCTGTCAAGGGGCAGGGTGAGGCGCCCGCCGTGGATGCCTCCTGGCGGGCGCCTCGTGCTTCGCTGGCGCGATGGTCGGTGAGCGTGTCGTTAGCGACGCGCGGTCAGACTGATATACGCGGGTTGGCTACCGCAGGACGGTGGTTCGGCTGGAGCGCTTCCGCGTGTCTAGGGACGAGCGTCGACGTCGTCGCGGGCGTCTACTCATAGGTGAATCGCGGGTCACTCCACGCGCTGCCACCGACCGTGTCGTCGGCGAAGCAGTCTGTGTGGTGTTGGGATCAGCCGGTCATGACGACGGTGTCGTCGAGGACGGCCAGGGACCAGCACCAGCCTGCCAGCTCGCGGGCGATGGCTACGTTCGCGACCGTGGAGCGTTTGCGACGGTCGATGAACTTGACCCAGCGCTGGTGGAGTCGGCGGTTTCCCTCGTCGCCCCGGGTCCGAGCCGCGGCTGGTGCGAGGTCCCAGCGATCACGCATCGTCTTCCCGATGGTGTAGCGGGCCCGGTGGTGCCAAGCAGCCTCGACCAGCAGCCGACGCACATGGGCGTTGCCGGTCTTGGTCACCGATCCCTGTGCCCGGGAGCCTCCCGAGGAGTACTCCGTGGGAACGAGCCCGACGAACGAGCCGATCGAGTTGCCGGTGAACCGGTGCCAGTCGCCGATCTCGACCGCGAGCGCGAGCCCGGTCAGCGGGCCGATGCCGCGCAGGCAGCCCAGCCGGTGCACGATCGGGGTGAACTCCGAATCAGCAGCCAGAGCGGCGATCTGAGAATCGAGTCGGTCGCGGCGGGCCTTGACCGAGGCCGCGGCCTCGTAGTCGTTGTCGAACGTCATCCGCGTCGAAGGGCCGCTCAATCCGGGGAGCGCTTCGGTGCGGAGCCACTGGTCGTGCTTCCCGGTCCACGCCGCCCCGCCGTAGTAGACGATCCCGTGGCGCAGCAGCAGCTTGGACAGCCGGTGCCTGGCCCGCATCAGGTCACCACGGCAGTCCTCACGTGCTCGGACCAGGTCACGCGCAGCCTCCTGATCGACGCTGGGGATCGCGACCGAGGTGACTTCATCGAGCCGCAGCAGCCGCGCGAGGTGGACCGCGTCCCTGGCGTCGGTCTTGACCCGGTCACCTGATGGCTTCTGCAGTTTCGACGGGGCCGCCACCTCGCAGCGGATCCCTGCCGCGCTCAGATGGCGGTACAGCCCGAACCCGGTGGGCCCTGCCTCGTAGGTCACCGCGACCGGACCGGGCAGGTCTCTCACCCAGGAACTGACGTGGTCATAGGACGGAGTCAAGGTCGTCTGGAACAACTCGCCCGTGACGCCATCGATCGCCGCAGCCGCGACAGATCGGGCGTGCACGTCGAGCCCAACACTCGTACGCTCGGTAAACACCGGGGCCTCCCACAATTGTCGGATAGGCCGAGCAGGCAGCCCCTGCTCGGTAACCCACGAATCTTGTGAGTGAGGCCCCGGCCCGCAACCCCCCACCGACCGCCTCGATAGCCAGCCCCAGGCCGTCGCGCCAGAGAGTGTCAACGTGGAGCACGCGCAGCGCAGCGAGCATGAACGACGTTGACACCCGACCAGCGTCGGCCCACGATCAGCCATCGAGGTGGTGACGACGGTCCAAGCGCGACCTACCCAAGTGGGTCACGTCATACCGTCTAGGNGTTGACACCCGACCAGCGTCGGCCCACGATCAGCCATCGAGGTGGTGACGACGGTCCAAGCGCGACCTACCCAAGTGGGTCACGTCATACCGTCTAGGTGCGCAGGAGGACACCGAGCGATCAAGTCGCGGCAACTGCCTCGCGCTCGACCCGCAGCGCAATGATGCGCCACCCCTCGGGGACGCGGCGGCGCGCGGCCTCGAGCGCCTGGGCGTAGTCAGTGTCGTCCACGACCAGCTGGTCTCGGCCGAGGGTGTAGCCGCCGCGGTGGTCAGGAGGGATCTCCTGCACCGTGGCGTAGAGCTTCAGTGCGGCCCCGTCCGCTGGGGATGTCACTCCTGCTCCTGGCTGGCCATGGTGCGCAGCAGGTCGACGTCGCGGCGGAACGCCGCGGGGAGTCCGGCGCTTTCCTCAGGGTCCGCTTCGTAGCCGGTCAGGCCAGACTCCACCAGGTCGGCCGCGGTCTCGAGGGAGCGGGCCACGCGGAGCAGGAGGGCGGGTGGCATTTGAACCGAGGGCTCCTCGTAGAAGTCGATGGTGGCCACCTGGTCGGTGAGCAGGAGGCCGAGGTGGCTCTGTGTGTGGGCGATCTGGGCGACCCGGTCGCGGGTGTGCTCGAGGTCGTCGCGCTCGACCATCAGGATGCGCTGGACCTCGCCCAGGCCGGCCACGACGCGGCCGAGGAACCTCACCGGTACGGCAGAGGTTCTCGGTGCGCTCATCAGATCTGCACCGGGGGTCTCCTCGACGAAGCCGAAGACGATCTGGCGGGCCATGCCGGCCAGGGCCTCCTCGGTGAGGTACGTGCGGGCGGTGGCTGGGGTGACGCGCATCTGGTTGGCGACGTACTGCACCCGCTCGTCGAGCAGGTCGCCGGCGGCCGCGCGAGACATGGTCATGCCGAGCTCGGTGACGGCGGCCAGGAGGTCGTCGATGCGCTCCTCGCGCCAGGATCGCGCGGTCACCCGTCAGCCGGCCTGGGGGAGTGGGGGCGCAGCTCCTGGTGGTCGCGCCAGGCCTGCTCGCCGTTGTCGTACTCGACCGTCCACTCATCGACGGCGGTGCGCTCGACGATGGTGGCCGGTACCCAGCTCCGAGCGTCGTCAGGATCCAGGACGTCGACGCGGGACTCGTCGGGGAAGGGGTTGTGGCTGCCGAGGTACTCGCCGATGGTGTCTTCGAGCGGGCTGGGGCCGTCGGGTGCTGCGTTGACCCAACGCTGGAGCGGGTCGTTGGCGGCCCACTCGATGGCGAGGGCGGCGACGTGGGAGGGGGCTGCGGCGGTCGCGGTGGCGAGGTTGTAGGCGTCGGTGATCATGCCGACCCACAGCTCGAGCGGGAGTTCGTCGCAGCGGTGGAGCCCGAGGAAGTACTTCTCGACGATCTCGGCCGGGATGCCGCGCTGGGAAAGGTCGTGCTCGACGGCCGCCAGGTGCTCGGTCTGCATCCGGACCGGGACGGTGCTTTCTCCGGGCCGGGTGAGCGGGATCGTGGCCAGGGCCACCAGGTCCTCGCGCGTTGCCGTCGACGCGGTCATGGGGTCAATCCTCCTCGCGGGCCCGCTCGAGGCGCTCGAGCGGGGTGCCGGGAAGGTCGGCCGGGGTCGGGGTGTCCATCACCGCGGCGTCGACCAGGCGGCTCTCCAAGGAGTTCCAGAACCCCTCGACCCGGGCGGCACCCATGCGGTGTGTCTCGACGTCGACGGTCACGTGCACCGGGACCTCGAGGCCGGGCGTGGCGGCCGCCATCGTCTCGATGCGCGTCTTGAGGGCCTCGCCGTAGGCAGTCCACTCCCGGAGCCGCTGCTGGTGGAGCTTCTCCTCCAGCTCCCCGATCGCGGCGAGGCGGTCCTCGTGCTCGCCGGTGAGGCGGTCGAACTCAGCGTCGAGCTCGGAGCTCTTGGACAGGTAGGCGACCGTCGCGTCCCCGGCGCGGCCGGTGAACAGTCCGACGCCGGTGCGCAGGCTCTCCTCCACCGCCTGGCGGTAGTCCTCGGGGGACTCGGGGTCGAGCCCGGCCCGCCAGGCGTCCCAGGACCAGGACGGTGCAGCGGGGTCGCGGGGAACGAAGTCTCCGCTCTCGGTGCGGTCGTAGACCCACTGGTACTGGGCGGGGTCGAAGTCGTATTCGGAGGCGGCGTCGTAGCGCCGGGTGATCTCCTCCTCGGCCGCGTTGTACTGCTCGATGGCCTCGTAGGCCCGGTCGATCACGAGCTCGTCGACGTAGAGGGTGATCTCGATCGGGTCGGTGCGGTGCGCCCACAGCTGCGCCTCGTCGGCGCCGACGGTAGAGAAGAGCAGCTGGCGGACGCCGTCGGCCTCCCAGGAGCCGGAGCGGCCGTTGAGGATGGCGTCGATGCCGCCGATGTTGGCGGCGGCGCCGGCGAGGGCGAGGGTGGCGAACTCGGCCCAGTCGGTCTGGTCGGGCGAGGCCAGGGTGTCCTCGACCCAGTTGCCCTCCTCGGTGCGGCGCAGTCGTGGCCGGGGGAGACGGGCGGCGTCGGTCAGCGCGCGGATCGCGTCGGCCAGCTTCGCCTGGTAGGCGGCGTGGTAGTCCTGCGCCGGGACGGTGGTCTCGTCGGGGGTGCTGCTCATCGTCGTCTCCTTGTCGTGAGCTCCGTTTGCAGTCTGACTCACCCGTCCGACACTGGCCGGGCTTTCCACAGGCCGCATCAGAACGGCGTTCCGTACATGCCGGGGACCGTTCGGCGGGCCTCGGCGATCAGCGCATCGAACTCGGCGTCCGGGAAGCGGGCCGGCATGGCGAAGGTCAGGCCGGCCAGGATGTCGTCCAGAGCGACCGGCACCGGGTCGTGACCGTGGTCGCGCAGCTGGCTGCAGAAGTCGGCGAGGAAGTGCATTGCGGCGCCGGGGTCGGTCAGCCACAGCCAAGCCAGCACCTTGCCGAACGGGTCGCCCGGATGCACGGCGTGGCCCGGCTGGTATCCGGCTCCCGGCAGCTTGAAGCCCGCGAGGACGTGATCGGCGGCCGCCATGGCGGTGTGTGCGCACATCGTGCGCATGACGGGATCGGGGATGAGCTTGGCGCTCGCACCCCACAGTTGCTCGGTAGTCATGCTCTTCACGACTCGTCCTCCCAGTTCTGCGGCGACGGCCAGCTTCGAGACGGTCTCGAGCGAGGGGTCCATGGCTCCGCTCTCGATTCGGGCGATCGTCGACGCCGCGACGCCAGAGGCCTCGGCCAACTCGCGCTGCGACATCCCGGCGAGCGTGCGGAGAGCCTTGACGATGCCGGCGGCTGGCTTGATCAGATCCATGACACGAGGATAGGCATATCGCCTCCGTTTGCGCAACGGTCTGCACGCG
The DNA here is from genome assembly GCA_001429555.1 of Nocardioides sp. Soil797. GTDB lineage: Bacteria > Actinomycetota > Actinomycetes > Propionibacteriales > Nocardioidaceae > Nocardioides. The sequence goes on along the minus strand of LMSR01000003.1, from coordinate 90,645 downwards.
TATGCGCGTGCGTTCTGCATCTCTGCGAGATCAGGTTGTCATAATCTATGTTATCGGCGGTGTGATTCAGTCTGTGATTTCACCCGCGATTCACTATTGGATTGCGCTGCAGAGGGTGGCACACTGCAGGTATGAGCACTCAGTCGACCATCGCCCGCGGCGACCTTCGCGCCTACGAGGAGTCGGTGCGGCTGCCCACGCCGGAGCTCGTCGAGCGGCTTCGCGACCTGCTCGGAGCCAAGCTCGTGGCCTACCTGGGCTCGGTCCAGGAGACCCGCGCCGTGCGCCAGTGGGCCGACTCGGCCGACGCCCGGACCCCGTCGACCGAGGTGGTCAACCGGCTGCGGATGGCGTACCGGATCGCGGCGCTGCTGCGCGAGAAGGACTCGGCCGCGGTCGTCCAGACGTGGTTCCAGGGCATGAACCCGCGCCTCGACGACGTCGCGCCGGCGCGGCTGCTGCGTGAGGGCGACTTGGAGCAGGTCGGCCCCGAGGTCCTGGCGGCCGCGCGCGCGTTCGCTGCGGCCGGGTGACTCCGCCGGTGACCGAAGGGCCGCAGCTGGTCGTCGTCGGCGCGGCCGAGCAGGTCTGGCGCGTCGGCTTCAAGCCGGAGCCCTGGGCCTGGTCGGGTTGGGAGTGGGCTGGCGCCGATGGCAGGTTCCACGGTCGCTGGGATGACCGGCAGGGCAACTTCCGCAGCATCTACGCCGGATCCACTCTCCTCGCCTGCCTCCTCGAGGTCCTCGCCGGCTTCCGGCCAGACCCAACCCTCGTGCTCGAGCTCGACGACATCGAGGAGGACGACGAGGACGCTGCGATGCACCCGACGGCCCGCGCCGGCGAGATCTCCTACTCCTGGCTCGAGCCCCGTTCGGCGGCCAGTGCGACGTTGACGGGTCGCTTCTGCGCGGTGACTGCCGCGGAGTCCATCGCGGCCCTGCGCCCGCAGTTCGTCGCTCTCGCACACCTGCTGAACCTGCACGACTTCGACGCGGCCGCGCTCAAGGACGGGCGGCCGCGCGCGCTCACCCAGTCGGTGGCCACCCACCTGCACGCGACCACCGACCTCGACGGCGTCACGTTCGCCTCCCGCCACGGCGACGACCTCACGCTCTGGGCGGTTTTCGAGCGAGCCGAGGACCCCGCGATCAGCCGGACACTCGACGCGATCGAGCACCACGCCCTCTCCCCCGAGCACCCCGACGTCCAGGAGGCCTTCCGGGTCCTCGGTCTCACCTGGTCAACGCACTGAGCCGCCCATGACGAACCACGAAGTGCTGGCCTCCTTCACCCGCATCCGAGAAGCCGCGGAAGCGCACATGGACGAGCTCGACGAGCTGGGCCATGGCTGGGCGGAGGAATCGGTGACGGACGTGGCCGTCCACCGCGGCCACCCGCACGTGAAGGTCGTCAAGTTCAACCGCCGCCAGGAGGCCGTCGTCGGAGGCGACTACCTGTGGTGGTGGCTGGACCGCTCGAGCAGCCTGTGCTTCGGGATGCTGGTCCAGGCCAAGCGGCTCACCCGCTCCGCCTCGACCTGGAAAGTCGACATCAACCACAACGACGGCAAGCAGTACTCCGACCTGCTGAGATCCTCACGTCAGCTCCAGCTGCCGGCGCTGTACGGCGTCTACACCGGCGGGCGCGTGTTCCGGGCCGATCTGCCCTGCTTCCACGACGCCGAGCCGGACTGCGTGGGCTGCCGGCGGATGGCCATCTCGATGATCACCGCCTACCAACTCGGGGGCGCCTGGTCCCGCACCTCCCCCAAGGACACCGCTGCACTCGTGTTCAGCGATGCGCTTGGGCTGGAGGACCTGGTCGACCCCGACCGACCTGCCGGACCAGTGCGGGACCTCAACCTCCCCGAGATCCCAGAGGGCCAGCTGCGCGAGCTCCTGCTGAACGACCAGGCCGGCCCCCTCGAGGTGGCCAAGCGCATCTTCCGTGCCGTCAGCGAACACCGCCGCGGCGCGTTCCGCGCGGCCAGCGCCGAACCCACCGTCGTCCCCGGAGAGCCGCTGTTCCTGGACGTGCCCGAGGACCCAGGCCACTTCCCTGACTCCTACTTTCGCCATGTGCTCCAGGGAGTGCGGCGGCGGCCACCGCGGTACGTTCAAGAGCTCCGGCGGCGGCCGGAGTTGCCCGACATCGACCCGGGCTCGAGCGGCTACATGGTCACCGCGCAGCCTCCGCCCCAGCCCCGGCGACCTCGGGAGCTCGCCAACCTCGACATCGCCGGCGTCGTTCTCGTCACCATGTAGCGAGGCAAGCCGTTCCAGGGTTGCGCGGCCGCGCGGCGTGCCACGATTCACGCGTGGGACTCTTCAAGCGCAGCGAGGCCATCAGGGCCAAGAAGATCGGGGCTCATGCCCGGTATGTCGATGAGGACGTGCAGCGCGTCGACCTCAAAGTCACCAGCACCGACGGCGAGACGGCGACCATCGACCTCAGCCTCGACCAGACGCGCCAGCTCGTCATCGACCTGACCAACGCCTACGGTGCTTGCCGGCCGGCCCTGCTGGACCAGAAGCAGGTCGACCGGATCACGTCGTTCTTCGGGATGCGTTGATGACGCGCTACGAGTACGACGAGGAGGCCAGCGCCGCGTGGCGCATGGACGTCGTGCACGAGGTCGACGACTCCACGGCCCCCGTCTCGCGATGGGTGGACGCGATGCGTCGACTCAACACGATCAACGACCCGCTCGCCCGCAAGCTCTTGACGCTCCACCGCGACTGCGGATCCGGCACCGGCGTCTGCGACTCACTCGATGACGAACCGGACCCGATGGCCCGCCGGGCCAGCTGGGGATGCGAGACGACGCAGATCATCGCCGACCACTTCGACGTCGACTACCCGCTCGGCCGCGAGCGATCGCCGTGACCTCACAGGACTCCAACGCCCGGCTCGTCGAGCTGATCCGCGCCGGCCTGGCGCGAGCTGACGCCGCCGGCCTCGCGCGCGTCCCGCTCAAGCTCTACCCGGCCGAGGAACAAGAAGAGCTCCTCGCCCTCCTCCACGCCTACCTGTGGGACACCGCAGCGCCCTACGACGACGACTGGCACCGCTCCCCGGGCAACATCATGACCCTGTGGGCCGAGCTGCTCGAGATCGGCACCGAGACGCGCCACCGCCTGATCCCGCTCCGCACCGACCTGGTCAAGCTCCTCACTGAACGCAGCCTCGGCTACCGGACACACCCACGATCGGTGCCAGTGCTGGTCCGGGAGTACAGCGGCGTGCTCGAGACCCCCGTTCACCCCGGCGACCCGCGCGAGACCTCGAGCACGATCGCCGTCGGCGCGTGGGGCGCCGGCTTCGGCGACCCGGCCACGAACAGGCAGGTCGAGCTTGCCGCCGAGGACGCGGTCCAGCGTCACTACGAGGCAGCAGGATGGACCATCGCCCGCGTCGCGCACCTCAAGTGCGGCTGGGACCTCACCGCGACGCGCCACGACGAGCAACGCCACCTGGAGGTCAAGGGCGTCTCCAGCTCCATGCCCTCGGTGCTCCTGACCCGCAACGAGCTGCGCACCGCCGAGACCGATCCCGACTGGTCCTTGGCGGTGGTGACCGGCGCCCTCACCGACCCGACACTGGTCGAGTACGACCGGCAGACCGTGGTGGCGGCCGCCGACCCATCCGTCTACCGGGTCAACCTCGCCCCCTGACCGTGAGAAGGGATGCTGCGCTGATGTCGCCACGAGTCGTCGCCGTCGACGTCGGATCCGTCCGGAGCAACTTCGCCTGGGCAGCCCTCGACCTGCCCGGCCGGCGACCGGTCGGCGAAGGCGGCAGCCACCCCGAGGGCGCGGCGCTCGCGGTGCTCGAGGCGCTCGACGCCGGCGTGCCCGTGGCGCTCGGGTTCGAGGCTCCGCTAATGGTTCCGGTCAGCCCGGTCGGGCCCGTCGACGGATGGCGGACGTTGGGGCAGGCGCGTCAGGGCGAGACCGTCGACGGTCGCTCGCGGCCGTGGTCGGCCGGCGCCGGCAGTGGCGCCCTGGCCACCGGGCTGGTGCAGATGGCGTGGGTTCTCGAGCGGGTCGGGTCCGGGTTCCCCGGGCTGCGGTGCACCACACGGCCCGAGCCGTGGCTGGCCGGCGACGCCGAGCTGTTCGTGTGGGAGGCCTTCGTGTCCGGCACCGGCAAGCCTGTGCCCGCGGGGATCACCCAGCACGCAGCTGACGCGGCCGCGGCCGCCGACACGTTCGCCGACCGCCTCGAGGCCGGCTCACTGAGTGCCTCCGACGTCATGTGCACGCCGGCGTCGTCGTTCAACCTCGCGGCGGCGGCCGCGGCGTACGCCGGGTTGGCGATCGGCAGCACCGAGCTGCGCGACCAGGTGCAGGTCTACCGCACCCGACCGGCCCTCCTGTAGGTCACCGCCGTGTCGGCGGCCCGCGGCTCGCCCGGGATCTCCACCTCGAACAGCACGATCCTCTGTGCGGGACCGCACGCCCGTGCGAGGGCACGTCGCTCAGCCTCGGTGGCGACGAACATGGTCAGGCCCCGGAATTGCATGCGGACCTCGGCCGAGACCCTGCTGACGACCGGGCTGATCACTCCTTGCGGCATGTCGTGGACGAACAACGGCACCCCCATCGCCCACTCGGGCGTCGCGTCCCGCACCCCGACGTAGCCGCGGGCCTCTCGTCCGACGAGGTCGACCGCTGGCGGTGTGAGTGCCTGCTGGCGGGCGAGTTTGGCAGCGATCGCAGCCAGGTGGCGCTCATGCGCCGCTGAGGCCAGGTCGTCGTGTTCACGCCGGCGCTCGCTGGCTACCAGCTGGGCGCGCTCGGTGATGACGTGAGGCCGGGTAGTCCACACGATCCGTGCAGATTCCAGGAAGAGCCTGCTGTACCTGGGCGTCCGGTGCGCTCTGATCGTGCCGGTCAGGACGCCTGCCACGAACACGCTGAGGCCCACGCCCGGCTCAGCCGGGCGCCACCAGCCGTGACCCGGACAAGGACCGGGTGCCCCGCCGTCGTTCTCGCAGCGCCGGCGCGGACACCACGACTCGCGGAACACGCCTGTCCCGTCGACGACCGTGACATCCACGGCAGCGGGCGGCCCGGGCTCGTCGACCAGGGACAGCCGGATGGCAGAGACCGCTCCGATCCACGGCCGTTCGCGGTCGGTGACCCAGCACACCGGCACGCCGGAAGCCTCCATACGAGCGGTGCGCTCGCGCAGCTCGTCGACGGTGACCTGGGCCAGCTGAGCCTCCCAGGCCATCCTCCTGGCGCCGTCGGGGCTGGTGGCCAGCACGTCGGCGCGCCAGCCGTCGCCGGCGACCTCGAGTTCGGCGTACCAGCCGGCCTCGCGGATGGCTGAGGCTAGCTTCAGCTTGAGCAGTCGGTGGGCCATGGTCTCGCCGACCAGTGAGCAGGTTGGCGCAGCACGGTCGTGGGCGAAGAACCGCAGCCCTCTGGGTGAGAGCTTGGCGTGAAGCCCGTGCCCGCATTCGCGACAGGTCAGGGGCGCGCGGGGTCGCGCTCGGTGGATCGCCTTCCAGGACGTCCCCTCGCCGAGCGGCTCAACGGTTGCGTCGAGCACGCCCGCGTGGGCGTGCTGCGCCGTCAGTGGCACGTGCCGAACTCTGCCGGAGCGGTCCGACAGATGTGGCCGATTCAGTTGCGGTTGAGCCCGTGACGTCGGGAGTCGAGCGCATGCTTGAAGTGGCTCTCGGCCGCGTCGATTTCCCTGGTCGGGGTCGCAGGGTCGAACACCCGCAGCACCGACAGCCGGTAGCTCGAAGGGTCGAGGTTGCGGAGCTCGACGTTGCCTCCGTGGCCGTTGGTCGCGTATGCGGCCCAGCGCTGCCAGATGGTCTCGGCGCCGTCAGCCTTGCCGACGTAGTGGCGTCCGTCGCGGGTGTCAGTGATCAGGTAGATGCCGATGGCGGAGGACAGCGCGGTGCGCCACGCGGTGTAGCGATGCTCACGGATGACCGCCTGCAGCTGGGGGTAGTCCAGCGTCAGGGCGTCGAACCCTGGAAACCGCACCGGCTCGGAGTCGGCGATCTCCATCACGGGGTACGCGGCCGCGGTGGTCGCGTTGATCCGCCAGGTGCGCGGGGAGCGCCACTGGATCACCAGCCGGTTCCGTAGGTCGCCCATCAGCTCGGAATGCTCGAGGTGGAAGGTACGGCGCAGCCCGTCGTGATCCGTCTCGCCGTGGTTCACCAGGACCGACCACAGCCGGGCTCGGTCACCGCCCTCGGGCCGGAACACGATCCAGATCCGGGGCGGCGCGGCCGGGAAGGTTCGGGTGTTGGCGGACTGGACGCTGGTGTAGGCGAGGATCTCGGCGTCAGAGGAGTCGCCGTGGATGCCCACGGTCCCGTCCTCATGCTCGCGCACGTAGGCGTGCCGGATGACGAGGGCCTCGGCCGGGTCGAGGCCCGCGCTGGCGAGGATTGCGGCGAAGGTCAGCGTCATCGGTGATCGTCCGTTCTGGGAGCGGCGGCTGGGGCCGCGGCGATGCTGAGTAGCACGTCGTGGCCGAGCGAGGCGTCGACGGCGACGTGGAGGCCGAGGTCGGTGATCCGGCCGTCCTGTGGGTGCCAGTCACGGTCCTCGCGGGTGCGGCCCAGGAGCGGGTCGAGAGCGTCGATCGTGGGCTTCCAGAGGGTGAGCCAGTTGCGCTGCGGCCCGACCACGAAGGCCAGCTGCAGCTGCACCGGCCCGGCGGGGATCACCGCGGCGTCGACCACGGCGGATCGGACCTGCTCCTTGTAGGCCTTCGTCGATGCCGACGCGGTGGTACGGACCGTGTAGGTCCTGCCGGGGCCGGTCGTCTCTTGCGCGGGCGCGGCGAGGACTCGTGAGGTCTCGGCGTGCCTCTTCGTGCACCACACCGCCACCAGGTCCTCGTTGCGAAGCCGGGTGGCCAACGGGAAGGCGTAGTTGTCCAGGTCAGCCATGTCCACCAGGTCGCGCGTGGACGGCAGCCCGACCTCGAGCAGCAGCACCCACGGGCCGCTGGCCGTCAGCTGGGGCGACACCAGCTGGGCGGTGTCCTCGACGTAATCGCGCAGCCGCACCTGGTCGGGGTCGGTCGACTTGTTCCAGCTGGCCAGGCGCGGAGCCTTACGGAGTACCAGGCCGTCCCCGTCCGGGCGGCAGTACCACCTCGGGACCGTCACGGACGGTGCACCGACCCGGCCTGGTCGACCCACCAGACCTCGATCTGCGCCGCGGAGAGCGACCCCGCGGTCTCGGCGTGCAGGTCGCGGTAGCGGGGGAAATCCGGCAGAGCGATCACGCTGCCCCAGCTGGGCTCCTTGCCGCGGAGCCGCATCGCAGCCAGGACAGCCTGGGAGTACCAGTGGCCGGCCTGGGTGCTCGGGCTGGTGCGCTTGGCCTCGCCGGCCCGTGCGGGGTCGGCGTAGCTGCGGCTGGGGAATCCCTTGACCTCCACACCGACGGTGAGGCCGTCGCGGGAGGCGATGACGTCGATGCCGTGCTCCTTGGTAGCCGTGTTGGCCACCGAGAGGATCCGCCAGCCTTCGCCGGCCAGCGCGGTGACCAGGGCGGCCTGGACGTTGGCCTCGGTGTGCCACTCCCCTCCTCCGAGCTCCACTGGGGCTGCAGCAGCAGGTCCCGCGGCCGGCGCAGCTGGCACCGGAGGGGCAGCGCCGGCGGCGGGCAACGGCGTCGTGCGTGGTTCGACGTTGCCGGCGACCTCGAACCCCAGCGCGGCCAGGTGCCGGCGCGCGGTGTGGGAGATGAACTCGGAGCGCGGGATGCCCGTGGCGACCTCGAAGGCCTGGATGGCCGGGAACCAGGTGTCGTTCACTCTCACCGCATGCTTGCGGATCGCGTCCGGGGCCACGTCGACCAGGCGAGCCTCGACCTCCTCGCGCGCGAGCTCGTAGCGCTGACCGTTCAGGGTGAACCGGATCGCCGCACGGCCCTGACTGTCCATGGCCAGAAACTACGGCACTCGGCCGACACAAGGAGGTCGGTTCAGTGACGTTCGGCGACTGCCTCAGTACGTCCAGCCTTCGAACACGTGTTCTACCCTAGATGTCATGGCGGGCGGCGGCTACGGGCGCGGGGCGGGCATCCCCTTGAAGGATCGCGTGCGCGTCGACCCCACCGACCCTGGCCCGACGAGGTGTCCAACATCTGCGGCTGGTCCCGAGAATCCCGGGCGTCACTGCTGGGTCAGCGTTCCCGTCGACGCGTCGCAGCCGCGGCCGGGCCTGCTCCTTGAGTGGCGACGGGCCGGGCACCTGTGGGAGGGCAGGGTTGTCTACGCCGCGCAATTGCGACCAGGTCGGTGGGCGACGGTCGAGGAGTGGATCCCGGCCGAGCTGCTCACCACCGAGTGAGCGCCAACGTGTCTGCAAACCCGCCGAAGAACGACGCGTGGCGGCCGTACGGCGACGTGCGGTTCGTGCTGGTCCGGAACACGGGCCGACTCAAGCCGTCGCGCGGACTCATCCTCGACTGGAAGCGTGAGGGCCGGCGCTGGGAGGCCCTCGTCGTCTGGCACGACGACGCCGCGCTCAAACCGGTCGTCAAGATGGATTGGCTGCAAGTCGAGGACCTGATTCCGGTCCCGGTGGATCCCAACTGGACCGGCCGTCTCGACTAGGGCGGCTCGGCCATGCGGTGGTCTGGCGGCGCGGGTTAGTTCGCCCAGCTGAGTAGATCCGGCGGCCCTTCCAGGACGCGCTCAACGCTGACGCTCCAGATCCAGTCAACGTGGACGGTGGGTGCCGCCGGCGGGGCGGACAGGTCGATCATCGGTGGGCCTCCTTGTTCGCGGTCGTTGGCGGACCCTAGGAACTCTCAGCAGAATAGGTGGACGCGCCGACGCAGGGACGGCTTATCCACAGGGCCGCATCCCGCGCCCTTCACCGCTGAAGTGCGGCGGTCGGCGCCATCGGGCCCGGGACGTGGCCCTGCCCGGAGCGCACCGGCCCCGGGACGAAGGACTCGTCGAGTTGCTGGGCCGCGGCCGCGGTCGAGTAGGCGTGGGTAGTGAGGTCGGTGATGATCTCCTGGGCGCTGGTGACCAGGCTCGCCTGGCCGAGTCGGATCAGCTGGTTGACGCCGGTCGAAGCGGCGCTGGTGACGGGGCCTGGGACGCCCATGACGGGCCGATGCAGAGCATCGGTCCACTGCGCGGTGGTGAGGGCGCCGCTGCGGAAGGCTCCCTCGACGACCACCGTGCCTTCGGACAGGCCGGCGACGATCCGGTTCCTCGCGAGGAACCGGGCCCGGGTGGGCGCGGTGCCGGGTGGCGCTTCGGCGACGATGAGCCCACGTTCGGCTATCGCCTCGAGCAGCTGGGCGTGCGCGACCGGGTAGGGCCGGTCGGCCCCGCACGGCATCACGGCGATGGTCGGGCCGCCAGCGAGGAGGGCGCCGCGGTGGGCGGCCTGGTCGACGCCGAACGCGAGTCCGCTGACGACGGTGTGGCCCATGGCCGCGAGGTCCCGGCTCAGCTCGGTGGCCTGATGAGTTCCGTAGTCCGTCGCGGCGCGCGACCCCACTACGGCCACGGCGTTGCCTGCGAGCTGGTGGAGGTCAGCCTCTCCCCTGACCCACAGCCCGACGGGTTCGCCGCCCCGGTCGTGCAGTGCGCCGGCGCCGAGCAGGCCCGCGAGCTGCTCGGGCCACTCGGTATCGCCGGGGATGACGAACCGGATGCCGCGGCCGGCGGCCTGCTCGAGGACCTTGCCGGGATCGACGTGGGCGAGCTCGTGGCCGATGGTGAAGCCCCAGTGGTTCTCCACCTCGCCGGCGGCCTCGAGGTAGTCGAGGACCTTGCCGGCACCGAGCTCGCTGACCAAGCCGGTGACGCGCAGGTCGCCGGGCTCGATGACGCTGCTCAGCTTGACGCGGGCCAGCCGGTCGTCGACGTCGGCATGCGGAGTGCTCATTCCGGGCCTCCCCACAGCAGGTCGAGGTCGGGTTCGTGGATGACATCGAGGCGCTTGTCGACCGCGTAGGCCGCGGGCTCGGGTACGACCAGGCGCCGCAGCTGCCGCTCGGTGGTGCTGTGCTGCACCGGGGTGTCGTCGTCGTGGTTCATCGCGGTGGGTCCTCCTCAGCGGCCCGGGGCCGGACGGTCGGTGATGGGCTGCGCGCCCGGGATGTCGCGCTGCTGGCCGGGCGGCTTGGGGACGAAGGACTCGTCCAGCTCGGCGGCCAGGCCACGCATCTGGGTCTGGTACCGCTCCCACTCGCGGGGGTGGATACCGTTCTGCAGCGCCGAGGCGACGATGGCGGCCATGGAGTAGGGCCGGTCGGCGGGCACCTGGTCGAGGGCGCACCAGGCCTTGGCTCCGTCACCATGCAGCCAGCTGGCGAAGCCGAGCATGGAGGCTGGCGCCGCGCGGACCTCGTCAGGAGCGCGGCGGGTGAGGTCGTTCCAGATCGCCATGTGGGAGGTGTGGTTCTCCCTGCTCATGTCCTCCCAGAGCGCGTCGCGGGTGCTGATCGTCTCCAGCGCCACCAGCATCCGTGCGCCGTCGACGTCGGAGAGCCGGTTGCCGTCGGCGTGGAACTGCTCGAGCCGGTCCAGTGCCCAGTCCCGCTCGAGGGCGGGAGTGCTGTCCGCGGCCACGGCCCGGGCCGCGGGAAGCAGCTGGGCGATCGGCTCCCGGTCACCGACCATGGAGGCGGCCAGCGAGGCTCGACTGGCTGCCGGCTGGGCGGCGCCGGTCAGGACGGTGGCGGCCGCGATCCGCTCGGCGGTCGCTTGGGTCTGCAGCCCGGTCTGGCCGGTGTTGAACTCACGCCACCGCTCGCCGTCGGCCCATAGCCGGATGTGGGTGGTGATGCCCACGGTCTCGAGGCGGTTGGACAGGTGCTGGCTGGCCAGCTCGGCGCTGCGACGGTCCTCGGTGAAGCAGAGGATCGCCAAGCGGGCTCCGGGGCGGGCGTGGCGGCCGTACGGGCCGCTGAGGGCGTCCCACACTTCCTCGCGGTCTGCGGCCGTCTTCGGCAGGTCGACGCGAGTGATGGGCAGGCCTGGCCGGAAGGGCACGAGCACGATCGACTCCTCCGGCTTGAAGCCGAGGACGTGTGGCACGGCGGCCAGCAGCTCGTCCGGGGACTGTACGACGAGATCCATCTGAGCGAACCTCCTCAGCTGGCCTGGGCCGCGTGGGGGGCGCGCTCGATGCGCGCGGAGACGTACTTGAGCGACAGGCCGACCTCGCCGAAGCGGTTGTCGACGACCACGACGTCCTTGGTGCGCTTCTCGCCGGTCTCCTTGTCAGCCCAGGCCTCAGTGCGCTCGAGGCCGTGGACGAAGATCGGGTCGCCGGATCCGCAGCTGTCGTGCACGTGAGTGGCGGCCGAGCCGAAGATCTTGACGTTGTGGGCGGTGGGCTCGTCGTTGACCCACTCCCCCTGGTCGTTCTGGGTCCGGCGGTTGACCAGGACCCGGCAGCTGACGAACGGCTTGTTCTCGCGGGTGTAGAGCAGCTCTGGCGCCTCGGCCAGGTTGCCGGCGAAGGTGACGGTGGTCGACATGACTTCCTCCTAGGTGACGGCGAGGACGTTGAGTCCCGCAGTCACCTAGGTCCCGTCGGGGTCGGGCAGCGATCACATCTGTCGAACTAGTTGCTCGAGCTCGTCGTAGAGCAGGTCATCCCCACAGCGCACGGAAGCGCCCCGATTGGCTCTCGGGTACCGGGTCGGGGCGCTGGGAAGGACGCTAGACGCAGCCACCGACAACACTGTGCCGGCGGCCAGCTGGCCTACCGTGCCGGCCGGCGACGCGGCGGGCGGTTGCTGAGCTTCTGCGGTGGCGGGGGCAGGTCTCGGCCCAGCCGCCGGCGGGCCTCCTCGGCCGCGGCGATGACTGCCTCCTGGGCGAACGCGGAGCGGGCGAGCATCCGGCCGAGCTCCTGGCGATCGGCCACGAGTGCGTCTTCGACCGCCTCGATGGTCGAGGCGGGCAGGTCGTGCTTCTTGTTGAAGCTCTTGCGGGTCACGCTGACCAGGGCGGGATGGTTCTCGCCGGCGGCCGCGAGGTCGGCCCGCTTCTGCGGTGAGCGCTTGGCGTGCACCTCGAGCGCCTGGGCGAGCCATCCGACGAACGAGCCGGGCGAGTCGGCGTCGGTGTCCAGGTCGGCGATGTAGGCCGATCGGGCGAGGTCCCACACGCCGGGCTTCCAGTAGATCCCGACCGGGATCGTGGTCTGGCTCGTCACCGGATCACTCCCTTGGCCTCGGCCGCCGGCGTCGAGCTGCAGCGGCTAACACCAACGCCGCTGCATTCCCGGTCGGGGCCCTGCGCAGCCGTTCCCACCCTCGCTCGATTCCTTCCGTTCCAGCCAGCTACGAGGTGCAGCTGCGCCGCGCCGCCGCAGCGTCGTCCGCGCCCGGGGAGGCCGGGGTTATCCCCACCCTCACCGGGTGCCCACCTTTCCACAGGTCCGGCCTGTGGCCCGGTAGGCGTCGGCCCCCGCTGGGAGACTTAATCCTGTCAGTTCTTTCTATTCTACTCATGGAGGACAGCAGCATGACCGACACCATCCAGACCCCCGCCGACACCGCCGCCGACGAGGCCACCGAGCCCGTCCAGGCCGAGGAGTTCCTGCACCTCGACCCCGCCGACATCATCATCGGCACCAACGTCCGGACCGACCTGCGCGCCGACCACAAGGAGTTCCGCAAGTCGATCAAGGAGCGCGGCGTGCTGGAGGCCGTCACGGTCTACCGCAACGAGGACGGGCAGTACGTCCTGCTGCGTGGCCAGCGCCGCACCGTGACCGCCGCCGAGGTCGGCACCCCGACCGGGCTGATCCCGGCGCGCGTCGTACCCCAGCCCGCTGACGCCGACCGGATCGGTGACCAGATGGTCGAGAACATCCACCGCGCCGGGATGCGCGAAGCCGAGATCGTCGCGGGCGTGGAGCAGCTGGCCCTGCTCGGCGTGAGCGCCGCGCAGATCGCCAAGCGCACCAGCATCGACCGCCCGACCGTGAACGCCGCCCTGGCGGTCACCAAGGCCGACCAGAGCCGCAACCGGCTCGACTCCGGCGACCTGACCTTGGAGGAGGCCGCGATCTTCGCCGAGTTCGAGCACGACCCCGAGGCCGTCGAGCGCCTGGAGAACACCAAGAAGTGGCGGCGCTCGCTCGCGCACGAGGCCCAGCGGCTGCGCGACGAGGCCGCCGAGCGCGAGGCCGACGCCGCCGAGGTCGAGCGGCTGCGCGCCGAGGGCCTGCCGGTGCTGAGCGCCGAGGAGGTCGCGGAGGCCGACGAGGTGCTGCGCATCGAGCGGCTGGTCACCGAGGACGGCGACCCGGTGCCCGAGGAGGAGTGGCCCAACGTTCCCGGCGCTCGCGTCCAGGTCGTCAAGGAGTGGGTCTACCCCGAGGACGAGTACGACGAGGAGCAAGAGGACGACGAGCCCGCCGAGCCCTACCAGCAGTACGTGCCGGTGTGGGTCGTGACCGACCTCGCCGCCTCTGGCCTGCGCCGTCGCGGCGCTTCCGGCAGCACCACCGCCGACAGCAGCGACGAGGGCGAGAGCGAGGAGGAGGCCGAGGCCCGTCGCGAGGAGCGCCGCCACGTGATCGCCAACAACAAGGCCTGGGCGAGCGCGGAGACGGTGCGCCGCGAGTGGCTGGCCACGTTCGTGGCCCGCAAGACCGCCCCGAAGGGTGCCGAGGCCCTGATCTGCGAGGCCGTCGTGACCGGCCACCACTCGCTGAGCAAGGCCATGGACCACCGGCATCCGATGCTGTTCACGCTGCTCGGGATCGACGTCCCGACCGGCTACTACGGCGCGGGGTACGAGGAGTGCCACAAGATCGCGACCAAGGCGAGCACGCCGAAGGCCGCGACCATGACCACCCTCGCCGCGATCGTCGCCGCGTGGGAGGCCACAACCGGCAAGCATTCGTGGCGCAACCCGACCGCGTGGGACGCCCGCGTGCTCGGCGCGCTCGTGGAGTGGGGCTACCAGCCCAGCGAGGTCGAGCGGATCCTGCTCGGCGAGGAGTCGCAGCCGAGCACCGAGGACGACAGCGACGACGACGCCGACGAGGCCAGCGACAGCGCCGCCTGATCGGCTCCCCCTCCCCCACCACCTGATGTCGAGATGCAGCGAAGATCGACGACCGCGCGGCGGGGAAGTTTGACGAGACGTCCCTGATCAGCGAGGCCTGTCAAAGAAGGTGTCAGGCGTCCCTCGCCCGGCCCCACCTTGATGCGCACGCGCTTGAACGTCAGCCTCGGCGTTGGTCAGTTGCGACATGCCCGTGTCTGGCGCTCGGTGAGAGGCGGCGGGGGATCGTCGCCGGAACTCATCCAGCGGCCGCTCAGCGTCACCAACTGCGACGACACAGCCTCAATCGTCGTAGCCACGAGCAGCCAGTGCGTCTCCGATCTCGTCGGCGCGACGCAGAGCGCCGACGATGAGCGGCACCGCGAACGCACGTGGGCTGATGGTATGCCCCCGTGCCTGCTGGGCCTCTCTGACTCGGTCTGCCAGCTCGGCCACCAGGGACACTGCCCGGATCGCGAGGCTGAGCATCAGGCCAATGGACTCGGGGCGCATGCCTAGGAAGCGGACGCGTCGGCTCAGCCGGACGACGACGTCGACGAGGTCACTGGTTCGAGTGGTGAGCGTGACAAGGTTGGCGAGCAGCACGAGCGCCACGATCACGCCCACGATGACGAAGGCGCGTGGCCAGCCCATGATGAGGGCTTGGAAGAGTCCGAGCGCCAGGATGACCCACAGCAGCGGACGCAACGACTGCAAGACCGCGCGGGCGGGAACTCTCGCAACCACGTATCCGAGTAGGACACACCCGAGTGCGGTCGTGGTCTGGGTCGGGGTCCGGACGAGGATGGAGCAGCCACCGGCAGCGAGAAGTACTGAGAGCTTGAGGCCCGCGGGCAGCCGGTGGAGGACTGAGTTACCGGGGCGGTACAGGCTGGCGTGCATCATCACGCGTCAACCCCCATCAGGGCGCGGTAGAAGGCAACCGCCTCTGCAGGGGGACCGTCGTGAACGAGGCGCGCCTGGTCGAAGACGAGTACCCGGTCGAAGTCGGCGAGCAGGTCAAGATCATGGGTCACCATGACGACCTGTTGCGGCAGGCCGGAGACCAGATCGGCGACCATCCGGGTGTTTCGGAGGTCGAGCAGCGTGGTCGGCTCGTCCATGATGAGTAGGTCCGGTTCGGTGACGAGGATCGAGGCGAGGGCAAGCAGCTGCTTCTGCCCTCCGGACAGCAGGTGGGCAGCGTGCTCGGCGTGCCGCTCAAGGCCGTAGGTGGCCAGCTGGTCATCGACCCGTGCGGCGATCTCGGCCTTCGACCAGCCTCGACGGCGGAGGCCGAAGGCGACATCCTCGGCCACGGTTGGCATCACGATCTGCGAATCCGGGTCGGTGAAGCAGAACCCGACCTTCTTGCGGATCTGAGATCCGTGGCGGCTGGTGTGAAGCCCATCGATATTCACGCTTCCCACGGAAGGGATCACGAGCCCGTTGAGCATCCGAGCGAAGGTCGATTTGCCTGACCCGTTGGCTCCTATGACAGCGATGCGACGCTCGTCCAGCCTAACGCTGAGATCGTCGACCACCGGCTTGGCTCGGCCCGGGTAGCGGTGGGAGACGTCGTTGATGTCGATCAGCATGACCCCACCGCCGCCTCCACCACCATGGCGACGCCCAAGCCGCCGCCGGCGGCGATGGCGGCCAGGCCGTAACGCCCCTCTCGCCTGGTGACAAGCTGGGCAAACAGCCGGACCGCGAGCACGGCACCAGATGCGCCCCAGGGGTGACCGAGGGCCAGGGCACCACCTTCCCGGCACACACGGGCCGGGTCCAGGCCGAGCTCGTCGCAGCACGCCAGCACCTGGCCGGCGAAGGCTTCGTTGAACTCGATGACGTCGATCTCCTCGAGGCTGATCCCAGCCTTGTCGAGCGCGGAGTAGACCGCAGGGACGACTCCAAGTCCCGGGCGTGCGGCTGGGACGCCAACCGTTGCGGTGCTCAGGATGCGGAGTCCGGGCAGCGCTAGGCCCTGCTGCATCTTGGCACTGACCACCGCCACGCCGGCGGCGCCGTCGCTGATCCCGCACGAGTTGCCGGCCGTCACAGTCCCCTCGGGCCGGAAGGTCGGCTTGAGCCGCGTGAGACGCTCGACCGTGAGCCCTGACCGGGGGCGATCGTCACGCTCGCACCCGCCGACGGCGATGGTCTCCTGGTCGAAGGCACCCGCGCTGCGAGCCAACATCGCGCGGGCGTGCGAGCCGGCTGCGTAGGTGTCCTGACGCATCCGCGAGATGCCTGCCTCAGCTGCCAGCAGGTCGTTGGCCATACCCATGTCCACGTCATCCCGCGGTGGAGCGAATGGGGCGCGGTGGTACCGGACCGGCTCGCCACCGTCGACAGGAGGCCAGAATCTCAAGGGGGCAGTACTCGCCGACTCGACCCCGCCGGCAAGGACGACTCGAGCACCACCGCCCACCATGTGTGCGGCGATTTCGATGGCGGCCAGGCCACTCGCGCATTGCCGGTCGACAGTGAGTCCCGGAACGCGGGAGGGCATCGATGCCGATAGTGCCGTGTGGCGAGCTACATTGCCTCCCGGACCCGTGCAGTTGCCGAGGATCACGTCATCGACGTCGCCTGGGTCGAGGCCCGGGTCACAGATGAGAGTCCGCAGGACCGGGGCGCCGAGTTGCTCGACCGTGAGGCGGGACAGAGAGTGGCCAGCTGTGCCGATCGGCGTCCGGGCGGCGGCGATGATCACGGGGGCCTCGTCAATCACGGTCGGAGGCTTGCTGTCATCGTCGCCACCGCGCTTCGGTCGATCTTTCCGTTGTCCGTCAGCGGCAACGGGTCGATGTGCAGCCAGCGTCGCGGACGCTGAGGCGGGTCAAGCAGTTGGCGCGAGACGGTCCGCAGGCTCTGCAGGTCATCCCTGCGTGAAACCACGGCGACCACGACCTCCCCGAGGTCGGGGTGGGGAATCCCGAGCACAGCCACCTCGCCTATTGCATGGCGTCGCAGGAGGTGTTCGACATCGGCCACGAGAACGGTAGTGGCGCCGGTGGTGATCCCGCCCTCTCTCCCGAGCACCGAGACGAGGCCGTCCTCGACCCGGCCGCGGTCTCCAACGGTCATCCAGCCATCGGCGTCGCGGCGGAGCACATGGTCGGGCTCCAGATAGCCCTCCGACACGTAGGGGGACCGGACCCACAGTTCGCCGTCCCGCGCGGCCACCTCTACTCCCGGGAACGGGCGTAGACCGTCGGCGTGCTCACCCCAGGCGACGAACGACAGCTCGGCGGCGCCGTAGTAGTGGCTGACCTGAGCTCCCGCGGCACGTGCGGCGTCGTGCGTGGGGCGGTCGAGCCGATCCCCGGCCGTCACCACGTGTACACCGGCGAGGTCCTCAGGACGCCTTGCGAGCTGACGCCGTAGAGCCGGCGGCGTCATGTGCGCATGGGTGGCTTCCTCCGGCCCGTCCACGAGCTTGGCCCCTGCCCAGTCCGCGTGGACGCCGGCGAAGAGGTTCATCGTCGCGGTTGGTGGGCCAGGGATCCAGACGCGACTGGTGGGGCCGAGCTCAAGCAGCCCTGCCACACATGGGAACGAGTCCACCCAAGAGCGAGTCGTTCGTACTACCGTGCGCGGCCGCCCCACGGTTCCCGAGGTGGTGAGCCTCAGCAGGCAGCCGTCCCTGTGGGCCTTCGCGAACGCACACCTGGGATAACCGGACCCGAGGACGTCGACAATCTCAGACCCGGGCATCAGCATCCTCTGGGCGCTGGTGGAAATGGCTTGCGGGCAGCCGGCCAGGAGATGCGGTGTGTACGCTGCGCGCCACCAGAGCGCAGAGTACGGCCTTGATCAGGTCGCCCGGCACGAACACCAACGCCGTTGTGATTGCGGTGGCCAGGCTGAGATCGGCCCGCATCATCATCCCGGCGATCCCCAGAACGTTGAGCACCACCACGCCTCCGACCACGTTGGCCACGATCCCCCAGCCGACGCGGTACGGCGCACCGACCGCCCAAGTGAGGGCGCCGACGGCGAACGCGGCGGTGGGGAATCCGACCAGATATCCCACCGACGGCCCCGCGAAGACGCCGAGGCCACCGCGACCGCCGGCCAATAGGGGCAGCCCAAGCGCCACGAGGGCGAGGAAGACCACCAATGCGAGGGCGCCTCGGCGCGGCCCGAGGATCGCTCCTGCCAGCATGACGCCAAGGGACTGGGCCGTGATGGGCACAGCACCGCCGAAGGCCGGGATGGCCGGGACGAGGCCCAAGGCGGCGACGATACCGGAGAACACGGCGGCCGTTGCGAGGTCGCGGCCACTCAGTGAGGAGCAGACAGGGTTCATGGATTCAACTCCTTGGGAACTCGGTAGGTCGTCTGATGTTGGTGGCGGGGCGGGTGGGGCAGCCGATTCGGTCACCGAGGGGCTGGGTCAGGTCGACGCCGTCGACCTCATGCGGCCGTCATCCCGCCGTCGATAACCAGCGCCGTACCCGTCACGAACTTCGATTCGTCGCTGGCCAGATAGAGCACGCCGTAGGCGATGTCATCGGGCTCACCGAGGTCTCCCAGGGGGTGCAAGGCCGCGGCCGCCGTCCTAGCTGCCGCTGCGTCGCCGGTCCGTTCGAGGAATCCGGCCACCATGGGAGTATCGATGAATCCGGGGCAAATGGAATTCACTCGGATCCCCTGGCTCGCATACATCATGGCGTCGCCCCTGCTCATGCCGAGGACGGCGCCCTTCGAGGCCTGGTAGACGGAGTAGGGAGATTCAGCGGAGGCGCCACCCACGAGCCCGTAGATCGACGAGAAATTGATGACGCTGCCACCGTTGGTCATCGCCGGAATGGCGTACTTCGTGGTGTGGAAGATGCCCCGCACGTTCACGTCCATTACCCGGTCGTACTCAGCAGTCGTGACTTCGTGGATGGGCTTCTGGATACCCGCGAGGCCGGCACAGTTGACGAGCACGTCGATGCGATTCCAGCGGTCGACGACCTCGCCGATCACCTGACGCACCCCGTCCTCGTCGGCGACGTCGACGACGGCGAGAGCTGCTGCCCCACCCATCGACTCGATCGTGTCGACCACCTCCTGGGCGACGTCGGCGTCCCGATCTGCAACGGCGACCTTCGCGCCATGCTGAGCGAGCATGATGGCGGTAGCACGCCCGATGCCCCGACCTGCGCCAGTCACGAACGCCACCTTCCCGGTGACGCGCCCGGATGAAACGCTACTGCTTGCTGTTGTCATGGGACCACTCCTGTCATGTCGTCATTCGTGTCTTGATTCGAGTCTTGGTTCAGGTCTGCCGTGGGAGGGTTTATGGGGTTGCGCCCATTCCTCCATCGATCCGGTACTGCGCCCCGGTGAGGAAGGTGCTCTCGTCGCTGGCCAGGAACACGACCACATTGGCTACGTCGTCCGGTTCGGCATACCGACCCAGCGGGATCCGGCTGGCGAAGTCCTTCTCAGCGGCGACTGAGTCCTCCGGGCTGAAGCCCGACTCGATCTCCCGCATCATTCTGGTGTTGACCGGGCAGGGGTGGACCGAGTTCACCCGGACGTTGTAGGCGGCCACTTCGAGTGCCGCGGTCTTCGTCATGCCGCTCACGGCGTGTTTGCTCGTGATGTAGGGACCGAGGTAGAGCGTGCCGTCGAGCCCACCATTCGAAGACATGTTGATCACGCTGCCGCTCCGCTTTGCGGTCAGGATCGGCAGCACGTGCTTGAGGCCGAGGAAAACCCCAGTGACGTTGACTGATTGGACCCTCTCGAAGTCCTCCACAGTGACCTCGACCAGCGGTTGGATCTTGCTCTCGATCCCCGCATTGTTGAAGAGAACATCGACCGTGCCGAACGCTTCTACGGTCTTGTCGACATAGTTCTTCGTCTGATCCTCTTGGGTGACATCTGCCTCAACTGTCAGGAGATCTCCCAGTCCGGCGAGTTCTGCCGCCGTCTGCTCGAGTGACTCGCGTGACAGGTCGACGATCGTGACCTTCGCTCCCTCCTCCAGAAACCGTCGGGCGGTGGCCTTGCCGATGCCGCCGCTTCCGCCGGTGACGATGGCAACCTTGTCCTGGAGACGTCCCATTGTGTTCTCCTCTTGGGTCATGAGTGTCGATTGGTGTGGCTGTGGACCAGGTTCATGTGGTCGACAGGTGGGGTTCGGTCTTCTCGCGGACCTCGTCCTCGGAGACGCCGGGAGCGAGCTCGATCAGTCGCAGTGCCCCGGCTTGTTCGGTCACGGCATCCGTCGGCGTGACGTCAATGACGGCCAAGTCGGTGATGATGCGCTGCACGACACGCTTGCCGGTGAACGGCAGTGAGCATTGCTCGACGATCTTGTAGGTCCCGTCCTTGGCGACGTGCTCCATCAGCACGATCACCCGTTTGGCGCCGTGGACGAGGTCCATGGCGCCACCCATGCCTTTGACCATCTTCCCGGGGATCATCCAGTTGGCGATGTCTCCGTGTGCCGAGACCTGCATCGCGCCAAGGATTGCGGCGTCGATCTTGCGGCCGCGGATCATGCCGAAGCTGGTGGCGGAGTCGAATATCGACGCGCCCTTGCGCAGGGTGACCGTCTCCTTGCCGGCGTTGATCAGATCGGGATCGACGTCCATCTCGGCCGGGTAGGGTCCGACGCCGAGGATGCCGTTCTCGCTCTGCAGCACCAGTTCCACGTCGTCGGCGACGTAGTTGGGCACCAGGGTCGGAAGCCCGATGCCGAGATTGACGTAGGATCCGTCGGTCAACTCCGAGGCCGCTCGGGCTGCCATCTCCTCACGCGTCCAGCTCACGACCGCACCGTCCTCTTCTCGATCCGCTTGTCGTTGGCCTGCTCCGAGGTCAGTGGAACCACGCGGTGGACGAACACGCCAGGTGTGTGCACCTCGGCGGGGTCGATCTCACCGGGTTCGACGAGGTGCTCCACTTCCGCGATCGTGACCCGGCCGCACATCGCGGCGAGCGGGTTGAAGTTGCGCGCCGTCATCCGGAAGATGAGGTTGCCGTGCCGGTCGCCCTTCCAAGCCCGCACCAGGCCGAAATCGGCGACGATGGCCTGCTCGAGCACGAACTCCTTGAGCCCATCGTCAGTCTCGAAGGTGCGGACCTCCTTCGCGGGGGAAGCCACCTCGATGCTTCCCTCGGAGTGGTACTTCCAAGGCAACCCGCCTTCGGCAATCTGGGTACCCACACCGGTGGGGGTGAAGAATGCGGGAATGCCCGAGCCACCGGCCCGCATCCGTTCCGCGAGTGTGCCCTGTGGAGTGAGTTCGACTTCGAGTTCGCCCTGGAGGTACTGCCGAGCGAACTCCTTGTTCTCTCCCACGTAGGAGGAGACCATCCTTCGGATCCGGCGCGCGGTCAGCAGTTGGCCCAGTCCCGCATCGTCGACGCCACAGTTGTTCGATACCGCCTCCAAAGACTCTGCACCCTGCTCCAACAGTGCCTCGATGAGCACCGAGGGGATGCCGCACAACCCGAATCCGCCCACCGCGATCGTCGACCCGCTCCGGATGTCGGCAACAGCTTCCCGGGCTGTCGTGACGGTCTTGTCCATTCGATCCACTCCGTCTGCTTGATGTGGTGGTGCTGCTCGATCGGCTCGACCGAGGTGGACTGGGTCAGAAGTCGACGCGATCCGCGCCCTTGAGCGCGAGCATCTCTCTAGCCTCGTCCGGCGTGGCCACCTCGTTCCCGAGGCCTTCGACGATCCCGCGGATCTTGGCGACCTGCTGGGCGTTGGACGAGGCGAGCTCGTGGTAGCCGATATAGAGACTGTCCTCCAAGCCCACACGGACATTCCCACCGTTGGCCGCGCACGTCGTCGCGAAGGGGATCTGGTGGCGTCCGGCCGCGAATACGGAGGCCACATGGTCGTCGCCCAGAAGGCGCTGCGCCGTATCCATCATGTGGGTCAGGTGGGATGGGTGCGCCCCGATGCCGCCCTTGATGCCGAAGATCATCTGCACGAAGAACGGCGGCTTGGCCAGGCCCAATTCGGCGAAATGAGCCAAGGTGTAGAGGTGCCCGACGTCATAGCACTCGAACTCGAACCGTGTGCCGTGGGCCTCGCCGAGCTCGCGCAAGATGCGCTCGATGTCGCGGTAGGTGTTCTTGAAGATGGTGTCGTCGCTAGCGAGTAGGAAGGGCTTCTCCCACTCGTGCTTCCATTCATGCGCAGAGTTCGCCATCTGCGAGAAGACGAAGTTCATGCTCCCGAGATTGAGCGAGCACAGCTCGGGCTTGGCTCTCATCGGTGCGGCCATACGCTCCTCGAGCGTCATCTGCACACTCCCACCCGTAGTCAGGTTGATCACGGCGTCCGTCTCGGCCCGCAGCGCAGGGAGGAACTCCATGAATACGTCCGGGTCTGGCGTTGGCTGTCCGGTCCGGGGGTCCCGGGCGTGCAGGTGCAGCACGGATGCGCCAGCCTCGTAGGCCTCTTGACCGGAGCTGATGATCTCCTCCGGAGTGATCGGAAGTGCGGGCGACATGCTCGGTGTGTGGACGGCACCCGTGACAGCGCACGTGATGATCGTCTTGCGTCGGTGGTCAGCCATGACACGTCTCCTTCAGTGTTTCCCGGGAGTGCTACCCAGGTGGTCGCGCAGTTGCTCGTTCAGTCGCGGCGCGGTGAGATCCATCGACAAGGCGGTGACAGAGACCCGACCATCCGCGACGGCGTGCAGGTCCGTACCTGGTTTCGGCTCGCCCGGGTCGTAACGCACCTTGACCCAGTAGTACGGAATGTTCCGCCCGTCCACGCCACCCATGGGCGTGAACGTCCCGAGCTTGCGCTGACCGAGATGGGTGACGTGGGGCCGACCGTCATCGGCCAGCTGTGCCGGGTAGTTGACGTTCACGATCTGTCCCGTCGCCCACTCCAGGTCGATGAGCTGTTTGAGCAATGCTGGACCGGCCACCTCGGAAGAGGTGAAGTCGGGCTTCTGGCCCAGCACTCTCTTCTGGCTGAAGGCAACAGCGGGAACGCCGAGGATCGCGGCCTCCATGGCTGCGCCCATGGTGCCCGAGTACGTCATGTCCTCACCGAGGTTCTCGCCGTGGTTGATTCCGGAGAACACCAGGTCCGGGGGCCGATCCATCAGTTCCCAATATGCGAGGAGAACGCAGTCCGCCGGAGTGCCCGATACCGCGTACCGTCGGTCCTCGAGTTGCCGAGCACGTAAGGGCTTGTCGAGCGACACCGAATGTCCGCCACCGGAGTTCTCGTGTTGCGGTGCGACCACCCAGACGTCGTCGGTGAGCTCGCGCGCTTGCCGTTCCAGGAGGCTCAACCCCTCGGCCTGGATCCCGTCATCGTTGACCAGCAGCACACGGGGCGCGGTCGTCACGGTCAGTACCCCTTCTTGTGGAGCTCGACGTTCATCTGACCGATCGCCATCTGCAGCGAGGGCGTGTTGATGGTGTTCATCAGGTCCACGACTTGGCCCATCTCGGGCGAGGTGAGCAACGGGAAGACTGTCTTCAGCGGCCCTGCGTCCCGCATCCGCTTGAGGTCGGTCTCGGGAACCAGCGCACGCAACAGCAGTTCGTCGTCGTCGTCGGTGCCGTGGCGCTTGCGGAGCTCCTCGATCGTGGGCTGCTCGGGCGGGTTCGCCGCCAACTCCTTGGCGCGCGTGGTGGAGAGGATCTTGTCCTGCACGTCGGGGTCGATCGGGGCGACCATCTCGCCGTAATGGCCGGCGGCGTACCAGACCACCTCGTCGCTGACGCGCTTGTACCGCTCACCGGTGACGACGTTGAGCACGGCCTGGATGCCGACGATCTGGCTGAACGGTGTTGCCATCCCCGGGTAGCCGAGCTCGCGGCGGACGGTCGCGGTCTCCCACAGGACCTCCTCGAGTCGGTCGACCATGTTGTGCTGGGCGAGGTTCTGGCGAAGGGTGCCCACCATGCCGCCGGGGATCTGGTGCTGGATGGCGAGCGCGTCGTATTCGTTGTTGAGGTGCACGGGCCAGCCGGTGGTCCGCCCGACCTTCTCGAAGTGCTCGGCCACGGGCGCGAGCAGGGCGGTGTCGACTCCGTGGGTGTGGCCCATCAGCGACAGGTTGTGACACGTCATCTGGGTCGACGGCACGGCTGGACCGTTGGCTAGTGGCTTGTTGCTGGTGTGCAGCACGGTGACGCCTAGGTCGACGGCGTCGAGGTAGGCCTTGCCTGACTGGCCGAGGATGTTGTTCGCGTGGATCTCAATGGGCTTGCCCTGCGAGACCGCGACGAGGGCTGGGATCAGGGTGCTGAGCCGCTCCTTCTCCAGGACGCCTGCGGTGTCGTAGACGAGGATGGAGTCGATGTCCGGCGACGCGGCGAGCTGTCGTGCCTTGTCGGCGTAGTACTCGTCGGTGTGGACCGGCGAGAGGGTGAACATGAGCGCACCCGCGCAGGTGGACCCAAACTCCTTGGCGACGCCAGCGAGGCGAAGCATCTTGTCGATGTTGAACAGCACGTCGTAGACCCAGGTGCTGCGGATGCCGTGCACGTTGAGCTGGCGCATCCACGCGTCCATCAGCGCGTCGGGGGTGATCCCGAAAGTGACCGAGGCGTTGGACCGCATGCCGGCGCGCTTGGGGGTGTTCGGCATCGCGGCGACCATCGCGTCGAGACCGCGCCAGGGGTTCTCGCGCATCGTGCGCACGAGCACCTCGAACAGCGAGGAGGCGGTGAGGTCGATGGTGTCGAACCCGGTGCGGTCGGTGATCGGTGCTACCGGCAGGGCCATACCCGCGGTCATCCGCATCCCCCAGACGGCCTGCTGTCCGTCGCGGAACGTGGTATCGAGGATCTGGACGTGCGTCATGGGGTGTTCCTCCCGATCAGGGTGGTTGCGGCGGCGTCGAGCCACCGCGTGCTGGTGGTGTTGTCGATGAAGTCGCGGGCGCGCACAAGCTGACGCAGAAGCGGGATGTTGGTGTGGATGCCTTCGACGTGGAAGTCGTCGAGCGCCTCGGCCAGTCGTGCGATCGCCGCTGGCCGGTCCTCGGCGGTGACGATGAGCTTGGCGATCATGCTGTCGTAGTAGGGGGGCACGAAGGAGCCGGCCTCGACCGCGGCGTCGAGACGGATCCCGTCGCCTTCGGGTGTCTTCCAGTGGGTGATGCGCCCGGGTGAGGGGCGGAAGCCGTCCGCAGGGTCCTCGGCCAGGATCCTGACCTCGATGCTGTGACCACTCTGGCGGATGCGTTCCTGGTCCCAGTGAAACTCGTCGCCCGAGGCGATGATGAGCTGGAGGTCGACGAGGTCGATGCCGTTGACCTCCTCCGAGACGGGGTGCTCCACCTGGAGTCGTGCGTTGACCTCCATGAAGAAGAAGTCGTCGGTGTCGGGGTCGTAGAGGAACTCCACCGTGCCGGCTCCGCGGTAGTCGATCGCCCGCAGCAGCGCGACGGCTGCCTCGTGCAGGCGGGCGCGGGTCTCCGCGGTGAGGAGCTGCGCGGGAGCCTCCTCAACCATCTTCTGGTGGCGTCGCTGGATGCTGCAGTCGCGTTCGCCGAAGTGCACGACCTGCCCGGTGCCGTCGCCGAAGACCTGCACCTCGAGGTGACGGGCCCGCTCCACGAAGCGTTCGAGGTACAGCCGACCGTCACCGAAGGCCTGCTCGGCCTCGCGGGCCGCGGTGTCGAAGGTGGCCGCGAGCTCCTCGGCGTCGCGGGCGATCTTCATGCCCCGTCCACCGCCGCCGGCCGAGGCCTTGGTGATGACGGGGTAGCCGATGCCGGCGGCGATCTCGAGGGCGTCCTCGACGGTCTTGACCTCCAGGCTGCCGGCGGCCATGGGAACGCCGGCCTTGCGTGCGACCTCGCGGGCGCCAAGCTTGTCGCCGATGCGTCGGATGGTCTCTCCGCGAGGGCCGACGAACACCAGCCCCGCCTCCTCGACGGCGTCGGCGAAGTCGGCCCTCTCCGAGAGGAAACCGAAGCCGGGGTGCACGGCCTGACAGCCGGTTGCGATCGCGGTGTGGATCAGGAGCGGGATGTTGAGGTACGACGCTGCCGAGGCCGGAGGTCCGATGACGACCGTGCGGTCGACGTGGCGCGCGGCGAGGCTGTCCCGGTCTGCTTCCGAGGCCGCGAGCACCGTGTGGACTCCGCGCTCGCGGGCGGATCGGGCGACTCGCACCGCAATCTCGCCACGGTTCGCGATCAGCAGGCGCTCCACTGTCTCTTCACTCCCCGTGCGGGCGGACCACGAACAGCGGCTGCCCGTGCTCTACCAGAGCGGAATCGTCGACGAGCACCTGGACGATGACGCCATCCACCCCCGCCTCGACGGCCGTGTAGAGCTTCATGACCTCAAGCAGACACAGCTGGGAGGACGCGGTGACGTCCGAGCCGACCTCGACGTAGGGCTGCGCTCCGGGTTTGGGCGAGCGGTAGAAGGTGCCGAGGCTGGGCGCCCGTACGACGACGCCCTCAGCCAGCTCGTCGCCCTGCTCGCCGACACCCGTGTCATCTGCCCCAGCGCCGGGCGTTGTCGCGGCGGGCGCTGTCGGCGCCTGCTGCGGCGCGGCAGCCGGTGCGGCAGCCGGTGCGAAGGCGCTGGGCGAGGAGACGGCTCGTTCGGAGCGGGGCGACTTGCTGACGTGGAGACGGAAGTCGCCTGCGTCGATATGGAGCTCGTCCCAGTCGGACTCGTCGAAACGGGCGAGGACCACCTGGACGTCGTCCATGGTCGGCTTCATCGTGGTTGACCCTTCGTGTCTGTGGGTGAGTCGGCGGATGTCGGTGCTGTCGCATCGGGCTGGCCCGGCGCGGTGTGGTGGACGGCGGCCAGGAGGGCTGGCAGGACCGGGTCGGTGACGATCCGGGAGACGCCTGCGTCAATGGCGGCGGTGACTGCTTCGGGCGATCCGGCCGCGCCGCCGCTGATGGCCTGAGTGGGTGGAAGTCCAGCGATGGTCGCGGCGACCTGTTCGGGGTCGATGCCTCCGGGGATGTCCGTGAGGTCGACCACGTCGTCGGCGTCGAGCCCTTCGGCGGTCGCCGTGATGGAGATGGGTGAGAGGGTGCGGGCCCAGGCGATCACCGTGCGGAGGTCGTCGGAGTCGTCTTCGCGAGGGACGAGGACCGGCAGCTCGCCGGCGTACACGGTGCCGGTCGCGCCGTCGACGGTGACGATGCTACCGACGTGTGGGTTGAGGCTCCCCGCTCCGCAGCCCACCACGCACGGGAGGCCGAGGGCGCGACTGACGACTGCGGCGTGGGACGTGCTCCCGCCTTCGTCGGTGACGACTGCTCGCGCAGCGAGCATGCCTCCAAGGTCTTCCGGGCTGGTCGTCGGGCGAGCCAGGATGACGGCGATGCCCTCGGCGGCGAGGGAGATGGCTTGGTCGGGGTCGTCGACGACCCTTCCGATGCCCACGCCGGCGCACGCGCTCTCGCCGCTGGCCACGGGCGGGTTGCTCTGGCTCGTCGTCGCCAGTCGGGGCGCGACCAGGGACCTCGCTTGTGAGGGGGTGAGCCGGCGTACCGCGGCGTCGACGGAGAGCACGCCTTCCTCGACCAGGTCGATGGTCGATCGCAGGGCGGCCTCGGGTGCGAGCTTCGCGGTGCGCGACTGGAGCAGGTAGAGCTGCCCGCTCTGGACGGTGAATTCGACGTCCTGGACTTCGCGGTTGGCCTGCTCCAGCGTCTGGGCCGCGGCCAACAGCTCGCTGTGCAGCGTCGGGCTCTGGTCGGCTAGTTCGCTGAGTGGCTGCGGTGTCACGCGACCCGAGACGACGTCCTCGCCCTGTGCTCGGCGCAGGTACTCGCCGTAGACCTGCTTGGAGCCGTCCAGGGGGTTGCGTGAGAACAGCACACCGGTGCCGGAGTCTTCTCCGAGGTTGCCGAACACCATGGCCTGGACGGTCACTGCGGTCCCGAGGTCGTCCGAAATCCCCTGGTGGGCGCGGTAGCGGCGTGCACGTCGCGAGTTCCAGGACTTGAACACGGCCTCGATCGAGGCCATCAGTTGCCCCAGCGGATCCCACGCGACGTCGGGCCGTGCGGTCGAGACGCTGGCACGAACCGCAGCCGGGGAGTCCGCGCGGTGGTCGTGCGGGTCCAGGCCCAGGACGACGTCGTTGAAGAGCTCCAGGAATCGGTGGTGGGTGTCGTGGGCGAACGCGGCGTCCCCGCTCTCGTTCGCCAGTGCCGCTTCCACCTCGTCGGTCATGCCGAGGTTCAGGACGGTGTCCATCATTCCGGGCATCGAGATGGCTGCCCCCGAGCGCACCGAGAGCAGCAGCGGCGCAGGACCGACACCGAATTGGCGTCCTGTTGACCGCTCGAGGTCCGCAAGGCCGTCGAGCACCTGTGCCCGCAGCCGTTCGGTGAGCTCGCCGGCCTCGTGGAAGTGACGGAACCCCTCGGTGGTGACCACGAACGCTGGCGGGACCCGCAGGCCAAGGGACGTCATCCGCGCCAAGGACCATGCCTTGCCGCCGACCAGGTTGCGGTCGGGAAGGTCGGTGGAGCCCGAGAGCCGGTGCGTGTAGGCCCTGGTCGGGACGGCGGCGCTACTCAACGCGCACCTTGCCCAGCATGCAGAGCAGGTCCTCGTGCATCTCGAACCACACGGTGTGGAAGCTGGGGAGGTTGACGTCGCTGACCCACTGCCGATCGCCCTGCTCGGCCTTGTCGAGCGCGGCGTCGAGCTTGCCGGCGTACCGCTGCAGCCGCGGCACGACCGTGCACATCTCCTGCAACGTCGGCTCGAAGCGCTCGTGGAGCGCGCCCAGCCGGTCGATCACCTTCTCGTCGTAGTCCGCGTCCGAGTGATCGTTGGTGACAGCCTCCCCGGACGGCAGCTCGCGCACCTGCCAGCTGGTGATGAGTGCCTTGACCTCCTCGTTGACTCGCTCGAACCGTTCGTATGCCGCGAGGAACGGTTCGCTGCTGCGAACGTCGGCGTAGTGGCGGGAGTATTCGCCCTTGACGATCATCCGGCCTCCGGGCAGTAGGGTGTACTTGCCGTTGAGGTCGGCCACGCGGCCGGTGGTGACATTGGCAGCGAGGACCTCCTCGACCCTCGTGGGGTCATCGCCGATCGCGTCGGCGACCTCCTCCGCGGTGGCGTGCCTCTTGACCGCGAGCCCGTGCAGCACCAGGTGCTCGTCCGCTCTCATCTGTTCTCCTCCATGTGCGAAATGTCGGTGTCAGCCAGGTGCGGTCACTCGGACCGGAGACGCTCGACGTCGTCGCGACGCAGCCCGGCGCCCTTACCGGCCAGCACCCGGGACTGCTCCTGATCGATCTCGTAGAGCGAGGCTGCCAGCGGGGTGTCGAAGTTGTACTTCACCCACGCGTCGTCGAGGTAGCGCAGGTCCTCGCCGGCCAAGCGCGGCGTGAAGTCACGCGTGGCTTGGTTGAGCTCGTCGGCCGTCATGGTCCCGCGGGTGGTCCAGTAGCGGTCGACCTTCTCGGGCAGATAGGTCACCCCGGGGCTCAGGTCCGGTCCCACGGACGCCACGTAGTCGTCGTCCTCGGCCTGCAGGACGGTGTACGGGATGGGCGAGTAGGTCCGCTTCGGCATTCCCGAGTGCCGCATCATCTGGTACTCGTTCTGCTGGTGGCT
The DNA here is from genome assembly GCA_001429555.1 of Nocardioides sp. Soil797. Lineage (GTDB taxonomy): Bacteria > Actinomycetota > Actinomycetes > Propionibacteriales > Nocardioidaceae > Nocardioides. The sequence continues at coordinate 61,056 of LMSR01000003.1, read as the reverse complement.
GTTGAGCGAGAGCGGCACGAACAGAGCACCGAGGATCTCGTTGCCGTACTCGTCGTTGAGCAGGACGCGGAACCGGTCGGCTCGTTCGTCGATTGTGAACCAGTCCTCCTGGTCGTACACGCCGGCGACGTGGGCGAAGTCCCGGATGATGGCGAAGTAGGTGAACGCGCCGGCGTCCATCAGCTGCTCGCGCTGGTAGCCCGCCAGACGCTCCCACAGCTTGGTGGTGACGTCCTTGAGCTTCTGCGCGTAGTCGTTGAGGGTCTGCGTCAGCTCCTCGCGCGATCCCATGCCGACGGGAATGTGGGTCTCGGAGAGGTCGTCGGAGGTGTAGAGCCCGACCGTGACCAGGTTCTCAGCCTTGTACTCGGGCTTGGCCTCGTAGCTGCCCCAATCGTCGACGATGTAGAAGTGGGTGTCCTTTACCCCCGTGGCCAGGGTGAGGCGGCTGAACGGGAGCTCGTCGGCTATGTCGTCGAGCCACGGCAGGTCGCCCTGGCCGAGGTCGAAGAACTCGCGGACGAGGAGCTCCCGGTCCTCGCCGAGGTTGTACGGCCCGTGGTTGGTCATGCAGACACGGCTCTCGCATGCAATCAGGACGGCGTACTGGCTGATGGCGGCGGTGAAGTTGATGGCTGCCTCGTGCAGCTCGTCACCCTCGGCGCAGTCGAACATGTCCGCGTGCATGACCTGCACCTGCCGCTCAGGCAGCACCTGCGAGCGGTGTCCACCCTCGAGGTTGGTCAGGTGGCCGTCGTCGCGGCGCCAGGCCAGCTGGTAGCGGCGCCAGAAGTCCAAGACGTAGGCGACGTCCTCGGCCGCGTCCTGGGGACGGATGACGCCCATGTTGATGAGCATTTCGCGTCCGAGCAGGTAGAAGTTCGGCATGCACCAGTTGGTGCCCATCGACTTGAGCTTGGAGTTGGTGTTTCGGATGCGGTCGGCGATCTCCTCGGGCGGCATCGCCGCCTCGACCTTCCGCAGCAGCGCCGGGTAGCGGTAGAAGGCGTTGAGGTACCCGAGCATCACGTAGGCGGAGACGGGGAAGAACTTCGACTCCTGCACGGTGCGGGTGATGCCGAGGAAGAGAGTCTCCTCCCCCTGACACCGCATGATGTTGTTTGTCTGGAGCAGGTCTGCGTAGCTGAGCTTGGTGGCGGCCATCGTGGACTCCTTGGTCACGGTCGGTCGGGATGGGTAGTCAGGACGCGGAGGCGTGCTTCCAGACGGGCACGGACATCTCGCGCCCTTGCTGGTAGGCCTCGGTCGTCTTGGCAGCGCCGGACACTCCGACCTCGACGGTGTCGCCGTTCACGACCCCGGAGATCTTCGAGTTCATCACGCACGGGATCCCGTACTCGCGCGTGAGGATGCCCAAGTGGGAGCGGACGGTGCCGCCCGCGCAGACGATGCCGGTGAACTGCTCGATTATCGGAGCGGTGAGCGTGCCGCCCGAGTCATCGATGATCGCGACCGTGTTCGCCGGCACTCCCTCACGCAGACCGGTCATCACGTCGTCGATGGAGCGGTAGTAGCGCGCCGTGCCGATGACGTTCTTCGCGTAAGTCGCGACGTTGTCGCCCTGCCCGACCTGCGCCCTTCCGTCCTCGAGCTCGCTCGTGACAGCGTCGGCGTGCTCGAACGAGAACGTGTCCGAGGTCGCGTCCGCGCCGGCGATGGGTGAGTAGGCCTCTGGCCGCTCGATGAACGAGATCACCGCAGAGGTCTGATAGCGGTAGCCGCTCTCCACCACGCTCTGCTCGATCGCGGCGATGGCTTCGGGGGTGATGAACTCGTACTCCTTGGAGAAGACGAACTCCTTCCAGGAGACGCCCGCCTTGTCGAGCGAGGACCGTACGAGGTCCTTCAACGCGGAGTGGAACGCCTCGACCACGACCGGACCTTCGTGGGACTCGAACTTGTCGGTGTCCGTGTACAGCTTCACCATCTCTGTCCTTTCCGTTGCTGACTCTCCGAGCCAGCCCGCAAAGGCTTCTCGGCCGGCGCACCGGTTGGCCCTCTCACACGGGCGTCGGCGCTGGTTCTGATAATTCGCGTTTCGGCATAGCAGTTATCGCAATCGGAACGTAACATGTGACGGGCGCCACGTCTACGGCCTTCGTTCACATAAAGGAGAATTCATGAGCACAGCCGCGATCCGCCCCACCTACTCCCCCCACAGCGTCCTCGCCGACGTCCTGCCATGCCATGCCGTCGTCGACGTTGCTGTCGTCATCTACGGCGCCGCGCTGACCGGCTTGGCCGCACAAGTCGCCGTCCACACGCCCCTGTCCCTGGTCCCGGATCGGCGTACCCGTTGAGCCACGACCCGAACCAGGACCCAGACCGCGCCCCGCACCAGACCGAGTGGCCACTGCTCCTCGACCGGCTACCGGACGACCCGCGCGTCGTGCTCATGACACTCAACAGGCCCGCGGCCAGGAACGCGGTCGACATGAGCCTCGCGCGGGCCCTCTTCCAGGCATTCGCCGACTTCGACGCAGACCCTGACCTCCGGGTGGCGGTCCTCACGGGCGCCGGCAAGGGGTTCAGCGCCGGAATGGACCTGAAGGCCTTCGCGTCGGGCGATCTGCCGTTCCTCGAGGACGGTGGCTTCGCCGGATTCACCCGCCGTCCCCCGCGCAAACCGGTGATCGCAGCGATCGAGGGGTTCGCACTCGCCGGGGGCATGGAGATGGCTTTGGCGTGCGACCTGGTCGTGGCAGCCGACAATGCGCAGCTGGGCCTGCCGGAAGTTCGCAGAGGCCTCGTCGCCGCAGCCGGAGGTCTCCTTCGGCTCCCCCACCGGATCCCCTGGCATGTAGCGGCCGAGGTGGCGCTGACGGGACAACCCATGAGCGCGGCGCGCCTGCACGAGGTCGGCCTGGTCAACCGGCTGACCCCGCCCGGCGGCGCCGTGGAGGCCGCGATCGCGCTGGCTGGCAGCATCGCCGACAACGCCCCGTTGGCCATCGAGATGTCGAAGACGATCCTCATCCGTGCAGCAGACGGCGGCGCCGACCTGACCTGGGATGAGCACGAGGCGCTCACCCGGTCGGTGCTCGAGTCGCACGACGCACGCGAAGGGTCCCTCGCCTTCGCCGAACGGCGTCCGCCCCGCTGGACGGGGAGGTAGACCCGAGCCATGCCAGACGAGTGCCAGAATGCCCGGTGTGGCGACTGACAAGCGCGTACCGCGCACGGCGAGCGAGGTGACTGCCGTCGCCTCGTCGCGCCTGATCGACTCCCGACGGCTCCTCTACTTCATGCACGTTGCTCAGGGCGGAAGCTTCACGGCCGCCGAAGCAGCACTCGACATCGCCCAGCCAGCCCTGAGCCGCCAGATCCGGCAGCTCGAGACCGACCTGGGCACCAAGCTCCTCGAGCGACGAGGACACGGAGTCGAGCCCACCGCGACCGGTCGTGTGCTCCTCCAGTACGCAGTCGAGGTCCTCGACCTCATGGGCACCGCTGTCGACGAGGTCGAGCAGTCCAAGCTCGGCCCCCGCGACAGGGTGTCGCTGGCGGTGTCCCGGCCGTTCTCCACCACCTACGTCCCCGACGTCCTGAGACGGTTCAGCAAGGAGTACCCACACATCCACGTCTCGGTCTTCGAGGCCTCCAGCGGCCACGTGTACGAAATGTTGACGAGCGGCGCGGTCGACCTCGCAGTCGTTCTCGTGCGGGCAAACTCGCCGAAGATCTCGACCACCAAACTCTTCGACGAGGCACTTCTCGTGACCGGTCGCAGCGACAACCCCCACCTGCAGCAGGCAGTCGTCAAACGCGCCGATCTCGCTAGACTTGAGCTCATCCTGCCCGCGGCACCCTTCGGAACCCGCGGGATCCTGGAGCGCTACTTCGAGGAGGGGGACCTCAAGATCGACCCGGGGCTGCGCTTCGACAGCGTGTCGCTGATGAAGGAGATGATTCGACGCGACGGGTACAGCGCCATCCTGCCCGAGAGTGCCTGCGTCGCCGAGCTCGAGACCGGCGAGTTCGTAGCGCGGCCCCTCAAACCGAGCCTGCAGAGAACCCTGCGGCTCGCACACCTTCGCGACAAGCGTCAGCCCGAAGCCCTGACCGCGCTGCGCGAGACGCTTCTTGCCGTCATTATGGGACAGAACGCTTGAGCGAGTACTACTCAGCCGTCCATCACACGAGGTCATCTGCTGCATCGCAGAGGGATCGACGCCTAGGCTAGCCGCGTGCCAGCCAACCCGGCACTCGAGCGGGTAGTGCCCGCCCGCTCAACTCATCCTCGAGTGAACCTCGTCGAAGAACTCATTGAGCATTGCCTCCGCTCCCGGCTGTCCAAGCTCGTACCCGCCGAATCGGAAGACTTGATATCCGGCCAGCTTGAGTCGTCGGTCTTCAGCCACCATCTCGGAGTAGAGGCGAGGGGTGGCGGTCTCGCCGACGGCGTAGTGCTGCTTGCCGTCCACCTCGATGACGACCCGTTTGCGGTCGCTGAACAACATGAGGAAGTCCATCCGCTGGCGCGCGAGGGCTGCCCCGTTCACGGATGCCCGGCGGGTTCTCTGGTCGAGCGGCTCGTAGTGGAGATGGACCTGCGGCACGAGTGCGATGACGTCTGGGTTGTCCTTGAACCGTGCGTAGTAGGTCCGGAACAGCAGACCCTCTGGAGGGCTCGCGAGTGACGCAGTCAGCCGCTGATACAGGTGGCGGGCGATTCCCGGGCTATCGAGGTCGGGCGGGCAGGACCGGTGGGCAGCCCACCACGCCACGAGATCGCTGAACTTGAGCCCGCCGACGGGCAGGGGGCTGGTCGGAGACGCGACGGGGGTTGGGTGCGTCGCCGTCTGCCTTTCCGTCCGCGATCCACTGCAGCGTTTCGAGTTGGGTCGGTGTGAGACGGCCGGCCATGCCGAGCAGCCTATGAGCCGCTCAGGACGAAGCTCTCGCGGAGGTCTGCGGCTCGCAGGCTCCCGGTGTCGTGTGAGCATTCGGTCATGCTGGTCATCGACGCAGCGATGTGGCCGGGCGGCGATTCGGCCAGTTCGGAGACGGTCGGGCAGGTCTCCCGGAGTGCTGGCGGCGACTTCGCGGATTACCTGGTCGTTCACGTCGACGCGAACGGACAGGCTACGAGCGCGCTGATGCTTCGGCGGCGCCACGTGATGGCGGGTTGGCGCGACCTGCTGTGGGCGGCGCTCGATGGCGAGGCCGCAGAGCCGGTCGCGGTCGATGATCCGCAGGTCGTCAAGGTCACCGCAAGGCTGCGCGAGACCGTCGCCGATCCACGGGGTTAGCCAATGATGGGAGCGACGCGGCCGCGGCGGAGGTCCTCCAGGTGCTGGGCGAGGGTCTCGGCGGAGACCGGTGCGTAGTCCCACCAGTCGACCCCGACGTTGATACCCCAGGTGCCCTGCTTGGTGCGGCGTTCACGAAATGCCTCGTGGACGTGTCCGTGGAGCAGGGGGATGCCTTCGTCGCGGAGCCGGAACTGGGCGTACCGGTCCCCGACCTCCGCCTCGCGGGAGTCACCGGCGTAGGGGAAGTGGGACAGCAGCACCCGCGTCGCCGGTGCTTGAGGTCGAGCGGGCGGGAGGGTGGTGACGGCGAAGTCCATGACCGCAGCGAACCCGGCGGCGAGGTAGAGGTCCCGGTTCTTCCAGCCGTCACGGACACCGGCCCAACACGAGTCATGATTGCCACTGATGAGGATCTTGGTGCCGGCAAGCGGTCCGACGAAGGCCAGGGTGGCGTCCTTGCCATGCATGTCGAAGTCGCCGAGGACCCACACGGTGTCCTCAGGTGCGACGACCGTGTTCCAGTTCGTGATGAGCCGGGCGTTCATCTCGCTGACGGTCGAGAACGCCGCCCCACGTCGCTCGGAGAGCTCGAGGAGTCGACCGTGGCCGAAGTGCTGGTCGGCGGTGAACCAGACCGTCATGCTGTCCTCCTCACAGGTGGGCGGTCGATCAGGGTCGCAGGAGATCCCGAACGGGGCGAACGGGTTTCCGGGGCGCTCAGGGTGCGTGGCGGCCGTCGCTGGTTTCTGCTGGGTGGTCGTCGGTCACGGGTCGCCAGACGACGCACTGGGCGCCGTGGGGACCGGTGATGGCGAGTCGTACGGCTGGACCGCCGGGTGTCTCGCTCGTGTCGCCGGCCCTTCCGATCCGGACGAGCTGGGGTTCGCCGAGAGCGTCGTCGGTGGCCGCGATGCGGCGGGCTTCGCGAAGGGCGTGGATGTCGGGCACGTCGGGCACCGGGAGCGATAGGACGTAGTCCTCATCGGTCAGCGGCGTGAACCCGGCGGGGGTGTGGTCGGCAAAGTACTCGTCCTCGGCTACGCCGTACCAGGTGGCCATGTTCTCCTCGATGAGCAGCCGGACCCGCTCAGAGCCATTCCTGGTGGCCCACTCCTTCAGCCGGGCGATTCCCTCCTCTCGTTCTCGGTACTTCGCCTGTTCGGCTTCGTGCCACTCCCCGAGTGCGCGTTCGCGAGCGTCCTTGTTGATCGCTTCGAGTTCACGCACCCAGGCGGCGGCTTCTTCGCCTTCGGTGACTTCGCGGATCTTGTCGCGGTGCCTGGCCATGATCGCCACCCAGTCGGGTCCTCCGGGGGCGGCGCTGCGGCGTGCTCGGCGCCAGTCGGGTTCGACGACGTCGTAGGTGAAGTCGCCGGAGGTCCCCAGTCGCTCCTGCCAGGTCGTGACCTTTCGCGCCTCGAGGACGGCACGGTGCGCGTCGAGGATCTCCTCCACGGCTTCGTGTTCCTTGGCTGCCGCGGTTCGCAGGGCGGCGAAGAGGTCTTCGACGGTGGGGCGGGTGACGTTGACGGGTTGGCCGTTGTGGTCGGCAAGGAGGTCGCGCTCGTCTTGGGTGATCGCGTCCAGGTCGATCTCGACGGTGGTGGCTTCAGGGTCGAGGCCGGCGCGGATCGAGGCGGCACGCTCGGGGTAGATCGCGACCTGGATGACGACCATCACGGACCTCCATTCGATGCCTGGGGTCGACGCCCGTTGGAGCCGACCAGCGGTGTGTGGTCTACCAGCCGGGTCCGACGGATCTCGACGGCCGTCATGACGACGTCTCGGTCGGCAGGGAATGCCAGGTAGCGCTCGAGGTGCTGTTCGCGCGCATCTCGTGCGTCGTGGTCGGTGAGGTGGACGCTGACGAGCTCGTCGGCGTCCCACAGGCTCCACACCTCGTTGTTGTGTTTCACGCTGTCCTTCTGTCGGGTGCCGACGCCTTGGTGGTTGCGATGCCGATCAGGGCGGTGGTCGCGGTCTCGGAGAGCCGACTCGCGTAGCGGCGATATCGCGCGCGGTCGATGTGATCGGGTGGGCTTTGCCATCCGGGGCTGGTGTCGATGTGCCCGTGGGCGTATTCGGTCCACAGCCACGTGACCGCGTATCCGCAGCTGGTCTCGCGGCTGCCTGGGTGATGGATTCGTGTCCAGGGTCGGTACCAGCCGGTCGCGTCCGCGAGACCACGGATCACGTTCTCCCGAGCGCGGTAGTCGACGCGGCGGTCGAGTTGGGCCGCGAGGTCGTCGAGTGCGCTGACGAAGGCGTCGGGGCGTACGAGGAGGTCGGCGCTGCAGGCCCGCGCGGTCTTCACGCCGGCCTCGGCCGGCAGCCCGAGCGCGGTCGCTGCGGCGCCCCAGGTGGGTGCGCCGGCGTGGCGGCGGGCAAGGCACAGGGACGCGAAAAGTCGGCCGATGCGGGCGCTGACGTCCAGGGCTCGGCCCAGGTGCGCGTCGTAGACGTCTGCTGGCACGAGCTGCGGTACGACCCAGTTCGCTAACGGCGCCGGTGGGTCGTGGTCGAGGAGGGTGGAGAGGCAGCGCCGGCTGGCGGTGGCGGCCATGACGAGCCTCGTCAGGGTCGGGGTCATGGTCGTGTGGTCAGCCAGCCACCCCAGTTGGCCATCGGATTGGGCGGGTGTCCGTTCGGTCCATGGATGCAGCAGGTCGGCCCCGGCGTCGAGGCTGGGCTGTCTCAGGATCTCGTCCGCGGCCGCGAGGACGCTGCCCCGTAGGTTCAGGTCGGCTGGCGGAGCCAGTCCCCACCGCGCGCCCCGACCACTGGCGCTGCGACTCCGGTCAATCCGGGCGGGGTGCGCCCACTCGGCAAGCTCGTCGCCGCCGGGCTGGATCGCCAGGTGCAGGAGCAGCACAGTCAGTGCTTTCAACTCGGCCAGGTACGTTTCGGGGTCAGTGGGCGCATCGAGCACCGGGACCGCAGATCCGGCGAGGGCGGTGTCGATGCGTCGTTGGGCTTCGAGCACGGCCTCGGACGCTGGTTCCGTGGCGAGCTCGTCGAGGGGTTGGGGACAGTTGTGGCCGCGGACGCCGGCCGGGTTGCCGCACGTCCCGGCTGGTGCGTCGACGGGACGCAGTGGCGTGCGGTGCGCGCGGAAGCGTCGCCGACACGTTGGGCAACTGCCGAGGAGCCGCACGCCGTGGCGTGCGCAGGCGGTGACCCACGGGTGACGCCACGCCAGCCGCCACACCCCGTCCCCAGTGACGCAGAGGGGGCACAGCGCACTCCCGTGTTCGGGTGGCCATCCAGGCGCGGCGACGTTTCGCCAGGTCCGCTTGTTCGTCGGGTCGAGGTCGGGGGTGTTGATGCCGGGCAGACCCGCGAGCACCGAGGGGCCGTTCGGATCCGGCAGGTCCGCGAGGGTGGCGATGGTGTCGAGCAGTCGGGAGGCAGGGGCGGTCGTGAGGAACGCCGTCGTCGCGCCGCCTGCCCGGATCCTGTTCACCAGGTCTGGGTGGTCCATGCCGTTGGCGGCGGCCAGTCGCTCGAGGTAGCCGTCGAGTGCCTCCCCGGCTACCGGGGCAACCGAGACCGGGAGCCGCACGTCAGCCTGCATCAGCCCGGTCCTCAGGTTCGACGCCGACGGCCGCGGCGGGCCGGTGCTGGCGGGCGACGTCGTCGACCACAGCTCCGAGGACCTCATAGCCGTGCTCGAGGAGCAGGAGTCGGTCCTCGGGGGTGAGCGTGCGGTCGAAGGTTCGCAACCGGGTCCGAGTCGCGGTGTGGTGCGGTGAGTGGTGCAGCACCCCGCCGGCGAGCTCGATCCAGATCCACGCTGCGGCATCGCGACCGAGCGGATTGGCCCGCACCCTGGCCGAGACTTGTCCCTGCCTCGAGGATGAGGACAGGGTCTCGGAGGGGGTCAGCTTTCAGTTGCCGTTTGGGGGTCAGTTTTCACGCGCCGTCGACAGACGTTTCGTCAGCTGGTTGGCCGATCCACGGTCAGGTTCGACCAGCGGGTGGAGGTACGGCACCCGTGGTCCCCTGTCGATGGCCTCTGCACATCCGAAGCAAGCCGCACCGACCTTGTTCGTTTCCAAGTGGGGACCCGTGTGCCCGGCAGGAGCGCCTGCAACACCGCCACCTCGGCCGCGGACCCAAGACCGCACCTTGAAGGTCACCTAGCTGCGCACGACGAAGGTTGAACGCAGCGGGATGTCAGGGGACAGCGGGATCCAGCTTCAACTGCCGAGACCACAGTCTCGTACGACCAACCCCTCGCGAATGTCTACTCGCTGAGTAGATCTTGACCTTGACAGCGAGTTGTCAAGATTCGCTGCATCTCGACACCTGAGGGCGGTTCTTCCTGTGGAGAACCGCCCTCAGTGGAATAGAAACCATAGAATGAACTCAGTTCGTTTGATCCGCTACCGGGAGGACCCCGACATGTCACACGAGATCGAGACCCACGGCACGCAGGCCGCCGCCCTCTTCGCCCGCAAGGACGCCTGGCACCGCCTGGGCACCACCGTCCGCGACCGCGCGTTCACCGCCGAGGAGGCCATGACGCTCGGCCACCTGGGCGGCTGGGACGTCCGCAAGTTGCCGCTCACCACCGCCGAGGTCAGCGAGGGCGGCGTCACCGCGATCGAGGTCCCCGGCTTCGCCACGGTGCGCACCAACCCGTTCACCGGCGAGCCCGAGGCGCTCGGCGTCGTGGGTGGCGGCTACACCCCGCTGCAGAACGAGGACCACGCCGAGTTCCTCAACCTGCTGGCCGACGAGTCCGGCGCGATATTCGACACCGCCGGGTCACTGCGCGGAGGGCGGCAGGTGTTCATCACCATGCAGCTGCCGAACTCGCTCACCGTCGGCGGCACCGACCGCGTCGACCTGAACATCGCCGCACTCAACAGCCACGACGGCTCCAGCGCGTTCCGCATCCTCGTGACCCCGGTCCGCGTCGTGTGCGCGAACACCCAGAGCGCGGCCCTGCGCAACCACGAGTCGTCGTTCTCGATCCGGCACACCCGCAACGCCAAGGCCGCCGTGCAGGCCGCTCGCGACGCGCTCGGCCTGACGTTCACCTACGTCGACGCGTTCCAGGTCGAGGCCGAGCGGCTGATCCAGCAGACCATGACCGACGCCGCGTTCGACGCCCTGATCGACGCCACGTTCGGCAAGGCCGAGGCCAACGCGACCAAGCGAGTCCGCGAGACCGAGCGCCGTCGCCGGTCCCGCCTGCACTGGCTCTTCGCCGACGCCGACACGCAGGCCGGCATCCGCGACACCGCGTGGGCCGGCTACCAGGCCGTGGCCGAGTACGTCGACCACTACGCCCCGGTCCGCACCAAGGGCGACGAGCAGGCCGCCCGGGCCACGCGGGTGCTCACCAGCGACGACCCCGACCGGATCAAGCGGCGCGCCTGGACCGCGCTCGCCCCGGCCTGACCGTCACGCCAGTTCCTCCGGTGGCGGGCTGAGACCCCGAGTCCGGCCCGCCACCGGCCCAACCGAAGGAGGAGCCATGACCGACACCACCACTCACACCGCCCTCGCGACCGAGCAGGTCCGCGCCTGGGACCTCCGGCCGACCGACACCCTGGTCGACCCCGACAACGGCGTCGCATTCCCCATCACCACCGTGAGGGTGGATGCGCCCGGCCTCGCCGGACGCGAAGTCCACATCGCAGCCCTGGTCCTCGGCCCCCGCACCCTGCCGCTCAACCAGTTCGTCACCATCGCGAAGCGAGACAACGCCCCGACTGGCACCGCCGCCGACATCGCCGCCAACGCGGACAAGGACCGGCACACCCTCAGCGAGACGGCGTGCGACCTGATCGTCATCGAGCACCGGCTGCGCGACGTGCGCCGCTGGACCCCCGAGAGCGCCCGCGCCCACTTGGACGCGGCCCTGTCCAGCGTCGCCACGGCGCTGGACGCCCTGCACGCCGAGCACACCCACCGCACCACCACCGAACAGGAGCAGTCATGACCAACGACGACGCAGCTTCACCCACGACGGTGATCAGCGCGCGCGACCAGCGCCGCATCCTCGCCGCCATGTCCGCGATGCCCTACGCCGCCACCGACCGCGTCCCCACGCCGTGGGTCGCGATGGGTGCCGCCGTCGACGCCGACGCCGTCGTGGCCTACTTGGAGGGCCTCGCGGCGGTCCTGGGCGAGGTCGGCGCCGAGAACGAGAAGCAACGGCGCCGCCTGTTCTCGCTCGAGGCCGACGTGGAGGCGTTCCGCCGCCTCATCGGTACCGCACCCGCCGAGGTGACCCCGTGAGCGCGCACATCGAGTGGCTGGCTGCCCGCGAGACCAGCCTCCAGGTCTTCACACCCGGCGAGGACTGGGTGGGAGCCGGTGAGCACCGCCAGCCGGTCTTGACGCTCGCCGGTGACGACGTGGTGGCGATCCAGGGCACGCCTGCCGAGTTGCGGGCGCTGGCTGCCCGCATCAGCGTTGTCGTCGCGGCCGCGTCCACAAGGCTCGACCGCTCGACCATCCCGGAGGACCAGCCAGCATGAGCGACGACGCCACGCTCCGCGCCCTTGAGGCCCGCGCCACCCCAGGCCCGTGGACTCCTCACGGCGACAAGATCCGCGCCACCGCCGCCGACGCACTGATCCCGGACAACATCCTCGTGGCCTACGCCGGTGCTCACTGGCAGCGGCTCGGGATCAAGAAGTACCCGCGCGGGGGTGACGTTCCCGAGCACGCGCCCGACGTGGAGTTCATCGCCGCTGCCCGCACCGCGCTGCCCGACCGCCTGGACCGGCTCGACCGCATCCGCGACCTGCACGCCCGGTGGGGCGACCAGGCACCCGAGGACGCGGACGGCTACCTCGACCTGTGGGAGACGCTCGGCCGACTCCTCGACGGCGAGCCAGCCTGACCAACAACCGCAAGGCCGCCCGCACGATTCGACGGTGCGGGCGGCCTTCTGCGTCCGGCTGGTCACCACAGGGTCAGCTGATCGCCCAGCAGTTCCTGGAGCCGCGCGAGGTCGTCGGCCACGAGCTGCGGGTCCTCACGCGCCAGGTCGCGCAGTTCCCGCGCCCGCCGACGCGGCCCGCGCGGGTCGGCCAACGGGCTGTAGGGCAGCCGTCGCTGCACCGACCACTCACGCCGGTTCTGCGCCGCGCTCGACACCACGACGTGATCGGGTGCGATCCGCTGGCACAGCGGGTTGTGACAGCGGTGCCCGAGCAGCCGTGCCTCCGCGAGCGCGTCCACGCCGTGCATGACCGCGTACGCGAACCGGTGGGCGATGATCACCCGCCCCGGCGCGTACCAGAACCGGCCATGCCCGCCGCCGTCCGTGCGCTCCCGCTCGGACCGACCGGCCACCGCTCCGGTCCACCACAGGCACTCACTGCCGGGCACCGTGGCGACCTTCGCCCGGTACCGCGTGAGCACCGCCGGATCGGCGATCGCTGCCGCGACCGCCGCGAGGCCGGCGTCATCAAGCCGCCGAACCGGCACCCGCTCCCCCGCTCTCGGCAGCCGCGAGCGCGGCCGTGCCGTCGCCGCCCTGCTCGCCACCGCCGTCCTCGGCCTGGGGCTCACTGGCGAGCCGCCGCAGCCGCGTGGCCTCCCGGACGCTCACGGTGTCCCCGCACCACTCGACGGCCTCGCTCAGGGACAGGCCCTCGCGCTCGGTCAACTCCCGCAGCGCAGCACCGGCGCGCTTCTCGGTCTCGGCCACTGCCGCGTCGCGCTCCCCGATCGCGACCATGACCTGCTCGGCCAGGTCGATCACCCGCCGCTCTCGCTCCTCGCGCTCCTTGCGCCGCTTCTCGGCCATCTCCCGCGCCGTCCGCCGCGCCTGCTGCTTGATCGTCTGCTGACTCATCCGGTCCTCACTCGTGTCGACATGGACTCTGACAGTCACCTACGACATTTCCCGGTCCCCGAGCGATCACCGAACCCCAGAAACCTTCGAAATCCGCTCCCCCACCGACACCGCCGAACCCGTCCAGCCAGCCCGATCCGAACTCGACGCCCAGCCGTCACCCGACCCCCCTCAGCGTCCCCCCAGATTTCCGCGACCGACCAAGTGCCACACACCTCTTGCATTCTCGGTTCGCCGAATAGAAAGAACACACCAGAAATCCGGCCGAAGATGATCGCCTGCCGCGCGAGTGCGCACGTAGGTGACCGTGACGATGAGCCTCCACAAGCTGACGGCCGGGTCGGGGTACGACTACCTGACCCGTCAGGTCGCAGCGATGGACGCCACCGACAAGGGCCACACCGGGCTGGCGAGCTACTACACCGAGAAGGGCGAGACGCCCGGAGTGTGGCTCGGCTCGGGCATGGAGGGCCTGGAGGGACTCGACGCTGGCGACGTCGTCACCGCCGACCACATGCAGAGCCTGTTCGGCTCCGGACACCACCCGCTGGCCACCCAGCGGACCAAGGAGCTGGACCTGCGCATCGGCCGCGACGGGGCCGGCCGCCCGACCGAGGCCGACTACAAGACCGCGGTCCGCCTCGGCACCCCGTACAAGGTCTACGACAACGACATCAGCCCGTTTCGGATCGAGGTCGCCAAGCGCATCGCGGCCCTCAACGAGGCCGCCGGCCTGCCCGGTGACTGGCCGGTCCCCGCGGCCGACCGGGCCAAGGTCCGCACCGAGGTGGCCGCGGAGTTCTTCCGTGCCGAGCACGGCCGCGAGCCGGCCGACGCCCGCGAGCTCGCCGCCACGATCGCCAAGCACTCCCGCCCGAAGACCAACGCCGTGGCCGGCTACGACCTGACCTTCTCCCCGGTCAAGAGCGTCTCGGTGCTGTGGGCGATCGCCGACCCGAAGACCGCCGCGGTGATCGAACGGGCCCACCAGGCAGCGATCAAGGGCGCCCTCGAGTTCATCGAGACCAAGGCACTGTTCACCCGCCAGGGCACCAACGGCGTGCGCCAGGTCGACGTCCGCGGCCTGATCGCCACCGCGTTCACCCACCGCGACTCCCGCGCCGGCGACCCCGACCTGCACACCCACGTCGCCGTGGCCAACAAGGTCCAGACCCTCGACGGCAAGTGGCTGGCCATCGACGGGCGGCCGCTGCACAAGGCAGTCGTGTCGGCCTCGGAGACCTACAACACCGCGCTCGAGCGGCACCTGGTCGACGCCCTCGGCGTGCGCTTTGAGGAGCGCCCGAACGAGGACGCACGCAAGCGGCCGATCCGCGAGATCGTCGGCGTCGACCCCGAGCTCAACCGCCGCTTCTCCAAACGCCGCGCCAGCGTCGAGGACCGCCGCAAGGTCCTCGCGGCCGCCTTCCAGGCCACCCACGGGCGGCCCCCGACCCCGGTCGAGACGATCCAGCTGTCCCAGCAGGCGACGCTGGAGACCCGCGAGGCCAAGCACGAACCGCGCTCGCTGGCCGAGCAGCGCGAGACCTGGAACCGCGAGGCGGTCGAGGTGCTCGGCACCCCGCAACGGGTAAAGCAGATGGTCCACGGCGCCCTCAACCCCAAGGGCGCGGCCCGCTCACTGGCCGACTCAGCCTGGTTCGCCAAGACCACCGGCCGCATCGTGGCAACGATGGAGGGCAGCCGCAGCACCTGGCAGTACTGGCACGTCTACGCCGAGGCCCAGCGGCAGGTCCGGGCCGCCAACGTGCCCACCAACCAGGTCTCCCAGGTCGTCGACCTGCTCGTCAGCGAGGTCCTCGACGACCACTCGGTGAGCATGGCCCGCCCCTGGGACACCATCAGCGAGCCGGCCGAGCTGCGCCGCGCCGACGGCTCCTCGGTCTACACCCAGGCCGGGGCCGGCCTGTTCACCTCGAGCAAGGTGCTGGCCGCCGAGCAGCGCCTGGTCGACGCCGCCGGCCGCCACGACGGGTACGCGGTCGAGGCCGCGTCGGTCGACCTGGCACTGCTGGAGTCGACCGCCAACGGCATCACCCTCAACGCCGGACAGGCCACCCTGGTCCGGGAGATGGCCACCTCCGGCGCCCGGCTCCAGCTGGCGATCGCGCCGGCCGGATCGGGCAAGACCACCGCGATGCGAGCCCTGGCCAGCGCCTGGGCTGACGGGGGCGGAACCGTCATCGGCCTGGCCCCCTCAGCCGCGGCCGCCGACGCCCTGCGCTCCCAGATCGACACCCAGACCGACACCCTGGCCAAGCTCACCCACTCCCTCGAGCAGGCCCGCGAGACCGGAGCCGCGATGCCGGACTGGGTCGCCGGCATCGACTCCTCCACCCTCGTCGTCATCGACGAGGCCGGCATGGCCGACACGCTCTCGCTGGACGCGGCGGTCTCCTACATCCTCGAGCGCGGCGGCAGCGTCCGACTGATCGGTGACGACCAGCAGCTCTCCGCGATCGGCGCCGGCGGCGTGCTCCGCGACATCCGCGCCACCCACGGGGCTCTGCAGCTGACCGAGCTCGTCCGGTTCAAGGACCCCGCCGAGGGCGCCGCCTCGCTCGCGCTGCGCGAGGGCAAGGCCGAGGCGCTCGGCTTCTACCTCGACCGCGACCGGGTCCACGTCGGCGACCTGGCCACCATGACCGAGGACGTCTTCGCCGCCTGGCAGGCCGACCGCGCCGCCGGGCTCGACTCGATCATGCTCGCCCCCACCCGCGACCTGGTCAGCGAGCTGAACCAGCAGGCCCGCGCGCACCGCCTCGAGGGGATCGACCCCACCGACGTCGCCGCCAGTGGCCCGGTCCGCCGGCTCGCCGACGGAAACGAGGCCTCGATCGGCGAGCTGATCATCACCCGCGAGAACGACCGCCGGCTGCGCACCTCAGCCACCGACTGGGTGAAGAACGGCGACCGCTGGACCGTCCTGGAGATCCACGACGGCGGCGACCTGACCGTCCAGCACACCCAGCACGGCCGCACCGTGCGACTGCCCGCCGACTACGTCGCCCGCTCCACCGAGCTCGGCTACGCGTGCACCGTGCACACCGCCCAGGGCGTCACCGCCGACACGATGCACGGGCTGGCCACCGGCGCCGAGTCGCGCCAGCAGCTCTACACGATGATGACCCGCGGCGCGCACGCCAACCACGTCTACCTCGAGGTCGTCGGCGACGGCGACCCGCACTCGGTGACCCACCCGACCTTGGTCCGGCCGCTCACCCCCACCGACATCCTCGAGTCGATGCTGGCCCGCGACGACGCGCAGCGGTCCGCGACCAGCCTGATCCGCGAGCAGGCCGACCCGGCCACCCGACTGGGCGAGGCCTCCCAGCGCTACCTCGACAGCCTCTACGTCGCCGCCGAGGACCTGCTGCGCCACGAGGCCATCACCCGCGCCGACGGCACCACGGTCAACATGGTCGACGCGCTGGACACCGCCGTCGAGAACCTGGCGCCCGGGCTGTCGGAGGAGGCCGCCTGGCCCACCCTGCGCGCCCACCTGCTCCTGCTCGGCGCCGCCGGGGAGAACCCCGTCGAAGCGCTCCGCGCCGCGGCCGGCGACCGGGAGCTGGAGAGCGCGCACGACCGGGCCGCGGTCCTGGACTGGCGCCTGGACGCCTCCGGCCTGCGCAACGCGGGCGCCGGCCCGCTGCCGTGGATGCCCGGGATCCCGACGCGTCTAGCCGAGGACCCGCACTGGGGTGCCTACCTCGCCCAGCGCGCGCACCTGGTCGAGCAGCTCGCCGAGCAGGTCCACACCCGCGCCGTCGCGCAGCCCTCGGGGCCGGTGTGGGCGCAGAACGGCATCCGTCCCGAGGCTGCCACGGTGGCCGACGTCGAGGTCTGGCGCGCCGCCATGCAGGTCCCCGTGGACGACCGGCGACCGACCGGTGCCCCGCAGCGGCAGAAGGCCTCCTCCACCTACCAGCGGCGCCTCAACCGAGCCATCACCGGAGACCACACCCCGGCGCTCAAGGAATGGCGCCAGTTGCTCCACACGCTCGCCCCGCAGGTCCGCAACGACGAGTTCACCCCGCTCCTGGCCGAGCGGCTGGCCGCGATGTCGCGCGCCGGCGTCACCGCCCACCAGCTGCTGCGCACCGCCACCGCCCCCGACCACCCGGCCGGCCCGCTTCCCGACGAGCACGCCGCGGCCGCGGTCTGGTGGCGCATGGCCCGCCAGCTCACGCCGGCCGTCGCCGCGCAGATCGGCGACGGCTCCCACGGCGAGAGCGTCACCACCGACTGGGCTCCGCGGCTCGCGGAGCTGTTCGGTCCCGAGCGGGCCGCGAGCATCCAAGCCAGCACCTGGTGGCCGGCGCTGGTCTCCAACGTCGACCACGGCCTGCAGCGCGGCTGGCAGCTCGAGGCCCTGCTGGGCGCTGGCCGAGCGATGCCCAGCGACGGGTGGGAGGGCGTCGACGAGTGCCAGGCGCTGGTCTGGCGGACCTCGATCGCGTTGGAGACCGCCCCCGACGAGCACGCGCACGAGTACCACGCCGAGGAGCCGCCCGCCGACATGTGGGAGGGCGTCGAGCCCGACCCGGCGGCGTTCGTCGACCACCCCGACGACGTCCCGTGGCCACTGGCCGAGGACCTCGAGCCGGCCGTCGACGTGGTCGACGAGCACCTGGTCGACGAGCTCGAGGAGGACCTGGTCGACGTCGACGAGGACCAGTACGTCGAACCCGACCTCACGCTTGCCGCCTACCTCCGCGACCTCGGCGGCACCCGGCTGGAGCCCACCGACGCCGACATCCGGCTCATGTACCAGCGGGCCGATGAGTGGCACTCCTCCCCGGTCACGCGTGAGCGGATGGTCGAGATCAACGAGCTCACCCAGACCTTCTTCGAGTCGCGGTTCACCGACTCGTGGGGCCGCGACTACCTCACCGGCCGGTTCGGCGTCGACCTCGCCGGCGACGCACGGTTCCGCCCCGGCCAGGCCCCGGCTGGCTGGACCAACCTGGTCGACCACCTCCGCGGCCGCGGCGTCAGCGACGCAGAGATGCTCGCCACCGGCGTCGCCACCGAGGCCAGCACCGGCCGCCTCATCGACCGGTTCCGCGACCGCGTGATGTTCCCGGTGATCCACCAGGGCGAGGTGCTCGGCTTCGTCGGCCGCCGCCGGCCCGACCTCACCGACGCCGACAAGGCCGGACCGAAGTACCTCAACACAGCCGACACCCCGCTGTTCCACAAGGGCGCGCAGCTGTTCGGCGTCGTCGACGAGCTGCTCGCCGAGGGCGCGGTCCCGGTGATCGTCGAGGGCCCGATGGACGCAATCGCCGTCACGATCGCCAGCGCCGGCCTCTACCTCGGCGTAGCCCCGCTTGGCACGTCCCTGACCGACGAGCAGGCCGCCCAGCTGGCCGCCGTGGGGCGCGACCCGATCGTGGCCACCGACGCCGACCTGGCCGGCCAGGTCGCGGCCGAGCGGGACTTCTGGATGCTCACCCCGCACGGCATGGACCCCGGCTTCGCCCGGTTCCCCGATGGCCTGGACCCGGCCGACCTGCTGGCCCAGCGCGGTCCGGCCGCGCTCACCGCCGCGGTGGCCAGCGGGCAGCCCGCCTTCCGTGCCCTCGGCGACCAGCTCCTCACCGAGCGGCTCGACAACCTCGGCCCCGAACAGGCGCGGGTGGCGGCCATGCGGGTTCTCTCGGCCCGGCCCAGCCGGGCCTGGGAGCCGGGGGTCAACCAGGTGGGGGCACGGCTGCAACTGTCCCAGCTGCAGGCCCGTCGCGACCTGCGGGACGCGGTCAAGACGTGGGATGCCGACCCGTGGAAGGCGGCTCTGGCCGAGCTGCACAAGAGCAGCGACGTCCGCGCTCGCTTGGCGGCCGCGGCCGACAAGACGCCCGCCGAGCGGTGGGCGCCGCTGGCCCGCGAGCTCGACCCGCGCCTGCTCGAGCAGGGCGACTGGCCGGCCACCGCAGCGATGCTGCAGCAGGCCCACGAGCAGGGTCACGACGTCGGTGCCGCCGCCCGTGCGATCGTCACCGAGAAGCCGCTGGGTGACAGCCCCGCCCGCGACCTGCGCTACCGGATCGTCTCCCGGCTCGAGCTCCCGATCGACACCGGCGAGGGCACGCCGGCGCGGACCACCTCGCAGGGAGCAGCGCGCGACCGGCAGGACATCAACAGTCCGCGACCGCCGCGGCGCGGCACTCCGCGGCGCTGATGCACGGGGCGAGGACCTCGGTAGCCGTGGGCGGCCCACTCCCCCGCCCGATCAAGGGCTTCGAGCAATCCCCGCAATGTCACCTTCCTGATACAGCACTCTGTGTAATGTTCCTGATACACGAACGCGGGGATCAAGGAACACGGGTGAGCATGGCAGAACCGGCGGCATCGACCTCGACCACCACGACGGCACGCATCGTGTGGGACACCGCGGACAAGTTCCTCCGAAACGTTGTTGACGAGGAGGATTACGGCGACTTCATTCTGCCGTTTACGGTCCTGCGCCGACTGGAGTGCATGCTGGCGAGCACCAAGCACGAGGTGACCAAGTTCGTGGCCTCGCTCGGCGAGATGCCGCCGCACCTGATCGACATCGCGGTCAAGGACCGCTTCAAGCTCAGCTTCTACAACACCTCGCCGCTCGACCTGAAGACGATCGCTTCGGTCGACGACAACGTGGCGAAGTCGCTGAAGTCCTACATCGACGGATTCTCCCACAACATCGCCGACATCTGGGTCGCCTTCGAGTTCGACCGGCGGACGAGGATCCTCGCCGAGGCCAACCGGCTGCATGCGGTGGTCAAGCACTTCTCCGTGCTGGACCTGTCACCGGGCAGCCTGGCCAACACCGCTATGGGCGACGTCTTCGAGGACGTCATGTATCGCGCCTTCAACAAGAAGGGGAAGGCCGCCGGCAACTTCTACACCCCGCGCGATGCGATCAAGCTGATGGTCGACATCCTGATCACCAACGACGACGAGACCCTCGCCGGCGACAGCGCGCTCCGCTCGATCTATGACCCCACTGCCGGCTCCGGCGGAATGCTGCTCGTGGCCCAGGAGGCCCTGCGGCGGATGAACGACAAGATCGACGTCACGCTGTACGGGCAGGAACTCATGCCCTCGGCGTTCGGCCTCGGCAAGGCAGATCTGCTGATCCAGGGTGGACGACCCGACGCAATCAAGCAGGGCAACACCCTCGTCGAAGACCTCTACGAGGGCCAGACTTTCGACTACGTCCTGTCGAACCCGCCGTTTGGCACCGATTGGTCGGCAGACGAAAAGTCGGTGCGGGACCAGGCCAAGGTGCCTGGCGCGCGGTTCAGCCGCGGCCTCCCGAGCACCTCTGACGGCCAGATGCTCTTCCTGGCGCACTGTGCCTCGAAGCTCACGCCCGCCTCCGGGAGAGGCCAGGGCGGCCGCGCGGCGGTCGTCTCCAACGCCTCGCCACTGTTCGCCGCTGACAAGGGTCCCAGCGCGATCCGGCAGTGGCTGCTCGAGGAGGACCTCATCGACGCGATCGTCGCCCTGCCCGCAGACATGTTCTACGGCACCGGCATCGCGACTTACGTCTGGTTCCTCGACACCAACAAGGACCTCGAGCGCAAGGGCAAGATCCAGCTCATCGATGGCTCGGGCCAGTGGTCGCTGCTTCGCAGGCCCATGGGTGAGAAGCGTAGGGAGCTCCAGCAGCAGCACCGCGAGATCCTCGTCAAGGCGTACGAGGCGTTCGAGCACGCGGACCCGGCCATCTCCCGCGTCCTGACGCCTGAGGACTTCATGTTCCGCGACGTGCCCGTCTTCAAGCAGGCCCGGCTCGCTACCCGATTCAGTGACGACGTCGTCGAGGCGCTGCGAAGCCGCAAGGACTTCGCCGACGAACACGTCGCCGTCCTGAAGGGGCTCGATGGAACCCCGTGGAATGACCTTCCGAAGACCCTCCCCGCGGCTGCGAAGGCGGTGGGGCTGAGGGCCCCGATGGGCCTGGTCGACGCCGTCATGGCCGCGATGGCGGTGCCCGACGCGTCAGCACCTCCGGCGGTCGACCGCCGCGGCAAGCCGGTCGTCGCCGATGGGTGGAAGCTCACTGAGCGCATCCCGATGACGGAGGACGTCGATGCGCACATGGAGCGCGAAGTGCTGCCGTTCGCCCCGGACGCCCGCTGGGACGCGGCCAAGGCCAAGCGTGGCAACGAGATCGCATTCAAGCGGTTCTTCTACGTGCCCACCGAGCCGCGCCCTCTCGCGGAGATCGACGCTGACGTATCGCGGATCATGGGTGAGCTGGCCGCCATGTTCACCGAGGTCCACGAGTCATGAGGTCAGCCGTGGGCTGGCAGTCGGTTCCGTTCTGGTCGCTGTACCGGCGGGACAAGAAGGTCGGCTTTCCAGCCGAGGAGCTGTTGTCGGTCTACCGCGACTACGGCGTCATCCGGAAGGCGGACCGAAACGACAACTGGAACCGCGCGGGCGAAGACTTGGCCGCCTACCAGCTCGTCGAACCCGGCGATCTGGTGCTGAACAAGATGAAGACGTGGCAGGGCTCGCTGGGCGTCTCCTCGCTCCGAGGGATCGTCTCCCCGGCGTACTTCGTCTACAAACCGCAGACCGACGACGACCCGCGCTTCCTCCACTACACGTTGCGGTCGATGCACCACGTCGGGTTCTACGCCAGCATCTCGAAAGGCATTCGTCCGAATCAGTGGGATCTTCAGCCCGAGATGCTCGACACCATGCGGGTCTTCCTGCCTGACATCGACACCCAGCGCGAGATCGCGGACAGCCTCGAGAAGGTCGACAGCATGATCGCGACCCTCGAGGAGCTCGCCGACGCTCTCCGGCAGCGGACCACAGACACCGCAGCGGTCTTCGGGCTCAGCGACGACCATTCCGGGCACGTTGAGGACGCACACTCTCCGCTGGATGGGATCCCCGAGCATTGGGGTCGCACGAAGTTCGGCTACGACTTCTTCGAGAGCACGGAGCGGAACGGCGACGATCCTCCTGGTCCGCTGCTCTCGATCTCTGAGTACCGCGGCGTCGAGGTGAACACTCGTATCGATGGACAGCAGGCGTCGTCGGACGTCTCGCACTACCGAGTGGTTCGGCCAAACCAACTCGCCGCAAACATGATGTGGCTCAACCACGGTGGGCTGGGGGTCGCCTCCATGACTGGCTACATCAGCCCCGACTACAAGGCATTCGCCATCTCCCCGAGGTTCTACCCCCGCTACGTCCACCACCTGTTCCGAAGCCCTCGCTACATCGACTACTTCGGCACGATCGGTACCGGTGTCCGCCCGAACGCGCAGCGCGTCACGAAGACGGCGCTCGACATGACGCCCGTACCGATGCCGCCCATCGAAGAGCAGCGGCGGATCGGAGACCACCTTGACGAGGTGGCGGCCAACATCGACCGCATGCAGGAGAAGGTCTCGGCCCTTCGCAAGCTGCTTGTCGAACGGCGGGGAGCGCTGATCACGAACATTCTGGCCGTACAAGGAGTAGCCGCATGAGCTACGCGCAGCTGTTGGAGCTCGAGTTCGAGGAGAACCTCTGCGAGGAGCTCGACGATCGGGGCTGGCTCTACGAGAACAAGGGCAAGCCGACCGGCTGGGACGTGGGTCTCGCCATGGTCCCCGGTGATGTCCTGCATTGGCTGAGCACCCAGTACCCCGACGAGTACGAGAAGGCCGTGCCGGCGGACCTGGTCAACAGCCAGAAGGCCGACGCCGAGAAGAAGCTGCTCCTGCACATCACCAAGGAGCTGGCGAAGGCCACCAAGATGGACGCCACCACCGGGCACCCGGTCGGCGGCCTGCTCGGCGTACTGCGCAAGGGCTTCACCTACGCTCAGGTGGGTAGGCCTGCTGCCAAGTTCGGTCCGATGATGGAGTTCCCGCCGGCCAACCCCAACCTCACTGAGGTCGTCGAGGCTGCAGACGCCGTGCGCCTGCGGATCCTGCGCCAGGTGCGGTTCGACACCACGACCGGCGAGGAGATCGACGTCGTTCTCACCGCCAACGGCATCCCCGTGGTGACGATGGAGCTGAAGACCGACAACACCCAGACCGTCCAGCACGCGATCCGCCAGTACCGGGAGGACCGCAAGCCCGGCAGGAACCGACCGCTGCTGGCTCCCGGCCGCGCGCTGGTCCACTTCGCGGTCTCCAACGATCTGGTCTACATGACGACCAAGCTGGAAGGCGGCGACACGGTCTTCCTGCCTTTCAACCAGGGCAACGACGGCCACGAGGGGAACCCGCCCTCGGCGACCGGTTCGTCGACCAACTACCTGTGGCGCGACATCCTCGCCCGCCCGATGTTCATGCGCATCCTCAAGGACTTCGCGCTCTTCGAGCCGAGCAAGTCGGGCAAGAAGGACGACGGGCGGCTGGTGTTCCCGCGCTTCCACCAGTTGCGCGCGGTGGAGCGCATCGTCGCGGACATCGAGACCAGCGGCACCGGCAAGCGCTATCTGGTCTGGCACTCGGCCGGTTCCGGCAAGACCAAGACGATCGCCTGGCTCAGTCACCGCCTCATCCGGCACATGGGCGCGGACTCGAAGTCGACGTTCGACTCGGTCATCGTGGTCACAGACCGCACAGCGCTCGACGAGAACATCCGCCACGACATGAACCTGGTGCAGTCCTCCAAGGGGCTCGTGGTCACGGTGGGCGAGAAGAAGTCACAGGCGAAGTCGCCTCAGCTGAAGAAGGCGCTACTGGAGGGCGACCACATCGTCACCTGCACGCTGCAGACCTTCCCCGAGGTCATGAAGCTGATCGAGGACACCGAGGAGTTGCGCGGGCGGCACTGGGCCGTGGTCGCCGACGAGGCGCACTCCTCGCAGTCGGGCTCCGCGGCGCGCCAGCTGAAGGAGCTGCTGGCGGACGTCGAGCTCGAGGAGGACGAGGACATCAGCGCCGACGACCTGCTGGCGGCCAAGGACTCCGCGATCGCAGCCTCGAGCAACATCACCTTCGTGGCGCTCACGGCCACTCCGAAGGCGAAGACGCTGCGGCTGTTCGGCACCGAGCGTGACGGGCGCTGGGAGGCGTTCGACACCTACACGATGGCCCAGGCGATCGAGGAGGGCTTCATCCTTGACGTGCTGACCAACTACTCGACGTACGACATGTTCCTGCGGGTCAAACACACCCTGGAGAGCGACGACGAGACCGAGATCCAGGTCAACACCGGCGAGGCAGTGTCGAACATCGTCCGGTACGCAGTGCTGCACCCGACGGCGATCGCCCAGAAGGTCCGGGTCGTCATCGAGCACTTCCGCCGCAACGTCATGGGCATGCTCGGCGGCGAGGCCAGGGCGATGGTCGTGACCAGCTCGCGCATGGAGGCTCTGAACTGGTCGCGCAAGATGGACGAGTACATCGCGGCCCAGGCCTACGACGACATGAGCACTCTGGTGGCGTTCTCCGGCACCTTGCGCGACGAAGCCGGCGAGGACGTCACCGAGATCTCCGTCAACGGCCACAGCGACGTGGCCAGGGCCTTCCGTGAGGAAGGGATCTACAAGGTCCTCATCGTCGCCAACAAGTTCCAGACCGGCTTCGACGAGCCGCGGCTGATGGCCATGTACGTGGACAAGAAGCTCACCGGCGTCGCCACGGTGCAGACCTTGTCGCGGCTCAACCGGATCTACCCAGGCAAGACCGCGCCGATGGTGGTCGACTTCCGCAACACCCCGGCCAGTGTTCAGAAGGACTTCCAGCTCTACTACTCCGACGCCCACGTCGAGGGCGACGTGGACCCGAACGCGCTGTACACGCTCGGCGAGCGGATGGACACCGCCGGGCTCTACGGCCGCGACGAACTTGACGCCGTGGCGGATGCGTTTCTCGCTGACGCCGGTGGGGAGGCGATCGCCAAGGCGCTCGCGCCGGTAAAGAACAACTGGATCACGCAGTGGCGCGAGGCTCGGCTGACCAAGGACAAGGTGCTCCGGGAGGCGCTGGAACAGTTCCGCGCCGACGTGCTGGCCTACCGCAACGCCTGGCAGTTCCTGAGCCAGATCGTCGACTACCAAGACCCCGACCTGCACCGTCGCGCGATCCTGGCGACGCTGCTGGCGCGCAACCTGCATGTCGACGGCAACGAGGGCGACGACAGCTACCTCGAGGGTGTCCAACTCTCGGGTGTGAAGCTAGTCCCGTCGGCGATCAACGAGGACCACTCGCTGACCCAGGGCAGCACCGATGCGATCAAGCTGCCCGAGTTCGAGGGGGAGCGCCGCGGCGCGGGCACCCCGGTACGCGGCCCGCTTGACGAGGCCATCGACAAGGTCAACGAGATGTTCCGGGCCAAGGGCGTGGACGTGAGCCCGGACAGCGTCTCGGGCTTCATCACGACCTTCTGGGGCTTCCTGGACGCCAACGAGGAAGCAGTGGCCATGGCGAAGAACAACACCGTCGCCCAGCTCAAGGCGTCCGAAGGGTTCAGCAGCGCCGTCGGCCTTGCCGTGCTGAAGACCTGCCAAGAGTCCCAGGAGATCCAGTCCTACATGACCGACCCAGCGTTCATCGCCGAGATCGCGAACATCGCCGCGGACGCACTGCACTCCCGCCACCACGGTGACCCTGCTGGGGGCGAGCCGGAGGCGGGGCAGTCATGAATGCCGATCATCCCGTCCGCCCGCTGTTCGGCGCAGTCATCCGCGAGGCCCGCAAGAAGCGTGGATGGTCGCAGGAAGAACTAGGCCAGGCGGCCGGCCTGTCGCGTCCCACGATCGCCCGGGTCGAAGCTGACAGCGACGTCACCACCGCCACCATCGTCAAGATCGCCCAAGCGCTCGGGCTGACCCTCGAGCTGACCGACCGAGGCTGACGCCGTACAGGACGCCGAGCCTGTGGTCGCCTACCTCTCGGTTACCCCGCTGGCCAAGTGGCGGTGCATGGCGGCGAGCCGCGCCTGCGGCTCGGGGTGGCTAGCGAACCAGCGCCGCTCGAGGTGCGCCCACGCTCGGCCGAGCGCACCATCGGGCAGTTGGCGGACGACGTTGTCCTCGTAGAACCGCATCAGTTCGGCTGCGGCGTCCAGGTCGCGCGTCAGGTCGATGGCGAACAGGTCGGCGGCGATCTCCTCCCGCCGGGCGAAGGTGACGCGCAGGCCGAGGAACGCCACGGCGGCGCTCATCGTGGCCACCGTCGCCGGACCGGCCAGGTGTGGCGCGGCCACGACCGCGGTGACGGTGAGGCTGGCGCCGGCGAGCACGAGCACCAGGTAGCCGAGCACCCACGCGTAGCGCGCCGCAGGCGGGGTCCGATCGCGGCGGATGACGTGGGCGTGCGCGGCCAGGCTCTGCACGGCGGCGCAGCTGAGCCCGGTGAGCGCGACCTGGGCGAACACAACGGTGGCCGGGTGTCCTGCGCGGAAGCGGGTCACGGCCAGCCCGCCGTCACCCACGGCGCGGTCGGCGACACCGGTGGGAGCACCGAGGATGGTGACGACGTCGGTGGCAGGCGCAGCCACCTTCGCGCGCTCAGCGACCACCGTTATCGCCGCGGCGGCTCGCTGTTGCAGCGCCTGGTCGACCGGCTCGGCGACACCGCGGGTGCGCCATCCCTGAGACCAGGCGACCGTGACCTTGGCCAGCGCCGCGACCACCAGGACCGCGCCGGCCAGGTAGGCGATCGCCACGACGATGAGGAGCACGTAGGGCACCGGGTCGGACATGGCGCTAAGCCTTGCCCGGCGAGGCGTCGGGATCGCTCAGAATCGCTCTGACACAACGCGGCCGCGCCGCCGTGCCCATCAGACCCGGTTTCCGGCCTCTCAGCGACGTTCTGAGCCCGATCGGCGCACCGAACGCAGCCTTCGGCGTCATCTCGACGCGGTGGGAGCGAGTCCCAGATCGGGCGCCGCCGTCGCCGGCGCGACGGCACGGTCCTCGGCCGCGCGACCCCGCGTTGCTGTCGCAGGCTCCTCGAGGTCGCCGGCCGCGTCGACCAGCTGGCGGTGCTCCTCGCTGCTGGGGACGCCGTAGCGCCGCCCGGCCATCGCCTCGACCTGCGCCACGGCGTTCCACACGTACTCGCCGGAGCCGTGGGAGTAGCAGGCGTTGAGGTGCTCGCGCGCGTGCCCGAGCTCCTTCTTGCTCGAGCGCGGGTGCTCGCCGAGGGCCTTGAGAGCGCGCTGTGCGCGACCGATGGCCTCCGACCGCTCCTTCATCTGCATCGTCGCCTCGCTCATTCGCGCGGTCCCTTCTCAGTTCGGGTGCGCGGCTGCGCACCGAGCGGGTCTTCCTTGATCTCGCCGGTGTCCAGGTCGACCTCGACCAGGCGCGGTCGAGCGGCCGGCGGCGACTGCTCGTAGGCCCGCCGGTTGACGGGCAGCGCGTCGACGTCGTGGGCGAAGGCGTTCTCACGCCGCTGGGTGCTGGCCTCGCCGAGGTGCTCGTTGTGCCGCGGCTTGGCCGGCCAGCTCTTGTGCTCGTCGTCGCAGTGGGCCCTCAGCCTGTTCCGCATGCGGTCGGCGAACGCCGGCAGGCAGTAGCGGTGCCACTCCTCGAGGGCGTCGCTGGTCATCGCGAGTCCGGCGCGGCGGCGCTGGTCCGCCAGGACCGCGATCTCGTGGACCAGGTGCGGGTGCAGGGGCCAGCAGCTGGGGATGAGCCCGGAGACGTCCCAGGTGTACTCGCGGTTGAGCCAGATCACGACGTCCTCGAGCCACTCCCACAGCCCGTGGCGCAGCTCGGGGTCCAGGCACGTGGCCGGCTCCCAGGGCCGCGGCAGCAAGGCGTGGTTGCCCAGCGCCTTCTTCTGCTCCTCGGTGCCGTTGATGGCGATGTGGAGCTCGCGGTAGGCCAGCCGAACCTGTTCCCCGGGCACGGGGAACGCGTAGACCATCGGGTTGGGTGCGGCCCGTCGAGCCTGTTCGGTCGTCACAGCTCACTCCTTGTCGATTCGGTCTCGTCGTCGACGAAGCCGAGGCGGCGCGCCTCGACGAGAGCAGCGGTGGCCCGGGCCTCCGGGGTGATGACCATGCGGCGGTCGTTGGTCAACCGCGCCCGCAGGGCCCGCTGGTCGGCCAGAAGCTTCTCGCCGGCATTGCCTTCCACGCAGCGGTGGAGAGCCGCGATGATCGGCTTGCCGTTCTCGGCGATCACCAGAGCGCGCCGCTCGGGGAGCTGGCGGACCTCTTCGGGCCGCATGATCGGGATGTCGTCGCCCGAGAAGTTGCGGCTACCGCCGTTGAACCCACCGGTCGAGTGGGTGACTCGGCCGATGCGCACCGTTCCGAGCAGGTCGGAGATCTCCTGGTTGAACGCGACGTCCTTGGACCCGCCGAACATCACCAGGGTGTTGGTGAGGCCGAGCAGCGCCCGAGCCTCGTGCTCGCCGAAGATGCTCGTCAGCTGGGGCCGGGTCTGGGCAGCCCAGATGAACGACAGCCCCAGGGCCCGCTCGTTGGCCATCCGGGTCCGCAGGGTCGGCAGCGGGGCGGTCGACGGCAGCTCGTCGAGCACCGAGACCAGCGGCGGACACAGCCGGCCACCCCACGGGGAGCTGTTGGCCAGCAGCAGCCCGGTGTCCAGGACGTGCTCGGCCACCGCGGTCATCAGCGGGCTGGCCGAGGCGTAGGGATCTTCGCGGCCCAGCAGGTAGATGGTGCCGCGTCGACGGATCACGTCGGCCAGATCGGTGGCCGGGTGCCCCGGGCTGGGCACGCAGCGGCGCCGGATGTCGGCCTGGAAGAACAGCGACACCGCCTGCTGCACCGTGGTGACGGTGTTGCCGGCGGTGCGGTCGTCGCCGTTGAGCGCACCGTGCAGCAGGCCGTGCCAGAACGGCTCGGCGTGCGGGTGCCGGCGCAGGATCTCCATCGGCTGGGTGGCCGCGGTGGGATTCGCGACCCACTGCAGGACGTCCTCGAGGGTCTTGCCGGTCAGCGCCGCGGCGTGGAAGTAGCCCTGCAGCACCTTCGCGGACTCCGCGGCGTAGAACCGTGCAGCATCGTCACCGGTGCCCCCGGTGATCGCACCCTTGACCGTTCCGGCCGTGAATGCCTTGGCTCGCCGCTCGGCGACCTTCGGATCGACGCAGCCGGCGATCGGGTCCCAGATCAGCTCGTCGACGACGCCCTCGGCCAGCCCGAACGGGTCGAGCACCACGCACGGCCGGTCATCGCGGGAACGTTCGGTGAGGCTGAGTAGCAGGTCCTCGACCTTCGTCAGCGTCACCAGAGCAGCGCCCGGGGCACTTAGCAGCGCCGGGGTGAGCAGGTCCAGTGTCTTGCCGGAGCCCTGCGGACCGATCACGCCGGCGGTGCGGTCCCACGGCACCCACAGCTCCCCGCCGCGCGGCTCGTGCGCGTCGCCGATGCGCCAGCCGACGTCCCATGGGTTGAACCTCAGCTTCATCGCTCCTCCTTCGTCCGGCGGCCGTCCAGGAGCCACGGGCTGAGCCCGTGGCCGAGCTGCGGCCCGGCTTGTTCGGTGAGGTCGCCGGCGGCGCGCTGGACGGGCGCCGCCGCGGCGGTGGCGTGCTTGCCGTAGAGGTCCGGCCGGACGATGCCGGCGACCTTGCGCAGCCGGGTGACGCCCAGCAGCTTCTCGGCCTCGGCGGCGGTGGCCATGCCGCGCATGCGTCCCGGGCCCCAGCGCTGGTAGGCCCACACGCCAACCCAGATCGTGGCGGTCAGCAGCGCGGCCTCGGTCACCGCGAGGCTGGCCCACACCAGACCACGACCAGCCAGCCCGCCGGGGGAGGGTGTGGGCAGCCCGGCGTCTGCGTGGCCGCCGAGTACGCCGGGGAGGCTGGTCCAGAAGGCGGTCCCGATCGGCGAGGGGAACGCGCCGGCGTTGGCGTCGGGCCAGGTCCACCCAGCGCCGGCGAGCAGGTTCGCGACCGATCGGCCGAGCTGGATGCCGATGACGATGACGAACAGCGTCGCCAGGACGACGGCGACGGGGATCTCCCAGGTCCAGGGGTACGGGTCGCGGCGGCGCTCTCTCTGCATGGATTCACCTCGTGGTCGAAAGTTCTGGCTGGTCACCTATGTGCCGGGCGGGCCCGGCAGCGATCAGACGGCGCGGGTCGGCTTTGAGGCGTTCTTCGCCAGCCAGGCCGAGGGGTCGACGTTGTCGGGGCCGTAGATGGAGCCGTTCTTGAGGTGGACCTCGAAGTGGAGGTGGCACCCGGAGGAGTTGCCTTCCTTGCCGATCTGGCCGATCGGCTCGCCGGCGGCGACGGTCTGGCCGCGGCTGACGGTGACGCTCTGCATGTGCGCGTACCAGGTGGTCAGGGACCCGGCGCCGGTGGTGACCTTGACCAGCTGCGGGCCTGCCCAGCCCTGGCTGGTGTCGATCTCGATGGTGCCGGCGTGGGCGGCGTAGACGGTCGTGCCGCAGGGCGCGGAGAAGTCGGTGCCGGTGTGCCAGTTGGTCCAGTAGGGGCCGGTCTCGTGCCAGTTGTGGTTGTCGGTGCCGATGTACTTCGCCGGCACCGGGTAGACCACCTCGTCGCAGGAGGCGCCCTCGAGGCCGATCGGGGTGACCTTGGCGTCGGGCAGCACGTTGATGTGCGGGTGGTCCATGTGGTTGGCGGTGGCCGAGCCCCGGTCCTCCATCCGCCGCCAGCCCTCGTCGGCTCGCGCGACCGACCAGATGCGTTGGTACCAGATGATGTAGTCGATCCCGAGCTCGCGAGCGTGGGCCTGGGCGTACGCCACGAGCGCGTCCCCTTGGGCTTTGCCGGCGGGCGTGAGCGGGACCATGAAGTCGGCCGCCAGCCCGGCCGGGTGGCCGTCGGGGTCGGTGGCGCTCTCGCGGTAGCCGCCGACGGTCTTGATGTCGAACATCGGGCCGAGAATGTTCACCAGCTGCGTCAACTGCGGCTTGACCGGGCCGAGGTTGTAGTTGGTCGCCTGGGCCACCGCACAGCCCGCGCTGCTGCCGGCGGTGGTGGCGATGACCAGCGGGTGGTCGGCGATCTTGCTGGCCTGCGTGCTGTTGTCGACCTCGGCGCTGGCCCAGGTCAGGTTGGCGCCGTAGATGTGATCGATCGGGGCGGCCTTCTTGGGCTTCTTGCACGGCTCTGCCGACCCGCCGAAGGCGTTGGTGAGCTCGGGGGTGAGCGCGCAGTGTGAGGAGTCGTTGCCGTCCTTGCCGTCGTTGAAGTCGCCCAGGATCACCGCGGGGATGCCGGTGCCGGCAACGTCGGTCATGGTGGCCAGCTGGCGGCGCAGCGCCTCCTTGCGGTGCTCGGCGGCGTTCCCGTGGGTGTTGGCGGGGTTGTGGATGCTCCAGACCCAGATCACCTGACCGGTGGTCGTCGACGTCAGCTGCACCAGGGGCATGCCGACGTCCTTGCCGTCGAAGTAGGGGATGTCGACGAGGCGACCGTCGGTCTGCTTCCACTCGTTGCGGTCCCAGATGACCCGGTTCTGTGCCTTCCCACTGGCGGGGTAGATCCCCCACTTGGCCGCGTACTGGTTCTCCAGTGCCTTGGCCTGCGGACCGTGCACCTCCTGGAGGCCGGCGATGGTGACGCCTGCGTTCTCGATCGTGCGCATGGCGCCGGGCAGTCGCTTGTCCCAGGTGTCGAAGCCGGGCCGCTCCCCCGCCTTGTCGGTGTGGCCAGCGCCGAGCAGGTTGAGGGTGCCGACGGTGACCGGGCTGATGGTCTCGCCCTGACAGTTGGCCACGTTCGTGGTGGTGCCGTCGTCGGGAAGGTCGGGCAGGTCGCCGCCGAGCAGGTCGGTGATGTCGCCGGCTACGTCCTCCCACTGGGCGTAGGCGTCGGGGAAGCCGGAGCGCTGCACGGCCTGGGCAGCCTGGGTCAGCGGCATGTTCTGCCAGCCGGGGATGTCGAGCAGCCCGGGGTTGCCGGTGTGCTGGGCTTCACCGAAGAAGGCGCGTGCGGCGAGCACCGGGTTGGTGACCTCGGCGCGGCTTCCCCAGCCCTGAGAGGGGCGCTGCTGGAACAGGCCGCCGGAGTCGCGGTCGCCGCCGGTGAGGTTGACCAGCTTGGACTCCTGGATCGCGGTGGCGATGGCGATCTGCAGCCCGCGGCGGGGCACCTGGAGGTCGCGGGCGACCTGGGCGATGGTGATCGCGTTGCGTGCCTGCTCGGCGGTCATGGTCGGGTAGCTGGAGGCGAACCGCAGCCGCATCAGCTGGGCGAGCACGTCGCCGGATGGCGGCTCGGCCGCCGTCTTCGTGGTGTGGGCGACGTTCACCACGCCATCACTGGTGGCCGCGGGCGCGGGGGCGCTCTCGGGGCCGGCGCCGTTCATGGAGAGGCGGGCCGAGATCCAGTGGTGGTCGGAGACCATCGTTCCGGACCATCCCCGCTCGAGGCGCACGCCCTGGTGCTGGGGGAAGAAGACGAAGTCGACCGCGTGGTCGTGCCATCCGTAACCGGCGGCCTTCATCTTCGCGGCCGCCGCCCACGGCAGGTTGGTGTAGGAGGCGTGGGTGTTCATGTCGCCACCGATGAGCACCGGGCCGTGGGTGGCCAGCGAGTTGCGCAGCTGCAGCAGGATGTCCATCCCGGCGCCGTACTGCTGGGGCCGGGTCAGCGGCGGGTTGCCGTGCTGCCGGGGCCACTTGTGCGGGTTGGTCATGTGGTGGGTCGAGATGACCGAGACCACGGCGCCGTCAGCGCGCTCGAGAATGACCCAGGTGGCGAACCGGTCCCAGGTGACCGCCCGGCCCTGGTAGTAGGTGTTGTCGTCGACGACGAGGGTGACCCGGCCTCCGTTGGCCTTGGACCAGGTGTCGCGCTTCCAGAGCACGACGTTGCCCATGGAGTTGTTGTCGCCGGTGTGGTCGGAGACCCGGAACGCTCCGTAACCGGGGGCGGCGGCCTCGATCTGCGCAAGGGTCCACCCGCTTGCCTCGTTCAGGGTGACGAAGTCGGGGTTGGTCGAGAGGACCTTGGGCATGGACGCACGGAAGCCATCGAGGCCGGACCGGCGCGGGATGTTGGCCTGCGCCAGGGTGACCTTGCCCTTGACCGGGCCGCCCACGGGCCCGTCGATGACGCCGAGGTCGCCGAGTTCGGTGGGGGCGCTCTGGTTGGTCTGGGTCCGGCACTCCGCGGCCGCGGTCGTGCTCATGACCACCATCAGGGAGACCAGCAACGGCAGGCCCATGAAGATGATCAGGACCGGCAGTCCGGCGAGCAGCAGCTTCTTCACGACAGGTCAGTCCCGAGCGCCTCAGCCGGCGGCCTCGATGGCCTCGTTGGTGTAGTAGAGCTTCTTCTCCAGCGGGTGGAGCACCGTCTGGACCTTGTAGGTGGCGTCGCCGATGCACCACAGCGCACGGCCCTTGTCCTGCATCGCCCACCCGGAGACGAGGTCCTGGGCGATCGGACCGAGCCCGAGCATCGAGTCGAGCTCGCGGGCGACGCGAGGCTTCTGGGCGCCGAGGATCTTGATGTCGGCCAGCTCGAGGAGGTCCTTGGCGATCATCGCGGCCTGGGAGTCGGCGTCGCCGACCGAGAGCAGGTCGGAGGGCTTGTGGAGGTTGCAGAACTGGATGTCGCCACCCTTGCCGGCCATGCCGCGGGAGAGCCGCAGGTCGGCGTCGAAGCTGGCCACCGCGGCGGTTCCGAGGCGCATCTGCTTCCAGACCTCGTCGCGTACGACGAT
Organism: Nocardioides sp. Soil797; assembly: GCA_001429555.1. Lineage (GTDB taxonomy): Bacteria > Actinomycetota > Actinomycetes > Propionibacteriales > Nocardioidaceae > Nocardioides. The sequence goes on along the minus strand of LMSR01000003.1, from coordinate 27,351 downwards.
GCGCAGGTCGCCGGGTTCGGCGATCTCCCGCAGGCCGCGGCCCCAGGAGTTCATGCACAGCAGCGCGATGCCCACGGCCTCATCGCCCAGGCCGTCGAGCCGGGAGAGGCTGAACGACTGGATCGGGGCACGCCAGTCGACCTCGATGTTGGTGAAGTCGTCGAAGAGGCCGGCCAGGGTGCCGGTGACCAGCTCGCCGAGTGCGTTGCGCAGCAGCCGGGTCTCGTCGAGGAACTGGCGGGTGTTCGCGTACTCGCAGGCCCGGACGAGCTCCTCGGTGGGGTTGCGGAGCAGGTCCCACAGCCGCGGGATGGTGGTCTCCTGCAGCACCGTGTTGCCGGCGGCGTAGCCGGTCAGGATCGCCAGGGCGTTGCGGACGACGTCGCTCTCGTCGGGGCCGAACGGCACCCGTCGCTCGTCGTCGATCTTCATGGACCCGACCAGGCCGCGGACGAGGACCAGCCACCGCTTGAAGATGATGGTGGCGCGCCGCTGCGCCTCCTCAGCCGAGAGCTTCTCCCACCCATCGCCGAGCGGCCCCATGGACAGCGGGTTGACCCGGGCCCAGAACCCGGGGGCGATGACGAAGGGCTCGACACCGAGCGCACGGCACAGCGACTCGTACTCGTCCTTGACGTCGCCGGTGACCAGGGTGCGGTAGCCGAACGGCATCATCCGGGTGCAGAACGCCTTGGTGGTGCCCGACTTGCCACTACCCGGCTTGGCGAACTGGAAGATGTTGGGGTTGGTCGCCGGCACGTCGTCGCGCAGCACCCACCCGAACGGGTCGCAGTAGAACGAGCCGCCGGAGAGCTGGTCGACGCCCATCTGTGCCCCGGTCGGAGGCAGCGCCGGCGCGGACACGAACGGCCAGAACACCGGCGCCTGGTCGCTGGTCATGCGCCAGGCCTGCGCCGGGGCGGAGGCGGGCGCCCAGCCGCGGCCGCGGCGGGCTGCACCGCGGCGCGGGGCGTACTTGAAGATCCGGGGCTCCTTGGCCTCCGGGGCGAGCGTGGGGATGGTGGGCAGGTCGTGGCCGAAGTCCGACAGCAGGGCGGCCATGTCGCGGCCGGCGCCACGGTTCCGGCGGGTGGTGGTGGGCATCAGGCGTCTCCGCTCCGGGTCAGGCTCATCCCGACAGGGATGGTCGAGGCGGCGAAGCCGACGTCCTGGGCGAGGTCGAGTCGCAGCGGCGCGAACCCGGCGCGACGGATCGAGGCGTCCAGGCGGCGACCGAACTCGGTGATCCGCAGTGTCTTGGGAACCGTGACCGTGCAGACCGCGTAGGGCCGGACCAGCGCGTTGCCGCGGGCGAGCTTGGCGTCCAGGCCGCGGGCCTTGTGGGCCTCGTCGCGCTGCTTGGCCCGGGTCTTGCGGCCGAGCTTCTCGTTCATCCCCTCGGCCAGGTCCGCGGCCCACTCGGCGTTGCCGGACTGCCGGTCGGCCTTGGACTGGGACACGATCGGGAAGGCGACGACGAACGAGCGCCGCTCCCCCGACTCGCTGGGGGTGAGGATCGGCGCGAGCGCGCCCATCGCCACGCCGCGGGTGGGCAGCTTGATCGTGGCGCTGATCGAGTTCCACGCGTCGTGGCTGTAGTGCCGCACCGTCGCGTCGGCGCCCGAGGGACCAGCCAGTGCCCACGGGACGTCGGCGTTCACGTTCGGGTCCTTCTCCCGCATGGCGAGGGCCTCGACGATGCTGGCGCGGTCGCCGGGGGCGAACCCGGTCCGGGACGCCAGGGCGAGTTCCGGTGAGGTGAGCCAGCGGACCGACGTCATGCCCATCGGGCCGCGCAGCTGGGCCTCGATCTCGGCCATGAGCAGGTAGAGCTCGCGGCAGCGGCCCTCGAAGCCGCCGCCGGACTCCTTGGCCGAGCGGGCGATCCGGGTCTCCGGGACCACGATCGTGACGAACTGCTCGGTGCGCACCGAGGCCTGGGTGAGGCCCACCGCGAGGTCGCTGTTGACGACCTCGGACAGCTCCGGCGCGTTGCCGCGGCGGTGCTTGGTGACCCACAGGTCGCGCTCGGCGCCGTCCTCGGGGACGGTGCGGATCATGAACAGGATCTCGTCGATCTTCTCGGTGCGGCCGGCGACGTCGAGCAGCCCAGCCAGCGCCTCGCCGTAGCGGCTGCGCTCCTCGGTGTCCTTCATGCCGATGCCGGGGTGGACGATCGCGGCGGTGACTGCCCAGGTCTTCGTGGCGTCGTCGTGGATCACTCCCACGCGCTGCAGCTGCGAGCCGTGCGGTGGGCCGTCGTGGATCTTGATGCCCTGCAGCACACCGGGAAGGTCGGGGGTGTCGAGGTCCTCGGCGCGGCCCTGGGTCGCCTTGGCGCGGAAGGAGGTCCATCCGAGCAGTCCGCCGATGGCGTACATGCTCGAGGCGAACACCCAGCCGGTGGCCGATCGGCCCCGGACCGGGATGACGGTGATGGCCAGCAGGAACAGCCAGACCAGGGCGAACAGGAGCGCGGAGAACCACGCTCCGCGGCTGATCGCCCAGAACGCCGGCAGGCTGGCCAGCGCCAGAAACATCAGCTGGCCTCCGGAGAGGCCGAAGAACCAGCCGATGCGGTCGCGCTGGTAGTCGGCGTAGATGGTCATCGTCGGCTTCCTTCCGGGTCACTGGATGTCGATCGGGGCTGGGGGCAGGTCGCGCGGCGCATCGGCTACACCGCCACCGGGGGGATCCCGCCGGCAGCCGCGCCCGCCCCGCCGGCGCCGCCGGCCGCTCCCCCACCACCGGCGGCGGGAGTCTTGGGCGTAGCGCCGGCTCCTCCGGAACCGCTCTGGCCGCCACCCGAGCCACCGCCAGGTGCACCGCCGGTGGGCAGCGTCGGCGGGGTCGGCGGTGCCGGCGGCATCGGCGGGTTCGGGGGCGGGTCGTCGTCGCCGTTGTTCTGCGAGCCGGGGTGCGTGCCGCTGCTCTGGTCGCCGGACTGGCCACCCGACTGACCCCCCTGGCGTCCTCCCATGCCGCTGAAATCGGGGCCGTAGGTGCTCTGCCCGACGCCCGCCTGGTTGGTCTCGTCCGACATCAGGGAGGTGGCCTTGGCGCCCGCGGAGTTGATCCAACCCATGCCGGTCGACAGCGCCTGCCCGACCGGGCCGAAGCTGCCCAGGACGCCTTGGGTGGACTTGTTGAACCGGTCACCGGTCGAGGTCTCGGCGCTCTGCTCACCCGAGGAGCGACCGTTGCCGTCGGTGGTCGACGCGGCCGAGGAGCCGCCACTTGCGCCGCCGCCGCCGAGCAGGCCCTGGAGGCCACCCTGGATGGCCATGCCCTGTCGGAACGACGCGCCACTGGGGGTGCCGGGGTCGACGAAGGCGAGGAGCTTGAACAGCGCCAGCGGTGCGACGACGCTGATCAGGATCGTCATCACCGCCGGCAGTGCGGTGCCGAACGCCTTGGCGGTGTCGTCGGCGAGATGGGCGGCGACACCGTTGGCGAACTGCACGCCGATGCCCAGCACCATCACCATCAGCACCGGGGTGAACGCCGCGGCGTGGAACCAGCGCAGCGACTTCCAGAACCAGGAGCGAGTGAAGTCGGAGACCAGCCCCGCCGCCGAGAGCGGGCCGGTGGCGGTCAGGACCAGCAGCGAGGCGGCGCGGGCGAGGTAGACCAGGACGTGCCCGATCGCGGCCAGCCACAAGAAGATGCCGAGGAAGGCGAGCGCGGTGGCCACGCCGGCGTCAGTGATGTCGTCGATGCCGAGACCGCCCAGGGGGTCCCAGTCGGGCCAGGTCTGCACCTTGAGCAGCGACTTCATCAGCGCCTTGGTGATGGCCCCGCACGCGGCGACGATCATCACGCAGTAGCCGAACCAGCAGGCGCAGACCAACACGAACTGGCCGGCGCCGATGAACGCCCGCGCGAGCCCCTTGCCCTCGCGCTTGAAGGCCGCGGCACCGAGCTGGATCATCGCCAAGATGACCACCAGGGCGAGAGCGAGCCAGAGGGTGAAGGCGTAGACGTCCCTGCCGGGCCCGTCGGCGCGCAGGTCGGGGGTCAAGAACAGCTCGCTGAACGTGAGCACGATGCGCAGCACGAACAGGCCGGAGTTCCAGACCGCGAGCATGGCCGCGGTCCAAGCGTCGGCCGCGGCCTTGGCGATGACGTCGCCGATGGCCTCGAACGGGTTGGGGATGTCGCCCAGGCCGGGGATACCGCCGCCAAACAGGTCGCCGACGTTCGGGAGGCCGGGGATCCCGGGCAGCCCGGGGACGCCCGGCAGGCCCGGGAGCCCGGGGAGCCCGCCGTCGCAGATCGCGTCGAGGATGCCGCAGCCGTCCGGGAGCAGCCCGGCGGCCCCGTCGAGGACGTCTCCGGCGCCGTTGAGCACATTGCCGGCGCCGTCCTTGACCTCGCCGGCTGCGTCCTTGCCGCAGTCGATCGGGTCCTTGGCGCAGTCCACGGCGTCGCCGCCGAGGTCACACAGCGCGTCGGGTCCGGGGCAGCCCATCTTGACGTTGCGGGCCGGCAGCTGGCCGGCGGTCTCGACCGTGGCGACGTGCGCCGTGGCGGCTGCCGGCTCGGCCGCGGCCGCGGCGGGCGGCTGGATGGCCATGGCCGCCCCGAGGAGCGTGGTGAGGACCAGGACCGCCAGAGCGCCGATGCCCAGTCGGGTCACCCGGTGGAAGATGTCGCCGGCGCTCACTGGGGGGCTCCGTTGATCGGGATCCAGCCGGCCTGCTTGTACTCCGGCGTGCCGGGCGCGACCGCCTTGGGCTGGCCGGTGGAGACCAGGTGCTCGATGTCCTCGTCGCTGCCCTTGACCAGGCGCCAGTCGCCCACGCCGTCGACCTCGAGCCACCGCATCAGCTGGGTGCCGGCGTAGAGGCCGTCGCTGACCTTGCCGTTCGCGGTGGTGAGGGTGACGTAGCTGAGCAGGTTCACCGCGTAGTAGCCGGTGTCGAGCTCCTCGAGGGTGTAGGCGATCGGCGTCACGGCGTACGACGCGGGCGGGGGGACGTCACCCTCCTTCGGGACGCCGGCCTGCTGGCGTCGCAGTGCGACGGCGTCGCGGGCGCGCTGCTCGAAGACGGCCTTGTCCTCGGGGTTGGCGTACAGGCCGGCGACGGCGGCGGCCTGGTCGTAGTCGAACCCGACCTGCGCCTTGGCGACCTCGACCTGGAGCGCGACCGCGCCCAGGTCGGTCTGCGGGAACCGGGTCGGGTAGCCGTCGACCTGGTCGGCGCCGGTCGGGATCACGACGCCGTCTGCGGGAGCGGTCTCCGGGGCGACCTGGTCGACCGAGACGTTCTGCCCCTGCTGCCCGGTCTGGCTCGAGGAGTCGCCGGTGGTCTTGTCGGTGCCGCCGCTGTCATCGGTCCGGCCGCGAGCTCCGAGCCAGACGGCGGTCGCCACGAGTGCGGCGATCACCACCAGGACCCCCACGCGCAGCAGCAGGGTGGTGCGGGTCTCCCCCATCGAGTCGTTCATCCGGTTGCTCATCTCAGTGCTCCCCTTCGTGGTCGCCGTGGTCGCCGTGGTCGCCGGGGTTGGTGGGTTCGGTGGTGTGGTCGGTCGACCAGGTGCGCCAGCCGGCCTCGTGTGCCAGCTGGGTTCCGGGCCAGGTCGCGGGCGCGGGTGCCGGCGGGACGCCGGGGGCAACCATCCAGCGGCCGCCGACCCACTGCATGCGCTCGCAGTGCGCGAAGGCGATCTGGCCTTCGGACTTGTAGGTGGCGCTGACCTTCATCAGCACGCAGACCGTCGCCCAGTCGGCGCCGTCGGTGCCCTTGACCAGTGCGGCGGCCGGCTCCAGGGAGACCGAGGCGCTGGGGTCTTTGACCTCGCCCATCCCGGTGCTGGAGAGGAACGCGCGGACGCTGGCGGTGATCCACCAGTCCTCCGCCCGGACGCCGCCGGGCAGGGCCCAGGCGTTGTAGACCTCCTCGGCGGTGCTCAGGCTCATTGACTGGAGCACCGCGAGGTCGATCTGGGCGAGTTGGCCGATCGCGCCCTCCGGGGTCTGCGGGAAGCCGGTCATCACGAACGCGGGTCCGTTGACTCCGGTCCCGGTCGGGATCTTGATCTCCGGGGCCTTGGTGCTGGTGGTCTCGGCCGGGAAGGCCGCGCTCTCGGGCACGGTCAGCATCGGCTCGGCGGCGATCTCGTCGCGGTGAGCGGCACCGCGGGCCACCGTCGAGCGCTCGGTCTCGCCGGTGGCCACGCCGGTGTTCGCGCTGGCCTCGCCGCCGATGCCGGAGATCGCCAGGTAGACCGCGTACACGAGGCCGCCGAGCAGGAGCGCAGCCACGGCGACGGCGGCGGCCAGGATGCCGAGCAGCCGGCGCCGGCTCCACTCGCTGGTGCCTTCTGCCTTCTTCGTGGCTGCGCGCCGCATCAGATGCAGCCCTTGCCGAGGATGCCGTTGAGCATGCCGGGCAGCACCAGGTAGGCGATCGCGCAGGCGAACACGACCACCACCGAGATCACGCCGACCTTGGAGGCGTGAGGCAGGGAGAACACCCGGCCGGCGATGATCGCGCCGATGGCGATGATGATGCCGAGACCGAACAGGACGATGACGCCCCACAGCACGTAGCTGGTGATCTCGTTGGTGGGGCCGACAGCACCCGGGGGCGCCTTCGGGCAGACCTGGGCGGCCATCGGGAGGAGTGCGGTCATGACGTCCATGGGTGGACTTCCTTTCTGGGTTGCTGACCCGGGCGGGTCAGGCGCTTTCGCTGGTGTCGGTGGACAGGTGCTGGGCCTCGAGCAGCTGACGTGCTGCCGAGATCAGGGGGGCCGGGACGGGTCGGGAGTCCAGGCCGTTGACCGCGAGCTCGCGGTCCTCGGGGATCTCCACGCACCGGTCCGCGTCCAGGGCGCGACGTACGGCGGGGCCGCCGGCGTGCTCGAGGCCGCGGGGCCACTTCTTGCGGCGGGGCCCGCGGATGGCGAGCGTGATCTGCTCCGGCTGCCAGTGGCCGGCGATGAGGTCCATGACGACGCCGACGCGACGCATCCCGGGGACGGTGGCGGTGGTGACCAGGACGATCTGGTCGGCGGTGCGGACGGCCTCGGCGAGCCAGCAGTCGGTGGCCAGCATCTGGCCGGCCTCCCAGCCGATGTCGAGGATGGTCAGCTGGGTCTCGTTCTCTGCCTCGGTGGGCAGCGGGACCTCGTCGACGCCGGCGAGGACCTCGCTGGCGCGCTCGAGCAAGACGTGGTCGCGCTTGCCCTGACGCCAGTCGGTCGGATGCAGGCCAAGCTCGGCGGTGCTCGCCGCGGCGAGACCGGAGGCGGTGACCGAGCAGCACTCGATGACTCGGACCGGGGCGGCTGCAGCGAGGCCGGCGGCCAGGGCGACGGTGCTCGCGCCGACTGAGCCTGCAGCCCCGATCACGGCGATGGTGTGCTCGCCATCGGCCGGGGTCCAGTTGTCCTCGGCGGCGGTGCCGCGGCCGCGGGGGCCCTTGCCGGCGCCGGGGCCGGTGCGGAACTCGCCGGCGCTCACCGCGTTCCAGGCGCGCTTGAGCTCGTCGACGCCGACCGGGCGGCTCGAGGTCTGGGTGCTCACTGGGCCTCCCCGATCGTGCCGCGGCGGAACTCGAGTGCGGCGCGGACCTCGGCCGGGGTCAGGGTCGCCAGCTGTGCCTTCGCGGCCTGGACTTCGTGCAGCTGGGCGACGCAGCCGGTCAGCTGCTCGATCGCCTCGATCTCGCGTCCGGCGATCGCGAACAGCTCGGCAATCTGCTCCGGCGTTCGGGTCTCGCCGTCATGGGTGTTTGTCATGGGCTTCACCACCTCCAGTCGCCTATGTGTCGCGGGGCGGTTCGAGCGATCACTTCCGGGCTCATTCGTCATGGCCGAACTTCCTGGGGGCGGCCGCGGCGAGGGCGCGGACAGTGCGCGAGCCGTGGCGTCGGACGGTCGCCTCCGAGACCCCGATGCGGGGAGCGACCCGGCTGGAGACCTCGTTGCTGAGCAGGCCGCCGTAGCCGCGCGCCAGGCGGCGGGTCTCGACTCGGTCGGCCTCCTCGACCAGGCACAGCAGCAGGTACCGGTCGGCGGGGCTGATGACCTGGTGGTCGCAGGCCCACGCGAGCAGCTCCAGGAGCTCCTCGGTCGCCGTGGGCTCCTCCTGCTCGGGTCCGGCGTCGGCGAGGATCTCGGGGCGGTGGAACAGCGCGCCGGTGACCCGCTCGGTCGGCATCTCGGCGGAGTAGCCGGCGCCGCCGTCGGCGCTCGTCAGGTCGCCGGCCGAGAAGGACTCAACAAGAGTCGTGTTCGCCCAGGTCCGGTCTGCCCGGGAGACGTAGAAGAAGTCGCCGACCTCGCGGAGCACGCCGACGCGGGTGTTGATCAAGATGTTGGCCGCGACCTTCCGGAGCCGCCGCCACTTGAACGTGCGGACCTCGATCCACAGCTGCGAGGCCACGAGCTCGTCGACCCGCTCGACCGCCGACCAGGTGCCGGCCATGACCGGCTGGCTGTCACGGAAGACCTCGCGCGGCGGGAGGGTGCTCAGCCAGCCGGCGAGCCGGCAGGCGCCGGGCAGCAGGCACTTGGCGAGCGCGGCCGCGGCCGCGATGTCGTCACCACCGTCGGGGGCGGCCAGCATGGCCAGCGCCAGGAGGACCTGGTCGGACTCTTCGTGGTCCACCGTCGGCAGCCAGGAGCGCAGGTCGTCGAAGTTGTCGACCACGCCGAGGCGCGGATCGGTGGCCACCCAGGCCGGCCACTTCTGGCGGGCCTGGTCGAGCAGATCGCTGTTCTCGTCGAGGCCGAGCTGGTCGCCCACACTCATCGCACTCGCTCCTTTCGTCCGTGGCTGTGCACGGCAGAAAGGTCGCGAGCGGGCGTCCCCGCATCCGTCCCCCCAAACCCCTGATCTCGAGGGGGGACGCAGAGGGGGGACACGCGTTTGCGCAGGTCAGACGGCGTCCCCCCGAAAGTTGATGAAACTTCCGGCCGACCCCTTGCGCAGCCCCAAATGTCGAGATGCAGCGAACCTTGACAACTCGCTGTCAAGGTCAAGATCTTTTAAGTCGAGTCGACTTTCAAGGGCCCCGACCGGGTCACGCGCGGAGATCGTCGATGTCGTCCTCGCGGCCACGTCACGGCCGCATTACGAGGTCGTCCAGAGATGCCCGTTTCGACACGCGACGGCGCGCGCACCATCACGTGCCGCGCCTCAGCCCCGGGGATTGCGCGCCCATGATTGGGGTTGAACGACCGTTGGCCGAGCATCACCGTCAGCCAATCCTCGTCGACCGAGGTGGTCCCTGCTGCGGTCGTCGCTGAAGCAGTTGCCGCCCATCTTGCGATGGGGTCGGTCGGTTCCAGAACGGCTCCTTGGAGGCTAATGAGCCCCGCCTATGCGGCTTGGTCGAGGCCCATCAGGTGTCGCAGTTGGTCGATGTCGAGCTGTTGCCCGAAGGCGGCGGCGCCCGCCTCCATCGCCTTGCTGGCGGCCAAGGGGCCCGCGGGCAGGGGGTCGAATCCGACGTGGGTGACGAGGTCGGCCACTGTTTGGACGGCGTCGGTGTCGTCCCCGGCGATCGCGAGCGCGGTGCGGTCGGGTGAGCCGGCGGGGCGGGGCAGCTCTTCGAGCTGGTGGTAGCCCAGGTGGTTGAAGGTCTTGACCAGGCGTGCGGTCTGCGGGAGGGCGTCGCGCACCACCATGCTCGAGGCGCGTCCGTCGGTCTCGAACTCGGACATGACGCCGTTGATGGGCGGCCAGTAGTTCATGGCGTCGATGACGATGTGGTCGCCCATCGTGGCAAGCGGCAGCTCGGTGAAGCGGTGGAGGGGGACGGCCAGGATGAGGATGTCCGCCAGCAAGGCGAGGTCCTCAGCGTTCGCCGCCACGGCGCCGGGCGCGAAGTAGCGGGTGAGCCGGGCCGTGTCGGCTGCAGGCCCGGACGAGGCGATGTGGACGGTGTAGCCCGCGTCGAGCGCGAGCCGGGCCAAGGTGATGCCGACCTTGCCGGCACCGAAGATCCCGATGCCGGGCCACGACGTGGTGTCCATGGGCGTTCCTCCTCTCTGGGTATTCGGGTTCGGACGGAGCAGGTCAGGCCCAGGTGCGCAGGGTGGTCGCGAGGGGTTCGGTGGGGTGTCCGATGAGTCGGGCGAGGTCGCCCGAGGTGGGGGCCATGGCGCCATCGCGCATGTTGGTGTTGAGGGTGACGATGAAGGCGGCGGTGCCTTCGTCGAGTCCGACGGTGAGGAGTCGCTCGCGCTCCTGCTCGGGCGTGAGCGGCTGGTAGCGCACCGGGGTGCCGAGCACGTCCGCTGCGGTGGCGGCGAACTCGTCGAAGGACCATGCGGTGTCGCCGGAGAGCTCGTAGGCCTTGCCTTCGTGGCCGGGGGTGCTCAGCACGACGGCGGCAGCCTCGGCGAAGTCCTTGCGAGGTGCGGTGGCGATGCGGCCGTCGGCGATGCTGTTGGCGATGACGCCTCGTTCTCGGGCGCCGGCGAAGTCCTGTTGGTGGTTCTCGGTGTACCAGCCGTTGCGCAGGAAGGTTGCGGGGATGCCGGCGGCGGTCACGAGCTCCTCGGTTGCCTTGTGGTCCGCGGCGAGCTCGAGGATCGTCGTGGGGGCTTCCAGTCCGGAGGTGTAGATCAGGTGGGGTACGCCGGCCTGGCGGGCGGCGTCGATCGCATTGCCGTGCTGGGTCACGCGGTCTCCGGGGCCGAAGGAGACCAGGAGCAGCTTGTCGACGCCGGCGAGAGACTGGGCGGTGGCGTCGATGTCGTCGAGGTCGATCTCGGCGGTGCGCAGTCCTCGGTCGGCGAGGGTCTGGAGGCGTTCGCTGTTGCGGCCGAGGGCGAGGATGTCCGCGGCGGGGGCGCCGCGCTCGAGGAGCGCGTCGATGGTGAGGGTGCCGAGCTGTCCGGTGGCGCCGATGATGGCGATGGTCATGGGTCTGGTGTTCCTTCTGGCTGGTGTGAGGGTTTGCTGGGTGTCAGTTGCTGATGGCGGGGGCGCGGCGCAGGTAGGTGGTGTCGTCGACCTGGGCGGCGGTGAAGGCTGCGATGTCGGCGCGGGAGACGGCGAAGCCGAGCTTGTCGGTGCCGAAGAACCCGACGCGGACGCGCTTGCCCGTGGGGGTGTCCTTGGGGGCGATGAACCGCACGATGGTCCAGTCGAGGTCGGAGGCCTTGACGGGCGTGGTCATGCCGACGATCTCGTCGTAGGCGCGGCGCATGAAGGTGCGGGGCATGAACCCGATGAGCCGGGTGACGAGGGTCGGCTTCTCCTGCGGGTCGAGGATGGCAGGGGTGGCGTGCCCGATGTAGCGGGTCACGCCGTGGTGGCGCATCGCGGCGAGGATGTGGGCGGTGCCCTCGACCAGCGGGAGGCCGGTGGCCTTGCGGTCCATGCTCGGACCGAGGGCGCTGACGACGGCGTCCGCACCGGCGACGGCGGTGTCGATGGCGTCGGCGTCCGACATCTCACCGATCACGACGCTGACCCGGTCGCCCCAGGTGGTCGGGACCTTGGCGGCGTTGCGGGCGTAGGCGGTGACGGTGTGGCCGCGGTCGAGCAGCTCGGTGACGGTGAGTGATCCGATGGCGCCGGTGGCGCCGAATACGGTGACGTTCATGAGGATGCTCCTGAGGTGGAAGGGGGTCCGGGCACGGTGCCCGGCCGGTGCGGGCCCAGAGGTTCCGGGTCCCGCACCGGTTCGTGACGCGGCGGGTCAGCGGGTGATGAGGACCTTGCCGAGGGTGCCGCCGGCGAAGGCTGCGAAGGCCTCGGGTGCGCGGTCGAGGGGGATGGTGATCTCGACGTTGACGCGCACCTCGTTCGCCGCGACGCGGTCGAGCAGGGCAGCGAGCTTGTCCGCGGTGGCGTCGGCCATGACGGTGGTCACGGCGACGTCGTCGCGGGCGAACTGCTCGCTCGATGCGCCGAGCGTCGATGCCGCGGCGCCGCCGGCGTTGAGGAGGGCACCGAGGGCGGCGGCGTCGCCGGCGGAGTGCAGCAGCTTGTCGACGCCCTGCGGAGCGAGGTCTTTGACGGCGGCCGCGACGTCGCCGGTGTAGTCCACGGTGTGGGTGGCGCCGAGGCTGCGGACGTAGTCGTCCTCCTGGCCGGGCTGGGCGGTGGCGATGACGCTGGCGCCGGCGGCCACGGCGACCTGGGTGGCGATGGACCCGACGCCGCCGGTGGCACCAGAGACGAGCACGGTCTCGCCGGACTGGATGTCCAGCGCCGCGAGCGCGTCGTGGGCGGCGATGCCGGCCAGGCCGATGACGGCAGCCTGGTGGGTGTCCACACCGGACGGAGTCGCAGTCACGGCGGCGGCGGGCAGCGCGACGTACTCGGCGAACGCGCCGGTGCGGGGGCCCAGGGCCATGCCGGGGATCACGGCGGCGACGCGGTCGCCGACCGCGACGCCTTCGACGCCCTCACCGAGGGCGCTCACGGTGCCGACGAGGTCGCGGCCGAGCACGACGGGGAACTCGATGCCGGGGATCATGTCCCACACGTAGCCGGCGGCGACGGAGAGGTCGAAGCCGTTGACCGAGGCGGCATCGACGTGCACGAGTACCTCGCCCGGGGCGGGGTCGGGCGTCGGCAGGTCGATGACGGTGGGCTGGGTGTCACGAGCGGTGATGGCGAAGGCCTTCATGGTTTCTCCTGTGGTTGTGGGGTCGAGCGGAGGTCGGTGGTGGTGGGTGATCAGGCGGTGACGATGCGCAGCACGAGGACCGCGATCGACAGGACGAGGGGAGCCACCGGCATCGCAACGCCCTTGGTGTCGCCCACCCGCAGGTGACCGGCGACGGCGCCGACGAAGTAGGCGACCAGGCCGGCTGCGGCGGCGATGCCGAGCGGCTCGAGCCACAGTCCGGCCACGATCCCGATCGCGCCGGCGATCTCGAGGGCCGCCAGGACGGGCAGGTAGCGCAGCGGGACGCCGACTGTCCCGTGGATGGACTCGATGACCTGCTCGTTCTTGCGGAGCTTCATCACGGCCGAGTTGGTGGCGATCAGGGCGAGCAGGACGGTGGTGATGACAAGGGCGATGAACACGGGTTCTCCTGGTGAGGTGCGACGTCTCTCGACGCCACGAGACGGGCTGGGACGTACGGGAAGGACCGGGCTGCTCGGCTACTCGCCGAGCTCCTTGCGGACCTGCGGAAGGACCTCGGTGCCGAGGAGCTCGATGCTCCTGAGGAAGTCGGCGTGGGGCAGGCCGCCGACGTCCATCTGCAGGATCTGGCGGTCGTGCCCGAGCAGCTGGTGCAGGTGCAGGATCCGATCGGCGACCTCGTCGGGACCGCCGGCGAAGACCATGCCGCCCGGCTCCATCGCCGCCTCGCGGCCCGTCGGGGCCATGCCGGGGCGACCGATCTCGGCCGAGCCGGTCGCGAACATCCTCAGCTCGTGCTCGAGGTAGGTCGCCTTCGCGGCGCGGTTGTCCGGGCCGACGAACCCGTGGACGGCCACCGCGATCCCGGCGTTCTCGGCGGGGTGTTCGGTCTGTGCCCAGGCGTCGCGGTAGGCGTGGCCGTAGCGGGCCCAGTGCTCGGGCGTGCCACCGAGGATGCCGAGGAACATCGGGACACCCAGCTCCACCGCACGACCCACCGAGCCGGGGTTGCCGCCGGTGCCGAGCCAGATCCGTAGCGGCTGCTCGGGTCGGGGGACGATCAAAGCGTCCTCCAGCGGGCGACGGCGGTGCGGGCCGTCCCACGTGACACGGGCACTCGCGTTCGCAGCCAGGAGCAGGTCGAACTTCGAGGCGAAGAGCATGTCGTAGTCACGCTCGTCGAGATCGAACAAGGAGAACGTGATCGCCGACGAACCGCGTCCCGCGACCGCCTCGATCCTCCCCGGGGCCACCGCGGAGGCCGTCGCGAGCTGCTCGAACACCCGCAGCGGCTCATCGGTGGACAGCACGGTGACCGTCGTGCCCAGCTTGATCCGCTCGGTCGACGCCGCAGCCAGGTTGACCATCGCCGTTGGCGACGACAACGGCATCGAGGCGGTGTGGTGCTCACCGAAACCGAAGAAGTCCAGACCGACCTCCTCGGCCAGCTGCACCGCCTCCAGCACGTCCCGAATGGCCTGCGCCGTGGGGCCATGGCCGCCATCGGCTGTGCGCGGCGTGTTGCCGAACGAGTAGACCCCCAGCTCGAACGCCATGACAGTCTTCCTTCATCTCAGAACGGAACGGGTGCTCCGTTTACACCGACCCTAGCAGGATATGTGGAGCGGCTATTCCACCTGTCCGAGTAGAGTTCCCCCATGAGCAAGGGCACCGATGCCGAACCGCCGGCCGCACACGCTCTGCGAGCCGATGCAGAACGCAACCGGGAGCGGATCCTTGAGGCCGCCCGAAGCGTCTTCGCGGAGCAGGGGCTCGACGGATCAACCAACGAGGTCGCGCGACGAGCGGGGGTCGGTGTCGCGACCCTCTTTCGACGCTTCCCCACCCGCGGCGACCTCGTCGAGGCCGTGTTCCGGGACAAGATGCGCGACTACGCCACGGCGATCGAGCACGCGCTCGCCGACCCCGACGCCTGGCAGGGGTTCCAGGCACTGATCATGCGGATGTGCGAGATGCAGGCCCAGGACCGAGGCTTCGCAGACGTCCTCACGTTGACGTTCCCCACCGCCAAGAGGCTGGAGGAAGAGAGAGATCGCTCAGCCCACGCTCTGGGCGAGCTCATCGATCGCGCCAAGGCCACCGGCCAACTGCGTGCGGACTTCGAGCACCAGGACGTTCCTCTGATCCTGATGGCCAACGCCGGCGTCGTGAATGGCACCCGGAGCGCCGCCCCGGACGCCTGGCGGCGACTGGCGTCGTACCTCGTCCAGTCCTTTGCAGCCCAGGCCGCCCAGCCCTTGCCCGCCCCGCCCACCCGCAGGCAGATATACCGGGCGCTGATGCGGCTCACCTGAGGTCGACCGGTTCATCAAGGCAAAGTGCGCACTTTGACGAGCGTGGTTCCGCGGCCCGGTTTCGTCAAAGTAGCCAGCGTGGAGATCGCCAATCATTCGTGCATCTCGACACCAAAATGCGCGGTCGAGCCGCACCGACCGGGCACGCCCGCGGCCGCGATCGGCCAGATGAGCAGCCTGTTCTTGGCGGTGCCGCGGCGAAGTTTCCGGTTCTTCTGCGGCCCCCGACGGCGCGTGCTCTACTTGGCGCCAGAGCCCCAGGTGACCCGAGACGCCTGGGGCTTTCCCCTTGGATCGGGCACCCCCACCGGGCGCCAATCCACTTGGTCAGCCGGGCCTCGATCCGTCGCCGGGAACGAGAACAGGTCCCCGTCCTGCTCGAGGACGGGGACCTGTCTCTTGTGGTCGCCGAGTGGCGGCTACCGGCGGATGTCGATCATTGCGTCAGCACCTGGGCCTCGCCGATGCGGATCGGCAGCGGGTCGGTGGTCAGGTCGAACTCGATGGTTCCCGACTGCCCGCCACCGGTCCACTCGACTACCCAGTGGCTCGTGGCGGTGACCTGGTAGGCGCCGTCGGGCTGGTCCGTCGACATCTTCGCGTAGCGGTGCCCGCAGGTCGGCGAGTCCTGCTTGCCGTAGTGGTCGGCGTACGGGGTGCCCTTGCCGGTGCAGTTCACGATGGTCCCGTCACCCATGTCCCACACGATGCTGGAGACGCTGGCCGTGGCGCTGACCGACACCGAGCCCTCGCTGGCCGATGCCGTGATCGGGCCGAACGTGTCGTTGGTCGGGCTGTCGACCCACATCCACACCGGCAGGCCCACCAGGCCGGCGCGGTTGGCGCCCGACTCGGGGACGATGCCGATCTTGATGGGGTCCAGGTCCATTGAGGCGATCGCCCGCTGGGCGAGCACTACCGGGTCGATTCCGACTTCACCGCTCCGGACCCATGTGTACTCCCAGGAGGACCCGGGCGGCGGGAAGTAGCAGACGTGCCAGGCGCCGTCTTCCTTCGTCTGGCCGGCCGGCGGAATGAGATCCTCGCCCAGCTCCTCAGCAGACGGTCCGATCCAGCACTCGTGCAGGCTGCTCCACACCGACCCTCCGGGGCCGGTGCACGGAATCTCGCGGCCGTTGTAGTTGCAGGTCGAAGAGCCCCCAGTGTTGCCACTGCCGTTGTCACCGCCGTTGCCGCCGCCGTCCTCATCGTCACAGACGACCTCACCCGTAACCTTGTCGACCTCGCAGACAGCGCTGGCCGAGGGTGCTACTGCGATCACGACCACAAACGAAGCGCCGAGCATCGCCAGCAGAGCGAGGATGCGCCTCAGCATGGCTGATCCCAGAGGAGGTCAGATTCGGACACCTTCCACGTCCCCTTGTCTTTGACGAGGGTGTACTTGACCGGCGCCGGGTTGCGGAGCGGCTTCCCATCCGGCGCGGTGTAGTCGGGAACCCGAGCCTTCCCCTTCACCTTGACGGTCACTCCAGATCGGTCCTCGCAGTCGGTGATCTCGATCGAGTTGCCTCGGTTTCGGGGCTCACCGAGCGTGTGGACGTAGCTGCCGGTCTCGGTGACGTCGCCCATCTTCATGTTGACGACCGTCTCCTGCAGGTCCAGGAACACGTCTCCCGTCGCGACCGGGTTGAGGGTCTTGAAGTCGATCGTCCGCTTTCGCTGTGCCAGATCCCGCACCTCGAGGTACTTCGTCAGCTGGGCGGCCGCCTTCTCCTCCGGTGTCTTCGGAGTCGGCGAGGCGGTGGGCGTTGTCGGTGATGGGGACTGGGTCGGGGTCTCCTGGACCGTGGGCTCGTTGTCGTCGCCGCCGCAGCCCGTGAGAGCCAGGGCGAGGGCGAGGGCCACTCCCCCGAGTGCGGAGTGGTGCTTCCTCATGCTGTGTCTCCTCCTGTGGTGGGCAGCGTGGTCACGGATCTGCTGACGTCGTTGGCGATGTGCTCGAGGTGTTCTTCGGCGGCGTCGACGAGCTCGGCGAGTGAGCCGTTGTCGGCCGGGTCGAACCCGAACTTCTTGTCGGCGTTGTAGAGCGTGCGGATGATGCCGCGCACGAACACCGCCCGCGCGACGCGGCGGGCGTCGAGGTCGTCGTGGTCGGCGCCGGCCGCGGCGTAGCGGCCGGTGAGCTCCTGGTCGAACGTTGCCATGGTGCTGGTGCTCCCCTCCCCGAGTCAGCTCGCGAGCCAGCCGTGCGTACGGATGATTGTCTTCGTGCGCTCCGACAATTCCATGGGGGCGTCGCCGTCGTCGGACCGGTTGCAGATCTCGTCACGCAGGATCCGGTCGGCTCCGAGCTCGTCGCCCTCGGCCTTCATGACGGCGGCCAGGCACAGGCGGGTGCTCTCCCCGTCGGGATCGGCATGGTTGGCGACGTATGCGGCCGAGCGGGCCTTGACGAGATCACCGGCGGCGAGGGCCTCGGTGACCACGATGAGCGCGACGTCGGCGATCCAGCCGGGGACCATCAGGTCGAGGCGGTTCGGCAGGGTGGCGAGCCACTCCCAGCCCTCCTCACGCAGCTGGCTGAAAGGCTGGGCCTCTCCGACCAGCTCGAGCGCGGTGCACAGGTCCGCGAGACCCTCCGCGCCCCCGCGGGCTCGACCGCGCTTACACAGCCGCTTGAACAGGTCGAGGTCGACGAGCAGACCGTCGTCGACCTGGTAGACGTTGACCCCGGTGACCTTGGCCGCCGGGGCCTTGTCCGCGTACGGCAGGTGGTCCTCGCCGGTGCGCGGGTTCGTGCCGAGCCAGTCGCGCACGATGTTGGTGTAGTCGCGCACCTTGCCGTCGGAGATCGAGAACGCCTCCCGAATCTGCTCACGGGTAGCGCCCTGCTTGCGGTGCAGGGCCAGGAATGCCAGCAGCTCGGTGAAGTACGGCTTGCGCTTGGCCAGCGCCTTGCCGTGGGTGCGGGCGGCGACCGGGCCGAGCAGAATGAGGCGCGGACGGTCGCAGTCGGTCGAGAACCAGTCGGCGATGTCCTGGTCGAGGGTGGGGTCCTTCTCCTCGACCTCGGCGCGGACGTAGGCGGGCACCTTGGGTGCCAGGGCCTCGAGGTCCTCCTGGAGGATCGCGCTCTCTCGGATGTACTCCTCGTCCTCACCCTCGAGCAGGGAGGACATCGGCTCGTCGACGGCGTCCTCGGGGGTGTTGCGCGGCAGGGTGTACTCGCGGCGCAGCGCACCGGACTCGTCGGTGTAGGCCTCCCAGCCGTCGGTGGCGGTCTCGTCGACCGGGGTGTCGACGTACTCCGGGGTCTCGCTCTGGGCGTAGACCAGGGCGCAACCGCGGGCCTCGTCGCTGGTGAGGCCGACCGCGATGAGGTTGAGCCCGGCGTGCTCGAGGACGACGCGGCCGGTGTTGGTCATGTGCAGCACCGCGCCGGGGGTGTTGGGGCGTTCGCCGGCGACGACGATGGAGGTTGCCGACTGTCCGACGTGGTCGTTGACCAGCTGCAGCAGCTGCTCGAGGTCGTCGGGGTCTCCGGCGGCCGCGTCGACCAGCAGCATCCGGGCCGGCCAGGTGTCGTCGTCGACGCTGCCGGTGCGGGCCGTGGACACGTCGGTGTCGTGGCGCATGGCCCGGTCGACGGTGGTGACGGCGGCCGCGAGGATCTCCGCGGTTGCCGGCGACCCCGCTGCGCCGGTCGGGTAGAAGCTGATCCGCTCGTCCATGGCGACGGTCTCCTCGGCCACGCCGATGCAGTCGACCTGCACCCGGCGGGACCAGGGGTTGACGGCCAGCTGCGCGGCGAGGTGACGGGCGAAGTCGCGGCCGTAGGTCGGGTCGCCGCTGATGGTGAGCGTGGAGAGCTCCTCGCAGTTCAGCAGCCAGGTCTCCCCGGTGTCGCTCATGCCGATGGTGGCCAGCAGCGGGTAGGGCGGCTCGACGTTGCCGGTGTCGGGACCGAGGTCCTCGAACGCTGTGTCGGTGGTGACGTGCCAGTGGGTCTGGTCGGGGCTGCCCACCCAGGGAGCGGGGACGGCGGCCGGGGCGCTGAGGTGCAGGGTCAGCTTGCCCTTCGCGAGCTCCACGGCGGCGAGCGGCGGCATCGTGGTGCCCTGGGCGCCGACGGCGGCCGCGAGGCGGCGCAGGGCCTCGTCGGCGAACTCAACGGTGGCGGCCGCGGCGGCGCCGGTCGCGTTCAGGGTCATCTCCACCGGCGCGAGCTCGGGCGGCGGGGCGGCGATCGCTCGACCGGGCGGCCGGTTCCGGAAGGCGGAGCGCCGGCGCGACCGCAGGGCCATGAGCAGGGCTCCGGACAGCAGGACGCCCCCGCCGGTCAGACCGGCGAGGACCCAGGGTGCCTCGAGGATCGAGTCTTCGGTGTCGTCGACCTGGTCGACGTCGGCGGCCGGCGCAGCCGGCTCCTCGGCCTGCGGGACTTCGGGTGCCTCCGTCTCCGGAACCTCGGGAAGCTCGGGAACCTCGGGCTCCTGGGCGACCGGCGGCTTCTCCTCGGCCGGCGGGTCGACCGGCTGCTCGTCCCTGGGCTCCCCTGGGGTCTGCGGCTTGTCCTCGCGCGGCTGCGGCTGGTCCTGCCGGTCGTCGGTCAGCGTCTCGGCGCCGGGGATGTTGAGCTTCCAGCCCACGACGATCACGTCGGGGTCGGTCAGCTGGACGCCGCCCGGCTGGGTGATCGCCGTGGAGGCCTTGTAGATCTCCGGCCACCGGTCGGCGTCTCCGAGCTTGTCCTGCGCGATGTCGCTGAGGGTGTCGTTGGGCTGCACGGTGTAGCCGTGAGCCGGTGCTGCGTCGGCGGGCGCCGGCAGCTTGAGCACCCATCCGGGCTCGAGGAAGCCCGGCTGCGTGCCGAGCAGATCGCGGTTGAGCTCGGCGATCTCCTTGTACCTGGCTCCGTCGCCGAAGTGGTCCTCGGCGATCGACCAGAGGCTCTCCCCCGGCTTCACGGCGTGGTCGACGGTCTTCGGCGCCTGGCGCTCCTGCTTCGTTTCGACCTTCACGTCCTGCTGGACTGGCGCCTGGTCGACGACGCCGGCGTGGACGTGACCCACAGCCGCCGGCGTAGCGGCGGCCGGGGCGGCCGTGGCGGCCTGCGCGGCGATGGGGGCGGCGATGAACAGCAGGGCCGCAAGCCCGATCAGGTTGCGGGCGCCGGCCTGCGGGAGCCGGAGGCCCGGCAGCTGGGGTGCCTGGACCCTGCGGAGCCGTGCGATCGCCTCCACGACGAGGCTGAGAGCCATGAAGGCCCACGCGGCCCACCCGATGACCTTGAACAGGCCGAGGACGAGCGTGCCGTCGTCCGGCGCCAGGAGCGCGTTCTTGACGCTGTCCAGGGTCGGGACCTGGTCGGGGATTGGGTTGGCGCCGATGGCGAGGAACAGGGCAGGGAGCCCGATGAGGATGCCGAGCACGGCGACCGTGGCGGCGAGGCCGGTGAGCCGCTGGCCCAGAGTGGGGTGGGTGGGCGTGGTCATCTCTCGATGCCTCCTTCGGCGCGGATGAGCCGCGCGGACGCCTCCCCGGTGACCTGCATGGAGTCCAGGCCGATGATCCCGAGGAACTTGCTGGTGTAGGTGTCGGTGGTGGTGACGATCAGAGTGTCGCCATTGACGACGCGCGCGTTCCCTTCCACGCCGGCGGCGTGGAGGTAGTCCATCGCGGCCGCCTTGGCGGCGTTGATGTCGACACGGAGGTCCTCGCCACGCACCGCGGTCGAGCCCTGGACCTCCTGCGCGCCGGTGCGGGCGGCCTGGGCGGCAGCGCTGCGGGCCTGCTGCTGGGTGTGGACCTTGCCGCCGAGGTCGACGGCCATCCCGACGAGGATGATCATCGCGAAGGAGGCGGTGGCGAACCAGACGCTGATGGAGCCGCGCTCATCGCGCGCCCGACGCGTCCCAAGGCGGCGCAGGAGGCTGATCATCGGCGCTCCCGGTAGGCGTCGACGGGGCTGCTGGCGGTCGCGGAGATCGTTCGGGTGCCGGGCAGGCCGGGGATGGCAAGGTCGGCGACGTCGACCTTGCAGGTCACGGTGGCGGTCACCTGGGCGGTGGTGCCGAGCGGTGCGTTGAACGCCGCGGCGTTGACCGTGACGTTGGTGGTCGCGCACTGCAGGCCCTGGTCGTTCAGGCTGCTGTTGGCCGCGGACTTGCCGGAGCTGATCGCCTCACTCTGGGTCCGTTCGATGGACGCTGCTCGAGCTGCCTCGTAGGCGGCGGCCTCCACCGACTGCTTGGCGATCTCGACGCGGCCGCCGAGGATGATCATCGCGATGAACAGGCCAAAGGCCGGGACGCCGATCGCGGCCTCGATGGCCACGGATCCGCGCTCGTCCCGGCGCTTGTGCCTCCGGTTGCTGGTCCACCTGCTCATTCGGTGAGCCTTTCGACCGGGACGCTGGCGCTCTGTCGGACGGTGACGTGCCAGCCGGGGATCACGCTGAGCGACTTGCCGGTGACGATGATCGTTGCCGTTGTCGTGGTCCGTGATCCGGAGACGCTGGTGGATGTCATCACGTCGGAGCCGCCGGCGTGGTTGAGGAACGTGTTCGCCGTGGCGACGCCGGACTGGTGGGTTCCGGTCTCGCTGCCTGCCTCGCGGGCGCCCTCTTGCGCGGCCGCGAGTGCTACCTGCTTCGCGTGGTAGTACAGGGCTCCCTGGAGGCCGAGGAACATCAGCAGGAATAGCGCGGGCATCAGGAAGACCATCTGGATGGTCACTGACCCGCGCTCGTCCCGGCTGCGGCGCTGAGAGCTGGCGAACATGACGGAGCCTCGGTCCTGACTACTTGATCTTGCCGGACTCGCTGGTCACGAAGGCCTTGATGGCTGCGACGACGATGGCCACGATGGCGATGGCGGCCACTGCCCAGAGCACTTCCTGAATGGTGACCGAGCCGCGCTCGTCGCGCTGCCTGGTGGCGCGGTCCTCGAGGGATGCGAGCGCGGTCATGGCCGCCATCTGGAGGGCGATGAAGAGCTTCAACATCGGGGTTCTTCCTTCCTGGTTTGTTTGGGTTGCGGTCTGTGGTGACCCGAGGTGCGAGGGGTCGGTGTTAGGTGGGTCAGGTGGCGAAGCGGAGCATCGAGGGGGTGACGAGGATCGCCATGAAGACGATGCCGAGCAGGCTGGCCGGGATGTACATGCGCTCGGAGGCGGCGTTGGCCTTCCCCAGCTCGGCGCTGAGCATCGCCGAGCGGAGCGCGGCGGCGCGGGCCCGGAGGTTGTTGTAGATCTGGGCGCCGTCCTGGCCGGACTGCTGCATGATGTCGGCGAGGTCGTCGAGCTCGGGGACGCCGAGCTCGTCGGCCAGGCTGTGCAGGGAGTCCCAGGGGGCGCGGGTCATGTAGCGGGCGCGGCGCAGCTCGCTCTCGATGCGCTTGAACACCCACTTGTCGCCGACCTCGGCCGCCGAACGGAGCGCCTGCTGGCCGCTGGATCCGTCGCGGACGCCGGTGGCGACCATGTCGATGTAGGCGCCGAGGGCCCGGTTGAACTCGATGCGGGCCTTCTTGGCGTCGTCGGTGGCGTTGTAGTTGGGCATGAACCAGAACAGCGCAGCCAGGGCCAGCGAGCCGAGTGTGGGGATCGCGAACGGCAGCGGCAGCCCGATCAGTGAGAAGAAGGTGGCCAGCAGCGGCGGCATGATGAGGCCGAGCAGGGCCCAGACGACCTTCTCGCCGTAGAACCGGGTCTCGCTGATCTGCAGGATGGCCAGGTCCTTGCGGGGCGTGTGTGCCCAGGCGCCGCCGGGCAGGTTCTTCATCGCCCACAGGCCGATCCGGTCGACGGCCGTACCGTTGTCGGTGCCGGCGTCGTCGAGGCCGGGGGTGCCGCGGCGGGGTACGACGTGGTCGGGCGAGAGCCGGTCCAGCGCGTCGACCAGGTCGGGGTCGGAGGGCGCGAGGCGCCACACGAGCAGGGCGAGGGCCAGTCCGAGGAGGGTGCCGCTGGCGAGCGCGAGCTGCAGGCCGGTCATGCCAGGGCTCCTTCCTTCTCGCCCGGTGCTGTGCGCTGGGCGGCGCGGTGAGCGTTGCGGGCCTGGAGGTCGAGGAACCTCGGGAGCGGCTTGGCAACGGCCATCCGGCGCATCCAGAGCAGGGTGGCCACGTACGCGGTGAGCAGAACGGCGAGGACGACCTGGCCCAGCGGGGAGCCGTAGGGCTCGATGTAGTCGCCGGTGAAGGCGAGGATGCCGAGCACGCCGAGGGTGATGACGGTGACGGTGCGGGCGGTGGTGCGGGGCTTGGCCTGGTCCGCGGCGATCTGGCGGCGGGCGCGGACATCGGCCGCGACGGTCTCGGCGAGGGCGTCCAGAGCCTTCGACAGTCCGGCCTGTCCGCGGCCGCTGGCGGCCAGGATCAGCTGGCTGGCCACGACGTCGCCGGTGGAGTCGTTGAGGTCCTCGGCGAAGGCGCGCAGGACGTCCTCGGTGGAGGAGGTGTTGTTCCACAGCCGGGAGACCATCAGCCCGACCTCGCGCTCGATCGGCTCAGGTGTCGACTGCAGCGACTTGATGAGCGCCGAGCGAAGGGACTGCCCGGCGGTCAGTTTGCCGGAAAGTGACCGGGTCCATTCCTCGAGCGCTTCGAGCTTCTCGATGCTCGCGGCGGCCGGCGGGGGCGTGAGCAGCAGCGGGATGCCGACGATCGCGGCGGGGACGAGGAAGATGGCGATCACCCAGCCGGTCACCAGCGCGACCAGGAGGCCGGCCACGGCGCCGCCGAGCATGAGCATTCGGGTACGACGGTCGAGCCGGACGAACCAGCTCCCCAGTCGCCCGAAGGCGGTGGTGGTCCGGGCTGGCTTCGGCGGCTTGGGCGGCGCCGGGATCATCGCGTAGACCATGCCGATCAGGCCGATGACGATGAGGGCCCCGAAGACGGCGGGCAGGAACGCGGTGCTCATGAGGTGGCCACCCCCGGGTTGGCCTGGGACTCGGCCTTGTACGCCTCGAGGTCGAATCCGTGGCGTGCCAGCTCCTGGGCGAGGAAGTTGTCGAGCTTGCCGGTCGCGACGGCCTGGCCGAGCTGGTTCGGGGCGAAGATCGGGGTGGTGGCGTACCCCCTGGCCGCGTCGATGCTCGGCTGGACGACCAGGACCTCCTCGACCCAGCGCTGCTTGCGGAAAGTGCCGTCGTCGTTGGGGACGACTTCGGAGCGCAGGTACATCACGATGTCGATCGCGGCGGCCAGCTTGCTGATCGCCAGCTCGCGGGTGACCTGGGGGCCCTTCTCCATGGCGCAGGAGACGAGCTTCTCGATGGTGTGCTCGGCGCTGCGGGCGTGGGTGGTGCTGATCGACCCGGGGCCGGACTCCATGGCCTTGAGCATGTTCCAGACCTCCGGGCCGCGGACCTCGCCGACGATCTGGCGGGCGAGGTTGAACCGGAAGGAGTGGTGGATGGCCTCCTCGAGGCTGAACTCACCGGCCTGGCGACCGTCGATGCCGACCTCGCCGGATCCGGGGCGGTGCTCCCAGGCGTGGACGATCTTGTGCCGGTCGACCAGCTCGTGCAGGTGCAGCTCGAACTCGGTCTCGAAGGTGCCGATCATCTCCCAGGGCGGGATGCACGAGCACAGGGCGCGGACCCAGGTGGTCTTGCCGGAGCCCTGGACGCCGGAGACGACGATGCTCTTGCCGGCGCGCACGCAGGCCGCGACGAAGTCGGCCAGGACCGCGCTGCATGCCTTGCGGTCGTAGACCATCTCGTCCATGGAGACCTCGCGCATGCCGTGACGGCGGATCACGACCGAGGTGTAGGCCATCACCCAGGAGCCGGCGGCGAGCCGCGCTCCCCCGGGCAGCCGGAGGTCCAGGTGCGGGCGGGCTTCGGTGAAGGGCCGGTTCTGCCGGGCGCCGAGGTCGGCGAGGAACTCGCGCAGCTCGTCCTCGGAGTCGGCGATCGGGTCGGCCTCGACCAGGGTGCCGTCGACCAACTCCAGCCACACCGCGCAGACCGGGCCGCGGGCGATGATGATGATGTTCTCGACGTCCTCGCGCTCGACCAGGGGCTGCAGGCGGCCCAGTCCGAACAGGGCGGCGTGGAGGGCGGACTTGAGCGTCTTCTCCTGGTCCTTGGTCCACGGGGGCCGGCCGGTGGAGACCAGAGTCTCGGCCTCGGACTTGATGAGCTCCTCGATGACGTCGAGGCCCATCTGCTCGCGGTCCTCGTCGGTGACCCGGCCACCTTCCTTGTCGAGCCGAGCGGTCAGTCGCGAGGAGATCTCGGCGCGGTACTGCGCGATCAGCTCCCAGTCCAGCTCGACCTGGCCGTCCGCGCCGTGGCTGTGGTGGTGCTCCTGCGGTGCGGGCGCCACGAGCGGGCGCAGGCTGAACTCCGAGCGAGCGCGGCCCGGCGGCTCCTGCTCGCTGGTCCAGGCGCCGGCGAAGATCGGCAGGGAGGTCGGGTCGTGGTCCTCGACGACCGGCGGCGGCGGGGTGCCGTTGGTGTTGCGGCCGCGGGCGAAGGGCGAGGTCTGCTCCCGGTTCGCGGCGTGACGGGCCTCGAGCCACTCGTCGGCGCGCAGCGGGTCGCGGCCGTTGGTGTCGGGGTGCTGTCCGTTGGTGTCGGGGTGCTGTCCGTTGGTGCTCATGCGTGGCCTCCGTTCGTGGGAGCGAGGGCGGCCTGGTTGGCGCCGAGGATGGACTGGATGGCCGCGGCGCTGGCCCGGTAGTCGCGCAGCAGCCCGGAGGACTCGAACTTGCGGGGCTTGCGGGCGCCGTGGGAGTAGACCTCTGCCACCTCGGGCTCCCACTCCACGGAAGCGACGACAGGGATCTGGAGAGCCTTGGCGACGTGGCGGGCGGTGTAGGGCCGGACCCGGGCGCCGGTGGGCATCGCGGGCCAGCGTCGCTCCTCGTCGACGAGGAGGACCCCGAGACGGGACAGGCCACCGACGCCGGCGAACTGTGTCCGCAGGGTCTTGGCCCAGCTGGTGGCGCCGGCCAGGGCCGGCAGTGAGCTGCGGGTGACGAGCAGCGTCAGGTCGGAGGCAGCGATGAGCGGCTGGGGCCAGCCGGCGAGGCCGAGCCGTCCGGCGTCGACGATGACGTCCTGGCCGTTGCGCTCCAGGGCGCGCAGCTGCTCGGTGAGCGGATCCCACAGGGGCAGCAGGCTGGGGGCCTGTTCGTGGGACCGGATGCCGGGCAGGAACCACGCCGAGCGCTCGGCCGGTGCGTCGGGGTCCAGCAGCAGCGTCTCGCGCGGCAGCGCCTCGGCCAGCGTTCCCTCGCGCAAGGAGAGGGCGAGGTTGATCAGTCCGCCGGTCGGCTCCTGGGTGCCGTGGAAGAAGCCGGCGAAGACCGAGGAGGAGCCGGTCGGGTCGGCGTCGACCAGGAGCACTGGTCGGTGCCAGTTGAGGGTGAGCCCGAGCGCCGTCGTGGAGACGCCGGGCGAACCGCTCGCGGAGGCGAGGACGATCAGCGCCATGCCTCAGCGCTCCCGCGTGTCCAGGACGAGCGCGACCCGTCCGGTGGCGGCGCGGGCGGCCAGGTCGGCGGCATCGGCCTGGGGCACCGAGACGTCGACGACGGTCTCGCCCGTCTCCTGCACGCGGCTAACACCAACGACAACTGCCTCGACCGTGACCGGGTCCTCGTTGGTGACCTCGCCCTGATCACCGGGCGTGGTGACGATCCGGACGGCGTCACCGGAGTAGAGCGGCTCCGAGGGCATCTGGCCGGGAGTGAGGCTGATGCCCACCAGGGACTCCCCCTCCCCCGGGACCAGGTTGTCGGTGACGGCCTGCTCGCTCAGCAGGGTGCCGGCCCATAGGTCAACCGCGGCGCGGCTGCCCTCGAGCTCGGCCTTCTGGCTGCCGGGGACCGGGGTCAGCGCCGGGTCGACGCTGACGCGGACGACGGCGAGGTCACCGGCCTCGATGATCTCGCCGCGCTTGATGTCGCTGCTGACGACGAGGACCTCCTGGGTGTCGTTGACCGATGTGAAGGCGAACGCGGTGCCCAGGGCGCCGGCCGCGACCAGGGCGGCCATCAGGGCGAACACCCACGGCCGGCGGCGTGCCTTGACCCGTGCGGCTGTTGCGGGCGCAGGCTGCGTCTGGGCGTTCGGCGGCGGGGGCGGTCCCCCCGCGGTGGTCTGTGCGGTGTCCAGCGACATCAGTTCCGAGTCCTCTCGTCTCTCGATCACCTATGTGTCAAGACGGTCCTGGGCGATCACTATGACCCAACTTGCGAATACCACACTAGTGCAGTTGTCTCGCTGAGTGGGTTGTCCACAGGTGGCAGCTTCCGAGATGTCATCGCCCGAATCCCTCTGACGGGTGGTCGCGGCTCACTCCCCCGATGGAACTGAGCGTCTACGCGCCGAACGGCCTGGGCCCCATGGGACCACGCATTCGGTCTCCCTGAGCGACGATTGTGCCCTGCGTCACCTGATATGTAGGGACTGTCTGTCAAGGGGCAGGGTGAGGCGCCCGCCGTGGATGCCTCCTGGCGGGCGCCTCGTGCTTCGCTGGCGCGATGGT
>LMSR01000002.1 GCA_001429555.1 Nocardioides sp. Soil797 | reverse complement strand
ACCATCAGCCGCACCGAACGTGGACTATTCATCACACCCGAAGTCGTCACCCGCTACCGGGAGTGGCTCACCGGCGCTTGACACACATAGGAGCTTCAACCAACCCCCGAAAACAGCTGAAACCGGGGCCCTGGGGAAAACTTCTTGAAGAAATTCTCCCGGGCCCCGCCCCCGCCGCCGCCGGACGACCCGCCGCACCACCCGCCGTACGCCCCGCTGCCGACGGGCAAGAGTGATCTCTACCGACGGCCACGTCCCTCGGCCTCCTCGATCACCGGCACCGCGCGGTCATCGGGTCAGGGAGCGAGCTCGTCAATCAGGGCGAGGACTCGGCGTTCGATGTCGTCACGGATCACCCGCACGTCCTCGAGGGGCCGACCGGCCGGATCGTCGAGAGCCCAGTCGAGATAGCGCTTGCCGGGATGGAAGGTGCAGGCGTCGCCACATCCCATCGTGATCACCACGTCGGCCTCGCGAACAGCCTCGTCCGTCAGTGGCTTGGGAAACTCCCGAGTGAGGTCGAGGCCGAGCTCGGCCATGGCTCGTACGACAGCTGGGTTCAGGCTGTCGGCGGGCTCGGAGCCGGCCGACTGCACCCGCACCCGACCCCGTGCATGGTGATCGAGCAACGCCGCCGCCATCTGGGAACGTCCGGCGTTGTGGACGCAGACGAAGAGGACTGCGGGCACGGAACTCATGAGGTCGCCTTTCGGTCAGGTGGGGAAGCAGGGCGCAGGCGCAGGGCGACGTACACGAGGGCCACCAGGACTGGCACTTCGATGAGCGGCCCGACCACACCGGCCAGCGCCTGCCCCGAGGTGGCGCCGAAGGTGGCGATCGCGACGGCGATGGCAAGCTCGAAGTTGTTGCCCGCAGCGGTGAACGCCAACGTGGCCGTCTTCTCGTAGCCCATCCCCAGCCGGGAACCGAGCAACCAGGACACCCCGAACATCCCGAAGAAGTAGGCCAACAACGGCAGCGCAATCCGGGCGACGTCGAGCGGTGCGTCGGTGATCGCGTCGCCCTGCAGCGCGAAGAGCATCACGATCGTGAACAGCAGGCCGTAGAGGGCAAGGGGTCCGAGACGTGGCAGGAAGGTCCCTTCGTACCAGTCACGTCCATGCCGCCGCTCCCCGACGAGGCGGGTCAGGAAGCCGGCGACAAGAGGTACGCCGAGGAACACGGCCACGCTGAGCACGATCGCGGTGACCGAGAAGTCGGCGCTCGTGGTGGCCAGGCCCAGCCAGCCGGGCAGCACCTGGAGATAGAACCAACCGAGCGCGGCGAACGCGATGACCTGGAAGATCGAGTTGATCGCCACCAGCACGGCTGCGGCCTCGCGGTCGCCACAGGCCAGGTCGTTCCAGATCAGCACCATCGCGATGCAGCGGGCCAGGCCGACGATGATCAGCCCGGTTCGGTACGCCGGCAGGTCGGGCAACAGCAGCCAGGCCAGCACGAACATGAAGGCTGGCCCGACGATCCAGTTCAGCACCAGCGAGGCCGCCATCAGCCGCCGGTCTGCGGTGACCCGACCCATCTCCCGGTAGCGGACCTTCGCCAGCACCGGGTACATCATCAGCAGGAGCCCGACGGCGATCGGCAGGCTCACCCCGGCAACTTCCACCGAGGCCAGCGTGGAGTCGAGCCCCGGCACCAACGCGCCTAGGGCCAGGCCGACGCCCATCGCGGCGAGGATCCACAACGCCAGGAAGCGGTCGAGGGTCGACAGCCGTCGTACGACGGACTCCTGCGGCACCGCGGTCGAGGTCACGCCGACTTGGGTCCGCAGCACGCGCCGCCATCGGTGGAGGGGGCAGAGGGGGCAACCTCGGCCTCGATGGCCGACGCTCCGAGGGAGTTGGCATCGCCCTTGACGACGTACACCTCCCAGGGCTCGGCCCCGGGACCGTGCACCCAGACCTTGTCCTGCAGGGCGTAGCAGCACTCGGTGTCGTTCTCCTCGAACGTGGCGAGCCCCGCCTCGACGAAGCGTTCCTGGGCGTCCCTCACCTCGGCCGAGGACGAGACCTCGACGCCGAGATGGTCCATGACGGTCTCGTTGCCGGCCTCCCCCTCGAGGAGCACCAGCTTGAGCGGCGGCTCCGCGATCGCGAAGTTGGCATACCCGGGTCGGCGCTTTGCCGGCTCGGTGCCGAAGAGGGCCGAGTAGAACGCGATGGACCCCTCGAGGTCGGCCACGCGGAGGGCCAGTTGAACTCGTGACATCACAACTCCTTGCTTCGACATTCATCAATACAGTGACCCCACTCTTGCGCGCTGTTTCGAGATTTGTCAAGATAGAAGTATGTCGAAACAAGTCGGGTCGAAGAGCGCGGGGTGCTGCAGCCCACTCGTCAGCGAGCCCCTCGGCAAGGACGAGTCGCGTGAGTTCTCACAGATCTTCAAGGCACTGGGCGACCCGGTGCGTCTGCGCCTCTTCTCATTGATTGCGTCGCACGAGGGCGGCGAGGCTTGCGTCTGCGACCTGACCGACGCCTTCGACCTCTCAGGGCCGACCATCTCCCACCACCTGAAGTCCCTCAAGCTGGCAGGCCTCGTCGACGCCGAGAGGCGAGGGACGTGGGTCTACTACCGGGTGCGTCCCGACAGGCTGGAGCTGATCGGAAACCTCGTCGCGGTGACGTCGCCAGCCTGAACTGGCCGCCCCAACCGCAGGGTCGCTCGTAAACCCGTTGGGCTCGAGGCCCCCCGGTGGTTTCATGGAACGGTGGTCATCCAGAGCACGATCTACATTGCCGCACCGGCTGAGCGGGTGTGGTCACTGACGCAGGACATCGAGAACTGGCCGGCCGTCACGCCGACCATGACGTCCGTGACCCGAGCGGACAACAGGCCGCTCGCGCCGGGTTCCACCGCCAGCGTCAAGCAGCCTCGACTGCCACCGTCGCGCTGGACCGTCACGGAACTCGACCCACCGCGGCGATTCACCTGGCAGACAAGGCGAAACGGCGTGCTGATGACCGCTCGCCACGAGATCGAGCCTGTCGCGGACGGCTGCTGGAACCACCTCACGATCGACGTCGAGGGCCCGCGCGCCGGGATCGTCGCACGACTCGTGGGGCCGATGTTGCGCAAGGCGATCGCCACCGAGAACGACGGATTCCGGCGGGCCGCCGAGGGCCTGGACCGACCGGCGTACGTCGACGAGCACAAGGTGCGCGTCGACGCACCGGCACCGACAACCTGGGCCGCCGTCGAGGCGTTTGCCGAGCGAATGTGCGAGAGCGAGCACCCACTGCTCTCTCGCCTCCTGGGCACCGAACCGTCGGCAGGGTTCACGATCACCGGACGCAAGGCGCCGAGGCTGGTCAGTCTCGCTGGTCGGCACCGCTTCTCGACGTACGTCCTCGACTTCCGGCTGGTCGAGACCTCCGGTGGATGCGATCTCACCGCCGTCAGCTACGCGAGTTTCCCCGGGCCACACGGACTCGCCTATCGCACCGCGCTCATGGGCAGTCGCGGCCACGTCTTCGCCGTTCGTCGGATGCTGCGCCAGATCGCTGCCGCCGCGGATGGCGACGCCAGCTGAACACTGTACGACGTACGACGTGGATGTGGGACAATCACCCGCATGAGTGGGAACAGCACCGGACGGGGCGAGCCGAGTCGCACGTTGGAACTGCTGTGGAGCGACCCCGCCGATGCTCCGCGACGGAAGGGACCTGCGCGCTCGGTGACCCTCCAGCAGGTCGTCGACGCCGCCCTGCAGCTGGCCGACGAGCAAGGTCTGGCCGCGGTCACCATGCGCGCGGTGGCCGAGAAGGTCGGCGTCTCGGCGATGTCGGTCTACACCTATGTGCCGGGCAAGCCGGAGCTGCTCGACCTGATGGTGGACGCCTGCTACCTGCGCATGACGCGCACGTCCTGGGGCCGGCTGGGCTGGCGCAAGAGGTTGGTCGCGATCGCCGACGCCAACCGGGGGCTCCTCGTCGCCCACGCCTGGCTGACCGAGGTCGCCGCCCTCAGCCGGCCGCCACTCGGACCCGGCGTGATGGCGAAGTACGAGCACGAGTTGGCAGCCTTCGACGGCACCGGCCTCTGCGACGTCGACATCGACGCCGCACTGGCCCACCTGCTCGGCTTCGTGCAGTCCCACTGCCGTTCCGCGCATGACGCCGCGCGCTCCACGACCGACTCGGCGATGAGCGACGCCGAGTGGTGGGAGGCAAACCAGGCGGTGCTGGCCCGTGTCTTCGACCCCGAGACCTACCCCCGCGCCGTACGCATCGGAGCGGCGGCCGGCGAGGCCCAGGGCAGCGCCTGGACGGCGGACCGCGCGTGGGAATTCGGATTGGCCCGCACCCTCGACGGCCTGGCCGCGCTCATCAACGACCAGTCGTGACCTGGGCCGGAAGGACGACCGTGAACACGGTTCGCCCGGGCTCGGACTCGACCGTGATCTCGCCGCCGTGCCGTTCCACCACGATGCGCCGCGAGAGATCCAGGCCGAGGCCCGTTCCCTGACCGACGTCCTTGGTGGTGAAGAACGGTTCGAATGCATGGGCGCGTACGTCGTCCGGCATTCCCCCGCCGTCGTCCTCGATCTCGACGACCACGGAGTCCGCCAACGCGCGAGTGGAGACCCGCAGGGTGCCCTCGCCGGACATCGCATCCACTGCGTTGTCGATCAGGTTGGTCCACACCTGGTTCAGCTCGCCTGCCGTGGCCTCGATCTCGGGCACGTCCGCCGCGTAGTCGCGCACCACCGTGACTCCACTGAGCTTGTGCCCCAGCATCACCAACGTGCTCTCGAGGCCGTCAGTGAGGTCCACCCGTTGCACCGAGGCGCGGTCGAGTTGGGAGTAGGTGCGCACCGCGGCGACCAGGTCGGAGATCCGCCGCGTCGACTCCTTCACCTCGGAGAGCAGTGCCGATGTCGAGAGGGAGCTGGCGATCCACTCGAGGCCCGCGGGCAGTGGCCCTTCCCCCAGCACGTCGAGGGCGCGCTCGCACCAGGCCGTGTCGACGCCAGCGGCAGCCAGGTGTGAGGCGACCTCCCACTCGCGTTCCACCCCGTGGTCGGTGAGCCAGCCGGAGAGCTCGTCCTCCAGGTCCGCCAGCTCCAGCGGCGCACTGACGGCCGCATGCGCCTCGACCTCTCGTCGCAGCTCGTCGAGCTGCACGAACTGCTCGGCGGTGATCGAGCCCTTGGCCAACGTGGTCAGTGACGACAACAGGTCGTCACAGGTCTGGGCGAGGGCATCCACCGCCCGGGTCGCGGCGGAGGCCGGGTTGTTGATCTCGTGAGCCAGGCCCGCGGCCAGGGTGCCCAGGGCGACCAGCGCCTCGCGCTCACGCGAGCGGGCCTCGATGCTGCGCACCGTGTTCATCAGTCCGCTGATCATGTGGACGCCGAACGGGAACCACGCATCCGCCAGCTCGCGGAGCCTCACCGACGGGACCCGCACCAGTCGTCCTGCGGAATCCCCGCGACCCGTGGCCGTGTAGATGCCGTGCGCGTCCCACGCCTGGAACCCACCGGCCCACTGCCCGGGCGTGGCCATCTTCCCCATCACCGTCTCCTCGTGGCCGACGTGCCGGGTCAGGACCAGCGCCCCCTCCAGCAGGAGCCACCAGTCGGCAGCCGGCTGGGCCTCGGTGAAGAGCTCCTGGCCCACCACGAAGTCGAGCTCGTCGCCCACGGCCAGCAGCTGG
This sequence comes from Nocardioides sp. Soil797, assembly GCA_001429555.1. GTDB lineage: Bacteria > Actinomycetota > Actinomycetes > Propionibacteriales > Nocardioidaceae > Nocardioides. The sequence goes on along the minus strand of LMSR01000002.1, from coordinate 187,565 downwards.
CGCACCTGGTCGTCGCTCAGCCCGTCGAAGAGGGTCAGCGCCCGCACTGCTTCGTAGGTCACGGCCCCGCCACCTCAGATCGTTGCCAGGTAGCGGTGCACCAGGTGGACCGACATGGCGCCCTCGCCGACCGCGGATGCGACCCGTTTCATCGAGTCGAGCCTCACGTCCCCTGCCGCGAAGACTCCCGGCACACTCGTCTCGAGGGTGTACGGCGGCCGCGCCAGCGGCCATCCGGGCGCATGATCGGAGGCAAGCAGCTCGGGGCCGGTCAGGATGAATCCCTTGTCGTCACGGGCCACGTCGTCACCGAGCCAGGTCGTGCGCGGCATGGCGCCGATGAAGACGAACAGCCAGGACGTCGGCACCTCCGTGACACTGCCACTCGACCGGTCGGCCAGGGTGATCGCCTCGAGGTGCCCCTCGCCCCTGGCCGCCACCACCTCGGTGCGCACCTGCACCTCGATGTTCTCCGTTGCGCGGATCCGGCCGACCAGATACTGCGACATGGTCTCCTCCAGGGACTGGCCGCGCGCCACGAGCACCACCCGCTTGGCGAAGCGGGCCAGGTTCAGCGCCGCCTGACCGGCCGAGTTGGCCGCGCCGACGACGTACACCTCCTCGTCCTGGCACTCGCTCGCCTCGCTCGCCGTGGCGCCGTACCGAGCTCCTTGCAGGCCCAGCGCGTCGAGCCCGGCGGCCTCGAGGCGTCGGTAGGAGACGCCGGTGGCGACCAGCACTGCCCTGGCCTCGATCTCGCCGGAGTCGAAGCGCACCGCATGCACGGGACCGCGCCGCTCGAAGTCCAGGACGTCGCGGGCCAGCACCATCTCGGCGCCGAACCGGGCTGCCTGGGCCACCGCCCGATGGGTCAGGTCGGCGCCGGTCAGGCCCTTGGGAAAGCCGAGGTAGTTCTCGATCGACGCGCTCTGGCCGGCCTGGCCGCCCGGCGCATCCCGCTCCACCACCACCGTGCGGAGGCCCTCGGAGGCGGCGTACACCGCGGCGGCCAGCCCGGCCGGTCCACCACCGACGATGCACAGGTCATAGAGCGGCTGCTCCGCGTGGGTGCGCAGGCCGAGCGCCTCGGCCAGCGCGAGCGTGGTCGGCGTCCGCAACGTCTCCCGGTCGGGCACCAGCACCAGCGGGAGGTCCGCAGGCTCGCCGCCGGCGAGGCCGAACAGGCGTTGCGCCTCGTCGTCGCGCTCGACGTCCAACCACCGGTAGGGCATGTGGTTGCGGGCCAGGAACGTCTTGAGCTCCTGGCTGCGATCCGACCACCGGTGACCGACGACCCGCACCGTCGTGGTGTCGTCGGGATGGTCGCCACTCCAGTCGTCGAGCAGGTCGTCGAGCACGGGGTAGAGGTGCTCCGCGGGTGGATCCCACGGCTTCAGCAGGTAGTAGTCGAGGCCGATGTCGTTGATCGCCCTGATCGCCACCTCGGTGTCGGCGTACGCCGTGAGCAGCAGCAGCTTGGTGTCCGGGCTTCGCAGCCGCACCTGCTCGAGCAGCTCGATGCCGGTCATCTGCGGCATCCGCTGGTCGGAGGCCACCAGCGCCACCGACCGGTCACGGAGCGAGAGTTCGGCCATCGTGCTCAGCGCCTCGGCGCCGGAGGTGGCGCGGATGATGCTGTAGTCGCCGCCGTAGCGCGAGCGCAGGTCGCGGGTGATGGCGCGCGAGACCGCGACGTCGTCATCGACCGCCAGGATTGCGGGTTTCGCCATCGAGCACCCTCCAGGGAGCGACTTCGACCGTAGTCACCGAGGCATCGGCGGCACCGGTATCGCCGCTGAACTCACCCGATTCTGGGGACGCGACCCTTGACAGGCCCATTGACTAAGTGATCTAGTCACTTGATGTGACCACCACCACACCGCCCACGAGCACCTCCCGCTCCCTGTCCGAGCGCATCGCCGACGGCATCGTCGACAAGATCCGCAGCCAACAGCTGGCGCCCGGTGACCCGCTGCAGTCGGCCCGCGCCCTCGCCGTCGAGTTCGACGTCACCGTGCCGACGGTTCGCGAGGCGCTGCGCCGGTTGGAGGCCGTCGAGGTGATCCAGTTCCGCCACGGTTCCGGCACGTACGTCGGCGGCGGCGCCCGGCGCCGTCTGCTGGCCAACCCCCACGCCGGAAGCGACCTCGCCTCGGTGCTCGAGCTCATCGACGCCCGGCTGTTGCTCGAGCCGAGCATCGCCGCGGCCGCCGCGACCAACCGCAGCGCCGAGCAGCTCGCCGCACTCGAGGCGACCACCCAGAACGCGCTGGTCCCGCAGCGTGGTGACGAACGACCCCGCGATCACTTCCACGTGGCGTTGGCCGCCGCCTCGGGCAATGCGCTGGTGTGCGACACGCTCTCGGCACTGCTCGACGTACGCTCCCGCGACCAGGTCGAGATCCGCCGGCGTTACCACGACCGCGAACGCGACCACGGCGAACACATCGAGATCGCGCGAGCGGTCGCCGACCACGACGCCACCGCGGCCGCCGAGTTGACCCGCACGCACCTCGCCTCGATCCGCGACGCGATCGCCGCCCTCGGGGAGGACGCCCGATGAGCCGCCACCTGGCCGAGATGACCACCTTCGAGGCGGGCGAGTCCGCCGCGGCCGGAGACATCGTGATCCTGCCGGTCGGAGCCTTCGAGCAGCACGGCCCCGGGCTGCCGATGGCCACCGACCAGATCCGGGCCGAGGCGGTGGCCGGCCTGGTCGCCGATCGCCTGGCCGACCACGTCGTCATCGGGCCCGCCCTGCCCGTCGGGGTCTCGCCCCACCACAGCGCCTTCGCGGGCACCGTCACCCTGCCGCCCGCCCTGTTCACCGCCGTCCTCAGGGCGTACGTCGACAGCCTGGCCACCGCAGGATGGCGTCGATTTCTCGTGGTCAACGGCCACGGTGGCAACAATGCTGCGCTCGGGACACTGGCCCAGGGTCTGCTCCACGAGCAGCCCGATGTCGAGCTCGCGTGGACACCACTGACCTCGCTCGCCTCCGACGTCGTCGCCTCGATGAAGGTCGACGAGGTGCACGGGCACTGCGGCGAGGCGGAGACCGCCCAGATGCTGCATGTCGCCCCGCACCTGGTGCGTCACGACCGGCTCATCGCCGGCACCACGAAGCTCGCCCAGCTCGATCCGCTGGCCCGACTCTCCCGGCACCCGGGCCATCCGACCCTGGCCGTGCGCTACGACCGCCTCTCCCCCATCGGCGTGCTGGGCGACCCCACCCGGGCCTCCCCCGAAGACGGCCGCCGCATCGTCGAGGCGATCGTCGACCGCATCACCGCCTTCGTCGAGGAGTGGCTCGACACCTGACCCGAGCCTGACCACTCACTCAGCCGGCTCACCCCCACCCCATCCCAGCCGACGGCGCCTCCGCGCCGACCGGACGCTTCCGCACACCCGAAAGGTCTCCCATGCGCCCCCGTCGCCACCTTCTCCGGGCCGCCGCCCTGGCCGTCCTGCCGCTGACCGCGATCGCCCCGCCGACCGGCGCCGCGCCGCTCCCGACCGCCGCACCGTCGAGCAGCTGCACCCTGCCGGCGCCGCAGGACGACGGCACGGACGCCCGCTACGACCTGTCGAGTGGCGGCCGCGAACGCTCCTTCGTGCTGCACCTGCCCCCGGGCTACAGCAGCCGCGACGACTGGCCCCTGATCGTCGCCTATCACGGCCGCGGCAGTTCCGCGGTCGAGCTCCAGGGGTATTCGAAGCTGTCCAGGCTGCCTGCCGTCACCGTCTTCCCCGAGGGCGAGATCGGCACTGGCTCCGGCTACCGGCAGGCCTGGCAGGGCGCACCGTACGCACCTCCGGGTGTCGACGACGTCGCGTTCACCGCCGACCTGCTCGACCACCTCGACAACACGTTGTGCGTCGACGAGTCACGCACCTACGCAACCGGCAAGTCCAACGGCGCCGGGTTCGTCGGTCTCCTGGCCTGCCGTCTGCCCGACCGGTTCGCGGCATTCGCACCGGTTGCCGGCGCCTTCTACCCGGCGTCTCGCGAGGGTTGCGACACCGCCACCCCGACCAGCGTGATGGAGGTGCACGGCAGTGGGGACGCCACCATCCCGTACGACGGAGACGCGGACCGTGACCTGCCTGCCATTCCCGAGTGGGTCGGCGGCTGGGTCGATCGCGACCGGTGTCGTCCCGAACCTCGGGTCACCCACCGTGGCGACGACGTGACCCTGCTCCGCTGGCGCGGGTGCGCCGACGGCACCTCCGTGGCCCATGTCGTGGTCACCGACGGCGGACACGTCTGGCCCGGGGCCGACGTCTATTCGGGCGGCGGCTACGTCACCCACACCATTCAGGCCCACCGACTGATCTGGAAGTTCTTCACCAAGCACAGCCTCGAGGAGGCCACCCGATGAGCACCCAGGCACCCGTCACCACACCGGAGAGGTTGCCCCGGCTGATCCGGGCGATGGCCGTCGTCGAGCGCGTCGGCAACGCCCTGCCCCACCCGTTCTGGCTGTTCTGGATCCTCTGCGGCATCGTGGCCGTGATCAGCGCCGGACTCTCCATCGCCGACGTCTCGGTCATCTCTCCCGCCGACGGCGAGCGGGTGGCCGTGCAGAACCTGATCAGCGGTGACGGCCTGGCCATGGCGTTGTCGACGGCGATCACGAACTTCGCCACGTTCCCGCCGATGGCCACGATCGTCGTGGTGATCATGGGTGTCGCGGTCGCCGAGCGCTCCGGGTTCCTGACCGCCGCCATGAAGGTGGGCGTCTCCCGGGTCCCGGCCGGCGGGGTGGTCTTCGCGGTGGCGTTCATCGGAACGGTCTCGCACGTGGCCTCCGCGGCGGCGTACATCATCCTGGTGCCCCTCGGCGGCCTCGCCTTCCAGGCCGTCGGCCGCTCCCCGATCCTCGGCGTGGTCGTCGCCTACACCTCGATCGCGTCGGGGTACGACGCCAGCCCGGTGCCGACTCCCAACGACGCCATCTTCGCCGGCATCACCACGGCAGCGGCCCGGATCATCGACGAGGACGCCTCCGTCTCACCGGTCAGCAACTGGTTCTTCAACATCGCCTCCTCGCTGCTGCTGGCCCTGGTGATCACCCTGATGACCAAGCTGGTGCTCTCGAAGCGTCCCGACCTCGACCCCGATCCCGACGTGGACCTTGATGACATCGGCACCCTGCACCTCTCGGAACGCGAGCGCTCAGCACTGCGCAGGGCCACCCTGGTCCTGGTCGGCCTGATCGCCGCCTTCGCTGCTGCCGTGATCCCGTCGGCCTCGCCCCTGCGTGGCGAAGGGGGCAGCATCGCCGAGTCGCCGTTCCTCGACGGCATCGCGATCGTCGTCGCCCTCCTGTTCGCCGCCGTCGGAACCGTCTACGGCCTGCGAGCCGGCAGCGTGCAGAAGGCGGCCGACGTCCCGAAGCTGATGGCCGAGGGCATCAAGCAGATGGCACCGGTGCTGGTGCTGTTCTTCGCCATCGCCCAGTTCCTGGCCTGGTTCGACTGGAGCCATCTCGGCGATGTGCTCGCCGTGGAAGCCGCCCAGCTGCTCGACAACAACAACATTCCGGTGCCGGTGATCTTCCTGATGGTCTTGGCGCTCCTGACGGTGGTGAACGTGATGGTCACCAGCGGATCGGCCATGTGGTCGATCGCCGCGCCCGTGATCGTGCCGATGCTGATGCTGCTGTCGGTGCCGGCCGAGACCACCCAGGCCCTGTTCCGCATCGCCGACTCGGGATCGACCGCGATCACGCCGATGAGCCCCTACTTCGTGATGGCACTCGGCTTCCTCCAGCGCTACCGCAAGGACGCCGGCATCGGCACCCTCGCCTCCTACACGTTGCCGCTCGCCATCGCGATGACCCTTGCCTGGACCGCCCTGTTCTTCTTGTGGTGGGGCCTGGGCATCCCGCTCGGTCCCGGCGCTCCGGTGCGCTGACCATCCTGCGCCAGCTGGTCGGTTCACTCCGCCGCCGGCAGCTGCACCGTCACCCGCAGCCCGCCGGCGGGACGCGCCTCCAGGGTGAGCGTTCCGTCGTGGGCCTCGGCGATGCTCCGGACGATGGCCAGGCCCAGACCCACGCCCGTGTGGTCGACGCGGATGCGTTGGGTGCCGCGCTGGAAGGGCTCGGTCAGCGTCGAGACCAGCTGTGCGGTGAGCTTCTCGCCGGTGTTCTCGACGCTCAGCACCGCGCTCGCCGGCCCGCTCCCGGTGACGACCCGAGCGGTGGCGACGCGGACGGTGCCGTGCTCGGGCAGGTTGTGCACGATCGCGTTGTGCACGAGGTTCGTCGTCAGGGTCTGCAGAAGGGCGTGCGACCCCGTCACGCGACTCGGGTCGCCGGTCGCCTGCAGGGTGATCCCGCGCTTCTCTGCCAACGGGAGGAGCGTCTCCGTCGCCTCCTCCGCGAGCAGGGAGAGGTCGACGACCTCGCGGGCGAAGGCTCGCTGGTCGGAACGACTGAGCAGCAGCAACGCCTCGGTGAGGTCAATGGCGCGGGCGTTGACGGCGTACAACCGATTGATCAGCTCGTCCGTGTCGGGGTCAGGCTCGTTGCGGGCCACCTCGAGCAATGCCTGGGTGATGGCCAGTGGGGTGCGCAGCTCGTGGGAGGCGTTGGCGGCGAACCTTCGCTGCTCGGCGTCGTGGGCCTCGAGGCGGGTCATCATCGTGTCGAAGTCGTCGGCGAGCGAGCGGAACTCGTCCCTGCGTCCCTCCATGCGGATCCGGTGGGACAGTGACCCGTCGGCGGCCAGGTGCGTGGCCTGGGTCAGGCGGGCCAGTGGCGCCAGCATGCGGCCGGCCAGGAACCACCCGCCGACGAGTCCGAAGACGAGCAGGAACGCCATCGCCTGGGCGGCTCTGGGCGCGAAGGCCTCAAGGAGGTCGTCGCGGGTGGGTGTGAACGGGGTGGGGCCAGGTCCGTAGCGCGCCCGGTCGGGCACGTAGCGCAGGAGGAACACCCACACCGTCGCGAGCAGCAGGCCGCCGGTGAGCAGGAGAAACCCGGCATAGCTCAGGGTCAGCTTGAGGCGAACACTCAGCCCGGGCGCCCTACTCACTCTCGTCCCCCGTCCCCGTGTCGATGCGGTAGCCGACGCCGGGGACGGTCGCTATCAACCATGGCTCCCCCAACCTCTTGCGCAGCGCGGAGACCGTGATGCGGACGGCGTTGGTGAAAGGATCGGCGTTCTCGTCCCAGGCCCGCTCCAGGAGATCCTCTGCACTGACCACGCCACCCTCGGCCCCGACCAGAACCTCGAGCACCGCGAACTGCTTCCTGGTCAGCGCAACGTAGCCGTTGTCGCGATAGACCTCACGGCGGAACGGGTCCACCCGCAGGCCGGCGACCTCACGCACCGGCGGCCGGTGGTGGGCACGTCGGCGATCGAGGGCACGCAGCCGCAGCACCAGCTCGCGCAGCTCGAACGGCTTGGTCATGTAGTCGTCGGCGCCGAGCTCGAAGCCGGAGGCCAGGTCGTCGAGCCGGTCGGCCGCGGTCAGCATGAGGATGGGCATCCCGGTGCCGGCGGCCACCACGCGGCGGGCGATCTCGTCGCCGGACGGACCCGGCACGTCGCGGTCGAGGACGGCCAGGTCATACGCATTGACGCCCAGGAGCTCGAGCGCGGTGTCGCCGTCCCCGGCGATGTCCGAGGCGATCGCCTCCAGGCGCAACCCGTCGCGAATGGCCTCGGCCAGATAGGGCTCGTCCTCGACGATCAGCACACGCACACCCCTGATGCTACGAGTCGGCGCGTATCGCGGGTGTATCGAAAAGTGCATACGCCGTGGCAACGCGACACTGCCTTGACTCGAGCCATGATCACACGCAACTCACGTCCCCTGGCCGCTGTGGTTGTCATCTGCGCGGCCCTCATCGCCCTCTGGCTCCCGCATGCCAGCGAGGGTCAGGGCAGTGACGACGCCGTGACCGCCACGACCCATCTGGATCCCGATCTCCGAGCCGCCCTGCGCCGAGCCACCGAGGTCGCGGCCGACGACGGGGTCAGGTTCCACGTCAACAGCGGCTGGCGCTCGGCGGCCCACCAGGAGGAACTCCTGCAGGACGCGATCGCCGAGTACGGCTCCGAGGCGGAGGCGGAACGCTGGGTGGCGACCCCCGAGACGTCGGCACACGTGTCCGGCGACGCGGTCGACCTCGGGCCGCCCGAGTCGGCTCGGTGGCTGGCCGAGCACGGTGCGGACTTCGGGCTGTGCCAGATCTATCGGAACGAACCGTGGCACTTCGAGCTCCGGCCCGCGGCCGTCGTTGGCGGCTGCCCCGAGATGTACGACGACCCGACCCAGGACCCGAGGATGCAGCAGTGAGGATGCTCAGTTGGTACGGCCTCTTCGGCACGTTCACGGGCATCGCGCTCGTCACCGTGATGACGTTGCCGTTGGCCGCGCTGGTCGTCGCCGTCCGATGGAGGACCACCGGCACCGTGCGCGCCCCGCTCGCGGAGGTCGCGATGGTGCACAGCACGGTGCCGATGGTCTGGATGACGTTGCTGCCGGGAAGCCACGCCGGCGAGGTCATCGGGCGGGTGAGCCTGGTGCCGATGCGAGACCTTGCCAGCATGGGATCCGTCGGCATCGTCGGCAACCTGCTGGTGTTCGCCGCACTGGGCTTCTTCGCCCCGCTGCGCTTCCCGGCTCTTGCGTCCGTACGCGGGGTGGTGGCACTGGCGGCCGGCTGCTCGCTCCTGATCGAGGTCGCACAGTTCGTGCTACTGCTCGATCGGGTGTCGTCGGTCGACGACGTACTGCTCAATGCGGCCGGTGCCGGCATCGCAGCCTGGCTCTCACGACCCTGGTGGCTCACGCCAGCCGACGGGCCAGTGCCGGGACCACGATCGCCGCGGCCACGACGTGCAGTGCGATCAGGGTGATCGCCGAACCGGCGCCGAACCCGAAGGTCAGGTCGGGCACGAAGGAGAGCACGGTCAGGGTGGTCGCGGTCCGCACGAAGGTCGAGCGCGGGTGGCGGGCCTTGCGGGCCAGCACCGCTGCCATGGCGACGCCGATCAGCGAGAAGATCAGCGTCAACTGGGCGAATCCGGCCAGCGGGATGCTCTCGCCGCCGCCACTGGGTGCGAACGAGACGCCGGCGGCCGAGGCGACCGCGGCAAGGGCGGTCGTGGCGACCGAGGCGACGACGGCCGCGGCAACTCCGTGCTTCCAGACCGGACGACGTCCAGTCGTGGATGCGGCAGTGGAACCGGTGGTGGAGGTGGTGGTGATCTGCGTGGTGGTCATGTCGAACTCCGTCTGCTCCGGCGGGTCGCCGGTGCGACCCACTCACCCCTTCCACGAACGGCCGGCATCGGATCCGACAACTCCCGTCGAGAAAGATCGAGAAACTTTTCTCCATGTCCGTTCGGCAATTCTTGTGGCAGGTTGTCGTATTGGCGCGATGCCGTTCGTGGAGGGGATGGAGGCAGTCATCGGGACTGCCCAGATCTGAGGAGAACGAGATGACCAACTACCTGATGAGCGTGCACGGCCCGGCCGAGATGGAGGAGTTCGGCAACTACGGCTCCAAGGAGGCGATGGAGGAGGCGTTCGCAGCGACCGGCGCGTTCAACGACCAGCTCAAGGCCGATGGCTACTGGGTCTTCGCCGGCGGCCTCCAGTCGGGCTCGACGGCCACCGTGGTCGACGGCCAGGGCGAGAAGCCGGTGGTGACCGACGGGCCCTACCTCGAGACCAAGGAACTCATCGGCGGCTTCTGGGTGATCGATGTCCCGGACCTCGACGTGGCCCTCAAGCTCGCCGCCGCAGCCTCCAAGGCCTGCCGCGGCAAGGTCGAGGTCCGTCCCTTCGACGGCCTCGCCTGACCCGACGGACCAGCGATCGATGCAGACCGGAACGGCGGCCGTCGAGCGGGTCTTCCGCGAGGAGTACGGCCGCCTGATCGCCTCGCTCGTCCGCCGTTTCGGTGACATCGACATCGCCGAGGAGGCGGCGGGCGAGGCACTGGTCACCGCCCTGGAGAAGTGGCCGACCTCCGGCGTACCTCCCAACCCGGGCGGTTGGCTGACCACCACCGCGGCCAACCGCGCCATCGACCGGATCCGCCGCGAGAAGTTGCGCGACAGCAAGCACCAGGCGGCCCTGATGACCCACGACGACACACCCCACGAGCCCACCGGGCCGGTCCAGGACGACCGGCTGCGGTTGCTGTTCACCTGCTGCCACCCGGCCCTGGCACCGGAGGCTCGGATCGCACTGACGCTCCGACTCCTCGGCGGCCTGACCGTGCCGGAGATCGCCCAGGCCTTCCTCGTGCCCGAGACCACCATGGGGCAACGGATCACGCGGGCGAAGAAGAAGATCGCGGCCGCCAACGTTCCCTACAGGGTCCCCGAGGCCGAGGACCTGCCCGAGCGGCTCGGCGGCGTGCTGACCGTGCTGTTCCTGGTCTTCAACGAGGGCTACCTCGCCAGCGGCGACGGCGACCCGGTGCGCGTCGAGCTCACCGGTGAGGCGATCCGGCTGGTCCGGATCCTGCGCCAACTGCTGCCGGACGAGCCCGAGGTGCTCGGCCTGCTCGCCATGCTGCTGCTCACCGACGCCAGGCGCGAGGCCCGGGTCAGGCAGGGCCAACTGGTGCCGCTGACCGAGCAGGACCGCGCCGGCTGGGACCGTGCCCTGATCACCGAGGGTCACCAGCTGGTCCGGCAGTGCCTGGGCATCAACCGCCCGGGCCGCTATCAGATCCTGGCCGCGATCAATGCCGTGCACACCGACGCCCCGAGTGCGGACGACGTCGACTGGTCCCAGGTGGTCGCGCTCTACGGCCAGCTCGCCCGGCTCGACGACTCACCGATCGTCGCGCTCAACCGTGCGGTGGCGATCGCGGAGCTGGACGGCCCGGGAGTCGCCCTGGCGCTGGTCGACCGGTTGCCGCTCGCCGGCTACCACGCCTGGCACGCGACCCGCGCCGACCTGCTCCGCCGCCTGGGCCGCACCGCCGAGGCGAAGACGGCGTACGACGAAGCGTTGGCCGCCACCGAGAATTCCGCGGAGCGCGCCTACCTGGCCCGCAAGCGTGGTGAGCTGGTCTGAAGCCAGCCGTACCTCAGGAGATGGTCACCTCGTCGCCCAGGGCGATCACACCGACCTGCTCGACGTCGGCGTACATCGCCAGGAACATGTCGCGCTCCCGGGTCAGCGGCTTGAGCAGGCGGCCGTCGGCCCGGGCGCCGTCCTGGTCGATGTCGACCATCCGGCAGCGGGGCACACGCTGCACCACGCGCAGTGCGGCGCTGCCGACGCCCAGCACGCGGTCCGTCCACTGCTCCTCGACGAAGGGCTCATCGGTGGCCAGGACGATGTTCACCCGCAACCTGCGCGGGTCCGGGTTGATGCCCCAGCGCTCGGCGCACCAGGCGAGGGTCGCGGTGCCGACCAACGACACCGATCCCATGTCCTGGTGGGGAATCTGCTCCTCCGGGGTGACGCGGACCTCGACGCCCATCGCCCGGGTCAACTCTTCGTCGAGGCTGCGCTCGCCGACCGGCCACTCCCCGTCGGCTCCGGCCGCGACCACGTCACCGGACGGCGCGGTCGAAGCGGTGTAGGTGAAGACCTGGTCCCGACGACGGAAGCGACGCGTGCTCTTCCCGGAGGCGAAGTGGCCGTCGGCGTCCGTCACGGCGTACCACCTGTCCCCCTCCAGACCACGTGGGTTCAGGACGACCGAGGCGAGCGCCTCGCCGCCCATCGACTTGACCGGATAGCGCCGCAGCGCTGCCACCGAGACTCCCATGGGCGACAGCCTCCCACTCCGAGCAATAGGGTGGATCCGTGGACGGAGAGTCGGTCGACCGGGACGACGTGCACCGCCGGGTGCTCAACCGCCTTCGACGATGACGGTTCGGCTCCTGCTCGGCCTCGCCCTGGCCGCTGGTGTTCTCAGCGGGTGTGGCCACGACGCGCCGCCCACCCCCGTCGAGGATGCCCGGATCTCGCTCATGCAGTACACCCACGACCAGGTGAACCGGGTCCTGGTGGTGAAGGTCCAGGCCGGCGAGCAGACCGTGCAGGTGCAGGGTGTCGAGGTCGTCTCGGGCGCCTTCAGCGGCACCGGCCCACGCGAGTACGACGCCACGGTCTCGCCGCAGCACACCCTCGACCTTCGGGTGCCTCTCGGCGACCCGGTGTGTGACCACGCCCTGTCGCCCGGCGACGTGTCCGTCGAGTTCCGGGTCGATGGCGACACGGAGGTGGTGGCGGAACCATCGGGCAGTGACACCCTCGCCACGATCCACCACCAGGAATGCGCGGCCCAGCGGGCCGTCGAGGAGATCCCGCTCGAGTGGGGCGAGCGTTGGCACACGACCGGTTCCGGTCCCGGCCTGGTCGTCCACGCACCGCTGCGCGTCGGACCTGTCACCGCTGACACCGCGGCGCGACTTACCGAGCTCGACGGGTCGGTGATCTTCGTCCCCGAGCCCAACGCGCTGCCACTCGCCCTCAGCGCCGGCGACAGCCAGCGACTCGACGTACGGTTCCGACCGAACCGCTGCGACGCCCACGTCTGGGAGACCTCGATGGGCTTCCAGTTCGCGGTGCGACTGGAGGTGACCGGAGTGGAGGACGACGTACTGGTGCCCGTCGTACCTCCGCGAGCGAAGCAGCAGCTGCTCACCCGCTCGTGGCAGGAGCAGTGCGGGGTCGACCGCTGAGTCTCAGCTCGCCAATCGCCTCAGCCGAGACGGCCGAACGTCACCGAACCACGAATGACGTAGTGGCCCGCGGGGTCGTAGGCGGGCACCGGCAGCTTCGAGACGCCCTTCAACTTGTTGACTCCCGGCGAGCTGGCGAAGAAGTAGTCGAGCTTGCGGCCGCTGTCGGTCGTCGCCGCCATGTCACGGCAAGCACTCTTCCCACACTTCTGATCGCCCTCCCAAAACCGGCCCTGGCCGTTGACCTTGTAGAAGCGGTCGAGCGGTCGTGACTTCGGGCTGTCGTTGAAGTCACCGGTGAGCACCACTCGGCGTCCCGCTGAGATCTTCTTGCCCAGGATCGAGCGGATCCGGTTGGCCACCTTGACCCGGTTCTGCTCACCGGTGGGAGCCGCGTCCCCGTTGTAGTCGAGCGGGAAGTGGGATGTGCAGACAGTCGTGCGGGCGACGCCAGTGCCGCGCAGGTCGGCGCAGAGCAGCTTGAACTTCCGCTTCGCCTCCCCGGTGCCACGGGTGATCAATGAATAGGTGCGCGTCTTGCCGAAGGCGTGCGTCGAGGCGATCGCGTTGCCCTTGCGGCAACCGTGCTTGCCGCGGTCCCGCTGCTGGCTCCAGTGCACGTGGTAGCCGGCGTTGGTCAGCTCCACGACCTGCTTCTTGCAGAGCTCTTGGAAGGTGATCGCATCGACGTTGCCCCAGTCGGCGGCGGCTTGCATCGCCGGCACCGGCCCGTTCATGTCCGTGTTGTGTTGGATGACCTGGATCCTGTGGTCACGGGCCGAACCAGCCTGGGTCGAACCAGCCTGGGTCGAAGCAGCCTGCGCCGAGGTCGGAGCGGAGGTGAGCGCAGAAGCGGTCACCAACAGGAGGGCGCAGACGACGAGCGCGCGGAGCTGGGGCATGTGGGAGTCCTCGGTCGGTCGGGTCGTGTGCCGGGGTCGGCGTGCGGAGACTACCCGGCGCAGACCCGACCAAACCGGACACTCATGACTCGGGCAGCTCGGCGAAGGTCTGCTTCATCGCGTTGTACCAACCGAGTGACTTCTTCGGGTGCCGCCAGCGGCCCTTCATCTCCTTGCGGGCCGGCAGGTGCGCCTCGTCCCCGGCCTTCTCGGCCTCCTTCAGGTGCTTGTCCTGGGCGTTGATCACGTCGTCGGCACTCTCGCCGCGGTGTTCGAGGTCGCAGGGGCCGCCCAGCTGGCGGCAAGTCATCGTCTTCATCAGTTTCTCCTTGTGTGGCGTGGTTTCACGGGCTCGTGCTGGCGGTCAGTTGCGGCGCGCTTCTCCTTCACGGCGTACGACGCTGGCCAGGGTCTCGGGCTCGGCCCGGAACGTGATGCCCTCGATGACGCCGTCGGTGATGGTGAAGTCGAAGACCACCATCGCCTGTCCCTTGTGGAACCAGGCCGATCCGGGTCGCTCGCCGACGAAGACGGGCAGGGCGGCGTGGGCGCTGCCGTTGAAGAAGCCGGCCAGCTCGTCGCGACCGTCCATCCGTTCGGGGGTGCCCGACCTGATCGCCGCAGCGTCTGCGCGGATGGTGGCGTCGGGGGCGAGGAGCTCGAGCAACCGGGCGAAGTTGCCCTCGCGGGCCGCGCTCATGAAGGCGTCCACCACCTCCCAGTCGGCCAACGAGTCCTCGGTCGCCGGTTGGCCGATCCTGGCTCGTGCCCGGGAGGCCAGCTTGCGGGCGGCGGCCGGAGTCGTCTCCAGGACGGCGGCGACCGTGGGGAAGTCGAAGCCGAAGCTGTCGTGCAGCACGAAGGCGACCCGTTCGCGCGGTGACAACCGGTCGAGCACCACCTGCAGGGCCACGCCGACGGTGTCGGCGAGAACGATGTCGTCCAGCACGACGTCGACGGCCGGATCCGGCGTCGTCGCCACCTCGAGAGCCTCGTCCTCGACCGGGGAGGGCGTCTTCGCCTTCAACCTGTCCAGGCACAGTCGGGTCGTCACCGTGGTCAACCAACCCGGCAGGTTCTCGATCGCGGTCTCGTTGCGGTGGAGGCGCAGCCACGCCTGTTGCACGACGTCCTCCGCCTCGGCGTGGTCACCGAGCACCTGGGTCGCGATCCTGATCAGCCGCGGCCGCTCCTGCTCGAAGCCCTCGGTCTCGTCCATGGCTCCACCCTTCCATCTCGTTCCGTCATGGTGGTGACGATCGCGACGACAGAAGTGTGACCGGTCAGACGGGCTCGTGCGGGAGCGAGCTGCGGAAACCCTTCAGCCGCAGGCTATTGCCGACCACCGACACCGAGGAGAACGCCATCGCGGCTCCCGCGAGCATCGGGTTGAGCAGACCGGCGGCGGCGAGGGGGATCGCCGCCACGTTGTAGCCGAAGGCCCAGAACAGGTTGCTCCTGATGACGCCGAGCGTGCGGCGCGAGAGACGGATCGCGTCGGCGGCGACCCGGAGGTCACCGCGCACGAGCGTCAGGTCGCTGGCCTCGATGGCGACGTCGGTGCCGGTGCCCATGGCCAGGCCGAGGTCGGACTGGGCGAGGGCGGCGGCGTCGTTGACCCCGTCACCGACCATGGCCACCACCCGTCCCTCGGACTGGAGCCGCTTGACCACGTCGACCTTGTCGCCGGGCAGCACCTCGGCGAAGACGTCGTCCGCGGCGATGCCGACCTGGCCGGCGACCGTGCGGGCGACCCGCTCGTTGTCACCGGTGAGCAGGATCGGCCGCAGGCCGAGCTCCTTCAGCTGGGCGATCGCATCGGCAGAGGTGTCCTTGACCCGGTCGGCCACCACCAGCACGGCGCGGGGTCGACCGTCCCAGCCGACGGCCACCGCGGTCAGTCCACGGTCGGATGCATCGTCGAAGGCGCGCTGCAGGTCGTCGGTCAGGTGTTGGGCCCACTGCGTTTGTCCGTCTTGGGTGAGGAGCTGTGGACGGCCGACCAGGACGGCACAGCCGTCGACGATGCCCTGCACTCCGAGGCCCTCGACGTTGGTGAAGTCCTCGACCGTGCCCAGTGCTCCGGCGCTGCGGGCACCTTCGGCGACGGCGCGTGCGATCGGGTGCTCGGAGGCGTCCTCCAGGGCCCCGGCCAGGCGCAGCACCTCGGCCTCGTCCTCGCCCGTCGCAATGTGGGTCTCGGCCAGGCTCATCTGGCCGGTGGTGACGGTGCCGGTCTTGTCGAGCACGACGGTGTCGACCTTGCGGGTCTGCTCGAGCACCTCGGGGCCCTTGATCAGGATGCCCAGCTGGGCGCCGCGGCCGGTGCCGACCATCAGCGCGGTCGGCGTGGCCAGGCCCAGCGCGCACGGGCAGGCCACGATCAGTACGGCGACCATCGCGGTCAGCGAGCCGGAGACGCCGGCGTCGCTGCCGAGCCAGAAGCCGAAGGTGCCGACGGCGATCGCGATCACGACCGGCACGAAGATCCCGGAGATCCGGTCGGCCAGCCGTTGCACGGACGCCTTGCCCGTCTGGGCTTCCTCGACGAGCTTGGCCATCTGGGCCAGCTGGGTGTCGGATCCGACTCGCGTCGCCCGGATCACCAGGCGGCCGGAGGCATTGACCGTGGCCCCGACCACGCCATCGCCGACGGCGACCTCGACCGGCACGGACTCGCCGGTCAGCATCGACGCGTCGATGGCTGAGCGACCCTCGGTGACGATGCCGTCGGTGGCGACCTTTTCGCCGGGGCGGGTCACGAACAGGTCGTCAACCGCCAACTGGGCAACGGGAATCCGCTGCTCCACACCGTCGCGCAGGACGCTGACGTCACGAGCACCCAGGTCGAGCAGGGAACGCAGCGCGGCACCGGCGTTGCGCTTCGAGCGGTGCTCGAGATAGCGGCCGAGCAGGATGAAGGTGATGATCCCCGCCGCGGCTTCGAAGTAGATGTCGGAGGTGCCGCTGCTGCGCTCGATGGTGAGCTCGAAGGGGTGCTTCATGCCGGGTGTGCCGGCATCACCCCAGAAGAGTGCCCAGACCGACCAGCCGAACGCGGCCGTCGTACCCATCGTGACCAGGGTGTCCATCGTGGCGGCGCCGTGCCTGAGGTTGATCCAGGTCGCCCGGTGGAAGGGGAGCCCTCCCCAGACCACGACCGGGGCGGCGAGGGTGAGCGAGAGCCACTGCCAGTTGGTGAGCTGGAGCGCCGGCACCATCGCCATCGCGACCACAGGGATCGACAGCAGGGCCGAGACGACGACCCTGTTGCGCAGCGTGCGCAGGTCGCGCTCGGCCTCCTCCTCGATCGCGTTGGCGGGCGCGACTGTGTCGGCACTCGAGCGGGGAGGCGGCGGCAGCTTGGCGCCGTATCCGGCGGACTCGACCGTCGCCACCAGGTCGTCGGTGCTGACGCCGTCGGCGTAGGTGACCTTGGCCTTCTCCGTGGCGTAGTTGACCGTGGCCGTGACACCGTCGAGCTTGTTGAGCTTGCGCTCGATCCGGTTGGCACACGACGCACAGGTCATGCCGGTCAGCAGCAGCTCGACATCGGTGCCGGGGGCGTCGGTGGCCTCAGTGGTCATGGTCGTCGTGTCCCCCTGCGCTCGTGGTTGCCGTGTCGAGGGTGAAGGCGGCGGTGTGCACCACGCCTGCGACCTTGAAGTCCAGGAAGAGGTGATAGCGACCGTCGCTCGGCACTTCGGCACCGAACTCGATGGTCGGGCCCGGCTCCGTCACTCCGTCACCGGGCTCGCCGCCGGGGTGGACGTGCAGGTAGGCCAGGTCCCCTTCACGAAGGGCGACGAGGTGACCATAGGCACCCAGGTAGGGCTGCAGGTCGGTGACCGGCTTGCCGTGCCTGGTGACCTGGAGCTCGAGCATCGAGTGCTCACCGGCCACCAGCTGGCCCTCGGCTGTGACCGTGAAGCCGTCGATCGTGGACCTGCGGACGGGCTGGGGCAGAAGCTGCTTGCCAGCGTTGCCGGAGACGCGGAGGTCGGTGCCGAGGGTGAGACCCTCGTCGGCACTCATCCCTCCCGGGACGAAGTCGGCGAAGACCCGCCAGGTGCCGGGCGCCAGGTCGACGTCGACCCGCCAGGTGCCGGTCTTCTCGTCGAGGACCGGGTGCACATGCTGGAAGCCCGAGAAGTCGCGGCGAACGACGATCAGATGGAGCAGCTTCTCGTGGGACTCCTCGAACTCGGTGACCGGTCGGCCGTCGGGACCGACGATCCGGAAGCGGACCTGCTGGCTTCCCGGCGCGCGGTCGGTGTCGGCCAGCGCCAGGCTGTATCCGTCCTGGGAGACCTGCAGCCCGGCGGGAACGGTCTCGGCGTTCCCCGTCATCTCGTCATGGGTCATCTCGTCGTGCTCGGACGACTGTCCCGAATGCCCGTGGGACTCCGCCACCGGCTCGACATCGCCGAGATCGCTCCGATCACCGACGAACCAGCCGGCAGCGAGGATCACGGCCAGCCCCGCGGCGTACGCCGTCAACCGGCCCGCCGCGTTCATGCCAGCTGGTAGCCGGCCTCGCGCACCGCGGTGTCGACCGCGTCGCGGGAGATCGGCTGGTCGGAGTCGAAGGTCAGCGCACCCGAGTCGAGCTCGACCTTCACGTCGTGGACGCCGGGGATCTCGCCGACCTCCTCGGTGACGGAGGCGACACAGTGGCCGCAGGTCATTCCGGTGACGGTGTAGGTGTTGTCGTTCACGACTGCTCCATGCTCTTGACGGTGGACTGAGATTCCACCATACAGGTACCCCCTATGGGTATCAAGAGTGAGCTGGTTCTCGCGCGCGTAGGCTGGCATCCATGAGCATCCTCGTCGACCTGACCCGCCTGGCAGCGACTCTTCAGGACTTCGGTTCCGGCTTCTTGGTCACCACCGGAGAGGACGGCCGCGCCAAGGTGGTCACCGTCGACCCGGAGGTCGAGGCGGGCGCGATCATGCTGCCTCCGAGCAAGGGCTCTGCCCGCAACCTGGCCATGCATTCGGCGGCGACGTTGGTGTTCCCTCCGTTGCAGGCCAAGGGCTACACGCTCTTGGTCGACGGCGACGCAGTCCCGAGCGGCGCAGTCCCGAGCGGCGCAGTCCCGAGCGGCGCAGTCCTGAGCGGCGCAGTCCCGAGCGGCGCAGTCCCGAGCGGCGCAGTCCCGAGCGGCGCAGTCCCGAGCGACGACCGGATCCGGTTCACCCCGGTGAGCGCCGTGCTGCACCGCCCGGCCTCCCACGGCGACGGGCCGCCACCACCGGCCGGTGCCGGCGAGCAGAGCGGCTGCGAGAGTGACTGCCGCCCGGCATGATCTGCGTTGAACGTTTGTTCAACCGGCGGGACGACTCCGGGGGACAGGCGATTCGCCTCGCTCCCCCGCCAGCTCCAGGGCGACGGCCCCCAGCACGAGCAGGCCGCCGAGCACGGCGCCGATCCAGAGTGGCTCGTCGAGAAGGGTCACACCGACCAGCGTGCCGATCACGGGCGTGACGTAGGCATAGGTGCTGACCAGCGGTGCGGGCGCGGTCTCGAGCAGGCTGGTGTAGAGCATGAATCCGATCAGCGAGTCGAAGACGAGCAGGAAGATCGCCGCTCCGAGTGACGGCCAGCTCACCTCCGTCCAGCGATCGGGCTGAAGGTCTCCGACGCAGAGGGCGAGCAGCAGCAGTGCCGAACCGCCGGCCAGCAACTGGACAGCACTCGCGCAGACGCGGTCGAGGGCACCGGCCACGTTGGCGGTCACCAGACTCCCGGTCGCCCAGAGGATCGGTGCGATGCCGAAGGCCGCGATCCCCCAGTTCTCGCCACCCATCGCGCTGCCGGGGGCGGTGAGCACGACGATCACGATGCCACCGAAGCCGACCAGGAACCGCACCCAGGACGCAACCGTGACTCGGACGCCGGCCAGGCCGCCGAGCAGGGCCACCCACAACGGGATCATCGCCGCCAGGATCGCCCCGAGACTGGCCGTCACCGCGGTCAGCGCCACCATGGCGAGTCCTTGGCCACCGACGAGCAGGAGTACGCCGGCCAGGGCCAACATCCGCGTCTGCCCCGCCCGCGGCCACACGCGTCGCCGTCCTGCGGTGGCGAGCACGAAGCCGGCCAGCAGGAAGATCAGCGCAGCACCGCCGACCGGCGGCACCGTGTCGACCATCAGCTTCATCGCCGGGATCGCGGTGCCCCAGCACGCGTAGAGCGAGAGCAGCCGAACAACTGTGCGCTGGCGGACGTCCTGGTTCCGCAACAGCTCATCCACCCGTCCACACGGCAGATCCGGTGGCCCGGGCGCACAACTTCTCCTCGGGCCCACCACGGTCGGCGATGATCTCGACCCCCACCTCGACGGAGTCCGTCGTACGCTCACGCACGTCGGCCACCGCGAACAGCGTGCCGGCGCGAACGTTGCCGACCAGCTCCAGGCTCAGGCCAGTGCTCACCACACTCGGCCCCAGGGCGCTGCCCGCGGCGAAGGCGATCACGTTGTCGGCGAGGTAGGCATACACGCCGCCGTGGACCAGGCCGTACTGCTGCAGCAGGTCGTGACGTACGTCGACCTCCAGCACCGCGTGGCCGTCGTCGCACCGGCTCACCCTGGTGCCGACCAGTCGACTGAAGGGCTGCGCGTCCAAGACCTGGCGCGCAATGTCGAGGAAGTCGGTGCCGTTCACGGAAGCCCCGTCGGCGTGCTCACTCATCTCGCGAACGTAACAGCGCCCTCAGGACTCGGGCACGGGATTTTCGCCGGACGGAGGCGCGACGACCACCGGAACCAGCGCCCGGGTCCGCGTTCCCCAGCCTGGTCAGACGCGTCAGACGCGTCAGACGTCGGCCACCTCCGGCACGCCGGCCAGGGCCGCGCTGAGCGCCTCCTCCGAGAGCGGGTCGTCCTCGAGGTGGCCGCTGAGGAACGAGTCATATGCGCCGAGCTCGAGCAGGCCGTGGCCCGACAGCAGGATCACGATCACCTTCTCCTCACCGGACTCCTTGGCCTCGAGCGCCTCGCGACGGGCCTGCGCCAGTGCATGCGACGACTCCGGCGCCGGCACGATCCCCTCGGTGCGGGCGAACTCGACCGCCGCCTCGAAGCACTCGCTCTGGTGCAGCGCGGTGGCCTCGATGAGCCCCTCGTGCACGCAGTGGCTCACCAGCGGCGCCATGCCGTGGTAGCGCAGTCCGCCGGCGTGGATCGGCGACGGAACGAAGTCGTGACCCAACGTGTACATCTTCATCAGCGGTGTCAGCCCGGCCGTGTCGCCGAAGTCGTAGCGGTACTCACCACGGGTCAACGTCGGGCACGAGGTCGGCTCGACGGCCAGGATCCGCGGGCTCTGGTTGCCCGCCAGCTTCTCGCGCAGGAACGGGAAGGCGAGCCCGGCGAAGTTGGAGCCGCCGCCCGCGCAGCCGACGACCAGGTCGGCACCGGACTCGCCGGCCTTGGCGAGCTGCTTGAGCGTCTCCTCGCCGCTGACCGTCTGGTGCAGCAGCACGTGGTTGAGCACCGATCCCAGCGCATACTTCGCCTTCGGGTCCTGGGCGGCCAGCTCGACCGCCTCGGAGATCGCGATGCCGAGGGAGCCCGGGTGTCCCTCCTCGAACGCCCTGCCCGACTCGGTCATCCGGCTGGGCGAGCGGTGCACCGTTCCGCCGAAGACCTCGATCAGCGTGCGGCGCTGCGGCTTGGTGTCGTACGACGCCCCGACCTGCCACACCTCACAGGTCATGTCGAACAGTGAGCAGGCATAGGAGAGAGCCGTACCCCACTGCCCGGCACCGGTCTCGGTGGTGAGCCGGTCGATGCCGTTGATCTTGTTGTAGTAGGCCTGCGGCACCGAGGTGTTCACCTTGTGCGAACCAGCCGGCGAAACCCCCTCGTACTTGTAGTAGATGCGCGCCGGGGTGCCCAGCTTCTGCTCGAGGTTGCGGGCCCGCATCAGCGGGGACGGACGGTACTGCGCGTAGACCTCGCGGACCGGTTCGGGGATCTCGACGTACCTCTCCCCGCTGACCTCCTGGGCGATCAGCTCCGGCGGGAAGAGTGGCGCCAGGTCGCCTGGGCCTACCGGCTGGTGGGTGCCCGGGTGCAGCGGCGGTGGCGGCGGAGTGGGCAGGTCAGCGACGACGTTGTACCAGTGCGTCGGCATCTCGGACTCGTCCAGCAGGAACTTGCGCGGCTCGCTCATCGGGGCTCCTCAGGGGGTCGGATGTCGGTCAACCTACCTGCGAGCGCGACGGCGTGACCATGCTTTCGGCGAGAGGTCAGGAGGCCAACGCGGCGAGCAGGCCGTCAACCAGCGCGGCGAGGCCCTCGGCGAAGGTGTCGCGTCCGGCGACCTCCACCCATTGATCAGCGACGACGGCCAGGGCCGGCAGAGCCGACGCGTCGTGATTGCTGATGGCCGGGTCCGCTCCCGCGATCAGGATCGAAGGTGCCCTGGCACCCGCTGTGGCCCGTCGGGTCCTGGTGTTTGCGCGCACCATGATCTCGCCGACCATGAAGTACCAGACATTGCGGAAGACCAGGATCGCCCGCTCGGGAGTGCACCCCGCATCGAGTGCGGCGGCGACGATCGCCTCCACCAGCCACACCGACGAGTCCCCGAGGCGGCTCAGGAAGCCATCCGTGCTCAACACCTCGGCGATCCAGGGCTGGGACGCGAGGGACTCCCGTGCGGCGACCCCGGTGGCCACGATCCGACCCCGGGGGTCGTCGGGCAGGTCGGGCCGCGAGGCCCGGGCGAGGTGGTCGTCGACCAGCTGCACCATCAGGTCGGCCCGGTCCTCGACGTGGTTGTAGACGGTCATCGCGCTCACGCCGATCTCGCCCGCGAGACGGCGCACGGTCAGCTTCTCCCAGCCGTCGCGATCGATGATCGTCCGGGCAGCGGAGAGGACTTCCTCACGGGACGTGCGCGGTGGGCGGCCGGTACGGCCGGGGGCGGAGCGCTGTGCATTCACGCTGGACATCCTCACACAACCCGCTTAATTTATTTACATGTACACAAAAACCGCTTCACGACACGTCCACCTCTCCCTCACCTTCATGTGGGTCGGACTGGCCCTGACCCTGCTCGCCACGGTCGTGCCGTTCCTGGCACCCCAGGTGATCGAGGACCACATCCGTGACTCCTACCCCGGTTACTCGGCTGGCGAGCTCGACGACGCCGTCAACGGCTGGCTGATGATCATCGGCATGCTCGGCGGCCTGGCCGTGGTCGGCTGGGGCGTCTCGATCTGGGCCACCCTCCGGGCCAGCCGACCCAAGCTGTGGGTCTCCCTCATGGGCGGGCTCGGCATCGCCCTCTTCCTCACCGCAGCGCTGACCCCCGAGGAGTCCGGCGACGTCGGCCTCGCCCCGGCGTACGGCGGGTTGCTGGTGTTGCCGTGCATCGCCGGGATCGCCGCGGTGACGCTGGTCTGGAAGGCGTCGGCTCCGACCACGTCATCGTGACTGCGGACGGGACGCGCGCGGCAGGTCCTGCTCCGCGAGCCAACGCTTGTCGACCACCGAGACGACCTTGGTCATCCGTCCCTCCTCCACGGTGCAGCTCATCAGGCCGACGGGGCGTCCGTCCGGACCCCACGCGAGGATGCCGGGCTGGCCGTTGACCAGCACCCGGCGCGCGACGACCCGCGACGCGTCACTGCGGGCGATGACATCAAGGATCTCGTGTGCGCCGACACGCGTGCGCACGCCGCGCGTCGTCCGAACCTCCCAGACCAGATCGGGGTCGAGGACCTCGAGCAACGCCTCGAAGTTCCCCTCGCGAGCTGCCGCCAGGAACGCGTCCACCACCGTCCGCTGCTCACGTCGACGCTCCGCTGACACCGTGTCGGGCTGGGCAGCGCGGACCTTGCTGCGGGCGCGGCTGGCCGACATCTTGGCGGCCTCCGTCGACTTGCCGAGGATGGTGCCGATGTCGACGAACGGCACCGCGAAGAGATCGTGCAGGACGAACGCCAGCCGCTCCTCGGGCCCGAGGCTCCCGAGAACCACCAGCAGGGCGAGGCCCACCGAGTCGGCGAGTAGGGCACTCTCCTCGGGGCTGGCCCCGATGTCGTCGTCCTCGGTCACCACCAGGTCCGGGATGCCGGACTCCAGCGGCACCTCGGCCTTGGTGGCCCGCGACCTGATCAGGTCGATGCTGATCCGCCCCACGACCGTGGTGAGCCAGCCGGGGACGTTGTCGATCGACCCCGGTTCCTGACGGCCCAGACGCACCCACGCCTCCTGGACCACGTCTTCGGCATCCGCACGCGATCCGAGCACGCGCGTGGCGATCGCGGTGAGCCGCGGCCGCTCGGTCTCGAACTGTTCAGTCAGGTCGTGGGGATCCATCGGTTACCTCTCCTCATCCGGGTTCGTCATGGAGATGACGAGCCCGAGAGGGCACAGGTAACCACGAAGGGATCTCCATGAACATCACACTGTGGCTTCTTGCCGGAGCACTGACCCTGGCGTACGGCGCCGGGGGCATCGCCCAGCTGCGCTTGAGCAAGGAGCGTTACCGGGCACTCGGGCCGAGCCAGCACTGGGTCGACGACTTCGACGCCGGCCAGATCAAGTTCATCGGCTCGATCAAGCTGCTCTGTGTCGCCGGGTTGCTCCTGCCCGGTGCCCTCGACGTACTCCCCGTGCTCACCCCCCTCGCCGCCTGCGGGCTGATGCTGCTGATGCAGGGCGCCGCGACCACACGCTTCCGTCGCAAGGAGTGGGGCTTTCTGGCGGGCGATCTCGCCTACCTCAGCGCCTTCGCCTTCCTCGCGTGGGGCAGGTTCGACCTTGCTCCGTTCTGAGCTCCGTTCTGACGGAGGCGGTGTGCCGCGGCGTCAATGGTCAGGGCCGGTCCAGCACCCGACGGCGAACGTGCGCGACCGGCTCGCGTGGCCCCGCCTCGCGCTGGGCCGCCAGCCACGCCTCCACCTCGTCGGCCTGCGTGGGCAGCTCGGCGGTGAGCAGTCGGTGTGACTCGGCGGTGACCACCAGGTCGTCCTCGATGCGTACGCCGATGCCGCGCAGCTCGACGGGCACCAGCTCGTCAGTCGGCTGGAAGTAGAGCCCCGGCTCCATGGTCAGCACGTGCCCCTCCTCCAGGTTGCCCGCCGCGTAGGCCTCGGCCCGCGCTCGACCACAGTCGTGCACGTCGAGGCCGAGCATGTGCCCGAAGCCGTGCAGGCTCCAACGACGGTAGGCCATCGAGTCGGGGTGCATCGCCTCGTCGACACTGCCCGGGAGCAGCCCGAGCTGGTGCAGTCCCTCGGCGAGCACCCTCATGCAGGTCAGGTGCACCTCGCGGAACGCGACACCCGGCCGGATGATCGCCAAACCTGCGTCTCGCGAGGCGTGCACGATGTCGTAGACCTCGCGCTGCACCGCGCTGAACCGCCCCGAGACGGGCAGCACGCGGGTCACGTCGGCGGTGTAACCGTGACGGTTCTCCACGCCCACGTCCATCAGCAGCACATCACCGGGAGCCGCGGTGCCCTCGTTGCGAGACCAGTGCAGGATCGCCGAGCGCGGCCCGCCGCCGATCACCGACGGATAGCCCACGCCCGCCCCCTCGACCCGGGCCCGCCACTCGATGACGCCCTCGAGCAGACGCTCGGACACGGCCCGGTCGGCAGGCAGGCGACGCGCGACGTCCTCGAAGGCACGCACGGTCGCGTCGACCGCCTGCTGCAGCTGGGCCAACTCCCAGTCGTCCTTGACCAGACGCAGGTCGGAGAGCACCCGCGCCAACTCGCCGTCGGCCTCCGCCTCACCCGCTCCGGCCAACAGGTCGACGTCCTGGTCATAGCCGCGTGCCACCCGTCGTACGCCGCTCGCGGGCGCGGTCAGTGCGCCCTCCAGCTCGGCCAGGGGGCGGGTCTCGACGCCGAGCAGTGCTGCCTTCTCGGCCAGCGACGGCAGCGGCCCGTGCCACAGCTCTCCGTGGGTGCGGTCGAGGTAGCCCGCGCCGGCGCGGGCGTCGAAGCGCGGGTGTGCATAGAGAACGGCGTCGTGCCCGGTGGCGGTCGGGTGCATCACCAACACCGAGTCGGGGTCGGCGTCGCCGGCCAGCCAGAGGAAGTCGCTGCCGGAGCGGAACCGGTAGGGCGCACCGTAGGTGCGCGAACGGATGCCACCGGTCGGCACCACCAGGAGGTCGCCCGGGAACGCCTCGGAGAGCTGCTGGCGTCGCTTGGCCAGGTTCTCGGCCGGCGGCGCCGGGGTGGGGTACGGCGCCGGGTCGTCGCGCCAGCTCGCGGTGAGGAAGTCGACGAATCCTTCAGGCAGGGCGGCGTCGTGGGCGCCGGCCGCTTCGTCGCGGGCGTCATGGGTCATCGGGTGCTCCTCGGGTCAGAAGGCGGAGATGGTGTCGGGCATGCGCTCGCGTCGGGTGAGCGCACTGGTCAGCGCGGCCTGCCCGTGGCGCTCGGCGGCAAGGCGCACCAGCAGGTGTGCCACCGGGTGGTAGGCCTCGGGCGGGAAGGGCGGTGTGGGCAGTGACAGGCTGCAGGCCAGGTCGTCGGTGTGGGTGACCAGCTCCACGAGCCGGGTGGTCAAGAAGTCGTCGCGGCGCAGGCTCCATCCCTGCCACGGGATCGTCACCATTGACTCGGCGCGCCGCTCACGCAACCGCGCGGCCACCGCGGTGCGCGCCGCACCCACCCGGGCACGCAGCGCCTCGACACCGTCGGCCGCCTCACGCTCGTCGGTGGTGCGGTCGTGCACGGCCGAGCCGAGGTCGGTCTCGCTCACCCACGCCGCACGGCGGTAGTGCTCGTCGACCTCCGCGAGCGGCTCACCCTGCGGCGGCGTGCCGAGCAACTCCTCGGCACGCACGACCTGACGGCCGAGATGACAGGCCAGAGCGCCGACACTCATTCGCGCAAGCACCGACGGCTCGGCCCACCCAGTGGCCAGTTCGGGCCGCTCGAGCAGACTGATCGCCACGTCGGCGGCGGCCAGGAAGGGTTCGTCGAGATGGTTCATCAGATCCTCGGATCGGGTGCGTGTGTGCCGTGTGCGGTGCCGGCCTCCATCGCCGAAAGTACTCCGGGGCCATCGCCGGCCGCACGAACTTTTCGGGGCATCAGGACCGTCACAGCTGCGTGTCCCCGCGCAGCCGATAGCCGCCCTCGGTGACCGAGAAGATCGGGGCGGTGCCGGTGCAGGGCGGCACGTCCTCGAAGCCGGCCACCAGCCAGCTCCAGCCGATGTGGTCGCGGCGGTGGCCGTCGACAACGGTGAGCCCGATGTGCACCCCGACCACGTCAGGGGCATCGGGAATGCCATGGAGCGAGCCCTCGGTGATCACGCCGGTGACCACCGACGTGCCACCACCCGACATCAGGCAGTCGACCGTGCCGCTGAACTCGGCCAGCAGGCTGCCGTCGGGGCGGTGGTGGGTGACGTGGAAGGTGCCCCGGGCGGCCATGGGGTTGTTGCGCGGGCCGTGCGCGTCGACGGTGAAGCGCACCGGGTCGCCGTCATAGCCGGGCAGCGACAGGGTCAACCCGCCGGTGCCGTGCAGGGACACGCTCTTGGGCCGGTGAGGGTCACCGTGGCTGTCACCGAGTCGGTCGGCGATCGCCGGAGCGGCGCCGAGCGGGAGGAGCAGGGCAAGGGTTGCGACGAGCAGCATCAGTTTCTTCATGCCTCGACACTGGCGCGGCCCGCCCGTGCGGCACATCGACCCTGGGGCGACTTCGTCTACCACCGGAGGAGTAGTCGAACGCACCTAGACTGAGCGGGTGAACGGATCCGGGCTGGTCACGCGGGGGCTGCGTCGTCACGAGCTGGTCGCCGACGCCGTGCTCGCGTTGCTGTTGGCTGTCGTACTGGGCTCGGTGACCACGCGCACCGTGCTGGCGAGCTCGTGGTCGCACGACCTCCGACTGACCGTGATCGGCGCCTTGGCGATCGGACACCTGGCCGTCGCCACCCGGCGACTGCTGCCCGTGCCCTCGTTCGCCGTCGAATGCGCGCTCGCGTTGCTGTTGGTCCTCACGCCGCCGCTGGACGCCGCGGGAGTGGAGCCGTTCTCGGCAGTGCTGGCGCCGAGCGTGCTGGTCTTTCCGGTCGTGCTCTACTCGGTGGCGGCCTGGTCGGACGCGCGTACGTCGTGGCTCGCGATCGCCGTCTCGCTGCTGGGTGCCGTGATCGCGGTCGCCCGCATGTGGGGCGCCGACTACCTCACCGTCGCCCAACCCGGGCTCTCCAGCGCCTCGCACCCGACAGACAGCTGGCTGCTGTTCCTCTCGTTGTCCGTGCTCGCCACGGTCGTGGGCCCCTGGTTACTCGGTCGCTACCGACGGTTGCGCCTGCTCTACGTCGAGGAGCTCGAGCAGCGCGCACTCCGCGAGGAAGCCGATCGCGAGGCTGCGGCACGGGTCGCGGCCGAGCAGGAGCGCCATCGCATCGCGCGCGAGATGCACGACGTGGTGGCTCATTCGCTCGCGGTCATGGTGAGCCAGGCCGAGGGTGGACGCATGGTCTCGGCGCAGGATCCGGATCGGGCCGCGGCCGTGCTCGGCACGATCTCTGGCGTCGGCCGCGACGCCATGCGTGACATGCGCGGCATCCTCGCCGTGCTCCACGACGCCGACGTGGCCACCAGCCCACAACCGACCCTGGCCGACCTGCCCGCACTGGTCGACAGTGTCGAACGCACCGGGCTCGCGATCCGTCTCGACGAACGCGGTCCACGACGACCGTTGTGCCCGACCGGCGACCTGGCCACCTATCGGTTCCTGCAGGAGGCGTTGACCAACGTGCTCAAGCACGCCGGCACGTCCACACCGGTCACGGTCGACCTGCAGTGGCGCGACGACGCCGTCGAAGTCGTCGTACACAACCGCATCGACGGGCCGACGCGCACCCATGCCGGCGCGGGCCGAGGTCTGGCGGGCATGAGCGAACGCATCGCCGCGTTGGGCGGGACGCTGCAGGTCGAGGCCGGTCGACGAGACTTTCGGGTGACCGCCACGGTGCCCGTCGATGACGGGAGCGACCGATGATCGGGGTGTTCCTCGCCGACGACCAGGACCTCGTGCGTGACGGGCTGGAGATGATCGTCTCTGCCCAACACGATCTCGAGGTGGTCGGTCAGGCCGCGGACGGCAAGGCGGCTCTTGACGGCGTACGCCGTACCGCACCCGACGTCGTGCTGATGGACGTGCGCATGCCGGTGCTCGACGGGGTCCGCGCAGCCACGCGCATCCTGGCTGCGGCCGATGCGCCTCGGGTGCTGATGCTGACGTCCTACGACGTGGAGGCGCCTGCGTTCGAGGCGCTGCGCGCCGGGGTGAGCGGGTTCCTGCTCAAGGATGCGCGGGGCGAGGAGGTGGTGGCCGCGATCCGCAGTGTGCATCGCGGGGGCGTGGTGATTGCGCCGTCACTGACCCGCAGCCTGCTTGAGCAGGTCGACCTGCCGGGGCAGCGACGAGTCCCGCCCGCGTTCGACACGCTCACCCAGCGTGAGCAGCAGGTCGTGCGCGAGATCGCCACGGGTGCCTCCAACGCCGAGATCGCAGCCGGGCTGTTCCTCTCCGAGGCAACGGTCAAGAAGCACGTGGGCAGTGTCTTGGCCAAGCTCGGACTGCGTGACCGGGTGCAGATCGTGGTGCTGGCCTATGAGAGCGGACTGGTGCGGCCCGGCCACGCGTGAAGCACCGGCGAGATCGCTCACCCCTCGATCGCCTGCGGCGGCGCGACGGCGTACTCCTCGGAGAGCCGCCGGTACGGCGCCGAGGCCAGCGCCAGCAGCACCGTGACCAACATGATCAGCCCGGAGACCAGGAACACCAGCGCGATGCCACGGGCCTCTCCGGAGCCCAGCAACCAGCCCCACGTGTCGCGACCGCCCTCGCCCTCCATGTAGGGGATCAGCCAGAACTCCGCGATCGGCCCGATCAGGAAGGCCGAGATCGGGCTTGCCGCCAGCTCCACGCTCTGGGCGAACCCGAAGACCCGGCCCTGGGTGCGGAACGGCACCACCCGTTGCAGGATCGTCTGCTCGGCCGCCTCGGCCGCCGGGATCATGCACATGAAGACGAAGATGCCGACCACGTAGAGCCAGGCCCACTCCCGCAGGGTGAACGTCATTCCGAGGCCGGCTACGCCGAGGTTGACCAGGAGCAGGGTGCGCACCGGGTTCTTCCCGAGACCGAACTTCGCGACGAGGCCGCCGCCGACCACGAAGCCGATGCCGGTGACCCCGAGCACCAGCCCCCACGCCTCGACGTTGAACAGCGTGAGGCCGTAGGGATCCATCAGCGCGATGTAGACGCCGCTGACCAGGTTGTTGAACGTCGAGAAGAGGATCAGTGCCACCAGTCCGGGTACCTGGCGAATCGCGGCGACCGCCCCGCGGATGTCGAAGCGCGAGGCGCCTTCCTCCGCGTCGGGCTCGAGCTCGGGGATGCTGATCGGCAGCAGGTGGGCCAGGCTGATGCCGGTCAGCGCGATCGCAACGGCGAGGGTCCAGCCCATGCCGATGAGCCCGATGGAGAGCCCACTGAAGACACTCGTGATCATGAACGCGACGCCCTGCACCGTGCCGACCATTCCGTTGGCCTTGTCGCGTTCGTCCTCGGGCACCAACAGCGTCACCGTCGTCGACAGGGCGATGTTGCGCAGGCTCTCGACGACCCCACCGACGAGGATCACGGTGGCGAAAAGCCAGAACCACGGACCACCCCAGTCGATCAGCTTCTCCTCGCCGAGGCTCAACCAGAGGCCGCCGGCAACGAGATAGGTGACCAGCGTGACCAGGGACGAGCCCACCATCACCAGCTTCTTGCGATGCCGGTCGACCAGGGTTCCGAAGAGGACACCGAAGCCCGCGGTGAGCAGCATGAACGCGCCCCCGATGATCGCCGTCGCCATCACCGACCGGGTCTCGAGGTAGGCCCAGAAGGTCAGGGCGAACCAGAGATAGCTCGAGGTCACGTTGGCCACGAGGGTGTTGGCCAGCACTGCGCGGAAGGCAGCCACCGTGGTCGGGCCGCGCTCGACCCCGGGCGGCAGGTGCGCCTCGACCTGCGGGGCCGCCGGGTCGCCAGGAACTTCATCGATCGGCACGGGCGCACTCTCTGCTGGTGGGGTCGTGGGTGTGGCCATGCGGGTGTAGACACGATCGGGCACCCGGATTCATCGCGTCGATCCTCGCACCCGCGTCGGGCAACAGCCAGTAGTCTCCCCTGATGAGTCGTACGGCGTCGCTGGCCCGGGTGGGCGTCCTGCTCGTCATTGCCCTCGGGGTGGCAACCGCATGGCTGGTGTGGGGGCCCGACACGCGCTGGCTGTGGCTCGACGGACTGATCGCCGACGTGATCGCCACCTTGGTCGTCTTCGCCGGCAGCCGCCTCCACCACAACTCCAGCTGCTATGACCCCTACTGGAGCGTGCTGCCGCCGTTCCTGGCCGGCTACTGGTTCATGGCCACCGACGACGGTGCGCACGAGCGATCGGTGCTGCTGCTGGTGGTCATCGGGATCTGGGCCGTGCGCCTCACTGGCAACTGGCTCCACGACTGGCCGGGATTCCCGCACGAGGACTGGCGATACCCGCTGCTCCGGGACAAGGCCGGTCGCGCCGAGTTCGTGGTCGACCTCGTCAGCATCCACCTGGTGCCGACCTTCATCGTGTTCCTCGGCCTGGTGCCGGCGTACGCCGTGCTGACCCGGCCCGGTGGGCCACTCAACTGGCTCGATGCCGTTGCGGCCGTGATCGGCATCGGCGCCGTCGCCCTGCAGTTCGTCGCCGACGGACAGATGCGACGTTTCCTGAGCGATCGCCAACCAGGGCAGGCAATGGAGCGCGGGCTGTGGGCGTGGTCGCGTCACCCCAACTACTTCGGTGAGATCATGTTCTGGACCTCGCTGACGCTCTTCGGCATTGCTGGTTCACCCGGTGACTGGTGGTGGCTGGTCGTGGGCGCCGTCGCGATGACCGCGATGTTCCAAGGGGCCAGCATCCCGATGATGGAGCAGCGCAGCATTCAGCGACGGCCTTCCTACCGAGACGTCATCCAACGGGTGCCGCGGTTGGTGCCGCGCCCACCACGGCACCGAGCATGATCAGGACCGCCTCGTGAGGTCAGGGGGTCTTCGGGGGTGATCCCCGATGACCCCGCTGCGTTGCACCCACAAGGCTGGAGCCATGAAAACTCGTCTCGGAATCTTCTTGTCCCTCTGGAGCTTCGTCTTCGCCTGCGTGCACATCGCATGGGCCCTCGGTTGGCGCGGCGGCCTGGACCCGAGCTTCGCGCCGATCAGCGAACGCCCGTGGTTCCTGGCCTACGACCTGCTCGCCGGGCTCCTCATGTACGCCGCCGCGTTCGTCGCATGGCGGCTGGCTCGCGGCGATCTCCCGAGGGATCTCACCCACCGACTCTGCGTCCTCACGTTCATCGGCTCGGGCCTTGCCCTGGGTCGCGGCGTCCCGGCGCTCGTGTGGGACGCCGCAGCCGGTGAGACCGGGCTGGTCAGCCTCGGCGCCGACATCTGGTTCACCGTGGCGGGGCTGGCCGGCTTCGCGCTCGCACTCGGCGTACGACGGGGCACGCTGATAGACAGGCCACATGCTGCGTCCCGCCACCATCCAGGACCTGACCCGTCTCCGCGAGATCGAGCGCGCGGCTGGGGCAGCCTTTCGCTCGATCGGAATGGAAGCCGTCGCTGACGACGCCCCGCCCTCGGTCGAGGAGCTGGAACCCTACGTGCGTGCGGGTCGGGCCTGGGTGGCAGACGCCGACAAGGTCCCGGTCGCCTACCTGATCGCCGACATCGTCGACGGGAACGGGCACGTCGAGCAGGTCTCCGTGCACCCCAGCCACGCCGGTCAGGGATTGGGCCGTGCGCTCATCGACCGGGCCGCGAAGTGGGCGGCGGACAACGGGTTCACCCGGCTGACGCTGACCACCTTCACCGAGGTGCCCTGGAACGGGCCCTACTACGCCCGCCTGGGCTTCGAGCCTGTCGATCCGGCGCAGTCGGGTGCCCAGCTGCGGGCGTTGCGCGAGCACGAGGCCGAGATCGGGTTGGACCGCTGGCCGCGCACGGCCATGTCACTCCCGATCGACTGAACTCCTGGGGTGAACCGGTTGGTCAACGGGCTCGGCGGCCATCCGACGTGGGTCGTCGAGGGCGAGTGAGGCGATCGGGATCCGACGTGGGTGGGCCGCGGATCCATTGACCAGGTGGCGTTGACCCGGCCGCACCCGACTCGCCTCCTCCAGCAGGGCGTCGTGCTCGGCGGGCTGCTGCAGCGGCTGCTCGTTGATGGCCCGACGCATGATGCGGCGTGGGTCGAACTGGCGCGGGTCAAGCGCCTCCCACTCTGCTCTGGTCAGTGTCACTCCCATCTCCCGCTCGGCGTCGCGGCGGGTCGAGTCAACCAGCCCTCGGAGGGAACGGAGCACCTCGCCGAGACGGTGGGCACAGTGCGGCAGTCGGCTGGGCCCGATCACCACCCCGGCGATGAGCGCGACGAGGAAGAGCTTCTCGAAGGTCAGGCCGAACATGGTTCCTCCTGCGACGTACGTCGGTCATGGATGGTGGCGATCACCAGGGCGAGGCCGAAGAGCACGACCATCGGCGCCGCGACCAGGAACATCGACATGACGTCGGCGGCCGGTGTGACCAGGGCGGCGAACAACGTGATCACCACGACCACGATCCGCCAGCTCCGGCGCAGGGTCTCGGCCGACAGGATCCCCATCAGGTTGAGCATGACCACGAAGACCGGCAGCACGAAGGCGACCCCGGTGGCGAGCACCATCTTCAACACGAAGTCCACGTAGTAGGACGCGGTGAGGATGGTGGTGTCCTCGGTCGACGAGAAGCCGGTCAGGACGCTGACCATGTGGGGGAACAGCAGAAGACCGAAGGCGCAGCCGGCCACGAACAACGGGACCGCGGTGAGCAGAAAGGTGGTCGTCCAGCGGCGTTCGCCCTCGGTGAGGCCCGGGGCCAGGAATCCGAAGAGCTCGAGCAACCAGACCGGGCTGGCCACGACCAGGCCCACGAAGAGCGCGATCTTGAGCTTGAGGTCGAAGGCACCGGTCACGGTGTCGTAGTTGAGGCTGGCCTGCCGGGAGCTGGCGAGCTCCTCGATCGGCAGGCGGAGCACGTCGAGAACCTGATCGGAGAGGAGGAACCCGAGGGTCATGCCGACAGCCAGGGCCACCGCCGCGCGGAGTCCGCGGCGTCGGGCCTCCCGAACGTGCCCGGCGAGGGGCATGGTGCCCCACGCGGCGGTGGCGGTGCTCACGACGCCCGGCGGCTGGCCGGGTCGATGGTCGTCGTGGGCGCCGCCGCGGTCTCGGCGCCAGCTTCGTCATGCACCTCGTCGCGCAGGATGCGCATCGACTGGCCGACGCTCCTGGCGAGCGCGGGCAGCTTGGCCGACCCGAAGACGAGCAGGACGATGGTCAGGATGACGAGGGCGTGCCAGCCCGTGAGGTTCGCGAACATGTGTGACTCCTTGTTTCTGGTTTCTGGATGAGGGATCAGTTGGCCGGCGGCTCGGGCGGCGTACCACCCGACGGCGGCTCGCCGCCGGGCATGCCACCGCCTGCGCCCCCAGCTGAGGGCTCGGTGCTCGTGTCGACACCCACGGCAAGGCTGGCGGCGTACCCCTTCTTGAGGCTTCCCGTGACGGTGGCCATCTGGAGGTCGACGCTGTCCGAGAAGATGCCGTCGTCCTCGACGGAGCCGACGCCGGCCAGGTTCTGCGCGGAGCCCGCATAGGTGTCGAGCTCGTAGACCCCCGTGAGGGTCTCTTCCGGGAAGGCCACCTGGGAGGTGGCGATGACGTTCTCCACGTCGGTGGCCGAGTCGACGTCCGGATAGACCTCGAAGTGGATGTGCGGCCACCGGCCCGCATAGCAACCGGGCACGATGGTGGTGAAGCTGACCTCGCCGTCGGCGTCGACGACCTGGACGCCACGCAGCCAGGTCTCGTCCTCGACACCTTCGGTGTACATCGAGTAGCGGCCCTGGGCATCGCAGTGCCAGGCGTAGACCGCGGCCCCGGTGAAGACCTTGTCCTCGGCCAGGTCGTTGACGCTGAAGGTCATCGTCAGTGGGACACCGTCGACCGTCTCACCGCCGTCGAGACTGGAGGTGATGTCGCTGCGCACGATCCCGGACTCGCCCAGCACGTTGAGGTCATCGCTCGTGCCGTCGGCCGGGTAGGGGCCGTTGGTCTCCTCGGGGATCTCCCCCTCGGACGTCGCCGAGCTCGCGTTGGACGAGACGGTCTCCTTGTCGGCGCCGCAGGCTGCGAGCGTGGCGGCGCCCACCCCCACGCCGACCACGCTGAGGACGCGTCGCCGGGTGACCAGGGTGGTCAGGTCGAAGCCCACACCCTGGTCCATGATCTCGTCGCCGGGGCGGGCCAGCGGCCGGCCTTCGTAGGTCGGACCATGGTCTTCGTGGTGGCTGGGAGTGCGTCTCACGGTGATCCTCCTGGATCTGCGGGTCGGTTGGCTGCCCCTACCGTGACGGCCCAGTCTGTGCGATTCCTGTGCCTCCGCTGTTCGTGCTCTGCGACCTCCCGCAGCCCTCACCCCGGGGCCGGTGCGCGTTCTGCCCACAGCAGAACGGCACCGTTGCTGCCACCGCAGGTGGCTAACCTCGAATGCATGGGTCACCTGATGCCACTGCCGACACCGTCCGAACGTGACGTCTCCCGTGGTGAGCCCGAGCCTCTGTGGCGCGAGGTGACCGGCGACCTGCTCCGAGAGCGGCGCCACGAGCGGGGCGAGAAGTTGAGCGAGACCGCCGGGCGGGCCGGCATCTCGACGCAATACCTCTCCGAGGTCGAGCGTGGCCGCAAGGACCCGTCCTCAGAGGTGCTCTCCGCCGTCGCCGGCGCCCTCGACCTCACCCTGCACGAGCTGGCGATGGCCGCGGCCCGCCGGTTGTACGCCGTACCCTCGGCGCCGCTGGTCATCTCGAGCGAGCCATTCGGCCGGACGAGCAACGCCGCCGCACCCCAGTCGTACGGCGCCCCCCTGGCCCTGGCCGGCTGAGGTCAACGGCTGCTGATCACCTGGTCGGCCAGTCCGTAGGCGACTGCCTCGTCCGCGCGGAAGATCCGGTCGCGATCGGTGTCGTGCCGCAACGCCTCGACGTCCTGCCCCGTGTGCAGGCTCAGCGCCTGCTCCATCTCCTCGCGGACGCGCAGGATCTCGTCGGCGGCCAGGATCAGGTCGGGGATCGTGCCACGCCCCTGGCCTGATGGCTGGTGCAGCATCACCCGCGCGTGCGGGAGCACCGAGCGTTGACCGGGTTCACCGGCGGCCAGCAGCAACGCCGTGCTGGAGAACGCCTGGCCCACGCATGTGGTGGCCACCGGCACCCGGCAGAACCGGATCGTGTCGTAGAGCGCGAAGGTCGCCGTGATCGAGCCGCCCGGCGAGTTGATGTAGAGGTTGATCGGGGAGTCGTGGCTCTCGGACTCCAGGTGCAGGATCTGCGCGATGAGCGCGTTGGCGACGCCGTCGTCGATCTCGGTGCCGAGGTAGACGATGCGTTCCTCGAGCAGTCGGCTGTAGACGTCCATCACCTTCTCGCCGCGCGGCGTCCGGCTGACCACGTTGGGGATCGTGTAGCTGCTCATCGCCGCAGTCCCGTCGTACGACGAGTGCGTGGTCTGATCTCTTCGAGGTCGGTGACGAGGTGGTCGATGAACCCGTAGTCGCGGGCCTCGGTGGCGCTGAACATGTGGTCGCGCAGCGAGTCCTCGAAGACCTGCTCGGGCGTCTGGCCGGTGCGTTCGGCGATGATGCCGAGCACCGTGTCACGCATGTGGCGCAGGTCCTCGGCCTGCAGCTCGATGTCGACCGCGGTGCCGCCGATGCCGGCCGAGCCCTGGTGCAGCAGCACCTTGGCGTGGGGCATCGCATACCTCTTGCCCTCGGTGCCACAGCACAGCAGGAACTGGCCGGCCGAGTAGGCCATGCCCAGCACCACGGTGGACACATCGTTGGGGACCAGGCGCATGGTGTCGGCGATCGCCAGCATCGCGGTCACCGAGCCACCGGGTGAGTTGATCCAGAGGCTGATGTCCGTGGTCGGGTCGTCGGTCGAGAGCAGCACCAGCTGGGCGCACAGAAGGGCGCCGATTTCGTCGTCCAGTGGTGAGTCGAGGAGCAGGATGCGCTGGCCGAGGAGGTCCTCCGCGGTGCGCTTGCCCAGGGCCAGGGGTCGGTGTTCGTCGGTCATGGTCCGAGCCTGACGCGACCGTTGCCCACGCAGAAGGGCGTGCGGCCCAGAGCAGATCAGCCCTCAGCAGACCCGCCGCGATCAACACCATGACGGCCCCCGGTGGCACCGTTCGCCATCATGACTGCGGCGACGTCGTCGACAGTGTCGTCGCGCAAGGCGGTGCCCATGTCGTCGAGCACCAGCAGTCGCGCGCCGGGGATCTCCGCGGCCAGCACCGCGCCGTTGCCGACCGGGAAGAACGGGTCCGCGGCACCGTGCACGACGAGCGTGGGCAGCGCCAGCTCGCCGAGACGTTCGCGCCACCTGGGCGCGCAGTCGAGTCGTGAGAAGACCAAGCCCAGCTGGTTGGCCATGTGCACAGCGGGGTCCGAGGAGGGCGTGCGGTCCCAGATGCGGGTCGCGGTCTCGCGGGCCTGCGCCGGGTCGTTGCCCAGGAGCGGGGCGCCGGCGGCCGCGAAGTCGGCGACCGCGTCCCGGTCGGTCCAGTCCCGCATCGTCCGGGAGAAGAGGGCCTGCATGGTGGCCGCGTCGTGGTCCGGGAGGTCGTCGTCGACCGGCCCGGGTGCGACCGCACGGGTACCGACCAGGGTCAACGCCCCGAAGGCGTGCGGATGGTCGAGCGCGGCCACCTGAGCCACCATTCCGCCGACGCCGATGCCGGCCAGGTGGGCTGTCTCGGCGCCGAGCACAGCCACCAACGCAGCCGCGTCTGCGGCCAGGTCACGCAGGTTGTACGCCGGCGCCCCGGGGTCCAGCGTCGTCGACTCGCCACTGTCGCGCAGGTCGTAGCGCACCACCCGTCGACCACCGGCGGCCAGCCGCTGGCACAGGGCGTCGGGCCACGACAGCATGGTCGTGCCACCGACCAGGAGCACCAACGGGCTGTCGTCCCGGCCGAAGGCCTCGATGCCCAGGTCGACTCCGTTCGCGTGGATCGTCGTCATCCGCTCAGCTCTCGAGCGCTGCGACAGTCGGCGCTGTCCTCGAGTAGCCGGCGGCCTCGACGGGGGCGCTGGGCATGGACGGTCCTCTCCTGGTCGGTCTCGGGTAGACCCGGCCCGGGCATCAATCTCATCGCAGCCACGAGCAGTTCAAGGACGTGCTCTGACCCGACGGAACCAGTCACCCCCGAACAGTGCCCACACGACCAGCACCGGTTGGAAGAAGAGCCGGGCCAAGCGCTTGGCGTCGGAATCGAGACCGAAGGCGTTGACCCCCTCGACGTACTGAGCGATGTTGCCGGGGAAGATCGCGACGAAGAACGCGGCCAGCAGTCCACCGACGAGGCGTTTGCGTTGGGGCAGTGCGACGAACGCGACCCCCAGTCCGATCTCCACGGCACCCGAACCGAGCACGGTCAGGTCCTCGTCGACCGGGAACCACGCGGGCACCTGGGCCCGGAACCCGTCGCGGGCGAAGGTCAGGTGACTGACGCCAGCGCCGACCATCAGGGAGCCCAGGACCACTCGCGCCAGCGTGCGTACAATGCTCATGCGCCCATCGTGACACCCGATGGGCGACGTCGCTGCCACTACTGTTGCCCCGTGAGTGAAGTTCTGGACGAAGGCCCCTTCTTCCACGGCACGAAGGCCGACCTGCGGGAGGGCGACCTGCTGACGGCCGGGTTCCGGTCGAACTATCGCCCCGAAGTGGTGATGAACCACATCTACTTCACCGCGCTGCTCGGCGGCGCCGGGCTGGCTGCCGAGTTGGCGCAGGGCGACGGCGAGCCGCGGGTGTATGCCGTGGAGCCGACCGGAGAGTTCACCAACGACCCCAACGTGACGGACAAGAAGTTCCCCGGCAACCCCACCCGGTCCTACCGCAGTGCGGAGCCGCTCCGGATCGTGCGCGAGGTCATCGACTGGCCGCGGCTGTCGCCTGAGGAGCTCCAGGGTTGGCGCGACCGCCTTGCTGCGCTGGCCGCCGAGCAACGCGGCGAGATCATCAACTGATCCAGGGGCCTGCGGAGAATGGTTGAGACCTTCACGACTGGGGAAGGATGGCCGCACCAGACCGAACCGAGAATGGGAGCACCTTGTCCGAGACCGTCACCGCCGACCTGATCCGCGCCCTGATCGAGAACATGGCACCTGCGCCCGTCGACTGGGAGTCCTTCTCCATGATCATCGATGTCGACGAGGGCGTCTTCAGCGCCCACGGCTACACCTACTCCCCTGACGACACGATCACCGCGGTGGCCGTGCGGGCGAGCACGGTCCGCTCCGCCGCCGACGACTACTTCGCCAGCCACTACGCACCCGGCGACACCCTGCCCGTGCAGACTCTGGTGCAGTTCGAACGAGCATCCGGGCGCTACGACATCACCTTCGAGGACACCGACCGGGATCGCTGGAAGATGAGTCCGGCGAATGTCCGGACCTTCCGCCAGGGCCTGCGTCCGCAGTTCGACTGACCTTCACGCGAAGCCCCCTTGACCACGACGGAGAACCACAGTGAACGACGCACCATCCGGCAACGACTTCGTCGAGGTGATCGCGCGCGAGGTGGCAGCCGACCCCGGCAACCTCGCCCTGCGCGAGGACTTCGTGACCCTGCTGCTCGAGCATGACCCCGACCGTGCCGCACACGAGCTCGGCGCGTTCGAGGCGCACGGCGGCGACCCGGCCCGCGCCCGCGTGCTGCGGGCCCGGCTGATGGCGGCTCGGATGCGTACGTCGTCCTCGGCGCCTCCCGCCGAGCCCGTGCCTGCCCCTGCCGACGACGACCCCGAGGTCATCGGAGCCGAGGCCTCTCTGTGGGACGCCGAACGCCCGAAGGTGACGTTGGCCGACGTGGCCGGGCTTGCCGAGGTCAAGCAGCACCTCGACTCGACGTTCCTGGCGCCGTTGCGCAACCCGGAGCTTGCGGCGGCGTTCGGCCAGACGCCCGGCGGCTCGCTGCTGATGTACGGCCCGCCCGGGTGCGGCAAGACCTACATCGCCCGGGCGATCGCCGGCGACCTCGGGGCGTCGTTCATCCACGTGACCCTGGCCGACCTGCTCGGCAAGTATGTCGGCGAGAGCGAGAAGGCGGTGCAGAGCATCTTCCGCCACGCTCGCGCGGCAGCACCGTGCGTGATCTTCTTCGACGAGTTCGACGCCCTCGGCGGCAAACGTACGTCGGGTGGCGGCGGCTCGCAGGCCATGCGGATGCTGGTCACCCAGCTGCTCGAGGAGCTCGACGGCGTGGGCAGCGCCAACGACGGCGTCTACTTCCTGGCCGCGACCAACCGTCCCTGGGACATCGACTCGGCGTTGCGCCGACCCGGTCGCATCGACAAGACGGTGCTGGTGCTGCCGCCCGACGCCGTCGCCCGGGCCGCGATCGTGCAGGGTGCACTCGAGGGCAAGCCCGCCGCCGACGTCGACGTGGTGGCTGTCGCCGCGGCCACCGAAGGCTTCTCGGGTGCCGATCTGGCCCACCTGACCACGAGCGCCCTGCAGCAGGCGATGACCGAATCCATGAGCAGGGGCGAGCTGGTGCCCGTGACCACCGAGTCGTTGCTGGCCGCGGCCGGCACGATCACCCAGTCCACGAGGTCATGGTTCGACCAGGTGGCACCGGTGCTGGAGTACGGCGTCGACGACGGCACCTTCGACCAGCTGCGCGCCCACCGGGTCAAGCGAGGAATGCAGTGACCAATCACCAGCTGGACAACCAGCGCGACGCCATCGAGCACAATCTCGACCTGGGCTGGGAGCTGCTCTCCGCGCAGCCGACCCATCCGAAGGTGGGCGAGCTCGCCGCCCAGGTGATCGCGGCCCAACCGGAGCGCAGCAGCGCTTCGCTCCTGCTCGGCCTCCATCTCGAGGCCAGCGGGCGCCTCGAGGAGGCCAAACGCGTCTTCCTCCAGGTGGCCGGGCGTCGCGACAACCACTTCGTCACCGCGGCCCAGTGCCTGCGGCACGTGTCGTTCGGGCTGCGCGACCACGCCGAGGCATTGCGGTGGGCCGACGTCGCGATCAAGGAGGAGCCGGAGAGCTGGGGCAACGTGATGGAGCTCGGCTCCGCCATGGCCGAGAACGGCGACCTCGACCACGCCTGGCAACGGCTCGACGACGCGGTGGCGATGTGCGCACGCACCAGTCCCGACGACCTCCCCGTGGCGTTGGCCCAGCGTGCCGGATACCTGCTGTCCAACTTCGCGCCGCTGGAGCGCTTCATGCCCGCCGCCGAGGAGGCCATCCGCGCCGATGCCGCCAGCCCCTGGGTCGCGCTGATGCTCGGCTGGTCGTACCTCGTCCAATACCGTTTCGACGAGGCCGAGGAGCTGACCCTGCGGATTCTGCGCATCGATCCCACCGAGGAGTTGTTCCAGACCCTGCTGGAGACCACCCGCACAGTGCGGGGCGTCGTCGACGACGCCGCGGAGGAAGGCATCACGATCGACGACATACGTCGCTCGGGCGTGCTCGAGACGACTTGGCGGCTGCTCCGCGAGAGGGAGCTCGGCATCGATCTCGACTCCGCCCTGGTCGCGCTCGAGGAGGTGCTGCCGGCGGAGGTGCGGGCCACCCTGTCGCCGCCCGCGTCACCCGAGCAGACCGAGGAGGCCGGAGCGCTCGCCGGCGAGAGCCTGGCGCTGTGGCACGACGGCCAACGGCCCGGCGTCGGCGACACCTGGGGCCTCGGAGGACCCTTCCGACTGATGACGGCAGCCGAGATGATCGCCCTGGAGGACGCCATCGACGCCGACGCCTCCGCCTACCCGGGCTGGCCCGAGAACGACGTACGCGAGGCGGTGATGACTGACGACGCCGGTGACTACCTGGTGGTCGTGTCGTTCGGCGCTGTCGTCAAGCGGCGTGCCGGGCAACCCGACGAGCCGCTCGCCCCGTCGATGGGTGACTGGGTCTGGGCACAGGTGGCCAGGTTCGGTGGCGCCGACCAGCGGCCCGCTTCGCTCCGGATTGCCGCTGCGGATTTCCTGGAGTCACAGGGCTGACCCGTTGGCCCGACCGAACCACGTGGTGGTCGAGGTCGGCACGAAGCCGACACCACGGTACGTCGCCCCGGCGGCCTCGGAGCCGAAGGAGACCTTGACCCGCTCCATGCCCCGCGCGAAGAGGCGGGCGACTCCCTCGGAGACGAGCGCCGAGGCCAGGCCGCGACGCTGGTGCTCGTCCTCGACGCGCACGGGCTCGACCAGGCCGACCCGGGTGACCGGGTCTGCCCAGAAGAGCGCGACACCTGCCTGGCAGGCGTCGGTGGTCTCCACGGCCAGGTCGAGCTCGGCGTCATAGAGGGAACACTCGGCCAGGCGTTGTGCCACTTGCTCGCCGTTGCGCCTACGCATCGGGTGCGGGGCGTCGGCGCGTTGGGTGCGGTCGACAATGCGGTAGCCGTCGGCAGTCGGGCGCGGCTCGCGTCGATCGTCGGCCGCGACCCACGCCGTACTGTCCCGGTAGCCGGGAGTCAGCCCGGCCTCGGTGACCAGGCGCAGCAGGACGGGGTCGGCGTCGTCGGTCGGGATGTCGAAGCCGCCCGGCGCGTGCGCACGGCCCAGCTCCAGGGCGGCGGCGAAGGCGGTCCCGACGTCGAACGCGCCCGGCACCACGACGGGGTCGATCTGGCAGTCATCGCCCGAGGTGGCAAGCAGCACGCCAGCCACGGGTTGCCCGTGGTCGTCCAGCCAGAACGGTTTGTCGATGCCGTCGGAGCTGGTTGGCTTTCGCCACGCCCACTGCACGTCTGCGGCCTCCCAGACCCCGGCGTACGGGTCGGCCACGCGGACGCGTTGCAACAACCGGGTCGACAGACTCAGGGCCTCGCGCCCGGACGCGTGAATCAGCTGGACCATGCTTCGAGGCTACGAGCAGTCCGACCCGCCGCGCCTCCTCTTTTCGACTGCCCCGTTGCGTGGGCAACATTTGATATTCGTACGTCGTACAATGTACATTGTATGGTGTACAGCGAGATCGCCAATCGAGGAGCCCCGTATGCGCATCACCGAGTCCGCCATTTCCCTCAACGTCACCGACGTCGAGGCATCCGCCGCCTGGGCCAAGCGATTTCTGGGCTTCACCGAGTCGATGTCAGCCGAAGGGTTCTGCGCGCTGAGCCACCCCGAGGCCGGGTTCAGCCTGATCTACCTGACCACCGGCCTGCCGACCTTCAAGCCGGAATCAGCGGCCGGCCACGCCACCGGGCTGCTCGTCGTCTTCACCGTCGACGACATCGACACCGACTACGCGCGGCTCCAGGCGGATGGCGTCGAGGTGATCACGCCGGTCGAGACCGAGCCGTGGGGTGAGCGGTACTTCCAGATGGCCGACCCCAACGGCGTGGTCTACCAGCTCGTCCAGTGGGTCGAGCCGACCGATCCGCAGTACGCCGGCTGACCTGAACGCCGTTCCCGTCGAGCAGGAGCAGACCTACCAGTCGCTGGGCCACGGCTGGTGCAGCGCGGCCGATTGCACGGGGTCGTGCGGTGCCGCCGCGCAGAGGCGTCCGTCGCGCACGACGGTTGCTCCGCTGGCACCCATCGAGTCCACCAGTTCCGTGGCGAGAGCAACTGGCGTGAGGCCGAGTGACGTGGCCGCGTCACGGAGCCACTCGCGCTCGAGGAGGTAGCTCTCGACCTGGTCGGTCGGAATGCCGGAACGGATCATCAGGGCGAAGGCGAAGACCCGGCGCGCGCCGTACCAGACCGCGCCGGCGTGGTCGTCGACCAGACGTGACGCCCGGCGGTGGGCCGCGGCGAGGGCGGCGCCGGTGTCGGTCGGCACGGGCCCGTGGGAGGTGAGCAGCACGCGGGGTCCCAGGTCGGCCAGTCGCTCCAGGGAGGCCAGGGCGATCGCGGCCGCCTCCGGTCCGTTCAGGGCGAGGTCGACCCACCCGACGTCATAGGCGGACAGGGCGTCGCCAGTGACCAGGAGACGCTCCTCGGGTTGCCACAGCGACAGGTGGCCGGGCGTATGTCCGGGGGTGGCGATGACCTCCCAGTCCGCCTCGCCCAGTCGGCGTACGTCGCCGTCTGCCAGCGGGTGGTCCACCGCGTACGGCGGCACCGGTTGGTCGAGGCGCTGGGCCGAGCAGCACCCGGGATCTCGCCGGTTTACGGAGGCGGCGTCGTCGCTGCTCGCTGCCACTCCGACTCCGTGGGCCTGGAGGGTCGCGTTTCCGCCGACATGGTCGGAGTGCCAATGGGTGTTGACGACCAGGGAGAGCCCGGGGGCGTGGCGTCGGGCCCAGGCGGCGGTCTTGTCCGCGTCGCCGACGAACCCACTGTCGACCAACGTCGGGACCTCGCCGCCCAGGAGGAGCAGGTTGGCGTTGGGGAAGTCGCGCTGCTGCCAGAGCACCCAGTCAGGCACGGCGGTCGGGGCAACCATGAGGGCCTCCAATTTAGTAGGACGTCCTAGTTTCTATCACTTGCCGCGTCGGGATACGTTGGCGCGGTGAACATCTGGGCCGATGCCGCTGCCGGAGCGCTCTCTCCGATCGCCGGGGCTCGCAGCCTGCGGTCCGACGGCTTCCGGGACCGTCGCTGGCTGCTGGTCGGGCTCACTCCGATCGTGATCGTCGCCGTCGGGGTGGTCAGCGCGCTGATCGCCCTGCTGGTGCTGGCCGGACTGGGCAGGCTCCACTCGGCATTCGAGCGCGGCGAGGTCTCCTTCACGGTCAGGGCCTGCGTGGCCGTGCTCGGTGTGCTGGGCACGGCAGTCCTCGTGCTGTGGGTGGTCAGCCAACTGGTCCCCGCACTGGCTGGCTAGCGGCAGCGCGAAGGCCCACTAGAGTCCTTGGCATGCCCGAGTTCAGCTGGCGACCGGCCAACCAGGCCACGAGCGAGGAAGTCGAGGCACTGTTCGCGACCGGGGGCGCCGCCAAGTGTCGGTGCCAGGCGCTGAAGGTGCCCGGCTGGATCTGGCGCGACACCACCCAGGAGCAACGAGATGCCGCGCTGCTGGAACAGACAGGCTGCGGCAGCACCGGGCCGACGTCCGGCCTGATCGGGTACGTCGACGGCGAGGCCGCCGGATGGGTCGCAGTCGAACCACGCGAGAGCTACCCGC
Organism: Nocardioides sp. Soil797; assembly: GCA_001429555.1. Classification (GTDB taxonomy): domain Bacteria; phylum Actinomycetota; class Actinomycetes; order Propionibacteriales; family Nocardioidaceae; genus Nocardioides. The sequence continues at coordinate 142,744 of LMSR01000002.1, read as the reverse complement.
GGCTGTGGAGCCGCAAGCAGCCGTGGATGCGGATGGACCCCGAGCTCGAGGGCGTCTGGTCGGTCACCTGCTTCGTGGTCGCCAAGGGCCGGCGCAAGTCGGGACTGACCTATGAGCTCGCCGCCGCCACCGTCGAGTACGGCGAGCAGGTCGGCGCGCGGGTCCTCGAGGGGTATCCGATCGAGCCACCGCCTGGAAAGTCTGTGATCTGGGACGAGGCGTCCGTCGGACTGCTGCAGGTGTTCCTGGAGGCCGGCTATGAAGTGGTGGCCTCACCCACCCTGCGGCGCCGAGTGGTGCGTCGGGCGCTCGCGAGCGACGCACAGGCCGTGCCCTGACCGTGACCACGGCTGCGGCTCAGTCGCCGTCGGGACACTCAGCCTGCTGCTCCGGACGGGCGATCCACTCCCACCAGGGCGCGTGGTACTCCCGATCGTGCACGTCGAAGGCCTGACCGCAGCCGGTGCACGCACACACCCGCACGGGTGGCCACGCGGTTCCGTTGTCGTCGACGACCGGGATCTCCTCGACGATCCGCACATGCCCGTGCTCCGCCTCCTTCGCCGGGTTGAAGCCGCTGTCGCGGCGGTAGGAGGCGCACAGGCAGACCCCGTCGCGGAAGAACGCGATCCGCTCGAGGGCACGGTCGAGCCCGACGGTCGCGGCGGCGCCCAGCCGACGGGTCCTGCGGCGAATCAGGTCGAGGTGATCGACCAGCGGCGCCAACAGCTCGGGATCACGCGTGTGTCGGACGTCGCTGATCGCGTGACGCACACGTTGGGTGTCGCGTGAGCAGAGCTCCTTGAGCAGCGGTGACCGGTCTGCCCTTGTCCAGGGCATCACTCCGGCCGGCCACCGTAGTCCCAGGGATACACGTCGATGCTGGCGTAGCGGTCGGCCGTGAGGATCGCACGTGCCTCAGTGGGCGTCGACACCTGGACGAGTGCCGCCGTACCCAACCAGCGGGTGCCGTCGTCGGAGAGCAGGGGGCCGAAGGCGATCAGCTGGTCGTCGTGGCCGGGCGGGACGGTGTCGTCGACAGCGGGCCCGCCGCCGAGCCCGAGCACGAACCAGCGTTTCTCCTCGCTGTAACCGGGCGGGAACTGCCACATCGTGCGGCCGAGCAGGTTGCGCCAGCGGCGCAGCGTCACGTCGCGATACATCCCCGCCTGGTAGCCGGGTTCGTCGAAGGCGAAGGCACGGGCTGCGGCGGCGTCAGCCAGGTCGAGGATGTGCACGCTCCCCGTGGGGGTCTCGCCGTCACTGGCCAGCGTGGGACCGCGGGCGATCATCTCGTCGGCGAACCCGTCCATGTAGGACCAGTGCTGCTCCAGCAGCTCGTGGCGCAGCTGCTCGGAGTCCAGGCGGTCGCGGTGGTGACAGAGGAATTCCATGGGGTCCTTTCGGGATCAGTCTCGCATCGACGCGGGGAGCAGGATGCGCAACTGCGGATGGTGCCGGACGGTGTGGAGGATGTAGGCGATGTTCCAGACGGCGAGGCCGGCCATGGCCCCGATCATCAGCGCGGTCGAGAGGCCGACCATCACCTGCACGGGCAGCAGGTAGACCAGGGGCACGCGGACGACGGCTTCGGCGACCAGCCCGAGCCCCCAGCCGAACGTGCTCACCCGGAAGGCTCGCCGTCCGCTCGGTTCATTGCGGTAGAGCTCCTCCAGCTCGTCGGCCTGCCACGGCTTCGAGGCCTGTGCCGCCGCCAGTGCCAGGGGTCGACTGCCGGCCAGGCTGCCGAGGAACACCGCGCCGAGCAGGACCGTGGTGAACGAGTCCTTCAACAACACGAACCGGGCGTCGCCGCCGACGAACGCGAGCGCGAGGCCGACCCCGAAGACGACGAGCATGATCGCCGAGAACCAGGAGGTCTCCCGTCGCCAGATGGCCACGACGACCAGGCGTACGCCGGCCGCTGCGGTCGCGCCGAGCAGTGCGGCCCAGTCGGAGGTGCCGGCCGCGTGCAGGGCGTAGTAGGCGACCAACGGCAGCGCGATGTCGACGAGCAGGCCGGCCACTCCGGCACGGTGGGGCGGGGCCATCGCCGTCGGGGCACCGGAGCTGTCGACCGTCTGCACACCACCGTTGTATATCAGTGTGATGCTATCGTCAAGGCATGCCACGCGCCGCCGACCCTGCCGTCCGGGAGAAGCTCCTGTCCGTTGCCGCCCACGTGCTGGCCGTCGACGGGCCCCGCGCCCTGAGCACGCGTCGGCTCGCGGCAGAGGCGGGCACCTCCACGATGTCGGTCTACACGTACTTCGGCGGCATGGACCAGCTCAGGCGGGAGCTGCGCCGCGACGGCTTCGCCCGCCTCTGCGTCGCCCTCGACGACGTCCCCAGCACACCCGACCCGGTCGCCGACCTGGCCGCCGCGGTGCTCACCTACGTCACCGTCGGGGTCGACAACCCCGCGGTCTACCGAGCACTGTTCGTCGACTCTCCCCCGGAGCGGGACGACGACGCCGGCGCCGGGGTGCACGACCGCCTGACCGATCTGGTGAGGCGTTGCGCCGAGGCCGGCCGGTTCGACCTCGGCGAGCCCGCCCTCGCCTCGATGTGGGCGGCCGAGGTCTGGCTCACCGCCCACGGCGCGGTCCACCTGACCCAGGCCGGCCTGCTGGCCGCCGAGCCGATCAGGTTCCTCGCGACCGACATGCTCTACCGGCTCCTGGTGGGGTACGGCGACCGGCCCGAGCGTGCGCGCGCCTCCATCGACGAGGCCGCGGGATCCGGTCCCTGAGGTGGGTCATCTTCGTCCTGGCGCTAGCTCGTCCACGACCCGACCGTGCCTATGACCGTCTGAGCTCCGGGCGACCCGCGGATCCGCTCAGTCGGGAAGCCGGCGCGCGACGGCGTACTGGCAGGCGACGAAGACGAGGGTCCCCAGCACCGCCGCTCCAAGGCTCGCCGCCAGTACCCGGCCGGGTCGGAACCATGAGGGCAGGTCGGCGAACAACTCCCCGCCCGTGAAGACCACACCGATCAGCATCACCACCGACAGCAGGATCCCGCTCACCGCGACCACCGCGCAGCACCGGGACAGCAGTCCCCACACCCGTGCGCGCACGGCGCCGGGCCCCTCGAGACGCGGTGGCTGCAGCGCCTTCCTGACCTCCGCGGGCCAGCGGACCACGAGCACGTCGTCGGCGAAGTCCGGATCGAGTGAGGTGTGGCGGAAGCCAACGGCCTGCCCCATGAGGCGCCGGCCGCTGCCGGGCATCGACAGCGGGCAGATCACCGTTCGCTGGATCCGTTCGTGCCCCGGCACGTCGGCCCTGATGATGAGCGCGTCCGGGCCCTGCACCTCACCGGGAGAGTCCTCGACCACCTCCTCGATCACGCCGACGGCCAGGTGTCCCGCGTCCAACCTTTTGCTGCTCGGGCGCGGGCGAGGCCTGGGTGGGGGTGTGAACTCGCGAACAATGCCGCTCCAGACACGTCGTGGAAACGAGGAGCGCCCCGGGGCCGGGTCACCCGGCAACGAAGGCACGGACTCGTCCTGTTGCATGCCGACACCCGCTTCCACTCGCGCCAAGGAACGCCACGGTATCGCTCAGGTGCCGGAGTGACTGGACCCGCGGGTGGCTGTGACCTGCACGGGTCTGCCGTACGGATCGGTGATGCCCCGAGCGACCCGGTCAGCCGTGAGCCTCCTCGACCGAGCGTGAGTCGGTCAGGGTCAGCGCGCCCCAACCGGTGACCAGGCCCACGACCACTGACAGCAGCGCGTAGGAGACCCGCTCGCCGTGGAAGAAGGAGGCAACCAGGTCGCTGCTCCACGCGCCCGGCGGGAGGCTCGTGGTGACCAGCACGGCGATCAACGTGCCCACCACGGCCGTGCCGACACTGGTCCCCACCTCCTGCGCGGTGTCGTTGAGGGCTGCACCGAGTGAGGTCCGGTTGCTGGGCATCGCGTCGACGAGAGCGACGGCACAGATGGTCATCACGGTGCGCAGACCGATCGTGAGGACGACCATGCAGACCGCGATCACGAGGTATCCGTGGCCGACACCCCAGCTGAGCCCGGCGAGCGATCCGGCCAGCAGGAAGGCGCCCACCAGGCACGCGACGCGGTGTCCGAGCCGGCGTCCCATTGCCTCTGAGATCGGAGTGGCCACGAGCATGGTGATGATCAGGGGGAGGTTGGCCAGCCCGGCACGCATGGGGCTCCAGCCGTAGGCGTACTGGAAGTGGAAGATCAGCCCGAACATCACGCCGGCCATCGCGATCGACGTCCCGACCTGGGCGAGTGCAGCACCACGCACGGTGCCGTTCGCGAAGAGACCGAGGTCGAGCATCGGCTCCGGCGTACGCCTCTCGTGGCGCACGAACCCGGCCACGGCCAGCCACGACCCGAGCGCAGAGACCCAGGTGATCGCCGACGACCACCCGTGCTCGACACCGCTGGTCAGCGCATAGCAGCCCAGGCCGATCGCCAGGATGCTGAGCACCGCGCCCGGCAGGTCGAGCCGGTCCCGGGTCAGTCCGTCGGGGCGGTCGGCCGGGACCCCGATGCGTACGCCGACCCAGGCGATGAGCGCGATCGGCGCGTTGACGAGCAGCAGCCACTCCCAACGCACGTGTGCCAGGGCGCTCCCGCCCAGGACCGGGCCGAGGATGAAGCCTGACATGCCGACCACGATCATCAAGGTCATCGCGCGCATCCGCAGCGCCTGGTCGTCGAAGAGCCGGAAGACGAGTGAGTTGGTGATCGGCGCCATCGCAGCGGCGGTGAGCCCGAGGGCGGCTCGGAGCCCGATCAGCTCGCCGGTCGTCTCGACGGCCATCACGGCCATGCTGATCAGCCCGAACGCGGCGAGGCCGACGAGCAGCACGCGACGACGGCCGAGTCGGTCCGCCATGGAGCCCGCCGTGAGGAGCAAGCCGCCGAAGGTGAGCGAGTAGGCGCCGGTGACCCACTGGAGCGCGGTCGTTCCGCTGCCGAGGTCACGACCGATCGTGGGCAGGGCGATGGTGAGCAGGGTGTTGTCGACCATCTCCACGAAGAAGGCCAGGCACAGGGCGAACAGGGGCAGCCAGGCTGCCTTGAGGGACGGATACGTGGGCGCCGTCGTGGTCACGGTGGTGGAGCCCATGGGACACCTCCTCGGTATCGAACGGTGTTCGGTGATCGAACGCTGTTCGAGACAATAGAACAATGTTCGATGTTCGGCAACTCTGTGATGGAATGACGCCCATGACACCCCGGCGAAGCAGCAACACGACTGGGCCACAGCGGGCCTCCCATTCGTTGGAGGCGGTCGTCTCCGCGGCGATCGCGCTGCTCGACGAAGGCGGTGACGCCGCGCTGACCTTCCGCGCACTGGCCGCACGCCTCGGCGGCGGTGTGGCCAGCATCTATTGGTACGTCGCCAACAAGGACGAGTTGCGCGACAAGGCAAGCGACCACGTCGTGGCGGGCATCCTGACCGACACCGCCGCCTTCACCGGCGACGACGACCCGATCGACAACCTGCGCGGCATCGCGATCGCCGCGTTCGATGTGATCTCCGAGCGGCCCTGGCTGGCCGACTACTTCATGCGCAGCACGATCGACCAGCCGAACAGCCTGCGGTTGTATGAGCGGGTCGGCCAGCAGGTGCTGCGGCTCGACCTGACGCCACTGCAGAGCTTCCACGCCGTGTCGGCAGTTCTGGGGTTCGTGGTCGGCATCGCCGCGGACCTCGGCCAGCAGCCACCCCAGGAGGTGCTGGACGGAACGGTCAGCCGCAAGGAGTTCTTCGAGAGGGTCGTCGAGCAGTGGCGCGCGCTCGACCCCGACGAGTTCCCGTTCATGCACCACATCGTGGGTGAGTTCGCCGAGCACGACGACCGCGATCAGTTCCGCGCGGGTCTCGACCTGCTCCTCGACGGCCTGCGCCGCCAGGCCGACGGAGGCCGATGACGCCACGACCGATCAGACGTAGCTGGAGTGAGTGATCTCAGGTCGCCGGCCGTGAAGGCCGAAGAAATGTTGGATCAGCTCCCGCTCGGTCACGTGGCCCCCCTCGAGGATCCGCTGCAGGTAGGGGAGCAACCAGGTCGCCTCGGCGTTCTCGATGTAATGCGCCCACTCGTCGCTCAGCAATTCCTCCACGCTCAGGACCGCACCCACGGCGCTGTGCGCGACGCCCTCTCCGACGGAGACCTTCGCCGGCAGTGGCACGACACTGACACCGACCGACCAGGGGTAGACATACGCATCCCCCACTTTCCAGAACAGGCGGTTCGACGCGAGATGGAGATAGCGGCGGACCATGGGAAGAGCCTACGGCGCGGTCGCGTCGTCCGGCCTGCTGGCTGACTCGGCCTCGAGCAGGCGAGCCACCGGCGTCCATTCCGTGGATCAGCACGGCGGGCCGCTTGTCTCCACCGGTGCGGAGGCAGGAGATCGTCACGCCGATCCAGCACGACACGTGGAAATCCGGTTGAGTTGGAGGGACGCGGCACCGACGATGGGCCGGGTGGAACCCATCAGCGACGCCGTCATCCCCGATGCGAGCCTGGTGGTGCAGTTGCTGCGCGAACAGGCCCCGGAGCTTGCCGGCCAGGACGTCCGACCCAGCCGGACCTCGGGCAGCAGCAACTGGGTCTTCCGCATCGGGGACGAGTACGCCGTACGCCTGCCTCGGTCGGACACCTACATCGACGACCTGCTGAAGGAGGCGGAGTTCCTGCCGCGTCTCGCACCGCACCTCGGCGTACCCGTGCCCGAGGTGCGTTTCCTGGCGGAACGGTCCTCCCTGTTCCCGCGGCCGTGGACCGTCGTGTCCTGGGTCCCGGGCGAGCCCCCCGTGCAGCTCGATCCGTCACGGCAGGCACGCGCCGCGCTCGGTCTGGGTCGGTTCGTGAGTCGCCTGCACGAGGTGGACACGTGGGGCCTTGCCTCCGGGGCGGAACGGTGGGGATATCGAGCCGGCGAGCCGGTGACCGACGTGATCGACGGCTGGGCCACCAGCGCAGCCCAGGAACTGGACGACCTCTTCGACCCACGCCAGGTGGCGGAAGCCTGGCGGCGGGTCCGTGACGTCCCACCAGCTTCCCGGCCGGCCTGCTGGGTGCACACGGATCTGTCGGCCGAGAACCTGCTGATCTCCTCCGATGGGGGCCTCGCCGGGGTCGTGGACTTCGGTGGGTTGGGCATCGGCGACCGCGCTGTCGACCTTCTCTATGCCTGGAGCCTGTTCGACGCGCCGGCTCGAGAGATCCTGCGCACGGAGTCCGGCGCCGACGAGGCCACGTGGCTGCGTGCTCGAGCCTGGGCGTTCGTCGGACCGGGGTTGCTGACGCTTGCGCACTATCGCGACTCCATGCCCGTTCGCACGACGAGGCTCACCACGATGGTGGAAGCCGTGGCCGCCGAGGTCGGCGTCGCCCTTCGATAGCCGATGCGCGATGCACGTCGGCTCGGTGGGCCGCCGAGCGAGCCGGGCACGGTCTCAGTAGTCGTCCTCCGCGGCGAGCAACTCGGCGAGGAAGGCGTCGGCCGGGGGCGCAGCGAGGCGTGAGCGCACGAAGCGTCGTACCCGCTCCCGCACGGCACGTGACTCGCCGCCGCCCACCCCGACGTGCACCTCGGTCGCCACCCAGTCGTGATTCCAGGCCGTAGACTCGGCCAGGTCGAGCGAGAGCCCTGCGCTGCCCCCGGCGTCGAGCTCGGCGACACCCACCACCGCGCCGCTGCGCAGGTGTACCGCGATCCCAGCGGCAAGGGGGTGCGTGGCGGTGGGGTCGGCGAGCACGGTCTGCACCCGCCCGATGACCCGCCCGGGTGCGCCGTTGGGCCCAATGCGCGTCCCCACCGACCAGGTCACGGTGTCCTCGCCGGCATCGAAGACACCTGGCGGGACCGAGGTCCAACTGACCGAGGCCGTGCCGGAGGCGATCACCCCCGGGTCGGCCCGTCCGTCGGAGCCAGCGACGAGCGCGTAGTCGGCACGCCACCGTGGAACTGTTCCGGGCTCCGGGGCCGCGACCGGCAGCTCGCTGCAAGCTGTCGCCAGTTCGGCGACCCTGGGGTCCGAAAGCAGCGGTTCCGACAGGTCGGCCAGGCCCCGCAACAACGCGTCGAGATCTGCATCGAAGGCGTCCTGGTCGAGGAACTCCTCAACGGCGACGCTGAGCAGAGCGAGCTCGGCGTCAAGAACCGCGGACGGCAGCGCAGTGATGCCCTCTCGCGCACTGGCTGGCCACCAGCGACGCATCCAGTGCCCCAGTGCCAGGCGCCGCAGGGGCGACATCGCATCGAGGTCGATCGGTACGTCGACCGAACCCACCGCGTTGGCAACGGCCTCGACCAGCCGGACGTGGGCGTCCTCGCCGACCACTCGCCACAGCCAGTCCGCAGCGTCGGCGTCGGTCAGCGTGATCCGTGGCGCGGGCGCCGGCTCGTCGACCGTCCACTCCAGGATCGCGCCACTCACCTCCAGGACAGCCACCAACGGCGGCGGATCCACCGGCGTCCCACAGACCCACAGCCCGTTCTCCAGCGCGAACTTCATGCCACCGCCTCCGGCTCCAGCATCGCCTTGATCTGCTGCCGGTGGTCCAGGCTCACCGACCTGGCCACCCCACTCAGCAGCGAGAGCACCTCATCGAGGTCATCGCACGGCTCCTGCCAGACGTCGCGACCATGCAGTCGCGCCCAGAGTCGTCTCACGTAGGGCTGAGCGAAGTCGGCGAGGTCGCTGACGACCTGGCGCTGTCGGGGGTGCAGCGCTCCGTCCTCGGCAAGGAGACGCCGGGCGTGCAGCACATAGGCCTCCTTGCGCAGTCGCGCCTGGATCCCCGCCACAAACGCCGAGTCGGGAACAGCGGAGGCCTCCAACGGCTTGAGCTGGACCGCGACCACGATCCCGTTCACGAGCGTCGCCTGAAGATCCTCAGCCAAGAGCCCCCATGGCGCGCAAGCGCGGTCGGCCTCCTCGCTGCACAGCGTGGGCACGCCGGGCAGGTCGTCACGATCGCGGGAGCGGCGCAGAGTGGCCCGCACCCGCTCGACGACACTCCGATCGAGCGGCCGGCCCGATGACTCCGCCAGCACCGACGGGCGCTGTTGCGGCGGCTGTGCGCACAGACCCAGGTCACCGACCGACCACGGCACATCGCCGTGCGGGCGGCGGATCCGCACGCCCAGTTCGTAGGGCGCGTCATCGGTCACCAGCGTGGACCACACCTGCTGCCGGGCCCGTCGCTGCTGATGGTTCGACGCGTCCTGGTGAACCGCCGGCAACCGCTCGAAGAACCCGGTGACGTCGGCCGGCCCGGACCGGATGTCGTCCCAGCTCTGCTCGACCTGCGCGGCCAGGACTGCCACGGCACCCGGGTCTTCCATGAGGTCGTCGAGCGCTTCGACGGCGTGGTGATGTTGCCCGTCGTGGACCTCGCGCAGCACCGCGTCGGCGACCTCGGCCACCTCGACGGGATCCACGGCTGGTGCACCGCGGGTCACGGCCAGCTCGAAGCAGACCGGGAAGTAGAGCTCCTGTGCGTTGCCGGCGGTGATGGCCAGCCTCCGCCGTCGAGTCTTGAGGACGGCGAACCAGGACGCGCAGGCGCTCAGGACGGCGGCATGGTCGAGGAGTTCGGTGCGCATGGCGTCGGCAATGTCGGCGGTGACCACCGTCTGCCCGAACTCCGAACGCACCCGCAGCCGGAACACAAGCGGGTCGAGGATTCGCTTGACCGTCCGGCTCAGCGGACCACCGTCCCTGCCGCTCAGCAACGCAACCTCGGATCCGAGGTCTCGCCACGCGCGGTCAATCACCGCCCGCCGCGGCAGCACGCTCGTGGTGGTCGCAGCCGGCGTTCCGGTCCCGAGGTCACTGCTCATGGGTACCGCCTGCGCCGAAGCGGTACGTCGCGACAGCCGCCCAGTAGATCGGGTTGGCCGCGGAGTCACCCTCGCGCCAGCGACGCATCTGTTCGCGCTGCCACCTGTTGACCGCCTGTCCGGGGTCGGGGTCCTGGTGGGCCGCGTCGACCGCGACGACCAGGTCGGACATCAGGTCGAGATTCCCGTCGCCCGCTCCGTCGGCCCGCTGCGCTGCCGGATCCGGCGACGCATGCCGGAAGCCGGCCGAGGTCGGCAGCGACCACAGGGTCGCGGTCACCACCTCGGCGCCGCCGAGGACCATGGCCGCGACCAGTCCGGCGGCCTCGTCAAAGCGGTAGTCGCCTCCGGATGCGCAGGCCAGCAACGCCACTCGCGGTGGGATGGGTGCTCCGAGCTCGAGCAGGTCACGCACCTCGAGCGGCCGGTGGTCGCCAACCGGATCGGCGTACCCCGTCAGGTCCGCCCGGCAGGCCAGGTGCAGGGCAGTGCCCTCCGCGCCACCGGCCTCCGGGGCCGCACTGACGTGACCCACGAACGCCAGTCGGCTGGGCCGCTGCTCCAGCTGGTCGGCCAGCCACCGACGATCCGCATCCGTGCGGCGGAAGAGCTCCACGGGCTCGGCGACAACCGGCAGCGTGGCCTTGCCGGCCACCGCCGGCGCATAGTGCTGGCTGAGCACGGTGTCCGGACCCGGTCGACCGAGGACCGACCCGAGGGCTCCGTCAGCGCGTTGTCCAGGCACTCGCGGGTCCAGCACGAGCAGGGGACGCTCCTCCTCGACCGGCCCTGTCGGGGAGTGGTGGGCGGCGATGTTGGCTGGCACGGCCATCGCCACGTCGGCCAGCTCCATCAACCGGAACCGCTCGCGGAAGGTGTGGTTACGCGCGTCCGGCCAGTCGATCCGGGCGGCGCTGGTGCCTTCGGTCGTGATCGCCTCGCTGCTGGCCCGCAACAGGGCGATGAAGTCCGGGGCCGATGTCGGCACGGCGAGCTGTCCCCACGGCACCCGCCCAAGCCGAGCACTGGGCGCCACGAACAGGTCGGGTCGCGGGTCGGAGACGCAGTCGAGGACCAGCTTCCAGGCCTCCATCGGGACCAGCAGGACCGCAAGCCGGTAGGCCAGGGTGAGCTCGGCGTCGGGATCCCTGAATCCACCGCGGTTGCGCGCCCGGTGGACCGCATCGGCCGCAGACTCGTCGCCGCGCGGCTCCGGCAGGGCGGCGTCCAGCTCCTCGAGTGCGGCGAGCAGCAACGGCTCCTCGACGGTCCACGTGACGGTGCGTTCGGGCGCGCGCACCACCCGCAGGCTGGCATACGTCGCCACGCCCACGTCGGCGTACCGCAACACGAGGGTGGTCACGGCCAGGTCCGCCAGGCGGGTTCGTCCGTGGTGATCGTGCGGCCGTAGCGGGTCATGGCCAGGTCTCGGTAGCCGCGCAGGATCGGTTGTCCTCCGGGATCCATCTGCAGCTCGGGGGCGGGCCCGATCCGCGTCAGACTGACCGCCGGACGGTCCCGGGTCAGGGTGCTCACCTGACCCTCGGGAAGGACGGCGACGGGCAGGTCGGTGGCGCCCGGAACCGGGCCGCCGTCCGTGTCCGCCGCGTCGAATGCGCCCCGAACGCTGTGGTGCTCGATCAGTTCCGCGATGAGCCCGGTGTTCTCCCAGGAGTGCGCGATCGCGAACGCGCCGGCGTACATCGGCGCGGAGATGCTGGTGGCCCAGCGAGCGCGGGCGCCGGGGTCGGTGATGGCGTGTCGCTCGGCGTCGACCGCCAAGGCCGCCGGGATGATCAGGTCGGCGGCCTGCTCCAACTTGCGCATTGCTCGCTGGTGCGTGCGCGAGCCGGGTCGTGATGAGTAGACCGCCAGCTCGCCCTTGGTGTCGAACCCCAGGTCGGCGAGGGCGTCCGCACGCCAGACCATGCCAAGTTGGAAGTCGAGGCGGGCGTACTGCACCCAGGTGCTGCGTGGCCACTCCTCGAGGACGTCGCGGGCGCGGGCGACGTACTCGACGGCTTCGGCGAACTCGCTCCGGAAGATCGGGATCCAGCTGCGCTGCAGGAGGAGTCGGTGCACGTGCAGCGGTTTGTCGATCTCACGCCAGTGTCGCTCGGCGTGGTCCCAGGACTCCTCCACTGCGGGCAGGTCTCCGACCGCGAGCCGGACCAGGCCCCGGTGGTACCAGACGCGGGACACGTCGTGCGCCCGCGCGTGCTCGGCAATGGCGGGGTATGACTCGTGAAGGAGATGCTCGGCGCTGATCAGGTCGCCGACGCGCCAGCGTGCGATGCCCCGTTCGAGCTTGGCGCGGGAGATGTCGAGGCTCCAGTCGCGCGCCTCGGCGCGGGCACCGGCCCGCCGGAGCCACGGCTCGGCCTCGGCCAGCCGGCCGGTCTCGACACAGAAGCTGCCGTAGCCCAGTCCGGCGGTCACCAGGAGCCGGTCATCCCAGAGGTCGTCGCCGTCCAACCGCTCGACCTCCTCCATCACCTGCTCCCAGAAGGGAATGGCCGCTGCATAACGATCGTCCTCGCACAGTGCCGCGGCGCAGCGGGCCCGGGCGGTCGCGACGAGATAACGGCGTTCCGCGGGCCGTCCCGGCAGTGGCTCTGCGACCAGTGCGTCCAGTGCCGCCTTCGCGGCTTCGTGATCCCCGCGGGCGGCGGCGAGGCCCGACTCCAGGAAGCGCGCCCACGCGACGTACTGGTCGAGGATCGCCCGCAGCTGCGACTCCGAGAGGGTCTGTCCGTCCAGCTCTGCGGGGTCCCCGGCCAACGCCGCCGTGATCTGGTCGAGCTGGTGGGCAAGCTCGCGCGTGCACTCTGCCGCCTGGTCGTGGGCACTGCGGACCAGGTAGATCTCGCCCACCTGGGCGAACACCTCGGCCATCCAGTCGTCGCGGTCGGCCTTCTCGATGGCCGGGACCAGCGACATCAGCAAGGCATGTGCCTCCACCTCGTGGCTTGCGAACGCCATCTGCCGGGCCCGGGCCAGATCAGCAAGCATGGGCTCATCGTAGGAGCCACGGACGATCCCGGCGTCACGGCACTGGGCCATGACACCGGGATCGGGGGAACTGCCGGACACTCGGATCAGCTGCAGCTGACCGAGATCTCGAACTTCTTGGTGACCATTCCGGCGGTCGGGTCCTTGGTGTCGCCTCCCGTGGCCTCGCCGGTGATCGTGTAGGTGTCACCGTCGACGGTCACCTCAGCCGAGCCGAGCTCCGCGCCGGCCATGGAGGAGACGGCGAGCGCCACGCCATCGACCAGCATCGACAGCGACTCGACCTTGGGCTGGTCCTCATCGGTCATCACGACTCCCAGGCCCTCCTGACCGCCCACGGCCCCACTGGCCACGGTGATCTTGCCGCCCTGCTTGACGCAGGTGACGGAGTCGAGGTCGAGGCCGGCAAGGTCCTTCCCCTCGACCGAGACTGACGTGTCGCCGCCGGTGCTGACATCGGTGTCACCACCCTCGTCGGCAGGCGCGTCATCCGCTGGCGCGGTGTCGTCGTTGTTGTTCGTGGTGACGCTCGAGTCGTTGGACGACTTCTTGTCATCACCGTCATCCGAGCACGCGGCGAGTGTGCTCCCCATTGCCAGGACCACGATTCCGGCCGTCAGCAGCTGCTTGATCTTCATGGGTGGAGTCCCTTCTTCGTACGCCGCCCGTATGGCGTCGTGATGACGCAACTCCACCGCCTCCTGCCGGCTACCGATCCCAACTTTCGCAGGGCACCGACGTCGAGCGGGACGACTGCGTCACCGTCGTCCGGCTTGCCTCGGCGCATGCGGAGCGACAGGGTGACCCCATGGTGACCAGGGATCGCGACGAGGAGGGCCGGCCACGCCAGGCCAGGCCGCGCGACGAGCTCGGCCGACCGTTGCCGTACGGCGCTGAGGGCGTCGAGCCGGTCTCCGAAGACCCGCTACCGCCCCTGCACACAGTGCGGTTCGCCATCGAGCTGCTGGACCAGGGCCGACCGTTCTCGGCCCACGAAGTCTTCGAGGCCCGATGGAAGGACTCCCCTGACGCCGAGCGCGACCTCTGGCAGGGGCTGGCCCAACTGTGCGTGGGGCTGACCCACGCCCTGCGCGGCAACGCCGCGGGCGCCGACCGGCTGCTCGAGCGCGGCAACGGCCGTCTCGAGCGCTACGCCGCATCCGGCGGTCCGACGTACGGGCTGGACCTCACGGAGTTCCGGACCCGGATCCACCACATGGCCGAGACCGGTTGACACCGACCTGCCCGTCAAGGGACCGCTCCCCTGCCCGCGCGAGTCGTGTTCGTCGCCGAGGACGGCGGGGCGATCTCGGCCGGGAGTGGACGTGCGAGGGTTGCGGGAGTCCCGGCGGCCACCACGTGAGGTCCCCCAATTCGGTGCCTTGTGCGTCGTGGGCATCTCTCCGGATCGCGACGCTCAGTCACGGAGCTCGGCCAGGAAGTCGGGCGGCGTGGTGCGCAGCATCCGCTGGTCGGGCTCCTCGCCTGGCTCAGGCGGTGTAGCCGGTCTTCTCCCGATAGATCCGGTCGTGCAGGTCGGCCGGGCCGGTGGCGACCTCGGGGATGGGCAACTCGTCCGGGTCGTTGCCCTCGATCTCGATGCCGACGCCGCGGCAGGCTTCGGCGTACTCCTCGAAGTCCTCGCCCCACGAGAGCCCGCCGCAGAGCGCCTCGACCAGCGAGCGCCCGCCGAGCAACTCGAACTGCCCCTCTGAATCGAAGCGCACGAACGGGGACTTCGCCAGCGCCAGGCCCTCAGGGCCGTGCCAATAGCCGAACTCCGGTGGGCCGCATCGTGCACGGGCCGCTCTCGCGCGCGACTGAGGCCACCGACAAGCCGACCGGACTACACCCTCGACTGCGCCTGCGAAGAGCCAAAATTGCCCCGGTGCGAGGGTCGGCCCGCGTGCTATGTTCCGACCATGGCTGGACCCGGTGAGATCCTCGGCAGCGTGGTCGCCGCCAGCGAGCGCGAGCAGCTCGAGACGTTCCTGGATTATCTGCGCGACGCCGTCGTGCGCAAGGCCCGCGGGGTGTCGGAGGAGGACGCCCGGCGCAGCCCGGTGCCCACCGGCACCAACCTCGGCGGCCTGATCAAACACCTGCGGTGGGTGGAACTGGGCGGGTTCGCCGAGCAGATCGGGCAGATCCCCGCCGCGGAGCTGCCCACGCCGCCGTGGACCGACGCAGACCCGGAGGCCGACCTGCGGCTGGAGCCGAACGAGAAGCTCGACGACGTCATCGCCGCCTACCAGGCGGAGTGCGACCGCTCCCGCGAGATAGCCGCCCAGCACAGCCTCGACTACGCCGTCACCACACCGCGGGGCAGGGAGCTGACGTGGATGTACCTGCACGTGATCGTGGAGACCGCCCGGCACGCGGGCCACGCGGACATCCTGCGCGAGATGATCGACGGCAGCGTCGGCGACTGACGGCTCGCGGCGCGTCGTCGCGCCGATCAGATACCCGAGCCAAGGCCCGTGTCCTCATGGCCCGTCAGCGCGACATAACGTCAAGATTGTCTATTGCGACGATCCGACAGTCTTTAGTGCATCTCGACACGTGTCGAGATGCAGGGAAGATTGACGACGCACCCGCGGGACAGTTTGCCGAGATAGGTCGATCAGTGGTTCGTCGTCAAGGTAGGCGGTGGCGGTGGGCCCGGCCTCGTGGCCACGGCGGTCCGTCCGAATAGGGCCCTTCACCGGTACACATCACCGGACGGGCTAAATGGACATCAGTCAGAGGCGCAGGCACGGTGCTTGTGTCGTTCCCGTGGGAGGTTCGGCTCTCGGAACGTCCAGGCCGGGGAGCGTATGTGCGGCGCCGCTGGGAACAACAACCTCAACGATCCTTCCAGCGAGGTCGCGGCCTTGTCGGTATGGGCGTGGGGTCAGGGAAGGGTTAGCTCGATCTGCTGGTCGGGTTCGAGTGCGAGCTCGGCGGGGTCGCCGGGCACGGGGGCCCCGTTGCTGGTCACCCTCACCTCCTCACCGGCGTTCGTCTTGGCGCCACCGATCTGGGTCGGCGTCAGGGCGACGCCCCACTGGGTGAACAGTTGGCCGAGGGTGAACTTCTCCCCGACGGTGTGGGCTTCTATGTGGATGGTGCCGTCGCCTTCGTGGGTGTGGACCGCGGACATGGCGCCGGTATCGGGGTCGACGCCGATGTTGGGTGGGACGGGGACCGGCTGGCCGTCGATGCTGATGGCCAGTGTGGGGTGGTAGTGCTCGGCGGTGCCCATGGGGCCGAGGTCGAGGCCGGCGGCGGCGACTCGCGCGGGAACGTCGCCGGGTGCTGGCCATGGCGGGAGCGACGTGTCGTCGGGTACAACGCCGGCGGAGCTCGATGAGCTCGATCTGGTCTCGCTGGTGGCATCGGTGGTAGCCGGGTCGGTGCCGCATCCGGCGGCGGTGAGGGTGAGGGTTGCTGTGACGGCGGCGGCCGCGAGCTGAGCGCGGTGGGGTGTCTGCACGGGGTTTGTTCCTCTGTGTTGTGGTGGCGTGCCTCGGTTGGGTCGCCGGCGGCGTGCGGGTCGTGGGCACACGAACGGCGGACGCCACCGGCGCGGTGGCGTCCGTCTGCGCTGCGGGTTCAGGAGTCGAGGAGGGCCTGCATGGTGTCGATCTCCTGCTGCTGGGCGTCGATGATTTGGCCGGCGAGGTCGACGGCGTCCTTGAACTGGCCGTCTTCCTGCTCGGTCTCGGCCATCTCGATGGCGCCTTCGTGGTGATCGATCATCATCTCGAGCCACATCTCTTGGAACTCGGCGTCGGAGGCGTTCTCAAGGGCGTCCATGTCCTCGGAGGTCATCATTCCGGGCATGTCGTCGTGGCCCATGTCGTCCATGTTGTCGGACATGTCGCCCGTGTCGTGGCCGGAGTTGACGTGGTCGCGCATGGTCTCGGGGACGTCTTCGTCCCACTGGGTGAGCCAGTCGGCCATGGTTTCGATCTCCGGGCCCTGGGCGTCGCGGATGTCCTCGGCGAGGGCTTGGACCTCGGGGTCGAGGTCGCGCTTCAGGGTCAGGTCAACCATCGACAGCGCCTGGGCGTGGTGGGTGATCATGTCGCTCGCGAACGCGACGTCGGCGTCGTTGTGGTCGGTGGTGCTGGTCTCGGCTTGGCCGGTCGCGTCGGAGGTGTCCTCGCCGCAGGCGGTGATGCCGGCGCCGAGGAGGAGGGTGAGCGCGACGGCGCCGAGGGCGCGCGTACGGGTCTTGGTCTTGGTGTGCATGCGAGTTCTCCTGGAAGTCAGGTAGTCAGGTGGGCTGTGTTGCGGGCAGGCGGGAGCGACACTCGACCGGGACGCTGGTGCCGACGACTTCACGGTCGCGGCCAGAGATGGCGGGTGGTCGCAGGGCCTGTCAGCACCTGATGACGGAGAACTGCCACTGATGGGGTGGCCCGGTGCTACGCACCCACTGCGGCATCCGTCCGCGGACGGCTGCGGGCATGAACGCCTCCGGATGCAGCCTTCGGAGGAAGCCGGTGGCGAGGAGCGCCAGTAGCGTGAGCGCTGCGGCGGCGAGCATGACGACGCACAGCATCACCATGCTCTCCATGCCGTGACCCGAGGCGGAACCACGGTCAGCACCGACCTCAGGGCTGGATCCAGCGGCTGCCATCGAGGACTGCGCGGAGTGGGCGTGACCGTTGTGCGAGTCCCCCGAGACCATCGCCGCCTCATGGGCAGAAGTCACGGCCGCCGTACCCGTCATGCTCATCGTGCTCGAGGGCGTTGGGGCCATGGGGGTTGACGAAGCGCCGTGGCTGGCGAGGGCGTGCATGCCGAGGATGCCGACGACCAGTGCCGCTACGAGGACGGCCACTGCGCTGCGGCCGGTCAGCCGCGCAGCCATCCGCACCCACAGGGAGTCGTGGGTGCGGCGACTGGTCGCGAGCAAGGGATTCATCGGCTTCGATGGTACGGAGAGGCTGGTGTTAGACCAGCCGCTGGGTCCGCAGCCTGAGCGCGTTGATGATGACGCTGACCGACGACAGCGCCATCGCGGCTGCGGCGATGACCGGGGACAGCAGCAACCCGAACACCGGGTACAGCACCCCGGCGGCGATGGGGATGCCGGCGGTGTTGTACCCGAACGCCAGCACGAGACCACGTCGGACGTTGGACATGACGGCATGTGAGAGCTGTCGGGCGTGGGCGATGCCGTTGAGGTCGCCGCGGAGCAGGGTGACTCCGGCGGATTCGATGGCGACATCGGTGCCGGTGCCCATCGCGAGTCCGACGTCGGCTGCGGCTAGCGCAGGGGCATCGTTGACGCCGTCTCCGGCGAACGCGACAACGCGGCCCTCGGCACGGAGTCGCTTGATGACGTCGGCCTTGTGGTCGGGCAGCACCTCGGCGTCGACCCGGTCGATGCCGAGGTCGGCGGCGACCGCGGCGGCGGTGACCTGGTTGTCGCCGGTGAGCATGATGACCTCGATGCCCTCCTTGCGCAGCGCAGCGAGGGCGGCCGGGGTGGTGTCCTTGACCTGGTCGGCGATGCCGATGACACCGGCTGGGGTGCCGTCGATGGCGAGGAGGACGGCGGTCGCGCCGGTGCGGCGTAGCTGGTCGGCCTTGTCGGCCAGGGGTGCGGGGTCGATGTCCTGGCTCGTGAGGAATCCGGCGGTCCCGATAAGCATCTTACGGCCCTCGACGATGCCGAGGACACCCTTGCCGGCGGGTGCGTCGAAGTCAGCGACCTCGGGCAACCTGCCGTTGAACTCGGCCGCGTTGGCTTGCGTCATGTCGGCTTGGGCCTTGTCGACGATGGCACGAGCCAGCGGGTGCTCCGAGGCGTTCTCGACCGCGGCCGCGAGCCACAGCAGCTCGTCGGCGGTGTGCGTGTGGAAGCCCTCGGCGAGCTCAACGGCGACGACGGCGGGTTTGCCTTCGGTCAGGGTGCCGGTCTTGTCGACGACGACGGTGTCGACCTTCTCCATCAGCTCGAGCGCTTCGGCGTTCTTGATGAGCACACCCATCTGGGCGCCGCGTCCGACGCCGACCATGATGGACATGGGTGTGGCCAGGCCGAGGGCACACGGACACGCGATGATCAGGACGCTGACCGCGACGACGAGCGCGTGAGCCAGCTTTGGGTCGGGGCCGATGAGCGCCCAGATGATGAACGCGAGCACGGCGACGCCGATGACGGTGGGTACGAAGACTGCTGAGACTCGGTCGACGGTGCGCTGGATGGGTGCGCGGGAACGCTGGGCTTCGGCGACCATGTTCACGATGCGGGCCAACATGGTGTCGCGACCGACCGCGTTGGCGCGCACCAGCAGGGCGCCGGTCTGGTTGAGGGTGCCGCCGATGGCATTGTCGCCGACGTTCTTGGTGACGGGCATGGACTCGCCAGTGACGAGGGACTCGTCGACCGCGGACTTGCCGTCCTCGACAAGCCCGTCGACCGGCACCTTCTCGCCGGGGCGCACGCGCAACATGTCCCCGATCTCAACCTGGTCGAGGGTGACTTCCTCCTCGGTGCCGTCCTCGCCGACGCGGCGCGCGGTCTTGGGAGACAGGTCCAGGAGGGCCTTGATGGCGCCGGAGGTCGCTTCGCGCGCGCGGAGCTCGAGGACCTGCCCGAGAAGGACGAGGGTGGTGATGGCGGCTGCGGCCTCGAAGTACACCTCGACGGCCCCGTCCTCACGGAAAGCGGCAGGGAAGATGCCCGGTGCGACGGTGGCCACCACGGAGAACAGCCATGCGACGCCCGTGCCCATCGCGATGAGCGTGAACATGTTGAGGTTGCGGGTCCGTACCGACGCCCAGCCGCGGACGAAGAACGGCCACCCGGCCCACAGCACCACCGGGGTCGCAAGCACGAGCTGGGTCCACGCCGACGCGGTGGCGGAGATGTTGTCGTGCAGCCACGGGACGAGGTCGCGACCCATGCCGAGGATCACGACCGGGATAGACAGCACGACGCCGACCCAGAAGCGGCGGGTCATGTCGCGCAGCTCCTCGGACGGGCCGGTGTCTGCGGTGACGATGACGGGCTCGAGGGCCATCCCACAGATGGGGCAAGTGCCGGGACCGTCCTGGCGGATCTCGGGGTGCATCGGGCAGGTGTACTCGACCGTCTCGCCCTCACTCGGGGTCAACTGTCCATGTCCGGGCTCAGTTGCATGCCCGGCGCGGTCACCTCCGGCACGATCCGGGAAGTCCTCGTCGATGTACTGGCCGGGGTCGGCGAGGAACTTGCCCTTGCAGCCAGCTGAGCAGAAGTAGAACTTCTCACCGTGGTGCTCGACCGCGTGCTCGGCCGCGGACGGATCGACCTTCATGCCGCACACCGGGTCGGTGACTTGGTCCATCGGGGCGGCGTCGACACGGTGAGTGGGCGTGTTCATGACTACTGTATACCCCCATGGGGTATACAGATCAATGCTGTTTGAGGCCGAACAGCGGCCAGGACATCGCTGACATCTTCGAGATTGCTGGCGGCGGTCCCTCGAAGAGCGGTACGGGACGCTGATCGACTTCGTCTTGAGTGGTGGCCGGGCCGTTCTTCTCGATGTCCTCGATCAGCCAGTCCATCTCCTGAATCTCCCTGCGCCAGGCCTTGATGATCCCGCCGGCGAGCTCACGAACGCGAACGTCATCGATGTCGGCCCGCTTCCTGGTTTCCGATGGCCTGTTACGCCAGTGTGTGTGCGACCGGTCTCGACATGAGACCACGGAAGCTGGGTCAGCTGCCGAGTGCCTCATCGAGCGCAGCTGTCAGGTCGCCATACGTTCGGGGCTCGAGGCGTTCGCCGTTCACGAAGAAGGTGGGGGTGCCTTCGACGCCGAGGGCGATGCCGTCATCTTGGTCCTTCTTGATTCGCGCGGCGGTGCTCGGGGCGGCGTAGGCCGTGTCATAGGCGTCCATGTCGAGATTCAGGTCGGCAGCGAAGGAGCGGAATAAGTCATCGAGCGGTTTCTGCTGTTCACCCCACTGCTCCTGGGTCTCGTACATGCGGTGGTACATCTCTTCGAACTTGCCCTGCTGGGCGGCAGCCTCGACGGCGCGGGCGGCGCGTTCGGCATTGAAATGTCCGGGCATCGGGAAGTAGCGGGCCACGAACGTGACCCGGCCGGCGTAGTCCTCTCGCAGTTGCTCGATCGCCGGGTACACCGCTCGACAACCCTCGCACTCGAAGTCGAGGAACTCGACAAACGTCACCTCGGAGGCCCCCTTCTCGCCGAGGACGTGACTGTCCTCGCGTACAAGGAGCGACTCGCCACGGGTGAGCGGTGCTGTGGAGTCTTCTTCGTCGAGGCCAGCCACCACGAGCAGGCCAGCGACGACGAGGACGAAGGCTCCCACGATCCCCAGCGCGAACTTGTTGGGCAGTGTCATGAGCTGCCTCCCATTGCGGCCGGTGCATCAGTGGAGGAAGCGGCTTGTGCGGTCCCGGCTTTGCCGAGCCCGGGCAAGAACCGGCCGACTGTCGCCGCGTACCTGGCGTACGCGTCGCGGTGAAGCATGCGCAGGTAGGGCTCCTCCACGACGCGGACCTGCAGCTGCAGCGCGATCACGAGTGTGGCGAACCCGGCGAGCGCGACCACGTTGGGCACCATCAGGGTCAGGCCCAGCCCGGTGAGAGCCATGGCGGTGAAAATGGGGTTGCGGACCAGCGCGAACAGCCCATCGGTGACGAGGGTGGTCTGCTCGGTTTCGTCCACGCCGATGCGCCACTCACTGCCCATCCGCAATTGAGCGGCCAGTGTGAGGATGATGCCTGCTGAGGCGAGCAGGACACCGAAGACGTTGACGGCGCCGTGGTCCAACCACGTGATGGTGGGCAGGCCCATCAGGCCGGCGACCGGGGCGCAGACGCCCACCAGGAGGGCTACGGCGAACAAGACGCCAGCCCACCACTCGGCGCTACCACGCCGACCCGACAGCCCCCGGAACCCGGAGTCCCCGGTCTTGCGCACCTGGATGACCGTCCGGACAACGAAGCCCACAACCAGGTACACGGCGTAGACGCCGACCGCGAGCCACGTCATGACTCGCCACCGTCTCGTCGGCCGATACTGAGGATCGGCGAGCTCGACGTCGTTGAACCCGTCGCGTCCGTGCAGCAGTTGTCCGTGCAGTCGGCCGGGTCGTCGGTGCACCCGCATGCATCAGCAGGGGCCCCGTTGGTTCCGATCGGTCCGCAGCAGCCCTCGCCACGCCAGGCCTCGATACCGGGTCGTCGGTGCACCCGCATGCATCAGCAGGGGCCCCGTTGGTTCCGATCGGTCCGCAGCAGCCCTCGCCACGCCAGGCCTCGATACCTTCTCGTACGGCGACGGCCGCGATGACCATCCCCGCGATGGGGTCGGCCCACGACCAGCCCAGCGTCGCGTTCAACAGCAGCCCGACCAGTAATACGGCAGACAAGTAGGTGCACAGGAGGGTCTGGGTGGAGTCCGCGACCACAGCGTTCGAGCCCAACGCCCGCCCGGTGCGGCGCTGTGCCCAGGACAGGAACGGCATGATCACCAAGGACGCGGCAGCCAGTGCAATGCCGACCCCCGAGGGGTCCGGGTCGTGGCCGCTCACCAGCGCCCGGACCGACTCGAACCCGACGTAGGTAGCCAGAGCAAAGAAGGAGAGCGCCATCAGCCGCAGGGCAGTGCGTTCGCGCGTCTCTGGAAGTGGATGACGGAACTGCCACAAGATGATGAGCCCCGAAGAGACCTCGACGATGGAGTCGAGGCCGAACCCAACGAGTGCGACAGAACCCGCGACGAGCCCCGCCGCGATGGCAATGAAGGACTCGATGACGTTGTAGGACACCGAGGCAGCGGCCAACAGTTGAGCCCGTCGACCGAGCCGGATCCGGTCGTCGGCTGTCAGTGCCGCGTCGGCGTGAACGTGGGTGGCCATCACGAGTCCTTGACAGTGGAGGTGCCGAAGTTCGGACACAGGGCCNCGGATCCGGTCGTCGGCTGTCAGTGCCGCGTCGGCGTGAACGTGGGTGGCCATCACGAGTCCTTGACAGTGGAGGTGCCGAAGTTCGGACACAGGGCCACCGCGTCCCCGGTCAGGGCAAGAAGTTGCTCAGCCGAAGCGAGCAACCCAACCACCGTCTCGAGGTGGTTGAGTGACCACATCGAGGCACGACCCTCCGGCCTGGAGGTGACCAGCCCGCAGTCCTTGAGACAGGCCAAGTGCTTCGAGACCGTGCTCTGCGCCAANGTTGAGTGACCACATCGAGGCACGACCCTCCGGCCTGGAGGTGACCAGCCCGCAGTCCTTGAGACAGGCCAAGTGCTTCGAGACCGTGCTCTGCGCCAAGCCGAGATGATCGGTCAGGTCCACCACCCGGTGCTCACCCAACGCGAGGTGACGAACGATGGCCAGCCGGGACGGATCAGAAAAACCATGGAACAGACAGGCGGCCGCGGTCAGCGCACCAGCCTTGTCGATTTGCTCTTGCCCAACATTCATCGTCATACGGCGATGATAGCGCACCAACAGAGGTTGACCTGGACGGGTCCAATGCGACGATCTGGTCGGTTCCCGACATTGGTGGGCCACCCCAGAATCAGATGATTCCGCCATGTCTCGCCCAGAACCCTGGTCAATCCTTCGTGCATCTCGACAGCGACAGCGGAGGAGTGCATCCAGAAGGCGATTGACGAAGTGGCTCGCATCAACGTCATCCGGACCGCGTCGGGATCGATCCGCAAGAACGCTGACAAGATCGAGAAGGAGTGCAACAGCGTGCAGTCCGGCGTCGAGCGGCAGTTGAGCCTCGCGCTCGACGCACTGGCGGGCGTAGCGATCGAGGCCGTCGACATGGAGGCTGAGGACACCGAGTCGGCTGGATCGGGTGTCGCCTGACGGACCTGGTCGCGTCGGGCGCGATCGCCCGGCGTGGCCGTGAGCAGCCCCATGCTCCGGAGGCGTCACCGCACTCCTCCGGAGCATGTCGGTGAGCGCCACCACCCAGCCCAATCTCTATCGATTCAGTGTTGAAAGAACCATCGCGCCCATTTGGAAAAGTTCGCTGCATCTCGACATCAATCTCCGCTGCATCTCGACACTCGACACAACTGTCGAGATGCATGAAAGATTGACGGTGCCCGTGACGACAACATTGACGGATTCGGCCACTCTGAGGTGGTCCGCGCCATTTTCGGTGGCCGTTCTTAATTGAGTTCGCTGCGGCGTTCGAGCAGGACGGTGTCGCGCCAGGCGCCGTCGAGTTGGGCGATGTGGGTGCGCACGGCCAGGGTGCGGTAGCCGGCGGAGTGGTGCAGCGCGATGCTGGCGCGATTCTCGGGGAAGATCGAGGTCTGCAGTGTCCAGAGTCCGGCTTTGTCGGCCTCGGTGACCTGGGTGAACAGCAGGGATTTGCCGACGCCCCGTCCGCGGGCTGCCTCGGTGACGTAGACGGAGGTTTCCCCGACGCCGGCGTAGCAGTCCCGGGTGGAGGTCGGAGTGACGGCGGTCCAGCCGACGACCTGGCCGTCGAGTTCTGCGACCCAGGCCAGGTCGGGCAGCCATCGTGAGCGCAGTTGCTTGGCGGTGGGTGTCTTGGTCTCGAAGGTGGCGTTGCGGGTGGCGAGGCCCTCGGCGTAGATGGCCACGACTGTTTGCATGTCGTCCTCGGTCACCGGTCTGGTGGTGACGTCGGCGGGCAGGTCGTCGGGGCAGCACGGCGGTGAGGACAGGGTGCCCATGACGACGTCCGCGGCGTGCGGCAGGCCGGTGCAGCAGGCGGCGTTGACGGAAACCATGCTTGAGGTGCCCACCTTGTCGATCACCACGAACCCGACCTTCCGCAGCAGCTCGACGTGATGCGAGCACGTGGATTGGCTGACCCCCAGCGCGGCTGCTAGGTCGCCGATACGCATGGCACCGGCCGGGGAGGTTGAAATTGTGTGCAGCAGGCGCACCCGGTTGGGGTCGGCGAGGACAGAGAACCACTCTGCGTAGTTCTCTGCCTCGACCTTGCCGAGGGCCACGGGTGCGCGGGCTGCGTCGAGCACCGGAAGCATTGCGCGCCCGCGTGGCGCGGATGTGGCGACGACTGCGTCGATCGGTGAAGGCGTCATGTTGAGAGGATACCTTGCTTTCATCGATAGAGGTCGATACAGTCATTCTATCGACGCTTGTCGATGAACCGTTGATCTTTGAGGAGTGAGTCATGCAGCACCCTGTGGTCATCATCGGTGCCGGCCCCATTGGGCTGGCCGCCGCCGCGAATGCCGCCGAGCGGGGGATGGACTTTGTGGTTCTCGAAGCCGGCCCGGACGCCGGCGCCGCCGTTGGGGAGTGGGCCCATGTGCGGTTGTTCTCCTCGTGGTTCGAGCTGATCGACCCCGCGGCCCGTCGGCTTCTTGAGGCAGCCGGCACCTGGGTGGCCCCGGAGAGCGGCGCCTACCCCACGGGTGGAGAGTGGCGCACCGCGTACCTTCAGCCGCTCGCGGATCTGCTGGCCACCACCAACGGCGGGGACATCCGCTACGACACGCGGGCGATCGGGGTTGGTCGTGCGGGTCGGGACCTGATGGTCGACTCCGGCCGTGACAGCGACCCGTTCGCCATCCACGTCGACGGCCCGGCAGGGCGTGAGCGCCTGCTGGCCAGCGCGGTCGTGGACGCTTCGGGAACGTGGACCCGCCCCAACCCGCTCGGCGCCGACGGTTACCCGGCCCTCGGAGAGATCGAGAACGCGGCGCGCATCACCTACGGCATCCCGGACTTCCGGGACCCGGTCGTCGCGGCTCGCCACGCCGGCAAGCACGTCGCTGTTGCCGGCAAGGGCGCCTCGGCCCAAGGTGTTCTCGTGGGCCTGGCCAAGCTCGCCGGCGACGACGCCGGCACCCGGGTCTCGTGGCTGCTGCGCCGCCCCAGCGTGGGAGACGCGTTCGGCGGTGGCGACAACGACCAGCTCGAGCAGCGCGGCAAGCTCGGACAGGACGCCAAGGCGGCCGCCACCAGCGGGCTGGTCACCAACGTGACCCAGTTCCGCACCGAATCCGTCACCGCCCAGGCCGATGGTCGCCTTCGCATCACCTCCATCAACGGCCAGGAACTCTCCGACGTCGACGAGGTCATCGTGGTCACCGGCTTCCGCCCCGACTTCGGATTCCTCTCCGAGGTGCGACTTGATCTCGACCCGGCGCTCGGGGCGGCCCGGATCCTTGCAGACCAGATTCACCCCGACCACCACAGCTGTGGTGACGTGGCGCCTCACGGCTACAAGGAGCTCGCCCAGCCCGAGCAGGGCCTGTACCTGGTGGGGATGAAGTCCTACGGTCGCGCACCGTCATTCCTGGCGATGACGGGCTATGAGCAGGTCCGCTCGGTCTTGGCCGCACTGGACGGCGACTTCGACGCAGCCGGCCGTGTCGAGCTGGTCCTGCCCGACACCGGGGTGTGCAACGGCGCCGGTGCCTTCGACGATCCCGACGCCTCAGCTGCCCTCGCCTCGACCGGGGGCGGGTGCTGCGGACCGGCGGCGGCAGAGCCCCAGCTGGTCACGCTCGGCCGCACCAGCGAGTGACGTGTCAGCAACCATGAGGCACCCCAGCACGCGACACTGCGCTGGGACGCTGACGCAGTGACCGAAGCCCCGGTTGGCGCCAACACAGAGGGCCAGTCCGCCCCGCAGCCTGACGTCCTCACAGGCGCCGGGCTGCGGCGGGTGGTCGGCGTCCTCTCCACGGTCCAGATCATTTCCTGGGGGGTCCTGTACTACGCGTTCGCTGCCCTGCAGTCTTCCATCACCGCCGACACCGGCTGGTCCAGCGTCGCGGTCACTGGGGCGTTTTCCCTCTCTCAACTCGTCGCCGGCGGCGTGGGCATCTGGATCGGGCGGCACATCGACGCCTATGGCCCACGGGTGGTGATGACCGCAGCCTCCCTGGCGGCGGTCCCCGGCGTGGCCGCGGTTGCCCTGGCACCGAGCCTGGAGGTGTTCTACCTCGGCTGGGTGCTGACTGGGGTCGCCATGGCGGGGACTCTCTACCCGCCGGCGTTCGCCGCCCTGACGCACTGGGGAGGTGCTCGGCGGGTTCGTGCGCTGACGACTCTGACGCTGGTCGCCGGGCTGGCGAGCACTGTCTTCGCTCCGTTGGCATCCGTGCTTGACGACGCCTTGGGGTGGAGGCAGGCGTACCTCGTGCTCCTGACCGGTCTCGTCCTGGTCACCGTGCCGTTGCACTGGTGGGGCCTCAAGCACCCCTGGCGCACCACCCACCCCCACGAGGAGGTGCCCGCCCCAGCTCAGCGAACAGCCAGGGCCGACGTCGCTGTCATTGCGCGCAGTGCGCCGTTCCTACTGCTGACGGTGGCCAACGCACTCACGGGGTTGGCGGTCTTCGCTGTGGTCATCAACCTCGTGCCGATGCTGGTCGAGCAGGGCATGAGCCGAAACCTCGCGGCCGTGGCACTGGGTCTCGGCGGCGTCGGCCAGGTCGCCGGTCGCCTCGGATACGCCAGGTTTGCGGCCGCCACGTCCGTGACCGGGCGTGGTGTCATCGTGGTCAGTGGCGTCGCGGTCGCCACCGCAGCCTTGGCGTTGGCGCCAAGTTCCGCCGGGCTGCTCATCGTGCTCGGCATGGTCCTCGGGCTGGCGCGAGGGATCTACACCCTCGTCCAGGCCACCGCCGTGACCGACCGGTGGGGTCCGGCCAACTATGGAACCCTCAACGGCATCCTCACCGCACCCGCTCTGACTGCCTCGGCCATTGCGCCCTTCGCGGGCGCGGCGCTGGCACACGCCCTGGGGTCCTACGCCGACGCGTTCCTGGCCCTGGCTGGGGTGGCTGGGGTGGCCACCGTCCTCATGCTGGGTGCCACCCCCAGACCAACGGAAGCCACCTCAGAGGGCGCCTGAAGCGTTCGTTGCGGGCACCATGTCGAGGTCGACCAGGAGTGCGGTGACGTGCGCGTCGATGTCATCGCGGATCTGTCGCACCACGTCCACCCCCACTTCCGCGGGGTCTGCGACCTCCCAGTCCAGGTAGCGTCTTCCGGGCAGGATCGGGCAGGAGTCGCCGCATCCCATGGTGATGACCACGTCCGCACCGGACACCACCTCGTCGGTCAGCGGCTTGGGGAACGCGTCAGCCACGTCGATGTCCAGTTCGTTCATCACGGTCCGGACCTCGGCCTGCACCTGGTCTCCGGGATGCGTTCCGGCCGACACGACGTCGACCGATCCCGCTGAACGCTGGCTCAGCAACGCTGCCGCCATCTGGGAACGACCGGAGTTCGCCGTGCACACGAACAGTACGAGCGGTCGCAACCTCGCGGCGGCTTCGAATTCGGGAAGGGCGCGTGCGGCTGCGCGCAGGCGCTCACGGGCGAACCGTTGCGCCAGCAGCGGCAGGAATCGTTCAATCGTGGCCGCTGGCAGCCTCTCCCGACTGTCGTCGAAGCACTGCTCGACCGTCTGACGTGAGAAGACTCCGGCGAACTCATCGGTCAGCGCCATCCGTGCGGCCACGAACGACGGCGATGTGTGCGTGTTCATCAGTGCTCCAGACTGCAACGGCACCCCGGATCGGAGTGCGGGTATATGGACAATCATCTATGTAGACAGACCTCAATGTGGCGCACGGTATCGATGTGTGTCAACATTGACGCATGTCGAACTCTCTCCAGGCTCGGCGCGGGGCATCCGTGCTCGATGACCTCGCCTGCTGCGTCCCGCTGGCCCGGGAACCGATCAGCGTCGAGCGCGCCACCGGTGTGGTCTCGATGCTCAAGGCGATCGCCGACCCGACCCGGTTGCGGCTGCTGTCCCTGGTGCTCTCCCACGAGGGTGGCGAGGCCTGCGTGTGCGACCTGCTGCCGCACTTCGACCTGTCACAGCCGACGATCAGCCACCACCTGAAGGTGCTCCACGACGCCGGCCTCTTGGACCGCGAGAAACGCGCCACCTGGGTCTACTACATCGCCCGGCCCGAGGCGATGGCCGCGATGGCCAGCCTGTTCACCACCGGCAACACCACGGGCAGCACCACCGGAGCCGACTGCGCCTCCATGACAGGAGCCCGGGCATGAGCGACACCGTCCGCGACGCTGCCCCCGCCAGCGACGACGCCGTCCTGCAACGCCTCTCGACCCTCGACCGGTTCCTGCCGGTCTGGATCGGGGTGGCCATGGTCGCCGGCCTGCTCCTGGGTCGTTGGGTCACCGGTCTCGACGACGCACTAGCCGCGGTCGAGGTCGGCTCGGTCTCCCTGCCGATCGCCATCGGCCTGCTGGTGATGATGTACCCGGTGCTGGCCAAGGTCCGCTACAACGAGCTCGGCCACGTCACCAGCGACCGCCGGATGCTGGGCACCTCGATCCTGCTCAACTGGGTGCTCGGCCCGGCACTGATGTTCGCGCTGGCCTGGTTGATGCTCCCTGACCTGCCCGAGTACCGCACCGGCCTGATCATCGTCGGGCTGGCACGCTGCATCGCCATGGTCCTCATCTGGAACGACCTGGCCTGCGGCGACCGCGAAGCGGCGGCGATCCTGGTGGCGATCAACGCGGTCTTCCAGATCCTCGCCTTCGCCCTGTTGGGCTACTTCTACCTGCAGGTGCTGCCCGGCTGGCTCGGCCTGGAGCAGGCGGCCCTCAACGTCTCCATGTGGGACATCGCCAAGTCGGTGCTGATCTTCCTCGGCATCCCCCTGCTGGCCGGCTACCTCACCCGCACGTTCGGCGAACGGGCCAAGGGCCGCGAGTGGTACGAGACCACGTTCCTGCCCCGCATCGGCCCCACCGCCCTCTACGGCCTGCTGTTCACCATCGTCCTGCTCTTCGCCCTGCAGGGCGACACGATCACCAACCAGCCTCTCGACGTGGCCCGGATCGCGTTGCCGCTGCTGGCCTACTTCGCCCTCATGTGGGGCGGCTCCATGTTGCTCACCAAGGCACTCGGCTTCGACTACCAGCGCGCCACTGCCGTCTCGATGACGGCGGCCGGCAACAACTTCGAGCTCGCCATCGCGGTTGCCATCGGCGTCTTCGGCGTCACCTCCGGGCAGGCCCTCGCCGGCGTCGTCGGACCCCTCATCGAGGTGCCGGTCCTGGTCGGCCTCGTCTACGTCAGCCTCTGGGCCCGCCGTTTCTTCCCCGACCACGTCAACCAGGGAGCCAACCGATGACAACGCAGGACGCCACGCCCCAGATCGTCTTCGCCTGCGTGCGCAACGGCGGTCGCTCGGTGATCAGCCGGGTGCTGGCCGAGCACTACGCCGGCGGCAGGGTCCGCGCCCTGTCCGCAGGCACCCAGCCCGGCGAGCACATCCACCCCGAGGTGGCCGAGGTGCTCGAGAAGCTGGGCCTCGACACCACCCTTGAGCGGCCCGAGCTGCTCACCCGCGACACCATCGCGGCCAGCACGATGGCGATCACCCTCGGGTGCGGCGAGGAGTGCCCCTTCGTGCCCGGAGTGAAGTACGTCGACTGGCCGGTCGCCGATCCCGGCGGCCAGGACGAGGCGACGGTCCGGGCCATCGTGGCCGACCTCGACGTCCGTGTCCGCGAGCTCCTCGTCGAACTGGTGCCCGACCTCCAGCTACCGCCCTCGGTCCTCGAGTAGTAATCAATCGACGGACCCCAGCAAGGTGGTTTGATGCCCGGCGTCCCGTGCTCAGTGCGTCATGGGCGCCCTTGAACTCCACCCTCTGGTAGCTGCATGTTGAAAACCCGTAGGCAGTTTCAAAGGTCGATCCTCAGTGTCGGTGGACTCACGTGTGGTGGAGTCGTCAGGCGTCTCGTGGTGCGTACATGATGATCGCGACGCCGACGAGGCAAACCAGTGCTCCGGCGACGTCCCACCGGTCGGGTTTGAACCCGTCGAATGCCCTGCCTCAGGCACGGGAACCGGCGACGAACACGCCGCCGTAGGCGGCGAGAATGCGGCCGAAGTTGGCATCGGGCTGGAGCGTGGCGACGAACCCGTAGAGCCCCAGCGCGATCATCCCCGCGCCGACCCAGACCATGCCACGGTCGCCCTGCCAGACCAGCCATGCCCCGCGTCGAACTGCTTCACATGTGCTGCGGGGTGCCGGAGATCTGAGGTTCGCCGGTTTCCTCCGAAGGACGGGTGAGGTGCCAGATCGCTGCAGCTGCAGCGGCCAGAATCACCAGAACAGCGCCGACCCACTGGCGGTCGATGAGACGGTCGCCAAGCACATAGGCTGCGGCGAGGCCAAAGACCGGGATCAGTGGCAGAAAGCTGCCGGCGACCGAGGCGGGTAGGCCCCTGAGGCCGCCGACGAAGAACCAGAACGCGAAGCCGTAGTAGACCATCCCGGATGCTGCCGCGAGTGCCCACGTCGCCAGATCATCGGGCAGGCCGAGCTCGGCGGCGCCAATCGCCGCTGCGATACCGGCAATCACGATGGCGAAACACAGGGCAGCGACCTGCTGTACAAGCACCACGGCCAGCGAACTGTCGTCCAGGAGTAACCTGCGGCTGAGCACCGCATAGAACGCGCAGGCCGAGACCGCGGCCACGGTCAACGCCACACCCATGACATCTCCGGATGCTCCCGGGCGGTAGATCACCAGCAGCACCCCGACCATTGCCGTGGCCACCGCGGCCGCTGTGGCCAGAGCGATCCGCTCTCGCAACACGAGGACTGCGAGCAGCATGATCAGGATCGGTTCGGTGGCCCACAACAACACTGACATGCTGGCAGTGATGCTCACCAGCCCGAGCAGACCGAGCGCGTAAGCCAAACCGGGGTTGAGGACGCCCAGGACGGCGAGCTTGACCATGGCTGGTGACGAGGTCAGCCGCACCCGAAGCAGCAGCATGGCGAACAGCAGGAGGAGGGCGCTGGCGGCGAGCTCAACGGCAAGCAGGGTCAGTGGCGCGACGCCACGATGGAGAACTTGCTTGCTGAGCACGGTGCCGCACCCCCAGCAGGCGGTGGCGGCAACCAGCAGAAGGACATAACGGTACGACGGTGAGACGGGCATGGCTGTGACTCCGGTCAGAGAGACGAGTGGATGGGCTCGCGGGCTCGGCTGACGCGGGGAGATGCGTCAGCTCTCAGGCCGCTCGGCCCTCGTCGTCACAGCAGTCGTACGAGGGCACCCGACAGCGCCGTCCAGCCATCGGAGACCCGCCCATGGCGACCATCCTACGTCTCGACAGCGGGGCGTCGCCGTTCACGCTTCACACCGGCTTCAAGTCGACTCTCAACTCGGCATGAGCGCGCGGTTCGTTGACGGCACCCCGATCAGGAGTTGCGCAGGCACGCCGAGACACGAGCCAACCGGCAGCCGCACTCCGCTCCCCACAGCCCGCCAGCACGACAAATTCGCACACCTGACATAACTCAGGTAGTTCAACTACATCGTCGAATAGTCAATGTTCGCTGCATCTCGACAACAACAACACGCCCGTCAGTGGGCCATATCCACGAACCGGCTGTAGTGACCTTGGAAAGCCACGGTGATGTCGCGTGTCTGGCCGTTTCGGTGCTTGGCAACGATCAGGTCGGCTTCACCCGGGCGAGTGGATTCCTTCTCGTAGACATCCTCCCGGTGCAGCAGGATGACCATGTCCGCGTCCTGTTCTAGTGAGCCCGATTCGCGAAGGTCACTCATCATCGGACGCTTGTCGGTTCGCTGCTCCGGACCACGGTTCAACTGCGAAAGCGCAATGATCGGCAACTCGAGTTCCTTGGCCAAGAGCTTGATCTGGCGCGAGAACTCCGAGACCTCCAGCTGACGCGACTCGACCTTCTTGCCCGAGCTCATCAGCTGCATGTAGTCGATCACGATCAAGCGCAGGTCATGGTTCTGCTTGAGCCGTCGCGCCTTCGAGCGGATCTCCATCATCGTCAGGTTGGGTGAGTCGTCGATGAACATCGGCGCGGACGAGACCTCGCCCATCTTGCGAGCCAGCTTGGCCCAGTCGTCATCGGTCATGTTGCCGTTGCGGATGTGGTTCAACGGCACCTTTGCCTCCGCCGACAGCAGGCGCATGGTGATCTCGGAGCGCCCCATCTCGAGGCTGAAGAACACACTGGCCAGACCGTTCTGGATCGACGCCGCACGACACAGATCAAGAGCAAGGGTGGAATTGTGGGTCGGGATCATCGACTCACCGGCAAGGTAGAGGTGCTCGTCATTGTCGACCTGGACGCAGCGGACCGGGATTGACGGAACTGGACGCACAGCCGTGATGTAACGGCGACCAATCCGCGTAGTTCCGCTGGGACGCTCCTCCTTGTGGAGGATCTGCTTTCGGTGCAGCTTGAACACATCATCGGTCGTGGAGAAATTCAGGATGTAGCAGGTGGACCTTGACTCATTCCTTCCCTTCACCCGCTTGGTGCGCCGGTCACATTTGTAGCCCAGGCTGACGATCAACTCGTAGACGCACTGGGCCAGCCGAGGGTCGGTGACCGCGAACTGGCACGACCCGACTCCCCTGACCACCGTCCCGTCCGTGTCCATGAGGCCGGCCAGCAACTCGCGTCGAGCGGACTCACTGGCTCGCAGATAGTTCTCCGGGATGTGCTTGTTGTTGAGCACATTCACTTTGCGAAGAAGGGCAGTGAACGAGCCATGATCCAACCGACAGGTGGCGCATGAGAATTGCCCCGAACACGCCGTCCCGCCGTCAGGGCACTTGCCTCCCGCGGGCTCACCATGTGGCAGCTTCAGCGTGTAGAGCATGTTGCCGTTCGATTCAACGACGATGCCCGTCGCCTCGATGTACATCGGGATCTCGTCGTTCTCGCTGGTGAGCCGGGCGCCCGCCGAATGCCCGTCACCCAGCCACGCGCCAAGCACATAGGGAGGAATCAACAGAGCTTTGTCTGAGCCTTGCAATGCTCCGGCGTTCAGAACCGCGTGGTTGGCCCGCTGCTCAGCGCCCAATCGCACAGTGTCGGCGATCTCTCGCGTGGTCACCACGGACGCATGGATGTTCTGGTTTCGCGACCGGTTGTAGTGATTCGTCGCCGCCCATGCTGACTTACGTGCGGCTCGCGTTTCGGTCAACCACTGGTGTTCCGCATCAGCGATGATGCGCGACCCATCGGAGAACTCGACCTCGTAGCAGGGCCGGTCATCCAGGACATCGGTCGCGGCGACCACGCGTGTGGGGCGGCCTTGGGCGTCGTACAACTCATCACCGACCTGCACCTCTCCCATGGTCGTCCAGCCACTCGGGGTGGGGAGCGGGGTGTCGAGCGCGAGCGCCTTGCCCATGGCGGGGCGGGCCGCGATGATGATCATCTGGCCCTTGTGCAGACCGTTGGTCAGCTCGTCGAAGTCGGCGAACCCGGTCGGCACACCATAGATGCCCTCCTCGCGGTTGCCGATCGCCTCGATCTCGTCGAGGACGCCTTCCATGATGTCGACCAGGGGCGCGTAGTCCTCGGAGGACCGCTTGTCCGTGATCTTGTAGACCTCGGCCTGCGCGTTGTCGACCATCTGGTCTACCTGGCCCTCGCCGGCGTACCCCATCTGCACGATCTTCGTGCCGGCGTCGACCATGCGGCGCAGGATCGCCTTCTCACGCACGATCTCGGCGTAGTAGCCCGCGTTGGCCGCGATGGGCACGTTGGCCGAGAGAGTGTGCAGGTACGGCGCCCCACCGATTCGTTGCAGCTCGCCCAGCCGTTGCAGCTCGGCCGCAACCGTGACCGGGTCAGCCGGCTCGCCACGACCGAAGAGGTCGATGATCGCGTCGAAGATGATCTCGTGGGCGGGACGATAGAAGTCGGTGCCCCGCATCACCTCACTGACGTCGGCGATCGCGTCCTTCGAGAGCAGCATCGAGCCGAGCACGCTCTGCTCGGCCGCGTTGTCCGCGGGAGGGGTGCGGTCGTTGGGGCCGCGCGGCGCTTCGCCGGGCTCGTACGACGAAGGGCCGTCGCCCCACTCGGGCTCCGGAGGCAGGTCATGTTGGTGATCAGTCATGCTCATCGCTCACGTTCCCCTTCCGGCCGATTTCTGGGCTGGCCAGCACGCTAGATGTGACCACCGACAGGGGGTCCTCAATGTTGCGGACGTGCGACCGTACGTCGAATTTCACGGCAAGGGAAAGTCGGTTATCCACAGGCCTTGGGGATAACTCGCGACTCGCCGTGGACGACACGCCCCGACTTGTGCACAGTCTGGGGACGCACCTGTGGATCCACGTGAAACCACGCGTCACAAACACCCTCTGACCTGCAAGGACGCCTCTCCCGAGCTGTGGAGGAAAAGTTGTGGGCAACTTTCTTGTTCACCTTCCAGTCACCGGACGGCCGCATGTAACTTTGTCGACAAGGCGCTCTGGCGCTTCGACTGCCCACAGATACTCACCGGTTACACACAGGCACCGGGACGCGCGTCCAGGTCATGATCAGAACGCCCACTGCCTCTTACTCTGGTTAGGCTGTGCCCGTGAGTGCCGACGCCCCTGAGACCGCCACCCCAAAGGGCGTGGACCGGGAGATCCTGCACCTGGCGGTGCCCGCCTTCCTGGCCCTCATCGCCGAGCCGATGTTCCTGCTCGCCGACGCCGCCATCATCGGCCACCTCGGCACCCCCGAGCTGGCCGGTCTCGGCATTGCCGGAGCCGTGATGCAGACCGCCGTCGGTCTGTGCGTGTTCCTGGCCTACGGCACCACCGCGTCAGTGGCCCGGCAGATCGGCGCCGGCAACCTGCGCGCCGCGATCAGCCAGGGCATCGACGGCATCTGGCTCGCCGTCATCATCGGCGTGCTCACCACCGTCGTCGGCATCGCGACCACTCCGTGGCTGGTCGGGCTCTTCGGTGCGGACGGCACCGTCGCCGCCCAGGCCACCGACTACCTGCGCATCGCATTCCTGGGCACCACACCACTGCTCGTGATGCTCGCCGCGACCGGCGTACTGCGCGGGATGCTCGACACCCGGACCCCGCTGGTGGCGGCCGTGGTCGGCAACCTTCTCAACATCGTGCTCAACCTCGCGTTGGTCTACGGCGCGGGCCCGGTGCCGGCGTTGGGTCTGCGTGGGTCGGCCATCGGGTCCGTGATCGCGCAACTGCTGATGGCGCTGATGCTCCTGGTCGTCGTGCTCCGCGGCGCACGCCGCGAGGGCGCCCCGGTGAGCCCCGACCTCCCCGGCATCCGCGCCTCGGCGCACGCCGGCATCGCCCTCGTCGTACGCACCCTGACCCTGCGGGCGGCACTGCTGGTCACGACGTACGCCGCGGTGCAGGCGGGCGGCGAGACGCCGATCGCGACCCACCAGCTGGCGATGACGATCTGGGGCTTCCTCGCCTTCGTGCTCGATGCAATCGCGATCGCCGCCCAGGCACTGACCGGGCGCTACCTGGGCGCCAGCGATCAACCGGGCACCCGGGCCATCACCAGGCGGATGGTGCAGTGGGGGCTGGCTTCCGGGGTTGTGACGGGGCTGGGTCTGGCCGCTATCAGCCCGGTGCTCGGGCACCTGTTCACCAACGACCGCGCCGTCATCGAGCAGTTGGTGCCCGTGCTCCTGATCGCCGCCGTCGCGCAGCCCATCGCCGGCTACGTGTTCGTGCTCGACGGGGTGCTCATCGGGGCCGGCGACGGCACCTACCTGGCGTGGGGCGGCCTCGCCGTACTCGTGGTCTACACACCCTTCGCCCTGCTCGCCGACGACCTGAGCTGGCTGTGGGTCGCGTTCGGCTTCGGCTTCATGCTCGGGCGGGCGGTGGTGCTCGGCCTCCGGGCCCGCGGGGACGCCTGGATGCGTCTCGGCGCTGCGTGATCGGCGTACGCCGGCACCGGACGTCATACGTTCGCACTGGGCGCCGTACTGGGCGCCGTACGCCTGCACTTGTGCGGTGGTGTTGTCGAAAATCCGCGTCACAGCACGTGTTGAGTGACCATAACCCCGCGTTACCCGAGGGGCGGATAGGGTCGGGCGGGTGAGCGACCAGCCGGCCGAGCGGAGCCGCCCCGAGCGCAGGGCGATGACCCCCTTGCAGAAGGTCGCGATGGGTCTCGTGGTCGTCGCAGTCGACACGCTCGGCACCGTCGACACCCTGCCCGACTTTGTCGGCTGGGCGATGGTGCTCTGGGGCCTGGCCTCGATCCGCCTGCCGGAACGCTCCACCCTCCTCGTCTCGGCGGCGGTGTGTGGCCTGGTCTCACTCGCAGTCTGGTTCCCCCAGTCGAGGGACCACCTGGAGAACGCCGAGCTCGCCCTGAAGTGGGCGATCTCGTTGCCCGATCTGCTGTTCATCTTCCTGATCGCGCGCTCGCTGGCCAACGCAGCCAAGGAGGCCACGGATCGCAAGTTCGCCGGGCGCTTCGGCGTGATCATGTGGGTGACCTGCGTGGTCACCGCGCTGCCGCCGATCGCGGATGCTGCCGACAGCGACCCCCTGTTGGGCTACGCCGACGTGGCGTTCGTGTTGCTGTGGGTCTGGTTGATCTGGAACCTCTTCGCCACCCACGCGAAGTCGTACGCGCTCGCCCGCGACCGCAACGAATGACGCACGCCGAGGCCCGACCGCAATGTCATACGGTTCGCCAGCCCCCGCGACCGCACCGTATGACGTCCGCGGAGGCCCGACCGCAATGTCATACGGTTCGCCAGCCCCCGCGACCGCACCGTATGACGTCCGCGGAGGCGCAGCGCAGCGCAACGTATGACGTCCGCGGAGGCGCAGCGCAGCGCAGAAATGCAGAACGGCCCGCCACCCCGGAAGGGCAGCGGGCCGAACTGGTGGAACGCGTGGAGCGTGGCTCAGCCAGCGACGACGTTGAGCGCCACGGTGGCGGACACTCCGTCGTAGAGCTTCACCGAAACGGTGTGCGCACCGAGCGCCTTGATCGGGTTGGTCACCACGATCGTGCGCTTGTCGACGCTCTCGCCGGAGGTCGCGGACAGCGCCTCGGCGATCTCGGCGACCGTGACGGCACCGAAGAGGCGACCGCCTTCACCGGCGCGGACAGCAACCTGCACGGGCGAGGCCTCGAGCTTGGCCTTGACCTCCGCCGCGTGGTCCTGGTCGCGCACGGCACGCGAGGAACGCGCCGCCTTGATCGAGTCGATCGTCTTCTGGCCACCGCGGGTCCAACGGACACCGTGGCCGCGCGGGATGAGGTAGTTGCGGCCGTAGCCGTCCTTGACCTCGACCACGTCGCCGGGAGCGCCGAGGCCGTCAACTTCCTGAGTCAGGATGAGCTTCATGTTCGCAAATCCTCTCAGCGACCGGTGGACGTGTAGGGCAGCAGGGCGAGCTCGCGGGCGTTCTTGACCGCAATCGCAACGTCGCGCTGGTGCTGCACGCAGTTGCCGGTCACCCGACGGGCGCGGATCTTGCCGCGATCAGAGATGAACTTACGGAGCAGGGTGGTGTCCTTGTAGTCGACACCGGTCGCCTTCTCCTTGCAGAACTGGCAAACCTTCTTCTTGGGCTTGCGAATCACTGCCTTGGCCATTGTGGTGCTCCTCTCGAGCCCGGCTCACGCCGGAATGGGTTGTGGCTTGTGGACATGTTTGGTGCTGGTGGTCTGCGCGACCGTGGCCCCTGCGGGCCGGAGCCCTCCTCAGAAGGGAGGCTCCTCGGACGACACACCGGGAGCGGCCCACGGGTCCGAGGGACCCGCGTTGCCGGACGGCCCGCCCTGCGGCTGGCCCTGCCCCTGGGCCGGCGTGGCCCACGGGTCGTTGGCCGGAGCACCCTGCTGCTGCGGGGCGCCCTGGTTGTAGCCACCGCCCTGGTTGTAGCCACCGCCACCGCCGCCTCCGCGGGATGCCTTGGTGACCTTGGCCGTGGCGTACTTCAGGCTGGGGCCGACCTCTTCGACGTCGATCTCGAAGACCGTGCGCTTCTCACCCTCGCGGGTTTCGTAGGTGCGGGCCTTCAGGCGACCTTGGACGACGACACGCATGCCGCGCTGCAGGGACTCGGCAACGTTCTCCGCGGCCTGACGCCAGACCGAGCAACTCAGGAACAGCGCATCGCCGTCCTTCCACTCGTTGCTCTGCTTGTCGAAGGTGCGCGGCGTCGACGCGATCCGGAAGTTCGCCACGGCCGCACCCGACGGGGTGAAGCGCAGCTCCGGGTCGTCAACGAGATTGCCAACCACCGTGATTACGGTTTCGCCTGCCATCTCAGGTCTCCTCTGGATTCAATCGATGTGTGTCGAGGTCCATCGTGTACGTCGGCACCGACAGTGCGGAAGGGTTTTCCACAGCCGGGTTTCGAGACGGTCGCTGCGCGACCTCCCCAACCACCGATGTGAACCACCGATGCCGCCGCCGTTGCCGACGTACGGGATCACGCCTGGGCGGCGCGCAGGACCTTGGTGCGAAGAATCGACTCGTTCAGCGAGAGCTGGCGGTCGAACTCCTTGACCGTGGCCGGCTCGGCCTGCAGCGAGATGAGGGCGTAGATGCCCTCGGCGTTCTTCTTGACCTCGTAGGCGAGGCGGCGACGTCCCCAGACGTCGACGGACTCGACCGAGCCGCCATCCTTGCGGATGACGTTGAGGTACTTGTCGAGGGACGGTTCGATCGTCCGCTCTTCGAGGTTCGGGTCGAGGATGACCATCACTTCATATGCACGCATAGCGGTCTCCACCTCCTCTGGACTCAGCGGCCACGGTCTCTCCGTGGCAGGAGGGCTCTGCGAATGTTCTCGGGATGTACCACTCTGGGGCACAGGGCCGCGAGGACAGTGCAGGTTATCAGCGTGCGGAGCCTCCCCGGTAATCCGTTGGACCACAGACGGTGACGGAGCACGAATGAACCGGGGACCAATGGGTAGGGTGACCCCCGATGACTTCCATGGGAAACACGCCGCTCGCCGGCCGCTACGTGCTGATCGACCAGATCGGCGCTGGCGGCATGGGCTCGGTGTGGCGCGCTTGGGACCTGAAGAACCAGAACTTCGTGGCCGCCAAGGTGCTCGGCCAGCACGACAGCGGCATGCTCCTGCGCTTCGTTCGTGAGCAGTCGGTGCGGATCCGTCACCCCCACGTGGTGGCGCCGAGCGGATGGGCCGCCGAGGACAACCTCGTCGTCTTCACGATGGACCTGGTCAAGGGTGGCTCGATCCACACCCTGCTCGGCGACCACGGCAAGCTGCCGGCCAGCTACACCGCCGTCGTACTCGACCAGACCCTGCAGGCCCTCGAGGCCGTGCACGCCGCCGGCGTGGTCCACCGCGACGTCAAGCCGGCCAACCTGCTCCTCGAACCGACCGGCACACGTCGTCCGCACGTGCGTCTCGGCGACTTCGGTGTCGCCGCCCTCATCGACGAGGTGCGGCTGACCCGCTTCCCGGGTGCGATCGGCACCGACGGCTACATGGCTCCCGAGCAGGCGCACGGCGCCGCCCCCGAGCCGCAGCAGGACCTCTACGCCCTCGGTGTCGTCGGCATCCAGATGCTCACCGGGCTCAGTCCGCGCCACCAGAAGGGCGCCCCCGAGGGCCCCTACAAGGAGTTCCTCGAGGCGCTGACGCAGGAGGACTCGGAGAAGCGTCCGGCGACAGCCTCCGAGGCGCTGCAGATGCTGCACGCTGCCGGCGTACCTGCCGGGACGCCGTGGCAGAGCGACTCCGAGCCGCCCGAGGTCTTCAACCAGCTCGTCGACGTGGCGCCCCCGCCCCCGTCGTACTACCCCTCCTACACGACCGGTACGGCGATGGGTTCCAACTACCCGACGCCCACCCCGTTCCCACAGCAGTCGTCCCCGTTCCGACCGCCCGGTCCCCAGTCGGGCGGCCAGTCGGGCGGCCATTCCGGTGGCCACGGCGCCGGGCAGAGCGGACCCCAGTCGGGCAGTCAGGGCGGCGGACCGCGCAGCCGGCCCAACAGCTACGCCGGCCCGGCCGGCTCCGGCGCGGGGCCGTCAGGCGCCGGCTCGGGTGCCCCGGGAAGCCAGGCCCTGAACTCCGGTCGCAGCTCGGCCGGGCAGGCCGCATTCCTCAGCCCCGCGGCATCGGGGGGCAACTACGCCCCGGCCGGCGCGCCAGCGGCGTCGAACGGCGCCGGCGCGGCGTTGATCATTGCGATCATCTGCTTCATCGCGGCCATCGCGATGGCCGCCAGCGCCCTGTGGCTGATGCTCGCCTGAGTCTGCGCCACGCGGGCGGCACCCATCGGCATGCCTCCCGATCCGGGGCCACAACCCCGCACCTGCTCGATCGTGACGACGCGGGTCGCAGCAGTCGGAAATCGGTGGATCGAGGCTGTGAAGGGGCGGTCGTTCACTGACGGCGCAGCAGCAGGATCCCCACGACGGTCAGCACCGCGGCGCCGATCACCAGCGTCCAGATCAGTCCCCACGGCTGGGTTGCCCACACGGTCATGCGCGACTCCTCCTGTGCTTTCCGAGCGCCACGAAGCCGGCCGCAGCCATCACCACGGAGCCACCGAAGAGGCCACCCACGGCACCCCACGGCGTGCTCTCCGACGACGACGAGTCGGACGCCTTGGTGTCGGTCTCCTCCGTGGTCGCTTCCTCACCACTGAGGTCCGGGATCGGCTCCGGGTCCTGGGAGTACGGCGAACTCGCCGGCTTGTCGGTGATCACCTTGACCCCGACGGTGATGTCTGCGCCACCGGCCGGGAGCGGCTTGTCATCGGTGTCGTTCTTGTTCATCCGCACGAGCACGTAGTAGTTGCCCGGGAAGGCAGCCTTGATCCCGGTCTCCTCCCGGTTGCGCCAGGTGATCGACGGCGAGACCACCCCGGCCCCGGCCTCGTCGCTGTAGGAGAGGTCCAGGATGTTGGAGCTCGGGACCCCGTCACCCGACGACGAGGAGATGTCGCCCCAGTAGGAGGTGGCGCCGACCGGCGTGATCAGGATGGGCTCGATCGGCACCCGCCTGCTCGTCTGCGCACCGTCGTAGGTCAGTTGCACCTGCATGTGCTGGCCCCAGTCGAGCGGCACCTTGAACAACGCCGTCTTCCCCGGGTCGATGTGCACGCCCCACCGTCCGTCGGTCAGCTCGGGGGCGGAGGCGAAGTCGGTGCCCAGCTCGGTCGACCCCTTGGCCGCCGGTGCCTTCGCCGACCACTTCGACGCCATCGCGGGTGGCGGAAGGATGCTCCGGTCGGTGACCGGCGGTTCCTCCCAGGCCACGAACTGGGCCTCGGCATCCGAGACGTCGCCCTCGCTGGGGCCCTGGTTGATGAAGGTGACCCGGTCGCCCTTCGAGCAGGCCCTGGAGCCGAACCCACCGCCGCCGAGGTAGTCGTGGAAGTAGTAGGTGGACTCGACGTACCAACCGGTCCCGCAGCTCTGGCCGGTGCCGTCGACCGAGGGGATCACGAAGAGGCTGGAGTCGACCGGTTCGGGGGCGAACAGGGACGTGCCGAGCCAGATCGTGGAGTTCTGGATGGTGCGGTCGACGGCCAGGTAGCCCTGTTCGCCGGTCGCCGGGGGGACGAACTGGTGCAGCCCCGGCTCCACGACGGTGGCGTTCTCCACGGAGTCGCCGAGCACGACCGGCTTCTCGTCGGAGGAGGGCTCCTGGGCCGCGGCCGGCGCGAGCAGGCAGGCGATCGCCAACCCAGCACCGAGGGGCGCGGCGAGCCGTCGTGAGCGCGTCATGGGCCCCACTTTTCCACATCGCCGCACACGGGCCTGACATCCTGTCCATGGTCTGTACGCTTTGACCGGACTGGAAGGGGGAATCGATGAACGACCCGATGAACGACGCCTTCGCGGCTCGGCGTCGGCAGCAGGCCGAGATGTACGGCGACTCCATCGACGTCCTCGCGGGCAAGGTGCAACAACTCATGGGCCTGGGCGTCAGCGACCTGGCCGACATCATCGGCCTCTCGGTGCCGATGTTGCACAAGCTGCTCAACGCCGAACGGGTCGGCATCGGCAACCAGGTGGCGATGGGGCGGCTCACCCGCCTGCAGGAGTTCGCCGACCAGCTGATCAGCGGCGAGGCCGGTCGCGACGAGATCCCGCTTACCCTGGCCCAGATCAAGGCATCGACGACCCCGGCCCGCCCGAGCCGCGTCACCGCGGTCGCCGGCAAGGGCCCGGTCGGCTCGCAGACCCGCAACCCGACGAGTCCCCGTCGCCCGGTGGTCGCCCCCGGCACCGGCGAGGCCCCCGTGATCACGCAGACCTCGTTGAGCTATGCCCGCTCCGTGGTGGGACGTCACATCCGGCCCACCCCCGCCAATCGCTGGCCCCTGCTCGAGCGGTTCACCCGCACCGAGACCTGGGTCAAGCACGAGAACCATTCACCGACCGGCGCCTTCAAGGTGCGCGGTGGGCTCAACTTCCTCGAGCGGTTGCGGGTCTCCGGAATGCCTGCGCCGAGCGGTCTCATCTCGGCCACCCGCGGCAACCACGGGCAGAGCCTGGCCTTCGCCGGCTCCAGGTACGGCGTCCCGGTGACCATCGTGGTCCCGGAGGGGAACAACCCCGACCAGGTCGACGCGATGGACGGTCACGGTGCGGAGGTGGTCGAGCACGGTGCCGACTTCCAGGCCGCCCGCGAGCACGCCGCCAAGCTGGCCGGCGAGCGCGGCCTGCTGATGGTGCCGCCCTTCCACGCCTGGTTGGTGGAGGGCATCGCGACGTACGCCGCCGAGCTCCACGAAGCGGTCTCCGGTCTCGACACCGTCTATGTTCCGATCGGCATGGGATCGGGCATCTGCGCCAACATCCTGGTGCGCGACCTGCTCGGCCTGCGCACCGAGATCGTCGGTGTGGTCAGCGCGGGCGCCCCGGCGTACGCCTTGTCCTTCGAGGCCGGTCGCCCGGTGTCGACCGAGAGCGCCGACACGTTCGTCGACGGGGTCGCCTGCCGCACCCCCGACCCGGTCGCCGTCGACATGATCAACCGCGGCGCTGCCCGCATCATCCGGGTGAGCGAGGAGGAGGCGGCCGAGGCGATGGCGCTGACCTACCGCTCCACGCACAACCTCGCGGAGCCCGCCGGGTCGCTGGCGTTGGCCGGGATGCTGGCCGACCGTGACCAGGTCGAGGGCCGCCGCGTCGCGCTGGTCCAGACTGGCGGCAACTGCGACATCGACACGTTGACCCGGGTCACCGCCGACATCACCTGACCCACGAACAGGC
This sequence comes from Nocardioides sp. Soil797, assembly GCA_001429555.1. GTDB lineage: Bacteria > Actinomycetota > Actinomycetes > Propionibacteriales > Nocardioidaceae > Nocardioides. The sequence goes on along the minus strand of LMSR01000002.1, from coordinate 98,882 downwards.
ATTCATTGCTGCGCCAACCTGCAATTCTTGAGGGCCCAACTGGCAATTCTTGACGTCCGAACGGCGACTTCCCGGCGCCACCTACGATGGGCGCCATGAGCATCACAGTCGGAGCGCACGTCGACCAGACCGATCCCGTCGCCGAGGCCGAGGCCCGCGACACCACGCTGGTGCAGTTCTTCCTCGGCAACCCGCAGAGCTACAAGGGCCCGGTCATCGAGTACGCCGGAGGCGCCGACGGGCTCAGGGCCGATGCCGAGGCTGCGGGTGTCGACCTCTACGTGCACGCGCCGTACCTGATCAACGTCGCCACCACCAACAACCGGCTGCGCATCCCGAGCCGCAAGCTGCTGCAGTCCCACATGGACGCCGCGGCCTCGATCGGCGCGAAGGGCCTGATCGTGCACGGCGGCCACCTCAAGGACGACGAGGACCCCTCGATCGGGTTCGACAACTGGCGCAAGGCGATCGCCGCGACCGACCTCAAGATCCCGCTGCTCATCGAGAACACGGCCGGCGGTGACAACGCGATGACGCGCTATCTCGAGCGGATCAAGGGCGTCTGGGACGCGATCCAGGGCGAGGAACAGGCAGACCGCGTCGGATTCTGCCTCGACACCTGCCACGCCCACGCCGGTGGCAACAACCTCGAGTCGATCGTCGACGACGTCCTCGCCATCACCGGCCGCATCGACCTGGTGCACGCCAACGACTCCCGTGACGACTTCGACTCCGGTGCCGACCGGCACGCCAACCTCGGCGCCGGGCACATCGACCCCGACCTGCTGGCGTCGGTGATCCGGGACGCCAAGGCGCCCGCCGTGCTCGAGACGCCCGGCGGCGCCGACGAGCACGTGGCCGACACCACCTGGTTGCGCGAGCGCCTCTGAGCCGTCCGCCGCGTGACGTCATACGCAGCGGTCGCCCAGGCAACCGGAACGTATGACGTCACGCAGGGGCGCGAGCGCCTGTGAGCGGTTCGCACTACCAGCCGGCACCGAAGCAGACGAAGGGCGCGGGCGCTCTGGCGGTCCCGCCCTGTGCGATCGCCTCGGCCAGGGCGGCTCCGGGGTCGAGGCCTCGCGCCATGCCGGCGTGCAGTTGGGTGAGTACGTCGTGTGCCGCGTCGTCGGCGACCGCGGTGGGCGAGGCGATCACGCACCTGACCCCCGCATGCAGCCAGGCCGCGGTCATCCCGATCAGCTCCTCACCGAAGCGCACGGACGAGCGGCCGACCTCACAGGCCGAGAGCAGCACCACCGCGGGCACGCTCGGAAGGGCGTCGATGTCGTAGCCGAACCAGGGACCATCACCCAGCTCGAGACCCGAGAAGAGCGGGTTCTCCGCCGAGTGACGCCCGTGCGCGGCCACGTGGAGCACGTCGACGCGGGCCGCCAGGTCGGAGACCGCCTCGGCGGTGGCCTCGCCCTCGACGAGCACCTCGGGCCCCGAGGAAACCTTGTCCCGCGCGACTCGAGGCCCTGACCAGCTCCTGGCCGCCGATCTCACCTCCTCGACGGCGCGCGGCACGCGCGGTCCGGCGACCAGTCCCACTCGGTCGAGGTCCAGCGACCGCTGACGGGCGATCAGCCATGCGGTGGCGGAACCGGCGATCGTCACCGGTCGCCCGACCAGCCCGGGCAACAGGCTCCACGGGGTTCCGGCCAGCCCCCCGGACGGTGTCGCCACGACGCGTCGCTCACCGAGCTGCTCCAGAAGCGGTGTGACCAGCAGCCCAGCCAAGGAGGAGAGTCGCGCGGCGAGACCTTGGCTGACGACGGCGGCCAACGTGTCCGGCAGCTTGGTCGCCGCCATGTCGAGATCAGGCAGCAGGCCGGCCAGCAACGCACGCACCCGGTCGAAGGACCCGAGCTCGGTGACCCACTCGCCCTCGTCGGTCACCACCAACGCGACGATCCGATCGCCGCTGATCACCCACGCGACCAGTGCGGTGTCGGCGCCGAGCTCACGACGTACGTCGTCCAACGGCGCCGGCTCGGTGACCTCGCCCGACCCCGGTTTGTGCCACGCCCGTTCACGCACCCGGCGCCGCAGCTCGGCCTCGCGACGCGGACGCGGCACCTTGACGTCGTCGCCGCCGGCAGCCAACTGCCTGAGCTCGGCGAGGTCGGCGGCACTCTGGTCGTCGAGCGGCGGCCGGACCGGCAGGATCCGGCTGGCCAGCATGCGACCCCGCTCCGACCACTCGTAGAGGACGCCCGGGTCGCCGGAGTCGACGGCCAGGCCGAGGCCGAGCACTGCGAGTCGGCGCCCCTGCCCAACCACCGCGGTCTGCAGGTCGAGGCTGCCGAACGTGCTCTGCCAGGCGTGCAGGTCGCAGACACCGGCGCGGACCTGCTGGAGCGCGGCGCTGCGATGCCCCTGGACCGTGGCGAGCTCCGTGCGGGCGGTGCGCGCGAGCAGTCGCACCCCCAACGGCGACGACTGGCCGAGCCTGACCCGGGCGATGCGAGCCCGGGCCTCGTCGAGCAACCCACGGCGGATGTGCACGCGCGCGGTGTGCAACCGCACCAGTGCCGCCGCCGAGACAAGGCCCTGCTCGTCGAGCGCGGCGGCGGTCTCGTCACCCCGCGTGATCAACGAAGGCCCCTGGCGGCCCAGCTCCACCTCAGCGGCCAGGGCCACAGCATCCGCGCGAACGCGCCAGGCGTCACTGCCGACCCGGTCATAGAGCCGACCGGCCAGGCGGGCCGAGGCCAGGGCTTCGGCCGGGTCGGCCAGCACCAGGGTGCGGGCCAGGGCGAGCATCGCGTCGCCTCGCCGCTGGTGGAGGCGACGGGATGAGTAGGCGCGTGCCGCCTCGGTCAGGGCGGCGCGTCCCTCAGTGACCAGGCCTGCTGCAATCAACACCTCGGCGCGGTCCTGGTCGACCATCGACTTCATGGCCACGCCCTGCGAAGCAAAGACTGGGTACGCCGCTGCCATGTCTCGCAGCGCACCCACCAGGTCCCCCTCGAGGAACTCGACGTAGCCCAGGTTGTGGGCGGCCTTCGCGGCGCCGTACTCGTCGCCACCTGCCCGGTAGTGGCGCTCGGCATCCCGGAAGTCGGAGATGGCCAGTGACGTGCTCGACTGCTGCAGATAGACACCCCCTCGGTTGAGCAGGGCGCGACCGAGCGCCTGTTGGTCGCTGAGGAGGTCGATGGCGGCGGAGAAGTCGGCCAGCGCGTCGCCTCCTTCCCCCCGCAACATCAGCAGCAGCGCTCGCTGGCTGTGCAGCACGCCGCGGGTCTCGTCGCCCAGTTCCCGTCGAGCGAGAGCGGTGCCGCACAGCGCGAGCGCCTCGTCACCGGCACCGGTCTCGGCCAATGCATAGGCCAGGCTCGCCTCGACCCGGGCGAGCAAGTCGCCTTCGGCCAACTCCCGCGCCTGCTCCAGGAGGCGTCGCCCCTCGTTCAGCCGCCCACGGTTGATGGCGCTGACGCCCTGTTGGTGGAGCTCCCCGGCCCGTTGCACCCACCCATCATGACCTGATCGACGTGCACTCCTCCACTGCGTCCCAAGCCCGCCGCACACAGCCTTCGGCCGGTGGCTCATCGTCCTGGTGCTCCAGGGCCGGCATCATCGCGCTGGCCAACCGACCGGCCAACACCGGAGCGGCGAAGGACGTGCCGCTCCAGACGGCGAACCCGCCGCGGAAGTCGTCGGGGTCGATGGAGGAGCGCCACCGGCCGAAGGCGCGAGAGCGGGCCACCGGCTGCAGACCCCCCTCGAAGGCAGGCATCGTGCTCATCACTGCGGCCCCGGGACCGTAGCTGCGCACCCACGGGCCGGCGTTGCTGAACAGGGCATCAGTGCCACCGCTCGGATTCACCGCACCCACCGAGACGATCGGCACGATGTCCGGGTCGGCACGGAACGGCCCCTTCCCGTCGGACCAAGGAGCAAACGCTGCTGGGAACTGGGGGCGACTGGTGGCGTCGTTGCCGGCCGAGCAGACCACGACCACGCCGTTTGCGGACAGGTCGGCCAGGATGTCGTGGAGCGTGGTGTCGAAGAGCTCGTCCTCGGGCGTCTCGTGGTAGTAGCCCATCGACAGGTTCAACACGTCGATGCGACGGCCACCCTTCTCGCCGGCGTGGAACCGTCGGACCAGTTCGGCGATCTGGCTCAGCACCAGCACCCAGTCGGACTCCACGATCGGGCCCTCGGACGGGACGGCCCGCCACGAGATGATGTCGGCGTCGGGGCAGGTCTGGTGCACGAGACCCGCGATGAAGGTGCCGTGGCCGGACAGCGGGTCGATCGATCCGTCCAACGGACCCGAGAGGTCACCGTGCATGTCGGGAGCGGTGGCCTGGTCGATGTAGCCGATGGGAGTGCCGTCGAGGCTCACTCCGGTGTCCACCACCTGGTCGAGCCACGGGTGGTTTCCGCAACCGGTGTCGACGATGGCCACGACGGGACGCCGTCCCCTGATCTCGTGGTCGGGGCGTCGCGTCGGCCGCGGCCCGGCATAGCTGATCGGTTGCCGGCCACCCTGACCCATCGTGGCGTACGACGACACGGCGTACGACATGCTGGCGCGACTCGGGTTCGAGTCGTGCAACGGGTTGCTGTCGTGCAAGGGATTGGAGTCATGGAGGGGGTTGCTGTCGTGAAGGGGGTTCGGCCCGAGCGACGGGAACATGACGTGATCCAGTCCCACCGGTCGCAGCCGCCGGACGCCGTACCTCGCGCGGGCATGCTGCAACAGCACCCAGCCGTCAGGGGCCAGCGCCGCCGAGCGTCCCGCCACAGTGATCCGCACCTGGCGCATCCCGAAGCGCATGGCTGAGGGGTTGTCACCCCTCGGCGGCGAGTCCTCCGGCTCGACGTCCCACCCCAGTTGCCGTGCCGTGCCACGGAGCAGGTCGAGCATCTCGTAGTAGTCGGCGCCGTAACCGATCGTCAGACGGGGACCCACGTAGACCGTCGACCGGGGCCGGACGCCCTTGACCACCAGTGCCGTGGAGGGATCCAGGAACCGCCCCTCAATCAGGTCGATGGCCGACTGGGGCGGCGGGTTCGGGTCACGATCCAGCGGCACCGGCTCGGGTCGCTGTGGCCGTTCCGGGCGCTGGTCATCGTCGTCACGCGTGGGTTCCATGCAGGAGTTCCTTTGTGGGCGGCTGTCAGATCTCGAAGGATGGGGTGCCGAACGGCTTGAGCGCCCGGTCGTCGGGCGAGAGCTGCAGCCGCACGTTGCCGGTCGGCAGCCCGGTGAACTCGAAGCGGCCGGTGTCGTCGCTGACCACCTGCCAGCTGCGCCCGTCGTCGGGGACGGTCGTGGCCTGCACCCGCAACGGACCGGCCGGGGAGACCCAACCGTCCAGGCGCGCCTCGCCCTCACCCGTGCCGACGGCCCGCACGAGCAGGTCGACGTCGTCGCTGCTGAAGCGCAGTGTGTACGCCGCCGTGCCCCGCGCGCCGACCAGCTCGTCCTCACGCGAGACCAGCACCATCAGCTCGAGGTCGAGATCCGTGTCGGCGATGACGGCCTCCGCGGCGACGGCCGCGTGCATCCGGTCGACCATGCCGTCGGGCATCGGGTCCTCGCGCTCCCAGACGTCGCGCACGATGCCGAGCAGGCCGTCCCTGCTGAGGTGTCCGTCGTGTGTGTTGCTCATGAGATGGCTTCCGGGTCGGTCTGGATGAGGGCGATCCTCAGCTTGGCCAAGCAGCGGCTGCGGGTCGGGCCGATGCTGCCCACCGGCATGTCGAGGGTCTGTGCCACCTGTTGGTAGTCGGGCCGGTTCTCGAAGGCAACGATGCGCAGCAGGCGTCGGCAGCGCTCCGGCAGGCCGTCGACGACCTCCCACAGGCGGTCCCGTTCGTCGGCGTCGACGGCGACCGACTCGGCGGAGCGTTGGCGCGGCAGGCGAACGGCGATCTCCTCGTCCTCCACCGGGATCGCCCTGGTCTTCGCCTTGGACACCCGCCACGCCTCACGACGGGCGGTTGTGGTCAACCAGCCGCCGACCGCGACCGGGTCCTCGATCGCATCGCGACGGCGTACCAACGCCAGCCAGGTGGTCTGCACGACGTCCTCGGCGAGGTCGGTGGGCAGGCGGTAGGCCCGCACCACGTGCCACAGCACCGGAGTCATCACCTCCACCAGGCCGTGCAACCCGGTCTCGCCGGTGTCGCCGTCGGCCCAGCCACGGAAGCATGACGCAGCCTCCGCCCAGACCTGACCGGCTGGGCGCGCCGAGTCACGCTGCGGGGCACTCATCACCTGCATTGTGGTCACACGACTACAGGTGTGTCATCAACTGCGGCAGATACGTCGGCGGAAGAAAAGTTCAGATCCGTGTATCCACGCGCCACCCGGGGTACTCCTGTGCCAACGAGCGGGGGCCACCGGGGCCGGCAGGTGCCGGGGCACACCGAGTGACGTGGGGGTTCACTCGGCTGTGCCGCCCGGTCGCCTCGGCCACGTCAGGATCACTGCCACAACCGGGTCAGTCGACCCGCTCGAAGATCGCGGCGAGCCCCTGCCCACCCCCGATGCACATCGTCTCCAGGCCGTACCGCGCCTCGCGGCGACGCAGCTCGTGGGCCAAGGTGGCCAGGATCCGAGTGCCCGTGGCCCCTGCCGGGTGACCGAGCGAGATGCCCGACCCGTTGACGTTGAGCCGTGCGTAGTCCTGCTCGGTGAAGTCCCACTCACGCAGGCAGGCGATCACCTGGGCAGCGAACGCCTCGTTGACCTCGACCAGGTCCATGTCGGCCATCGAGAGTCCGGCGCGGGCGAGCGTCTTGGCGACCGCGGGAACCGGGCCGATCCCCATCGTGCGCGGCGGCACTCCGGCCACTCCGGCCACCCCGGCGCTGACCAGCCGCACGAACGGACGCAGGCCCAGCTGCTCGGCCCGCTGTCGGGTGGTCACCACGCAGGCCGAGGCCCCGTCGCTCTGGCCGCAGGCGTTGCCGGCGGTCACGGTCGAGTCGGGGTCGACGGTCCCGCGCACCGGGCGGAGCTTCTCCAGGTCGGCCAGGGTGAGCCCGGGTCGCGGATGCTCGTCCTCGACGATCACCTGCTCCGGCGTACGACGAGTGCCCGGAACCGTGACCGGCACGATCTCGTCCTCGAAACGGCCTTCCTTCATCGCGAGCACGGCCTTCTCCTGCGAGGCGAGAGCGAACTCGTCCTGCTCGGCACGGGAGATTCCGTATTCCGCGCGCAGGTTCTCTGCGGTCTCGAGCATGCCGCCCGGGACCGGGAAGTTGACGCCGCCTGCCGTCGTACGACCGCGGGTGATGCGGTTGACCATCTCCACCGAGTCACCGCGCACGCCCTTCTTGAGACCGAGTGCATAGAACTCTGCCTGGCTCATCGCCTCGACACCACCGGCCACCACGACGTCGGCGAACCCGCTCGAGACGCTGGTGGCGGCGTAGATGACGGCCTGCAGCGACGAGCCGCAGCGCCGGTCGAGCTGGAGGCCTCCGGTGCCGATCCCGAGCCCGGCATTGAGTGCGGCGACGCGACCGATGGCCGGGGCCTCGCTCGTGGGGTAGCAGTAGCCGAAGACCACGTCGTCGACGTCGCCCTCACCGAGGCCGGTGCGGGAGACCAGCCCGGTCATCGCCTGGGTGGCGAGATCGGCGGCCGTCAGGTCGCGGTACATGCCACCGTCGGCGCCGACCGCGGTGCGGACCGGCTCGCAGATGACCACGTCGGTGGGAGATGGGTTGCTCATCAGGGGGTTCCCTTCGTGCCGGCAGCCGCCGGTTGCTCGATGTCCTGCTCGTTGTCCTGCTCGTCCAGCTCTCGGGCCAGGTCGCGCAGCGCGACGGCGCGGATCTTGGCTCCGTTGGTGCCGACGGTCATCGGCATCTCATCGATCAGGTGGACCCGTGCCGGCACCTTGAAGCGGGCCAGCGTCGCGGCGCACCAGGCACGCAGCTGCTCCGGGTCGGGCGAGGTGCCGGGGCGAGGCACGACGAAGGCAATGGCCCGCATGTCACTCCCGGTGGGGAGGCCGACGACCTTCACCCGCTCGACGTCCTCGTGCTGGCTCAGCCGGGCCTCGATCTCGGCCGGCTCGACGAGGAACCCCTTCAGGCGCAGGGAGTCGCCCATCCGGCACTGATAGGTGAACGTGCCGTCGCCGGGGGCGCTCCCCAGGTCTCCCGTGCGGAACCAGCCCGACTCGGTGCGGGCCTCCGCGGCGATGGTGCCGTCGTCATCCCCCAGGTAGGCGTCGACGACGTTCGGCCCACGGAACTGCAGCTCTCCCGCGCCGTCGACCGGCTCCCCCGAGATCGGATCGACGACCCGGACCTCCATGCCCGGCGTCACCACCCGGCCCCCGCCGCCGTGGCGACCCGGGAGAGGTTCGTCGTGGGACCAGAATCCCGTCAGCGCGAAGATCTCGCTCGAACCGTAGATTCCCACGACGGTGGCGCCGGTCTCCTTCTCGGCCCACGCAGCGATCTGCTGGGACTCACCGTAGAAGTCGCCGATGAGCAGCCGGCGCAGGGCAGACAGATCGCGAGGCCGCTCCTGCCAGTCCCGCATCAGCCGACCGCCCACGTCGTCGGCGCAGCAGAGGTGGGTGACGTCGAGCTCGGCCATCAGGTCCAGGGCACGGCCGCTGTCGAACTCGGGCACCAGCACCAGTGCGCCTCCCGAGACCAGTCCGGCCATCCCCGGGTTGTAGGCCAGCACTCCTGACCAGGGCAGCACGAGCAGGGTCACCGAGCTCTCGTCCCAGTCTCCTGCCCGGGCCACGGCCGTCGAGTGCGCGGCGACCGCGGCGTTGCTGTGCGCGGCGAGCTTGGGGCGTCCGGTCGAGCCGGAGCTGGTGAACGCGACCATCAGCTCGTCGGGCTGCTCGCCCCGCGCGATGGTGTCGAGGGTGTCCGGTGGCAGTGGGCCCGTCGTCGGGCTGGGCACCCACGTCCCGGCGCCGACGTCGTACGCCGCGAGGGCGTCGTCGTCGGCCGGCTCGGCGCCGGGCCCGGTGATCACCGCGATCGAGGGCGCCGGTGCACCGACGGTGGCGGCCGCCTCTCGGAGCCGCGTGGCCAGCTCGAGCCTCAGGAATCCGTGGGCGACGGCCACCACCCGGGGGCGTGCCCGCTCGAGGACGTGGGCGACCTCGTCGGTGCCGTAGCGCGTGTTGATGCCGATGACGTGGGCGCCGAGACTGGCGGCGGCGAGCTGCCACACGACGGCGTCCGACCAGTTGGGCAACCACACGCCCACGCAGTCACCGCGTCCGACCCCCCGGGCTCGGAGATCGTCGCGCAGGGCGACCGTGCGCCGCCACAGCTCCAGGCGGCTCACCGGGACCGGTGGCTCGAGGTGGGCGTCCCAGATCGCGGTGCGCTCGGGGTCGGCCTCGACCAGCGCAGCCAGCAGGGAGAGGGTTCCGTCGCTCATCGGTCGCCCAGACCCTTGATCCACCCGTGCAGGGTGTCGGCAAAGCCGTCGATCTCCTCCATCGGGTAGTGCCCGATGCCCTCGATCACGCTCAGCACGGATCGCGGGATGCGCTCGGCCGTGCGGGCGACGTCCTCGGGATCCACCCAGAGGTCGTCAGTGCCGGCCACCAGGTGGACGGGGCAGGCGATCGAGTCCAGCGCGTCACCGAGGTCGTGCGTGGTCCATCCGATCAGGTCGCTGCTGGAGATGGCCGGATCCTCGCGGCGGTGCATCAGTGCGATCAGCTCCGAGGTCTCGGCCGGGACACTCGCGCCGACCACGGCCTTGGTGCCGAAGTAGGTGCGGTCGGTGCGCGAGGGTGCGGCAGAGTCGACGAGTTCGCGCTCGAGTCCGCGGACGGTGAGGCGCGGGTGGGAGTCGCGCTGACCGTGTGCGGCCATGGCGACGGCTCCCGCGAGTCGATCTCCACGACGCGCAGCCAGGTCGAGGGTGATCCGGCCGCCGATGGAGCACCCCACGACGAACGGACGCTCCAGTCCGAGGGTGTCGATCAGCTCCTCGCACCAGGCCGCGTAGTCGCCGAGGTCGCGGATCGGGCCACCCACCGCGGGCTCCGACTTGCCGTGGCCCGGCAGGTCGGGCACCACGACGCGATAGCCGAGCGAAGCAAGCTCCGACTGGACGTGGCGCCACTGCACGCCGTGCTGTCCTGCCGTGTGCAGGAGGAGGACGGGGGTGCCCTCACCCTCCTGAAGGACGAAGGACAACGTGCCCCCGACCTCGATGTAGTCCGCGTGCATCATGCCGTCCTTCCTGCGTGGGCCATCTCGCGCGCCTGGTCGACGAGTGCGACCAGGGCTGCGGTCAGCCGGAGGTACTCATAAGCATTGCCCCTCACGTGGAACTGGTCCAACATCGCCCGACGCGAGAAGTCGTTGACCGGCCCGGTGAGCAGGTCGACCCAGTCGTGTTCGTCGGCCACGACCGTGAAGGTCGGGCCGGACAGGGTGCGGGACACCGCCTCGAGGACCTTCCCGCGATAGATCCTGAACTGCGCCTCGTGGTCGCCGAAGGCAATCCCGATCGTGCCGTCCCACGTGCTGGTCTCCGTGGTGAAGACGGTGTCGCCGTCGAGGCGCTCGGCCAGGGCCGTGGCCCACGGCCGCGTCCCGAACGCACGGCCGACCCTCTCGGCACCGTCGTCGACAGCCGAGCGGGCAGGCACGAGGGTGGTGGTGCGTCCGACCTGGACCAGGGCGCCGTCCGAGTCGGTGACCCGCACGTGCCGGACGACGACGCCCTGCCCGAGCTCCGGCGTACGACGCCAGCCGGTGACGGTGACCTCGAAGGTGAGCTCGGATCCCGCCTGCACGGGGGCGAGGTGGCGCCAGGAGCTCTCGACGTCCTCGCCGATCGCCAGCCCCGATGCTGCGAACGCCACGGCAACATGGGCGCCGTGCACGGGACCCGTGTGGCCGGTCGGCCCGACGGGTCCCGCCGTCCCGGTGGCGCATTCGCCGACCTCGACGTCCTCGAGGTACGTCGCAGTGGTGGGGGTCGTGGTCATTTGAGGGCTCCCAGCATGTCGTCGGAGATCACTCGGAGCTGGATCTCGTTGGCGCCTTCGAAGATCTTGGTGAGTCGGGCGTCACGCCAGTGGCGCTCGACGGCGAAGTCGGTGGTGTAGCCGGAGCCGCCGAGGATCTGCATGGCGTCGCTGGTGACGCGCTCGGCCATCTCGCTGGCGACGTACTTGGCCATCGCGGCCTCGCGGTCGCAGCGTCGACCCGAGTCGATCTCCGTGGCCACGTGGTACATCAGCTGGCGGGCGGCCTCGATGTCGGCGGCCATCCTGGCCAGCTTGAACCTGACGTCCTGGAACTGCGTCAACGGGCCGCCGAACTGGCGTCGCGTCTGTGCGTACGCCGTGGCGTCGTCGAGGGCGGCCTGGGCCAGGCCGATGGCTCGGGCGGCAGTGTGGGCACGGCCCACCTCGAGGCCGCCGAGGGCCAGGTAGAAGCCGCGGCCCTCCTCACCGAGCATCGAGTCGGCCGGCAGCCGCAGTCCGTCGAAGGAGAGCTCCCAGGTGCTCCACCCGTGGTAGCCGATCTTGCGGACCTTCGTGCCGCTCATGTGCTCGGGGAACGAGCCGCGCGGCTTGTCGACGAGGAAGGCACTGATCCCGCGGTGCGGCTTGGCCGGGTCCTTGTCCGAGGTCCGGGCGAAGAGCACCAGGTAGTCGGCCTGGTCGGCGTAGGTGCACCACATCTTGGTGCCGTTGACCACCCACTCGTCGCCCTCGAGGCGGGCCCGGCAGGAGAGGTTGGCGACGTCGGAGCCGGCTTCCGCCTCGGAGAGCGCGAAGGCGCCGAGGTAGTCGCCCGAGGCCATCCGGGGCAGCAGCTCCTTGCGCTGCGCCTCGGTGAACTCGCCACCCATGCCGTTGCCGCGGGCCAGCAGGCTGGCCACACTGAGCCAGCCCTGGGCCAGCTCCTCGGCAACCAGGCAGTACTCGAAGACGCCCAGCCCGAGGCCGCCGTACTCCTCGGGGATCATCAGGCCGAAGAAGCCCAGCTCGGCCATCTCGTCGCGCAGGGCGTCGGGGATGTGACCGTGCTCTGGGTCCAGCTCGTCGGCAACGGGACGCACGCGTTCGCGGGCGAACTGCCTGGCCAGCTTCTGGATCTCGACGCGCTCCTCGGTGAGGTGCCGTGGGGTGTCGGGTCGCGGGGCGGGGCGGTGGGTCATCGCGCCGCCACCTCGAGACCGTTCTCGCCGTCGCGGGCGGCCGTCGTCGTCACCGGGTTCTTGGCCAGGTCGAGCGCGTTCAGGGCGCGGTGGCGCGTCTCGGGCGCGAGGAACCCGGCCACGAAGGTGATCGTGGCGAGCCCGATGACGTAGAGACCGACCGGCCAGGAGGCTCCGCCGGCGGCGGAGGACAACCCGACGGAGATGAACGGCGCCAGGCCGCCGAAGACGACTGCGCCGACCTCGCGGCTGAAGGCGGCACCGCTGTAGCGGGTCTCGGTCGCGAACAGCTCGGCGAGGATCACGCCCTGGACGCCGAACATGATGCCGACGCTGCCGCCCTGGGCGATGCCGACGGCCAGGATGGCGACAAGTGCGTTGTCGCTGCCGGCGAGCCAGAAGAACGGGTAGGCGTAGGCCGCGGCGAAGACCGCACCGGCCAGCAGCACGGGGCGACGTCCCCACCGGTCCGAGGCGAGACCGGCCAGGGGGGCGGTGATCGTCACTGCGAACCCGGCGACCACGAGGCTGGTGGTGCCGACCTCGTCGGAGTGACCCGCGTCCTTCATGAAGGCCAACGCGTAGACCTGGTAGACGTAGCTGAGCGCGAGCGGAGCGGCGACCATGCCCATCACCAGCAGGATGTTGCGCCACTGGGTCTTCAGCAGGGTGGTCAGCGGGGAGCGCTCGGCGGCCTCGACGACCTCGTTGCCGGCCTCGGCCTCGACCACGGTCTCCTCGAAGGCCGGGGTCTCCTCGAGGCGCAGGCGCATCCACATGCCCAGGCCGATCAGCACGATGCTGGCCATGAACGGCAGACGCCATCCCCAGGCCAGGAACTGCGCGTCGGTGGTCAACGCGGTGGTGAGCAGCACGGCTGCGGACGAGAGCACCAGGCCGGCGTACGCACCGGCGGCGCCGATGGCACCGTAGACGCCGCGGCGGTGGTCGGGGGCATACTCCACGCCGAAGATCGCGGCCCCGCTGTACTCAGCGCCGGCACCGGCGCCCTGCACCAGGCGCAGCAGCACCAGGATCGCGGGGGCGGCGATGCCAATGGTGGCGTGGGAGGGGATGAACGCCATCAGCGTGGTGGAGACACCCATCAGCATCAGCGCGGCGATCAGGGCCGGCTTGCGGCCGAACTTGTCGCCGATGTGGCCGAAGACGATCGCGCCGACCGGGCGGGCCACGAACCCCACGCCGAACGTCGCCAGCGACAGCAGCAGCGACATCGTCGGGCTCGACGAGGGGAAGAAGACCTCGTTGAAGACCAGTGCGGCGGCGGTCCCGTAGAGGAAGTAGTCGTACCACTCCAGGGCCGACCCGAGCAGGACCGCGCCGGCGACGCGGGCCAGCACCCCCCGCTCCTGCGTGGCGGCGGGCTGTGCCGCCGACGAGTGCTGTGCCATGGCTGATGCTCCTCGAAATGTGCTCGTCGTCCGCGTGAGTACGAACGATCGTTCTTGTACGATAGGGTGGCACCACAGATTCCGCAAGAGGTTGGCCGACAAGAGGTTGTCGAGAAGGGGAGAAGAGACCCGTGGACCACGAAGAATCCGTCACCGAGCGGCTGCGCCGGCTCGAGGACCTGCACGAGCTGCAGCAGCTGCGAGCCCACTACTGCCAGCACCTCGACTCCGGCCGCTGGGACGACCTGGTCGATCTCTTCACCCCCGACGGCGCGTTCGTCGGCCTCTCCACGGCGAGCGGACGCGAGGGGCTCAAGGAGTTCTTCAGCAAGCTGCAGGCCGGCAGCCTCTCGGCGTGGTGGCACTTCTCCTCCAACGAGACCCTGGCTCTCGACGGCGACCGGGCCACCGGTCAGACCTGGCTCCTGCAGCCCTGTGTGGTCGACGGGAGTAGCCAGCTGGCGGCCGGCCGGTACGTCGACGTGATGGTCCGCTGTGACGACGGCCGGTGGCGCTTCGAGGAGCGCAAGGTGCGGTTCTTCTGGTGGAGCGACGTCGAGCAGGGCTGGGCGCCCGGCACCTTCGTCTGGCCGCCCGCCGTGGCCGCCGCCGATCGACCGGGGGCCGACGGATGAGTGCACTACCCTCGACTGTCATGAACGATGGTTCGTACGCCGCCACCACGCCAGACCAGACCCGTCGTACGCGTGGCGCCAAGCTGGACGGGATCCTCGAGGCAGCGCTCGGCAGCTTCGCCGAGCTGGGCTTCTCCGGCGCCTCCATGCGCACCATCGCCGGCCGGGCAGGAACGAGCCTCTCGAACCTCTACAACTACTTCCCCTCCAAGGACGACCTGCTCGTCGCCGTGCTCAAGAGCGCGAACGACGAGCTCCTCGACCGGGTGACGCGGACCGTCGACTCCTCCGGGCCGAGCCACGAGGAGCGGCTGCGCGCGGCGGTGCGTGCCTACGTCGGCTTCAGCACCGATCACCAGCTCGCCTCCATCGTGGCGATGAGCGAGTTCCGCTACCTCGCCGGTGAACGACGCCAGGATGTCGTCACCGCGCGCGACTCCACCCAGCAGATCTTCGTGGACCTGATCTCCGAAGGCGTCGAGGCTGGCGCCTTCGCGACCCGCCACCCCCGGGAGGCGGCCCGAGCAGTGCTCCTGCTCTGCTCCACGGTCGCCACGTGGTTCCAGCCGAACGGAGGACTGACCCCCGAGGCACTGGCCGAGCAACAGGCAGACTTCGCCGTCGCCATTGCCCGAGGAGGCGACCGATGAAGGTCCTGTGGGTCTTCGCCCATCCCGAGCCCAGGTCCCTCAACGGGAGCCTGCGCGACCACGCGGTCGCCGCACTCGAGGACGCCGGACACGAGGTCACCCACTCCGACCTGTATGCGATGGGCTGGAACCCGGTCGTGACCGCGGCCGACTTCGGCTCCGACGACGAGAGGCTCGCGGTCGGTCCGGCCTCGGCCCGCGCCCATGAACAGGGTTCCCTGTCGCCCGACATCCTCGCGGAGCAGAACAAGCTCCAGGAGGCCGACGTGGTCATCATCCAGTTCCCACTCTGGTGGTACACCATGCCCGCGATCCTCAAGGGATGGCTCGACCGGGTGTTCGTCAAGGGCTTCGCCTACGGCGTGGCTCATCCGAGCCTGCCGGGACGCACCCGCCGATACGGCGAAGGCGTGCTCGCGGGCAAGCGAGCCATGGTGGTCACGACCTCCGGCGGGCCCGGCCCCTCGCTCGGCCCGCGCGGCATCAACGGCGACATCGACGCCCTGCTCTTCCCCATCCAGCACGGGGCACTCTTCTATGTGGGCATGGAGGTGGTCCCGCCACTTCTCGTGCCGGCCGCGAACCGCCTGTCCGAGGACGAGTTCGACCTTGCCGCCAAGGTCCTCACGGAGCGGGTCCTGTCGATCCACGCGACCGATCCGATCCCCTTCCGCAGCCAGGACGCAGGTGAGTACGACGAGCAGCTCGTGCTGGTCGACGCCCACGCGTCCGGCCGCACCGATCTCGGGATCCATCGACGATCCTGACCCGGTAGCCTCGGCCGTGTGTCTTCCTCCACTTCTGTCCCGCTGACCGTCCGCACCATCACGGCCGACGAGCACCTGGCCTTCCTGCGCACCCAAGGCTCGGCCAGCTTCCTGCAGACGCCCGCCTGGGGGCAGGTCAAGGCCGAGTGGCGGCGTGAGTCGATCGGCTGGTTTCGAGACGCGTCGTCCCTCGGCTCCTCCACCGAGGGGTCGGGCGGCGAGGAGCTGGTCGGCGCCGCCCTGGTGCTCTATCGCCAGCTGCCCAAGGTCAAGCGCTTCCTGGCCTACCTGCCCGAGGGGCCGGTGATCGACTGGGCAGCGCCCAACCTGGCCGTCTGGCTGGCACCGATGGTCACCCACGTGCGCAAGGCCGGGGCGTTCGGCGTACGCATGGGGCCGCCGGTGATCACCGCCCGCTGGTCGGCCGCCCAGGTCAAGGAGGGCATCGCCGACGACGCCGTACGCCGACTCGGCGAGGTCGCGCCCCTCGAGCGCGGCCAGGTCGGCGCGCAGGTGGTCAGCCAGCTCAACGAGCTCGGCTGGAAGCAGCTGGTCGCCGAGGGTGGCTTCGCGGCCGGCCAGCCACAGTTCAACTTCGTCATCCCGCTGCGCCACGACGACGGCTCGCCGCGCACCGAGGACGACGTGCTCAAGGCGATGAACCAGCAGTGGCGGCGCAACATCAAGAAGGCCGCCAAGTCGGGGGTCGAGGTGACCAGGGGCGTGGTCTCGCCGGGCTCGTCCACCGACCTGGAGGCGTTCCACGACCTCTACGTGCACACCGCGCAGCGCGACCACTTCACCCCGCGGCCACTGTCCTACTTCCGGACCATGTTCGAGGCGCTCGGCCAGCTCGGGGACGCCGGGGAAATCCGGCTCTACCTCGCCCGCCACGAGGGCGACCTCGTCGCGGCGACCATCTGGATCCGCGTCGGTGGACACACGTGGTACTCCTACGGCGCCTCCTCGACCGAGAAGCGCGACGTGCGCGGCTCGAACGCGGCCCAGTGGGCGATGATCCAGGACTCGTTGGCCGCCGGCGCCGACGTCTATGACCTGCGGGGCATCACCGACACCCTCGACGCCGACGACAGCCACGTCGGACTGATCCAGTTCAAGGTCGGCACCGGCGGCGAGGCCGTCGAGTACGCCGGCGAGTGGGACTTCCCGATCAACCGGGCCATCCACAAGGTCTTCGAGCTCTACATGGGCAGGCGGTGACGCAATGGCCCTGACCCTCTATGTCGACGCGGCACGGTTCCGCGCCAACCAGCACCGCATCCTCGCCACCCAACCCGAGGTGGTGCCGGTGGCCAAGGGCAACGGCTACGGCCTCGGCAACACCCGGCTGGCGACCGAGGCACGCAACCTCGGCGTCGACACCATGGCCGTCGGAACGTACGCCGAGATCGCCGACGTGACGGACGAGTTCCCCGGCTCCTTGCTGGTGCTCACCCCGTGGCGATCCTTCGAGGCGCCCGTCGAGCCGAACCCGCGCCTCATCCACACCATCGGCCGGGTCGAGGACCTGGCCGGGCTGCTGGAGCGGGACCCCGATGCCCGGTTCGTGCTGGAGCGGATGACCTCCATGCTGCGCCATGGCTTCCAGCCCCGCGAGCTGCGTGAGGCCGGTGACTTCCTGCGTGACCGCCCGTCAGCACGCTTCGAGGGGGTGGCGATGCACCTGCCGATGGGCGGTGCCTCGCATCTCTCCGAGGTGCAGCGGTTGATGACTGACGCGGTGGCGGCGGGCCTGCCACCGACCACGATCTGGGTCAGCCACCTGACCGATCCCGAGCTCGTGCAGCTCGCCCGTTCGTGGCCCGACTACACGATCCGCCCCCGCATCGGCACCGACCTGTGGCTGGGTGATCGTGGAGCCTTCCGGGTCTGCGCGACCGTGCTCGACGTGCACGAGGTCGAGAAGGGCGACCTGTTCGGCTACCGCGGGCGCACGGCGCCCAAGGCCGGCACCATCCTGGTCGTCAGTGGCGGCACCGCCCACGGCATCGGACTCGAGTCACCGACCGGGGCCAACACGCTCAAGGCCCGAGCCGGTGCGATTGCTCGCGGCGGCATGGATGCCGCGGGCTTCGTGCGGTCGCCGTACAGCATCGGCGGCAAGCAGCGCCTCTTCGCCGAGCCGCCACACATGCAGGCGAGCATGCTGTTCAACCCGCAGGGTGCGCCGGTGCCCGCGGTCGGCGACGAGGTCGACGTACGGGTTCGCTACACCGCGACGTCGTTCGACCGGGTCGTCATCGCCTGACGCAGGTCTCGACACGGTCGTTACCACCCCGCCAGCGGGCGATCGAGCGCTGAGACCAACATCTTGGTCGTGTTCAGCGTCGAAACCCAACCAAAATGTTGGTCTCAGCGAGCAGACCAGGTGTATCGAGACCACGCCGCACCTGGTCGTGGTGCGGCAGCAGGATGTCGCGCACGACGATGGCGACCAGGTAGAGCTCGCAGGCCATCCGGACCGCGATCGCCAACCAGTAGAAACCGGGGTCTGATCCCGAGCCGGGCTGCAGGAAGCCACCGAGGTACCACCAGACCGAGCAGAAGTAGAGCAGCTCCCCGGACTGCCAGATGATCTGGTCACGCCACCGCGGGCGGGCCAGCACCGCCAACGGCAGCAACCAGAGGACGTACTGCGGTGAGTAGACCTTGTTGACCAGCAGGAAGCCGGCCACGACCAGGAAGCCGAGCTGGGCCAGCCGTGGCGTCTCGGGGGCGAGCAACCCGATCACCAGGACCGCCGCGCACCAGCCGATGAAGAAGACCCACGACGCCGTGTTGATCTCGTGGTCGGTGAAGGTGTGCCCGGCCTGGCTGAGCACCAACCAGAGGCTGCCCAGGTCGGCACCGCGCTCGGAGTTGAAGGTCCAGAAGACCTTCCACTCGTCGGGCCCGGTGAGGTACGCCGGCGCGTTGGCCAGCACCCACGCCCCGGCCGCCGCGACGGTTGCGGCGAAGAAGTCGACCCAGGCTCTTCGTCGCCAGCAGATGATCAGCAGGCCACCCAGCAGGAACAGCGGATAGAGCTTGGTGGCAGTGCCGAGGCCGATCAGCACCCCGGTCAGCACGGGTCTGTCGCGCGACCACGCCCAGACCGCGCCGGCGACCATCGCCACCGCGAGGAGGTCCCAGTTGACCAGGCCGTTGAACATCAGCACCGGTGAGAGCGCGAAGGGCAACGCGTCCCAGGGTCGTCGCCGGTTGGTGCCCGCCAGGAACCACGCACACAGCAGGGCCGCCGCCCCGAGCACCACCGCGGTGACCGCGACGTACGTGTTGCGTTCCTTCAACACCTGGGGGTCACCGTAGAGGTCACTCACCTGCACCTCGGGCCGGTGGGATATGTCGGGCGAACCGCTCGCCCAGTGCGTCACGTAGGACGTGGCCCAGGCGAAGTAGGAGATGCCGACGGGGTATTCCATGACGTCGAAGCGGGCCCGGGTCTGCTCGTCGTCGGAGTAGGGCCAGTTCAGCTCCACGAAGCCGCGACCGACGTACAGATAGGGCACGTCGGAGTAGCACATCCGCGAGTAGCGGGTGTCGTTGTCGGTCCACTGCGTCCCGTAGCAGGGCACCTTCTGCAGCATGCCGAAGACGAACATCACCGCCGTGATCGCGAGCAGCACCCGCACCGGCGTCCACCACCGGTTCGTGGCCGCGTGCTCACCCAGGGGGCCGCCGATGCCCTCGCTCAACGCCGCCGCGGCCGGATCCTCACGGGTCGGCGCGGCGACGTCGTCGGCGTCTGGTCGGCTCACTACCGGCCGGCGAGGCTCTTGGGCTTGTCGGACTTGCCCGGCTTCGGGTTGCTGGTGTCGCTGGGGCTGCTCGGGTCGCTCGGGTCACATCCGAGCGGCGGGCAGGTCGTCCCCGGGTCCGTCGGCGTCGTGCCCGGGTCCGTCGGCGACGGCTTCTCGGTCTTGGACGGCTTGTCGGTGGGCTTGTCGCTCTTAGACGGCTCCTTGGAGGGCTTCTTCTGCGTCTTCTTCGGGGGCGGCGGGGGCGGCGTGTAGGGCGCGTGGCCCTCGTCGGGCGCCTCACCGTCGACGTACACCGGCTCCGGGAACGACTCCACCTCGAGGCCGTCCATCAGGCGCGACATGATCGCGGTCCAGGTCTGGGTCGGGTACGTCGCACCGTAGAACGGCTCGAGGTATCCCTCGAGGCTCTCGTTGCCCTTGCCCCGGACGTACATCACGGCGGTGGCCATCTGGGGCGTGTAGCCGACGAACCACGAGGACGAGACCTGGTCCTCGGCGTTGGTCGCGGTGCCGGTCTTGCCGGCGGCCGGGCGACCCAGGGCCAGCGCGTTGCGGCCGGTGCCACTGGCGCCGCTGACGACCTCCTGCATGGCGTAGGAGACGTCGGCGGCGACGTCCTCGTCGAGGACCCGCTTGGTGTGCACCTTGTGGCGGTAGAGCTCCTTGCCGTTGCGGTCCTCGACCTTCTCGATCATGTAGACCGGTGCCGCCTCACCGCCGTTGGCGATGGTGGCGTAGGCGTTGGCCATGTTGATCGGGCTCACCGTGGCCGAGCCGAGCGCGATGCCCATGTTGGCCTGCAGGCCGGGCGAGTTGTAGAGGTGGTTGAGGCCGGTGGCCTTCTTCTTCCACTTCGGAATCCCGAGGGCCTCGGCCATCGACAGGATGTCTTCGGGACCGTTGGTCATCGCCTCGGTGAGGTCGGCGTACGCCGTGTTGATCGACTCCTCGGTGGCCCGGATCAGGTTGACGCGGCCGTAGTCGGTGCCCTGGCCGTCATTGCCGCTGCCCTCGTTGCGGGGGCCCTTGGTGCCGGACTCGTAGTAGAACGGCGAGTTGCCCTCGAAGGTGTCCTTGAGTGAGAAGCCGTCCTTGATGCCGGCCGCGAGCGCGAACGGCTTGAACGACGACCCCGGCTGGCCGCCGGCCAGGGCCCAGTTGATCTGCGACTTCAGGTAGTCCTGGCCACCGTAGAAGCTGCGCAGCGCGCCGGTGCCGGGCTCGACGCTGGCGGAGGCCACGTGCAGCTCGGGAAGACCGTCGGGGCGGGCTTCGTTGATGCCCTCCTCGGCGTCCTTCATCGCCTGCTGGTCGAGCGTGGTGGTCACCCGCAGGCCGCCGCCGTTGATCTGCTGCTCGTCGAAGCCGAGACGGACCAGCTCGCTCTTGATCATCTCGAGCATGTGGCCCTTCTGGCCGCCGTACGACTGCTCGCTCTTGATCTCGGGGAACTTCGGCAGCCGGCGAACTGCCTTGTCGGCCTTCGAGGCGCTGATCGACCCGGTCTTGGCCATCGACTCGAGGACGTAGGTGTAGCGGCCCTTGAGGTCACGCTTGTTGGACTTGCCGTTGGCCGGGTCGAAGCGGGTCGGGTTGTTGATCACCGAGGCGAGTACGGCGCTCTGCTTCAGGGTCAGCTTCTTGGCCGGGACCCCGAAGAACGACTTCGCGGCCGCATCGATGCCGTAGGCGCCGCGGCCGAAGTAGATGGTGTTGAGGTACCCCTCGAGGATCTCCTCCTTGCTCTGCTGGCGCTGGAGCTTGAGCGACATGATCGCCTCCTTCACCTTGCGGGTGTAGGAGCGCTCCTGGCTGAGGTAGAGGATCTTCACGTATTGCTGGGTGATCGTTGAGGCACCCTGCTGGTCGTTGCCCTGGGCGTTGCTGAATGCGGCGCGCAGGATGCCCTTCGGGTCGATGCCCTTGTCGGTCCAGAAGCTCTGGTTCTCCGCGGCGACGACGGCATCCTTGATGGTGTCGGGCATCTCCTCGAGCGGGATCGAGTTGCGGTTCTGCTGGGCGTAACGGCCGAGCTCGCTCTTGCCGTCGTCGTAGTAGACGTAGGTGGTCTGCGTCTGGAAGTCGGCGTTGGGGTCGGGAACGTCGATCACGTTGTAGAGCACCACGAATGAGATGACCCCGATCAGCACCAGCACCAGGCCGCTGATGGAGGTCCACTTCAGGGTCTTCTTGAGCCGTCGCTTCAAGGTGGAGTCTTGCGGCTTTGCCGTCGACTTCTTCTTGCTCGCCGACGAGGCAGCTCTGCGCTTTCCAGTCACCTGTGGATCTCCGTGGGGGTGTGCGTCGTACCGCAGGGGCACGGGTGCGTCATGGACCGATCAGCAAGAGTACGCGGACACTCCCTGTTCACCCGGATCCGTTCGGTTCTGCCCGGATCGGAGAGCGGGCAACACCCCCGGTTCACCCGGAGTTCGAAGTTGCGGCGATATATCGCTACGATAGGTCGGTGGCAAGGCGCGGAGAGACTCTCGAGCTGGCAGTCCTGGGACTGCTGCACGAGTCACCCATGCACGGATACGAGCTCCGCAAGCGCCTGAACCTCATGTTCGGGTGGGGACGTGTGCTGTCCTACGGCTCGCTCTACCCGGCGTTGAAGAAGATGTTGCGGTCCTCGTGGATCGAAGAACGCACCACCAAGGTTCCCGGTGCGGTGACCACGCGGCGTCCGCGCATCGTCTACCAGTTGACCGAGACCGGTGACCGGGAGTTCGTCCGACTCATGTCGGAGGTGGGTCCCACCGCCTGGGAGGACGACAACTTCGACATCCGGTTCGCCTTCTTCGGGCGCACCGACATGGAGATCCGCCTTCGCGTGCTGGAGGGTCGCCGTACCCGCCTGCAGGAGCGTCTCGAGAAGGTGCAGTCGCAGCTCCAGCTCACCCAGAAGGAGATGGACCAGTACGCCTCGGAGCTCCAACGCCACGGCGTGGAGTCGGTCGAGCGTGAGGTCCGCTGGCTCTCCGACCTGATCAACGCAGAGCGACAACAGCAAGCGGTCGAGCCGATCCCACGGCCCGACAAGGCCTGAGCAGCACAGCAGTCCGCCACACAGACTTCAGGCAGTCAGCAACACCAGCAAGGCACAAGACACAAGGGCATCACAGCCACAACGAGAGCAGGAAGAGGAAACCGATGGGTTCGGTACGCGTAGCAATTGTTGGAGTCGGCAACTGCGCCACCTCCTTGGTCCAGGGCGTCGAGTACTACAAGGACGCCGACCCGGAGAGCAGCGTTCCCGGGCTGATGCACGTGAAGTTCGGTGACTACCACGTCTCCGACGTGCAGTTCGTGGCCGCCTTCGACGTCGACGCCAAGAAGGTCGGCTTCGATCTCGCCGAGGCCACCCAGGCCTCCGAGAACAACACGATCAAGATCACCGACGTGGCGCCGACCGGTGTCATCGTCCAGCGTGGCCCGACCATGGACGGTCTCGGTAAGTACTACCTCGAGACCATCGAGGAGGCCGACGCCGAGCCCGTCGACGTCGTCCAGGCACTCAAGGATGCCGAGGTCGACGTCCTGGTTTCCTACCTGCCCGTGGGCTCGGAAGAGGCTGACAAGTTCTACGCCCAGTGCGCGATCGACGCCAATGTGGCCTTCGTCAACGCCCTGCCCGTCTTCATCGCCTCCGACCCCGTGTGGGCCAAGAAGTTCGAGGACGCCGGCGTCCCGATCGTCGGTGACGACATCAAGTCGCAGGTCGGCGCCACCATCACCCACCGCGTGATGGCGAAGCTGTTCGAGGACCGCGGCGTCACGCTGGACCGCACCTACCAGCTCAACGTCGGCGGCAACATGGACTTCAAGAACATGCTCGAGCGCGAGCGCCTGGAGTCCAAGAAGGTCTCCAAGACCCAGGCCGTCACCTCCAACCTGACCGGTTCGCTGGCCGGGCTGAAGGACAGCCGCAACGTCCACATCGGTCCCTCGGACTACGTGGCCTGGCTCGACGACCGCAAGTGGGCCTATGTGCGCCTCGAGGGTCGCGCCTTCGGTGACGTTCCGCTGAACCTCGAGTACAAGCTCGAGGTCTGGGACTCCCCCAACAGCGCCGGCATCATCATCGACGCCGTCCGTGCCGCCAAGATCGCCAAGGACCGCGGCCACGGCGGCCCGGTCATCCCGGCCTCGGCCTACCTGATGAAGTCCCCGCCGGTCCAGATCGAGGACACCGAGGGTCGTGCCCAGCTCGAGAAGTTCATCGCCGGCGAGTGACGCGAACCGTCAACGCTTGATGCGCGAACTGGCAGTTGTTGTTGCGCGAGCCGTCAATGATTGATGCGCGAACTGGCACTGCGTCTCACTGAAGCCGCCGCCCACCCCATGCGGGGTGGGCGGCGGTTTCGCATGCTGTGGTGACACCGGCGCCTGGGTGGTACGCCGCGGGCGCCGCCGTACGCCGTGCGCCGTCAAGAATTGCCGGCTCGAAGCACAACGAATGCACGTTCGCGCAGCAACGATTGCACGTTCGCGCAGCGGGCGCTCAGGTGAGGAGCTCGGTGAGCACCTCGCCGAACTGGGTGATCGCCCACTCGAGCTCCTCCTCGGTGATCACGATCGGGGGTGCGAGGCGCACCGTCTGGCCGTGGGTGTCCTTGGCCAGGATCCCGCGCTGCAGGAGGCGCTGGCAGACCTCGCGGGCAGTGGCCACGTCGGGGTCGATGTCGATGCCGGCCCACAGGCCCTGGCAGCGCACCTCGGTGACCCCCTTGCCCTCGAAGGCGCGGAGCCCGGCGCCGAGGCGCGCGCCCAGCTCCCGGGCGCGCTCCTGCATCTCACCGGTCTCCAGCAGCTCGACGACGGCCAGGCCGACGGCGGCGGCCAACGGGTTCCCACCGAAGGTCGACCCGTGCTGGCCCGGCTGCAGGACACCGAGCACGTCCTTGTTGCCGACCACGGCCGAGACGGGGACGATGCCCGCGCCGAGCGCCTTGCCGAGCAGGTAGAGGTCGGGCACGACGCCGACGTTGTCGCACTGGAACGTCGCACCGGTGCGACCGAGACCGGACTGGATCTCGTCGGCGATGAAGAGCACGTTGTTGGCCGTGGTGATCTCACGAACGCGCGGCAGGTAGTCGGCCGGCGGAATGCCCACGCCGGCCTCACCCTGGATCGGCTCGAGCAGCACGGCGACGGTGTTGTCGTCGATGGCCGCCTCGATCGCGTCGGCGTCGCCGTACGGGACGGTCTTGAAGCCGGGCGTGTAGGGACCGTAGTTCTCGCGCGCCTCGGGGTCGTCGCTGAACGAGATGATCGTGGTGGTGCGGCCGTGGAAGTTGCCCTCGGCGACGATGATGTTGGCCTGGTCGGCCGCGACGCCCTTCACCTCGTAGCCCCACTTGCGGGCCACCTTGATGCCGGACTCGACCGCCTCGGCACCGGTGTTCATCGGCAGGATCATGTCCTTCTTGGCCAACCGTGCCAGCGCCTCGGCGAACGGGCCGAGCGCGGCGGAGTGGAAGGCGCGACTGGTCAGGGTGACCTTGTCCAGCTGGTCCTTCGCGACCTGGGTCAGCTTGGGGTTGGCGTGCCCGAAGTTGACCGCCGAATAGGCGGCCAGGCAGTCGAGGTAGACCTTCCCGTCGATGTCGGTGACCGTGGCGCCACTGGCCTCGGACACCACCACCGGCAGCGGGTGGTAGTTGTGCGCTGCGTGGGCCTCCACGACCGCGATGGCGGCCTGCTGTGCCTCACTGACTCCGGCGAGTTCGTCGTGGTTCGTCATGGTGGTGACGATAGTCACCCGAGCCGAAATTCACGAACCTGAATTCGGGCGTCACGGAATCAGGTCGCCGATGGTGCCGAGCACCCCGCCGCCCTTCTTGTCCGGCGCCGGCGGCGGCCGCCACTCATAGGCCTGTACGACGACGAATCCCGGGCCGTGGAAGACCATCTGCACCGCTTCGCCCGAGCCGCCCCGCAGCATCGAACCCATGTTCATCGAGCTGTGGGTGGACGGGGTGAGGGAGGCCGACCAGCACACGGCGGCGTTCCGGTCGACGTACACCGGCTGCTGGGAGCAGTCCAGCACCATCGGCTTGCCGACCACGTGGATCGCCATGGTGCCGACACCGCCGATCGTGGTGTTGAACAGCCCGCCGGTCATCAGGCCCGCGCCCTTGACCCGGTTGATGTCCCAGGTGAGGGAGGAGTCGAAGGCCAGCAGGTTGCGGAAGTTGACGCTGACGCCCTCGTTCTCGAGCTGCAGGAGGTGGACGTAGCCGGCGTCGGAGGCGAAGTAGACCTCGCCCTGGCCGGAGACCCGCATCAGGGACACGTCCTCGCCGGTGACCACCTTCTTGGCCAGCTTGCCCATCGAGCCGGCCTTCTCGTGGTGGAAGGAGAGTGCCCCGAGGAAGCTGATCATCGCGCCCTTGGGGGCGAGTACGTCGGGACCCAGGCCCACGCGCAGGGTCCGGTTGTTCTGCAGCGCCCAGCGTTCCTCGCTGCGCACCGGCAGGTTCTCGGCTTCGAAGATGCGGCTCTTCATGCTCGCCGCCTCAACCACGTGCGCCGGCGTTGACCGGCGTCCACTCGAACGACTGCACCACCACGAAGCCCGGGCCGTGGAAGACGTACTGGACGGCCTCGCCAGAGCCGCCGCGCAGCATCGAGCCCATGTTCATCGAGTTGTTGATGCCCGGTGCCAACCCGGCCGACCAGCAGACGGCGGAGTTGGGGTCGACGAAGACCGGCTGCTGCGAGCAGTCGAAGACCGTGGGCTTGCCGATGCAGGCGACGGCGACGGTGCCCTGGCCGCCGACGGTGGTGTTGAACAGCCCGCCGGTCATCAGGCCCGCGCCCTTGACCCGGTTGATGTCCCAGGTGAGGGAGGAGTCGAAGGCCAGCAGGTTGCGGTAGTTGAGGCTGATGCCCTCGTTCTCCAGCTCGAGCAGGAAGACGTAGCCGGCGTCGGAGGCGAAGTAGACCTCGCCCTGGCCGGAGACCCGCATCAGCGAGACGTCCTCGCTCGTGACGATCTTCTTGGCCAACTTGGCCATGCTCCCCGACTTCTCGTGGTGGAACTGCACCTGCCCGGTGTAGGCCACCATCGCCCCCTTCGAGGCGAGTACGTCGGGGCCGAGGCCCACGCGCAGCATCTGGTCGTTCTGCAGCGTGAAACGTTCCTGGCTCTGCACGCGGAGGTTGGACTGGTCGAAAAGATCACTCTTCATGGGTCAAGCATGCCCCCATGCCGCCCGCCCACACATCCGAATGGTCGCGAACTCGGCCGAACCGAGCGGAACCGGGCCGCGCGAGTCAGGCCGCGCGAGTCAGGCCGCGCGAGTCAGGCCGGGGACTCCGCTTCGGCCTTGATCCGGGCCAGCGTCTGCCGCATGCCCTCGCCGAGCTCGCGCTGGAAGGTCTCCTGACCACCCATCACCTTGTCGACCAGGACGCTGGAGATCTTGGAGGTGCCGTGGGGTGCTTCGCGGCGCTGGATCACCCGAGTGCCCGTCCCGGTCGGCTCCAGCGTGAAGGACCACACAGTGCCGTTGTCGAGGACCTTGAACGCGAACTCCGTGTGCGGGTCGTGGCGCACGACCTTGGAGCGGGTCGGCCAGAACAGCGGGCCGCGCCGGTTGAGGTTGATCGTCTTGGTGCCGAGCCCGACGCCGTCCCCGCGCACGATCGTCTTCACCACCTGCGGGCTCCAGGACGCCATCCGGGGCAGGTCGGTGACCAGAGCCCACACCGCCTCGGGGGTGGCATCGATCTCGACGGTCTCCTCGATCAGGGCCTTGACTTCGCTCATGCCGGGTGACGCTAGCCCAGGATCGAGAACCTGTTCCAACATGCTCGCGGTATGGACGTCCGCTCGACAGGCAAGCGCGGCGCCCGACGCGACGTGATCGCACCACCGGACTGCCCTCAGGTGCGGACTCCTCCCGGCGCCTCTGTCGCCGCGGCTGACCCGGGCTTGCCTGCGTCGGCATACGACTGCACGATCGAGACAGTGAGCGGGAAGTCGATGCCGAGGGTGCGGAACAGCAGGCCGGAAGCAGCGGCGGCTGCCTCGGTGGCCGCCGCCGCGACGTCGTCGGCCAGGGCGAGCGGGGTGTGCACGACGACCTCGTCGTGGAGGAAGAAGACCAGGTGGGGGCGAGACATGTTGCCACCGTCGCCCATCCGCCACAGCCTGTTGCGCAGCTCGGCGATCCAGCACAGTGCCCACTCCGCACCGGTGCCCTGGACGACGAAGTTGCGGGTGAAACGGCCGAACGTACGCCGGTGCCGCGCCTGCACCTCGGGGTCGGTCGGCGGCCCGGCAGGGTCTCGGGCCCACGACTCCCCCAGTGTCGGGGAGCCGCGTCCCAACAACGTGCGCACCCCCTCACCTCGCTCACCGGCCCGGGCCGCCTCCTCGACCAGACCGAAGGCGGCGGGATAGCGCCGGGTGAGGCCGGCGACCATGCGGCCACTCGCGCCACTGGTGGCGCCGTACATCGCGCCCAGCAGCCCCAGCTTGGCGTCGTTGCGGGTGGCAACGGCACCGTCGTCGACCATCCCCTGATAGAGGTCGTTGCCCTGCGCCGACCTGGCCAGCGCACGATCGCCGCTCATGCCGGCCAGCACTCGGGGCTCGAGCTGCGCCACGTCGGCGACCACGAAGGTCCAACCCTCGTCGGCCACCACGGCGTGTCGGATCTGGGCCGGGAAGGACAGCGCTCCCCCGCCGTTGGAGGACCATCGACCCGTGGCGGAGCCCGCCGGCTGGTACGACGGCCGGAACCTGCCGCCACGCACCCACTCGTCGCTCCAGGCCCAGCCGTTGGTCTGGAACAGGTGCGCGAGCTGCTTGTAGCGCAGCAGCGGGACGACGACCGGGTGCTCGAGCCGACGCAGTGTCGAGGCACGGGTGTCGGGGACCTCCAGCTCCGCCCTGCGCAGTGCACTCAGGAGCTCGGGATGTGAGTCCGGGTTGAGCCCCGGTGCGTTCAACAGGTTTCGCACCTCGTCGGCCAGCGCCTCGAGGCCCTGCGGGCGCACACCCAACGGCGGCCTCGGCCCGAGCAGGTCACTCAGCAGGCGCTGGTGGAGGTCGGTGCGCCACGGCACACCGGCGTACGTCATCTCGGCGGCGACGAGCGCCCCGGCCGACTCCGCCGCGAGCAACAGGCCCAGCCGGGCCGGCTCGGAGGACGAGCTGACGGCCACCAGCTGACGCGCATCCTCCAGGTCGGCACGCAGGTGCTCGGCGGTGTCGTCGATCGAGAACAGAGCCGGATCCGACGCCACACTGGGGCCGAGCCG
Source organism: Nocardioides sp. Soil797 (assembly GCA_001429555.1). Lineage (GTDB taxonomy): Bacteria > Actinomycetota > Actinomycetes > Propionibacteriales > Nocardioidaceae > Nocardioides. The sequence continues at coordinate 70,215 of LMSR01000002.1, read as the reverse complement.
GTCCCAGTACTCCGACTGCGGCCCCACCAGCACGGCCGAGTCGATCGCGGGCGCCCGCCGCAGCAGGTGGTGGCCGAGTCGCAGGTCGTGGCAGCGCTCGACGCGCACCCCAGCCGCCAGCAGCGGCGGGTACCACCGAGCCGTGTCGTCCCACACCCAACGCGGCCGGTCCACCTCACGCTCACGCACGTACGCCGCCAGCTCGGCCGCCGCGATCACCCGCTCCTGCGTACCCTCGACCACCAGCACCCGCTCGTCAGGGTGGCGCGAGAGGGCGATCCGGGTCATGGGCACACTTTCGCACTGCCGGAGCCCGTTGGCCGTTCAGGGGCAGGTCCGCACGGACCCGACCAGGAGTGCCCCTCGACTTCAGGGTCTCCAACTCACCGTTGCTCGCGTCAGCCCTGCGGCCGTCACCGACCCTGCGACTCCAAGCGTTCGCGAAGCCTCTCCACCTTCTGCTCGTCCCAACCCGCCGGAGCGAGGATCGCGTGCCACGCGGTGAGCGGCATCGTCCCGTAGAGATGCCCCTGCCCCTCGTCGAAGTCATTGCTCACTGCCATGTCTACGGCCAGCTGGAGGAACGTCGTGAGTGGGGTCCATCGGATGCTCGGATTCACCTCGGCGTCGAGTGGCTCGCCCAGCCAGTCCGGCTCGGACCAGACGGTGTCCCAGTCCCACCACACGATCGGGTCGTCGGCCTGTTGCAGGAACACCGAGTGTGGCCGGGCGCCCTCCGCTTCCGCCCGTTCGATGTCGCTGGCGCGGTTGACGAACAAGAAGTCCTCGCCGTCGCCGACCACGGGCCGCACCTGCGTCGATCCTGGTCGCCTGATGCGTTCGGCCTCGCGTCGCAGGTGCATGGTTGCGGGCGGACCGACCCAGAGGGCACCAGTCGTACGTCGTTTGCTGTCCGCCAGTGAGTCGAAGGCCCGGGCACCGCCGAAGGAGCCGAGGCTCTCCCCCGCGACGTAGAGGCGTGGCGGGTCATCGAGCTTCGCCAGTCGCTTCTCCACCTCGGCGACCAGCCGCTCGCCAGTGTCGCCCGCTGCATCCTGCTCGGCGAGGAACGCCAACGGGCTGGGCAGGTGGGAGTACTGCACGGCCACCGTGGCGATGTCCCCCTCGAGGAAGTACTCCATCGGCTGCACGATCTGCTCGTTGATCCAGCCCGTGCCGGTCGGCACCACCACCAGCAGTGCCTCGCGCTCGAAGCCGCCCATGGTTTCGAGCTCCTGCATCGCCGCCTCCACGCGCTCCTCGACGCTCGGCGCCTCGGCCCGACCCACGAACACCCGCACCGGCTCGACCACGGTGCCAGTGGCGAAGTCAGACAGGTCGTCGGTGCTGGGCCCGCGGGTCAGGAAGCGGCGACCCTCGTGGCCCGTCGACGCCCAGTCCACCGACGACCGCGGACCGCCCGAGCGGAACAACGACGTCGGCTGCTCCGGTGCGCCGTCGAGATCGCGGTCGCTCGCGGCGAAGGTCGCGTTGAATCCGTCCAGGCTGCGCTGCAGCACCACGTTGTTCAGCGAGGCAAGCACCACCCACGTGAGCAGGACCAGTGCCAGGCCACCAGCTATCCATCTGGGCAGCACCCAGCTGCCGACCCCTGTGACCCGCAACCACAGGAACCGGAGCAGCGCGCCGAGGGCGAACATGACGATGGCGACGGCCAGCGCGACGCCCGCAGTGCCGAGGTAGAGGTACCAGAAGGAGCTCGGCTCGTGCCCCAGCCGCTGCCAGGTCCATTCGTGCTCCGGGCCCGCCCGCACCACCGACCGAACGACGACGACCAAGGCAACGACGGCCGCGCCCAGTCGCCAGGTGGCCGGACTTCCCGGCGGACGTACGTCTGTCCACTTCGTCCTCGAGAAGACCCAACGGAAAGCGCGCGCCAAACCGGCACCCGCCCAGTAGCCGAAGGCGACACTCACCCCGGTGAGCACGCCCTGGAAGAGCCAGGACCGCAACAACAGGGACGGTGCCAACGACTGGCTGAAGAACCACGCCGCCACCAGCACGCCCACGATCTCCAGCCGCAACAAGGTGGCCCGGCCCATGTCAGGCATCGGCTTGCTCGCAGGGGGCATCTACTGCTCGATTCCCTTGTCGTGTGCGCGAGTCATGATCCAGAACGACTGCGGCTCCAAACTACTCTCACCGAGCCGCCCGAACGCTTCCCGAGGGTCCCGATCGGCGGTGGACGCGACCCGGGCCGAGCACACGCTCGGTTCACCTTCCCACCCAAACTTCAGGTCCCGGCGTCAGCCGCGTGCAACGCCTTCCGGAAGTGCGCGTCCGCCTGGCCCTCGACCGGCACACCGTCCCAGCGGAAGATCTCGGGGTAGCCGTGCTGCTCGTGGAAGCCCGGCGCCTGGAACGTGAACGACGTGACGAAGACCCGTCGTACGCCGCGCTCGGCGGCGACCTGCTCGAATCGGCTGATCAGCTGGGATCCGACGCCAGTGCCGCGCACGGGATGATCGTGCCACACGGCGGTGCGACCGGCTCGGCGATGACTTCCATGCCGTCGTCCGGTCTGTCCTGCTGGTGGCGTCAGACACTCGAGGAGGAGTGATGGGCAAGGTTGCGTGGGGTTTCACGTGCTCGATCGACGGGTTCATCGCCGGACCGGGGCACGACATGTCATGGCTGTCGGCCTCCGAGCCCAATGCCGAGGGCACCACGGAGGCGATGGCCGCGAAGGTCGCGGTGATCATTGCCGGCCGCAACGGGTACGACGCGGCGAGGGCGCAGGCCGACGAGCGAGACGAGGTGACCCTGGAGGCCTACGGCGGTGCGTGGTCGGGGACCGAGTTCATCCTGACCCATCGTCCGGAGGAGCTGGCCGACGACCGTTCCGTCGTTGCGATGGACTGCTCGATCAGCGAGGCGGTCGAGCGCGCCCAGGAGATCGCCGGCGACCGGGACGTCCAGATCATCAGCGCCGACATCGCCCGCCAGGCGCTCGAGCACGACCTGATCGACGAGCTGCAGGTCTATGTCGCCCCGGTGTTCCTCGGTGACGACGTCAGGATCTTCGACGTCGAAGGTGGACGTCGCATCGACTGGGAGCTCGTGGAGATCGACGAGGCGAACCGACGCAGCTTCGGCCGGACCTACCGGCCCGCCGGTCGCGGGTGAGTGGTCTCGACGAGCTCGGCACCCGACCCTCGCCGTGACCGTCGAGCCACGGCGAGGGGGATCGGCTCAGCCGGCCGAGGCGACCAGCTCGTTGGGAACCACCGGCAGCTCGAAGCTGTCGGTCACGGCTCCGGCATCGAGATCGACCACGTGCACGGTGCTGGACGACGGCTCGGTGACGTAGGCCATGCTCCCGGTCACGTCGATCGACGGGCGCGGCTGCTGCCAGTCCGCCGGCTCACGCCAGGCGTCGGTCACCCGGATGGTGTCGGTCACCCGACCCCTGTCCACGTCGAGCACCCGCAGGTTGCCGTCGGTTCCCAGCACCAGCCCCTCACCTTCGGGCCCTCGGGCCAACGAACGGAAGGTGTAGCTGGCCTCGACGTCGACCAGACGGATCTTCGCCGTACGCGAGTCGACGAGCGCCACCCTGGTCGGGCGCTCCACCTCTGCCTCGGGGTCGGTCTTGTAGTCGCCCAACACGATCGGAGACTCCTCCGAGGCGGCCTGGTTGCCGATCCGGCCGAAGTCGTCGGGGCTGTGCGCCTTGGTGATCGTGCGGCCGTCCACGACCAAGGCACCGTCCTCACACCCGAAGACGACGACGTCGCCGAGGGCCACCTCGCCGTGGACGCCGGGGCACTCGGCACTGGTCGCCAGCTCGTGACCGGCCGCGGTCTCGACGCGGATGCCGCTGCGGGTGTCGACCGTGCCGACGGTGTGGATCACGTTGCCGTTCGCGAACTGCACGGCGACACCGTGGTGCGGCTCGTCGGCGGCTCCGGTGTCGCTCTGCGGAGTTCCGTCCGCCAGGTCTTGCGGGTCGAACGAGGTCCAGGACCCGGTGCCGTCGTCGAAGAGGACCGTGCGGCCGTCGTGGCTGACCACGTGTCCCGGCTCCTCGGCCTCGAAGACGGTGCCGGTCAGGTGCGGTTCGCCGGTCCACGAGTGTGAGTGGTCCCCGTGCTCGTGGGACCAGCTGCCGAGATCGAGCGCCTCGAAGCCGCTGCTGGTGGAGAGGAACACGTGGCGCTCGTCGCCGGCTGGGCTCACCCGGAGGAAGCCCTCACGGGGCGCGTCCAGCAGGACCTTGCCGTCCGCCGCACGGAGCACCAGCACCCCGCCGTCGTAGGTCACGGCCAGTCGCGGCTCCGGGCCACTCGCCTCCATCGCGCCGTGGTCCTTCTCGGACTGGGTCGCACCGGAGCCGGCGGACTCCTCGGAGCCCTGGGTGCCGCACGCGCCCATGATCAGGGTGGCCAGTAGGACGGGAATCATTCTCAATCGGTTCATGAGAAGGATTCTCAGATTTATTGAGAACGATTGTCAACTAGGCGGCGCGGTGAAGTCGCTCGGCCCGGAAATCCCGTCGGCTTGCCACCTGAGACCAACGAATTGGTTCTGTTCGGCGAGCAGACCCAACCAGCTTGTTGGTCTCGCGGAACCAGGCACATCGAACAGCAGCCCAGGGGCACTCAGCGCGCGGCGCCCCACCCGAGCCGGCAACCTCAGGGGCGAGCAGCCCACCACTCCAGCAGCGCCTCGCGCGCCGCCTCCGCGGACTTCGGCCCTTCGTCCATGCGGAGCTCCAGCAGGAACCTGTAGGCCTCGCCGACCTCGCGACCGGGCGGGATCCCGAGGATCTCCATGATCTGGGTGCCGTCGAGGTCGGGCCTGATCGAGGCCAGCTCCTCCTCCTCGGAGAGCCGCTCGATGCGCGCCTCGAGGTCGTCGTACGCAGCCCGCAGCCGGTTCGCCTTGCGCTGGTTGCGCGTGGTGCAGTCGGCCCGGGTCAGGATGTGCAGTCGCTCGAGCTGGTCGCCGGCGTCGCGGACGTAACGACGGACGGCGGAGTCGGTCCACTCGCCCTCGCCGTACCCGTGGAAGCGCAGGTGGAGCTCGACCAGCTTCGAGACCGCGTCGATCTCGTCGTTGGAGAAGCGCAACGCCCTCATCCGCTTGGCGGTGATCTTGGCGCCGACCACGTCGTGGTGGTGGAAGGTGACCACACCACCACTCTCGAAGCGGCGCGTCTTCGGCTTGCCGACGTCGTGCATCAGCGCCGCGAAGCGGGAGATGAAGTCGGGACCGCCGAGGCGCTGCTCCTGGTCGATCGACTGCTCGAGCACGATCAGGGTGTGCTCGTAGACGTCCTTGTGGCGGTGGTGCTCGTCCCGCTCGAGGGCCAGCGCGGGCAGCTCCGGCAGCACGTACGACGCCAAACCGGTCTCGACGAGCAGCAGCAGGCCGCGTCGTGGGAAGGGCGCACAGATCAGCTTGACCAGCTCGTCACGGACCCGTTCGGCGGAGATGATCTCGATCCGGCCGGCCATCTCCGTCATCGCGGCCACCACCTCGGGTGCCACGTCGAAGCCGAGCTGTGCGGCGAAACGGGCCGCTCGCATCATCCGCAGGGGGTCGTCGGAGAAGGAGTCCTCCGGACGTCCGGGGGTGCGCAGGACCCGGGAGGCCAGGTCGACGATGCCTCCGAAGGGATCCTCGAAGCCACGGTCGGGCACGGTCAGCGCCATCGAGTTCACCGTGAAGTCCCGGCGCCCGAGGTCGCCGACCAGCGAGTCGCCGTAGGCCACCTCCGGCTTGCGGGAGTCGGGGTCGTAGGCCTCGGAGCGGTAGGTGGTGATCTCCACCTGCCACTCACCCTTGCGGCAACCGATGGTGCCGAAGTCGCGACCCATGTCCCAGATCGCGTCGGCCCAACCCTTCAGCAACTTCTCGGTGACGTCCGGGTGGGCCGAGGTGGTGAAGTCGAGGTCGGTCTGCAGCCGGCCCAACATGGCATCGCGGACCGGGCCACCGACCAGGGCCAACTGGTGCCCGGCCTCGTTGAAACGGGCGCCCAGCTCGTCGATGATCGGCGCGATCCGCCGCAACTCCCGGGCCACGGTCTGCTGCACGTCACTGATCAGGATCGGGGAAGGGGTGGGACTGGACACGGGAGACAGGGTAGACCTCCAGCAGGCCGATAGAGTCGGCGCCGTGATCCGACCACTGGCAGCCGCACGCGTCATGCCAGTGGTGACTGTGCTGACACTCCTGGCCGCCCTCGTCGGCCCCTGGACGGTGGCCGAGTCGACGGCTGCGACGACGGTCACCGAATCACCCGCGGCACCCGCGACGCCGCGCGTCGAGGCCGACCCACTCACCCTCACCATCGACTCACTGACCCCGGCAGTGATCCCCCGCAAGGGCCCGATCACGATGAAGGGCACCGTCACCAACGACTCACTCGACGAGTGGCAGGACATCAAGGTCTATCCACGGCTCTCGCACTCGCCGTTCACCACGTCGCAGGAGGTCCGGCTCGCCACCGAGTCCGACCCCCGCCTGCCCTTCGGTGACCGGATCACCAGCGAGGGACACTTCGACGCCGGCATCACCCAGCTGGCGCCCGGAGAGACCCGCTCGTGGAGCATCCGCATCCCCCGGGCGGTGGTGGCCTCCCGGATCAGTGGCTCGGAGGGCACCTACCAGATCGGCGTCCAGGCCCTGGGTGCCACCGAGGACGGTCGCCCGGAGAACGCCGTGGGCCGGGCCCGCACCTTCATCTCCCTGATGAATCCCGGCCACGACAAGGTCGCCACCTCCGTCGTCGTACCGATTCGACGCGGCATCCTCCGCAACGCCGACGGCGCCCTCTCCGACGAGTCCGACTGGACGCAGGAGCTGGGCTCCGGCGGACGCCTGGCCAACCTGGCCACGCTGCTCTCCAACAGCGGCAACGCACCGGTGACGATGCTGGTCGACCCGGCGGTGCTCTCCGCCGCGGAGCAGCTTGCCGAGGGCAATCTGCCGCGGGTGCTCGAGGACCCCGAGGAGGATGCGAGCAGCTCCTCCGCCGACTCCAACCTGACCCTGCCGGCCCAGGTGTGGCTCGAGGAGATCACCTCGATCGCAAGTGACCACGAGGTGCTCGGCCTGCCGTACGGCGACATCGACGTCGCCTCCGCCGCGACGTACGACGAAGAGTTGTTGCGCCGGGCCCGGAAGCTGTCCCAACGCACGCTCTCCGCGCGCTCGATCTCCGCGACCCCGGCGGTCGTCCCTCCCTCGGGGCTGCTGCCCGTCGACGCCCTGGCCAGCATCACCGACAGGGCGACGTTGCTGATGTCGTCCGAGGCGGTGCCCGGGGCCACCGACGAGATCACCGTCCCCTCCACGCTCCGGGTCGGCAAGCGCACGATGTCGATCTACGACCCCTCGTTGATGGCCGAGCCCGAGGGCGAGCCGTTGAACGCCCTGTCCGCCCGTCAGCGCGTGCTGGCCGAGGCGAGCGTCCGCTCGTTGTCGGGCAGCAAGCAGGCGCTGGTGGCGAACCTGCCCTCCGACTTCGACCCGGGTGAGTCCTCGACGGACTTCTTCAGCGGTCTCGACCAGTCGTTCGTCGACCTGCGCGGCCTCTCCCAGAACACCGGTGGTCCGAGCCGCGAGAGCGAGCACCTCGACTACCCGAAGCGGCAGGAGATCCGCGAGATCCACCCGAGCCTGTTCACCGCGGCCGACGAGCTGATCGCCGCCGGCGCCACGCTCGACGAGATCGTCACCACCAGTGACTCGATCGCGAGCCACAGCCTGGCCGAGGCGCTCAACTACACGTCGTACATGATGCGTGACCACCAGAGCACGGCCGAGCGGCACTCGATCGAGGCCCGCGACTGGCTCAGGGACCGCCTCGACCTGGTCACCATCGATGCCCCCGAGTTCGTCATCCTGTCGGCGGCCAGCGGCCCGTTCGCGGTGACCATCACCAACGGCCTCGACGTCCCGGTCACGCTGGCCATCGAGGCGCACACCCGGGACGACCTCGAGATCATGGCACCGGGCGAGATCGAGCTCGGCGCGAACGCCTCGCGCACCATCCAGCTCGACGCCAAGGCCAACTCCATCGGGGTGCACTCGGTCGAGCTGCTGGCCACCGACCTGCAGGGCCGGCCGATCGGCACCTCGGAGCAGATGAGCGTGCGCTCCAACTCGGTCGGCAAGGTGATCTGGGTGATCCTCGGCGTCGGTGTCGGCATCCTGTTCCTGGCCATCCCCGTGCGCTGGATCCGCCGACACCGCAAGAAGAAGGCCGCCGCGGACGAGGTGGGTAGTTGAGCACCAGCCAGAAGTCGGTCCTGGGCAGCAGCGCGGTGATGGCCGCCGGGACCATGGTCTCCCGGTTCAGTGGCCTGATCCGCTCGGTGCTGCTGGCCGCGGCCCTCGGCACCGCCCTGCATGCCGACGTGTTCACGATCGCCAACACGATCCCCAACATGCTCTACATCCTGCTCGCCGGCGGCGTGATGAACGCCGTCCTGGTGCCGCAGCTGGTGCGGGCGATCCAGAACGACCCCGACGGGGGTGAGGCCTACACCAACCGGATCATGACGCTGGCCGTGGTCTTCCTCGGCCTGGTCACGGTGTTGCTGGTCGTCTTCGCACCCCTGGTGATGCGCCTGTATCTCGACTCGTCCTTCAACACGGTCGAGCTGGCCGACCAACGCGAGAGCGTCATCGACTTCGCCCGGTTCTGCCTGCCCCAGGTGTTCTTCTACGGCATGTTCGTGCTGGTCGGCCAGGTGCTCAACGCCCACGGCCGATTCGGTCCGATGATGTGGGCACCGATCGCCAACAACGTCATCTCGATCGGCGTACTCCTGGTCTACCTGCTGGCCTTCGGTCCGGCCCGCGACGCCTGCGGTGCCTACACCAGCGGGCGCGAGGTGCTGCTCGGTGTCGGCTCCACGCTCGGCATCGCGGCACAGCTGCTGATCCTGGTGCCCTACCTGCGCTCCACCGGCTACCGCTTCCGTCCTCGGTTCGACTTCCGTGGCTCCGGGCTGGGTCACACCCTGCGCCTCGGGCTGTGGACGGTGCTCTTCGTGGTGGTCAACCAGATCGCCTACACCGTCGTCGTGCGCCTGGCCTCCAGCGGAACCGCGTCGGTGGTCACCGGCAGCTGCGGCACCTCGAGCTCCGAGGGCACCGGCTACACCGTCTACTCGGGCGCGTTCCTGCTGACCATGGTTCCCCACGGCATCGTCACCGTGTCGCTGGCCACGGCCGTGCTGCCGGCACTCTCGCGCAGCGCCGCCGACAGCAACCCCGTCGAGCTCGCCCGGACGCTGTCCCAGACCCTGCGCACGACCCTGGCGTTCATCGTGCCGTTCACGATGCTCCTGCCGTTGCTCTCCGGAGACATCTCCCGGGTGGTCTGGGGCTACGGCGCCTCGTCGTCGTCCTTCTCCAACTTCGCCCCGACGGTGGCGCTCTTCGCGCCGGGCATCCTGTTCTTCACCGTGCACTACCTGATGCTGCGCGGCTTCTACGCCCTCGAGCGCACCCGCACGGTCTTCTGGGTGCAGTGCGTGATCGCGGCCGTCAACATCGTGCTGGGCATCGTGCTGGTCGCCGCGACCGACGCCGACTTCACCGCTCCCGCCCTGGCCATCGCGTACGCCGGGGCGTACGGCGTGGGCGCCTGTGGGTCCTACCTGCTGCTGCGCCACGTCCTCGGCGGCCTGCAGACTCCTGTGCTGGCCCGATTCCTCGTGCGGGTCGTGATCGCCGGGCTGGTCGCCGCGGTGGCGGCGTACGCCGTGGCTCGTGGCTACGACGCACTGCTCGAGCCCGACAGCCTGGTCGCCTCGGTCGTCTTCCTGGGCCTGGTGGCGGTCGTGGACGGGCTCTGCTTCCTGCTGATGGCGCGCCTGATGCACATCCGCGAGGTGAACGAACTCGTCACCGCCGTGACTCAGCGCCTTCCCCTCCCACGCCGGAGTTGAATTCCGGCCTACGATGACCCGGAGAGCTCATCCAGGGTGCTGGAGCGGGAGGAGGAGCGGGTCGTGCCGACGCGAATGGGGCCGGGCGAGGTCATCGTCGACCGCTATCGTCTGATCGACCTCCTCAACGAGGCTCGCGGCGCCCACTTCTGGTTGGCGTGGGACGACATCCTCGCCCGCCACGTCGCCCTGCACCTGATCCATGAGCACGACCCCCGCGCCGAGGAGCTGCGCGCCGCGGCCCGCCGGTCGGCGACCCTGCTCGATCGGCGGATGTTGCGGGTGCTCGACATCGGCACCTTCGCCGACACCTGTTACGTGGTCAACGAGTGGGGCGAGGGCGTCTCGTTGAACAACATGCTCGCCGAGGGACCGTTGGCGCCACGGCGGGCCGCCTGGCTGATCGGTGAGGTCAGCGAGATGATCGCCCACGCCCACGCCGCCGGGGTCGCCCACGGACGCCTCGTCCCCGAGAACGTGATGATCGACGACCGGGGGGCGGTGAAGGTGATCGGCTTCGCCGTCGACGCCGCGTTGCACGGCCTCCCCGAGGGGCGCACCAGCACCGAGGTCGTCGACCTGGCCGGGCTGCTCTACGCCGCCCTGACCGGCAAGTGGCCGGGCATCTCCACCTCCACGGTGAAGCCCGCCCCCCAGGAGCACGGCCGCGCCCTGCGTCCGCGCCAGGTGCGCGCCGGTGTCCCCCGCATCCTCGACACGCTCTGCGACGAGGTGCTCAGTCCGTATCCCGGGCCCCACGACCACGGCTACGACTCGGCGGCCACCATCGCCACCGCGCTGATGGAGTACGTCGGCGACCCGGCCGCGATGGCCGAGGCCGAGGCGGCCCACACCCGGGGCAACACCCACCCGCGCATCCCGAAGATCGAGGCGTTGGTGCTGGCTCCCGATCCGGAGCCGACGCCCACCCCGGAGCCCGAACCCGAACCGGAACCCGAACCCGAACCCGAACCGGAGCCGCCGGCGCCCTCGATCGCCGAGCAGACCGTGGCCGGCGTACCCGTCTTCGACGACGACGAGATCGAGGACTTCGGCTGGCTCGAGAAGGACTCCGAGCCGGCGCCTCCGCCGCCGCCGTTCGAGGAGGCCCCCGAGCGTCCGCTCTTCGCACCCGAGCCCGCGGACGGGCAGGCGGCCCGGCAGATGCGGCGTCCCGGAGCCGTCCCCGAGACCGGAACCTACTGGCCCTGGGAGACCGGCACCGGTCCCGTCCCGCCCTCGTTCGACGTGGAGGAGGACGACGACGACACCGTGCCCGGGCGCAACTGGATGCGCACCGCCTGGATCATCGCAGCGGCGCTGGTGATCCTCGTGGTCTCGATCTATGCGTTCAACCGGGGTCGCAGCGACGACGCGTCCGACGCGTCGGAGCACTCCGGCCAGGCTTCGCGCAGCGACGGCACCATCACCACTCTCAAGATCGCCGGAATCCGCGACCTCGACCCGTGGGGAAACCCGGCCCAGGAGAACCCCGACGACGTGGGGCTGGCCATCGACGGCGACCCCGCCACGTCGTGGCAGACCTCGGGCTATCTCCAGGACTTCGGCCCCGACGGTCTCAAGCCGGGCGTGGGGCTGGTCCTCGACCTCGGTCGCAACCACGTGATCCGCGAGGTTGCCGTCCAGGTCGGCACCGATCCGACCGCCTTGGCCCTCTACGTGACGTCGGGAACCACCGCGCCGACCCGGGTCGACGATCTCCGCCCGGTCACCACCGGCGTCTCCTCCCAGGGACGCGTCCGGCTCTCCCCCGAGGAGGACACCACGGGCCGTTTCGTCGTGGTGTGGCTGACCTCGGTCCCCCACGAGGACAGGTTTCGGGGTCGCATCGCCGAGGTACAGGTCCGGGGATGACCCCGCCCACCCGGAGCGACCACGAGTTGCTGCGTGCCCACGTCGAAGGTGACACCGACGCGTTCGGCGAGTTGTTCGCGCGCCATCGTGACCGGCTGTGGGCAGTGGCGCTGCGCACCATGGGCAACCCGGAGGAGGCCGCGGATGCCCTCCAGGACGGGCTGATCGCGGCGTTCCGCCGGGCCGGTAGCTTCCGCGGCGAGGCCGCCGTCACCACATGGCTGCACCGGGTGGTCGTCAACGCGTGTCTCGACCGGATCCGCAGCAACAAGGTGCGCGCCGCCGGAGCACTGCCCGACGACCTCGACGAGTTCGCCGGGCGGGGAGCGCTGAGCACCGCCGACCAGGCCGTGTCACCGGAGCAGGCGGCCAGCGACTCCGAGCAGCGCTCGCTCGTGATCGAGGCGTTGCGCACCCTGCCCGAGGAGCAGTGCGCCGCCCTCGTCCTGGTCGACATGGAGGGGTACGGCGTGGCCGAGGCAGCCGAGATCCTCGACTGCGCAGTCGGCACGATCAAGTCACGGTGTGCCCGCGGACGGGCCAAGTTGGCGCCCTTGCTGGGGGTGCTGCGCGCTCCGGAGGTGACCCCGCCCACGTCGGGGAACCCACCGGGTCCCGCGCCCGTCACATCAACGGACCCTGCACGCGGGCCACCGCCCCAACCCGCCTGAGCCCACTCTCCCCCGCGACCCCAGGAGGTGAACCGTTGACCGAGCCCGAACTGACCGATGCCCAGCAGGAGGCCGTGCGCCGACTGCTGGCCTCCGCACGCCATGACGAGCCGATGCCCGCCGACGTCGTCGAGCGGCTCGACGGTGTCCTGGCCGGGTTGACCGGCGAGGCCGGCGGCGACGTGGTCTCCCTGGACTCGACCCGCGCCGAGCGGGCGGCCACTCCGGAGGCACCCGCCCAGCACGGGTCGGAGAAGCGCTCGCGCCGCTGGCCGGCGTACCTCCTCTCGGCGGCAGCCGTCGTGGCGATCGGCTTCGGGGTGACCCAGATGATCCCGAGCGGCGACCAGTCCGGCGGCGACCAGTCCGGTTCCTCGGCCGACAACGCGCGACCCAGCATCGCCGCGAGCAGTGCCCCGGGCACGGGGGACCGCTCGGACTCCGCCCGACCGCCCTCGAAGGGCCAGGAAGAGCTCGACGCGAGCCAGTCGGGCCCTCAGTACGCCGCGAAGTCGCTGCCACTGCCCGACGTTGCGGGACTGTCGCCCAGGGACGCGGAGTCCGACAGCCGCGCCAAGCGGTCGGGTGCCGGCGCCCTCCGGCTCGCCGAGCGGTGCGTGCCCCACGCCGTACCCCCTGAGAGCCAGGTCCGAGACGCCACCTTCCGCGGCCGGAACGCGGTGGTGCTCTACCTCCCGCCGACGCCCTCCGAGCGCCCGGTCGAGATCTACGTGTGCGGCTCGAACTCCGACGAGCCGGTGCGTTCGCTGTCACTGCCGCTCGAGGAATGATCCGGCTGTGGGATCGGTTGTGAGGGCACGTAACGTTTTCATCGGCCGGGTCTCCGGCCTCGATCGACGACAGGCCAGGGAGGCCACCGCACCATGAGCAACGACGTTCGCAACGTGATCATCATCGGCTCCGGGCCAACCGGCTACACCGCGGCCGTGTACGCCGCCCGCGCCAACCTGGCGCCCCTGCTCTTCGAGGGCTCGGTGACCGCCGGCGGCGCGTTGATGAACACCACCGAGGTGGAGAACTTCCCGGGCTTCCGCGACGGCATCATGGGCCCGGCCCTGATGGACGAGATGCGGGCCCAGGCCGAGCGCTTCGGCGCCGAGATGATCCCCGACGACGTGGTCTCGGTCGACCTCACCGCCTCCCCGAAGGTGGTGCGCACGGCCGACGGCGAGTTCTTCGCGCGCTCAGTGATCCTGGCCACCGGCTCCGGCTACCGCAAGCTCGGCCTTCCCAACGAGTCCGAGCTCTCCGGGCGCGGCGTGTCGTGGTGCGCCACCTGCGACGGGTTCTTCTTCCGCGACCAGCACATCGCCGTCGTCGGTGGTGGCGACTCCGCCATCGAGGAGGCCACCTTCCTGACCCGCTTCGGCTCCAAGGTCACCCTGATCCACCGGCGTGACGAGCTGCGTGCCTCCAAGATCATGCAGGAGCGAGCGTTCGCGGACCCCAAGCTCGAGTTCGCCTGGAACTCCGAGGTGGCCTCGATCAACGGCACCGACGGTCTCGAGTCGGTCACCCTGCGCGACACGGTCACCGGTGAGGAGCGTCCGCTGGACGTCACCGGCCTGTTCATCGCGGTCGGCCACGACCCCCGCTCCGAGCTGCTCACCGGTCAGGTCGACCTCGACGAGAACGGCTACGTCCGTGTCGAGCACCCCTCCACCCGCACCAACCTCGAGGGCGTCTTCGCTGCCGGCGACCTGGTCGACCACCACTACCGCCAGGCGATCACCGCCGCCGGCACCGGTTGCTCGGCCGCACTCGACGCCGAGCGCTACATCGCCACGCTCGACCACGCGGCGGCCACCGGACAGGCGGCCGTCGAGTCCGAGGCCGTGATCGAGGCCGCGCAGTCCGCCGGCGCCTGAGCCGCTGCGGGGTTTCGCACATTTCACCGGGTACCCGGTGAAATGGGAACCTCCCGGCCGGTATTTCGGCCGGGAGGTTCCCATTTCGGCCGGGAAGTGGGCTCCAAATCGTCGTACGACGATCGCTCGGCCACGTAGGGAATGAATCGCAGGTGGGCTGCTGTTCAATGAAGTGCAACACCAGTCCAAGCTTCCAGCCCGGACAGCCCGGGAACCAGAAAGGGATAACCGTGGGCAACATTGCAGCCGTGACCGACGCCGAGTTCGACGCCGAGGTCCTCAAGTCAGACAAGCCCGTCCTCGTGGACTTCTGGGCCGAGTGGTGCGGTCCGTGCCGCCAGGTCGCTCCGATCCTCGACGAGATCGCCGGTGAGCACAGCGACAAGATCGGCTTCTTCAAGCTCAACGTCGACGAGAACCCCGTCACCCCCGCGAACTACCGGGTGACCGGCATTCCGACGATCAACGTCTACCAGAACGGCGAGGTCGTGAAGTCCATCGTGGGCGCCAAGCCGAAGGCTGCGCTGCTCAAGGAGCTCGACCAGTTCATCAACTGAGTCGATCCCGACCCAAGCCTCCACGCGCCGGAGGCAGTCCCCCCGGGGCTGCCTCCGGCGCTGGTGATTTCGGGCGGACCACGCCCAGGATCCGCTCGACGGCCAGCTCCACCTCGTCCTTCCAGGTGAGGATCGAGCGGATCTCCATGCGCATCCGCGGGTGGATCGGATGCGCCCGGTGGGTCTTGAAGCCGACAGCTGCCAGGAATCCCTGCGGCACCACACAGTGGCCGATCGACCGGCGGCGGGTGTCGGCGAAGGCCTCGACGGCGTGCACCTCATCGCGTCTGATGAGGTCCTTGGCCAGGCCCTGGATGAGCAGCCTGCCGATCCCACGGCGCCGCCACCGCGGGTCGACGTACGCCGTGGCGAGGAGCAGCGCGTCCGGTGAGACCGGGGAGGTGGGGAAGTTGTTGGCGCCGGGCAGGTAGCGTGCCGGCGCCCAGATCACGTGCCCCACTGCCTCGTTGTCGACCATCGCGACGCGACCGCACGATCCCCACTCGCGCAGCACCTCGGAGAGCCAGGCCTCCTTCTGCTGGCCACTCTCATCGTGATCGAGCCGCTGACGACGTACCGGGTCGAGCTCCCAGAACAGGCAGTGCCGGCACGGAAGCGGCAGGGTCTCGAGGTTGTCGAGCGTGAGTGGAACGGTCCTGCGCGACATCGCCTGCCTCGCTCGCTGATCGGTGGGTGGCCACACACCGGCGCCCGGGAGTGCACGATGACCACTGATCCTTCATGCTAGAGCCTCCACCACGTCGAGGAGATCTGTTGCGCGACTTCACCTACCCGTCGATCATCGCCACCGCCAAGTTGGGCTTTCGCGCTCTCGGCCTGCGCTTCACCCTCTCCGGCACCGAGCACGTGCCCCGCGAGGGAGGCGTGCTGCTGGCCTGCAACCACATCGGGTACGCCGACTTCGTCTTCGGTGGCCTGGCCGCCAACCCGTCGGGGCGCAACGTGCGCTTCATGGCCAAGAAGGAGATCTTCGACCACAGGATCGCCGGACCCGTGATGCGCTCGATGCACCACATCGAGGTCGACCGCGGTGAAGGGATCCAGTCGTTCCACGACGCCGTCCGTTATCTGCGGGACGGCGAGGCGGTGGGCATCTTCCCGGAGGCCACGATCTCGCGCTCCTTCCAGATCAAGGAGATCAAGACCGGTGCCGTGCGCATCGCCGCCGAGGCCGGCGTTCCCCTGCTGCCGGTGATCATGTGGGGCACCCACCGGCTGATCACCAAGGACCATCCCAAGGACTTCTCCCGCGGGAAGACGATCGCGTTGGCCGTGGGCGAGCCGATGCACCCGACCGGGGAGAACCCGGTGGCCGAGACCGCCGAGCTCAAGCGCCGCCTCGAGTCGGTGCTTGACGAGACGATTCGCAACTACCCCTCTGACGAGCAGCCCGAGGGCTCCTGGTGGCTCCCTGCGGCGTACGGCGGCTCAGCGCCCACCCTCGAGGAGGCCGAGCGTCTGGACATCGCGGAGAAGAAGGAGCGGGCCGCCCGCCGCGCCGCCAAGCGCGCCGCCAAGAAGGGCTGAGGGTCTTTCGCCCCGGTCACCCCATGCGTCCCGCATTTCCCCGGGTACCCGGGGAAATGGGACTTCCCGGCCGAAATTCCGGCCGGGAAGAGGATGTTTCGGCCGGGAAGACGCCGGCAGGTGGCGAAGCAGGGCACTAGATCTACATGTACCTTTGTCGACAAACCGACTTGTCGCTTTATTGACTAATCGTCAGATCGGCCTGTCGCTACGGTTTCGCGGGTCCATGATGTCGACGATGCGGCGCAGATCCTCCATCGATGCGAACTCCACGGTGATCTTGCCCTTGCTGCGGCCGAGATCCACCTTGACCCGAGTCTCGAAACGGTCGGACAAACGGTCGCCCAGCTCGGAGAGACCCGGCGCCGTGGGCTTGCTGCGCGTCCTCCGCGCGCCCTTGCTCCCATGATCCCCGACCGCCACGATCTCCTCGAGGCCTCGAACGCTGATTCCTTCGGAAACAACGCGCTGGGCCAGCCGGTCCTGGATGTCGGCGTTGTCGACAGCAAGCAGTGAGCGCGCGTGACCGGCCGAGAGGACTCCGGCCGCGACTCGACGCTGCACGGCCGGGGAGAGCTTGAGCAGGCGCAGCGTGTTGCTGATCTGGGGGCGGGAGCGGCCGATCCGGCTGGCCAGCTCCTCGTGCGTGCACTCGAAGTCTTCCAGCATCTGGCCGTAGGCAGCCGCCTCTTCGAGGGGATTGAGCTGGGAGCGGTGCAGGTTCTCCAGCAGGGCGTCGCGCAGCATGTCGTTGTCGCCGGTCTGCCGCACGATCGCCGGAATGACGTCGAGCTCAGCCTGCTGCGAGGCACGCCAGCGGCGCTCACCCATGATCAGCTCGTAGGCCGGCTCACCGTCGGCGTCGTCCTCGTCGAGACGGCGTACGACGATGGGCTGCAGCAACCCGACCTCGCGGATCGAGTGCACCAGTTCCGCCATCGCCTCCTCCTCGAAGACCTGGCGGGGCTGACGAGCATTCGGTGTGATGCTTGCCAGGGGCAGCTCGGCGAAGTACGCCCCGGCGACGAGTTCCGGCTCGCTGGCCGA
Organism: Nocardioides sp. Soil797; assembly: GCA_001429555.1. Taxonomy (GTDB): domain Bacteria; phylum Actinomycetota; class Actinomycetes; order Propionibacteriales; family Nocardioidaceae; genus Nocardioides. The sequence goes on along the minus strand of LMSR01000002.1, from coordinate 52,696 downwards.
GGTCACGCCTGCAGAATCTGGGCCTGCGACGTCAGGCCCGCCTGTGGATGCGGACGTTGCACCGTCACCCGCCCCCTGCGCCGAATCGGGACCCCCGCTCGGCGTGGTGCCACCGGTTCGCTCGACAGCGGAGTAGGAAGGAGGGGACGAGGCGGGACCGGACGCGTTGTCGCTGCTGCCTGCCGACTCCTCCACAGCGGGACTCGTCGGAATCAGCGCACCGAGTCCCCGACCCAGGCCACGCCGCTGCGTCTGCCTCTGATTCATGCCTGTGCTCCCTTGGTTGCCATCTCACGCGCCGCCTCGAGATAGCTGAGTGCGCCCGGTGATCCCGGATCGTAGGTCATCACCGTCTGGCCGTACGACGGGGCCTCCGAGACTCGGACCGATCGCGGGATCGACGTCTTCAGCACGGTGTCGCCGAAGTGTTCGCGGACCTCGTCGGCAACACCGGCGGCCAGCCTGGTGCGAGCGTCGTACATCGTGATCAGGATGGTGGAGACCTCGAGGCGATTGTTCAGGTGCTTCTTGACCATGTCGACCGTCTCCAACAGCTGACCGAGGCCTTCGAGGGCGTAGTACTCCGCCTGGATCGGGATCAGCATCTCCTCGCCCGCAACCAGCGCGTTGAGCGTGAGGAGACCCAGCGACGGGGGACAGTCGATGAGCACGTAGTCGAAGCGTCCCTCGCCGATCTCCTCGTCCCCGACCAACGGGTGCGCGACGATCGCCTTCTGCAGGCGGCTCTCGCGCGCCACCGCAGAGACCAGCTCGATCTCCGCGCCGGCGAGGTCGATGGTGGCCGGCACGACGTACAGGTTCTCCAGGTCCCCGCTCCGCTGGGCGACCTCCTCCAGCGGCGTGCCTTCGACCAGCATGTCGTAGGTGCCGGGAACCCCGCGGTGGTGGTCCACCGACAGCGCGGTCGACGCATTCCCCTGCGGGTCGAGGTCGATCAGCAGGACCCGCTGGCCCAACTGCACCAGAGCCGCAGCAAGGTTCACCGCCGAGGTCGTCTTGCCGACGCCGCCCTTCTGGTTGGCGACGACCATCACGCGGGTACGGCGCGGGCGTCCCACTGAGGGACGTCCACTCGCAGAGCGCCGGGCCAGGATGGAGTGCTCCGTGGCTCGAGCCAGCGGCGTCGTCTCGTCCTGGAATCCGGGCTCGTTCTCGGCCAGGTCAGCGGCCGTTCGTAGGACGAATCCCGGCGTCGAGGCCGACGTTTCACGTGAAACCACGGGATGACCTTCCTGTGGATAGTGGTCCTGCTTCTGTGGACAACCACGCTCAGCAGTCGGCATATTGCCGGTGGAAAACTTCTTCAACGGGGGGCAGCCGCCCTCGGACACGCCACTCAGTCAGGGACGGAGCGACCCTCGTTCCTTCGGTCGCGGCCTCGCTGCTTCCGACCCTTGGAGGGAGCCTTGGCCGGAGCCCCCAAACCTACCCTCCGACCCTGCGCCCATGCCACCCTGACCGCGAACGTCTCAGGCGCGATGACACCTGATCCGAGCATCAGTTGCTCGGGCTCCGTGCACCCGAGCTTTGCCACGATCGGTGCGGCGGCCTCGATCTCCTCCGAGAGGGAGGAACCCTTCATCGCCAGCAGTCGCCCGTCATCGGAAACCAGGGGCATCGACCACTCGAGCAGACGGTCGAGTGGCGCCACGGCCCGCGAGGTCACGACGTCGAAGGCTCTCGCTCCGCGCAACGACTCGGCGCGACCACGGATCACCTCGACGTTGTCGAGCCCCAACTCGTCGACCACCTCGCTCAGATAGGTCGTCCGGCGGAGGAGGGGCTCCACCAGCGTGAGCTGCAGATCCGGGCGTGCGACAGCCAGCACGAGGCCGGGAAGGCCGGCCCCGCTACCGATGTCGCAGACAGTGACTCCCTCAGGCATCACTTCACCGAGCACGGCGCAGTTGAGCAGGTGCCGCTCCCACAGGCGGGGGACCTCACGAGGACCGATCAGGCCACGCACGGTGCCCGCATCGGCGAGGCTCGCGGCGTAGGCCTCGATCAGCGGGAGGCGATCAGACGAGAAAACCCTCCGGGCCACGTCCGGAGCAACCGGGGGGCCGGAGGGTGTTTCACGTGAAACCACGATCAGTTCGCCACGATCATGCGGGGAGTACGACGACGTGGCGGCGGGGCTCGGTGCCCTCGGACTCCGATCGGCACCCACCTTCGGCGACCGCGTCATGGACGACCTTGCGCTCGAACGGCGTCATCGGATCGAGCGAGACCGGCTGGCCGGTCTCCTTGACCTGCGCCACCGTCGCCTCGGCGATCTTCACCAGGGCGGCACGCTGGTCGGCGCGATAGCCGCTGATGTCGAGCATCAGGCGAGAGCGCTCACCGGTCTCGCGGTAGACGGCCAGGCGAGTCAGCTCCTGGAGGGCCTCCAGGACCTCGCCGCGGGACCCGACCAGCTGGCTCAGCTCGCCACCGACGATGGAGACCGCCGCACGGTCGCCTTCGACGTCCATGTCGAGGTCGCCGTCCAGGTCGGCGATGTCGAGCAGCTCCTCGAGGTAGTCGGCCGCGATGTCGCCCTCCTGCTCGAGGCGCTCGACGCGAGAGGGGCGGACCTTCTCCTCGGTCACTTCGTCAGTCACGTGTGGAACTCCTTGGTTCTCGGTAGCTATCAGGAACGATTGTTGGGCGGATTCTTCTTCTTGGTCGTCCGCTGACTGCGCGTCTGCTTCTTCGGCTGCACGCGCGGCTGGGCCTTGGGCGCCTCGGGCTCGGCGACCGCCGTGTTCAGGCCGTCGATCTCCGTCTGAGCGCCGGTCTTGAGCCCCTTGCGCTCCGCCTTGTGCTTGTCACGCTCCGCCTTGGCCGCAGCGGCCGGCGTGCCGGGCACCGGGTTGTTCCGGATCACGTAGAACTGCTGACCCATGGTCCACAGGTTCGACACGGTCCAGTAGATGAGGACGCCGATCGGGAAGGCCACACCACCGATCGCGAACACGACCGGGAGGACGTAGAGCATCATCTTCTGCTGCTGGGCGTACGGGCCGGTCATCGCCGTGGCCGGCATGTTCTTGGTCATCAGCTGGCGCTGGGTGGTGAACGTGGTCACCAGCATGGCCAGCACGAAGAACAGCGCCATCACCTGCAGGCCGTGGTCGCCGTCGGCCTTCAGGAAGGTCCCGGCAATCGGCACGCCGAACAGCTCGGAGTTGCCGAAGTTCTTCGCCAGCTCCTCGGTGAGGATGCCGTGGGCCTTGCCGTGCTTGGCGGCCTGGTCGAGCAGGCGGAACAGGGCCAGGAAGATCGGCATCTGCAGCAGGATCGGCAGGCACGAGGCGAACGGGTTGGTCCCCGCCTCCTTGTAGAGCGCCATCGTCTCCTGGGCGAGGCGCTCACGGTCGTGCCCGTACTTCTTCTGCAGCTCCTTGACCTTCGGCTGCAGCAACTGCATGTTGCGCGACGACTTGATCTGCTTGACGAACAGCGGGATCAGCGCGGCGCGGATGACCAGGGTGAGCCCCACGATCGACAACGCCCAGACCGCTCCGGAGGCCGGGTCCAGGAACGTGCTGAAGAGCTTGTGGAAGCCGACCAACACGACCGAGATCGCGTAGTACAGCGGCACCATGATGAAGTGGCCGATGTCGCCGATGAAGGACACTCAGACTCCTTGGAGAGGGGTGGTGGGGTCGTCTGCCGCCGGTGTGGCGCGGGCGGGTGGGACCGGGTCGTAGCCGCCTGCGGACCACGGATGACAACGAGCCAGTCGGCGTACGGCGAGCCAGCTGCCGCGCAACGAACCGTGTCGGGTGACCGCCTCCAGCGCATAGGCCGAGCAACTCGGATGGAAGCGACACACTTGACCGTACAGGGGACTGATCAGCAGTCGGTAGGCCTTCAGGAAGCCGATGAGTAGGTACTTCATGACAGGACCCGGGCCAGACAGTGGTTCAGGTCGGCGTCGAGACGGTCACCGGAGGCCTGCGCGGACGCGGGCAGGGCCCGAACCACGAGCACGCCAGAATCCGGGAGCTGCTCGAGCAACTCCCGGACCAGATGACGTAGACGACGCCTCACCCGATTGCGGATCACCGCGTTGCCGACTGCCTTGCTCACCACGAACCCGACTCGCACCGGCCCGGAGGGGGACTCGTCCGTCACCAGGAGGTGCAGGACGAGGGTCTTCGAGCCGGCACGGCGGCCTTTGCGTGACGCGGATCGGAAGTCGTCACCAGAGGTGAGGCGGTTCTCCCGGGGCAGCAAGGCCGCGCAGATCCAGCAGCAGGCTCAGACAGCGAGCTTGCCGCGGCCCTTGCGACGACGCGACGACAGGATGGCGCGGCCGGCGCGGGTCCGCATGCGCAGACGGAAGCCGTGCACCTTGTGACGGCGGCGGTTGTTCGGCTGGTAGGTACGCTTGCTCACGAGCTTTATCTCCCCTGGAGGATGGGTTCAGGACAGTTGGTCCGGCTGGTCTTCACCGCCGATGCCCAACACGACGGGGCAGCTGTTTCGGCTGGCACCGCCCACCCACGCAAGGCCTGCCAGGTCAAAGCTCAGCAGGACAGTCGTGGACATGCGGCACCGGTCGACACCGGGGGTGACCAAACAACGGTACGCGTTGCGTCGAGAGGGGGTCAAACCCGGCGCTCCCCAACCTGTGGATGACGGGTTGATCCTGAGGCCCTGCGCTTGTTACGTTCAGGGCCACCGAGGCTCCCCGACGCCCCGGATCAACAGGTTTTGAAGCACCCGAGTGACCCTGGTCACAGAGTGCTCAAAATGCCCGCTGATCAGGGAAAACCCAGAGAGTCGAACGACTGGATCCGGAATTCTCAGGCCATTGTCCACAAGGAATCTCCAATCCTCACAGCCTGTGGACAAACCTGTGGACAGATTGTTTCCGGAGCAAGGGCGGTAGCGGCTCGTTCGGAAATGGCGTGGCTCGGTGCCCAGGTGTGACGCAATCGGCAAGACGAAGAACGGGGAGACCACTGGTGGACAACACCGACGGCCCACAGGACCAGCCCACTCTGCATGACGTGTGGCGCGCCCTCGTCGACGACCTGCAGCCCAACCAGCGTGCCTGGCTGCGGTCCAGCGAACCGGTCACGCTGCACGAGCAGACCGCGATCATCGCCGTGCCCAACGACTTCACCCGGGGTCAGCTCGAGGGCCGGCTGCGCACCCGCCTCGAGGACTCATTGACCGAGGCGCTGGGCCACCGGGTCCGCATCGCGGTCACGGTTGACCCCCAGCTCGATGACGGCCGGCTCGAGGCGGTGCCGGACGACGACACACCCGTTCGCACCGGCAACCGCCACCGGCCCGACGAGGACGACGAGGGTGCCCGGCCCGTCGACTCCCCGACATCGCAGCGCGATGACATGTCGACAAACGTCTTTGACGACATGTCGACAAATAGAGGTGCTCCCAGCGCCCTGGAGACCCGCCTCAACCCGAAGTACACCTTCGAGACCTTCGTCATCGGCTCGTCCAACCGGTTCCCCCACGCCGCCGCAGTGGCCGTCGCCGAGGCACCCGGCAAGGCCTACAACCCGCTGCTCGTGTACGGCGACTCCGGTCTCGGCAAAACCCACCTGCTGCACGCGATCGGCCACTACGTCCGCTCGCTCTACCGCGGGGCCAAGGTCCGCTACGTCTCGAGCGAAGAGTTCACCAACGAGTTCATCAACGCGATCAAGGACAAGCGGCCCGAGACCTTCCAGCGCCGCTACCGAGAGGTCGACGTACTGCTCATCGACGACATCCAGTTCCTCGAGGGCAAGACGCAGACCCAGGAGGAGTTCTTCCACACCTTCAACGCGCTGCACAACGCCAACAAGCAGATCGTGCTCACCTCCGACCGCGCCCCGAAGCGCCTCGAGGCGCTCGAGGACCGGCTGCGCAGCCGGTTCGAGTGGGGCCTGATCACCGACGTGCAGCCGCCCGACCTCGAGACCCGCATCGCGATCCTGCGCAAGAAGGCCGCCATCGAGCGGATGACGGCGCCGCCCGAGGTGCTCGAGTTCATCGCCAGCAAGATCCAGACCAACATCCGTGAGCTCGAGGGTGCGCTGATCCGGGTGACCGCCTTCGCCAGCCTCAACCGCCAGGAGGTCGACCTGACCCTGGCCGAGATCGTGCTCAAGGACCTGATCCCCGAGGGCGGCGAGCCCGAGATCACCGCCGCGGCGATCATCGCGCAGACCGCGGCCTACTTCGGGGTCTCGATCGAGGACCTCACCGGCCCGAGCCGCAGCCGGCACCTGGTCACCGGACGCCAGATCGCGATGTACCTCTGTCGCGAGCTCACCTCCCTGTCGCTGCCGAAGATCGGCGCCCAGTTCGGCGGCCGCGACCACACCACGGTGATGTACGCCGACCGCAAGATCAACCAGCTCCTCGCCGAGCGGCGCCAGGTGTTCAACCAGGTCAGCGAGCTGACCAACCGGATCAAGATGCAGGCCCGCCAGAACTGACCCTTCCTGTGGACAACCGGCCGTCGAGGGTGCGAATGACAAATGAGTCGTTTGTGGACGACCACGCCGCGTCGTCGTGGAGAACCCCGGCACTCCACACGGACGTGGGATTCGTCCCGCGCTCATCAACATGGGCTGTGCACTCGGAAATCGGCTCTGACCAGCCACTACACCGGTTCTCCACAATTTCCACCGAACCTACGACAACGATGAGACCTACTGATGCATCCGATGCCCACCAACTTCCTGTGGGCGCTCCGGCTGGGGAGAACCCAAGGTGCCACTGACGCGGTGACCGCCGTCATGGCAGGATGCACAGTCCAGACTTCAAAGGATCCGGCCCGAACCACCCGGACCCTTGAATTGCCCGACTTGTCATTCCACACGGAGGCAGAAGAACCGTGAAGTTCCGCGTCGAGCGCGATGCTCTCGCCGATGCCGTCGCCTGGGCTGCCCGCAGCCTCCCGGTCCGGCCCAGCGTCCCCGTCCTCGCCGGCCTCCTGATCGAGGCTGGTCAAGAGGGCCTGGTGCTCTCCACCTTCGACTACGAGACCTCGGCGCGGGCCACCCTGCAGGCCGACGTCGCCGACGAGGGCACCGCCCTGGTCAGTGGCCGGCTCCTGGCCGACATCTGCCGCAGCCTTCCGAACAAGCCCGTGGAGATGACCATCGACGGAGCCCGGGTCTCACTGACCTGTGGCTCGGCCCGCTTCAGCCTTCAGACCATGCCTGTCGCCGACTACCCGGCGCTGCCCGACATGCCGGCCGCCACCGGCACCGTGCAGAGCGACGTGTTCGCCCACGCCGTCGCCCAGGCAGTCACCGCCGCCGGCCGCGACGACATGTTGCCGGTGCTGACCGGCGTACGCATCGAGATCGACGGCTCGAGCATCTCGCTGCTGGCCACCGACCGCTTCCGGTTGTCCCACCGCGAGCTCGGTTGGGATCCGCGCACCCCCGACGAGACCGTGGCGGCCCTGGTCCCGGCCAAGGTGCTGGCCGACACCGCCAAGTCGCTCACCTCGGGCAGCGAGGTCACCATCGCCCTGGCCGCCAGCGGTTCCGGTGACGGCATCATCGGCTTCGAAGGAGCGGCCCCCGGCGGCGTACGTCGTACGACGACGCGCCTGCTCGACGGCGAGTTCCCCAAGGTCCGCAGCCTGTTCCCCAACGAGAACCTGACCACCGCGACGGTCGACAAGGCCGCGTTGGTCGAGTCGGTCAAGCGCGTGGCGCTGGTCGCGGAGCGCAACACCGCCGTGCAACTCGCGTTCAGTGAGGGCGTGGTCACCCTCGATGCCGGCTCGGGTGACGAGGCCCAGGCCAGCGAGTCCATCGAGGCGACGATCGAGGGTGAGGGCCTGACCACCGGGTTCAACCCCCAGTTCCTGCTCGACGGTCTCACCGCCATCGAGGAGCCGGTCGTCCAGCTCGCCTTCACCCAGGCCTCCAAGCCCGTGGTGATGAGTGGCACCTCGGGTGACGGAGTGGCCGGAGGCGCCAGCGGCTTCCGCTACCTCCTGATGCCGCGCCGGCTGCTTTCCTGAGGCCGCCGCGAGGGGCAGACTGAAGCCGTTTCGCGCCGGCACCATCGACCGTACTGAGGAGAAGACATGGACATCGGACTCATCGGACTCGGCAAGATGGGTGGCAACATGCGCGAGCGGTTGCGCAACGCCGGACACACCGTGGTCGGCTTCGACCGCAACCCTGACGTCAGCGATGTCTCCTCCCTCGAGGAGTTGGTCGAGAAGCTCCCCACTCCCAAGGTCGTGTGGGTGATGGTGCCGTCCGGTGACCCGACCCGCGAGACCGTGAGTGCGCTGGGCGAGCTGCTCGGTGAGGGCGACGTGGTCGTCGACGGCGGGAACTCCCGGTGGACCGACGACCTGGCCCACGCCGAGCTCCTGGCGAAGAAGGGGGTCGGCTACGTCGACTGTGGCGTCTCGGGTGGTGTCTGGGGGCTCGAGAACGGCTACGCCCTGATGTACGGCGGCTCCGAGGACGACGTCGCCAAGGTGCAGCCGGCCTTCGACGCGTTGAAGCCCGAGGGGGAGTTCGGCTCGGTGCACGCCGGCAAGGTCGGTGCCGGCCACTTCTCCAAGATGGTCCACAACGGCATCGAGTACGCGATCATGCAGGCCTATGCCGAGGGATGGGAGCTGCTCGAGAAGGTCGAGCTGACCGACAACGTGACCGAGGTCTTCCGCTCCTGGCGCGAAGGCACCGTGATCCGTTCCTGGCTGCTCGACCTGCTGGTCGCAGCCCTCGACGAGGAGCCCGGTCTGGCGAGCATTGCCGGCTATGCCGACGACTCCGGTGAGGGTCGGTGGACCGTCGAGGCCGGCATCGAGAACGCCGTGGCCACCCCGGCTATCACTGCCGCGCTCTATGCCCGCTTCGTCTCCCGTCAGGACGACTCCCCCGCGATGAAGGCCGTCGCCGCGATGCGCAACCAGTTCGGGGGCCATGCGATGAAGACCGAGGCCCCCAAGGGTGGCGACGCGTCCGGCCAGACTGGTGCTGGGCAGTCGGGGCCGGCCCAGTCCGGCGCCGCCAAGGAGTCCGGCTCCGGCGAGCAGTCGCCGCCCACGAAGAGCTAGTGCCCCGTTGCACGTCGCCCACCTGACCCTGCACAACTTCCGTTCGTACGCCGACATCGACGTCGCCCTCGAGCCGGGTGTCTGCGCATTCGTCGGACGCAACGGGCAGGGCAAGACCAACCTGGTCGAGGCGATCGACTACCTCTCCCGGCTCTCCTCGCACCGGGTGGCCAGCGACGCCCCGATGATCCGGGCGGGAGCCGAGCGCGCGATCGTGCGCGCGGCCGTCGTCCGTGACGGGCGTACGGCGACACTCGAGGTGCAGCTGAACCCGGGCAAGGCCAACCAGGCCCGGGTCAACCGCTCGCCCCTGCCCCGGGCCCGCGAGATCGTCGGCCTGGTCCGCACCGTGGTCTTCTCCCCCGAGGACCTCACCCTGGTCAAGGGGGACCCCTCCGACCGGCGAAAGTTCCTCGACGACCTGATGATGCTGCGCACTCCGCGGTTGGCCGGGCTCAAGGCCGACTACGACAGAGTGCTCCGGCAACGCAACACGCTGTTGAAGACGGCCGGCAACGCCCGCCGCGGTTCGTCGTCGCTCGAGGGTGCCCTGGACACATTGGTGGTGTGGAACGAACACCTGGCCCGCCTCGGTGCCGAGCTGCTGGTCGAGAGGATCCGGCTGGTCGACGAGCTGCGGCCCTACCTCGGAAAGGCCTACGAGACGGTGGCCCGCGGTGCCTCCCGCGACGACGCTGACCTCTCCTACAAGCCGTCCTTCGACCTGTCGGACTCGATCGTCGAGCACTCCGCGGTCGAGGCGGCGCTGCTCGCCGAGATCGAACGACGCCGCAAGGACGAGCTCGATCGGGGCATCTCGCTGGTCGGCCCACACCGGGACGAGCTGGTGCTCAGCCTGGGCTCGGCCGACGCCCGGCTCCCGGTGAAGGGGTATGCGTCCCACGGTGAGTCCTGGTCGTTCGCGCTGGCGCTCAAGCTGGCGTCGTACGACCTGTTGCGCAGCGATGGCGACGACCCGATCCTGATCCTCGACGACGTCTTCGCGGAGCTCGACTCCCAGCGGCGCCAGCAGCTGGCGGAGCTGGTCTCCGGCGCCGAGCAGGTGCTGGTGACCGCGGCTGTGCCCGAGGACGTGCCGTCCTCGCTGGCCGGCGTCCGGTTCCGGGTCGCCGACGGAACCGTCACGCGCGAGCAGGATGGTTCCCCGTGAAACCACGCGAGGGTGAGCCGGAGATGCCGCTGCCCGGCATCCTGGAGCCGACGACCGAGAGCCCGTCCGACAGCGCGCGCGAGGATCTCCTCGCCGACGAGTCCTCCGGGCCCGAGACACCGACGCCCGAGTCCGACTTCTGGGTTGACGAAGCCCACGACGACAGCGGCCTCGACCTGGCCCGCTCCATCGCCAGGTCGATCGCGGGATCCGCGGTCTCCCCGGCGCGCAAGGTGTACAAGAAGCGCCGCCGAGACCCGTTGACCGGACTGCCCCGCGGCCAACGGCTCAAGACCTCCGGCGCTCACCCCGACGAACGCGACCCGCAGACTCTCGACACCACCCTGGGTCGCCTCGTCTCCGACCACGGTTGGGCGCTGGACCTGAAGGTGCACGGCGTTTTCGGCCGCTGGTCGAGCATCGTGGGCGAGGAGATCGCCCAGCACTGCACGCCCACGTCGTACGCCGACGGGCGGCTCACGGTGCGCACCGACTCGACCGCCTGGGCCACCCAGCTACGCCTCCTCGCCCCCAACCTGGTCCGGCGACTCAACGAGGAGCTCGGCCACGGCTCGGTGCTGGTGATCGAGGTGGAGGGACCCAACCTGCCGTCGTGGAAGAAGGGCCGCCTCGGGGTTCGGGACGGCCGCGGGCCACGCGACACCTACGGCTGACCTCTCCCCCACCACCACGAGTAACGCGGGGTTACGGTCGCTGAACACGTGCTGTGACGCGGATTTCCGTCAACAGCACCGCACAAGTGCCGACGTACGACGGCCGCGGCCGACGCCGATTCTGCCGATCTGGGACCCCGTCGGACGTATGGGGACCCGTCCGACCCCCTCGCAGGACGTCCGAGAGGCCCTGCAGAGCCGGGAAATGGGCAACTTAATCCACAGATCCCCCATTTCTGGGCCGCAGGGCGTGGAATCCGGGCTTCTGGCGGGTAACATGGCAGGCGGGTCGCGCGCTCCAGAAGCAGCGACCTTCTGCATGTCGGAGACGAAAAGAAGAGGTAGCGCGTGCCGGACAACGACGAGGTCACCGAGACCAGCGAGGCTTCGCCCTCCCCCACGTCAGAGGACACCACGTCGTCGGGCACCGCCCAGGGCTCCAGCACGCCCGGCTCCGGTGTCTCCCACGACATCGTCAACACCGCGCCCGACGAGGGCACGGCGTACGACGCCTCCGCGATCACCGTGCTCGAGGGCCTCGAGGCGGTGCGCAAGCGCCCCGGCATGTACATCGGTTCCACCGGTGAGCGCGGCCTGCACCACCTGATCTGGGAGATCGTCGACAACGCGGTCGACGAGTCGCTGGCCGGCTACTGCACGCGCATCGTGCTCACCCTTCAGGCCGACGGCGGCATCCGGGTCGAGGACGACGGTCGCGGCATCCCCACCGACACCGCGCCCGGCCAGGAACTTCCGGCGGCGACCATGGCGCTGACCATGCTCCACGCGGGCGGAAAGTTCGGCGGCGGCGGCTACAAGGTGTCCGGCGGCCTGCACGGTGTCGGTGTCTCCGTGGTGAACGCGTTGTCCTCACGGCTGATCCTCCACGTGAGGAACCGCGGTCGTCTGTGGGAGCAGACCTTCCAGCTCGGCGTCCCCGATGCCGACCTGCACGAGGTGCGCGAGATGGAAGAGGGCGAGGGCACCGGCACGACGGTCACCTACTACGCCTCCGAGGACATCTTCGAGACCACTCAGTACTCCCTCGAGACGATCACCCACCGGATCCGCGAGATGGCCTTCCTCAACAAGGGTCTCGAGATCGTGGTGCGCGACGAGCGGCCCTCCGCGGAGGACGTGGCCGACGCGGTCGCCGACGACACCGTCAGCAACGACGTCGACCAGTCCGGATCCGACTCGATCAAGCCCGGCGCGTCCGGCGGCATCGAGCAGGTCTTCAAGTACGACCGCGGCCTGATCGACTACGTCGAACACCTCAACCGGCGCAAGGACAAGGCCAACCCGACGGTCATCGCGTTCGAGGCCGAGAGCCCGGAGAACGCGACCAACCACATGTCGCTCGAGCTCGCGATGCAGTGGAACACGACGTACACCGAGTCGGTGCACACCTTCGCCAACGCGATCAACACCCACGAGGGCGGTACCCACGAGGAGGGCTTCCGCTCGGCGCTCACCTCGCTGGTCAACCACTGGGGTGAGGAGTGGGGCCTGATCAAGAAGCGCGAGGACCGGGTCTCGGGTGACGACATCCGCGAGGGCCTGACCGCGATCATCTCTATCAAGCTCGGCGAGCCTCAGTTCGAGGGCCAGACCAAGACCAAGCTCGGCAACACCGAGGCCAAGGGCTTCGTCCAGCGCACCGTCAACGACGAGCTCGGTGCCTGGCTCGAGCAGAACCCGGCCGAGGGCCGCGACATCATCCGCAAGGCGCAGGCTGCCGCGTCCGCCCGCATCGCGGCCCGCAAGGCCCGCGACCTGGCGCGCGGTCGCAAGGGGTTGCTCGGCGGCGGTGGTCTGCCCGGCAAGCTGGCCGACTGCCAGTCGACCAACCCCGCGGAGTGTGAGGTCTTCATCGTCGAGGGTGACTCCGCCGGCGGCTCGGCCAAGCAGGGCCGCGACCCGCGCATCCAGGCGATCCTGCCGATCCGCGGAAAGATCCTCAACGTCGAGAAGGCGCGCATCGACAAGGTGCTGGCCAACACCGAGGTCCAGGCGATCATCTCCGCGCTCGGCACCGGCATCCACGAGGAGTTCAACCTCGAGAAGCTGCGCTACCACAAGATCGTGCTGATGGCCGACGCCGACGTCGACGGTCACCACATCAACACGCTGCTGCTGACCCTGCTGTTTCGCTTCATGAAGCCGCTGATCGAGCACGGCTACGTCTACATGGCCCAGCCGCCGCTCTACCGGCTGCGCTGGAACAAGCCCGCCGAGCACGAGTTCGTCTACTCCGACGCCGAGCGTGACGCCCTCATGAAGGACGGGCTCGCGGCCGGCAAGAAGCTTCCCAAGGAGAACCCGGTGCAGCGCTACAAGGGTCTCGGTGAGATGAACGCCGACGAGCTGTGGGAGACCACGATGGACCCCGACCAGCGGCTGATGCTGCAGGTGACGCTCGACGACGCGGCCCAGGCCGACGAGATCTTCTCGATCCTGATGGGTGAGGACGTCGAGCAGCGTCGTTCCTTCATCCAGCGCAACGCAAAAGACGTCCGATTCCTCGATATCTAGAAGTCTAAGAGATTTCAGATATTTGAGTAGAACCGACCAGAGAGACGAAGAGACGTGACTGAGACACCGATCCACGGCGGCGGCAACGACGGCGGCCGGATCCAGCCGATCGAGCTGCAGACCTCCATGCAGCGCTCCTACATCGACTACGCGATGGCCGTCATCGTCGGCCGCGCGCTTCCCGACGTACGCGATGGCTTGAAGCCGGTGCACCGGCGCGTCCTCTATGCGATGTACGACGGGGGCTACCGGCCCGATCGCGGCTTCAGCAAGTGCTCGCGCGTCGTCGGTGACGTCATGGGTCAGTACCACCCGCACGGCGACTCGGCGATCTACGACACCCTGGTGCGCCTCGCGCAGCCGTGGGTGATGCGCGCGCCCCTCATCCTCGGCCAGGGAAACTTCGGCTCGCCGGGCAACGACCCCGCGGCGGCCATGCGGTACACCGAGTGCAAGATGGCGCCGCTGGCCATGGAGATGGTCCGTGACATCGACGAGGAGACCGTCGACTTCCAGCCCAACTACGACGGCCGCTCCTCCGAGCCGACGATCCTGCCCTCCCGCTTCCCGAACCTGCTGGTCAACGGCTCCGCGGGCATCGCGGTCGGCATGGCCACCAACATCCCGCCGCACAACCTGGTCGAGGTCGCCGAGGGCGCGACCTGGGCGCTCGAGCACCCCGACGCCACGCGCGAGGAGCTTCAGGACGCGCTGATCGAGCGGATCAAGGGCCCCGACTTCCCCAACGGCGCGCTGATCGTGGGTCGGCAGGGCATCGAGCAGGCCTACCGCACCGGTCGCGGTTCGGTGACCCAGCGCGCGGTCATCGAGATCGACGAGGACGCGAAGGGCCGCACCTGCCTGGTCATCAAGGAGTTGCCCTACATGGTCAACCCCGACAACCTGGCCCTCAAGATCGCCGAGCTCGCCGACTCCGGCAAGGTGCAGGGCATCTCCGACGTCCGCGACGACACCTCTTCGCGCACCGGCCAGTCGCTGGTCGTCGTGCTGCGGCGTGACGCCGTCGCCCGCGTCGTGCTCAACAACCTGCTCAAGCACACCGAGCTGCAGACCAACTTCAGCGCCAACATGCTCGCCCTGGTCGACGGAGTGCCGCGCACGCTGAGCATCGACCAGTTCATCAGCAACTGGGTCACCCACCAGGTCGAGGTCATCCAGCGGCGTACGAAGTACCGCCTGCGCAAGGCCGAGGAGGCCGCGCACATCTACCGCGGCCTCGGCAAGGCGCTGGACGCGCTCGACGAGGTCATCGCGCTGATCCGTCGCTCCCCCGACGTCGACGAGGCCCGCACCGGCCTGATGGCGCTGCTCGACATCGACGAGATCCAGGCCCAGGCCATCCTCGACATGCAGCTGCGTCGACTGGCCGCCCTCGAGCGCCAGAAGATCCTCGACCGGTTGGCCGAGCTCGAGCGCGAGATCGCCGACCTCAAGGACATCCTGGCCGACGAGGCCCGTCAGCGCCGGATCATCTCCGAGGAGCTGGCGGAGATCGTCGAGAAGTACGGCACCGCCCGTCGCTCGCAGATCATCGCCGCCGACGGTGACCTGTCGATGGAGGACCTGATCCCCGACGAGGACCTGGTCGTCTCGATCACGCGCGGTGGTTACGCCAAGCGCACCCGCGCCGACCAGTACCGCACCCAGAAGCGCGGCGGCAAGGGCGTACGCGGTGCCTCGCTGCGCGGCGACGACGTGGTGGAGCACTTCATCGCGACCTCCAACCACCACTGGCTGCTGTTCTTCACCACCGCCGGGCGGGTCTACCGCACCAAGGCCTACAACCTGCCCGAGGCGTCGCGGGACGCCAAGGGTGGTCACGTGGCCGGCCTGTTGTCGTTCCAGCCCGACGAGAAGATCGCCCAGGTGTTGGCGATCCGCGACTACGAGCAGGCGCCGTACCTCGTCCTGGCCACCCGCAACGGCCTGGTCAAGAAGACCCGGCTGGCCGACTACAACAGCCCCCGTCAGGCCGGCGTCATCGCGATCAACTTCCGTGAGGACGACGACGAGCTGATCGGCGCCGAGCTGGTCAACAGCGAGGACCACATCCTGCTCGTCTCCCGCAAGGGCCAGGCGATCCGCTTCCCGGCCGACGACTCCCAGCTGCGGCCGATGGGTCGTGCGACGTCGGGTGTCTCGGGCATGAAGTTCCGTGACGGGGACTCGATGCTGTCGATGTCGGTGATCCGTGCCGCCCAGCTCGAGGCGGAGGCTGAGGCCGGGATCGACGAGGAAGGCGCCGACGCCGCCGAGGCGATCGAGGCGGCCGAAGAGGCGATGGCCGCTGCTCCGGGCGAGTACTTCGGGGTCCGTCCGCAATACGTCTTCACGATCACCGAGGTCGGCTTCGCCAAGCGCACCCGGATCACCGAGTACCGACTGCAGTCGCGCGGCGGGCTCGGCATCAAGGCGATGAAGCTCTCCGACGACGACCGCGGCAGCCTGGTCGGTGCCTTCATCGTCGAGGAGGGTGACGAGATCCTGTGCATCACCGCCAGTGGCCAGGTGGTCCGCTCCCCCATCAACGAGAACTTCCGCTCCACGGGTCGCTCCACGATGGGCGTCAAGTTCGTCAGCCCGAAGAAGGGTGACTCGGTGGCGGTCGTGGCGCGCTCGGTCGAGACGAAGGAAGAGGCCGAGCTGGGTGTCGACCCCGAGGGTGAGCCGAGCGCCGATTCCGCACCCGATTCGGGTGAAGCGGCCGCAGTTGAGTCAGACGACGTGGTCGAGGGTGCAACAATCGAGTCTCCGAGCGAGACCGCACCCGACACCGAGTCCACCTCCGGGGAGGATGACTGATGGCTGAGACCTCCAAGACCACGCTGGGTACGCGCATCTCCACGGCCATCTCGTCTGCGAAGAACGAGATGAACGCCAGCGCCAACCCGGAGTCCCCCAAGGCAGCCGACCAGGCAGCCAAGACCTCCGGCGGACGCCGTCCGCGGCGGGCTCGGCTACGGCTGACCAGGGTCGACCCGTGGTCGGTGATGAAGACGTCGTTCCTGCTCTCGGTGGCCTTCGGGATCGTCACGGTGGTTGCCGTGACGATTGTGTGGGGCGTGCTCGGCATGGCCGGCGTCTGGGACTCGGTCAACCAGATGGTCGAGACCGTGGTCGGCACCAGCGAGTCCGAGAGCAGCTTCGACGTGACCAGCTATCTCGGCATGTCACGGGTGCTCGGCTTCACCATGCTGGTGGCGGTGATCGACGTCGTACTCCTCACCGCGATGGCCACCCTGGGCGCGTTCCTCTACAACATGGCCGCCGCGCTGTTGGGTGGCATCGAGGTCACGCTCGCCGAGGACGAGGGCTGACCACACGGCGTACGACGGACTGCCCCGCGGTGTTCGAGGACGCGAGGAACGAGCCGTCTCGAAACCACCACCCACCCCGTTTTGTCCGCAGCCGCACCGCTGGGGTAATCTTCCTCGTCGGTTGACCGTGGTCGACCGAAGCAGCACGGGCCTATAGCTCAGACGGTTAGAGCGCTTCCCTGATAAGGAAGAGGTCAGAGGTTCAAGTCCTCTTAGGCCCACCATCACCACCCGCCGTACATCGAAGGGGAACGACCATGAAGAAGCTCATCCTCCTCGCGCTCGCCGCCGGCGGCGCCATCTTCGCGAAGAAGAAGCTCGACGAGTCCAAGAACGAGCAGGCTCTCTGGGCCTCCGCGACGGACACCGTCAAGAAGTCCTGAACCCGCTCCACCATCGGTGGTCGAGGCGGTCGCCCGCGATCTCCTCGAGGCCAGGGGCCTTGGCGCAATTGGTAGCGCACCTGCTTTGCAAGCAGGGGGTTAGGGGTTCGAGTCCCCTAGGCTCCACTCAGCTCGATTGTCGAGCTTGTCGAGACACCGCAGGTCAGCCCGCGGTGTCCTTCAGTTTGGGTCGAGATGTTCGTGGCGGAAGGAAGTTCACGGGCTCGGGCCCTCGATCATGCGGGGAAACCTCGGGCATGAAGTGAACTTCCTGCTCAAATGAACGGTCAGCAACAACCCTTGGGTTTTGCAAATGTCGGGACAGCGGCCGACGCGGCCGCTAGCGTGACGAGGGATTGCACTCGAGGAGCACTCATGACCGTCACGCCGCCGCGCGCACGTCCAGCCCCTGCCCGGCACCGTGACCATCACAGTCGCCGGCGCCGTCGAGCCGCGCGCCGCGTGCCACGTCGTACGCCGTTCTCGCTGCTGTCCGCGGCCTTGGCCACTGCCATGATCGTGCTCTTCGCAGGTCCGGCTGGAGCTGCTCCGGACAATCTTCCGCCCATCGCGAACGACGACTCCTTCGTCACTGCCGAGAACACCCCGGTCAACGGCAACGTGGTGGCCAACGACTCGGACCCGGAGGGCGACCCCTTCGCGGCAGCCCTCAAGGTCGCGCCGGTGCACGGGACGATGGTGCTCAATGCCAACGGCACCTTCAACTACACCCCGAACCCCGACTTCACCGGTGTGGACACCTTCATCTACCTCCTCGACGACGGAACCGGGCGGCCGTACGACGAGCACCCCACCGCGACAGTGACGATCACCGTCAGCGCCTCCAACGCGCCACCGGTCGCGGTCGACGACCACGTCACCGGCGACGAAGACATCCCGATGACCGGCAACGTGCTGACCAACGAATCCGACCCGGACGGGGACGCGCTGACGGCGAGCCTGGTCCTCGCTCCCGTGAACGGCACCATCGTGCTCAACGCCGACGGCTCCTTCACCTACACCCCGAATGCCAACTTCCACGGCCCCGACAGCGTGACCTACTCGATCACCGACGGTCATGGCGCGGACGACACCGCGATGCTGTTCCTGCAGGTGGTGCCGGTCAACGATGCTCCGGTGGCCGTCGAAGACACCGCCACGACACCCTCGGGCAACTCCGTCGACGGCAATGTGCTGACCAACGACTCCGACCCGGACGGGGACGCGCTGACGGCGAGCCTGGTCCTCGTTCCCGTGAACGGCACCGTCGTCCTGAACGCCGACGGCTCGTTCACCTACGCGCCGAACGACGGCTACGCAGGCTCGGACGCGCTGGAATACCAGGTCTGTGACAACGGCACCCCGAGCCTGTGCGACACCGCGACCCTGCGCATCGAGATCGTGGCAGGCAATCGCGCCCCCGCTGCTGTCGACGACACGTTCACGGTCGACGAGGACGACGTACTCCAGGACGACGTGTCGACCAATGACTCCGACCCGGACGGCGACGACCTGGCCTACACCATCGACGGCGACGCCACCGAAGGGAGCCTCGTCCTCGATGCCGATGGTTCGTTCTCCTACGCGCCGGCCCTCGACTTCCACGGTGACGACTCGTTCACCTACACCGTCACCGACCCGGACGGGCTCACCGCCGTCGGCACCGTGAGCATCACCGTCGCCTCGCGGCCCGACGTCCCGGTCACCCGCGGTGATGCGTACGACGCGACCGCGGACGAGGCGTTGCGCGTCACGGCGAGCGACGGCGTCCTGGCCAACGACACCGATCCGGACATGGTCACCGCTGAGAGAGGGACCGCCGCGACGATGCGGCTCAACGCCGTTGTTCGCGCCATCAACGGTCTGACAGCGACAGTTGCCGACGGTCCCCGGCACGGCAGTCTCAGGCTCGACTCCAACGGTGGGTTCACCTACACACCCGAGCCCGGGTACGTCGGCGCCGACTCGTTCCGCTACACCGCGACCAGCGCCTCGATGACCTCCTCACCCCAGAAGGTGAACCTCAAGGTCGTGGCCGGGGGGCACAACGGCGCCAATGACTCCGACGACCCAGCTCCGCCAATCGACGACAGCGACCAGGCAGCGACCCCGCCACCGGCGTCGCTTCCTGACACCGGTGGCCCCGAGCAGGCTGCGCTCTGGTTGAGCCTCGCGCTCCTGGTCGGCGGTGGGGTGCTCATGCGCGGCCGCCGTTCGACGTCCGCGTAGGGCAAGGCGTCCCTTCTGGTCGGTTCGGAACCGACCAGAAGGTCAGCGCGCAGCGTGCTCAGGAGGCCTTGGACTGCTGCTGGATCACCGCGTCTGCGCCGTTCGGGAGCTTGAGGGAGCCGTACGCCGACATCTTCAGCGCCAGCGGCGTGGCCCCGTTCTGATACGAGACCCCCGACCAGAACGTGGTCGTATAGGTCTTGGTCTTCTCGCACGTGCGCTCGAGCGGATATCCCGTTGAGCTGGAGAGCGTCGCGGAGCCGGTCGCCGGGGCCTTGGAGTTGACCTGGATCGACACCGAGCCGCCGCTGACCGTCGTTGCGGGAACCGGAACCATGGCCGAGCGGAAGTCCGTGCGGGTGGCTCCCTTGGGCTTGGCCAACTTGGTCGACCTCGAGGCGAACATCCCCGCCTTGGTGCTCCCGGGCGCCCACTGGCTGCTCATCGCCACACCACCCCGGAAGGCCGACCACATGATGCTCGCACCCGAGCACGCGTCGCCGTCACCTCCATCGCCGCCGTCACCCCCGTCGCAGGCACTGCCGTCGACGCCGGTGCTCTTGGTGACCTTGGCGCCCTTGAAGGTGACCTTCTTCCCGCCCACCTTTCCCCACGCCGACTTCGAGTCAAAGGTGAAGAGCCCCTTGACCTTGAGCGGGCGACTCTTGCTGATCACCTTCCCCTTGCACTTCTTGACCTTCCACTTCCCGCTCGGCGAGATCGTGAGCTTGATCGTGCCGAAGGGCTTGATCTTCTTGGTCACCAACTTCCCCTTGCCCTTGCCGTTCAGCTTGAGGGTCTTCGCCGCTACCTTGAAGGACCAGGCGTGCTGCTCGCCGGCAGTGTCAGCGAGGGAAACGCTCAAGGAACCCCCGCCGTTGCCGGAGCCCGCGGACAGTGCGACGTGCAGCTTCTTGCGCTTGTTGGACTTGAGCACGGCGGAGGCGGAGATGGACTGGGAGGCCTTGGCGGCCAGGGCTCGGGCCTGAAGCTCCGGGGTGACGGAGTCAGCGGCATGGGACGGCGACGTGAGGGCGCCGAGGCCGGTCGCCAGCGCGACGGCGGCCGCCACCGCCAGGAGTCGGGTACGTCGTACTTTCGGTGCAGCGTGGGACATCGTGGGTTGCTCGATTCCATGAGTGAACCGCTCACGGTGCGGAGCGGGCGACCCACGCTTTCAGCGGATGCACACCGCTGACAGGCCTTCGGACGCAGTCAATCCCTTCGGCTGACGGCACCGTCAGCAGAATCATCCGAAGGGATGACTCGCCCGGGGCTTCACGCCGACTCAGAGGTTGATCTTGACGTCGCCCTTCTTCTTCAGCGCCGCGACCAGCTTGCTGGCCGTCTTCGCCTGGGCATCCGACTTCGCCTGCTGCACGAGTTGCGGCTTGGCCTTGGCGAAGGACGGGATCTTCTGTGCCTGGCCACCCTGCTTGGCGGCCGCCTTCTGCTGCTTCACGGCCTGGTCATAGATCTTGTGCAGGGCGGCATCGGTCGGCTTGATCGAACCGGACTCGTCCTTGACGAGGCGCTCCACGACGACCTGCATCTTGATCTGGTCGCGGGCGAAGTCCTCGTCGGTGCCCTGCTGCTCCAGCGCCTTCAGGAACTCGTCGACCGAGCCCATCTGGTTCTGCTTGGCCAGACTCTTCAGGCGCTTCTCGACGTCGTCGTCGGTCGCCGAGATGTCGCGCTTGGCGGCCTCCTGCACCAGCAGTTCCGTGCCGACCAGCTCATCGGCGGTCTGCTTCTTGATGGTGGCCTCGTCGGGCTGCTGACCCGTCATCTGCGACTGCTGGGTGGCCTGCTGGTAGGCCAACTCGTAGGTCGCGCTGAACTCATCCTTGGTCACCTCTTCGCCGTTGACCTCGGCCACGACGTCGGGGACGTCGTCGAGTCCGGGTGCCGTGCCCTGCTCCGCCTGGGAGGTCGACTCCTTCGCAGAGGACTTGTCCTTGTCGTCGGAGTTGTCCCCGCAGGCGGCGGTGAAGGCGAGGGCTGCGGCGAGGACGACGCCGAGGAGGGGCTTGGTGCGCTTCAAGTGACTCATCCGGAAGACTGTACGGAACGACCCTGAGACCGACCTGAACGGTGGGCCGAGACCAGCGGCCACGGACCAGCGGGCAGTCGGAGCGAGTTGGATAACATCACTCCATGCCCTTGTTGCCACGCTCGCAATGGCCGCTCCTGCTCATGGCCGCGCTCCAGGGAGGGATGGCATCCACGTTCATCACGGCACCTTTACGGGACGGGGAATGGGCACCCACGTGGCCCCACGTCCTGTTCCTCCTCCTGGGCCTGGCCCTGCTGGTCTTCGCGATCCGCAACGTACGCCGACTTCGGCCCGCGCTGAAGTCCTTGCGTGAGCAACGGGCTCAGTGAGGCCGCCACGCGTCGTCGTACTCCTTGCGGCGGGCATGGCCGTAGTGGGCCCGGCCCTCACCGGCTGCGAGGGAGACGCTGAACCCAAGGAGCAAGCGGAGCCGACGCTCACCGCTATCCCGAAGAATCTGCAGATCCCCGACGACAAGGCGGTGCACGACCCCCGCCGGGTGCTCGCGCTTGTCCCTGCCTCCGCGGACACCCTGACGCTCACCGACTACGACGAGATCCGCGACCGGTTGGGCTACCAAGACTTCACCAGCGACGACTTGGTGACCGACCGCACGGCGTTCTGGGAGCGCGCCGACAAGGACGCGGTGATGCTCACTGACGGCCTGCTCCGTGACCAGCACTCCCGCCTGTGGCTCGACTATGGCTTCACCCAGGACGACGTCGACTGGGAGGCGCGTTTCACGGGCCCCGACGGCCCCGGCTACGTGCTCGGCTTTCGCCCCGACCAGGACATGGCCGAGGTGGCCAAGGCGGTCAAGGACGACGTCGCGCCGCTCGAGGACGCCACCGTGCTCGAGGAGCAGCACCTGGTGGTCTCCGGCATCGCCGACGAGGGCGACCCGGTATGGGCATTTGACCCCACCCTGACGGACCTGCCCGCGGTGGGCGTCGAGTCGTCGTACGTCCACCGGGGCTGCATCCCGGTCAAGGACGCCCTTGGCCCCGACGCGGACTTCGAGGACCAGGACGCGCTGACCAGCAAGTACGACGTCCGCGGCCTGATGCCGCTCGATGCGTTCTCGGTCAATTTCGACGACGCCACGGCCACTGCCCGCACCGACCGAGACCGCGTTGACCTGCTGGCCCGCAAGGACCTCATCGACATCTGGCCCGAGACCGGGTCGATCACCTGGAAGGACGCCTTCGAGGGGATGCCGGTCGCCGACCCCTCCACCGGACGGATCGGCTGGCACGTGCGCAACCCGGTCGCCGCCGCCAACCTGGTGCTGACCGACCACCTGCCGTTCGCGGTGTGCAACGAGCTGGTGCCGTTCGAGGAGCCGACCGGCCTCTGAGCGGCATGGAGCCGCTCCGTAGACTGCGGACGTGCCCGCCAGTCCGATGCTCCGCCCGAGGTACTGGGGGTTCCACCTCCTGGCCCTCGTGCTGGTCGCGATCGCGATCGGGCTCGGCGTCTGGCAGCTCAAGGCTTGGCAGCAGCACCGCGCCGACGAGGCCCGTGACCTGACCAAGGTCGCGCCCGAGCAGCTCGCGGACGTCATCGGCCCCGACGACCCCTTCCCCGGCCGCAAGGTCGGGCAACCGGTGGTCGTGGAGGGCACCTGGGTCCAGGACGCCACGCTCTTCATCAGCGGCCGCGAGCACGACGGCCGCGAAGGCTACTGGGTGGTGACGCCCGTGGCGGTCGAGGCACCCGACGGCCCGGCCCTGCTCGTCGTACGAGGTTGGGTCGCCGAGCCCGAGGACGCCCCGCAGCCGCCCGAGGGCCGCACGGCGTTCGTCGGGTTGCTGCAGCCGCCGCAGGGCACCGGGCAGGTCGACGACGACCCCGATGACGACGTCCTCCCGCAGGTGCGGCTGGCCGACTACCTCCAGCACGTCGACCAGGACCTCTACGGCGCGTACGCCGTGGTGGCCGACGAGGTTCCCGACGGCGACTGGCCGCACGGGGAGACCGCCGTCAACGACGGCACCGAGGGTCTGGCCGCGGCCAGCATCGACCAGCTGCCCGAGGTGGGACGGACGACCGCGATCAGGAACCTGCTCTACGCCATCGAGTGGTGGGTGTTCGGGCTCTTCGCCGGCTTCATCTGGTGGCGCTGGACCCGCGACGAGGTCGAGAGGTTAGTCTCGGCCGCGTGACTGCTGCTCCCGCAAACCCCGCGCTGACCCGCTATCGGGTGATGGCCACCATCGTCGGTGTCCTGCTCATCGTCCTGATCCTGGTGGGCGTTCCGCTGAAGTACCTGCTCGACGACGGCTCCGGTGCGCAGCAGCTCGGTGAGTGGATCACCAGCTACCTCGGCGTCGCACACGGCTGGCTCTACATGATCTTCCTGGTCACCGCGTTCCTGCTGGCGCGCCAGGAGCGCTGGGAGCTCGGCTTCACGATCGTCACCCTCATCTGCGGCACCATTCCGGTGCTCAGCTTCTGGGCAGAGCACCGGGCGACCCTGCGGGTGAAGCACGAAGGGGCCCGAGCCGAGGCGCCGAGCGCCTGACCGGACCCCTTCGACAGGGTTCTACTTGTTGGAGTTCCAGGCCTTGAAGCCGGCCGCCTCTGCGGAGGCGGTGTCGGTGAACCAGACCTCGGCCTTGGTCTGGTTGAACGACGGGGACTCCGCGGTGTGGAACAGCATCGAGTTGCCGTTGCCCTTGACCGTGTAGGAAGCGTCGGGGGCGTCGCCGTTCTCCAGCGGGTTGGCCGACCCGGCGCCGTACGGTCCGGTGGCAGCAGCGGCAGCGTCGGCCACCGGCGTGTCGGCAGTGCTGTCGGCAGTCGTGTCGGCAACCGGCTTCAGGTCGACGACCTCAGCCGGGTCGTCGGGCGTGGTGTCCGGGTGGGGGCTCTCGACCGAGTCGGCGATCGCCTCACCCGGAGTTGCCGCGGCCTTGTCGTCGTCGACCCGCTCGGCCGTCTCGTTGGCGGAGTCGGCACCGGCAGCCTTGTGCGCCGGCGGCGGCGCGGGCACGTAGGAGGACTGCCAGTTGTCACCGGTCTGCCCGCCCCTGAGCTTCTTGAACACGAGGCCACCGATGCCGGCGAGCACACCCACGAAGAGCAGCTTCTTCAACTTGCTGCCCTTCTTGGGCTCCGGCTCGATGCCGCGCAGTTCGTTGACCTTGGCGACGGTCGCCTCGCGACCGGCCATCGCCTTCTCCGTGGCCAGGGCCTTGCCCTCGGCAAGCAGCGGAGCCGCCTTCTCACGCGCATCGGCGGCGCGCTCGGCGGCCTTCTCGCGGGCCTCGGCGATGTAGGGCGCTGCCTTGTCGCGGGCGTCGGCCGCGTGCTCGGCGGCCTTCTCGCGGGCCTCGGCGATGTAGGGCGCTGCCTTGTCGCGGGCGTCGGCCGCGTGCTCGGCGGCCTTCTCGCGTGCTTCGGTGATGTAGGGCGCTGCCTTGTCGCGGGCGTCGGCCGCCCTGGCAGCAGCATCGGCGATGTAGGGTTCGGCCTTCTCGCGTGCCTCGGCAATCATCGGGCCAGCCTTGTCACGCGCGTCCTGGAGGAGCGGGAGAGCCTTCTCCTTCGCGGACTCAAGTGCCGGCCGGATGCCTTCGGCAACCTCGGCCGCGGAATCGATCAGCGTGTTCTTCCTGCGCTTGCGCATCTGGGATGCCCTCCGTTGTCGGTTCGTTGCTCCGATCAAACACCAAAGGCGGTGACCAGCCAACCGGCGGGTAGCCCTGACCTCCGGTTCCGGGTCTTGGCGCAGCCTGCGAAGATCGTCCCCGAACACCTCATCGACAAAGATCGACGAAAGGCAGTCATGGCTGACATGCAGGCGACCCTGAAGACCAACAAGGGCGACATCACGCTCAACCTGTTCCCGAACCACGCCCCCGAGACGGTGGAGAACTTCGTCGGCCTCGCCGAGGGCACCAAGGACTACAAGGACGACGCCGGTCGCTCCGGTGAGAAGTTCTACGACGGCCTGATCTTCCACCGGGTGATCGACGGCTTCATGATCCAGGGCGGTTGCCCCCTCGGCCAGGGCATCGGCGGCCCCGGCTACAAGTTCAAGGACGAGTTCCACCCCGAGCTGCAGTTCAACAAGCCCTACCTGCTGGCGATGGCCAACGCCGGCCCCGGCACCAACGGCTCGCAGTTCTTCATCACCACCGGTGCGACGCCCCACCTGAACAACAAGCACACCATCTTCGGTGAGGTGGCCGACCAGGCCTCGCGCGACGTCGTCGACGCCATCGGCTCGACCCCGACCGGTCGCATGGACCGCCCGGTCGAGGACGTCGTGATCAACTCCGTCGAGGTCAGCCGGCCCTGAACACTCCGCCTGAATCCTCCCTCCCCGTGTGCTACCGGCACCCGGGGAAGGAGGCCTACATCAAGTGCCAGCGCTGCGAGCGCTCGATCTGCCCGGACTGCATGACGCCGGCGGCAGTGGGCTTCCAGTGCCCCGAGTGCGTTCGCGAGGGCGCCAAGCAGACCCGCAGCGCCCGTACGCCGTACGGCGGGGTCCGCACGCAGAACCCCGGGCTGGTCTCGATGGTGCTGATCGGCATCAACGCCTTCGTGTGGCTCCTGATCACCGCCACCGGTGGTGACAGGAGTGAGTGGTACTACCGCCTGGCGCTGATGGGCAGGGGTCGTTGCGAAGTCCCGGACTCGGGGCGCTACTACCCCGACGTCACCTCGTCTGCGGTGTGTGCGGCGCAGAACTCAGCGGGGCATCCGAGTGAGTGGCTGGCCGGGGTCGCCGACGGTTCGTGGTGGCAGCTGGGCACGAGCGTCTTCACCCACGTCGACGTGCTGCACATCGCGTTCAACCTGTTCGCGCTGTGGATCCTGGGACCGCAGCTCGAGCACCTCCTCGGACGCACCCGCTTCCTGGCCGTCTATCTGGTCTCCGGGCTGGCCGGTTCCGCGGCGGTCTACTGGCTCACCGATCCGACCACCCAGACGCTGGGCGCCTCGGGCGCAGTCTTCGGCCTGATGGGCGCCCTGCTGATCATCGGGCTCAAGGCGGGCGGCGACGTCACGCCCCTGCTGATCTGGATCGGGATCAACGTGGTGATCACCTTCACCGGCGGCAACATCTCCTGGCAGGGCCACCTCGGTGGTTTCGTCGGGGGAGTCCTGCTGGCCGGGGTGATGGCCTACGCGCCCCGCCAACGGCGCGGGCTGTGGCAGGCCCTCGGAGTTGGCGCGGTGCTGGCGCTGATCGTGGTCATGTTCGTGATGCGCACCCTGTCGCTCGCCTGACGCGCCCCGGCGTACGCCCGCAACGACGCCGCGCCCGGGTACGCCCGCAGCGCCCCTCCGTACGCCGACCGGCGTACGCCCGCAGCGCCCCTCCGTACGCCGACCGGCGTACGCCCGCACTTGTGCGGTGGTGTTGACGGATTGGCCCGTCACAGCACGTGTGGAGCGACCATAACCCCGCGTTACTCGCAGAAGATTCGCAGGTTACTCGCAGGAGATTCGAGGGTGGGACGGAGTTATGCACACTGTGGATAACCCCTGTGGACAACTTACAGGGATGTGATTCCGCAGGTCAGAGGCCCTGAAATGCACGAACGTGGTGGATCACAGGCAGCCAGTGCCGGCGATCCACCACGTTGTTCGGTCGTGACCCGGGGTCACTCCCAGCGGGTGGCGAAGGTGAATCCCACCGCCATGAAGCCGATGCCCACCACGAGGTTCAGCTGACCGAGGTCGCCCAGGAGCCAGATCTCGCCCTCGGGCTTGTCGGCGAAGACATAGAAGGTGCAGATCCAGATCAGGCCGATCAGGAAGCAGCCGAGCATGCCGACGATGACGCCGCGGCCACGGCCGAGGGGGGTCTTGGGGTGCGCGGAGACGCCCAGGCCGATGAAGAGGAGGCCGAACCCGATGGCCCAGTTCCAGTCCTTCAGCTTGGCCATGCCGTTGATCAGCTCCTTGGGCTCGCTCCCGTCGCCCAGGTCGAAGGCCCGCGCGTCACGAACGTAGAGCGTCCAGATCACGACGTAGGCGATCCCGGCTGCGATCAGCAGCAGCGAGATCAGGAAGCGCACGGAGAAGATCGGTGCCTTCACGGCATCCGGATCAACCAACTCGTGCTTCTCTTTGGACTTCGACACCGACATCTCCTCATTCGTCACCAGTGCACCGGTCGCGGGCGCACCGGGTTAGCGTAGTCGCCATGCACACGCATTCCCACGGCCACCGTGCCAAACGCGTCGGGTGGCGCCTCGCGACCCCGGCGGCATTTGCCGTGGCGGGTGCCCTCTTCATGGTCAGTGCCACCAACAGCGAGGGCACCGACCTGCGTCCCGGACGGGTCAACGACATGCCGTCCCTGGTGCGCAGTGAGAAGAGTCAGTACGAAGACCTCCGCCTCAAGGCGAGCGATCTCAGCAGTGACGTCGAGAAGCTGTCGGCGCGCATCGACGACGATCAGGTCCGCAAGGCGAGGCGGGAGGCGACCCGGCTCGAGGGCCCGGCCGGCTTCTCCGAGGTCGAGGGTTCCGCCCTGACCGTCACCCTGTCCGACTCACCGGAGGACCTCCGCGAGGACGCCGAGGACATCCGCCGTCTGGTCGTGCACCAGCAGGACATCCAGGCCGTGGTCAACGCGATGTGGGATGCCGGCGCCGAGGGCGTGATGATCCAGGGGCAGCGCATCATCAGCACGACCGGCATCAAGTGCGCCGGAAACTCCGTCGAGCTCCAGGGCATCCCCTACCCGCAGCCCTACGTGATCACCGCGGTCGGCGACACCGCGGCCATGCAGGAACGCATCGACTCCGACTACGACATCGGCCTCTATCGCTCGGACGCCGAGAATCCCGCGATCCAGATCGGTTGGGGCATGGAGGTCGAGCACGACGTCACCGTGCCGGCGTACGACGGACTGCGCGGCCTGGAGTACGCCGAACCCCTCACCTGAGCGCCTCTCGGGGAACGGCCGAGCGACCACGGGAACGACCACAACGAACGAGAACGCCCCCGATCCGCAGGGATCGGGGGCGTTGTGGTCGTCCGTGTGGTCGCTGAGCCCGTGGCCGAGCCCAGCGACCAGGGTCAGGGTGTCAGGATGTCGGTCGGTGACGTCTCGTCCGTGGGCTCATCGGTCGGTGACTCGCTCTCCGTCGGCGACTCACTGGCCTCCTCCTCGAAGTCGGAGACCACGATCGTGATGGTGTCCTTCTGGTCAGCGGTCTGGTCGGC
Source organism: Nocardioides sp. Soil797 (assembly GCA_001429555.1). Lineage (GTDB taxonomy): Bacteria > Actinomycetota > Actinomycetes > Propionibacteriales > Nocardioidaceae > Nocardioides. The sequence goes on along the minus strand of LMSR01000002.1, from coordinate 24,049 downwards.
GCCGGGGCTCTGGTCGATGACCGTGCCCTTCTTCTCGGTGGTGTCCGTCGAGCGCACCACCTTCACCTCGAAGCCGGCGCCCTCGATCGCCTTGGTCGCCTCCTTCTCGGTCATGCCGACCACGTCAGGAACCGTCTCGGGACCGTCGGAGACGAAGACCCGGACCGTGCTGCCGTAGCTCACCTGAGTGTTGGCCGCGGGGTCCTGGTCGACGACCTGATCCAACGGGTCGTCGGTGTCGCGCTCCTCGAAGACGACCTTGAACTCGAGCTCCTTGAGGGCGGCCTCGGCCTCGGCCTTGCTCATCGTGACCACGTTGGGCACCTCGAGATCGGGTTTGCCGGTGGAGACCACCACGGTGACCTCGGACTCGGGGTCGACGTCGGTGCCGCCCTCGGGGTCGGTGCGGATGACCTTGCCCTCGGCGACCTCGTCGTGGGCCTCCTCGACGATCTTGGTGGTCAGGCCCTCGGACTCGATCTTGCTGACCGCGCGGGCCTGGTTCATCCCGTCGACACTCGGCACGCTGACCTGGTCGACGGAGTCGTCTCCCATCTGACCCATCGCATAGACCCCACCCGCGATGAGCGCGATCACCAGTGCGGCGAGCAGCACCCACAGTCCGGTGCGCTTGGGGCGCTCCTCCTCCTCGGACACGGGGGTGGTGCTGGTGGTCGTGGCGGCGTCAGGTCGCGGGGCGGAGGCCGGGAGCACGGTGGTGCCGGCCGCCGCACCTGCGGCGCCCGCCAGGGGCACCGAGGGAGCCTGCACCGGGTGGCCGGCCAGGTAGCGCTCGATGTCGGTGCGCATCGCCGCGGCCGACTGGTAGCGCTCGTCGAGCCGCTTGGCCAGCGCCTTCATCACGATCGCGTCGACCTCGGCGTCCAGCTCGGTGTCGAAGGTCGACGGCGGCTGGGCCGGCTCGCGCACGTGCTGGTAGGCCACGGCCACGGGGGACTCGCCCACGAACGGCGGCCGGCCGGTGAGGAGCTCGTAGAGCAGGCAGCCGGTGGAGTAGACGTCGGAGCGGGAGTCGACGGTCTCACCGCGCGCCTGCTCGGGGGAGAGGTACTGCGCGGTGCCGACCACGGCCGCGGTCTGGGTCATCGTCGACGAGGCGTCGGAGACGGCCCGGGCGATGCCGAAGTCCATCACCTTGACGTCGCCACCGGGGGTGAGCATCACGTTGGCGGGCTTGATGTCGCGGTGGATGATGCCGGCACGGTGGCTGTAGTCGAGGGCGGAGAGCACACCGGAGGTGATCTCCAGGGCGCGCTCGGGCAGGATCTTGCGACCCTCGCGCAGGATGTCGCGCAGGGTGCGTCCGGCGACGTACTCCATCACGATGTAGGGCTGGGCGACGCCGTCGGGCGCCATCTCCTCGCCGGTGTCGTAGACCGCCACGATCGCGGGGTGGTTCAGCGACGCCGAGGACTGCGCCTCGCGCCGGAACCGGGCCTGGAAGGTGGCATCACTGGCCAGGTCGGTGCGCAGTCGCTTGACCGCCACCACCCGTCCGAGGCGGGAGTCGGTGCCCTTGCGCACCTCTGCCATGCCCCCACGACCCAGCAGCTCGCCGAGCTCGTAGCGACCGCCGATCAACGTCGGCTCCTCGTTGGTCATGTGCCCTTCTTCCTTGTCGAGGGGTTCATCAGTCGATCACCGCTTCCATCACGGACTTGGCGATCGGTCCGGCCAACGCTCCGCCGGCGATCTGGGAGTTGCTCAGGTCGACCTTCTGCAGCATCACAGCCACGGCGACCTCCTTGCCGTCCTTCTTGCCATAGGAGACGAACCACGCGAAGTTGTTGCACTCGTCGCAGCTCTCGGCGGTTCCGGTCTTGGCGCCGACCTCGGCACCCGGGATCAGGGCCACGCCGGCGGTGCCGTTCTCGACGACCGAGACCATCATCTTGCGAAGCTCGTGGGCCGAGTCGGAGCCGACGGCCTCGGAGAGCTCCTCGGTGGAGGTCTTGTCGAGCACGTCGAGGTCGGGGGAACGGACCTCGTCGACCAGGTAGGGCCGCATCACGACGCCGTCGTTGACGATGCCGGCCACCACCATCGCCATCTGCAGCGGCGTGGCGCGGACGTCGTACTGACCCATCCCGGTCTGCGCGAGGTAGGACTCCTCGAGCTCCTCGGTCGGATAGACGCTCTCGGCCTGGCCGGGGAGGTCCTCGAGCGAGGTGTCGTTGAAGCCGAAGGCCTCGGCCTGCTCGAGCATCTTGTCCTGGCCGAGCTCGTCGGCAAGGGCCAGGAACGTGGTGTTGCACGACTGCTCGAGGGCCTGGGTCATGGTGATCTTGTCGGTGCCGCAGGCCCGGCCACCGTTGTCGATGGTGGTGCTGGTGTGGGGCAGGGTGTACGACGGCCCGCCGGGCACCATCGAGTCGGCGTCGTAGTCGCCGGTCTCGAGGGCGGCGGCGGCGGTGACCAGCTTGAACGTCGACCCGGGTGGCAGCGTGGTGCTGATCGCCCGGTTCAACGTGGGCTCGTCGTCGCGGGCGTTGAGCTCCTTGCTGGTCTTGGCCACCTCGCCCAGGTCGTGGGAGGCGAGCTTGTTCGGGTTGAACGACGGCGAGGACGTCATCGCCAGGATCTTGCCGGTCGACGGCTCGATGGCCACCACGGCGCCCTGCACGTCGGAGCCGAGCGCCGGGTTCTCGGCCAACCCGTCGTAGGCGGCCTTCTGCGCCTCGGGGTTGAGGGTCAGCTCGACGGTGCCGCCCTTGGGGGAGGAGTTGTTGACCAGGTCGACCAGGCGGGAAACGAACAGGCGTGAGTCGTCTCCGGAGAGCACCGAGTTCTGGGTGCGCTCGATGCCGGTCTGGGAGTAGTAGGAGAAGGACCCGGTGACGTGGGCATACATCCACGGATTGCTGTAGACCCGCTGGAACTTGTACTTGTCGTCGGAGGGCTTCGACTCGGCGATCGCGTTGCGACCGACCAGGATCGCGCCGCGCTCGCGGGAGAAGGCGCTCTCGATGACCCGCTTGTTGAGCGAGCTGTCGTTGAGGTCGGAGGCCTTGAAGTACTGCAGGTAGGTCGCGTTGCCCATCAGTGCCAGGAAGAGCACCAGGCAGAACAGCGACATCGTGCGGATCGGCTTGTTCATCGCAGGTTCACCACCTGGGTCGTCTCGGCGTCACTGGTCTCCTCGGACTCCTGGGACAGGTCCGGGACCGGACGACGAGCCTGGTCGGAGATGCGCAGCAGCAGGGCGATGATCACCCAGTTCGCGATCAGCGAGGAGCCTCCGTAGGACAGGAAGGGGGTGGTCAGACCCGTGAGCGGGATCAGGTTGGTGACACCGCCGATGACCACGAAGACCTGCAACGCCAGCACGCAGGCGAGGCCGGTGGCGACCAGCTTGCCGAAGCCGTCGCGGCACACGAGGGCGGCGCGCAGGCCGCGCTCGACGATCAGGCCGTAGAGCAGGATCACCGCGATCACTCCGGTCAGCCCGAGCTCTTCGCCGATCGCGCCGACGATGAAGTCGGACTGGGCGTAGGAGATCAGGTCGGGCCGGCCCTGGCCGAGGCCGCGGCCCAGGAGCCCGCCCCATGCCATGCCGAACATGGACTGGCCCACCTGCTGCGAGCCGGTCTCCCAGGCGGCGAAGGGGTCGCTCCAGGCGTTGACCCGGGCCTGGACGTGGCCGAAGGCCTGGTAGCCGAAGAAGGCGCCTGCCGAGAACAGAGCGACACCGACGACCAGCCACCCGGGGCGCTCGGTGGCGACGTAGAGCATGGTCAAGAAGAGTCCGAAGAACAGCAGCGACGAACCCAGGTCGCGCTGGAAGACCAGGACGCCGAGGGAGACCAGCCACATCATCAGGATCGGGCCGAGGTCACGCCCCCGAGGAAGGTCGACGAAGAGCAGTCGCCGCCCGGCCAGGGCCAGTGCGTCGCGGTGGAGCACCAGGTAGCCCGCGAAGGCGATGACCAGCAGCACCTTCGCGATCTCGCCGGGCTGCAGGCCGACCGGACCGAGGTTGATCCAGATGCGGGCGCCGTTCACCTCGCGGCCGATCAAGGGCAGCATCGGCATCAACAGCAGCACGATCGCGGCCAGGCCGCTGGTGTAGGTGAAGCGTTGCAGGACCCGGTGGTCGCGAAGGATCAGCAGGGTGGCGATGAAGAGACCGACGCCGATGGTCATCCAGACCAGCTGCTGCTGGGCGTAGTTGTGGGCCTTGTCCTGGGTCTCGTAGGCCAGGTCGAGCCGGTGGATCACGGCCAGGCCCAGGCCGTTGAGCGCAGCCACGACAGGCAGCAGCACCGGGTCGGCGTACGGAGCGGTCAGGCGCACCACCACGTGGCAGGCGACGGTCAGGGCGGCCAGCCAGCCGCCGTACCCGAGGATGTCGGCGGGGACCTCGCCCTCGACGCCCAGGCCGACCGCGGCGTAGGCGCCGATGCCGACCACCAGGGCGAGGATCACCAGGAAGAGCTCGGCGCCCCGGCGGCGCCGGTGCACGAAGCCCAGGAAGCTGTTCTGCTGCGTCATCGGCACCGCCTCAGCCGCTGGTCATCCGGAAGCTGGCGCGGGCGATCCGGTCGGCGACGGTGGCCCCGCGGACGCCACCGCGCTGGCTGGTGTCGCCGGTCTGGCTGCTGCCGTCGGTGCTGCCGGTGCCCCCGGCGCCGCCGTCCTCGCTGGTGTCGGGCTCGGAGTTCGTCGGCTCCTTCTCGGGCTCGGGCGCCTCGGAGGAGGGCGCGGAGTCGGAGGACTCGTCGACCTGGGCCTCGGCAAGGTTCTGGAGGGTACGGCGGGCGTCCTCGAGGCTGTCGGAGTCGATACCCTCACGCACCGCGCGAGCGTCGATGTCACGCAGCCGGTCGAGGCTGACGTCGGACTCCTCGTAGGGTCGGTTCAGCTCGATGCCGGGCAGCGTCGCGTCGATGCCCCGGAAGATGGTCACGTGGCCGTCGTGCTCGGTGACGTAGTACTGCTGCTGGCTCCAGGCGTACGCCGCCCCCAGGCCGGCCCAGACGAGCCCGATCAGTACGGCGGCAACGGCGAGCCACTTCACCCAGACGAACCGGCGCGGCGGCTGGGGTGCGTAGCGGTAGACCTCGGGATCGAGGGGGTCGTTGAGGATCGCGTGCGGAGCCTCGGCAGGAAGCTCGGCGCGGATCGGCTCCATCTCGCCGGTGTCTCCGGAGCGGTGGCCGCGGAACAGGCTTCCGGCGGCACTGCGGGTGCCGCGCCGGGGCAGGTCGGCGGCCGCTCCGACGAGCATCGGGTGCAGGTCGTCGACCGCCTCGTTGCCGGCCTCGACGACATCGGCCACCAGGCAGGTGACGTTGTCGCTGCTGCCCGCCTCGAGGCTGGCGCGAACCAGCTCCACGGTGGCGAAGTCGGGGGTGCCGGTGGAGAGGATGTCGGCCAGGTGGCTGTCGTCGAGCACGCCACAGGCACCGTCACTGCACAGGAACAGCCGGTCACCGACGGCCAGGTCGACCGTGAACAGGTCGGGCTCGGCCTCGTGGATGCCGTCGACGGCCTTGAGGATGAGGTTGCGGTGGGGGTGGACCCGCGACTCCTCCTCGGTGATGCGGCCCTCGTCGATGAGCGACTGGACGAAGGTGTGGTCCTTGGTCAGCTGGCTCAGCGACCCGTCGCGGTAGAGGTAGGCGCGGCTGTCGCCGACGTGGCCGATCGCCACCCGGTGACCGTCGAAGAGCGCGATCGTGGCCGTCGTACTCGTGCCGTTGAGGCCGGGATCCTCCTCGACCAGCTCACCGATGCGGTCGTGGGCGCGGTGGATCGCCCCGGCGACCAGGCCGAGCAGGTCGTCGCCGGGACGCTCGTCGAGGCGGCGCAGCTGCTGGACGGCGGTGGAGGAGGCGATGTCTCCCCGGGCTGCGCCACCGACGCCGTCACAGACGGTGATCAGCCACGGCCCGGCGTACCCCGAGTCCTGGTTGTCCTTGCGCACCCGCCCCACGTCGGAGAGCGCGGCGTACTGCAGCCGCATCTCGGCGGTCTCCGCCTCGGTGGTCGTGTCGTCGGCCATGGGGGTCTACTTCCTCAACTCGAGGACGGTCTTGCCGATGCGCACCTGGGTGCCGAGGGTCAGGGTGGTGGGTTGGGTGATGCGGGCGGTGCCGACGTAGGTGCCGTTGGTGGAGCCGAGGTCCTCGACGAACCACTGGTCACCCGAGGCGGCGATGCGCGCGTGACGGGTGGAGACGTAGTCGTCGTCGAGACGGATGGCGGCGTCGGTGCCCCGGCCGATCAGGATGGGAGCGTGCGCCAGGTCGGCGCGCTCGCCGGAGCTGGATCCCTCGACGACCAGCACGTGGGTCGGTGAGCCGCGGCGCCGCGGCGGTGCCTTGGGCTGCTTGCCCGCGCGCCCGTTCGCCCGGGCGCCGGGGGAGGGCATCCGGGCACCGAACATGTCGGTGCGGATCACGCTGATCGCGGAGAGCACGAAGATCCACAGGATCGCCAGGTAGGCGAACCGGATCAGGAACAGGGTCAGTTCACTCAACGCTCTGCTCCTCGTCGACGATCAGCACGGTCATCGTGGTGTTGCCGATGCGTACCGTCGACCCGTTGTAGAGGGTCGCCTGCTCCACCCGGTGGCCATCGACCTGCATGCCGTTGGTCGAGCCGAGGTCACGCACCGTGAGCTCGGGGGATCGGTCCTGGGGGAAGCGGCCCTGCTGGATGCCGAACTCGATGTGTTGCCGGCTGATGCCCGGGTCGTTGATGCGCAACCCGGCCTCGGTGCCGCGCCCGACGACGAGGCCCGGCGGGTTCAGCGGGTGGCGTACGCCGTTGACCTCGATCAACACCTTGGCCCGGCCCACCTGGGTGTCGGTCGCGTTGGTGGTGACCTTGGCCTGGGCGCTGCTGCGCACCCGGAACCGTCCCGTGGTCAGGTCGTCGGCCTTCTCGAACTCGATCTTCACCGGGCCCGGGAACACGTAGCTCTGCTCGTCGGCGTGGTCGCGCAAGGAGTTGGTCAGCTCGCTGGCCAAGGTGGAGTCATAGGGAGCCAGTCGCTCCAGGTCGCTGGTGCTCAGCTCGACGTGGAAGCTGTTCGGCACCAGGCGGCGCTCGCGGCTGAGGATCTGGGCGTTGTTGTCGACCTCGCGCTGGAGCGCTGCAGAGATCTCGACGGGTTGTACGGCGCTGCGAAAGGCGCGCGCGAAGACACCGGAGACCATCTGCTCGAGCTTGTTCTCGAAGCGCTGCAGACCGCCCATGGGTGCCTCCTTCCGTCGTTCTCCTCTGGCGCCGAGTGGGCGCGTGCCGGGTCCGTCGTCGTGCGCACGTGAGTGCCACAGTCTGACGGCTGGGCCCGATCGTATCGGGGTGAGGGTCACGGACCGTGGGAATGGCACCGCGGTTTGGGCGATTCCTCTGTGCTGGGATAACCTTGCCCGGCCGCTGAATGGCGGTGACGCGCGAGTGGCGGAATAGGCAGACGCGCACGGTTCAGGTCCGTGTGTCCGAAAGGACGTGGGGGTTCAACTCCCCCCTCGCGCACGTTGAGCAGAAGGCCCCGGGTTCATTGACCCGGGGCCTTCTCGCATTTGGCCTGTTCCCGGTCCGACCGACATGCAGTTCGGTGATGCGTGGCCGGACTTGAGCGTGCGTGCGCCGCGTCGTACGCACAACTGCATGTCGAACCGCCCACCGACGGCTGCCGACTCGGGAGAAGCCGAGCTGATTCGGCGCCTGGACCAGCTCTGGCGTCACTGGCCCGTGGACAACCCGCCACGGGCGAGATTCGTTCGCTGAGCCGCCCGGCAGTTCCCGGAACACGCCGGGGCCTTCACTCCTGCCTCGGTTTCCGGGCGCCGTCGGTCCGATGGACATGCAGTTGCGCCGGTCGCCCGGACCTGCTGAGCGTGACCCGAGGTCGTCGGACGCACAACTGCATGTCGAGCGGACCGCTGCGCTTCCGGCGCGGCCTACGCCGGATTGCGTACGCCGGTTGCGCGGCGCAGCGGACGCCTGCCGGCCCGGATCGGACGAGCCTTGGAGGACACCAATCCAAGGAGAACCTCATGTTGAACACGCTGAACACCCTCGTGATGTCCGCCGACCGCTGGGACGGCGACGGTCCGGCCTTCTGGCCGATCTTCCCGCTTGTCTGGTTCCTGATGATCGTCACGTTCGCCTACCTGGTGATCAGGTGGGGTCGCCGCAACCGCGCCGAGTGCGGCCGGCGATCCGGCCAGTCCCGCCTCGCCGAGCGATTTGCCGCCGGTGAGATCGACGAGGACGAGTACCGCACCCGCAAGGCCGTCCTGGACGAGAAGTGACGGCGGCACTTGTGCGGTGCTGTTGACGCAACCGGGCGTCACAGCCCGTGTCCAGCGACCGTAACCCCGCGTTACTCGCGAGAGGTGGGGCGTCTGGCAGGCTGGGCGGATGCGCCGCGTTCTGCTGGCCGCCTACGCGGTCTACCTGCTGACCGCGGCGTACCTCGTCTTCTGGCCGCAGCCCGACGCCCCGGCCGGCTCGGTGCTGCGGTTCACCGAGCTCCTCGAAGCCGTCGGGATCACCTTCGTCACCGGAACCATCGTCGAGTTCTTCTTCAACGTGCTGCTGTTCGTGCCGTTGACAATGCTCGGCACGTTGCTCTGGCCGCAGGTGAACCCGCTGCAGTGGATCTTCCTCGGGATGGCCGGCACGGTCACCATCGAGTTCGTGCAGTACGCCGCCCTGCCGGACCGTTCGGCGACGCTGTCGGACCTGGTCGCCAACACGTTCGGCGCGGTGATCGGCGTCGACCTGGGCCTGCGGATCAGGTGGCTGTGTGATCGCCGTACTTCCACAGCCAGAGCAGGCCGATGACCGGCAGCACCAGCGGAATGAAGCCGTAGCCGACACCGAAGTCGGACCACACCGTGGCGTCGGGGAACAGGTTCGGGTCGACCACGCTCAACGCACCCACGCCGAGCACACCGACGAGCTCGATCGAGATGGCGCCCAGCGCGACGTGGGTGGCTCGTTCACCGCGGTAGCGCAGCGCCACCGTGGCGACCACGTAGATCAGCGCGGCCACCAACGACAGCAGATAGGCGACCCGGGCCTCGTCGAACTTGGTGGCGATCTGCACCAGCGACCGCGCGCCTGCGGCGATCGCGAAGACGGCGTACACCGCGACCAGGACCTGGCGCCCGGGCGAGCGGCGCGAGCCGGCCTCGCTCACCATGTCTGCTGCAGACGCAGGACCAGCACCAGCACGGTCACCGCGGCCACGGCCACGACGTAGAGGCTGGGGGGCTCGATCGCCTCGCCGGACTCGTTGGGCTGCTGGTTGAGCAACAGCACGGGTACGCCGAGTGCGGCGACCGCGTAGCCGACGGTGATCCAGAGCGCGTCGGGGTCGTGTCCCTTGAGCAGGCCGATGACGGCGCCGAGGACCACGATGCCGGTGGCGACCTGCGCGACCGTCATCCCGTGCCGGGCGATCGGCTCGAGCGGAGCGAACTGCGGGGACGCCGCGGCCGCGAGCGCGAGGACGGCGATGACCAGGAGCAGGGTCAGCACGACGGTGGTGAGCAGCCAGTACACGGCCTGACTGTATCGGTCGCCGGGGAATCGTCGGCGACCTCGGTCTGTTGGGCAGGGTGTGAACACCGTTGACGAGCAGGCCGACCTGTCCGACCTGCAGCGCAACCGCCGCAGTGTGCGGGTCTTCGACCCGCGCCACGAGATCAGCGAGTCCGACCTCGCGCGACTGTTCCGCGCGGCCCAGTGGGCGCCGTCGGCCGGGAACAGCCAGCCGTGGGGCTTCCTCGTGGGTCGCCGTGGCGACGAGACCCATGCGCGTTTCGTCCAGCACCTCTCCCGCGGCAACAGGTCGTGGGTGCCGTCGGCCAGCGCCGTGGTGATCACCGCCCACCAGATCGCCTCCGGCCCCGAGGATGACGCGATGGTGTTCTCCGACTACGCGCTGTATGACCTCGGGCAGTCGGTCGCGCTGCTGGGCGTCGAAGCGGGGGTGCTCGGCCTGGGGATCCACCAGTTCGCCGGCTTCGGCCACGAGGCGGTCGCCGCGGAGTTCGACGTACCTCCGCACTGGCGGGTCACCACCGCCGTCGCGATCGGGGCTCCCGGCGACCCGGCGGACGCCGACCCGTTGCTCGTGGAGCGGGACCAGCGCCCTCGAACGCGCAAGCCGATGGCGGACTTCGTCTTCGCCGGCAGTTGGGGAACGCCCGCCGGGCTGTAGTTTGGCCCGGTGCCCAGACGGTCCCAACCCTCACGCCTCTGGCCGGTCGTCGCGGTTGCCCTGCTGCTGTTCCTGGTCAACCTTCCGATGGGGCACTACTGGTGGACCAACCACCGTCTCGACGCGGACGGCGAGGTGGCCTCCGCGACGGTCACCCACGCCAAGTCCGTGGGCTCGCGGCACTACGTCGACTTCCAGCTGCCCGCCGACGTGGACCCGGATCGCAGGACCTACTCCACGGAGCTCACCGAGTCGGCGTACGACAAGGCCACGGAGACGGACCTGGTCGAGGTCACCTATCTGCCCGGGACGCCGTCGACCAACCGGGTCGTGGGCTACCTGCCGCCCGGTCGGGTCGGGCTCTGGCTGACCCTGTTGGCCGACCTGGCGATCCTGGCGATGTTCGTGCTGATGCTGTGGGTACGCCGTCACGACGTGCTCGAGATCGTGGCCACGCGGGACGTCGTGCGCTGCAAGCCCGATGACACGATCGAGGACCTGCCCGACGGGCAGGTGCTGGTGCGCGGCGACGTGCTGGAGATCGACGACGAGCACCTGCTGCTGACCTGTGGCGGCAAGAAGGTGCGGGTCGTCCTGGCCGGCTTCGAGAACCCGGTCGGTCACCAGCAACCCGCTCAGGCCCAGGGCCGCCGCGTCCCTCGTCGCTGAGCCGAGCGGTGAGCGCCGAGTCGAGCGCCGAGAGCAACGTTCTGGTTGTGTCTGTCGCCGAAACCCAACCAATACGTTGTTCTCAGCGGTTCGGTGCTCAACGATCCCGATCGGTGGGGAGGGCGGCAAGCACCTCCGGGTCGGCGCAGGCCCGCGCGAACGCGTTGATCCGGCCCCGGATCTCCCGGCCCAGCAGCCACTGACCGATCGGCTCGGCAACGAAGCGCAGCCACGACGGGCGGATTGAGTAGGTGTACTTCCAGACCGCTTGGGTGCCCCCGCCGGCGATCGGCTTGAACCTCCATCCGCCACCGAACGACGCGAAGAACCAGGGACCCTTCTCCATCGTCATGCCGACGCTGGTGGGCGGGCGATGGGATGCGTACTGGCTGATCATGCTCGGCCCGATGCGCGCCTTGGTGAGCGTGCGGACGCCCTTGCCGGGCGCGGTGGCGCCGTCGAGGAAGTGCTGCTCCCGGATGAACGGGTCCCAGCGCAGCCTCAGCTCGCCGGTGGTCTGCGAGACAGCGAAGGCGGTCTCCGGATCACACGCGACGCTCACAATGGCGCTCACCTGGGGCATGGCTCCATTGAACACGTCTGCACAGGACCAGCCGCGCAGGACCAGCCGCACAGTTACCGAAGAGTCCGCAGGATTTCCGGGCGGAAAAGCTGCGGACTGTTCGGTAACTCGGGCTGACGGAACGGGGTCGCGTCGGCGTACGCCGTCAGAGGTCGCCGGGCTCGTCGATGGGCGACGGGGACGACGGCGTGGCCCGCACCAGGTTGACCACGGCCAGGCCGAGGCCTCCCCAGATGACCACCATGGCCACGATCATCATGATCAGTGCTGTCGCGCTCACTGGTTCTCCTCCTCAGGAATGGCAGGGATGCTCAGGTTGGTGTCGGGTCGCCACTTCACCAGCGAGGCGAGGACGCCGATCACGATGACCGCGGCGACCAGGCCCCACCCGAAGGTGTTGACCATCCAGTCCGGATAGTCGGTGTCAGGCAGTCCGTACTTGGTCTCGAGCGTGTCGATGAAGTCGCTGACCAGCACGAAGGCGAGCGCCAACGGGGTGATCACGGCGACGAGTGCCGGCCACCAACCGCGGATCCGGATCGAGCCGCTGCCCTCCAGGTGGTCGACGAAGTCGGGCAGGGCACGCACGATCCAGACCAGGACCACCATGCTCACCACGGCGACGAACAGGATGCCGAACTTGTTGATGAAGTTGTCGACGATGTCGAGCACGTGCAGTGCACTGGTCGTGGAGAAGAAGAAGACGCTGATCACGGTGGCGGGCACGAGCACGGCCAGCGTGGCACCGATGCGCGACATGTCGAACTTGTCGCGGATCGCGGAGATCACCACCTCGAGGATGCTGACCAGTGACGTGATGCCGGCCAGGATCAACGAGGCGAAGAACAGGATGCCGATCAGTACGCCGGCCGGTGCCTCGTTGATGATCGTCGGGAACGCCACGAACGCCAGGCCCGGACCACCGGCGGCGACCTCCGAGATCTGGAGTCCCTGGGCCTGGGCCATGAACCCCAGCGCGGAGAAGACACCGATGCCGCAGAGCAGTTCGAAGCTGGAGTTGGCGAAACCCACCACCAGGCCGGAGCCGGTCAGGTCGACCTTGCGGCCGACGTACGACGAGTAGGTGATCATGATGCCGAAGCCGATGGAGAGCGAGAAGAAGATCTGCGCGTAGGCGGCAGCCCACACGCCGGTGTCGCTCAGCGCCCCCCAGTCGGGGGTGAAGAGGGCCTCGAGGCCGTCGACGGCGCCCGGCAGGAACAGGGCACGTACGACGAGCACCAGGAAGGCGAGCACGAGGATCGGGATGAAGATCACCGAGGTCGCGCCGACGCCCTTTTGCACGCCGAGGGCCATGATCACCAGCACCGCGACCCAGACCAGGACCAGTGGGATCAGGAGCCCGGCCACGAAGTCGGTGCTGACTCCCTTGGCGGGGTCGCTGGCGTGCAGGAAGTCGCCGCCGAAGAAGGTGCCCGGGTCGTCGCCCCAGTCCTTGCCGAACGAGAAGATCGTGTAGCGCAGCGACCAGGCCAGGATCGCGGCGTAGTAGACGGCGATCACGAAGCAGATCCCCACCTGCCACCAACCCAACCACTCGGTCTTGCCGTGGGTGCGGGCGAACGCGAGTGGTGCCGAGCCGCGGGTGCGGTGGCCCATCACGTAGTCCAGCAACAGGAACGGGATTCCTGCGGTGAGGAGGGCGATGATGTAGGGGACCATGAAGGCCCCGCCGCCGTTGTCGAAGGCTTCCTTGGGGAAGCGCCAGATGTTGCCGAGCCCGACGGCGGATCCGATCGCGGCGAAGATGAAGACGTTGCGCGAGGAGAAGGATCCTCGCTTCTTCTCGATGTCGGCCTGGGTGGCGCCTGACGGGGGCTGGCTGGCCGGTGACTGGGTGCTCACTGTGTTCCTTCCGGTCTCGAATGGGTGGCTCGAGGTCGGGCCCAGCATGATGGTGATGCTGTGACGGGCGCCACTTTGCGTCGTACCCACCGGTACGTGTAAGTGGGTGGACGCCGACGTCCTGAATGCGGTCAGTGCCTGGACGTGGAAAGGCTCCCCACCACGCGCAGATACCGAACAGTCCGCAGGATTTCCGGGCGGAAAAGCTGCGGACTGTTCGGTAGCGCGGGCGTCAGCCCAGGAATCAGGCGTCGACCAGCTCGCGGTCCTTGTCGTCATCGTCGTCGGCGACCGACTGCTTCAGGTGCGGGCGGTGCAGGTTCTCACCCTCGACGTCCACGTTCGGCAGGATCCGGTCGAGCCACTTGGGCAGGTACCAGGCCTTGTCGCCGAGCAGGTACATCACGGCCGGGATCAGCGTCATCCGGACGATGAAGGCGTCGAAGACGACCGCGACGGCGAGTGCGAAGCCCATCGACTTGATGATCGGCTCGTCCTGCAGCATGAAGGCCGCGAAGACGGCGGTCATGATGACCGCGGCAGCGGCGACCACGCGGGCGCTGTTGCGGAAGCCGTCGACGACGGCCTCGCGCGGACTGGCACCGTGCACGTGGGCCTCGCGGATCCGGGTCACCAGGAACACCTGGTAGTCCATCGCCAGCCCGAAGACCACACCGATCAGGAAGATCGGCATGAAGCTGACGATCGGCTGGCCCTCCATGATCCCGAACGCGCCTTCCTGGAAGACCGCGACTGTGGCACCGAGCGTGGCCAGCACCGAGAGCAGGAAGCCCAGGGTGGCGGTCAGCGGAACCAGGATCGAGCGGAAGACCAGCATCAGAAGGATGAAGGCGAGACCGATGACGACTGCGAGGTAGATCGGCAGCGCGTCGGCGAGCCGCTCGGAGATGTCGACCGTGATCGGGGTCAGGCCGGTGACGCCGGTGTCGGCGCCGGTCTTCTCCTCGATGTCGGACTGGGTGTCGCGCAGGTCGGCGAGCAGGTCTTCGGTCGCTGCGTCGTCCGGTCCCGTCTCCGGAGTGAGCATCACGATGGCGCCGGTGGGCACTGCCTCCGGGTCGGCCGGGTCGGCGTTGGTGAGGACGGTCTGCGCGTTGGCGACACCGTCATGCGACGCGGCCCAGGCGGTGACCTCACCGATCGCGGCGCCGCGATCGTTCTCGGCGACATCACGTACGTCGACCACCACCTGCATCGGCGCCTCGCGGCCCGGGCCGAACGCGCCGGCGATCAGGTCGGAGGCCTGACGCTGGGTGGTGTCGGTCGAGGAGGTGCTGTCGGTCGGGAACGCCAGGTGCAGGTTCTTCAACGGGACGGCGAGGGCGCCCAACGCCACCACCACGATGAGTACGACGGCAACCGGTGCCCGGCCGATCAGGCGGGCCCAGCGGACACCGTTGTTGAGGACCTTGCCGTCCTCGTCGCGCTTCGGGGCGTACTTGCGGACCTGGCCACCGAAGGCCTTCGACTTCAACATTCCGAGGACTGCGGGGAGCAGGGTCAGCGCCACGAGCACGGCGATGAACACGGTGGCGGCGGCGGCCATACCCATGGAGGTGAGGAACGGGATCCGCACGACCGAGAGCGCGGCGAGTGCGATCAGCACGGTCAGGCCGGCGAAGACGACAGCCGAGCCGGCAGTGCCCACCGAGATGCCGACCGCTTCCTCGCGATCATCGGTGTGGTGCAGCTCGTTTCGATAGCGCGCCAGGATGAACAGCGCGTAGTCGATGCCGACCGCCAGTCCGATCATCGTCGCGAGCATGGGCGTGGTCGAGCCGATGTCCATGAACGCGGTGGCGGCGGTGATGCCGGTGATGCCCAGGCCGACGCCGATCATCGCGGTGATGATGGGCAGGCCGGCGCCGACCAGCGAACCGAAGGTCAGGATCAGGACGAGTAGGGCCAGCGCGATGCCGATCAGCTCGGAGGCACCGCCGGGCGGGGCCATGCTGGACATGCCGGACCCGTTGGCCTCGGCCACCAGGCCGCTGTCACCGGCCTTGGCCATCGCGTCCTTGACGGCGTCCTGGCTGGCGGGCTCGATGTCCATCGGGGTGTCGACGTCGAACTCGACCTTGATCAGGCCGGTGCGCCCGTCCTTCGAGACGATGGACATGGCGGCAGCGTCGGCCTTGGCCGTCTTGGCGTCCGCTCCGCTGGCCTTGGCGCCGGCGATGAGCTGCTGGTCCTGGAGCGGGCCGAGGATGGTCGGGTTGCCGATCGTCGGGGGCTGCTCGCCCTCGGGCGTGGCCTTCTCCATCTGCTTGATGGTGGCCTCGCGCGCGGCGGCGTACTGCTTGTCGTTGAGCTCGGCGCCGTTCTCGACGACAACGGGCACGGTCTCGTCGGAGATCTGCGGGCCGTCCGAGAGGTCGGCGACCAACGCGTCGACCGCGCGGGAGTACTCGGGCTCGTCGAGGGTGTGACCCTTCGGAGCCTGGACGACCACGTTGAAGCTGGCGTCGTCGAAGGGGTCCTCCGCGTTGGGGAACAGCTCCTTCTGCATGTCGGAGGCCTTCTCCGACGGGATGCCGGGGATCGACATCGAGTCGGTCATCGGCTTGGACAGGGTGCCCGCGACGGTGCCGACCGCGATCATCGCGATCAACCAGCCGACGAGGAAGAACGGCCACCGCCGGTAGGCGGTCTTGCCGAGTCGGTAGAGCAGCGTTGCCATGGTGGTGGCTCCTAGTTGTGTTGGATCTTCGGGACGTTTGTGGGGATCAGTTCGAGAGCAGGTCGCGGACGACGTCGAGTGCTTCGAAGTAGGCATCGGAGAGCTCGCGCGCCCCGGTGGTGTCGGCGAGGACGTCGTCGAGGGCGACGTCGAAGAGACAGGCCAGAACCGTGATCAGGATGCGGGCCCGCGGCTTGCCGAAGGCGCGTCCCTCCCGGTCGAGGATGGCCTCGGTGAAGAGGTCGGAGACTGCGTGGAAGCGTTCGTGGACGGCCATCAGCAGCCGCGGGTTGGTCTGGAAGATGCGCCGGGTGACCTCGGCCTCGGCGCGGTCGAACTCCTTGACCTCGACCATCCGGGCGATCAGGACCTTGATGTCTTCCAGGAGGTCGCCCTGTGGTCCGCCGGCGCGGAAGGTGTCGAGCACCTCGTCGCTGAGCTCCGGGCCGGGACCGAGCACGGCGTCCAGCTTGCCGGGGAAGTAGTTGAACAACGTACGGCGGGAGACGCCCGCGGCCTCGGCCAGCTCGTCCATCGTGAAGCCGTCGAAACCGTGCACGTCAGTGAGGTGCTGGGCGCAGACGGTGATCCGGTGTCCGGTCGTCTGCTTCCGCACGCTCGTGGTGTTTGCACTTTCATTCACGAAGTGCAGTTTTGCACTCCATGCCAAGGGAGTGCAATTCATTGGCGCTGTGACGTCGAGCACGCGGGGCCCAGTGCCGCCCATGCGACTTGCCGGTAACCGGGGAGCGGGAGGATTGTTGTCCACATGGCCGCCACTGCTTCGTCGTACTCGATCACCATGCGCCTCTACACCGCGCCCGATCACGGGGTGGTGGGCACGGTCGCCACCGAGCTCGCGCAGGCCGGCGGCATCGTCACCGCGATCGACGTCGCGGAGTCCAGCCACGAGCGCCTGGTCGTCGACGTGACCTGCTCGGCTGCCGACGAGGAGCACTCCAAGCGGCTGGCCGACGTGGTGCGCGGCATCGCCGGGGTCGAGGTGCACAAGGTCTCCGACCGCACCTTCCTGCTCCACCTCGGCGGCAAGATCGAGGTCACCTCCAAGGTTCCGCTCAAGACCCGCGACGACCTCTCGATGGCCTACACGCCCGGTGTCGGCCGGGTCTCGATGGCCATCCACGAGAACCCGGAGGACGTCACCCGCCTGACCGTCAAGGGCAACTCGGTGGCCGTGGTCACCGACGGCTCGGCGGTGCTCGGGCTGGGCAACATCGGGCCCGGTGCGGCCCTGCCGGTGATGGAGGGCAAGGCCGCGCTGTTCAAGAAGTTCGCCAACATCGACGCCTGGCCGATCTGTCTGGCCACCCAGGACACCGACGAGATCGTGAAGGCCGTCGAGATGATCGCCCCGGGTTTCGGTGGCATCAACCTCGAGGACATCGCCGCCCCACGCTGTTTCGAGATCGAGGCCCGGCTTCGTGAGTCGCTCGACATCCCGGTCTTCCACGACGACCAGCACGGTACGGCGATCGTCGTTCTCGCCGCGCTGACCAACGCGCTGCGTGTGGTCGAGAAGAAGATCGCCGACATCCGCGTGGTCGTCGCCGGCGGCGGCGCGGCCGGCTCCGCGATCGTCTCGCTCCTGCTCGCCGGCGGCGCCAAGGACGTCGTGGTCTGGGACCGCGAGGGCCTGCTCTGCGGCGACAGCGAGGACCTCGCACCGGCCAAGCTCGACCTGGCCAGACGGACCAACCCGAACAAACGCCGCGGCGGCCTCAAGGAGGGCCTCGACGGCGCCGACGTCTTCATCGGCGTCTCCGGTCCCGGCGTGCTCGATCCCGAGTGGATCAAGACGATGGCCGAGGGTGCGATCGTGTTCGCCCTGGCCAACCCCGACCCCGAGGTCGACCCGGCCGAGGCTGCCAAGCACGCCACTGTCGTGGCCTCGGGCCGCTCCGACTATCCCAACCAGATCAACAACGTGCTGGCCTTCCCGGGTGTGTTCCGTGGGCTGCTCGACGCCCGCGCCGACGAGGTGACCATCGACATGCTGCTGCGCGCTGCCGAGGCGATCGCCCATGTCGTCACCGACGAGGAGCTGCACCCGTCCTTCATCATCCCGAGCGTCTTCCACCCCGACGTACCGAAGGCCGTGGCCGCGGCGATCTCCGGCAAGCCCCG
Source organism: Nocardioides sp. Soil797 (assembly GCA_001429555.1). Taxonomy (GTDB): domain Bacteria; phylum Actinomycetota; class Actinomycetes; order Propionibacteriales; family Nocardioidaceae; genus Nocardioides. The sequence continues at coordinate 5,878 of LMSR01000002.1, read as the reverse complement.
CGACTGACCCGCTCGCACCCTGCAACCCTCGAGTAACGCGGGGTTATGGTCGCTGAACACGTGCTGTGATGTGGATTTCCGTCAACAGCACCGCACAAGTGCCAGCGTGATCGACCCGGCCCGGCCCGACGGGCCCGCCGGTCCGGCGGTCCGGCGGTCCGGCTGCCTAGACTCAGCCCATGGCCGGCTCCGAGACTCGCATGCTGCTGTTGGGCGCAGTGGCCATGTTCGAGCCCATCAACGGCTACCAGATCCGGCGCGAGCTGGTGTCGTGGGAGATCGACAAGTGGGCCCACGTCAACCCGGGCTCGATCTACAACGGACTTGCCCGGCTCACCGAGCAGGGATTCCTCGAGCGCCACGACCTCGTCGACGGGTCCCGTGAGGTGGCGGTCTACGAGGCCACCATGCGCGGTCGTGCCGAGCTGAGCCAGCTGATGATCCGGGCCCTCGAGGAGGTCGACCCCTATGACCGGGTCGCCTTCCACGTCGCCTTCGGCATGCTGCCGCTCCTCGACCGGCAACAGGTCGAGACCAGCCTCGAGGTGCGCAAGCGTGCCCTCGAGAAGACCGTCGACTCCTTCCCGTCCCCGCGCGACGCGGATCCGTCGTACGGTCCTCCGCACGCAGTGCGCAGCCTGATGCTGTGGCGCGACTCGGCGGCCACCGAGCTGGCCTGGCTCACGCAGACCTTGCGCGACGTACGCTCCGGTGCCCTGAAGTTCGCGCAGGGCGAGGACTGGGGCTGGACGCCGCCAGACGACGACCCGGGCTGGCAGATGAATGCCGACCGGGAGAAGTACCGCTCCCTACTCGGTCGCTGAGCGCGAGGGTGACGCCGAGGCGGGCATGTCCTCGAACCTGCGCGGCCACCAGAACCGGTCGCCCAGTCGTACGCCGAGAGCCGGCACCAGCACCGTGCGCACGAGCAGGGTGTCGAGCAGCACGCCGATGCAGATGACCACGCCGAGCTGGGCGAGCACCACCAACGGGAGCACGCCCAGCACCGCGAACACTGCTGCCAGCAGGATTCCGGCACTGGTGATCACTCCGCCGGTCGCCGCCAACGCGCGCAGCATCCCCTCGCGGGAGCCGTGCGTGCGGGACTCCTCGCGGGCCCGGGTGACCAGGAAGATGTTGTAGTCGACCCCCAGGGCGACCAGGAAGAGGAACCCGAACAGCACCACGTCCACGTCGAGCGCATCGAAGCCGAGCAACCCGGTGAACAACCACCATGAGCTGCCCAGGGCCGCGGCGAACGTGGCGAGGACGGTCGTCACCAGCAGGAGTGGGGCGACCACCGAGCGGAGCAGCACCAGCAGGACGCCGAGCACGAGAAGCAGGATCAGCGGCAGGAGGAGGCGCTGGTCGCGCTCTGCGCCGTCCTGGGCGTCGATCGCGGTGGCGGCGTTGCCAGCCACGTGGGTGTCGTCGTAGGTCGACAACCGGTCGCGCAGGGCCTCGATGGCGGTGGTGGCCGCCGAGCTGGACGGGGCGGCGTCGAGCACCACGTCGATCTGACTGATGCCGTCGGTCGAGATGCTCACCCGCGCGGAGGAGACACCCGGGGTCTCCTCGACGTCTGCCAGCACCCGGTCGGCGTCGTCGCGGGTCAACACCTGGGTGGGGTCGGAGGTGCCGGCGGGGAAGGACTCCGCCAGGCGTTCGGCGGCCGAGATGGCCTCAGGCTTGTCGAGGAACTGGTCCGACTGCTTGAGGCCGGTGTCGAGCCGGGACAGTCCGGAGGCGAGGACCGCGAGCAACATCAGTGAGCCGACGATGAAGGTGCCGGGTCGGGCCGCAACCGTGTCACCGACCCGGCGCCACCACGAGTGCGTCTCGACCAGCACCTCGTCGCCACGGCGCGGGACCATCGGCCAGAAGATCCAGCGGCCGAACAACATCAGCAGCGCCGGCAGCACGACCAGCACATAGGTGGCGGCCACGACGATGCCGATGGCACAGGCCAGGCCCAGACCGCGGGTGGTGGGTGTCAGGGAGAGCAGCAGGGTCAGCAGACCGGCCACCACGGTGCCGGCGCTGGTGAGCACCGCCTCGGCGGTCCGTCGCAGGGCCAGGGACATCGCCTCGGAACGGTCGTCATGAGTCTTGAGCTCGTCGCGATAGCGCGAGATCAGCAGCAGGGCGTAGTTGGTGCCTGCGCCGAAGACCAGCACCGACAGGATCCCGATCGTCGACTCGTTCCAGGCAACGTCGACAGCAGCCATCACCCGGGTCGCGAGCACGGAGGCCAGGCGGTCTGCCAACCCCACCACGAGGAGCGGCACGATCCAGAGCACGGGGCTGCGGTAGGTGATCACCAGCAGCAGTGCGACCACGGAGGCAGTGACCAGCAACAGCTTGGAGTTGGCGCCCTGGAAGACCTGGGCCAGGTCGGCCTGGACCGCGGCCGGTCCGGTGACCGAGGCCGAGACCCCCTCCGGCACCGACTCGTCGAGCCTTTCTCGGAGGTCTGAGACGAACTCCTCGGTGTCGGTCGCCGAGGCCCCGGTGACCGGTACGACGAGGAGTGCGGCGCTGCCGTCCTCGGACGGCTGCAGGCCGGGACCACGGGCGCCGGCGCCGAGCTCGGTGGCGAGGTCGTCGAGGGCACCGAGTGCTGCACGGTCCAGTTCGCCTTCCTGCGTGGTGAACAGCACGATGGCCACGGACGAGTCGTCGTCGGGCAAGGCGTCCCGCAGCTCGGTGGCCTGGGTGCTGTCCATGCCATGGGGGAGGTCGTCGGTGGGCTTCTGGCGCCGTTCACCCTCGCCGACCAGGCCGAGCAGCAGCCCGGCCACGATGAAGCCGAGCAGCACGATCGCCAGCGCTCGTCGGGAACTGCTGAGCCAGGGAATACCGTGCATGCGCATGCCTCTCGTCCACCGGGTCGTCGGTCGGGTCAGTGTGCCTGATGCCACCACGCCGCGCCGATTGCCGCGGTCGCGGGCCACAGGCAGCAGCCAAGAAATTCGCGCGCGTCGAGACCGAACACCTGCGACGCTGGAGGCATGGGCACCGACCTCACCCTTCCCCAGCACCTCGACGGACTGCGCTCCGCGCTGATCGCCTTCACGAGGTACGCCGACCGCGCCGGCCTGCGTGCCTCGGTCCCGACCACACCCGACTGGACCGTACGCCGACTGGTCGCCCACCAGGGCATGGTGCACCGGTGGGCAACCGCGATCCTGCGCGGTCAGCAGGCCGATCCCGACCGCATCCAGCAGGAAGGTCAGGTCGCCCCCGACCCGCTCGAGTGGCTCCGGGACGGCGCGATCGACCTTGCCCAGGCGATCCACCAGGCGCCGGACGACCTCGACGCGCTGGTCTTCCTCCACGACGCCCCGCCGGCCAAGCGATTCTGGGCTCGGCGGCAGTGTCACGAGACCACGATCCATGCCGTCGACGCGTTGTCGGCGTCGCTCGGCCGCTACCCGAAGGCGGCCGACACCTGGATCGCGGACGAGATCGCGCTCGACGGGATCGACGAGCTGTTGACCGGCTTCCTGACCCGGGAGCGCTCGCGGTTGCGCTCCGAGGAGCCGATGACGATCGCGATCCGCCCCGATGGCGGCAAGGTCGGCTGGGAGGTTGATGTCAGTGCCGCCCCGCCGGTCACCCGTCGTACGCCGGATCCGCGCGGCGACGTGGAGCTGGCCGGTTCGCCGGTGGCGCTCTACCTCACGCTGTGGAACCGCTCCGACGAGATCGGCGCCCCCGCGCTCTGGCAGGACACGGCCATCACCTGGGGCTGACCGGTGGGCGAGCCGAGACCGCGGCGCGGCGATGACTTTGAAGCTCCTATGTGTGTCAAGCGCCGGTGAGCCACTCCCGGCAGGCAGCACTATTCGTTTGACGGTGGGTGTTCAATGTTGAACACTCTGACTGTTCAAGTTTGAACACAGATTGATGAGCAGGGTTCTGAGAGGGAGTTCGGATGATTCGTGCACGAGGGCTCGTGCAGACCTTCATGACAGGTCAGGGCAAGAACAAGACGCCCGTCCAGGCCGTCGACGGCGTCGACATCGATGTCGCCGAGGGCGAGGTGGTCGGCTTCCTGGGCCCCAACGGCGCCGGCAAGACCACCACGCTGCGCATGCTGACCACACTGCTCAAGCCGACCGCGGGCACGGCAACGGTGGCCGGCTTCGACGTGGCCACCCAGTCCCAGGACGTACGCCGCAGCATCGGCTACGTCTCCCAGGCCGGTTCCACCTTCTCGAGTGCCATCGCCGGCGACGAGGTGATGGACCACGGCATGCTCTACGGCATGTCGCGCCGCGACGCCGAGCGCAAGGGCAAGGAGCTCTTCGAGCAGCTCGACCTGCCCGGCCTGTGGCGTCGCATGCCCAAGAACATGTCGGGTGGGCAGAAGCGCCGCCTCGACATCGCGATGGGCCTGATCCATGAGCCCAACCTGGTCTTCCTCGACGAGCCGACCACCGGGCTCGACCCGCAGGCGCGAGCCAACCTCTGGGAGCACATCGCCGGGTTGCGGGCCAAGCAGGGCGTGACCGTCTTCCTGACCACTCACTACCTGGACGAGGCCGACCACCTGGCCGACCGCATCGTCATCATCGACAAGGGCAAGATCGTGGCGAGCGACACCGCCGACAATCTCAAGGCCCAGGTCTCCGGTGACCTGGTCGACCTCGAGGTCGCCGGTGACGACCAGGTCATGATCGCTCGCGACAAGCTCGGCTCGATCGCCAAGGGCGTCGAGGTCGAGGGTCGACACGTGCGGGGGCGGGTCGAGCGCGCCGGTCGCGCCGTGCCCGGGCTGCTGCGCGACCTCGACGCCGGCGGCGTGGCCCTCGACTCGATCGAGGTCCTGCGTCCCACCCTCGACGACGTCTTCCTGACGCTCACCGGTCGCTCGCTGCGCGACGCCGAGGCGGCCAACGAGGCCAATGCCGAAGCTGACGACGACACCGACGCCGACCCCACCGACGTACTCGAAGGAGCCAACCGATGACCCCGCTGTTCTGGCGAGAGTCCTTCATCGTCTTCCGGCGCCAGATCCGGATGAACCTGCGCAATCCCGCGTGGGTGCTGATCGGCGTCCTCCAGCCGGTGCTCTACCTGGTGCTCTTCGGCCCGCTGCTGAAGCCGCTGGTCGCCCAGTTCGACCTGCCCACCGACAACCCCTACACCTTCCTGGTGCCCGGCCTGCTGGTGCAGCTGGGCATGTTCGGTGCGTTCTTCGCCGGCTTCGGCCTGATCGCCGAGTGGCGCGAGGGCGTCGTCGAGGCCGAGCGGGTCACCCCGGCCAGCCGTACGGCGCTGCTCGTCGGACGCCTGATGCGTGACCTGCTGCAGCTGCTGGTGCAGGCGCTGATCCTGATCGCCCTGGGCTTCTGGATGGGCATGCGCGCGCCTGCAGGCGGCATTGTCGTCGGAGTCCTGCTGACCCTCTTCGTCGGCGGCGCCTGCGCGGCCGCGTCGAACGCACTGGCCCTGACCACCAAGAGCGAGGACGTGATGGCGCCACTGATCAACATGATCATGATGCCGGTGCTCCTGCTGTCGGGGATCATGCTCCCGATGACGCTCGGCCCGAAGTGGCTCGAGAGCACCAGCGACTTCATGCCGTTCCGCTGGATCACCGATGCCGTCCGTGGCTCGTTCGTCGGTGACTTCGGCAGCAACGAGATGGCGTGGGGCGTCGGTTGGGCGGGAGTCTTCTTCGTCCTCGCGCTGTGGTGGGGAACCTCCGTCTTCCGCAAGGAGAACGCCTGACCACACCCCGGCCGTTACCGAACAGTCCGCAGGTCTCGCAGCGGCAAAGTCAAGCGGTCGAAGCAATTTTGGTTAGGCCGCTGCGTTGAGCAGCAGCTCGTTGAGTCTCTGGGCTGGTGTGTCCAGGCCCAGGGTCGGG
>LMSR01000001.1 GCA_001429555.1 Nocardioides sp. Soil797 | reverse complement strand
GGTCAAGTCCCAGTGCGTGGTGTACGAAGTTGATCCTTCGGTTGGCCGTGTTGGTCAGGCTGTGAGGACCGGTGGTTCGGGTTCGGTCACCTCCTCGACGACGGCGGCGGTGTCGACGGCCTGGGCACGGGTGAGGACGTCGAGCCCGAGGTAGCGGCGGCCCTCGGCCCATTCGTCGTGTTGCTCGGCCAGGACGGCGCCGACGAGGCGGATGATGCTGGCCCGGTCGGGGAAGATCCCGACGACGTCGGTGCGGCGACGGATCTCGCGGTTGAGCCGCTCCTGGGGATTGTTGGACCAGATCTGGCGCCAGATCTCCTTCGGGAACGCGGTGAAGGCGAGGATGTCGGCACGGGCGTTCTCGAGGTGCTCGGCCACGGCGGGCAGCTTCTCGGCCAGGGCGTCGACGACGCGGTCGAACTGGGCGTGAACGGCATCGGCGTCGGGCTGGTCGTAGATGGAGTGCAGCAGCGCTTTGACCCAGCCCCAGCTGGACTTGGGGGTCATCGACATGAGGTTCGCGGCGTAGTGGGTGCGGCACCGCTGCCACGCGGCGCCGGGGATGGTCGCGGCGATCGCAGCAGTGAGCCCCGCGTGAGCATCGGAGGTGACCAGCTTGACCCCGCACAGGCCGCGGGCGACCAGATCACGGAAGAACGCCAACCAGCCCGCGCCGTCCTCGGACGAGGTGACCTGCACGCCCAGGATCTCGCGGTGCCCGTCGGCGTTGACGCCGGTCGCGACGAGCACGTGTACCGGCACCACCCGCCCGCCCTCGCGAACCTTGAGGACCAGTGCGTCGGCGGCCACGAACGTGAACGGACCAGCCTCGACCAGGCGCCGGGTGCGGAACTCTTCGACGTGCTCGTCGAGCTCCTTGGCCATCACCGAGACCTGCGACTTGGACAATCCGGTGATCCCCAAGGTCTGGACGAGCTTGTCCATCCGCCGCGTGGAAACGCCCAGCAGGTAGCAGGTCGCGACCACGCTGGTGAGGGCTCGTTCGGCCCGCTTACGGCGCTCCAGGAGCCAGTCGGGGTACAGGCTGCCGGTGCGGAGCTTCGGCACGGCGACGTCGAGGGTGCCGATGCGGGTGTCGAGTTCGCGGTGACGGTAGCCGTTGCGGGAGTTGACCCGCTCCTCGGATCGTTCGTTGTAGCCGGCGCCACACACTGCGTCAGCCTGCGCACCGAGCAGTGCATTGACGAACGTAGTGAGCAGATCACGCATCAGATCGGGGCTCGCCTGGGACAGCTGTTCGTTCAGGAAGCGGGCAGGGTCGATACTGGGTACAGCGGTCATCGTGGTGTTCCTTCTTCGAGTCGGTTTTCGCAGATCACTCGAAGGATCCACCCGGTGGCCGCGCCTACGTTGGAGGCACGCTCACCGGGCTACCTGTCGTACACCACTCTGCTGGACTCCACTNTTTCGCAGATCACTCGAAGGATCCACCCGGTGGCCGCGCCTACGTTGGAGGCACGCTCACCGGGCTACCTGTCGTACACCACTCTGCTGGACTCCACTCCAGTTCGGCCGTCAAGAATCGCCGGTTCGCGCAACAACGAGTGACTGTTCGCGACACCGGGAGGGAAGATCAACTGGTAGGTTCGCGCATTGTCAGGGGTGGATGGTGCAGGGTCAGGATCGGAGACCTGTGCCTGCCGCGCTGACCGCTCGTCCCAACGACTTCGCCACCGCGCTGCGCTCGGCCGTCGACCGGAGTGGACTCTGCCTCGAGAGCATCCAACAGCGCCTCGCCGATCGCGGTGTCGAGGTCAGCGTCGCCACCTTGAGCTATTGGCAGAGCGGCAACCGGGTGCCCGGGCGCAAGCGATCCGAGATGGTGGTCGCGCACCTCGAGAGCGTGCTCGGCCTGACCCCGCGCAGCCTGCGGGTGCTGGTGCCGGCCCCGCGACCTCGTGGGCCGGTGCGCCCGGCGGAGAAGTTCGTGCTGGCGCCACACTTCAACGAGCGCGAAGCCGTCCGCACGATCGCCGAGCGGGTGCAGGCCAGGCACGCCGGCCAGCAACTGGCCCGGATCAGCCAGCACGACGTCGTACGCCTCGACGCCGACCGGCGGATGGCGTCGGTGCAGATCCGCACGGTGGCCCGCGCCGACGACGACGGACTCACCGGCATGGGGGTCACCCAGTTCTTCGAGGACGCCACGGCCGGGTCGCCGCGACTCACGGTCAATTCCGGGGCCGCGATCCGCGCCCAGCACGTCGACCCAGCCCACCGTGTGATCGGCACCGAGCTCGAGTTCGCCCAGGCCCTCAACCGTGGCGACACCGTGGTGCTCGACTACGAGATCTCCTCAGACGGCCCCGGCCCGCGCGACTACTCCTACGACACGAGCTGCTCGCGCGCGATCCGTGAGTGCGTGGTCGAGGTGCACTTCCACCACGCCGACCTGCCGGCCTGGGTGGAGAGCTTCCACCGACCGCGCGACGGTGCGGAAGTACGCCGACGGGTTGCCGTGGACGCGCTCGGCCACGCGCATGTCGTGGTGATCGATGCCGCACCCGGCACCACCGGGCTGGAGTGGAGCTTCTGAGGATCGCCCGCCCGGCGGATTCTGGGCGCTGGCCGGGCGCCCGTCAAGCAACGCCACATTGCGCAAACGTGCAATGCAAGAACCTGCAGGATTTCGAGCCCGGGCAAGTCAAAAGTTAACGCGCGCGAGTCTCTTGATACCGGGGCACACGGCGGCGCAAGGTCGGTGAAGTGCCGACCCCGGCACGAACTCGGGAAAGAGAGATCAATGAGTCACAACCTCATCTCGCGCAGGCGCCGCACTCTGGTGGCCTCGGCGACGATCGCCCTGATGGCCCTCGCGCCGAACGCGCAGGCATCCGGAAGCGACCAGGACGTGCAGAAGCCCGTCCAGGACAAGGCCTCCAACGCCCAGGCCGCCCAACGCAACGCCGACAAGACGATCACCGTCAAGGAGCAGAAGAAGCTCATCCGTGCGGCCAAGGCCGACGAGAGCTCGATCGCGAAGAAGGTCGGCCTCCCGGCCAGCCAGAGCCTGACCGCCACCGACGTGGTCCAGGACGCCGACGGCGCCCAGCACACCCGCTACCAACGCACCTACCAGGGGATGCGCGTCATCGGCGGCGACATGATCGTCCACACCGACGCCAAGGGCGCCGTCAAGGACGTCCAGCACGCCTCCCAGCAGAAGATCGCGCCGGCCAGCACGACGGCCAAGGTCACCAAGACGGCCGCAGTCAGGACCGCACGCAAGGTGGCCGAGTTCAAGGCCACCGACGCGACATCCGAGCTGGTCGTCTTCGCCACGGACAAGGGCGATCGCCTTGCCTACGACAACGTCGTCAAAGGCGTGAAGAAGGACCAGACCCCGAGCCGCCTGCACGTGGTCGTCGACGCCCAGACCGGGAAGACGCTGGCCTCGTGGGACGAGATCCACAGCGCCGAGGGCGAGGGCATCTTCGTCGGCACCGTCGACATCGAGACCAAGTCCTCCGGCGGTGGCTTCGAGATGACCGACACCACCCGCGGCAACGGCACCACCATCGACCTGAACAATGCGCAGTCCGGCGGCACGGTGATGACCGATGACGACGACGTGTGGGGCGACGGAACGATGGCCGACCCCCACTCCGCTGGTGTCGACGCCCACTACGGCGCCGCCCAGACGTGGGACTACTTCCTCGACAAGCACGGCCGCCACGGCATCTTCGACGACGGCGTCGGTGTCCCCTCCCGGGTGCACTACGGCGACAACTACGTCAACGCCTTCTGGGACGGTCAGCAGATGACCTACGGCGACGGCCAGGACAACCAGAACCCGCTCACCGAGCTCGACGTGGCGGGCCACGAGATGAGCCACGGCGTCACCGAGGCGACCGCGGGTCTGGTCTACTACGGCGACGCAGGCGGGCTCAACGAGTCCACCAGCGACATCTTCGGAACGTCGGTGGAGTTCAACGCGAACAACGCCGAGGACGTGGGCGACTACCTGATCGGCGAGGAGATCGACATCAACGGCAACGGAACCCCGTTGCGCTACATGGACGAACCGTCGAAGGACGGCGCCAGCTATGACTGCTGGGACTCCTCGATCGGCAACGACGACCCGCACTACACCTCGGGTCCGGGCAACCACTTCTTCTACCTGGCCTCCGAAGGCTCGGGTCCGAAGACGATCAACGGTGTCGACTACGACAGCCCGACCTGCAACGGCGCGGACGTCGAGGGAATCGGCCGCGACAAGGTGGAACAGATCTGGTTCAAGGCGCTCGACGCCTACATGACCTCGACCACGACCTACCCCGAGGCCCGTGACGCCACGGTGCGCGCTGCGATCGACCTGTACGGCGGCGAGAGCGCCGAGTGTGCCGGAGTGGAATCGGCCTGGGACGGGATCGACGTACCGGCAAACGACTTCAGCTGCACCACGGACGGCGGCACGGACCCCGAGCCGGGCGACTGCACGTCGCTGACGCTGAGCGACAACGGCACACTGACCAAGGCCAACGACTACGAGTACGAGCCGGGCTCCACGGGCTACTACACGTCGTCGGCCGACGGCACGCACTCCGCCTGCATCGACGGCCCCGAGGGCACCGACTTCGACCTCTACCTCGAGAAGTGGAACGGCAGCAGTTGGGTCAGGGTCGCCTCGAGCACCTCGTCCGGCTCCCATGAGGAGATCAACTACGAGGGCGCGAAGGGCTCCTACTCCTACGTCGTCCAGTCCTACCGCGGGCGTGGCAGCTACACGATGACCTACGCCAAGCCCTGATTGTCGTTCGGCAACGCCTGACGACAGCACGACCAGGTCCCCCGAGGACCTGAAATGACGGCCGGCCCACACTCCCGGGAGCCAGACTCCCCAGAGAGTGGGCCGGCTGTTCGTGCAGTTACCGAAACGTATGCAGGAAATCCACGCGAAAAACCTGCATACGCTTCGGTAGCGTCTGTTGAGGGGCGGGCTGCCGTGTGCGGGCCGGCCTGGCAGTCCGGGATCAGTCCGCGTTGACGACCTCACCGGTCACCACGAAGACCACCCGGTTCGCCACGGAGACGGCGTGGTCGGCGATCCGCTCGTAGTAGCGCCCGAGCAGCGCCATGTCGACGGCCGGCTCGACCCCGTGTGCCCAGTCGGCGCTGAGCAGCTCGCGCAACGAGTTGCGGCGCAGGGTGTCCATCTCGTCGTCGTCGCTGCTGAGCTTCGTGGCTCCCTCGACGTCGCGGTCCTCGATGATCGTGGCCACCTTGGAGGTCATGAGCTCGGCCAGCGCGGCCATCCGCCGGATGGTGGGCTCCGCCTGGTCGGGAACTGCGACCTTCGGAACGCGGAGCCGGGCGATCTTGGCGACGTGCACCGACAGGTCACCCATCCGCTCCAGCTCGGCGACCATGCGGAGGGCGGCGACCACCGTGCGCAGGTCGCCGGCCACCGGCTGCTGCAGCGACAGCAGCTCGAAGGACTTGTCCTCCACCGCCTCTCGGGCGAGGTCGATCTGGGCGTCCCCGCTGATCACCGACTCGGCGATCTGGACGTCGCCGTCGAGAAGCGCCTGGGTGGCTTGGGAGACTGCACCCTGGACCTGGCGGGCGATGGCGGCCAGGTCGGTGAAAATGGACTCGAGTTCGTCATGAAAGGCGTCACGCATGTGGCGGAGCCTAGGCCGCGCAAGTGACTGGACGGCGCTGCTGCGTGAACTGCGCATGAACAGTGCGAAGCAACCGTTCCGTTGGCGAACTCCAGGTGAAACCCTGCGTACGATCAGGGCGTGACCACACCGCAGACGATCCTGTTTGCGCTGCTCATCGGTCTTTTCGTGGCGGGCGTCGTGTTGGCCTTCGTCCTGAGTGAGAGACAGCAGCAGCGCATCCCGGACAGCGCTGAGCCGCCGGTTCCACCTGGCGTTGCCGCCGTGCTCTCCGTGCTCCGTTCCAGTGCGGTCGTGGTCAACGACACCGACGAGGTGCTCAAGGCCAGCGCCCCGGCGTACGCCCTGGGTCTGGTGCAGGGCAACAGGTTCAGGGACGACGACCTCGTCAAGGTGGTCCACCAGGTGCGCCGCGACGGGCAGATCCGCGAGACCGAGCTGGTCATCGCGCGTACGGCGTCCGCGCCCGCCCGGCACGTCACCGCCCGGGTCGCGCCCCTCGGCACCCGCCAGATCCTGGTGCTGGTCGAGGACCGCACCCGCGAACGCCGGGTCGAGGCGATCCGGCGCGACTTCGTGGCCAACGTCAGCCATGAGCTGAAGACCCCGATCGGCGCCGTCCGCATCCTGGCCGAGGCCGTGCAGGACGCCTCCGACGACCCCGAGGCCGTCGAGCGCTTCGCCGGACGGATGATCATCGAGAGCGAGCGGCTGGCCAGGCTGGTGCAGCAGATCATCGAACTCTCCCGCCTGCAGGGCGACGATCCGCTGGACGAGCCGCTGCCGGTCGAGGTCGATGACATCATCACCACCGCGATAGACACCGTGGCCATCGACGCCCAGTCGCGCGGGCTCTCGGTGGTGAGCTCCGGCGACCGGGGCCTGCAGGTCATCGGCAACGCCGAGCAGATCGCGGTCGCCGTCGGCAACCTGGTCGCCAATGCCGTCAACTACTCCCCCGATCGCTCCGCGGTCCTGGTCTCCGCACGTGCCAACGACGACTCCGTTGACATCGCGATCACCGACCAGGGCATCGGCATCCCCCAGGAAGAGATCGACCGAATCTTCGAGCGGTTCTACCGGGTCGACCCGGCCCGGCACCGCTCGACAGGTGGCACCGGCCTCGGCCTGTCCATCGTCAAGCACGTCGCGGCCACCCACGGTGGAGACATCCGCGTATGGTCCGTCGAGGGACAGGGCTCCACCTTCACCCTGTCGCTCCCCAGGAAAAAGCAGGAGGCACTTCCGTGACCCGGGTACTTGTCGTCGAGGACGAAGAGAGCTACAGCGACGCCTTGGCGTACATGCTGCGCAAGGAAGGCTTCGAGGTGGCCATCGCCAACACCGGCCCCGACGCCCTCACCGAATTCGACCGGGCCGGTGCTGACATCGTCCTGCTCGACCTGATGCTGCCAGGGATCCCCGGCACCGAGGTGTGCCGCCAGATCCGGCAGACCTCCACGGTGCCGGTGATCATGGTCAGCGCCAAGGACGACGAGGTCGACAAGGTGGTCGGGCTCGAACTGGGCGCCGACGACTACGTGACCAAGCCCTACTCACCGCGCGAGCTGGTGGCGCGGATCCGTGCCGTGCTGCGTCGCGGTCAGGAGCCCGACCTGGCGCCGGTGACGCTGGAAGCCGGTCCGGTGCGGATGGATGTCGAGCGTCACGTGGTCACCGTCGGTGGCGAGCAGCAGCGGCTGCCGCTCAAGGAGTTCGAGCTGCTCGAGATGTTCCTGCGCAACCCGGGACGCGTGCTGACCCGCGGCCAGCTGATCGACCGGGTCTGGGGTTCCGACTACGTGGGCGACACCAAGACCCTCGACGTCCACGTGAAACGGCTGCGCGCCAAGCTCGAGGACGACCCGGGCGAGCCGAAACTCCTGGTCACCGTCCGAGGCCTGGGCTACAAGCTCGACCTCTGATCCTCCGCCCCTCCCTCGATAGTCCCTGACGTTCGGGTCCTGCCCGACCGTGGGGGAGGACCGAAACGTCAGGGACTATCGCTGATTCAGGACCGAAACGTCAGGGACTATCGGGAAGCGGGAGGTGGGGAGCGGAGCGAGGGAGTACGGCGGGATCTCGCGCAACGCTGTCCGAAAATCGCTCGGCACGGCTGATCCTGATCCCTAGGCTTGGTGAGTGACGACAACCCCCGCCCTCCAGCGCCCCTGGCTCCCCGCCGCAGCAGCCGGATTCACCCTTGTCTGCTGGGCCTCCGCATTCGTCGCGATCCGCCATCTCGGCCACGACGTCACACCAGGAGCGCTGACCATCGGGCGCCTCGGAATCGCCTCGATCGTGCTCGGGATCATGGTCTTCCGCCGCCCACGCACGTGGCCCCGCGGCCGCGAGTGGGTGCTGCTGATCGCCTGCGGTGTGATGTGGTTCGGGGTCTACAACCTGGCCCTCAACGAGGCGGAGCGTCGCGTCGACGCCGGCACCGCGGCCATGCTGATCCAGATCGGGCCGCTCCTGGTGGCGCTGCTTGCGGCCGTGTTCCTCGACGAACGACTGACCCGCTGGTTGGTGATCGGCATCGCGATCGGCTTCGCCGGCGTGGCGATCATCGCCCTGGCCAACGACCGCTCGGGCGAACGCGACCTGTGGGGCGTGCTGCTGACCGTCCTGGCCGCGATCACCTACGGCATCGGCGTGGTCTGCCAGAAGCCACTGACCAGGCGCCTGCACCCCTTCGAGATCACCTTCCTGGCCTGCGTGATCGGGCTGCTCACCGCCTCGCCGTTCACCGGCGAGTTCGTCGACCTGGTCCAGCACGGAAGCGCTTCGTCCTGGCTGTGGATCCTCTACCTCGGCGTCTTCCCGACGGCGCTTGCCTTCAGCACCTGGGCCTTCGCGCTGACCCACATGGATGCCGGCCGGCTGGCGATCACGACGTTCCTGGTCCCGGTGATCGCGATCGCGCTGGCCGCCGTACTCCTCGGGGAGACGCCTCCGGCGCTGGCGTACGTCGGTGGGTTGCTCTGCGTGGTCGGCGTGCTGGTCTCCCGGCGACGCACTCGCGTGCGTGAGCCGCTGGCCGGCGTACCGGCGGATCAGCCGGCCTGAGCATCGGGCGTTCACCACGGAAGGAAGTTCGGGCGGGAGCGAGGGCACCCGAGGGGGCGGCCAGCGTCGCGAGTGGTGAACTTCCTTGCGCCACGAACGCACGGACTGTGGGGGCTCGCGCGGACCGGACTACTTCGGCGCGCGGATCACGTAGGCGACGCCACCGGAGCCGTCCTGCCACGCCCGCTCGAACTGGTCGCGGCGATAGGTCCGTCGCACGGTGCTGTTGTTCGGTGCCGCAGGGTCGTTGACGATCACCCGGCCGTCGGCGGTGAACCCGACGACCACGACCAGGTGCCCCGGTGTCGACGTCAGCGGCGACCCGTCGAGGCCGCCGCGACCGAAAGCGATCGAGGTGACCACCGGGATGCCCTTCTTGATCATCCGCTCGGCACCACGCAGGTCGAGCATGCGGGTGACGAACGCATCCGCGCCGTAGGTGCCGGCGTACGCCGTGTTGAACGGCCAGTTTCCGGCCCCCTCGTAGTTGTAGTCGTAGGCGTGGCGGGCCGCGTGGTCGACCTGGCCATCGGTCTCGCCGGTCCAGCGGTAGTCAGCTGGCGTCGGGCCGGTGCCGTAGTAGCGCAGCACCATCGCCGTCGACGTCGGCGAGCACCACGCCTCGCCACCGTTGTCCCACTGCGGGTAGTGGCCCTGGTGGGTCATCTGGGAGAACTTCGGGACCTGCAGTCGGGTCTTCTTCGTCATCGTGGTGGGCGACGTCGCGGGCCTGCGGCTGGTGTAGTTCGCCGCCACGAAGCCCGCCGAGTCGACCACGGGCGTCGCCTTCGAACCGACCGGACGCAGCAACGTGATCCGCAGCTGCACTGCCCGCATCCGACTGGAGCCCTGACTGACCAAGGTGTCGGTGAGCAGCTTGTTCAGGTCGTCGCCCTGCGCGTCACCCGAGTGGCGGTGCATCCCCTTCACGTCGTAGGTCCAGTCAGCGACCCGGTCCCAGCTGCTGGTGCCGGTTGCGGACTTGGTGCGCACGTTGATCCGGACGAACGTGCCCCGCGGGGTTTGCGCGTTCCAGGACGGGATCACGTTGGTTGCGTCGAACCCGGTGGTCTTCCAGGGCGAGATCCAGCGGGCGTACTCCATCGTGCGCCGGGGGCTGTCGGCATACGGGTCCTTGGCACCGACCGTGCCGGCGGCCCGGCGGATGCGCATCGAGCCCTTGCTCACCGTGACGCCCTGCTTGGTGCCGTTGTTGAAGTTCTTGCTCGAGCTCCAACGCTTGGTGAGGACCCGGGCCGACGACGACCTGGCCTGCTTCACCTGCTGCTGGGCGACTGGTTGGCCAGCCGTCGTCTGCCGGACGGGCTGGGCGGTGGCCGGCGCGAGGGCCGTCACCGACAGCGATCCAGCCAGCAGGAGTACGGCGGCAAGGGGCGTCGTGCGAACGGAACGGGCAGAACGGGGGAAGACCATGCACCCAGAGTATGTGACAGAAGTGACGCGTGGGATCGATCAGGCAGACCCGATCAGGCAGACCCGATCAGGCAGACCCGTTCAGGCAGGCCCGTTCACGGCAGACACGATCACGCAGAGGCCACCAGCAGCGCCACGAGCCCCAACGCGGCAGGCACCGCTTGGACGAAGAGGATCTTGCGGGAGACCGTTGCCGCGCCGTACACCCCCGCGACCAGCACGCAGGCCAGGAAGAACCCGATGGTGGGTGCGTCGGTGCGGATCATTCCGAACACCAGCCCAGCAACCAGGAACCCGTTGTAGAGGCCTTGGTTGGCGCCGAGCGTCTTCGTCTCCTCGTCGAACTCCGGTGTGAGTCCGAAGGCCTTGCGGCCGGCCGGCGCCGTCCAGAGGAACATCTCGAGCACCAGGAAGTAGAGATGCAGCGCGGCCACCAGGCCGGCGATCACGTAGGCCACTGTTGTCATGACCGGAACCTACTCCTGCTCGAGCCACCCACGGAACGCTTCGAGGTTCTTGGTGGACTCGCCCCGGGAGAGCCGCCACTCCCACTCCTTGCGGATCGACCTGGCGAAGCCGAGCTCGAGGATGGTGTTGAACGATTCGTCGGCGGTGGCCAGTACCGTGCCGAGCAGGCGATCGAGGTCGTCGGCGTTCACCGACGAGAGGGGCAGCCGGGCGTCGAGGTAGATGTCGCCGTGGCGGTCGATGGCGAACGCGACGGCGTACAGCTTGAGGTTCTTCTCCAGCAGCCACCGGAAGACGCCCTCGTGGTTCTCGTCGGGGTTGCGGCAGACGAAGGCATGGACGCCGAGCGCGTGCGGCCCGAGGTCGAGGCGGACCGGGGTCGCCAGCTTGCGCTCCCCCGGCAGGGCGAACGAGAAGACGCCGGGAGCGTCCTCCTCCCACTCGACCTCGTTGTCCTTCAGCCAGTCGCGGACGACCTCAACCTGCGGAGACAATCGACTCCTCCTTCATCAACCCGGCGGCCTTGCGGTAGACCTCGAGGGTACGGTCGGCGGTTCGTTCCCAGGAGAAGTTCGCCGCCTGCTCGAGCGCTCCGGCGGCCAGCTTCTCGTGGAGTCCCGGCTCCTCGATCACCCGACGCAGCGCGTGGGCCCATTCGCGCGGGTCGTGGCTGGGGACCAGCAGGCCCGAACGGCCATCGGCCACGACCGTCGGCAGACCACCGACCGCGGCGGCGACGACCGGCGTTCCGGTCGCCTGGGCCTCGACGGCGACCAGCCCGAAGGACTCGTTGTACGACGGCACCGCCACCAGGGTCGCCGCCGAGCACCAGTCGGCCAGCTCCACCCGGGCCACGGGCGGCACGAAGCGGACCACGTCGTCCAGGCCGAGATCGTGTGCCAGCTCGGCCAACGACTCGGGGTGCTCGAGGCCGGAGCCGGACGGACCGCCGACGACGGGGACCACGAGCCCCGAACGGAGCGACGGGTTCTCGTCGAGCAGTACGCCGACCGCGCGCAGCAGCACGTCGGGCGCCTTGAGTGGCTGCAGTCGCCCCGCGAAGAGCAGCACGTGGGCATCGGCAGGGAGGCCCAGGCGCTCGCGGGCGCCGGCGCGTGGGCGGAAGACGTCGAGATCGACACCCGGGTGGACGACTTCGACGCGCGACGGCTCGGCGTCGTACAGGTCGATCAGCTGCTTGGCCTCGATGTCGGTGTTGGCGATCAGCATGTCGGCGGCCTCGACGACCTGCTCCTCGCCGAGCACCCGGACGGCCGGCTCCGGGGTGTCGCCCTCGGCCAGCGCCTCGTTCTTGACCTTGGCCATGGTGTGCATCGAGTGCACGAGCGGCACACCCCAACGGTCCCTGGCCAGCGCGCCGACCTGGCCGGAGAGCCAGTAGTGGGAGTGCACGGCGTCGTAGTGGCCGGGCAGGTGGCCGGCCTCGGCGCGCAGCACCTCGCGCGCGAAGACGCACATCTGCCCGGGCAGCTCGGCCTTGGTCAGGCCTTCGAAGGGCCCGGCGTGGATGTGGCGCACGAGCACGTTGTCGTCGACCTCCACCAGGGGGTCGAGCGTCGAGGAGGTGGCGCGGGTGAAGATGTCGACAGCGATGCCCCGGGCGGCCAGGCGACGCGAGAGCTCGATGACATAGACGTTCATCCCGCCTGCGTCACCGGTGCCGGGTTGGTCCAGCGGTGAGGTGTGCAGGCTGATCATCGCGATCCGGCTCATCTGCGCGTCGTACCTCCTTCAGGGCCACAACTCCACGGCCACCCGCGATTATTCCGCCGTTGACGTGTGGTCACCGAAGGTGTCCGCCGTGGAGCACCCGGGTGGTCGAGGAGCGAGTAACGAGCGCCGCGAAACCACCAGCGAGGCTCAGCGACTGTGCGAGCCGTGCACGCGCGGCGCACGCTCCTTGCGCCAGCGCACGCTCAGCCAGACGAAGAGCAGGATCGCTGCGAGACCGACGACCAGGTCGACGATGTCGTCGCCGATCTCGCTGTGCAGGGTGGCCAGGACGGAGCCGCACAGCGCAACCACGCCGATGCCGACGACCCCCTGGAGCCACACCGGCGCCTTCGGGACCAACATCAGCCCGACGCACAGCGCCGCGACGCCGAGCAGGCCGAGTCCGACCCATTGCAGGAGGTCGATGCCGTCGAGGAAGTGCTGGACGACGAGGCAGATCCCGCCGAGGATCCCGCAAACAGCAGCCAACGAGCGCACGACGACACCATCCCTTCACTCGGCCCTGCCCCCTCGTGAAGGGGGTGAGCACCACAGTCTGCCGTTCCGGACGGTTTGTTTCCACCCGCGAGGCATCCGGCACAATCGGAGCATGAGCACTCGTCGTACTGCCGTCGTCACCGGAGCCTCCAGCGGGATCGGAGCAGCCACCGCCCGCGCCCTTGCCGCGGAGGGCCACCGCGTGATCTGTGCCGCCCGTCGTGGCGACCGGATCCAGGCGTTGGCCGACGAGATCGACGGCGTCGCAGTCACCTGTGACGTGACCGATCCGGAGTCGGTGGCCGCGCTCGCGGATGTCGTCGGAGACGTCGTGCACGTGCTGGTGAACAACGCCGGCGGCGCGTTCGGTGCGGCGCCGATCGAGTCGGCGAACGCCGAGCAGTGGCAGGCGATGTACGACGTCAACGTGGTCGGGCTGATGCGGGTCACCCAGGCCTTGCTGCCTGCGCTGCGGGCCGGTGGCGACGGGCTGGTCGTCAATGTGGGCTCGACCGCAGGGCGGTGGGCCTACGAGACCGGCGCCGGCTACACGGCTGCCAAGCACGGCACCAAGGTGGTCACCGAGACGCTGCGCCTCGAGCTGGTCGGCGAGCCGATCCGGGTCAGCGAGGTCGCGCCGGGCATGGTGCACACCGAGGAGTTCTCGCTGGTCCGTTTCGGCGGCGACCAGGCCAAGGCCGACGCCGTGTACGCCGGCGTACCCGACCCGCTCGTGGCCGAGGACGTCGCTGACGCGATCGCCTGGGTGGCCACTCGGCCGTCGCACGTCAACATCGACGAGCTCGTCATCAAGCCACGCGCGCAGGCCGCCTCGCACAAGGTTCACCGCATCACCTGAGCCCACCACCCCACCCCCGAGCAACGCGGGGTTGTGGTCGCTGAACACGCGCTGTGACGCGGTCGGGCGACCACTGCACCGCACAAGTGCCCGCACAGAGCCCGGGAGATCACAGGTCGGACCCCGGGGTGGCCGAATCGGCGCCGACACGGGAGACTTCGCCTGTGCAGACCATCGGAATGATCGGCGGCATGAGCTGGGAAAGCAGCGCTGCCTACTACAAGGACCTCAACCTCGGCGTCGAGAAGCGACTCGGAGGCTATTCGTCGGCGAAGACCGTGCTGGCTTCCGTGGACTTCGCGGAGGTGACCGCCTTGGGCCAGCAGGAGGACTGGGACGGCGTCGCGCGCATCCTGGCCGAGGCCGCGAAGGGTGTGGAGGCGGCCGGCGCCGACTTCCTGATGCTGTGCACGACCACGTTCCACCGGGTCGCCGAGCAGGTCGAGGAAGCCATCGACATCCCGCTCCTGCACCTGGCAGACGTCGTGGCCCAGAGCTGCAAGGCCAACCGGGTCGAGAACGTCGCCCTGCTGGGCACCACGTTCGCGATGTCGCGCACGTTCTTCACCGACCGCCTGGCCTCGCACGGGCTCGAGGTGACGGTTCCCGCAGCCGAGCACCACGACATGGTCAACTCGGTGATCTACAACGAGCTCGTCCATGGGCAGGTGCTCGACACCTCCCGGCGCAAGATCGTCCAGCTCATCGACGACCTCTGGGACGGTGGCGCCCAGGGCGTCATCCTCGGCTGCACCGAGCTCGAGCTCCTCATCGAGCAGGCCGACGTCGAGGTGCCACTGTTTCCCTGCACCACGCTCCACGTCGAAGCAGCGCTCGACCGCGCTCTCTGACCTCCCACTCGGCCTCGCACTCACCCTCGCCGGCCCGACAGTGGAGGCCGGAGCTGGCGGTGGAGCTGGCGGTGGAGCTGGCGGTGGAGCTGGCGGCCACCCGGCGTTGAAGGGGCGGATAGGCTCGACGGCGTGGGTGATGACGACGGCCGGAAGATGCGCCAGTCCGCGATCGGGCGGACGGCTCGACTCGCCACGCTGCCCGTCGGCTTCGCCGGGCGTACGACGATCGGTGTCGGCAAACGCCTCGTCGGGCGCCCCGCCAACGTCGTACTGACCGAGGTTCAGGCGCGCACCGCCGACCAGATCTTCAAGGTGCTCGGCGAGCTCAAGGGCGGGGCGATGAAGTTCGGCCAGGCGATGAGCATCTTCGAGTCGGCCCTGCCCGATGAGCTGGCCGGGCCCTATCGCGACGCGCTGACCAAGCTGCAGGACTCGGCTCCCCCGATGTCGGTGCGGATGCTGACCTCGGTGATGGCCGAGGAGCTCGGCATCGACTGGCGCACCCGATTCGCGGACTTCGACACAACTCCGGTCGCCTCCGCCTCGATCGGCCAGGTCCACCGCGCCACCTGGGCCGACGGCACCGACGTGGCTGTGAAGGTGCAGTACCCCGGCGCCGCGAAGGCGCTCCGCTCCGACCTCAAGCAGGTGGCCCGGATGGCACGCCTGTTCACGGTGTTGGCGCCCGGCCTCGACATCAAGCCGCTCCTCGCCGAGGTCGAGGCGCGGGTGGCCGAGGAGCTCGACTACACCCTGGAGGCCGCCTCCCAGTCGGTGTTCGCCGCGGAGTTCGCCGACGACCCCGACTTCGTCGTACCCGCGGTCATCGAGCACACCTCACGGGTGCTGGTCTCCACCTGGATGGACAGCGAGGCCTCGCTGTCGCAGGTGATCAAGGACGGTACGCCTCAGCAGCGCGACCACTTCGGTGGCCTCTACGCACGGTTCCTGGTCAGCGGGCCCACCAGGACCGGGCTGCTCCATGCCGACCCCCATCCGGGCAACTTCCGGATCCGTTCCGACGGACGGCTCGGCATCGTCGACTACGGCGCGGTCGCGCGCCTGCCCGAGGGCTTCCCGCGCCCGCTCGGCGAACTGCTCGCCCGTGGCATCGCCGGGGACTGGGATGCCGTGGTCGACGGCCTGCGCGAGGAGGGCTTCCTGCTGCCGCGCACGGTGTTCACCCCGTCGGACCTGGGCGACTACCTCGGGCCGTTCCTCGACGCCGGGAGGGCCGCGTCGTTCTCCTTCACTCGTTCCTGGTTGCGGGCGCAGACGGTGCGGGTGGCCACGCCCTCGCAGGAGAACCTGTCACGCGCGTTCAAGCTGAACCTGCCGCCCGAATACATGCTGATCCACCGGGTGTGGCTGGGTGGTTTCGGCGTGTTGTGCCAGCTCGAGGCCACCGTGGAGTTCCGGGCCCTGCTTGAGGAGTACGTCCCCGGCTTCGAACCGGTCTGAGCGTGGCCCAGCAGCCAGCCACGATGGCCTCTGAGACCAACAAATTGGCTGGGTCTGCGTTCCTGAACCCAACCAATTTGTTGGTCTCAGGGCGGGGTTGCCACTCTCTCAACTCACGGCCGGGTTTGTCGCGGCGTATGGCGTCAGGACGCCGGAGGGCCGTCCTCGAGGACCAGCGTGGTCAGCCGGCGTAGGTCGTCGGTCAACTGGGTCTCGGCCAGCGTCACCTCGTCGTCGTCGACCCGGATCACGTAGGAGTACATGTCGGGGTAGCTGCGGGCCGGTGCGATCGCCCGCAGGTCGACCCGCTCGAGCAGGGCGCGCACCTCGTCGACGTGGGCTCCTTCGCCGGACAGCTCGCAGCGGCCACTCATCGGGCGGCCCGTGAAGCCCCCGGTACGTCGCACCTCGACGACCGCCGCCCGGCCGGCTGGGTCATCTCGACCGGTCGGGCTCGTTCCTCGACCGGCTCGACCACCGGTGGTTGGGTCGACGTTGGAACCACCGGGCACAGAACCACCGGGCGCAGAACCACCGGCCACGGTGCCACCGGTGGTTGCGTCGTCCGCCGGTCCGTCGGGGACGGAGCCGCTGGGCGGAGCGGTCAACTGCCCCGTGGGTACGCCGACCTGGCCCCAGGCGTCTCGCACCGCGTCGGAGTGTTCGCCCGCAGCCTCCACCGTGGCCGCGGCAAATCCGGCGAAGTCGACCTCGGCCGGCACCGCGGCCAGAGCCGCCCACCAGATCCGACCGGCTCCTTCGGCCGAGCTGCCACCGATCGCTCGGGCTGCGAGCGTGAACGCCCGGTTGGGGATGCCGGAGTTGAGGTGCACCCCGCCGTTGTCGTCGGTGGTCTCGACGTAGGCCGACATGTCCGCACCCTGGGGGTCCTTGCCGAGCACCGGGTCGTCGTACGCCGTGCCGGGGTTGGCCATGTCGCGCAGGCCGCGGGCGGAGACCCCGGGCAGGAACAGGCCCTCGCCGATCAGCCAGTCGGCATCGGCGGCTGACTGCCCGAGCACCCGTTGCTTCAGGCAGGCCGCGAAGACGTCGGAGACCGATTCGTTCAGGGCGCCGGACTGCCCCTGGTAGACCAGGCCGGCGACCGACTCGGTGACCGCGTGGGTGAGCTCGTGGGCCAGCACGTCGACGGGCTTGGTGAAGCGGTCGAAGACCTCGCCGTCACCGTCACCGAAGACGAGTTGGGTGCCGTCCCAGAAGGCGTTGTCGTAATTGCGCTCGTAGTGGACCGTGGCGAGCACACGCACTGCGTTCCCGTCCCACGAGTCGCGGCCATAGACCTGGGCGAACATCTCCAGGGAGGCCTCGAGACCGGCGTACGCCTCGTCGACGGCGGGGTCGCCCGACGCGGCGGTGCCTGACTCACGGACCGCAGTTCCGGGCAGCGTGGACCCGTTGTCGGCGGTGTGGATCGTGAACCCGCCGGTGGCCTCGACGGCCGCTGACGGCGTACGCCGACGGGCCCGGAACTGCTCGTCGATGGCCAGGGTGTGGCGGCAGTGATCGGCGGCCGGATGCCCGGTCGAGGTGTCGGTCGAGCCGTCGGCCGCGGCCGACGGCTCGGGGCGGGCGGCGGAGGCGATCTGTGCGAGCAGGTAGGGCGGCACGATGGAGCAACTCATGTCTTCAGTCCTACCGCGCGCCGCCGACAACCGGAAGGGCCACGCACCGTACGACGTCAACACGTGCCGGCTCGACGCCGTACGGCGTCAGCACGTGCGGCCGGGCTTGATTCGGAGCCGACCCCTTTTCGCCCGTAGACTCGTACGGCTGTCCCATGTCCGGGCAGGAACTCCACCGTCAGAAAGCGACACGGCTGCCCCATGTCTGGATCCACCGCACGTATTGACCTCCGCAACGTGGCGATCGTTGCCCACGTCGACCACGGCAAGACCACGCTGGTCGATGCCATGCTCCACCAGGCCGGGGCGTTCACCGAACACCAGGCCGAGGGCGTTGCCGAGCGCGCGATGGACTCCGGCGAACTCGAGCGTGAGAAGGGCATCACCATTCTCGCGAAGAACACCGCCGTGCACTACGCCGGCCCGGCCGCCGACGGCAAGCCCATGACGATCAACATCATCGACACCCCCGGTCACGCCGACTTCGGTGGCGAGGTCGAGCGCGGCCTGTCGATGGTCGACGGCATCGTGCTCCTCGTCGACGCCTCCGAGGGCCCGCTCCCCCAGACCCGCTTCGTGCTGCGCAAGGCGCTGAACGCCGAGATGCCGGTCATCCTGGTGGTCAACAAGACCGACCGTGGCGACGCCCGCATCAGCGAGGTCGTCGACGAGACCTACGAGCTGTTCATGGACCTGCTCGACGAGTCCCACAGCCAGGACGCCCTCGACTTCCCGGTCGTCTTCGCCTCCGGGAAGGCCGGCATCGCCTCCCTCGAGCAGCCCGAGAACGGCACCCTCCCCGAGGGCAGTGACCTGGAGCCGCTCTTCAAGACGATCCTCGACACCATCCCGGCCCCGACGTACGACGAGGGCGCGCCGCTGCAGGCCCACGTCACCAACCTCGACGCCTCTCCGTTCCTCGGTCGCCTGGCCCTGCTGCGCATCAAGCAGGGCAACTTGAAGAAGGGCCAGACCGTCGCCTGGATCCAGCGCAACGGCGACGTCAAGAACGTCAAGATCACCGAGCTGCTGATCACCGAGGGCCTCGAGCGCAAGCCCGGCGAGTCCGCGGGCCCCGGTGACATCGTCGCCGTTGCCGGCATCCCCGACATCACCATCGGTGAGACCCTGGCCGACCCGGAGAACCCGGTCGCCCTCCCGCTGATCCACGTCGACGACCCGGCCATCTCGATGACCATCGGCACGAACACCTCGCCGCTGGTCGGCAAGGGTGGCAAGGGCCACAAGGTCACCGCCCGACTGGTCAAGGACCGCCTCGACGCCGAACTGATCGGCAACGTGTCGCTGCGCGTGCTCCCCACCGAGCGCCCGGACGCGTGGGAGGTGCAGGGCCGCGGCGAGCTGGCCCTGGCGATCCTCGTCGAGCAGATGCGTCGTGAGGGCTACGAGCTCACCGTCGGCAAGCCGCAGGTGGTCACCCGCGAGGTCAACGGCAAGGTCCACGAGCCGTTCGAGCGCCTGACCATCGACGCACCCGAGGAGTTCCTCGGCACCATCACCGAGCTGCTGGCCAACCGCAAGGGCCGCATGGAGGGCATGACCAACCACGGCACCGGCTGGGTCCGCATGGAGTTCGTCGTCCCGGCGCGTGGCCTGATCGGCTTCCGGACCGACTTCCTCACCGAGACCCGCGGCACCGGCATCGCCCACCACATCTCCGAGGGCTACTTCCCGTGGGCCGGCGACATCCGCTCGCGCAACAACGGCTCGTTGGTGGCCGACCGCAAGGGTGCCGCGACGGCGTACGCGATGACGAACCTGCAGGAGCGCGGGATCATGTTCGTCGAACCCACCACCGAGGTCTACGAGGGCATGATCGTCGGCGAGAACTCGCGTGCCGACGACATGGACGTCAACATCACCAAGGAGAAGCAGCAGACCAACATCCGGTCCGCCACCTCCGACAACTTCGAGAAGCTGATCCCGCCGAAGCGCCTCTCCCTCGAGCAGTGCCTCGAGTTCTGCCGCGAGGACGAGTGCGTCGAGGTCACTCCCGAGTCGGTGCGGATCCGCAAGGTCGTGCTCGACGCCCACGAGCGGGCCAAGACCGCCGCGCGGGCTCGCAAGGCCTCCCAGAGCTGAGCACATTTCCCCGGGTACCCGGGGAAATGGGAACTCCCCGGCCGAAATATCGGCCGGGGAGTTCCCATTTCGGCCGGGAGGTCCGAGCCGTATGCCGAGCCGAGCCGTACGTGCGAGGCGAGTCGAGCCGTACGGC
Organism: Nocardioides sp. Soil797; assembly: GCA_001429555.1. Taxonomy (GTDB): domain Bacteria; phylum Actinomycetota; class Actinomycetes; order Propionibacteriales; family Nocardioidaceae; genus Nocardioides. The sequence continues at coordinate 468,253 of LMSR01000001.1, read as the reverse complement.
GAGCCGAGCCGTACGTGCGAGTCGAGCCGAGCAGTCTCAGCCACTCTGCACGAACGCGGCCAGCGCCACCCCGACCAGGCCGAGCAGGACGATCCGACGGAACGCCTGCTCGCTGAGCCGGTGGAAGATGCGGTCACCCACGGCCCACCCGAGAGGCATGCCCACGGCCCCGGCAGCAATCAGCACCAACGCCTCGAGGTCCAGCACCCCGGCCAACGCGAACAGGCCGACCGCTGCCACGTCCTGCACGACGAAGACCGCCTGCAACGTGGCCCGGACCCGTCGTGCGGACAGTCCCGCACCGGCCACGGCCAGGACCAGCGGCGGCCCGTTCATCCCGGTGGACGTCAACAACGCCCCACTCAGCACACCAGCGGCACCGTGCGCCGAACCCGAGTCCGGCAACCTCACCCGCAGAGCGGTCAACGCCACCGCCACCAGGATCAGTACGCCGATGCCGCGCGCGAGGACCTGCTCGTCGAGCACGAGCAGTGCCAGCAGACCCAGCGGCATGCCAAGGAGCCCGGCCAGCACGAGTCGTCGTACGACAGGGGCCTCGACGTGCTCACGTTCGCGGCGCCAGGCCAGGGACGAGATCAGCAGGCTGACCCCCGTGGCCGCAGCGATCGCCGTCCCCGGGTCGACCCCGAGGACCAGCAGCAACGGGATCGCCAGCATCGCACCACCGAACCCACTGACCGCTTGGGCAATCGCGGCCAGGGCGAAGACCGCCACGGCGGCAACGAGGAGGAGGTCAGGCACCGGCACACGGTAGGAGTGTCGGACGCCCCCGGGGCGGCGGAAATCCACCCACCGGGAGGAAGCCGGACCGGCCGTACGAGAGGACCAACGGGCCCACCTCCCGCTGAGTGGGATGCGGCCCGACCGACGCAGCGGGCCCGCTTCACCCTGTGACCACAAGCACATCGCGGTGACCTCGGACCACCCCGTCACACAGTGGAGGAACAGTGAAGAAATCCATGTCGCGCCGAGTGCGGTGGACCGGGCTGCTCGCAGCCAGTGCCCTCGTTCTCGCAGGTTGCGCGGACACCTCGGCCGATGACGGCGGGGACACCTCCGCGCCCGGCTCCGTCGACTACAGCACCCGGATGATCAACGCCAACGACGACTCGGGCGAGCCGGTGAAGGGGGGCACCCTGCGGGTCGCAGAGTACTCCGAGGCACGCACCCTCGACCCGACGACGACGTACCCGACGGGATCGACCGGCGGCAACATCGAGGCGGCCGTCTATGACACGCTGATGCGCTACAACCACGAAGCCGACACCTTCGAGCCGCAGCTGGCCGAGTCCCTCGAGACCGACGACAACGTCAGCTGGACGCTCAAGCTGCGCGACGGCGTGAAGTTCCACGACGGTACGCCGCTGGACGCTGACGCCGTGGTTGCGAGCATCAACCGCTACATCAACTCGTACGGCCTGCACGCGATGCTGACCAAGTCCATCATCAAGAAGATGGAAGCGGTCGACCCGAAGACCGTCGAGTTCGAGATGAAGTCGGCCTGGCCCCGCTTCCCGAACGTGCTGGGCACCGGAGTCGGCATGATCCTGGCTCCGGCGGCCTACAAGGACCCGCAGAACTTCAAGCCGATCGGTGCCGGTCCGTTCAAGTTCGAGAGCTACAAGCCGAACGAGACGACCAAGGTCGTCGCGAACGAGGACTACTGGAACGGCCGTCCCAACCTGGACGCCATCGAGTTCGACATCCTGGGCACCGACAAGACCGCCTACGAGACGCTCCAGAGCGGTGGCGTCGACGTCACCTACGTGCGCAGCACGGAGCTCGTCGATGACGTCATCGAGGGCGATCTGCCGGCGATGGTGACCTATGCCAGCCTTGCCAACAACCTGTGGTTCAACTCTCGCGAAGGTTCTCCGACCGCTGACCGTCGGGTCCGCGAGGCGCTGGCCCTGGCCTTCGACCCGAAGATCTACCTGGACCGCATCGCGAACGGTGCCGGTGACCCGAACAAGCTCCTGATCGGTGCCGACTCGGCGTGGGCGACAGGCGTCGAGCCGATGCCGACGGACACTGCGGCCGCCAAGAAGTTGCTCGAGGAGGCCAAGGCCGACGGGTACGACGGCAAGATCCGCGTGCTCGCTCGCACCGACCAGGCTTCGCAGGCAGGAGCAGTGGCCATGCAGGGCATGTTCGAGGCCGTCGGCTTCGACGTGAAGCTGGACCTCGTGGCCAACGTGGCCGACCAGGTGCAGAAGATCTACGTCGACCACGACTTCGACATCGCCACCGCGGCGACCTCCTTGAACGACGAGGACGTCTTCGGTCGCCTCAGCTCGGCCCTGGGCAGCACCTCCGCCGTCAACGTCGGTGGCTACACCAGCTCCGAGATGGACAAGCTGGTCTCCGAACTGCAGGCGATCGACCAGCCGGAGGACGGCAAGGAGATCCTCACCAAGATCGAGGCCCTGTGGTCCAAGGACGCTCCGGGTGTGGCGATCAACTCCGGTGCCCTGCTGAACGTGTGGAACGAGAACGTGCACGGCATCAAGCCGAGCACCGAGACGATCGCACTGTTCGACGAGGCCTGGATCGAGAAGTAACCCCAGCCGTTCAGAAGAGCCCCGTCCTCCTCGTGAGGGCGGGGCTCTTCTGTGCGTCAGTGCGCCGGAGCAGAGCAGCGGAGCCCCGCTGTTCTCGAGGTTGGCGACCACACGAACATGCACAACGAGCCGATTCGGCCCGATTCCGGCCCGGAGAGTCCGTTGTGCATGTTGGCGTGGTCGCGTCCCCGGCCCAGCGCGGCGCCGCGGGTGCCGGGAGGGTCCCCGGCCCAGCGCGACGCCGATGGGTCGTACGTCACCTGCGGGACGCGAGCGACTGCTGCAGGGGAAGCGGCCCGGGGGCCAGGCGCCCGGGGTGGGCCTCAGAGGTGGCGCTGCCAGGGGGCAGCGGCCTCGAGCTGGCCGGCGAGGGAGAGCAGCAGCCCTTCATCGCCGAGGTCGGCAGCGAACTGGACCCCGATCGGGAGCCCGTCACGATCGGTGCCGAGCGGCACGGACATCGCCGGCATCCCGGTCGCGTTGAAGACGCTCGTCCAGGAGCTGTAGGCACCCGCGTGCTGATAGATCGACTCCGGACGCATCGTGTCGAGGAGGCCCAGTGGCGGGACGCGGTGCGCCAGGGTCGGGGTCAGCAGTACGTCGTACTGCGCGAAGGCCGCGCCCACCTGCCAGCCGATGCGCTGTGCATTGCTCAGCGCACGGCTCAAGACGGTCGCGGGCATGCTGCTGTAGTGCTCGAAGAGCAGCCGGGTGAATGGCTCGAGGTCGTCATCGGCCAAGGGCCGGCTCAGGGCCTCGAGTCGGTCCTGGACGGCGGCGGTGAAGGCCACGCCCATCAGCGGGGCGGTGCCACCGGACACCTCCGCAGGCACCCACGGCGCGTCCACGGGGATCACGTCATGGCCCAACGACTCACACAGCGCAGCAGCAGCCTCGACGGCGCCCACGACGTCCGGATCCGTCTCCGGCCCGTCGGTGAAGCACGTGGCCAGGCCGATCCGCAACCGCGGCGGCGGCTGGGCAGCCAGCGACACGAACGACTCCGTCGGGGTGGGTACGCCGACCGCCGTGCCGGGCAGGCGCGTCGAGGAGATGTCGAGCAGCAGGGCGCTGTCGCGCACCGTCGTCGTCACCGCGTGGTGCACCGAAACCGGTCCGCTGAGGGTGGAGGGGTGCGGAGCCGACGGCACGCGACCGCGGCTGGGCTTGAGCCCGAAGAGTCCGTTCATCGAGGCCGGGATGCGGATCGAGCCGCCACCGTCGCTCGCGTGCGCCACCGGCACCATGCCTGCGGCGACCGCGGCGGCCGAACCACCGCTGGATCCGCCCGGCGAGCGGGCGTGGTCACGCGGGTTGTGGGTGGGGCCGTGCAGTTGCGGCTCGGTGCTCGCGTTCAGCCCGAACTCGGGGCTGTTGGTGGTGCCGAGCACCACCATCCCAGCCCGCTTGTAACGGGCCACGAGCTCGGAGTCACGATCGGGCACCAGGTCGGCGAACAGGCGACTGCCGCGAGAGCTGGGCAGCCCGGCCACGTCCATGTTGAGGTCCTTGACCAGCACCGGTACGCCCCGCAGCGGGCCCTCCGGCAACCCGGCGTCCACCTCTGCCAGCGCTTCCTCGAACCGGGTCGCGATCACGGCGTTCAGTGACGGGTTGTGCTCATCGATCCGGGCGATCGCCGCTTCGACGACCTCGCGTGCGCTGGTCTCACCGACGCGGATCGACTCCGCGATCGCAGTGGCATCCGCAGATTGGTGGTCCATGCTCATCTCCTCAACGGCGGTAGCGACGCAGCACCGCTCGGCGGCGCCGATCAAGACTGTCCAGCCGTTCCTCCGAAGTGATCCTCGGGGTGGCCGGGTCGAGTTCCTCGGCGAGGTCGTCGAACTTCACGATCCTCACGGTGGGTGTGACCAGGTCCGGGCGGGCGGCGAGCCACCACCGGTAGGTCACGTGCACGAAGCGGTTGCCTGCGGTGTCGAACCAGTTCGCCACTCCGGGGTCACGGTGCCCGATGACTCCCCGGAAGACCCCGTTCTCGTCGAGGCGTGCCTGGAAGCCGTTGAGGTGACTCTGGCGGAAGGTGTAGTCGAGTGACTGGGACCAGACGTCCCCGAGGGCGAAGTTCCAGAAGTGACACTCCGGTGGGGTGAACTCGACGACGACGCACTCGTCCTCGGCGAGGTCGAAGAAGCCGCCTCCGTAGGAGATGTAGCCACCGTCGCCCGCGAAGTTGTCCGCGACCGGCGGCTCCGTCACCAACGTGTTGAACTTCTTCTCGGCCTTGAGGTTGTAGAACGTGGACCAGGTCCGTGCGAATCCCTCGACCAGCTGGCCGAACCCTACGACCTCGTCGATCACCTTCTCCGGTTCGGCGACCGGGCCGTCCCCGGTGTCGTCGAGGCGTTCGACCGAGATGTGCGCCGCCTCCTCGGTGTCCCAGTCGTAGAAGTACTGCCGACTCATGAGGTGGTCCGCGTCCGGTGTGAGTGGCAGCCAGTTGCCCTCGTGGGGTTCCGCGGAGAGGATCAGCTCGCAGTCGCCGTTCTCATCGACCCGGAGTCCTCCGGGCCTCGAGATGCTGGCCAGGGTGGCGCCGGTGGCGGCCGCGAACAGGGCCGCGAAGTCATCCGTCGCGACACCACGGGAGTTTCCGTAGTGGTCCATGTCCCGATAGATGGTGAACCCGAGGTAGTGCGGGTTGCCGCCGGTCACGGTGACCCGGTAGGTGCCCGCCGGGTCGAGCGAGGTCACTCCGAACAGGCAGTCGGGCGACTCGGTGGCATAGCGCTTGGTGCTGTCCTGAAGCCTGCCGTGCTCGGGAAACTCCCGGTCGGCGCTGAAGACCTTGTGCTCCAGGGCCGCGTTGGTCAGGTTGAGCAGGTAGTGGTAGCCCGCCGCCCGAATCACCGGGTCGTCGGCACGAGGGTCCGAGCGGATGACCTCGGCGGCGGCAAGCAGGTGCCGGGTCATCGTCTCCCACGACTCGTCCAGCTCGTCGTTGGTTGCCCGGGCGTCGGGCATGACGTGGTTCGTCCGTTGGTCGGTCATCCGGCCGCCACCTCGTGGCAGGCGATGAAGTGTCCCGGGCCGACCTCGCGCAGCTGCGGCTCCTCGGCCGCACACCGATCGGTGGCCAGGGCGCAGCGGGTGCGGAAGCGGCAACCCGACGGCGGGTTGAGCGGCGACGGCAGCTCGGTCATGGTGGCCGCCTGCGGCTTCGCATCCGCCACCGGTCCGGCGACCGGGTCGTCGGCCGCGACGACCTCTTCGCCGCCGGGGATGGAGGCGATCAGGGTCCGTGTGTAGGGATGCAGTGCCCGGGTCTGCATGTCGGTGGACGGCAGCACCTCACACGTCTTGCCGAGGTAGAGCACCATCACCCGGTCACTGATGTTCTTCACCACGGAGACGTCGTGGGCGATGAAGATCATCGACAGGTCGTAGGTCTCCTTGGTGCGCTCGAGCAGGTTGAGGATCTGGGCCTGCACGGAGACGTCGAGGGCGGAGACCGGCTCGTCACAGATCAGTACGTCGGGATTCATCATCAGCGCCCGTGCGATGCAGACCCGCTGGCACTGTCCGCCGGACAGCTCGTGCGCGCGCCGGTCCCAGACGGTGTCGGGATCGAGCCCCACCGCGGTGAGGGTCTCGCGGATGGCGCCGTCCAGGTCGTCACCGTCGTAGCCCCAGATCCGCAGGCCCTCGGAGACGAGGTCGTGCACCTTGCGGCGCGGGTTCAGCGAGGACACCGGGTCCTGCATGATCATCTGCATCTTCGCCCGGTCGCGGCGCAGGCTGCGCCCCTTGAGCCCGGTCAGCTCCGTCCCGGCCAGGCGCACGCCGCCCGAGGTCGGCGCAGGCTCCTGCATGATCGCGCGGCCGGCACTGGACTTCCCGCAGCCGGACTCCCCCAGGATGCCGAGGGTCTCCCCGGGGAGCAGGTCGATGTTGAGCCCAGAGACCGCGTGCACGACCTGCCGCCGTCCGACGGGAAACTCGACAACCATGTCGTCGACCGAGAGGAGTGGACCGTGCTCGGGACGCATGTGCGCATTTCCGCTTCCGGCCATGTCAGCCCACCTCCTGGCGCGCGGGCAGGAGCGGGAAGTGGCAGGCACCCAGGTGGGTGTCGTCCGTCCCGTCCGCCAGATCTCTCAACTCGGGTGATTCCTCGCGGCACCGGTCCACGGCGAATCGACAACGTGGCGCGAACCTGCACCCGTCGGGCGGGTTCAGCATGTTCGGCGGTGAGCCGTCGATGGCGCGCAGCACGGTGTGCGGGTCGTCGGCGATCCGAGGGATCGAGGCGAGCAACGCATCGGCGTACGGGTGCACGGGGTTGTTGAAGACCCGAGACGTCCTCGACGTCTCGACAGTGCGGCCCGCATACATCACCGCGACACGGTCGGTGCGACCCTCGACGGCCCCGAGGTCGTGGCTGATCAGGATGGTGGCCATGTTGCGCTCGGTCGCCAGCGATGCGAGCAGGTCGAGGATCTGCTTCTGGACGGTGACGTCGAGCGCCGTGGTGGGCTCATCGGCGATGAGGAGCTTCGGGTCACAGGCCAGTGCCATCGCGATGACCACGCGTTGCCGCATGCCGCCGGAGAGCTCGTGCGGGTACTGCGTCATCCGGCGTACCGGTTCGGGGATGGAGACCTGGCGCAGCAGCTCGACGGCGCGGTCGTGGGCCTCCTTCTTGCCGACGCCGAGGTGCAGTCGCAGCGCCTCCGTGATGTGCCGGCCGACGCGCTTGACCGGGTTGAGCGAGGTCATCGGGTCCTGGAAGACCATCGCCACCTCGGGGCCCCACAGCTGGCGCCGCTGGTTGGGCTTGAGCGTGTGTACGTCGCGGCCGTCGATGAGGCACTCGCCGGTGACGGTGGTCGTCGGGGAGTTCGAGACCAGGCCCATCACGGTGCGACCCAACACCGACTTGCCGGAGCCGGACTCACCGACGATGCCGAGCGTCTCGCCGGCGCGCAGCGACATGGAGACGCCGTCGACGGCGCGGACCGGACCGCGCGGGGTCAGGAACGTGGTGCGTACGTCGCGTACCTCGAGGACGAGGTCGTTGTCTTGGTTCACAGCTTCGCACTCCTCGTGTCCCAACGCTGCTGGGCCTTCTCGCCGAGCAGGTTGAAGGCAAAGACGGTCAGGAACAGGAACGCACCGGGCACCAGCACGATGTGGGGGTAGTCCTCCATCGCGCCGCCCTCTCCCTCGGCGACCATGTTTCCCCAGGTCGGGTCGGGCTGCTGGATGCCGAGGCCGAGGAAGCTCAGCGAGGCCTCGGCCACGATCAGCGCGGAGATCATCACCACGGCCATCGAGAAGACCGGCAGGATCACGTTGGGCACCAGCTCGCGGGCCATCACCCGGAAGCGGTTGGCACCCATCAGTCGGGCCGCCATCACGAACTCGCGTTGGGCGAAGGCGATCGTGTTCGCCCTCGCCAGTCGCACCATGCTCGGGATCGTCAACAGGGACAGGGCAAACGCCATGTTGCGCAGGCTCGGGTCAAGGAAGGTGCTCAACGCGATCAGCAGGATAAGCGGCGGCACGGCCAGGACCGCGTTGGTGAAGATGCCGATGACACTGTCGGTGCCCTTGCGGAAGTAGCCCGCGATCACGCCGATCGAGCCACCGACCACGGTGCCGATGCTGACCGCGAGCAGGGAGATCATCAACGACGTACGAGCTCCGTGGATGGAGCGCGAGAGCATGTCCAGGCCCTGGTTGTTGGTGCCGAGCGGGTGGTCGGTGAGCAGCTTCGGCGACATGTTGGTCGGCTCGAGGAGCGTCTTGGCGACGTCGTTGTGCTCGCCCAGGGGCAGCAGCGGCGCCAGCAGGGCGACGATGCACAGGCCGACCAACCAGATCATCGCGAGCGTGAAGAGCAGGTCGATCCGCTTGCCGCGGATCGCCACGACCAGTCGCGAGATCCCCTGGAAGACGAGCGCCACACCACCGAGGACCAGCACCGCCTTCGCGGCCAGGACCAGGGTCGGCGTACTCCACCCGAAGACCATCAGGGCAAGGCCGACCACCAGCATCGCGCCGCCCAGCACGAGGGTGCGGGTGCGCTTCGTCTTGTCGGCGCGGAACTTGTCACTAGGCATGAACACGGCGAGTCCTCGGGTCGAGATAGCCATAGGAGAGGTCGATGCCGGCGTTCACCACGACGTAGACGAGAGCGATGACGAGCACGGCTCCCTGCACCAGGGGGAAGTCGCCCTGGTTGGCGGAGGTGACGATCATCGACCCCATGCCGGGCAGGGCGAAGAGGTATTCCACGATCACCGTGCTGCCGATGAGCCGGCCGAGGCTGATGCCCATCAGGGTGACCAGCGAGAAGGAGGAGGGCCGCAGCGCGTCCCCGATCATGATCCGCCACGGCGGCATCCCCTTGGCCCGCGCGGCGAGGATGTAGTCCTCGCTCAACGTGACGATGAGGTCGTTGCGCAGGATGCGGGTGAAGAGCGCGAGCTCCATCATCGCGATCACGATCGCGGGCAACAGCGCGTGGTGCACGTTGCCCGGTATCGACTCCGAGAGACGCACCCACTGGGCCCGGGGGAACCAGCCCAGGCCGTTGGCGAAGATCATGATCAGCAGCAGTCCGGCCAGGAACGACGGGATCGAGAGCGTGGCGAACATGGTCGCGCTGATCATCCGGTCGATGGTGCCGCCGGCGTGGGCCGCCGACCACAGGGCCAGCGGGATGGCCAGCACGAGCGCGATCAGGAGCCCGAGCACGGCCAGCTCGACGCTGACCGGGAGGGCGCCGAGGATGCGCTCGGTGACGTCGCCCTGGGGCGGCACCAGCGAGGTGCCGAGGTCGCCGCGGACGGCGCCGCTGAGCCAGTCCCAGTAGCGGGTCAGCAGCGGGTCGTTGAGGCCCATCTGGTCGCGCAACTCGGCGTACTCGTGCTTCGGGTGGCCCTCGCCGAGGATGGCGACGGCGGGGTCGCCCGGCATCAGGGTCACCATGGCGAAGACACCGAAGCTGACCACCAGCAGAACGGCGAGCAACTCACCGATCCGCAGTGTGATCCTGCGCATCAGTGACCACTTCCACGGCGGGTGGGGTGGACGTCCAGGCACATCTCGGAAGTCCTTTCGTCGATCAGGCACGGCCGGGGCCGACAGGTTTCTCGAAGGCTAGGTCGGGTGACACCGACCACATCGGGAGCAATCCCACTGACCGGAAGTTGACCGGTCAGGCGAAGCCGAGGAGGCCACCGCGCAGCGCGGAGCGCTCGCCGACGCCGGCCTCGAACCGCACACCAGATCGGGACGAGAGGGTCACAGAATCGTCGTACGACGACCCTGTGGTCCCGATCTGCGACGAACTGGCGGCCGGCCAGAGCGCGACGTCGAGGCGCTCTCCGGGGAAGACCGGAGCCGCAAAGCGAACGTCGAGGTTGTGCAGGTCTGCGGGATGCGCACCCAACTCGGCGGCCACGGCCACGGTGACCGTGCCGACCGTGCACAGACCGTGCATGAACGGCCTCGGCTGGCCGGCGGCATGCGCCGCCTCGGGGTCGACGTGCATGGCATGTCGGTCGCCCAACAACCGGTAGAGCACCGGCTGGTTGGCACGCGTTGGCACCTCGAGAAGCCGGGTCGGATCGCCGTCGGGACGCGCGGGCGCCGAGGGCCCGCGCTCACCCCCGAAGCCACCGGCGCCGGGCGCGAAGAGTGACCACGTGGCGACGAAGAAGTCGGATTCGACCTCGACGTCGAAGACCGCGGCCGAGCCCTTGTCGTGCACCGCCGCCACCCGAGCCTTCATGCGCAGCTCGCCGTCGGTCGGCAGGGGTGCGATCACCTCGAGTCGTTGCGCGCCGTGCACCGCCGTCGTGATGTCGAAGGCCCCGGCGCTCCCGAGCGCGTCCGGAGCCCACTGGGCCAGGGTCAGCGCGAAGCCGGGCAGCACTCGCAGGCGTGGCTCGTGCACGAGGTCGAGGGCGTCCGGAGGTGCACCGACGGCGAGGGCGTAGAGGATGGCGTCGCGGTCGGCGTACCCGACGGTGCGCTCGCCGAGGGAGCGCCCCACCCACTCGGCGGCCGTCACCTCAGACCCCGAGCACCAGCGCGCTGGTCGGCACCCCGGTGCCCGCGGTGACGATGGTGTTCTCCACGGTGCCCGGCTGGTTGACGGAGGTGCCGCGCACCAGGCGCACGCCCTCGGCGATGCCGTTCATGCCGTGCAGATAGGCCTCACCGAGCTGTCCACCGTGGGTGTTGGTGGGCAACGTTCCGTCGAGGGAGAGGTGACCGTCAGCGATGAAGTGGCGGGCCTCCCCGGGCTTGCAGAAGCCGAGTTCTTCCATCTGGGGCAGGACGAACGGGGTGAAGTGGTCATACAAGATCGCGGCATCCATGTCGGCCGGCGACATCCCCGACTGGGCCCACAACTGCTTGCCGACCACGCCCATCTCGGGCAGTCCCGTGATGTCGGGTCGGTAGTAGGAGGTCATCATGTGCTGGTCCTTGGCCTGGCCCTGGGCGGCGGCGCGGATGACGGCCGGCTTGTTGGGCAGGTCCTTGGCGCGCTCGGCGGAGACCACGACCATCGCCTGACCGCCGTCGGTCTCCTGGCAGCAGTCGAGCAGGTGCAGCGGCTCGGCAATCCAGCGACTCGCCTGGTGCTCCTCGAGGGTGATCGGGCGCTCGAAGAACCACGCGTCGGGGTTGGTCGCCGCGTGCGCGCGGGCGGTCACCGCCACCCGGCCGAAGTCCTCGGAGGTGGCGCCGAACTCGTGCATGTAGCGGCGCGCGAACATCGCCACCCACTGGGCCGGGGTCGAGAGCCCGAACGGCGTCATCCAGGAGTACGCCGCCCGGTCGGCGTTGGTGTCCATCGGGCGACTCGCCTGGCCGAGGCCGTAGCGCTCGCCGGAGCGCTCGTTGAAGGCGCGCCAGCAGACCACCACCTCGGCAAGACCGGAGTGGATCGCGGCGGCGGCCTGGGCGACGGTGGCCGCGGCGGCACCGCCACCGTGGTGGATGCGGGAGAAGAAGGTGAGGTCGCCGATGCCCACGTTGCGGGCCACGTGGTTCTCCGAGCTGGACTCGGCGGTGAAGGTGACCATGCCGTCGACGTCGGACGGCATCAGTCCGGCGTCGCTGATCGCCGCCGAGACTGCCTCGCAGGCCAGCTGCAGCTCACTGCGGCCCGAGGCCTTGGAGAACTCGGTGGCACCGATGCCGACGATCGCCGCTGCTCCGGACAGGCTGCTCATGCGGACTCCTCCGGAAGTTCGATGACGACGGAGCCACTGGCGTGGGGGCCGAGGCTGTTGCGGCCGGTGACGTCCACGGTCACCAGGCGACCTTCCACCGCAGAGACCGTGCCGGACATGGTCATCGTGTCCCCGGGGTAGTTCGGTGCACCGAGGCGGATCTTGATCTTCTTCACCACGGCCGCCGGACCGGCCCACTCGGCGACATACTTCTCGACCAGGCCGTTGCTGGTGAGGATGTTCATGAAGATGTCCTTCGACCCGCGTTCCCGGGCGAGCTCGGGGTCGTGGTGGACGTCCTGGTAGTCGCGGCTGGCGATCGCGGTGGCGACGATCAGCGTGCGCGTCAGCGGGACCTGGTGCTCGGGGAGCACGTCGCCGACGCTCACCTGTGCGGGCTTCTTGGTGTCTTGCACGATCATGAGGTCACCTCGGTGGTGGCGATGAGGGAGCCGAGCGCGGCCAGGGCGACGTGTTCGCCGCCGAGGGTGCTGGAGATCTGCTTGCCCCACAGGAAGTGCCGGTGGACTGGGTAGTCGAGGTCGATCCCGATGCCACCGTGCACGTGCTGGGTGCGGTGCACGACGTCGAGTCCGCCCTTGTCACACCACCACTTCGCCACCCAGCCGGAACGCTCGGCGACCCGTGTCGGGTCGGTGTTCGTCGGGTCGTCGGCGTCAGCGGCCAGGGCCTGCCACAGGGTCACCCGCATGGCGTCGATGTCGATCCAGCAGTCGGCGAGCTGGTGCTGGACCGCTTGGAACGAGCCGAGTGGGCGGCCGAACTGTTCGCGTTCGGAGAGGTAGGAGGCAGCCAGGCGCATGGCACCGTCGGCGACGCCGACCTGGACGGCGGCCAGCGCAATGCCGGCCGTGCGCAACGTGACGGACAGTGCCTCGTCACCGGGAACGCCCAGTGCCACGGCAGGGGTGCTGTCGAGGACGAGCTCCGTGGCCAGGTCGTGCATCGTGGTGTCGGACTGGGTCGTGCTGACTCCGGCGGCCGCGGGATCGACCAGGAAGAGGCCGGCCCCCGCGTCGGTGGTCGCGGAGACCAGAACCCGGTGGGCACCGGGAAGGGTCGGTACGACGGCCTTCACGCCGGTGAGTCGCCATCCGTCCCCGTCTGCGGCCACGGCACGCGCTCGCGGGGCCGCCGGGTCGGCGCCGTCGTACTCCTCGAGCGCCAGCGTCAGCCGGGACTCCCCGGAGGCAATGGTCGGCAACAGGTCGGCCTGCTGCTCGGGTGAGCCGAAACGGGTCACAGCCAGCGCGGCCACGCCCGCGCTCCACAGCGGGACCGGGGCCACGTGGCGGCCCTGCTCCTCGAGCACCACGCAGAGCGCGTCGAGCCCGAGGCCGGCACCGTCGTGCTCCTCGGGCACGGTGAGCCCGAGGACGCCGGCGTCAGCCAGCGCACTCCAGAGCTTTTCGTCGGTGCGGGAGTCGGTGGTCTCGATCTCGCGCACCCGGTCGGTGTCGGCCAGGTCGTCGAGGATCTCCTTGGCCAGGGCGGCCAGGGAGAGCAGGTCTTCGTCGAGGGAGAAGTCCATCAGTTCGTGCCCTTCTTCTCGTTCTTCTCGTGGTGGAGGTCGGCCGGGTCGGGTCGGAAGACCGGCAGGGTGAGCTCGTCGTCCGCCTCGAGCCAGTCGAGGACGACCGGCATGCCGATCTCGACCTCCTCCGGGGCGACGTCGACCAGGTTGGTGGTCAGCCGGGTGCCGGTGGGCAGGTCGACCAGGGCGATCACCAGTGGGTAGTCGAAGGCCGGGTGACGCGGGTGGTGGGCGACCACGTAGGAGTGGACGGTGCCCTTCTCCCCCGCCGGCACGGTGTCCCACTCGAAGGAGCCACAGTTCGGGCAGCCCGGGCCGGGTGGGTGGCGCAGCGTCTCGCACGACGTGCAGCGTTGCACGACCAGACGCTTCTCCATCGCGGCCTCGAACCAGAACTGGTTGTCGAGGTTGATCGCCGGTCGCGGACGCAGCGCCTTCGGGGCGGCGTCTTCGGTTGCCTCGCCGTCGGCTGCCTCGGGCTCCTCCGACTGTTTCGGCTTGAAACGCAGCGTGCGCCACCGCTGGGTGGCCACGGTCTCACCGGCCGCGTCACGATAGGTCTTGACCGAGGTGACGAAGCGGCCGGTGCCGAGTCCGGTGGCCTTCTCGGGGCTGATCGACTCGACCACCTCCTCGACCGTGATCTCGTCGCCGGGCACGACCTCGCGGACGAAGTCGAGCTCGGAGTCGGTGGCCACCACGGAGGTGTAGCCGCCCTCGGCCAACAGGTCGACAAGCTCGGCGAAGCCGGACCCGGTGCTCGTTGTCGCCTCCGGACGCACGGTCTTCGCGTAGCCGCGCATGGTCCAGGCCTGGATCATGGATGCCGGTGCCACCACGTCGTCCCGGCCGGTGGCTCGCGCCGCCTCGCGGTCGAGGTGGGCCGGGTTGGCCAGGTCCATCGCCTCGACCCAGTGTCGGATCATCGGCACGTTGACCGGGTCCTGTCCCGGCGTACGTTCGTTGATGACCTGCCCGACGAAGGCGGCCAGGTGGTCCTCGTAGTCGGGCATGCCCGTCTCCTTCATCGCTCTACCCCTTTGCTCGAGCACTGCGGTGCCTCATTCCGGCGGAGCTCGTGCCTCGCCCCACCTCCGCGGGGGCTCCTCGCACTCATCGCCGGCTCCTGGGCATGCCCAGCCCCATCGTCGCGATCATGTCGCGCAGCACTTCGTTGACCCCGCCGCCGAAGGTGTTGACCAGGCCCTGACGCGAGAGCTGCTCGACCTGGCCGTGCAGCACCGCAGCGGGCGATCCGGGCCGGATCCGGCCGGCGGCGCCGAGCACCTGGAAGAGCGTGCGTTGCAGGTCGATGTGGGTCTCGGTGCCGTAGGCCTTGGCGGCACCGGCCTGCTCGCCCCGCAGGGTGTGGTCGCCCACGGCCGCGGTGAGCTTCCAGTTGACCAGCCGCATCGCCTCGAGCTTGGCGTGGGTGCGAGCGAACTCCTGCTGCACCCACGGCGTCTCGATCACGCCCGTCTCCCTGGCCCAGGCGAGGGTCTGCTCCCAGAGCTGGATCATCCGGCCACCGAGGGCGGCCAGCGCGACTCGCTCGTGGTTGAGCTGGGAGGTGATCAGCGACCAGCCGGCGTTGACCTCGCCGACCAGCTCACTGCGTGACACCCGGATGTCCTGGTAGTAGGTGGCCGTCGGGTGGATCCCACCGACGGACCTGATCGTGCTCCAGGAGAAGCCGGGGTCGTCGCAGGGCACGATCAGGATCGAGATGCCCTTGTGCTTGGGGGCTTCCGGCTCGGTGCGGCACGCCAACCAGACGTAGTCGGCGGTGTTGCCGCCGGTGGTGAAGATCTTGGAGCCGTTCACCACGAACTCGTCGCCCTCGAGGACTGCGCGGGTCTTCAGCGACGCAAGGTCGGTGCCGGCGTCGGGCTCGGTGTAGCCGATCGCGAAGACGATGTCGCCGGTCAGCATGCCGGGGAGGTACTTCTGCTTCTGCTCCTCGGTGCCGAACTGCATCAGCGTGGGCCCGACCGTGTTGACCGTGACCAGTGGGAACGGCACACCGGCACGCTGGATCTCGTCGTAGAAGATGAACTGCTCCTCGGGGCCCAGCCCGCGACCGCCGTACTCCGTGGGCCAGCCGACACCGAGCCAGCCGTCGCGACCGAGCATCTTGACGACCTCGCGGAAGCGAGGGCCACCGGCGCCCGCCTCGCCGACCTCGCGGCGTTCGTCGTCGGGGAGCAGGTTGGCGAAGTATTCGCGCAGCTCCTGGCGCAACGCCTGCTGGGCGGGGGTCTCACGCAGTTCCATGTCGGTCAGATTGTCACTCGAATATACGAGTGTCAATCGGATGTCTATCTCAGTGGAACGAAAGGCGTTAGGGTGGACGAATGGCCACTGGATCCCGTGTCGTGCAACGCGTGCTCTCGCCTGCCCGCGCGGCGACCCGCGACAAGCTGATCGCCACGGTGATCGACCTCGCCGTCGAGGGTGGCTACGACGCCGTGGGTGTCCGCCAGGTCGCCGCGGCGGCAGGTGTCTCGGTGCCGACCGTCTACCAGCATGTCTCCTCGAAGGACCAGCTGCTCATGGAGGCACTGATGTCCTTGGGCGAGCGCTCCACCGATGCGGTGCGGGCCCGACCGCCGCAGGGCGACACGCCGGCCGCCCGGTTGATCGCGGTCTTCACCCGCATCCTGCGCGAGGCCGGACGCAAGCCGTTGCTCTACCAAGCGCTCTACCGTGGGTATGTGGCCAGTGCATCTGGCCTGGCCGCGGACGACGGTGCCCCCGGTTTCGGCCCCGAACAAGCCGCCTGGATCGGCGAGACCCTCCGTCACGGCACGACCGAAGAACCTGGCGCACGTCTGAGCGACGACCAGATTGATGCGGCCGCCCCACTGCTGTCGATGATGTTCCTCGGGGCGATGATCGGTGTCGCCTCAGGTCGTGACCCGCGCGAGGTCAACGCGATCCTCGGTGAGGCCACCCGCCGCATCCTCGCCTGACACCTCCGACGTCGCCCGCGCAGACCGGGACGAGGGCGTCGTGTTCGGCGCCAACCACGACGCTGGTGTCCCGATCTGCGAGAGACGCGACTCAGGGCAGGAAGCGGCGCCGGCCGTTGGCCTCGAACTCCGCCACCAGGGCAGCCTTGTCGGCCTCGGTCATCAGCGTGTACGTCGGCTCGCCCCGCCCGACCCACTGGTACACCTCGTCGGTGCAGCGCCAGCCGTCGAGCTGGATCTCCTTCTTGCGCAGCTTGTTGGACCCGGTGCTGGGCAGGGCGTGGGAGACGCGGACATAGCGCGGCGCGCCCTTGGTGCCCAGGTCTGCCTGCACGCTGAGGAAGGCACCGAGATCGAGGTCGGCGAACGTCGTCCCCTCGGGTATCTCGATCGCGGCCATCACCTGGTCCCCTGCGCGTGGGTCCGGGACCGCGAAGGCGGCGGCGATCACGACGTCGTCGTGGCGGCGCAGCACGCGCTCGGTGAGCAGCGCCGAGATGTTCTCGGAGTCGACCCGGATCCAGTCACCCGAACGCCCGGCGAAGTAGATGAAGCCGGCGGCATCGATGAAGCCGAGGTCGCCGGTCCAGTACCAACCGTGGCGCACCCGCTCCGCGTCGGCCTCGGGGTTCTTCCAGTAGCCCTCGAAGGCGGCTGCTCCCGTGGTGTTGACCATCTCTCCCACGGAGGCCTCGGCGTTGAGGACGCGGCCGTGCTCGTCGAGCTCGGCGCGGACGCACTCGGCCCGGGACTCGGGGTCGACCACCCGGACCCCGTCGTGGGCCGGCCTGCCGAGCGCTCCCTCGGGAGCGGCGGGGTCGAGCGCCACCATGCCGGCCCCCTCACTGGAGCCGTAGGACTCGAGCAGGGTGGCACCGAAGCGCGACCAGAACCGCTCCCGGTCCTCCGGCGAGGCTTCGGTGCCGAAGCCGTGGGTGAGTCGGGTGTCGAGGTCGTCGTCACGCTCGGGTGTGCCCAGGATGTAGCCGATCGCCTTGCCGACATAGGTGAAGTAGGTCGCCCCGTAGGCGCGGCACTCGTCGATGAACCTGGAGGCGGAGAACTTCCGGGTCAACGCGATCGTGCCGCCAGCGAGGGCCGTCGGCGCCCACAGGCCCATCAACGCGTTCCCGTGGAACAGCGGCATGGAGCAGTAGGAGACGTCGTCGCGGGTGATGTCGTACTTCGCGGTGTTCTGGTAGGCGAGGCCGAGCAGCCGCCCCTGGCTGCACCGCACCGCCTTCGAGGCTCCCGTCGTACCCGAGGTGAAGAGCAACAGCATCTGCGTGGTCGCGTCGATCTCGGGCCGGCGCCTCGGCTCGGTACGCCGCGCGACGACCTCGTCGGCGTACGTCGTCTCGTCGATGCGGATGAAACGGTCCTGGGGCACGCCGATGTCGAGACCATCCAGCAGGTCGGTGCCGGCGGCGTCGGTGACCACCAGTTGCAGCTCGGTGTGGCGGACCTCCTGCTCGAGGTATTCGCCCGAGCGGGTGTTGTTGATGCCGACCACGGTCGCGCCGGCCAGGGCCCCACCGCCCAGCCAGAACAGGAACTCGGGGTGGTTCTCCAGAAGGATGCCGACGTGGAAGGGCCTCGCCGGGTCACGCAGTTCCTCGAGCCACGCAGCGCGTGCGGCGCTCTCGCGGACCACCTCGTCCCACGTCCACTTCGTCTCACCGTCGAGCAGGCCGGGGTGCTCGTCGCCCACGCGGGCCAGCAGCATGTCGGCGATCGTCTCGAGACGTTCGTCGTCGGGAACCTGCGGGCGGCTCCTGGGCAGCTTCCGGGTCATGGCGTGGGTCGGCATGCGACGAACGCTAGGACCACCCGCGATTCCGCTGGCTCCGTCTCCCGCTCAACGGGAGCCAACCCCGCGCGCAGCTCAGCCGAAGTTGGCCTGGCCCCCGTCGAGCGGGATGGTGGCCCCCGACAGGTAGGACATCTCCGGGCTGACCAGGCTCGCCACGGCACGCCCGATGTCGGCGACCGGGTCGCCGATGCGCTTGAGCGGGATGGAGGCGACGAAAGCGTCGGCCTCCTCCGGGTTTCGCTCGATCCATCCCTCCAGGCCGGGGCTCAGCGCGTGCGGCGCGATCGAGTTGACCCGGATGTTCTCGCCGCCCCACTCCACGGCCGCCGTACGGCTCAGGGAGCGCAAGGCGGACTTCGCGGCCGCATACGCGCCGTACGTCGTGGGGTCCCAGCGCACCATCGCCGAGGTGACCAGGTTGACGATCGAGCCGCCGCCCTGGGCGACGAGGTGCGGGTGTGCCGCCCTCATGAAGTCGAAGGCGGCAAAGGGGCCACTGCGGAAGCCGCGCTGGAACTCGTGGGAGGACATCTCGAGCAATCGCCCGTAGGCCCCGAAGTAGGCGTTGTTGACGAGGATGTCGAGGCCACCGAAGTCCTCGGCCACCCGGTCGACGAGCCCGGCCACGTTCTCCAGGTCGGTCACGTCGAACTCGTAGGGGCGAGCGGTGACGCCGAGGTCGCGCAGCTCGGCGCAGGCATCCTCGACCTTGCCGAGGGTGCGACCCACGGCGGCGATGTCGACGCCCTTCTCGGCCAGGGCGACGGCGATGCCTCGACCGACCCCTTGGCCGGCTCCGGTGATGAGGGCCGTGCGTCCTTGGAGTGTGCTCATGGCGGCATCGTGCTCGACCCCGGTGGGGGTCGGGCTGGACGCATCCCGTTCACCGGGAGCCGTCCCGTGCTCGCTCGGGCCCTTCCGCACACTGGTCGCGCCGATGCTCGATGATGAGCACGAGACACACGAGGAGTCGGACGATGACCAGCACGCAGGACCCGATGGCCGCCTATGCACGACTCGTCGGGCCGGGCGGCCCGTTCGAGATGGTCGAGGAGGACGTGCGCGGCACCCGCCTGCCGGTCTATCGCAACCGCGCCAAGGCCCTGCACGAGATCCTCGCTGACTCCGTCAAGCATGGTGAGCGTACCTACATCGCCACCGCCGACGAACGCGTCACCTACGCCCAGCACGCGCAGCGGGTCTCCTCGCTCGCCCACGCCCTGGCCGAGGTGCACGGCGTGAAGAAGGGTGACCGCGTCGTCATCTCCGCGGCCAACACGATCGAGTGGGTCGAGTCGTTCTGGGCCGTCGTCTCCCTCGGTGCCGTCGCCGTCGCGTTCAACGCCTGGTGGTCCGACCCGGAGGTCGCGCACGGCGTCGAGCTGACCACACCGGTGCTGGCGATCGCCGATGCCAAGCGGACCGCCGCGCTGCGCCAGCACGGCCTACCGGTCCTGAGCATCGAGGCGGACGTGCCGACCCTGCGGGCAGCTCACCCAGACGCGCCGCTCCCCTCGGCCGACGTGGACGAGGACGACCCGGCGGTGCTGATCTTCACCTCCGGTACCTCCGGACGCCCGAAGGGTGCCACCCACTCGCACCGCAACCTGCTCGCGGTCATCGAGTTCCACCGGATGAACGACGAGCTGATGGCCGCCTTCGGCAACCCGATGGACGCGCGCGACCGCAGCTATCTGCTGGTCTCGCCCCTGTTCCACATCGCCAGCCTGCACAACCTGGTCGTCCCACGTCTCGCCACCGGCTCGAAGGTCGCGCTGCACCTGGGTGCCTTCGATGTCGAGCGGATCTATGCCTTGATCGAGAAGGAACGGGTCACCAACTGGGGCGCCGTGCCGACGATGGCCTCGCGCATGCTCGACAGCACGGTCTCCGACAAGTACGACCTCAGTTCACTCACCGCCTTCTCACTCGCGTCGGCGCCGAGCTCGGAGAGCCTGAAGCAGAGGCTGCGCGACAACCTGCCGTTCGCGACGGCGCTGGTCGACAGCTATGGCATGACCGAGACCTGCACCGGTGTCGCCACCGCCACTCCGGCCGACCTCGCCGAGTCACCGGGCACGCTCGGCCGTCCGACGTACGGCGTCCAGGTCGAGATCCGCGACCCCCTCGACCGTCGACTCGGCCCGGGGGAGGAGGGCGAGGTCTGCGTGCGCAGCACCTACAACATGCTCGGCTACTGGCGCAACGAGGAAGCCACCGAGAGCACCATCCGCGAGGACGGCTGGCTGCACACCGGAGACCTGGGCGAGCTCGACGAGCAAGGCCGGCTGCGGCTCAGCTCGCGACGCTCGGACCTGATCATCCGTGGCGGCGAGAACGTCTATCCGGTGGAGATCGAGAACGTGTTGACCGAGCACCCCGACGTCGTCGAGTGCATGGTCTTCGGGGTGCCGCACGACGACCTCGGCCAGGAGGTCTCCGTGGTCGTGGTGCACGGTGAGACCATCCCCACCGTCGAGGACCTGACCGCCTACGTGAAGCAGGCTCTGGCCTACTACAAGGTGCCGAGCCACTGGCACCTGACCACGCGGCCGCTGGTCCGCAACGCCACCGGCAAGGTCGCGCGCGCCGCCGTACTCGCCGACGTCTGAGCACCCTCCCCCGATACTCCCTGACGTTCCGGTCATTCGGGCGGGATACTCCCTGACGTTCCGGTCCTTCGGGCGGGATACTCCCTGACGTTCCGGGCCTTCGCGGGACCGAAACGTCAGGGACTACCGCTGATTCGGGACCGGAACGTCAGGGAGTGTCGGGGTGGCGGGGGCGGGCGACCTGGGCGTTGATGAACAGCCCTTCGGCGCTGACGCAGGGATCCCCGTCGACGGTGATCTCCCCGGTGGTCCAGATCTTGCGACCGTCGACCTGCGTCTGTCGGCCGGTGATCTCGAGCTCGCGGAAGAGCGGCGTCGGACGGTGATAGGTCAACGTCAGCACCTTGGTCATCCCGGAGTCGCCGGCCCAGGCGTTGGCGACTCCCAGCACGTGGTCGAGCAGCATCGAGGAGACTCCACCGTGCACGTGGCCGGGCGGGCCCTGGTAGGGCAGACCCAGCGTCACCACTCCCCCGATCGAGCCATCCTCGCGACCCTCGAGGCTCAACGGCGGGGCGATCGCGTTCTCCGGCCCGGTGATCGGGTCGTGGCGGGTGACGCCCTCTCCGGCCCACATGTCCACGAGCCGGTCGTCGACGGATCCCGCATGCTCGACCAGGTGGTCGGCCACGGCGGTGAGCTGGGAGGCGATCGCCCCCATCTCGGCCGAGGTCCGGTCACCGGCATGCAACAGTGCTTCGATGACGCGCCGGGCCGCGGCCACGGCACTGTCGACGCCGTCGTTGTTGGGCTTCGCGGTCAACACGTTGAGCTTGCGGGTCTCGCCCCGGACCACGTCGGGTCGCTGGGTGCTCGGGTCGGTCATGGTGGCGGTCCTCTTCAGAAGTGGGTCAGCGCGGCAGGCCGAGAATGCGCTCACCGATGATGTTGAGCTGTACGTCGGTCGTTCCACCCGCGATCGTCAGCGCCCGGCTGCTGAGGAACCACCAGGTGGCACTGCGCTCCTCCGGGTCGACCGTCAACGATGCCGCACCCTGGAACTCCATCAGCGCCTGCCACGTGTCCTGGATGTTCTCAGCCGCGATCAGCTTCGCCAGGCTGGACTCGGCCCCGGGCTGCAGCCCTGCGACCGACCGGATCGTCTGGCGCAGGCCGAGCAGTCCACCTGACTGGGCGTCGGCGACGAGGCGGCCCAGGGCGGCCACCTGCACGGGGTCGTTGCGGTCAACGTGCTCGAAGAGGAGCTCGGCAGTGCCGGTGGCGGAGTTGGAGGTCATGTGCACGCGCTCGTTGGCGAGTGTTGTGATCGCCAGCTTCCAGCCGGCGCCCGGCTCCCCGACCAGCATCTCGTCCGGGACGAACACGTCGTCGAGGAACACCTCGTTGAAGTGGGCTCCGCCAGTCAGCTCACGCAGCGGACGTATGTCGATGCCGGGCGTGGTCATGTCGAGCACGAAGTAGGACAGGCCCTTGTGCTTGGCGACGTCCTTGTCCGTTCGGGCCAGGAGGATCGCGAAGTCAGACGTGCGCGCACCCGAGGTCCACACCTTCTGGCCGTTGATCCGCCAGCCGCCCTCGACCTTCTCGGCGCGGGTGCTGAGCGCGGCCAGGTCCGAGCCGGCACCGGGCTCGGAGAACATCTGGCACCACTCGATGTCGCCGCGCAGTGATGACGGGACGAGGCGTTCCTGGATCCCTGCGTCGCCATGGGCGATCAGGGTCGGGACGGCCCAGTTGCCGATGATCATGTCGTGCGGCTCGAGGCCGCGCGCAGAGAGCTCCTCGGCGATCACCACCTGAGTGACCGGGTCGGCTCCCTTGCCCCAGGGTGCCGGGAAGTGCGGGGCGGTGTAGCCGAGTTCTGCCAACCTGGCTTGGGAATTCTCGCCGGTGACGGTGTCGAGCTCGGCGGCGATCTCGCTGCGGACAGCCTCCGCCTCGGGCGGCAGCTCGAGCCCGAGTGGTCGTCGTACGCCGACCAGGGCGAGGTCGGCGACGCGCTGTTCCCACACGGCCTTCGAGCCGAGGAGGATCGTCGTGGAACGCAGTCGGCGCAGTGCGAAACCGGCCAGGTGCTCCCACGTGTAGCCGATGCCACCGAGGGTGTTGACCAGGTCCTTCACCACGAGGAAGGAACCGGGGACGGTGGTCGAGCCAGCGATCGCGGCGGCAAGGGAGGCCTCGTCGCGCGGGGTGCCGTCGCTCTGCGCGCGGGCGGCGTCCCAGGCACAGGCGCGGCCCTGTTCGGTGCGCACGAGCATCCGGGCCACCCGGTGCTTGACGCCCTGGAACTTGCCGATCTGCTGGCCGAACTGCTCCCGGGTCCTGGCGTGGTCGGCCGCGGTAGCGGTGGCCCAGTCGGCCACACCGGCCGACTCGGCGGCGAGCAGGACGGCAGCCAGGTCGAGCGGAAGCTGTGCGTCCAGGTCGAGCAGGTCGGCCTGTGGCACCTCGAGTTCGTCGACGGTGAGAGTCGCGAAGCGACGGAGCAGGTCGTGGCTGGGCTGCTCGGTGACCTGCACCTTCTCCCTGGCGACGACGATCCACGTGGTCTCGCCGGAGACGCTGACCGGCAGCACGAACACGTCGGCCAACTGGCCACCCATCAGGACACCACTGGTGCCGGTGACCGACAACCCGTCGGGGGTCGCCGTACCGACAAGACGGGATCCGACAGGACCCGAGAAGACGAGGTCCGAGTCGGCCAGGTCCGTGCGGGACAGGTCGACCGCGCCGATCGTCGTACCCTCGGCCAGTCCGGGCAGGTGTGCCCCGTGTCCGGCGGCGTGCAGCACCGCGGAGGCGAGCACGGTCGGCAGGAACGGGCCGGGAGCCAGCGCGCGGCCCAGCTCCTCGGCGACCACGGCCGTCTCGGTGAGACCGAACCCGGCGCCGCCGACCTCCTCGGGCAGGTGGAGCCCGAACAGGCCCTGGGCGGCAGCCAGCGGCCACCAGGTCGGAAGCTGCTCGTCCTTCACCTCGACGGCGGCGCGAACCGCGTCCTCCGTGACATGGCGCTGCAGCAGGCCACGCACCGATTCGGCAAGGGCGGTGAGGTCTTCGTCGAGTCCGATGCTGCCCATGGCTCAGATCCGTTCGATGATGGTGGCGGTGGCGTGTGCGCCGCCGGCGCACATCGTGACCAGGGCGGTGGACTTGTCGCTGCGCTCGAGCTCGGCCAACGCTTGGGCGAGCAGGCGCGCCCCGGTCGAGCCGACGGCGTGGCCGAGCGCGATGGCACCACCGTTGACATTGACCTTGTCCATGTCGGCCTTGTGCTCCTTGGCCCACGAGAGCACGACGGAGGCGAACGCCTCGTTGATCTCGACCAGGTCGATGTCACCGAGCTTCATGCCAGCCTTCGCCAGCACGTGGTGGGTGGCCGCGATCGGACCGTCGAGGTGGAAGTGCGGATCTGAGCCGACCATGCCGGAGGCGACGATCCGGGCGCGCGGTCGCAGGCCCGCGGCCGCTGCCCGCTCCCGGCTCATCAGCAGTACGGCGGCCGCACCGTCGCTGATCTGCGAGGAGTTGCCGGCGGTGTGGATGCCACCGGGCGCCACGGGCTGCAGGGTGGTCAGCTTCTCGAGCGTGGTCTCACGCAGCCCCTGGTCGCGGCTGACCTCCTGTGTCTCCCCGGTGGGGGCGACGGTGCCGTCCTCCTGCTTGGCCATCACCGGTGCGGTGACGGGCAGCAGCACGGAGTCGAAGCGACCCTCGGCCCACGCCACCGCGGCACGCTGCTGGGAGATGAAGCCGAGCTCGTCGGCGGCCTCGCGAGTGATGCCGTAGTGCGCGGCGATCCGCTCGGCGGCGGTGAACTGGTCGGGCAGGTCGAGCTCGACACCGTCCGGGATCGGTATCCCGGCGCCGGGAGCCAGGGCGGCTCCCAGCCAGACCCGGCTCATCGCCTCGACACCACAACCGATTCCAGCATCGATCTGTCCGGAGGCGATCAGGCCCGAGACCATGTGCACGGCCTGCTGGGAGGAACCGCACGCGCAGTCGATGCTGGTGCACGCGGTCGTGTGGGGCAGCCCCTCGACCAGCCACGAGTTGCGGGTGACGTTGTTGGACTGGGCCCCCACCTGGGTGACACAGCCACCGACGACCTGCTCGACGGAGGCCGGATCGATGCCGGCCCTCTCGATCACGCCTCGCTGGGCGGCACCGAGGATCTGCGTGGGATGCAGCCCGGAGAGCCATCCGTTGCGGCGGCCGACCGGGGTACGGACAGCTTCGACGATCACTGCTTCGGGCATGGGTTCCTCCTGTGGCGGGCTGTGCCAGCAGGGTCGCCCGATCTGGTCGTCCGACGCCTCGCGATGTCCCACTGACCGGGTGTGATCCGTGCCGCTGGCCACGGCCCCCACTGACCGGGACGAGCCGGAGCGCGCGCGGTGGCTCACGTCATACGTTCCGGAGGACTTCAGGACCCGATCCGGGTCTGCTCGACAACGACAAGGAATGACATGAGCGAGACCAGCCTGGCCGGACGCACCGCGATCGTGACCGGCGCCGGTGGCGGACTCGGCCGCGCAGAGGCGCTGTCACTGGCCGCAGCCGGCGCGCGCGTGGTCGTCAACGACTACAGCGATGCCGGCGACGCCGTCGTCACCGAGATCAAGGAAGCCGGTGGCGAGGCGCTGGCCGTCCGCGGCGACATCGGCGAATGGGCCCTCGGCGACCGTCTCGTCGAGGCGGCGGTCGACACGTTCGGCTCCCTCGACATCGTGGTCAACAACGCCGGAGTGCTGCGCGACTCGATGATCTTCAACCTCACCGAGGATGCCTGGGACGACGTGATCCGGGTGCACCTCAAGGGCCACGCCTCCCTCTCGCGTGCGGCCGCCGTGCACTGGCGTACGGCGTCCAAGGCGGCCGGTGGGCCGATCTACGGCCGGCTGATCAACACCACCTCCGAGGCGTTCCTCTTCGGATCTGCCGGCCAGCCGAACTACTCCGCCGCCAAGGCCGGGATCGTCGCACTCACGCTCTCGGCCAACCAGGGCCTCGCCCGCTACGGCGTCACCGCCAACGCGATCGCACCACGGGCCCGCACCGAGATGACGTCGCACGTGTTCGCCGGCGACCCCGACGACTCGCGCGAGCTCGACATCCTCGCCCCGGAGCGGGTCGGCACGTTCGTGTCCTACCTCGCCTCCCCGGCCGCTGCGGGCATCAGCGGCCAGGTGTTCGTCGTGTACGGCGACATGGTGGCGCTGATGGACTCCCCCAAGGTGGAGCGCAAGTTCACCGCCGAGTCCGGCACCTTCTCCACCGTCGAGCTGGCCGCCCAGCTCGGCACGCACTTCGAGGGTCGTTCGCCCCACCAGACCTATGCGGCCTACTCGGTGGCGGAGCTCGACACCACCGGCGTGGAGAACATCGCCAACTGAGTCCCCCCTCGGGCACACGGGTCTGGCCGGCGTGCGGGCCGGGCCGGCGTGCCGTCGGGCAGGCGTCGGTCGGGCGGGCGTCGGTCGGGCCGGCGCGTGAATTGGGGTAACTCGATGTCGCTCTGTGTCATGGAGTTACCCCAATCCCACCGACGCAGGCCCGGGCGGGCCGACCGAGCAGAGGGTCAGAAGACGTCGGAGCCGCGGTTCACGGTTTCGCCGCCACCGTCGCAGAAGATGACCTGGCCGGTGATGTGCGTGTTCTCCTCCGCGACCAGGAAGGCCAGTACGGAGGCCAGCACCTCGGGGTCCTGGTGGCCGTTGAGCGGCATCGGCAGCGCCTGGTCGGCTGCCGCGACCATCCGCGGGTCGGCGAAGATCGCGGCACTCATCGGCGTGCGCACGATGCCGGGAGCGACGGCGTTGAGCGGGATCCCGGCGCCCGCGAAAGCAGGGGTGATGCTCTCGCGACGGACCCATCGGGCCAGCGCGGCCTTCGACCCCGGGTAGATCGCCGCGCCGCGGCCCTCGGCCTCGAGCTCGACAGCACGCTTGAGCGCGGACTCCTCGTCGCCCGCGAGGCATGCCTCGTCGAGCGCGGCGTCGGAGGCGTGGACGGCGACGCTGGAGGCCACCACAGCCACCCGCGGGGCCGATGAACCGGACAGTGCAGGGAGCAA
This sequence comes from Nocardioides sp. Soil797, assembly GCA_001429555.1. Taxonomy (GTDB): domain Bacteria; phylum Actinomycetota; class Actinomycetes; order Propionibacteriales; family Nocardioidaceae; genus Nocardioides. The sequence continues at coordinate 441,464 of LMSR01000001.1, read as the reverse complement.
CCCGGTGGCGAACTCGGTGACCCCGAAGAAGTTGACCGCGACGACGGCCGGCGAGTTGCCGGAGATGCCGGCGCAGGCGACGACCGCATCAACGGTCGGCGCGAGCGAGATGACCTCGGCGACCGCTACCGAGCGGCCGGCGGCGGTGGACAGGTCGGCGCAGACGTCAGCATCACGCAGGTCGACTCCGACCACGCGATCGCCTCGCGAGGCCATGAGTGCGGCAGTTGCCCTGCCGATGCCGGAGGCGGCTCCGGTGACGACGACGTTTCTGGTCATGGGATCTCCTGGGAGCGGGTGGGACGGGAGGGGTCGGGTCTGCCAGTGGCCGTTCACGACGGGGCCAGGTGTGCGAGCCGGGCGCGTCGGGTCAGCGCCGGGTCTCAGGTGTGGGAGCCACCGTCGACGCGCAGCTCCGCACCGGTGAGGTACGACGCGTCGGACGAGGCGGCGAAGACGATGGCGGCAGCGATCTGCTCGGGCTGGGCGTTGCCCAGCAGCGAACGCACTCGGCCGAAGTAGCTGAAGTCGAGGTCGCCCGGGGTGACGGCGGCGGTCAGCGGGGTGACCGTGTTTCCCGGCGAGACGGGCACGACACGGATGCCGCGCCCGACCAGCTCGGCAGCCAGCGTCTTGCTGAGCGCGAGCACCGCGCCCTTCGAGGCGGCATACGCGCTCATGTAGGGGTTTCCGTGGTCGGCAGCGCTCGAGGCCACGTTGACGATCACGCCGACGCCGTCCGGGAGGTGGCGCAGCGCCTCTCGGCAGAACAGTGCGGTGCCGATGGTGTTCACCTCGAACAGCTCACGCATATCGGTCATGCTGAGCGTCTCGATCGGCGTCGTCCGCTGGATGCCGGCGACGTTGATCAGGACCTCGATGCCACCCAGCTCCTCGGCGGCAGCCGCGACGGTGGCGATGACCTGGTCCTCATCGGTCACGTCCACGACGGCAGTCTCGAGACGACCGGGGCCCCTCGAGAGCTCGACAGTCTCGGCCAGTCCCTTCTGGTTCCTGTCGACTGCATAGACCGCCGCGCCCTCGTTGACCAGCCGACGTACGGTGGCCTGCCCGATGCCGGACCCACCGCCTGTGATGAGCACGTTCACACCGCTGAATCTGTTCATGGCGGCGACGCTAGGCCCCGCGCGCGACGCAAAGCGTCCGCGTTCCCGGTGAGTGGTCGGGCTACGTGGTCGACCACTCAGCCAGCAGCAGCTCACAGGTGGCGCGCAGGTCCTCCTCCACCTGGTCGGCGGCGGTGTGCTGGTTGAGCGCGCTGGTGAGCAGGCCGTACCAGCCATGTTCCACCAGCCGGGCGAGCTGGTGGTCTCGGTCGCTCGGCTCCTCGCGCCGGGCCGTTCGCAGCAACAGGTTCGTGAAGCTGGCCGTGGTCTGTCCCGCCTCGGCCTCGGTGGCATGGATGGCCGCATTGTTGGAGATCATCATCGCCTGCGCCAGCAATGGCGACCGGAGCATCTGGCGCGTCGCCTCGAGCAACAGGGCGGTCACCGCATCGACCGGGTCGAGGTCATCGACCGGTTCGGCCACCTCTCCCTGGATGCGATCGATCTGCGCCCGCATGACCGCGGTGAAGAGGTGCATCTTGGAGGGGAAGTAGCGATAGAGCGTGGCGATCGCGACACCGGACTCCTTGGCCACCTCGTGCATCTGCACGCGCTCGAGCCCACTGGCAGCACCTTGTCGGGCCGCTGCGCGCAGGATCCGCCTGACACGGGCCTCCTGCTGCGGTGAGTTCGGCTGGGCCGGCGCCCTCACCTCGGCAATTCTCGCCACGTCATCCCCTCGTCGTAGTTGACCCTCATCCTCCCGCGAAGCTCCGCCAGCGCTCAGAACCCTACCGCTGAACGGGATTGCGCCATGCTGACGACGCGGCGGTGCGGTGAACTGCAGGCTGGACGACGTCCGTCCGGACACCGATCGAGTCGAGGAGAGCCATGGGCTGGGACGCAGAGTACGACGTTGTGGTGGTGGGTTCGGGAGCCGGCGCGATGACCGGTGCCCTGCTTGCCGCAAAAGCCGGACTGCAGGTCGCGGTCGTGGAGAAGACCGACCTGCTGGGTGGTACGTCGGCCTACTCCGGCGCCGCCATCTGGATGCCCGGAACCCAGGTGCAGCAGCGAGCCGAGAACGGTGACTCGACGGAAGCCGCCCGCACCTATCTCAACGCCCTGCTGGACGATCCCGACCAGGAGAAGGTGGAGGCCTTCCTGACTCGCGCGCCAGAGCTGGCCGCCACGTTGGAGGAGGACCCCTGGCTGGAGTTCGCCTGGCAGGCGTTCCCTGACTACTTCGACCGTCCCGGGCGGGTGCCGCAGGGCCGTTCGTTCACACCCGTGCCACTGCCTCTCGACGAGATCGGCGAGCGCATCTCCCTGGTTCGTCCACCGGTGGACCGCGAACGCTTCGGCAAGTCCCACCACCTCGGTCAGCCCCTCGCCGCCGGCCGTGCACTGATCGGCAGGCTGTTGCTGGCACTCGACGCCACAGAAGGCGCGACGATCCACACGCAGGTCACGATGGACGAGCTGGTGGAGGAGCAGGGGCGGGTCGTCGGGATCGCCGGGACACGTGCCGACGGGTCACGCGTGCACCTCGCCGCGCGCCGCGGCGTACTCCTGGCAGCCGGAGGCTTCGAACGCAACAATGACGAGCGGGCCCGCCACGGCGTGCCCGGCAACGCCGACTGGACGATGGCCCCCTCGGGCACCAACACCGGCGAGCCGATCGCAGCGGCCGTTGCCGTCGGCGCCGCGACCGACCTGATGGACCAGGGTTGGTTCTGCCCCGGCATCGCCCACCCTGACGGCAGCGCCGCGTTCACGCTGGGCTTCCGCGGCGGGCTGGTCGTGGACCAGAGCGGTGAGCGCTATGCGAATGAGTCTCTGCCCTATGACCAGATGGGCCGGCAGATGGCCGCCGACCCGGCGCGCATCCCGTCGTACGTCGTCTTCGATGCGACCTCCATGGGCCACCTTCCCGCAATCGCCATTCCCGAGGGGGACCCCGAGCACCACCTGGCCTCCGGCACCTGGCACCGCGCCGATTCGTTGCCCGAGTTGGCGGCCGCGATCGGCGTACCCGCTGACGCCCTGGGCGCCACCGTCGAGCGCTTCAACGGCTTCGCGGCCTCGGGCGTCGACGAGGACTTCGGGCGCGGCGCGGACGAGTTCGACCGCTACTTCGCGGACCCCTCGTTGGTGCCCGTTGTCCGGGGCCCGTTCTGGGCGGCCCGGCTGTTGCTCTCCGACCTCGGCACCAAGGGCGGCCTCGTCACCGACGCCGCCGCGCGGGTACTGCGCGAGGACGGCAGCGCGATCGAGGGTCTGTACGCCGCGGGCAACACGTCGGCGTCGATGACCGGCGCCCACTACCCCGGGCCGGGTGTTCCGTTGGCCACGGCCATGGTCTTCGCCAGCCTCGCGGTCTCCGACCTCACCTGACCGAAAGGGCAACTCCTGCTGCGTCAGGAATGCGCAGGAGTTGCCCTTTCGACCGGCAGGAGCCACCGTTCGCGATGCAAGAACAGCTCGTTCGTCAGATGAGGTTGTCCTCGACGGTGATGCCGAAGACGCCCTTGCCGTAGAGGGCGAGGGTGCGCTCGACGTCGTTGGCCACGTGGACGGAGCCGGCGTGCGCGTCGCGCCAGGCCCGGCTGATCGCGCTCGACCAGTGCAGCGAGCTGCCACCAGCAGTCTTGAAGAGGATGTCGATCGCCTCCAGCGCTCGCTCGGCTCCGAGCACCTGGTCGCGACGGGTGCGCAGTCGCAGCTCCATCGGGATCTCGCGTCCGGCCGAGGCTGCGGCATACATCTCGGCGATGTTGCGGTCCATCTGCAGGATCGAGGCGTCGACCAACGACGACGCGCGGGCCACCGCCACCTGGGCGAACTGGTCGTCAGCGAAACGCCCGCCGCCGAGACTGAGCCGCAGCCGGTCGGCCATCTCGCCGACGTACGAGTCCAGGCAACCCGCGACGGCGCCGAGCACCGGAGCTGTCACGGTGGTCGTGAAGACGGCACCGAACGGCAACCGGTAGAGCGGGCCCTTGTTGACCTTCTGCCCCGGTCCACTGAGCCGCGAGTGCTCGAAGTTGCGCAGCGTGCGGTGCTCGGGCACGAAGATGTCGTCGACCACCACGTCGTTGCTGCCGGTTCCTCGCAGCCCGACGGTGTCCCACACGTCGACGATCTCGAGGTCGGTTCGTGGCACGAGTGCGGTGATGAAGTCGACCGGGTTGCCGGTCGGGCCGATCACCAGTGCGCCGAGCAACAGCCACTGCGCGTGGTCACAGCCCGACGAGAAGCTCCACCGGCCCTTGAGTCGGAACCCGCCGTCGGTGCGCTTGAGCTGCCCGACCGGGGCGTACGACGACGCCAACAAGGTGTCCGGGCCACTCGCCCACACCTCGTCCTGCGCGGCCTTGGGGAACAGCGCCACCTGCCACGGGTGCACGCCCATCACCGAGCTGACCCAGCCGGTCGAGCCACACGCTCCCGAGATCAGTCGGACCGCCGCGTAGAAGGCGAGCGGATCGGCCTCCAGGCCGCCGTACTTCTTCGGTTGGAGCATGCGGAACATGCCGGCTGCGGTGAGTTCGTCGACCGTCTCGACCGACACCCTGCGCGCCTGGTCGGTGGCCTCGGCCCGCGCCGCGATCGAGGGCAGCAGGTCACGCACATGGTCCAGCACTTCTCGGCTCATGGCTCCAGAATGCGGTCGTACCCGAGCCGGGAAGGCCGCTCCTTCCGATCAGTGGGACTGCGGTACGCCGACCGCGTGCGACCGGCTGACACTCGACGGAGCAGATCGGTCAGTGGCACACCAGCCCAGGCACGGACGGAGACGGAAATGACCGCAGTGGAAGACGAAGTACGCCGGATCGAAGCCGACGCAGCACCCACGAGGTTCGCGCGTGGGTGGCACTGCCTCGGGTTGGCCAAGGACTTCCAGGACGGCAAGCCGCACCAGGTGCTGGCGTTCGGCCAGAAGCTCGTGGTGTTCTCCGGCGAGGACGGCGAGGTCAACGTGCTCGACGGCTACTGCCGCCACATGGGTGGCGACCTGTCTCAGGGCACGGTCAAGGGCAACAACATCGCCTGCCCGTTCCACGACTGGCGCTGGGGTGGCGACGGCCGCTGCAAGGAGATCCCCTATGCCCGCCGCGTGCCGATGCGCGCCCGTACGGCGTCGTGGCCCACGCTCGTCCAGGACGGCATGCTCTTCGTCTGGAACGACCCGCAGGGCAACCAGCCGCCCGAGGACGTGACCATCCCCCGCATCGCCGGGGCGACCGACGAGAACTGGACCGACTGGACCTGGTACACCACGGTCATCGAGGGCGCGAACTGCCGCGAGATCGTCGACAACGTGGTGGACATGGCGCACTTCTTCTACATCCACTACTCGTTCCCGACCTACTTCAAGAACATCTTCGAGGGCACCACCGCCACCCAGTTCATGGAGGGCACCGGCCGCGAGGACGTCGCCCGTCCCCAGAACACCGGCAGCAACGCGCCGAAGTCGCTGGGCAACAGCTCGGTGGCCGCCTACCACGGTCCGTCATTCATGATCGACGACCTGACCTACCACTACGAGGACGGCGACATCCAGAGTGTCCTCATCAACTGCCACTACCCGATCGACTCGAACTCGTTCGTGCTGCAGTACGGCGTGATCGTCGAGAAGAAGCCGGGCATGGACGATGCCGAGGCCAACGAGCTGGCCCGCAAGATGGGTGACTTCATCAGGCTCGGCTTCGAGCAGGACGTCACGATCTGGAAGAACAAGGCGCGCATCGACAACCCCCTGCTGTGCGAGGAGGACGGGCCGGTCTACCAGCTGCGTCGCTGGTACGAGCAGTTCTACGTCGACGTCGACGACGTCACCGACGAGATGACGGACCGCTTCGAGTTCGAGATCGACACCGACCGTCCGAACGAGGCCTGGAAGCGCGAGGTCGCCGAGAACATCGCCGCCCGCGAGGCCGCCTCGTCCGACCAGGGCCAGCCGGTCTGATGGCCGTCCGTCCCGACAACCGGCTCGCCGACGGGGCCATGCAGCCCGTCGCGTGCGACGCGTGCGGAGCCTGCGTGCTGGTGCGCAAGAGCAGCTGGGAGCAGACCTCGCTGCAGTGGTCGGCCGAGGCGGCCGAGGCATGCGTCGAGCGCCGGGCCGCCTCGCCACGGCCTGGCCCCAACGGGACGGCGTTCTCCGGCTGTGGCTCGTTGCGCGACTCCGTGCGCGCCGCCGTCCATCGCGGAGAGGTGAAGGTCCAGATCGAGGACGACCTCAAGACCAACCCCGAAGCCCAGGAGCACGAACACGCATGAGCACCCCCATCGATTCGACCAAGTACGGTCCGTGGGCGGTCATCGCCGGCGGCTCCGAGGGCGTCGGCGCCTCCTTCGCCGACCAGCTGGCCGCCGCCGGGCTCAACCTCGTGCTGCTGGCCCGCAAGCCGGGCCCGCTGGAGGAGACCGCCGAGTCCGTACGCCGAACCCACGGCGTCGAGGTCCGTACCTTGTCGGTGGACCTCACCGATCCCGACGCGATCAAGCAGATCGCCGAGGTCACCGAGGGGCTCGAGGTGGGGCTGCTGGTCTTCAACGCCGGCGCCAACACCTACGGCCACGAGTTCGTGACGGGTGACCTGGAGAAGTTCGGCAAGGTCATCGACCTCAACATCACCGCCCAGCTCGAGCTGGTGCAGCTGTTCGGCGCCCCGATGAAGGAGCGCCGCCGCGGCGGCATCCTGCTGGTCGGCTCGCTGGCCGGCTTCATGGGCTCCGCCCAGATCAGCATCTATGCGGCGGTCAAGGCGTTCTGCCGGGTCTTCGCCGAGGGCCTGTGGCTGGAGATGCGCGACTACGACGTCGACGTCGTCGAGTTCGTCCTCGGCGTCACCCGCACGCCGGCCATGGCGCGCGCCGGACTCAACTTCGACATCCCCGGCATGCACGTCTCCGAGCCGGAGGACGTCGCCCGCCAGGCCATTGCCGCTCTCACCTCCGGGCCGGTCCAGATCGCCGAGGGCAACGAGAAGGCGGTCTCGATCCGCAGCGGCATCGACCGCCACAAGTTGGTTCTCGGCGCGCACGAGGCATCGAAGAAGATGCTGCCGCCCTCGCACGACGACTGACCCCGGCTGCTGCAACAACTGCACGTTCGGGCAACAACAATCGCAGGTTCGCGCAGCAACGGTTGCCTGTTCGCGTCAGGGGGAGACGCAGCGGAAGCCGATGTTGCCGGCCGTCGAGGTGACCGTGTTCCGCGAGCGCGCGGAGACGCGGTAGCGGAAGCAGTACGACGGGTGGCACAGGTAGGAGCCACCCCGCAGGGTCCGCGGGCCTGACGGGTCGGACGGGTCGAAGAGGTCCGCCGACCACTCCCACACGTTGCCGACCATCTGCCACAGGCCGAAGCCGTTGGGCTCGAAGCTGTGCACCGGTGCGGTGAACAGGTGTCCGTCCTCGGCGTCGTTGCGCTGCGGGAACTCCCCCTGCCAGACGTTGCAGCGCCACCCACCATCCTCGGTGAGCAGTTCGTCGCCCCAGGGATAGCGACGCGACTCCAGCCCGCCCCGGGCGGCGTGCTCCCACTCGGCCTCGGTGGGCAGCCTGCCGCCGGCCCAGTCGGCGTACGCCGTCGCGTCACGCCAGGAGACGTGCACGACCGGGTGGTCGGACAGCAGCGAGGAGTCCGACCAACGACCATGCGGACGGCGCCAGTCGGCCCCACGCACGGAGAGCCACCACGGCGTTCCGGCAGCACGCCCCAGCACGTCCTCGCCGGGGCCGGACCAGGCCGTCTCGAAGACCGCCGAGACGCCATACAGCTCGGCGTCGGTCCGGTGACCGGTGGCGTCGACGAACTCGGCGAAGTCGGCATTGGTGACCGTGGTGGGATCCATCAGGATGCTGGCCACCTCGACCTCGCGGACCAGGCCCTCGTGGTCCTCCGGGTAGCCCTCACCGAAGGCGTCACCCATCCGGAACCGGCCACCCGGGACGGGCACCCGCGCATGCGCGTGCCCCTGTGCCGTTACCGAAACGTATGCAGGTTCTGGGCGCCCAGAACCTGCATACGTTTCGGTAACGGCAGGGTTTGCGTCGGCCTGGTCCCGGCTGGGCGCGCAACACGCGCGCCGCGGCTCCGTCATCGCCCGGTCATCCGTCCAGCTCGATGTCCACCCGCTTGATGGTGCCACCGGTGAACGGCCAGGTGACCGGGTGGTCACCCACGGGCGACCCCGACGACGTGCCGATGTCGAAGGTCTCGTCGATGGAGAACACCGCCGGCGGCGTGGCCCGGACGTGTCCCCGGTCGACCTCGGTGCCGTCGACGACCAGGCTGAGCTCGGCTCCACGACCACGGCCACCGCCGTCGTACTGGTGGACGATCTCGACCTGGTGCGTGCCCGCAACGAGCGGCGACCCCGCGAGATGGACGGCGTCGATCTCGAACGTGCGATAGGTGAGCCGCGGGACCCCCGTGTCGTCGAGCCACAGCGACCAGCCTGCTGCCCGTCCACCCATCGTCGCGACGACGCCACGGGCACCGTCGTCACCGACGGTGAGGTCGGCACGCAGGTGCCAGGACCGACCGATCATCCGCGGCGCCTGGCTCTCGGGCACGCCGACCACGCCGGCATGGAAGGTGAAGCTGGTGCGTCCCTCCGTGAGGTTGGGCATCCTGGTCCGGGAGACGCGGGTGTCGACCAGCGGCAGGATCCCCACGCGCTCGGCCTCCTGCTCGAAGAGGGCGCGCAGCTGCGTCAGCTTCTCCGGGTGCTTCTCGGCGAGGTCGACCGACTGGCTGAAGTCGTTCGTCAGGTCGTAGAGCTCCCAACGGTCCTCGTCGAAGTCGCGTGCCCTGCCGGGAAGCCCGACGGTCCACGGCACTCCACCGTGGTGGGCCGACGCCAGCCATCCGCGGTGATAGACGGCGCGGTGGCCGTTGACCTCGAAGTACTGCGTCTCGTGTCGCTCGGGGGCGCCGGGGTCGTCGAACGAGTAGACCAGGCTGGTGCCGTCCATCGGGAGCTGCTCGACGCCGTCGACGTGTGTGGGCGCCTCGATGCCGGCCACCTCGAGGAGGGTCGGCGCCAGGTCGTTGACGTGCGAGAACTGGCTGCGGAGCTCGCCGCTGCTGCTGATCCCCTTCGGCCAGGTCAGCACCATCGGGTTGCGGGTGCCGCCGAGGTGGGAGGCGACCTGCTTCATCCACTGGAACGGCGCGGTCATCGCCCACGCCCAGCCGGCGGGGTACTGCGCATAGCTGTCCGGGCCGCCGATCCGGTCGAGCCCGTCCAACTGTGTCTGCACCGACTCCTGCATGCCCTGCAGGGCACCCATGTAGTTGATGCTTCCCGGCGGGCCGCCCTCGGCGCTGCTGCCGTTGTCACCGACCACATAGCAGAACAGGGTGTTTTCGAAGTCGCCGTTCTCCCGGAGCCCCTCGACGAGTCGGCCGATCTGGACGTCGGTGTGCTCGAGGAAGCCGGCGTAGACCTCCATCAGGCGCGTGGCCACGCGTCGTTCGTCGGCACTGAGCGAGTCCCAGGCCGGGATCTCGTCGGGTCGTGGCGTGAGACCGCTGCCCTCGGGGATCACTCCGGCCGCGACCTGTTGGGCGTGGGTGGCCGCGCGCATCTCGTCCCAGCCGGCGTCGAAGTGGCCGGCGTACTTCTGGGTCCACTCCTCGGGGACGTGCAGCGGCGCGTGGGTGGCACCCGGGGCGAGGTAGAGGAAGAACGGGTTGTCCGGCGTCATGGCGCGTTGCATGCGCACCCACTCCAGCGACCGGTCGACGAGGTCCTCGGTGAGGTGGTAGTCGCCCGCGTCCGAGTCACCGACGGGCCGGTCGACCGGTCGGGTGCCCTCGAAGAGGGTCGGCTGGAACTGGTGGGTCTCCCCGCCCAGGAACCCGTAGAACGTGTCGAAGCCCTGTCCGGTCGGCCAGCGGTCGAACGGTCCCACCTGCGACGACTCCCACGTGGGAGCGAGGTGCCACTTGCCGATGCAGGCGGTGCTGTAGCCGCTGGCGCGCAGCGTCCCGGCCACCGGCGCGGTCTCGGGCCGAAGGACACCCTTGTAGGCCGGGTGGTCGAAGGCCGAGTTGAGCACCGTGCCGACTCCGGTCGCGTGGGCGTCGCGGCCGGTCAGCAGCGAGGCCCGGGTCGGCGAGCAGATCGCGGTGGTGTGGAACCGGTTGTAGCGCAGCCCCTTCGCGCCCAGGTCGTCGAGCGTCGGCGTTGCGACGGGACCGCCGAACGTGCCGGACGCGCCGAACCCGACGTCGTCGAGCAGGACGACCACGATGTTGGGACGGGAGGTGGCGGTCACTGTGCTGCTCCGTTGCTGTCGTCGTCCTTGTTGACACCCGCCTTGCGGGCCTCGGCCACCCAGCGTAGGGCGACGCGCAGGTTGACCTGCGTCATCAGGGAGGTCTCGGCAGCGGCACGCTTCTCGAGCACGTCGGCGTAGCAGTCCTGGGCCGCCGGATCGGTCCGGTCGGCGAGGAACGCCCACTCGGCGACGTGCGAGGCGAGGCGCAGGTCGGTCTCCGCCAGCTCCGTGGCCCGCTTCACCAGGGCACTCACCCCGCCGGCGAGGGCGGCGACCTCGGCAGCCTGCTCCTCCTGGCTGGCCGGCAGCAGGTGCGAGGGGTAGCCGTCCCACCAACCGGAGTAGCGGCGTACGACGTTGCGCGCGACGAACTCGGGCCGGTCGTAGACCTGCGGGAGTCGCGGGTGGTCGACGTACTCCTGGGGCACTTCGAGCGACTCGATGATGTGGTCGGGCAGCAGTCCGTCGTTGAGGCCGGCCACCACGTGGTCCTGGATGTGGCGCAGGTAGGCCGCCATGGTCGTGAGCTCGTCCTGGATCGCCTCGACGCCAGTGGCCGGGTTGCCGTGGCCGGGGATGATCACCGTGGGCGAGAGGGCGGCCATCGCCTCGGCGGCGTCCGCCCACTCCGCGGCCCAACGCTGCACCTTCTTGGGGTTGCCGGCGTTCGGGAAGTAGCCGGTGACCAGGTCGCCGGCCGCGATCACGCCACGCTCGGGCGCCCAGACCCACACTGCGTCGTCGGTCTCCCCCTTGCCGTGGCGCAGCTCGAAGCGCTCGCCGCCGACGGTCAGCTCGAGCAGGTCGCCGGAGAAGGTGCGGGTCGGCCAGTCGAAGTCGGTCTCGCTCTCCCCTGCCCACGCCGGGCCGTCGTGCCTGCCGGCCTGGCCGTTGACGGCGGCGTTCAGGCCGTTGGTGAGCATGTATCGCCGGAAGTGCTCCACGAGGTTCTCGTGGGCGATGATCTCGGGTGTCTCGCCGGCCTCGAGGAACGCCCAGGCTCCGAACGCGTGGTCGCTGTGGCCGTGGGTGTAGACGATCGCCGTGAGCGGCTTGTCGCTGAGGGAACGCACGGCCTTGACCAGGTCGGGGCCGTCACCGGCACACCCACAGTCGACCAGGATGAGGCCCTCGTCGGTCTCGAACAGCGCGACGTTGACCATGCCCGGCTGGATGAACCAGGTGCGCGGCGCGACCTCGACGACGATCGGCTCGAAGCCGGAGGGGTGCTTCCGGGAGAACATGTTGCCGGCCTGCGCCACGCTGAACTGGCCGAAGGCCGCAGTGGCTGAGGACAGCTGGTTCTGGGGAAACATCATCGGTGGGCTCCTTGAGTGGGATGGCGGAACCCAAGATTAAGACAGATGTCTTAAACTGGCCGGCATGCATCCCGCTGAACAGGACGCCGGCGCCAGGCTGGCCATGATCACGTTGGCCGAACGCCTCTTCGCCGAGCAGGGCACCGATGCGGTCTCGATGCGCCAGGTCGCGATCGGCGCGGGGCAGCGCAACAACTCCGCGGTCACCTATCACTTCGGCTCGCGTGCGGGGCTCGTGCAGGCGATCCTCGACCACCGCTCCGGACCCATCGACGGCCGACGCTGCGAGCTGATCGACGAACTGGAGGCGTCCGCCCGACCCGTGGCGGTCAACGCGGTGGTTCGGATCTTCGTGCAGCCCCTGGTCGAGGCACTCGACGGACAGCCGGGGTGGTACCTACGCTTCCTGGCCGATGTGACGGTCGACCCGGAGACGGGCGACGCCCAGCAGCCACACCAACCGCCGGGGGTGGCCTGGATCAACCGCAACCTGGGCGCACTGCTGTCCGACCTGCCCCGTGACGTGCGGCGGCGCCGAATGCGCTGGATGGTGCTGATTGCCCTGCGGGTGTTGGCCGATCACGAGCGGATCGCGGCCGCTCCCGGTGCCAGCCGGCCCACCGCGACGGCGATCACGCCGGACCTGGTCGACACCATCGCCGCTCTCCTCACCGCGCCCGCCACGGACGACGCATAGGCGCCGCGTGCTGGGCGCGCCGGGTCAGTCGGCAGCACGACGGCCGGCGCGACGGCCGAAGAACGTGCCGTCGCCGAGCGAGGTGCCGGAGACATAGCCGTCGCCGTGGATGCCGGAGCTGGCACGTCCGGCGGCGTACAGGCCCGGGATCGGATCACCGGAGAGCGACAGCACGTGACCATCGACCGTGGTGCGCAGGCCACCGAGGGTGAAGCCGGAGAACCCACTGCCCGGCACCTGTCCGGCACGGCCGGACGGCGCGAAGCCGAGCCGCGGGTCCACCGCGGCCCACGGGCCGTCGAGCACACGGACCCACTTCGAGTCCTTGTGGAACTGGGCGTCCGCACCTTCGGCCGCATGCCGGTTGTAGAGCGCGACCGTCGCTTCCAGCGACCCGGGCGGCAGGCCGAGGTCGGTCTCGAGCTCGGCGAGCGTCTCGGCTGCGTGCTGCGGCCTCACGCCCCAGGCGTCCTGCTCCGGGATGTCCTCCAGGCCCGCCTCATCGATGATCGCCCAGCAGGGACCGGGCTGCTCGAACGCGGCATGGCTGAACACACCCGGGTAGACGTCCTCGTTGACGAATCTCTGGCCCAGCCCGTTGACCAGCATGCCCCGCACGACCATGGCGGGCAGCGCGGTGTAGGCGACCTCGACGGCGGCCATCCGGCGCACTGCTCCCCCCACGGACTGGCCAAGCGCGATGCCGCTGCCGTCGTCGAGGCCGTCGCTGACCTTGCCGTGACCCAGCAGGGCTGGCGCGTGATGGCCGAGCATCTCCTCGTTGTCGACGAACCCGCCGGTGGCGAGGACCACACCGCGGCGGGCACGGTAGGTGACGTCAACCCCGAAGTGGCGAGCCCGTACGCCGACCACGCGACCAGCCTCGACGATGAGCTCACCCACGCGGGTGTCCGTGTGGGTGACCGCGCCGGCCTTCTCCGCGGCGCCGATCAGTGCTGCCATCACGGTGTGGCCGGCCCAGCCCTCGGTCGAGGGACGGTGTCCGCGCGGGACCGGGGTCGCGATCGTGTTGTAGGGCCAGGCGTTCTCGCCCAACCACATGAGTCCGTCCTGGGTCGGTGGCATCCACGTGGGGGCGTCGTACAACGACTTCGTGAAGTCGACGCCGCACTCGCGGAACCACTCGAAGTGCTCGACGCTTCCGTCGCAGTAGAGGCGGAGCTTCTCGAGGTCGGCGTGCGGACCGAGCGCCGCCGACAGGTAGGCGAACATGTTGTCCGCGCTGTCCTCGAATCCACACGCCCGTTGTACGGCGGTGCCGCCGCCGAGGTAGAGCTCGCCACCGGACTGCGCCGACGATCCGCCTGCCCCCGAGGCACGCTCGAGCACCACGACGGAGGCGCCGGAGGCCGCGGCCTCACGCGCGGCGGCTGCTCCGGCACATCCGAAACCGACCACCACGACGTCATACTCGTGGTGGAACGCCTCGACCTCGCAGATCGGGACGGGAGCGTCGAAGATCGTCGGCTTCACGACGCTGTGGTCCCGATCTGGGGTTCCGACCGGATCACGCGGGTGGAGTGAACGCCGCCAGCGGCTCGGAGCCGGACCAGTCGTGGCCCCAGTAGGAGTCCGCGGTGATCTCCTCCGCCGTGTAGTAGGCCTCGTCGACCAGCATGCCCTCGGTGCCGTACTCGAGGTCCCAGCCACCGGGGGCGCGGACGTAGAACGAGACCATCTTGTCGTTGGTGTGACGGCCCAGGGTCGAGGAGAGCGAGAAGCCTGCCTTGTTGACCTTGTCCAGTGCCTGGCCGACGGCGTCGAGCGAGTCGACCTCCATCATCAGGTGCACCAGGCCAGGGGCCTCACCGTGCGGGGCCGGGCAGACAGCCAGGCTGTGGTGGCGCTGGTTGACACCCATGAACCGGACCCGGCGCACCGGCGGCGGCGAGTCCAGGCCACCGAGGCGGATCGCGCCGCGCGGCAGGAAGCCGAGCACCTCGGTGTAGAACTCCACCGTCTCCTCGGGGTTGTTCGTGGGCAGCACGACGTGGCCCAGCCCCTGGTCGCCGGTGATGAACTTCTGGGCGAGGCCGGTGAGCACCGGGCTGTGGTCGAGCACCGGGCCGAAGAACACCTCGACCGGAGTGCCGGCCGGGTCCTCGAAGAAGATGCCGGCCTCGAAGCGGCGTTCGTCGCACTCCGACTGGGTGAACACCTTGACTCCCACGCCGGCCGCCTCGACGGCACGACCGACAGCTGCCAGGGCGAACTGGTCGCGCACCTCCCAGCCCACCGCCAGCACCTTGTCGCTCTCGCCGGGCACCACGATGAGGCGGGCGGCCCGCTCGTCCATGCGCAGGTAGAGACCCTCGCTGTCGGGGCCCGTGGTCTCCTGGAGGCCCAGGCAGTCGACGGTCAGCTCACGCCACCGTGGGATGTCCTGGCTCTGCACCTTGAGGTAGCCGAGTGCTCGGATCTGGGTCATCGCTTCGTCCTTCGGGTCGTGGGGTCAGGCGGCAGGGGTGGGCAGGTCGACGTACGAGCGTCAGATCATCGACAGCATCGGGCCGGGAGGCGGCGTGACATCGATGTCGAGCAGGGCGGAGGCGTGGAAGACCGAGCCGGGCACGTGGATCGCGTGTGCCAGGCCCATGTGACCGTCGCGCCAGAACCGCTGGATCGGGTTGTCCATGCGCAGGCCGTTGCCGCCGGAACGGGCGACCACCTCGTCCATCGCGCGGACCGCTCGCCACGCGGCTGCCACCTGGGTACGCCGGGAGTCGGCGCGCTCGGTGAACGTCACCTCCTCGCCCCGCTTCGCCTTCTCGTAGAAGGTGGTGACGTTGTCGAGCATCGCGGTCCGCGAGGCCTTGATCTCCTCGGCCGCTGCGCTGATCGCGTAGAGCACGTAGGGGTCGTCCTTCACCTTCGTGCCGGTGATCTGCACCCGGGTCTTCTGGTAGGCCAGGTGGGCATTGAGCGCGCCCTCGGCGATGCCGATCACCGCGGAGGTGATGCCCAGCGGGAACGCCGTGGTGAAGGGGATGTGGAAGGTCGGGTCGGTGTGGCCGGACTCGCGCGGCTGCGAGCCGTCGAGGAACTTCTTGAACTCCACGACGCGGTATTCGGGGATGAACGCGTCCTTGACGATGACGTCCTTGGAGCCGGTGCCGCGCAGGCCCACGACATCCCACGAGTCGGGCACGATCTCGTAGTCGGAACGGGGCAGGATCACGTGGTAGTTCTGCGGAGGCATCAGCGCCTTGCCGTCCTCGTCACCGAGGAATGCGCCGAGGAAGATCCAGTCACAGTGGTCGGTGCCGGAGGAGAACTGCCAACGCCCGTTGAAGATGTAGCCACCCTTGACCGGCTTCAGCACCCCCATCGGCGCATAGGGGGAGGCGATCCAGGTGTCGTGGTCCTCACCCCAGATCTCCTCCTGCACGCGCGGGTCGCACATCGACATCTCCCACGGGTGCACGCCCACGATGCCGGCCACCCAGCCGGTCGAGCCGTCGAGCGAGGCCAGTCGCATGACCACCTCGGCGAAGTCACGTGGGTGCGCCTCGGCGCCGCCGTACTTGGCGGACTGGAGCATCCGGATGACCCCGGCCTCGCGGAGGATCTCCACGGTGCGGTCGGTCAGCCGCCCCAGCTTCTCGTTCTCGGCACCGAGGGCGGCGAGCTCCTCGGCGTGGGCCTCGACTGCGGCGAGCACCGGGTTGGTCATCGTGGTCTCTTCTCTGTCTCGTGTGGGTCCAGTTGACCGCCGGGAACCGCCGCGGTGCGTCGGGTTCCCGGTGATCGGGATGATTCAGTCGTTGCCGCCGGTGGCTGCTGCGTGACGGGCGGCGACGTACCCGAAGACCATCGACGGGCCGATCGTCGCGCCGGGGCCGGCATACTCGTTGCCCATCACCGATGCGGCCGTGTTGCCGGTGGCATAGAGGCCGGTGATCGTCGAGCCGTCCTCGCGCAGCACGCGGGCGTGCTCGTCGGTGACCAGACCGCCCTTCGTGCCGAGGTCGCCGACCTGGATCTGCATGGCGTAGAACGGTGCCTTGTCGACCCGGTCGAGGTTGGGGTTCTTCAGCGTCGGGTCGCCGTAGTAGCGGTCGTAGGCGCTCGCCCCGCGATGGAAGTCGTGGTCAACGCCGTCCTCGACGAAGCCGTTGAAGCGCGTGACGGTCTCGACCAGGGCCTCGGCCGGTACGTCGATCGCGGCGGCGAGCTCTTCGAGGGAGGCGGCCTTGTGCGCCAAGCCGGCCTCGTAGAACGCCTTCGGGATCGGGGCACCCGGCAGGATCTGGGCGAAGGGATAGCGCGAACGGGCGCGCGAGTCCATCACGAACCAGGCCGGCAGGTGCTTGCCCTCGAGCTGGTCGTGCACGAAGTTGACGTAGGGCGAGGCCTCGTTGGTGAACCGCTTCCCGTCACCGGAGACGATCACGTGGCCCGGGATGGCCCGTTCGGAGACCAACGGGATGGTGGCCCCGGAGGGGTGCTCCACCGAGGGCATCCACCACGCGTCGTCCATCAGGTCGACAGCGGCCCCCAGGCCCTGGCCGGCCACGATTCCGTCGCCGGTGTTCTCACGGGCACCGAGGCTGTGGTTCTCCTTGCCGCCGTCGGGCAGGTACTGGTTACGCAGCTGCGGATTGTGGTCGAAGCCGCCGGAGGCAAGGAGGACTCCGCGGCGTGCACCGATCCGGCGTACCTCTCCGTCGCGACTCGTGGTCACGACGCCGGTGACCTTGCCGTCCCCGGTGACCAGCTCGGTCATCGAGGTCTGCAGGCGCAGCGGGACACCCGCGTCCCTGAGGGCCATCCGGAGGCGAGCGACCAGGGCCCGCCCGCCGGTTGCCATGTGGCGACGACGGATCACGTTCGACGAGACCCGCCAAGCTGCGACGACCGAGGCCCAACGTCCGCGCCAGGTGCGCTTGACCATGGCCAGGTCGTGGTAGTCCTTGCCGGTCACCCAGAGGCCGAGCGGACCCTTCATGCTGTTGGGCCGCTGGAACTGCTCGTCATCGCCGAGCTTGCGGGTGTCGAACGGCTTCGCCTCGATCGAGCGACCGAGCTGGCGTCCGCCGTCGTACTCCGGGTGGTAGTCGGCGTAGCCCCTGGTCCAGCTGAACTTCATCCACTTCGACCTGTCGAGCAGCTCCATGGTGGCCGGCCCGTTGTCGACGTAGGCGTCGAGGCGCTCGGGGGTGACCCGGCCCTCGGTGAGCAGGTCGAGGTAGCGGCGGATGGATGCGCGGGAGTCGTTGTGCCCGCGGCGTCGCAACGTGGGGTTGTTGGGGATCCAGATGCCGCCACCCGAGATGCCGGTGGAACCGCCGAACTTCTTCGCCTTCTCCACGACCACGACGCTCAGGCCCTCGTCGACGGCGGCCAGGGCGGCGACCATTCCGCCGCCACCGGAGCCGACAACGACGAAGTCGAACTCCTCGTCGAAGTTCTCTGCACTCATCTCAGTTCTCCCTCGTCAGGAAGGCGAGGACGGTCGACTCCCAGGCCGCCTTCTGCTCGATCATGGTCCAGTGCCCACAGTTGGGCAGCACGTGCACCTCGACGTCCGGGATGGTGCGCATCGGCAGCAGCATCATGTCGACGGGGCTGACCCGGTCGTCGCGGCCCCAGGTGATCAGGGTCTTGGCGGTGATCTTGTGCAGCATCGCCCAGTACGGCGGCTCGGGTGACTTCTCGGCGAGCTTCGCCATGTGCTGCAGGACGCCGCGGCCGTACATCCGCTTGGCGGCGGCCAAGGTCTCCGGGTCGAGGGCGACGGCGAAGCGCTCCTCGATCAGCTCCTCGGTGACCAGCGACTCGTCGTACACCATCGACTTGAGCCAGGCGACGAGCCGTTCGCGGGTGGGGTCCTCGACGAAGTCGGTGAGCAGGTTGAGGCCCTCACCCGGGGCGGGGCTGAAGATGTTGCGGCCCATGCCGCCGATGGTGACCAGCTTCTCGACACGTTCCGACTGGGCGATCGCGAAACGGGTGGCCACGATGCCACCCATCGAGTTGCCGACCAGGCTGACCCGGTCGAGGCCGAGGCCGTCGAGGAAGGCACCGACGGCCGGGAACGCTGCGGCCATCGGGTGCAGGTCGGTGTCGTCACTGACCCCGAAGCCCGGGAACTCGAGGGCCAGGCAGCGGAAGTGCTGGGAGAACAACGGCAGGTTGCCACGGTAGTTGCGCCAGGCGCTGACGCCCGGCCCGGAGCCGTGCAGCATCACCAACGGCGGCGCATCCGGGTCGCCGGCCTCGTGGTAGCGCAGCACGCCGTTGTCGGTCGCCAGCTCGCGCAGGGTCGATTCGCGGGTCAGATCAGTCACCTTCCGCACGCTAGGTCGCCCTTCGCCGCGACCGGCTTCCTGATCCCGATCACCGGGAACCGCGAACCGGCAATCCTTGCTGCGCGAACCGGCAATCCTTGCTGCGCGAACCGGCAATCCTTGACGTCCGAGCGGGCACTTGTTGATGCCCGGCCAGCGGGCTCGTGACGCACGTCCCGGCGCAGACGGCGTACGGCGGACGGTTGCGGCCACTGACCGGGACCACCGAAGAGGCGGGGCACCGAGTTCCCGATGATCGACACCATGAGCACCGAAATTCACGACACCGACACGAGCACTCGAACTGGGCCCAAGCCCGACGAGATGCGCGCCGCGATGGGCATCTTCGCCTCGGGTGTCACCATCGTGACCGGGGTTGATGACGAAGGACCCGTGGGCTTCGCCTGCCAGTCCTTCGCATCGGTCTCGCTCGACCCGCCGCTGATCCTGTTCTGTGCGGACCACCGCGGCCGGAGCTGGCCGCGGATCCGCGAGACCGGGCGGTTCTGCGTCAATGTGCTTGGCGAGGACCAGGCCGAGCTGTGCTCCCGCTTCGGCTCGAGCCGCGGCGCCCGCTTCGAAGGGCTCGACTGGGAGCTCTCGCAGTGGGGCGCACCCGCGCTCGGCGGTGTGATGCTGCGCGTGCACTGTGCGGTCGAGACCGTCCACCTGGCCGGCGACCACGACGTGGTGATCGGGCGGGTCCAGGAGCTGGAGTACGACGGCTACGAGCGGCCGATGATCTTCTACCGGGGCGCGTTCGGCACCGAGTTCGACGACCCGTCGCGACGGCTGCCCGACGCCACGCCCGCCTCGTTGCTCAACTGGGGAGACGGGATCCGCTGGGGCTGATCTCCTGTCTAGGGGCCAGCCCGTGCCCTCACCGGGGCCAGCCCGTGCTGTCTAGGGACCAGCCCGTGCCCTCACCGGGGCCAGCCCGTGCCGTTACCGAAGCGTATGCAGGAATTTCGGGACAAGAACCTGCATACGCTTCGGTAACGGAGGCGAGGTGAGGGCGGCTACAGCCAGCCGTCGCGACCGACGGCCATCAGGCGGTTCATCGTCTCCGGTGAGAACGTCTCCTCCTTGACCTCGACATTCGGGCGACGACGCGGTCGCACCACCTGGGCCAGGTCAGGGCTGAGGGCGTGAGAGATCTTGCGGGCTGCATTGGCCACCAGCGGGGCAACGCGCTCGAGGGGCGCCTGCGCGTCACCGACCAGTGAGATGGCGCCGATCGGGCCGTCGACGCCACGCACTGCGGCGGCCACACACGAGATGTTGGTGAAGCACTCGCCGCGCTCGAAGGCGAGACCACCACGGCCGCGGATGCGGTGCAACTCCTGGTGGAGCGTCGAGAGGTCGCCGATGGTGCTGCGGGTGCTCTGGTCGAGGGCCTCGCCGACGATCTCGTCGACCGTCTCGGCCTCGAGCCAGGCCAGCATCGCCTTGCCCAGTGCGGTGGAGTGCGCCGGGGCGCGGCCGCCGACACGCGACGGCACGGAGCCGGCGAAGCGGCCGCCGACCTTGTCCAGGTAGGACACCTCGCCGTCGTCGAGCACAGCCAGGTGGACGACAAGACCGGTGCGGACCATCAGCTCGTGGAGCATGGGCGCAGCCTCGGCGCGCAGGTCGCTGCTGCGCCGGTCACCGGCGTCGCCGAGCTTCAGCGAACGTGAGCCGAGGCCGTAGCCGAACGGCGTGTGCTCGAGCCAGGCCAGCTTGACCAGCTGGTCGAGGATCCGGTGCGCGGTGGAACGCGGCAGGTGGGTGGCCCGCGCCACCTGTTCCAAGGTCAGTCTCGTGGTCGTCGCATGGAACGCATCCAGGATGAGCGTCATCCGCTCGACCATGGACGGCGGCAGCTGCCGCCCGGGTGCCTCAACGGTCTCCAACGCAGACATCGCACTCTCCCTCACGCCGTGAACGATACTCGGAACTGAAATGAATTCTAGGTTGCTGGAGCGGTCTCAGCAAGACCTTTCTGAAATTCATTTCACCTACCGTTCAGCGGGAGGTACGCCGCCGGCCGAGGGGCTCAGGTGTCAGGCTCGCCACGACAACCGATCACCGCGCCAGCGGTCGATCACAGCGACATCCGACTGACGGCAGGAGCCCCCATGCGCATCGGCATCACCAGCCCGATCGTGACCGCCAACCCAGGAGCCCACAGCGACTGGGAGGAGAAGGCCGGCATTGCCGAGCTGACCGAGATCGCGGAGACCGCCGATCGCCTCGGCTTCCACCACCTCACCTGCAGTGAGCACGTCGCGATCCCGGTCGAGATCGCCGAGCAGCGCGGTGCGACGTACTGGGATCCGCTGGTGACCCTGAGCTACCTGGCCGCGCGCACCTCCGGCATCCGGCTGGTGACGCAGGTCGTCGTGCTCGGCTACCACCACCCGCTCGAGATCGCCAAACGCTACGGCACCCTCGACCTCGTCTCCGACGGCCGGGTCACCCTCGGTCTCGGGGTCGGCTCGCTGGCCGAGGAGTTCGACCTGCTCGGCGCCACCTTCGAGGGGCGCGGCGCCATCGCCGACGATTCCCTCAAGGCTCTGCGCGCGAGCCTCGGCCAACGCACGCCGAGCTACCACGGCTCACACTTCGACTTCGAGAACCTCGTCATCGAGCCGCACGCCGTCCAGGCCCAACTCCCCCTCTGGATCGGCGGGCGTACGCCGCGTTCCCTGCGCCGCGCACTGACCCTCGCCGACGGCTGGGTGCCGTTCGGGCTGCCCCTGGACGAACTCACCCGCATGCTCGACGAGGCCAACGTGCCCGACGGCTTCGAGGTGTCCCTCGGTGCCGGCCGCCCACTCGACCCGATCGGCGACCCGGAACGCACCCGCGACAAGGTCGCCCGGGTGCTCGCTGCCGGCGCGACGGTGGTCAGCGCCACGGTGCACGCCGACTCCTCGACCCACTACCGCGAGCAGCTCGAGGCACTGGCCGAGCTCGCCGCAGGCGAACCCACCTTCAACTGACGGATGGAGCAACTCATGGACGACAGCGCGGCAGTGCTCGACCGGATCGAGCAGCTGGAGCAGCGCCTGCGTGACCTGGAGGACCAGGCCGAGATCAGTCAGCTGATCGCCGCCTACGGGCCGCTGGTCGATGCCGGCGACGCCGAACAGGTCGCCGGCCAGTGGACCGAGGACGGCATCTACGACGTCGACGAGATCAGCATGTCGGGCCGCGACCAGATCCGCGCGATGGTGCGCTCGAAGAACCACCAGGGCTGGATCGCCGGTGGTTGCGCCCACTTCCTCGGCCCGGCCCGTGTGCAGGTCAACGGCGACGCGGCAGTCGCGGTCTGCCACTCGCTGATGGTGGTCAACCAGGGCGGCGCATTCGAGGAGGCCCCCGAGTTCGTCGTCCGCCGGGCGACCGCGCACCACTTCGAGGTCGTGCGTACGCCGCAGGGCTGGCGGATCGCCAAGCGCACCAGCCGCGTCCTCGACGGCCGCACGGAGGCACCCGAGCTGCTCAGGCGCGGCACCCTCGGCCAGGTGGCTCCCCAGTGACGGATGAACCCGTCACCCACGCCTCTGCCGTCGATGTCTCGGTGAGCGACGCCCCGACGACCGACGGCTCGGTGTCCGACGACCGCACGCAGATCATCGAGCAGCTGGCGAACGTGGCCTCGGCCCTCGACCGTCGCGACTTCGACTTCCTGCTCGACGTGTTCACCCCCGACGCCCGCGGCTACGGCAAGCGCGGCGCCGAGGCGATCGTCGCGCAGGTCCGATCCCATCTCGGCGGAGTCGGGCCCAGTCAGCACCTCCTCGGCAACCATCGCGTCACCCTTGACCATGACGGAGACCGCGACTCAGCGCGATCCTTGACCTACGCCCGCGTGCACCACGTCGGCGCCGGGCCGATGGAGGGCCGGTGCTTCGAGTGCATGGGCGAGTACGACGACCGGTGGCGGCGTACTCCCGACGGCTGGAAGCTGAGCAGTCGCCGGTTCGACATGCAGATCGTGCTCGGCGACTTCGCCGTCCTGCGCCCCTGACGCCCAGAACAACGCCCAGACGGCACGAGCTCACCCGGAACAACGCCGAGTCGGCACCAGCTGACGGAGTCACGCGTCAACTGGTGCCGACTCGGCGGGACGGGCTCAGTCCAGCCAGGCGTCGTCGAGCAACACCATGCTGTTGGTGGAGTCGACCACGCCGTGCAGGTCGGTGTTCCACATCAGGAACTCACCGGTCGAGCCGAAGATCAGGGCCGGCACCTGCTCGTTCCACTGGGTCTGGATGCGGCCCATGATCTCGCGCTGCTCGTCCTCGGTCTCCGCCGCCTGGAACTCCCCGAAGAGGGCGTCCATCTCCGGCGTGGTCGGCATCCCGACGCTCAGGTTCCCCTCGCTGTGCAACGTGGCGAACATGCGACCGTAGGGCCCGGCCTCGCGCCAGCTGATGCCCCACCCGGCCACGTCGTAGTTCTGGTCGACGGCGACCTTGCTGATCTGCTCCTGCACGTTGGAGACGAGGTCGAGCTTGACCTTGAACCCGACCGACTCGAGGAATGCCTTGACCGTCAGCGCGGTCTCCCGCGAGGCCGGGTCGGAGGCGTCCAGATAGGTGATGTTGCCGTCGAAGCCATCGGCCTTCGCCTCCTCGAGCAGCTTCTTCGCGCCCTCGGGGTCGAACGGCAGCGGGTCGATGTCGTTGGCCCACACCGACGAGCCGGCGAAGATCTCGTTGCCCGGCAGGCCGGCTCCGTCGTACGCACGATCGGCGATCACCTCGGGGTCGATCGCCATGTGCATCGCCTGGCGCACGCGCGGGTCGCTGCCCGGGTGGCCGTCGCCCGCGTTGATCACCGCGACGCTGCCGAGCGAAACCATGTTGAGGAAGCCCTGGAACTTTCCCTGCACGGCCTCGTCGACGAGGTCTGGCTCGCGGGTGAAGGCTGCGTCGACCTCTTCCGACTTGAACGAGTCGAACGTCGCCTCAGGATCGTTGAGGAAGACGACCTTGATGCCGTCGAGGTTCGGCGCGCCGTCCCAGTAGTCCGGGTTGGCCTCGAGCGAGATGCTCTCGGCAGGCTTGTGCGAGGCCAGGGTGAAGGCGCCTGCACCGACCGGCTTGAACGACTTGCCCTCGCCGGCGGACCTGGCCACGATCATGCCGGGCCCGGTGGTGAGCATGTAGTCGAAGCTGGGCCACTTGGTCTTCAGCTGGAACTCGATGGTCGAGCTGTCGGGTGTCGAGACCGCCTTGACGTTGTCGCTCCACAGCATCGCCTCGTCGGCGCCGAGCCTCACGTAGCGCTCGATGCTGTACTTCACGGCGGCCGCGTCGAGCGGAGTGCCGTCACTGAACTTCACGCCGTCGCGCAGCTTCAGGGTCCATGTCTGGTAGTCGTCGCTGTGCTCGAGGCTCTCGGCAAGCTGGGGCTGCACCGTGTTGTCGGCACTGTTCCACCGCATCAGCACGTCATAGATCGCGGCCATCTCGAGGCCGCCGGTGGAGCCGGCCACAATGGTCTCCGCCGGGTCGAGCACGGCGGGCTCGGAGTAGGCACCGAACGTCATGGTGCCTCCCTTCCGGGGGTCACCCGCTTCCGCGATGTTGACCAGACCGGTCTGGTACGTCGCGGCGTCACCGTGTGCGCCCTTGTCGCCGTCGCTGGACGCACACGAGGTGAGCGTGACCGACGCGAGTGCCAACGTGGCGAGGCCCGTGGCGACGCGGGTCGTGCGACTCCTGGTTGTCTTCATCCGAGAGGACTTCCTTCCCTGTCCTCGGGAGCCGTGCGGTCCCGAACCGCCAGCCAAGCAACGCCGTTCACCGAGTGCCGGAAACGCTCCCACCCAGTGGGAACAGCGGAAGGCGCGGACGTCATGCACGCGGGTTGCCGCAGCCACCGCGGCGTATGACGTTGCGCAGACCGGTCACGTCTCAGCGATGCTGAGGAAGAGACCCTTCGCCTCGACGCAACGGGTCCCCCGGTGCTCGATCCAACCTTCGGCCCACACCTTGCGACCGGAGCGCTCGACGATGCGGGAACCCAGTTGCAGCGGCTCGTCCAACGGGGTCCTGGCGATGAAGCGGAGGTCGAGGGTGGCGGTCACCGAACGGGTTCCGGTCGCCTGCACGAGGCCGCCGAGCATGCAGTCCATCAGGTGCGCCGACATCCCACCGTGAACATGGTCGGGCGGCCCTTCGTGCAGGGCGTTGGCGCGCAGCTCGGCGTTCGCAGCGTCTCCGTCGAAGTGCACGCGCAACGGGATGCCGAACGGGTTGAGCTCGTAGGTCTGCCAGTGCGCCTGCGGGCCGCGGTCACGGATCCGGGCCGGGAGGTCGAAGTCCATCCGCTGCACCCGTGGGCGCACGCTCCGGCAGAGGCTCGCGGAGACCGCGGCGATGGCGTCGCGTGCCGCCCTGAGCTCCTCCGTCGACGCCTCGGTGGTGGCGACGGCCAGCATCAGCTCACGCGTGGCCGTGACCAGTGATGAGGTGGCTCCCAGAAGTGGGTCGAACTCCTCGGCGTTCAGCGGGCCCTCGCTCCCCCGGTCGGCCGGGTCGACGGTGGCAGTGGGCGTCGGGCTGGGTGCAGTCACGGCTCCTGTGTAGCCGTTGCTCGGGTGCTGCCTCGCGGCCGTTCTCGATCAGCGGGAGCGACGCCGCCGATCGCTCCCACCCAACGGAAGTACGCCGACGCAGTGCGTCTCGCTGGCCTAGGTTCCGAAGCATGAAGTACGCCGTGATTGCCCCGACCGCTGCCGGAACCACTGCCGATCCCGACTGGATCTCTGCCTATGCGCAACACGTGGAGGCCTGCGGATTCGAGTCGTTGGTGCTGGTCGAGCACGCGGTCGTGATGAGTCGCTACTCGAGCGTCTATCCCTACGACGCCTCCGGGAAGATGGAGCTGGCCGACGACCTCGACATCCCCGATCCGCTCGACCTGTTGGCGTTCCTGGCCGGGCGGACCTCGACGCTGGGCCTCGCCACCGGCGTACTGGTCCTGCCGAACCACCACCCCGTCGTGCTGGCCAAGCGGCTGGCCACCATCGACGTGCTCTCCGGCGGCCGGCTGCGCGTGTGCGTCGGCATGGGTTGGATGAAGGAGGAGATCGAGGCCTGCGGTGCACCGTTCGAGGCACGTGGTCGCCGGGCCGACGAACAGCTGCAGGTCTTGCGCAAGCTGTGGGACGACAACGCCCCGAACGGCGCAGACCACCACGGTGAGTTCTTCGACTTCGACGGTGCGATGAGCTATCCGAAGCCGGCACAGCCCGGTGGGGTGCCGCTGCACATCGGCGGCCACAGCAGGGCCGCGGCGCGCCGAGCCGGGCGCTACGGCAACGGGTTGCAGCCCCTGGGTGTGATGGGTGAGGAGCTGGCCGACCTGGCGAAGCTGATGCGCAGCGAAGCCGAGTCCGCCGGGCGTGATCCGGACGCGCTCGAGCTGTCCCTGGGTCACCTGGTCGCGAAGATCAACGAGGAGCGGGCCGAGAAGCTGGCCGGCCAGGGTGCCGACCGGATCGTCCTCGCTGCCTCCCCGCTCGCCTCGCTCGACGAAGCCTGTGCCGAGCTGTCTGCGTGTGCCGAGCGGTTGGGGCTGTGATGGGTTCGGTCATGGGCACGTCCGCAGGGCGCGGCCTCTCGGGCGACGACTGCACCGCCCTGCGCGACCTGGTCAACCGGTACGCCGCCCGCGTCGACGACCGCGACCCCGTCGGCGTGGCCGAGCTCTTCGCTCATGACGGAGTGCTCACCACTGCGGCCCCACCGAAGTCCTTGGGCCCGACCCACGAGAACCACGGTCGTGCCGCCATCGAGCAGGCGATGGCCGGGCTCGACGGCCTGGTCGCCAGTTTCCACGCGGTCACCGGCGAGGTCTTCGACCCCGGTGCCGATTCAGACTCCGCCACCGGACGGGTGGCCTGCATCGCCCACCATGTCAGCGAACGGAACGGCGAGCTCCGCGACGTGGCGTGGGGGCTCACCTACCGCGACACCTATCGACGCGAAGGGTCCGGCTGGCTGATCGCCACCCGGTCAGCCCACGTCACCTTCGTGTCCGCCGCTCCGGTGAAGTTCGCCCACGACACCGGGACGGCTTGGTGACTGGGGCAGGTCCTGGCGACGAGGGCCTCGCTGACCAGCAGCGCGTCAGTGTCGTGACGGGTGGCGCGCTCGGCATCGGTGGCGCCACCAGTCGCCGCCTGGCCGCCGACGGCGACCTGGTCGTCCTCAACGACATCGACGAGGCAGCAGCCGAGAAGACGTGCGCCGAGATCACCGGGGCCGGAGGTCAGGTCGTGCCGGTGGTCGGCGACATCGTCGACGACGCTGTGGTCGACCAGGTCCTGGCCAAGGTCCGAGACCTCGGGCGCATCGACGTGCTGGTCAACAACGTGGGTGACTTCCGGCCCGCGTCGAAGACGTTCCTGCACAGCAAGCCGGAGCAGTGGCAACGTCTCCATGAGCTCAACCTGCTGCACGTGCTCAAGGTGACCCACGCCCTTCTGCCGATGATGGTCGATCAGGGCTCGGGCACGATCGTGAACAACTCGACGGTCGAGGCGTTCCGGGGCATTCCCGGCAACGCCGCCTACTCGGCCTACAACGCGGGTGTCTCGGCCTTCACCAGGAGTCTGGCCGTCGAGGTGGGTCGCCACGGCGTACGCGTGAATGCGATCGCCCCTGATCTGGCCGACACTCCGCAGACCTCGGCGCAGGCGATGCTGCGCGGTCGCGACCCCGACCTGGTCCGGCACTGGCTGCCGCTCGGCCGCTTCGGGCGGGTCGACGACTACGCCGCGGTGATCGCGTTCCTGGCCTCGGACGAGGCCCGGTTCGTCACCGGCCACACGGTGCCGGTCGACGGCGGCACGCTCGCCGCCTCGGGGTGGTACGGCCGCGCCGACGGCAAGGGCTGGACCAACATGCCCGACAATCCCTAGGGCCGTTGCCCGCGCTCGTTGCGCTTCCTGCGCAGTCGCCGCTTCCGGGCGCGCGCCTCGCGCTCGTTGACGTCCTCGGCCCACAGCTGGACCAGGGCGGCCATGCCGTCGAGCGCCGCCTCGAGCTGCTCCTCGGCGCCGAGGTCGTCGGGGTCGACGCCGGGGATCGCGCCGGCCTCCAGCTCGGCGAGGTCGCCAACGACACGTGGGTCCAGCTCACGCAGCCGGTCGATCTGTCGGCGTGACCGCGCCAGCACCCACTCCTCGTCGAGGCCGACCCTCGGGCCGGGCTGCGGCCGCTTGCCCAGGCCCCGCTTGCCCAGGCCCCGCTTGACGAATCGGTCGTAGTCGCGAGCGTCGACCTCGCCGACGCGCTCGTTGAGAGCACGCATCACCAGCGCCGACGGCGCATCGATGCCGGTGTTGTTGCGGGTCTCCAGGTCGAACAGCTCGGTCGGTACGCCGGCCACCCCGGCGAAACGCTCCCACAGGACGCCCCGGGGGCCACCGGGCGGCGGGACGGTGATCAGCGTGAAGTGGTCGCGTCCCACCGCCTGCATCCAGCGCTCGACGATGGTGACGACCCGCTGCTGTCGCCAGAAGCCACGCCCCTCGCCGGTGTCCTCCCGGATCGCGTGCAGGTAGTCGTGCCACGACGTGGTGCCCCGGTTCTGCACGCTCTCGGTCCACATCGAGGTGATCGAGCGGGCGAGATCACGGGCGGTCACCACGACCTCGAGCTCGGCGTCCGCGAACGCCTCGACCACCGCGGCGACCTGCGCCGGCGTACGCGGCCCCAGGAACTCCATCGAGATGATCGCAGTGCCGGGCCACGCCCGGATCTGTTCCACCAGCGAGCACCACGGGCCGTCAGCGGCCAGGGTGTTCGCGTCGGCGGAGACGTTGTCGATCAGGTCGCGTACGGCGGACACCTGCACCCGCCAGTGCCGACCCGGGAAGAGGATGCCCGCCTCGGCCAGGGCAGCCTGGTTGGCCAGCAGCGTGCGCTGGACGAACGTCGTACCGGACTTCATCAGGCCCACGTGCAGCACGACGCGCGACGCCATCGACGCTCCTTCCCAGCGGGATCCGACTCGACCGCGAGTCTAGCCACGAGCAGGCTCAGCGCACGCCCGACATCAGGCTGCGAATCGGCCTGCTCAGCGCCAGCAGCAGCACGCCGGTCCCGACCGAGGCCAGACCGATCCAGAGGAAGAACGGCTGCTCGTCACCCGAGTCGTAGTAGCCGGCCAGCTCGCCGGCCATTGCGGTGCCGAGCGCGACGGAGAGAAAGAACAGCGCCACCATCTGCGTGTGGTACTTGGCGGGCGCCAGCTTGGTGGCCACCGAGAGCCCGACCGGGGAGATCAACAGCTCGGCGACGGTGAACACGAACAGGATCGCGCTCAGGCCGACCAACGGCACCGAGTGCTCGCCCGAGGGCATCGCCAGGAACAGGAAGAACGCGACGCCCATCAGGATCGTGGAGAAGGCGAACTTCACCGGCGTGGAGGGTGCCCGCTCTCCGAGGCGGGTCCACAAGGTCGCGAACACCCCGGCCAGGATGATGATGAAGACCGGGTTGATCGACTGGACCCACGAGATCGGCATCTCCCAGCCGAACAGGTTGCGGTTGAGGCGTTCGTCGGCGTAGATCGTGATCACCGTGAACTGCTGTTGGTAGAGCGACCAGAACACGGCACTGCACACGAAGAGCGGGATCATCGCCAGCACTCGGTGGCGCTCGGTGCCCCGCACCTGCCGGTCGAGCAGCATCATCGCGAACAGCCCCACCGAAGCACCGACAGCGACCCCGATCACGATGTTGGCCAGCCGGTCGGCGGTGATCACGCCGACCCGGGCCAGCACGGCCACCAGCGCCACCACGACGACCAGGCCCACGACGTACGCCGTGCGCTGACCGGCCGGCAGCGGGTTGGGCACGTGATGGGTCTCCGCGGGCAGACGGGAGCGGCCGATGCTGTACTGCACCAGGCCGGCCGCCATCCCGATCGCGGCCAGGGCGAAGCCGAAGTGGAAACCCCACTCCTTCTGCAGCACCCCGGTCAGGAGCGGCCCGATCAGCGCGCCGATGTTGATGCCCATGTAGAACAGGGAGAACCCGCCGTCGCGCCGCTCGTCGTGCTCGTCGTACAACGAGCCGACCAGTGACGTGGCGTTGGCCTTCACGCCTCCGCTGCCCAGCGCGATCATCACCAGTCCGATGCCGACGCCGGCCAACCCCGGCACGAGGGCCAGAGCGATGTGGCCCGCCATCACCACCACGGCGGAGTGGAACAGAGTTCGCTCGGGTCCCAGCACCCGGTCGGCCAGCCAGGCGCCGAGGATCGTGGAGAGATAGACCGCGCCGCCATAGGCCCCGACGATGCCGGTGGCGGTGCCCTTGTCGATCCCGAGACCACCGTCTGCGGCGCCGAAGTACAGGTAGATCAGCAGGATGCCCTGCATGCCGTAGAAGCTGAACCGCTCCCACAGCTCGACTCCGAAGAGGTTGGCCAGCACCCGTGGCTGGCCGAAGAAGCCGGTGTCGTCGGGTCGGGTCTCGGTCGTCGACTCACTCATCGGATGGAGGGTACGCCGCCCGGTGGGTCGATGAGCAAACTCGCACCCGGGGCGACGGAGCCGTGGTGCGAGTGGGCGTTTCGGCGATGTCCGCCTACTTGTCAGTAGTGGATAGCGTCGAAAGAGCAGAAGGAACGCACAACACGAGGAGATGTCATGGGCATGGAGAAGATCGGCGTCGTCGGCTGCGGACTGATGGGTGCCGGGATCGCCGAGGTCTGTGCCCGCGCGGGCCTCGACGTGGTGGTCGCGGAGTCGTCCGACGCCGCTGCCCAGGCCGGACGCGAACGACTCGAGAAGTCGCTCAAGCGCGCCGAGGCCAAGGGCAAGATCGACGCCGCCGACGCCGTGCTCGCCCGGATCCGTGTGGTCACCACACTCGACGAGCTCGCCGACCGCCAGCTGGTAGTCGAGGCGATCGTCGAGGACGAGGACGCCAAGACCGACCTCTTCCGCCAGCTCGACAAGATCGTCACCGATCCCGATGCGATCCTCGCCTCCAACACCTCCTCGATCCCGATCATGAAGCTGGGCGTGGTGACCTCCCGCCCGCAGAACGTGCTCGGCATCCACTTCTTCAACCCGGTCCCGGTGCTCAAGCTCGTCGAGCTGGTGCCCTCGATCGTCACCGCTCCCGAGGTCACCGAGCGCTCGCGCACGTTCGTCCAGGACGTGCTCGGCAAGGAGGCCATCGACTGCCAGGACCGCGCCGGCTTCGTGGTCAACGCGCTGCTGATCCCGTTCATCCTCTCCGCGATTCGGATGATGGAGTCGGGCTTCGCCACCGCCGACGACATCGACCGCGGCCTCGTGCTGGGCGCCGCCCACCCGCAGGGCCCGCTGGCCCTGGCCGACCTGATCGGCCTCGACACCACGAAGGCCGTCGCCGAGTCGCTCTACGAGGAGTTCAAGGAGCCGCTGTACGCCGCTCCGCCGCTGCTGAACCGCATGGTCGACGCCGGCCTGCTCGGTCGCAAGACCGGCCGGGGCTTCTACACCTACTGAGCACCTCCAGCCGGCACGCGAATCGGGACCACCGCGTCGTCGTACCACGACTTCTCGACGCCGTGGTCCCGATCTGCGTGACCAGGCATGCCAGCCACTGGAACGGCGTCGGCGCGTCATCGCCTGCCTGCTAATTTAGTTGGACTTCCTACTAAATCCCCGCGGGACCGGCCTCACCGACCGCGACACCATGGAGAAGAGCAGAGCGATGCCTGAAGAGAAGATCGTCCTGGTCGACGGCGCCCGTACGCCGATCGGCAGCTTCGGCGGCGTGTTCAAGGACGTGCCCGGGTTCGAGCTCGGCGCTACCGCATCACGTGAGGCGCTGACCCGCGCCGGCGTCGACGCCACCGACATCGAAGAGGTGGTGATGGGCTGCATCGGCCAGGTCGGACCCGACGCCTACAACGCCCGCCGGGTGGCGATCACCGCCGGCCTGCCGAACAACGTTCCCGCCTACACGGTCAACCGCCTCTGCGGCTCCGGTCTGCAGGCGATCTGGTCGGCCGCGATGGAGATGCGCTGGAACGGCCTCGGCCTCACCCTGGCCGGCGGCGACGAGTCGATGACCCGGATGCCGTTCTACGACTTCGGCGCCCGCAACGGCTACAAGCTCGGCAACCGCGCACTGGTCGACGGCACCGTGATGATGCTGACCGACCCGTTCCACGACATCCACATGGGCGTCACCGCGGAGAACGTCGCCACCAAGTACGCCGTCTCCCGCCAGGAGCAGGACGAGTTCGCCCTGCTCTCCCAGCAGCGCGCCGCCACCGAGGCCGCCAGGGCCGCGTTCGCCGAGGAGATCACCCCGGTCGAGGTGGGCGGCCGCAAGCCGTTCACCGTCACCGAGGACGAGCACCCCAAGCCGAGCACGACCTTGGAGACCCTGGCCGGGCTGCGTCCCGCGTTCCAGAAGGACGGCACCGTCACCGCCGGAAACGCCTCGGGCATCAACGACGGCGGAGCTGCCGTCGTACTCGCCCGTGAGTCGGTCGCCGCAGAGCGCGGCCTCAGCGGACTGGTCTCGATCGAGGCCGTCGCCACCGCGGCGATGGAGCCGGAGCTGATGGGCTACGCCCCCGTGCTGGCGCTGAAGAACCTCTTCGAGAAGACCGGGACGTCGCCGTCCGACATCGGCACCATCGAGCTCAACGAGGCGTTCGCCTCCCAGGCGGTCGCGGTGATCCGCGATGCCGGTCTCGACCCCGAGCAGGTCAACCCGTACGGCGGGGCGATCGCGCTCGGCCACCCGGTCGGTGCGACCGGCGCGATCCTGTCGCTGCGGGTCGCCAAGGACATGGCCCGGCGCGACCTCGAGCTCGGCATCGTCACCATGTGCATCGGTGGCGGCCAGGCGCTGGCGGCTCTCTTCCGGAGGGTCTGACGTGAGCGACCTCGTCTCGTACGCCGTCACCGACGGTGTCGCGCACCTCGAGCTGAACCGTCCCGAGGTGTCGAACGCCGTCGACCTGCCGACAGCGCACGCGCTCGACGCCGCCATCGAGGCAGCGGACAACGACGACGCAGTGCGCGCCGTACTCCTCACCGGTGCCGGCAAGCGCTTCTGCGCCGGTGGCGACGTGGCCTCGATGGTCGCGTCGGACAGCGACCAGGCGGCGTACCTGCTCGAGCTTGCGGGCGCCCTCGACGGTGCGCTGCAGCGCCTGACCGCCATGGAGAAGCCGGTCGTCGGTGCCGTCCAGGGCGCGGTGGCCGGGGCCGGGTTGGGTGTGATGCTCAGCTGCGACCTGGTCGTGGCCGCGCCCGACACGAAGTTCGTGATCGCCTACCCCGGCGTGGGTCTGACCCCCGACTGCGGTGTCTCCTGGCTGCTCCCCCGCGCGATCGGGCAGCAGCGGGCACTTCACCTGGCGCTGACCAACAAGCCGATCGGCTCCGACGTCGCGCTCGACTGGGGCCTGGTCACCGAGCTCGGCGACACGTCACGCGCCTCGACGCTGGCTGCCTCGCTCGCTGCGGGGCCGGTCTTCGCCCACGGGCAGGCCCGACGGCTGATCCGCGGGTCGTTCGAGGCAGACCGGGCCGCGGTCGGTCAGGACGAGGCCGAGACGATCGCGCGAGCGGTGGCCACCGACGACGCCCAGCGCCTGCTCGCCGCCTTCACCAACCGCTGAGTTCCCGTTCGACCGGCCACAACGGTGCACCTGCACCCGTTGAGCCTCGGATTCGCCGATTCCAACGTCACAACGGTGCACCTGCACCGTTCGAGCCGCGCGACGGCGCCACCGGCGACGGGTCCACAGACGCGGTCCCGTCCGACGCCGGTTCAGCGGGAGATCCGGAACGCAACAGCGGCGCGAGCGCGACCATGCCCACCAGCGGCAACGCAGCCAGCACGAGAAGGCTCTGCGGCATGCCGACCAGCTCACCGAAGCCACCCACGACGGCCGAGCCGATGCTGCCACCGACGAGGAAGAGCAGCGTGGCCACACCCAGGGCGACCCCACGCACCTCCGAATTGACGGCGCCACCGACCGCCTCCATGAGTGCCGGCTGCCCGACACCGAAGGCGATGGTGACGAAGACGACCGACGCGCCCAGCACGACGGGTGCGTGCCGGTCGGCCCCGAGCGCCGCCAGCACCATGGCAATGGTGGTGACCAGCCCGGCCAGGGCAAGCGATCGTGGCCCACCGATCCGGGTCAGCATCGGTCCTGCGATCCGCGGCACCAGCAACGCGATCGCGGCACTCGGGGCGAGCAGCAGGCCGACCTGCCACGGCTCCCATCCGTGCCCGATCATCACGGCCGGGACCGCGATCAGCAGGCCGAACCAGCCGGCCGGGACCGGGGCACCGGCGACGGCGCTGCGCATCACGACGTGGTTGGTGATCACCGACAGCGGCAGGAATCCGTGCGGTCGCCGACGGACCCGCATGGTGACCGCCGGAGCGCCCAGCACCATCAGCAGGATGCCGACGAACGCCACGGTCCAACCGGTCGAGGGAGACTGGATCAGCAGCACCAGTCCGGCCGACGTACCGGCGACGAGGAACGCGCCGAGCACGTCCAGGCGGGCACCTGTTCCGTCCTTGTGCAACGCGTGCCACAGGAACGGGATCAGCAACAGGCCGAGGATCGGCAGCCCCATCACCGCGCGCCAACCGAGCTGCCCCTCGACCGCGCCACCGGCCAGCGGGCCCAGGCACGAAAGGGCCGCGGCGACACCGGCCAGCCGGCCGAGCGCCAGGCCACGCACCGCGCCGTCGTACCGCGCACTGAGCACCGTCACGCCGAGCGTGGGTACGGCGGCAGCGCCGGCCCCCTGCATCACCCGCGCGACCAGCAGCAGGTCGAAGCTCGGCGCGAGGCCCGACAACGTGGCCCCGGCAGCCATCAGGCTGATGCCGACCAACAGCGGCAGACGAACGCCGACCAGGTCAGCGACTCGTCCGTAGACCGGTGTGGCCACGGCGAGCATGAGCGCATAGAGCGTGATCGTCCAGGTGCCGACTCCCACGCTGACGCCGAGGTCTTCGGCCATCAGCGGGACCGCGATCGCGGCCGACGAGGAGCCCATGCCGGCCATGCCGAAGAGTGCTCCCAGGAGGATGGAGATGCGGCGGGAGTCCTGGAGGTTCACGCTTGCCCAACCACATGCAGGCGCCAACCATTCCGTCCGCTGCCCACAATCCGAGAATGCGTGCGACCAGCTCGCTCCGACGCGACGCCAGGACAACTACACCGGCAGCGCCGCGGGGTCGACGAGCACTGGGTGTGGCGCCCGGCGTGGCACCCACCGGGCAACATCAGACCGTGAGGGTCTCGACCACGAACGTGGCCAGCTCGTCGTACGCCTGGGCGTCGGTGAGCTCGAGCCGCTCGAAGATCTCACCGCGCTGGATCTCGAACATGGTCGAGGCGATCATCTCGGCGACGAAGTCGGCGTTGACGGGGCGCAACGCCCCGGCCCGAATGCCGACGACCAACATCTCCCGGATCCGTACGGCGGCGTACGCCGTGTTGTCGCGGTAGACCGCGGCCGCCGGGCCGAACCCGGCCAGGTCGTCCATGAACCGTCGCGACAGAGGCGTGAGGGCGACCCCGACGGCGCGCAGGTAGGCCACCACCCGACGGGCGGCGTCGTCCTCGCCGACAACGGCCGACTCGACCTCGACGGTTGCGACCCGGAAGAACTCCTTGACCGCGGTCACCACCAGCTCCGGCTTCGACGGCGCCAGTGCATAGAGCGTGGTCTTCGAGCAGCTCAACCGGGCGGCCAGCTCGTCGAGGGTGAAGGTGGCGAAGCCCTGGCCGGTGACCAGTGCGACCAGGCGCGTGAGCAGGTCCGCCTGCCGGGCAGTGCGCTGCGGGGCAGTGCGCTGCGGGGCAGTACGCTGCACGGCCCCGCCGACGGAGTGCGGCCGGGCGGTGCGCCCGGTGCCGGTGTGCGTCGCCATGGTCGGAACGATACTGTAGTTTCAATCTCAGTATCATTCTGGTGCGTTCCGAAGGAGACCCGATGCCCGCCAGCCGCGCGCTGCCCACCGAGGAAGCCGCCGACCTGCTCCGCCTGGTCCGCGACCTCGCCACCAAGGAACTGCTCCCCCGCGCCGCCGAGGACGAGGCCACCGAGACCTTTCCACGCGACATCTTCAGGCTGCTTGGCCGTGCCGGTCTGCTCGGCCTGCCCTACTCCGAGGAGTACGGCGGTGGCGGCCAGCCCTACGAGGTCTACCTGCAGGTGCTCGAGGAGATCGGCGCGGTCTGGTCGAGTGTCGGTGTGGGGGTCTCCGTCCATGCCCTGAGCTGCTTCGGGCTGATCACCCAGGGCACGGAGGAGCAGAAGCAGGCCTGGCTGCCCGACATGCTCGGTGGCGAGCTGCTCGGCGCCTACTGCCTCTCAGAGGCGCACGCCGGCTCCGACCCCGCCGCGATGAAGACCTTCGCGCGCCGTGACGGCGACGACTACGTGATCAACGGCGCCAAGGCCTGGACCACGCACGGCGGCAACGCCGACTTCTACAAGGTGATGGCCCGCACCTCGGACGAGCGCAACGGCATCTCCTGCTTCCTCATCCCTGCCGACACTCCCGGTCTCGAGGCCGATCCGCCGGAGAAGAAGATGGGGCTCACCGGTTCGTCGACCACGACGATGCGTCTGGACGGCGTACGCATCCCGGTGTCGCGTCGGCTCGGCGCCGAGGGCGACGGGCTCAAGATCGCGCTGGCCGGGCTCGACTCCGGCCGTCTCGGCATCGCCGCGGTCGCCACCGGTCTCGCGCAGGGCGCCCTCGACCATGCGGTCGCCTACGCCAAGACCCGCGAGACGTTCGGCAAGAAGATCATCGACCACCAGGGTCTGGCGTTCGTGCTGGCCGACATGGAGGCCGCGATCCAGTCCGCCCGTGCGATGGTGCTGCACGCCGCGCGCCTCAAGGACCGCGGGCTCCCGTTCAGCCGTGAGGCGTCCATTGCGAAGATGGTGGCCACCGACAACGCGATGAAGGTGACCACCGACGCCGTGCAGGTGCTCGGCGGCTACGGCTACACCCGCGACTTCCCGGTCGAGCGCTACATGCGTGAGGCGAAGGTGATGCAGATCTTCGAGGGCACGAACCAGATCCAGCGCATGGTGATCAGCCGCGCGCTGGCCAAGGACAACAACGGAACCATCAAGGAGAGCAACTGATGCAGGTCGAGAACACCGCGGCAATCGTCACCGGCGGAGCGTCGGGACTGGGCGCGGCCACCGCTGCCGCCCTCGCCGGTCGCGGCGCAACCGTCTTCGCCTTCGACCTCGCCGGGTCGATCGAGAGCGCACCGGCAGTCGACGGCGTCACCTACGTCGCCGTCGACGTCACCGATCCGGAGCAGGTCCAGGCGGCCGTCGACCAGGCCTCAGCCGACCCGACCACTCCGCTGCGTATCGTGGTCAACTGCGCCGGCATCGGCCCCTCGGCGCGGATCCTGTCGAAGAAGGGCGTCCACGACCTCGCGCTCTACGCCAAGATCGTGCAGATCAACCTGATCGGCTCGTTCAACGTGCTCGCTCTCGCCGCCGAGAAGATCGCCGCCACTCCCGCGCTCGAGCACGACCAGCGCGGCGTCGTCATCAACACCGCCTCCATCGCGGCCTTCGAGGGACAGATCGGTCAGGCGGCGTACGCCTCCTCGAAGGGCGGCATCGTCGGCCTCAACCTGCCGGCCGCGCGCGACCTCGCCCAGCACGGCATCCGGGTCAACACGATCGCCCCGGGCATCGTCGAGACGCCCATGCTGGCCACGGTCTCCGAGGAGTTCCGCGCCGGACTGGCTGCCGGCGTACCCAACCCGGCACGCCTCGGACGCCCCGACGAGTACGCCGACCTGGCGCTCTTCCTGATCGACCACGACTACATCAACGGCGAGGTCGTCCGGATGGACGGCGCGCTGCGGATGGCGCCTCGCTGAGGCTGGCCTGACCCCCGGGTCGCCAGCGTCATGCTCCACGACGCCGGCGTCCCGATCTGCAGTTCCTGCCACACCGTTCGTGGCGCAAGGAAGTTCGCCGCCGCGATCAGCCCACCACGCTCAATCGACGACGGATCGTCGTGAACGTCCTTCTGCCACGAACGTGCGGCAGGTGCACGCCTGGTGGATCACGACCAGCTTCTCCAGAGACGTCTGCACGCGCTCTGGCTTGTGCATGACGTCCTCCCAGAGGAACCGCGCCACCACCCATCGCTGGGTCGCCAGCCAGGTGTAGCGGCGTACGTCGGCACGGAAGAGCTCCACGCTGCCGTGGAACCCGAACGACTCGGCCTCGATGACCAGACCCAACTCGCTGTCGGCAAGGTCGACACGGTGCGGTCCGATCTGCACCTGAGGCACGGCCCGAAGACCTGGCACCCGGGAGCAGATCACCCTCAGACAGGACTCGAACGGATTGGCTGCACGCTTGTCCGCGAAGGCGACGACCGCCAAGGCCCTCGAGCGGCCGGTGCGAGGCATCCGCGCAGCCACCTCTCGAAGCCACTCGCGCGAGACTCGACCGAACCGAAGCGCCGAGTCGGCCACACTGACCGCTTCATCGAACGGCAGCCATCGTGCGCAGTCGATGACCGTGCGCGCGATCGAGGTGACCCCGTCGACCACGTCCTCGTCAGGGAGGTCGTCCCAGTGCACCTCAACGCCTTCGCGCCGCTCACGCGCGATGGCACTGTTGGCGCGCACGGTGACGACTGGCCGGGTCGGTTCCAGCTTGACCTTGAGGTCCCAGTGACGGGCCGCGCTCAGTCCAGAGACGACTCCGCGCAATGCTTCGGCCTCGGGGTTGCCGACCAAGGGCAACGCATAGCGCCCGTAGCCACGCTTCTCGACCACCCCGAGCTTGATGGCCTTGTTGAGCATGCGGCGGTTCGTCAGCCGTTCCAGTTCAGACCAGGTCGCGACACCACCGCAACGGTGCAGTGCGGTGAGTGCGTCCATCACACCAGTGTTGGCGCAGACGGCGTAGTTCGCATCTCGCTGTCCACAGGTGTTCGTGGCGCAAGGAAGTTCACGCCTTCTCGGCCCCATCCAGACGGAGTCTGTGAGTGATCACGCCGAACTTCCTTCTGCCACGAACGCCGTGGCAGCGCGCCGTGTCCACGTACGGCGGGCGGGTGTCAGCGGGCGATGAAGAGGATCTCGTCGCGGCCGTACTCCATGCCGGGGTGGTCAGCGGCGAGGTGGGCCTGGGTCTTCTCGACCAGGTCGTCCTCGTCGACGCCCTTGATGTGCTCGCCGCAGGGGCAGTTGAGTTGAGTCTTCATGCCGCCAGCCTACGGCGAGGCTCGACGACAGGCACCCGGATCACCCGTGCACCGTCCGACGCGGACCGGTTCCGGGTCCGGTCCGAGGTACGCGCGGTGGGCGCCGGACGCCGGGTGCCGTGAGTGGCGCTTTCGACGTACGCGCGGTGGTGCGGGGCGACACGGGCACGCAGCACCGAACGACCGGGCCGCCGGCGTCAGCGCAGGAGCGCGGCGAAGCGCCGGTTCATGTCGGCGATCGCGGCGTCCGCCGCCGGTGAGTACGCCGCCATGTCGATGAACCCGTGGATCATCCCGTCGAGGTCGACCGCGTCGACCGGCACACCTGCCGCGGACAGGGCGTCGGCGTACGCCCGGCCCTCGTCGCGCAGCGGGTCGAACTCCGCGGTGACCACGATGGCCGGCGGCAACCCCGGGCGTACGCCGTGCAGCGGGGAGAGGCGGGCGTCGTCGGGCTCGACGTGTGAGGTGAGGTACTGGCTGACGAACCACTCCATCACCTTCAGGTCGAGGAAGCGACCGGTCGCGTTGACGCCACGTGAGTCATAGCTGCCGAAGACATCCACGGCCGGGTAGACCAACAGCTGGGCAGCGGCTCCCGGGATCGTCTGCGCCACGATCGCGGAGAGGTTTCCGCCCGCGCTGTCGCCGGCGACCGCCCACGTCTCGGAGCCGCCGTACTGCTCGAGGGACTGGGTGATCGCCTGGGTCGCGTTGAGTGCGTCGATCACGGCAGCCGGGAAGGGGTCCTCGGGCGCCAACCGGTAGCCGACCGAGACGACGACCGCGTCCGCATCGGCGCAGAGCCGACGGCAGACGTTGTCGTGGGTGTCGAGGTCGCCGATCACCCAGCCGCCGCCGTGGAAGAAGACGATCGTCGGTGCTGGACCCTCGGTCGTCGGCCGATAGACGCGGGCCGGCAGTCCGGCCACCTGCTGGTCGACGACTGATCCGACAACGACCGCGCCGGTCTTCGGCACGGATGCCTGCGCGAGCGCGGCGAAACCCTTGCGGGCATCGTCGACCGACCCTTCGTCCATCGGCGGGTAGCCGGACGAATTGATGAACTCCAGCAGTCCGGCGATTCCAGCATCCAATGGCATGCCCGCACGATAGCGGGGCCGACGCCGGCAATGAGGGACCGTCGCGGGCGAGTGCACCGACGGAGTCAGGACAGACGGCGGGGTCAGGACAAGAACGTGCGGATGCTGCTGGACAGGCCCAGTGCGTACGACGAGCGCCCGCGCTTGGTGGTCATCTTCCGGGCGTCGATCGGCGAGCGCATGTTGCCGAGCTCGACCATGACCGTGGGCATGTCGGAGAGGTTGAGGGTGCCGAGGTCGTGGCGGAAGTCGAGGCCGTCACCACCGGCGATGTAGTTGGCCACCGGCAGTCGCCGGGCCTTCAGGGCTCGTTTGACCGACTTCGCGAGTCGCTTGGAGGAGCGGTAGGTGTCACGCGTCGGCCTCACGTCGGCCGGCGCGATCACGTGGAAGCCGTGACCACCCGAGTAGGACCCGTCGCCGTGGATGCTGACCTTGAGGTCGGCGGTGCCGTTGCCGAGTCGCCCTCGCTTGTCGACGCACGGTCCCCAGCGGTCGAGCCGGTTGGAGTGGCGGGTCATGATCACCCGTGCCCCGAGCGCGCGCAGCCGGCGCTTGAGGACCTTGGCGACCTGCCAGGTGAACGTGGCCTCGGGGTGGCCGTCGTCGGTGGAGGTGCCGGTGGTGTTGCACGGCTTGCGGAACCCGCCCGCCGGGACGAGCCGGTTGATCTCGCTCGGAAAGCGCGAGTTGCCGAGCTGGTGGCCCGGATCGATCACGATCACCTTGCCGGACAACGGCTTGCCCGCGGCGGCCGGACCGTGCGCTGCGGAGGTCGCCGGGACCGGCGTGGTCGGCGTTGCCCCGGGTGGCATCGGCGCCAGGGCACCGACCAGCGCCGCGGCAGCAACCGCGAGCGAGGCGAGCAAGGGCCTGAGCACGAGGTCGAGCCTAACCGCCGGCGCCGACGGTCGTCGTACGCCCCAACGTTGCCCCCCCCAATCACCCGCAGTTACCGAACAGTCCGCAGGAATTTCGCGCCCGAAACCTGCATACGTTTCGGTAACTGCACGAGCGAGCGAGAGACCGCTCACTCGTAGCCGAGAACATCCTTGCGCTTGGCGGCCCAGGCCAGTGACGACTCGATCGCCTCGTCCATCGAGAGCTCGGTCTTCCAGCCGAGCAGCTCGTGGGCCCGGTCGGCGTTGGCGAAGGCACCAACGGCGTCGCCGGGGCGCGGCGGGGCCTCAGAGGTCGGCACCGGCTTGCCGAAGACCCGCTCGAAGGAGGCCAGCATCTCGCGCACGGTCACCCCGTCGCCGCGGCCGATGTTGATCAAGGTGCTGGTCTCGCCGGTGGACGCGAGCACGTCGTCGAACTTCTCGATCGCGCGCACGTGGGCCTGGGCGAGGTCCCACACGTGGAGGTAGTCGCGCAGCCCGGTGCCGTCGCGGGTCGGCAGGTCGGTGCCGGTGATGGTGAACGTGTCGCGGGCGCCGAGCGCGACCTGCGCCATGATCGGCACGATGTGGGTGGCGTCCTTCAGGTGGTAGCCGGTCTCGAGATCGGGGTCGGAGCCGATCGGGTTGAAGTAGCGCAGGATGATCGCGCGCAGGTCGGTTGCCGCCGCGATGTCGGTGAGCGCCTGCTCCATCATCAGCTTGGTCCGGGCGTACGGCGACGTGGGCTCGACCGCGTCTCCTTCGCGCACCTCGAACTCGGGCTGCAACGCATAGAGCGACGCCGTCGAGGAGAACACCAGCCGGTTCTTGCCGAGCGCCGCCAGCTCGTCGAAGAGCTCCAGGGACTTCGCCACGTTGTCGCGGTAGTACTCGTAGGGCAGCTCCACCGACTCGGGTACGACGATGCGTGCGGCCATGTGGATGGTCGCGTCGAGGTCGGGGTGTTCCTCGACCACCCGACG
Source organism: Nocardioides sp. Soil797 (assembly GCA_001429555.1). GTDB lineage: Bacteria > Actinomycetota > Actinomycetes > Propionibacteriales > Nocardioidaceae > Nocardioides. The sequence continues at coordinate 399,527 of LMSR01000001.1, read as the reverse complement.
GACCAGCGCCCGATCGGCGATGTCGCCCTCGTAGAAGATCCGGTCGCCGATGAACTGTCGCGGCCCGACCAGCAGCGAGTCGAGGATCACCGGCGTGTGGCCGGCCTGCTCGAGCGCCTTGGCGGTGATGGATCCGAGGTAGCCGGCGCCGCCGGTGACGAGAACCTTCATGCGCCGAGCGTAGCCGGGCACGACTCAGATGCGCACGGCGTGGTGAGCCGGGTCGCCGTACCCCCGTGTCCCCGTCACCTTGGCGGGCGTGCATCGTTGTGCCGACGTACTCGGGAGACAGGACCATCGGTGATCTACGAGAAGGCCGGCAGCACAGAGACGACGGGCCCCGCCGAGGCGAGCCCGGGGCTCGATGAGCCGTCGGGCCGGGTCCGGATCCGCCGCAAGCGCCGCCGCAGCTGGCTCAAGCGACACAAGTCCCTCAGCATCCTGCTCCTGGTCGCAGTGGTCCTGCTGGCGATCATCGCCGGCTGGTTGTGGTGGCTCAACCACCAGCTCGACGACGTACGCCGGTTCGACACGGAGCTGGGTGAGCACCGGCCCGCCCAGGGGGAGGGCACCGACATCCTGCTGATGGGCGTCGACGACCTCGACGGATCACGCGACGTCGGCGACAGCGTCTACGACATGCTCGACTCCGGCAGCTGGGAGCCGGGCGTCGCCCGAAGCGACACGTTGATGGTGCTCCACATCGAGAGCGACCACCGCGCCGCCCAGCTGATCTCGATCCCGCGCGACTCGTGGGTCGACATCCCCGGCCACGGAAAGTCGAAGATCAACGCGGCCTTCTCGTGGGGCGGTCCGTCGTTGACCGCGCGCACGGTCGAGAAGAATCTCGACCTGCGCATCGACCACATGATGATCGTCGACTTCGACGGCTTCAAGGACGTCACCGAGGCGATCGGCGGAGTCAACGTCTTCGTCCCCGCAACGGTGACCGACCCGCGTTCCGGAACGACCGACTGGGAGCGCGGATTCCACCACATCGAGGGCGACGACGCGTTGCACTACGTCCGCACCCGCTACAGTCTGCCCGGCGGCGACTTCGACCGGATCAACCGGCAGCAGAACTTCCTGCGCACGGTGCTCGACAAGCTCACCTCGCGGGGAGTGCTCCTCAATCCGCTGCGGGTGACCCGGTTGGCCGACACCCTGGGCAGGCTGGTGATGGTCGACGAGGGCCTGACGAACGAGAAGCTCCGTGGCCTGGCCCTCGACTCACGTCACCTGCGCAGCGGCTCGATGCGGTTCCTGACCGCGCCGAACTCCGGCTCCGGCATGATCGGGGAGGCGAGTGTGGTGCACCTCGACATCGGTCGGACGAAGAAGATGTTCGACGCCATGGAGCTGGGCCAGTTCGAGTCCTGGTATGCCAAGCACGAGGTCGGTGAGTTGCCGCCGACCACGCAGGTGAACTAGGAAGCTGGTCAGAGCAGGCCGAGGAGGTACTCGCCGTACCCGCTCTTGGCGAGCGGCTCGGCCACGCGGCGCAGGTCGTCGTCACTGAGCCACCCCGAGCGCCAGGCGACCTCTTCGGGCGAGCCGATCTTCATGCCCTGGCGGCTCTCGATGGTGCGCACGAAGTTGCTGGCGTCGTTGAGGGAGTCGAACGTACCGGTGTCGAGCCAGGCCGTGCCACGCGGGAGTACGCCGACCTGCAGGCTGCCCTCGTCGAGGTAGAGCCGGTTCAGGTCGGTGATCTCGAGCTCTCCGCGCGCGGAGGGCTCGAGCGTCTTGGCCCGCTCCACGACGGTGTTGTCATAGAAGTAGAGCCCCGGCACCGCAAAGCTGCTCTTCGGCTTCCCCGGCTTCTCCTCCAGCGACAGGGCGCGCCCCTCGTCGTCGAACTCCACCACGCCGTACGCCGTGGGGTCGGCCACCTGGTAGCCGAAGATCGCCGCCCCTTCGATGTCGCTGAAGCGACGCAGCTGGTTGCCCAGCCCGGGACCGTAGAAGACGTTGTCGCCGAGAACCAGGCCGACCGACGACGAGCCGATGTGCTCCTCGCCGATCACGAAGGCCTGGGCGAGGCCGTCGGGTGAGGGCTGCACGGCGTACGTGATCTCGACACCCAGCTGGGAGCCGTCGCCCAGCAGCCGCCGGAAGGCGTCGGCCTCGTGCGGCGTCGTGATGACGAGGACCTCGCGGATCCCGGCCAGCATCAGCGTGGTCAACGGGTAGTAGATCATCGGCTTGTCATAGACCGGCACGAGCTGCTTGCTGATGCCCCTGGTGATCGGGTGCAGACGACTTCCGGTGCCCCCGGCAAGGATGATTCCGCGCATGTCGCGCATCATACGGGCGAGGTCGCCGGTCAGGTCACGCGCAGCATCACGACCCAATAGGGTGGCCCCATGAATCTTCTTGTCACCGGCGGCGCCGGCTTCATCGGCTCCAACTTCGTGCACCACGTGGTCGCCCACACCGACCACACCGTGACCGTGCTCGACAAGATGACCTACGCCGCCTCCCGCGAGGCGCTGGCCGAGCTGCCGGAGGACCGGGTCTCCCTGGTCGTGGGCGACATCGCCGAGCCCGACGTGGTCGACCCGCTCGTGGCTGCTGCCGACGCGGTCGTCCACTTCGCCGCCGAGTCCCACAACGACAACTCGCTCAACGACCCGTCGCCGTTCATCCGCACCAACCTGATCGGCACCTTCACCCTGCTCGAGGCGGTGCGCAAGCACGACGTACGCCTCCACCACGTCTCCACCGACGAGGTGTACGGCGACCTCGAGCTCGACGACCCGAAGCGGTTCACCGAGGACACGCCCTACGCCCCGTCGTCGCCCTACTCCGCCTCGAAGGCCGGCTCCGACCACCTGGTGCGGGCGTGGGTGCGCAGCTTCGGCGTGCGGGCGACGGTGAGCAACTGCTCCAACAACTACGGCCCCTGGCAGCACATCGAGAAGTTCATCCCCCGCCAGATCACCAACGTCATCGACGGCATCCGCCCCAAGGTGTACGGCGACGGGCTGAACGTGCGCGACTGGATCCACGCCGACGACCACTCCAGTGCGGTGCTGGCCATCCTCGATCGCGGGCGGATCGGTGAGACCTACCTGATCGGCGCCGACGGCGAGAAGAACAACCTCGAGGTCGTGCGGTTGATCCTGAAGCTGATGGGTCAGCCGGAGGATGCCTACGACCAGGTCACCGACCGGGCCGGCCACGACCGTCGCTATGCGATCGAGTCCGGCAAGTTGCGTGCCGAGCTCGGCTGGTCGCCGCGCTTCGAGGACTTCGAGTCCGGCCTGACCGACACCATCGCCTGGTACCGCGAGCACGAGGACTGGTGGCGCCCGGCCAAGGACGCGACCGAGGCGTCGTACGCCGCAAAGGGCCAGTGATGGCCGAGCTCTCCGTCGAGCAGACGCCGATCCCCGGGCTGCTCGTGGTTCGGCTGCCGGTGATGGCCGACAACCGCGGCTGGTTCAAGGAGAACTGGCAGCGCGAGAAGATGGTCGCCCTCGGCCTGCCCGACTTCGGCCCGGTGCAGAACAACGTCTCCTTCAACACCGCCCGCGGCGCCACCCGCGGCATCCACACCGAGCCGTGGGACAAGTTCGTCTCCGTGCTCACCGGCCGGGTCTTCGGGGCCTGGGTCGACATGCGTGAGGGGCCGACCTTCGGCCAGACGTTCACGATCGAGATCGACCCGGCAGTGGCCGTCTTCGTGCCACGCGGGGTCGGCAACTCCTACCAGACGCTCGAGGACGCAACCACCTACAGCTACCTGGTCAATGAGCACTGGCGCCCCACCACGGCGTACCCGGCGCTCCACCTGGGCGACCCCACCGCCGCGATCGACTGGCCGATCCCGCTGGCCGAGTCGGAGCTCTCCGAGAAGGACCGGAACAACCCGACCCTCGACGCAGCGACCCCGATGAAGCCGCGGCGCACGCTGCTGCTCGGCGCCGGAGGCCAGCTCGGCCAGTCCCTGGCTGCGGAGTTCCCCGAGGCCCACGCGGTGACGCGCGCGGAGCTGTCGGTGACCTCGACCGAGGACCTCGAGGCGTGGCCGTGGCACGAGTACGACGTGGTCCTCAACGCCGCTGCCCACACCGCGGTCGACGCCGCTGAGACGGCCGGGCGCGCGGACGCCTGGGCCGCCAACGCGGTCGGGCCGGCCACGCTGGCCCGTCTGGCCACGGAGCACCGACTCACGCTGGTGCACTTCTCCAGCGACTACGTCTTCGACGGCAACTCCGGCGATCCCCTCGACGGCCACCGGGAGGACGAGCCGCTGTCGCCGTTGGGTGTCTACGGCCAGACCAAGGCCGCCGGCGATGTGGCGGTGGCGACCACACCGCGCCACTACGTCCTGCGGACCTCCTGGGTGATCGGCGAGGGCAACAACTTCGTGCGCACCATGGCCCGTCTGGCCCGCGACGGGGTCTCCCCCAGCGTGGTCGACGACCAGGTCGGCCGGCTGACGTTCACCACCGAGCTGGCCCGGGCGGTGCGGCACCTGCTGACCTCGGGTGCGCCGTACGGCGTCTACAACGTGACCGGCGACGGCCCGGCCACCAGCTGGGCCGACCTGGCCGCCGAGGTGTTCCAGCGCTGCGGTCGCTCTCGTGATGACGTCACCCCGGTGAGCACCGAGGAGTACGCCGCCGACAAGGCGCTGGCTCCCCGCCCGGCCAACAGCATGTTGTCGCTGGCCAAGATCGAAGCCACCGGGTTCGTGCCGCGCGACGTACTCACCGCGCTGACGGCCTACCTCAACGAGGGCTGATCGCGTTGGCAGCGTGGGCGGCGTTGGCGGCGTTGGCCGCGAGAGGAACGCCGCTCCGGCGCCTCCGTCACCGGCTCGCCACCCCGCGAGCCCAGCTGGCCGACAACCGTTCAACGTGGCCGGAGGCTCTGCCGCCCCGGAAGCGCAGCCCCCGGATCTGGATCTGCAGCCAGAAATGAGAGAACGCCTGACCTGGCGCTGCGACAGGTCAGACGTCCGGATCTTGGGGTGATCGGACCCCGCGGGCCTCAGGCGGTGGGTGACTCCTCGAGGTTGCGGCTGGCCACGGAGGCCTCGCTGAGCTCGCACAGGGCGGCCATCGCCCGGGTGACCAGCTCGCGTTCGCCGCGCACGGGCAGGGCGTCGATCTCGTCGGGGAAGACCGGCGGGACGGGCACGTGGGAGACCATCGGGTGCTGGGGGCGTACGTCGATCGGCTCGTCGTCGGCGAAGAGCTCCTCGTGGAGCTTCTCACCGGGGCGCAGGCCGGTGAACTCGATCGCCACCTCCGTGCCGGACTGGCGGATCAGCTGGCGGGCCACGTCGATGATCCGGATCGGCTCACCCATGTCGAGCACCAACGCCTCACCGGGCTGCCCGATCGCGGCCGCCTGCACGACCAGCTGGCAGGCCTCCTCGATGGTCATGAAGAACCGGGAGACCTCAGGATCGGTCACGGTCACCGGACCACCGTTGGCGATCTGCTTGGCGAACGCGGTCAACACCGAACCACGCGAGCCGAGCACGTTGCCGAAGCGCACCGAGAGGAACGTGCCCGGGGAGTGCGCGGCGTGCGCGGCGGTGATCCGCTCGGCGATCCGCTTGGAGTAGCCCAGCACCGAGGTCGGGTTCGCGGCCTTGTCGGTGGAGACATTGACGAACCGCTCGACGTCGACCATCTCGGCAGCCTGCAGCACGTTCCAGGTGCCGTGGATGTTGGTCTTCAACGCTTCGGCCGGGTACTGCTCCAGCATCGGCAGGTGCTTGAGGGCAGCCGCGTGGAAGACCACCTCGGGACGCCGCTCGGCGAAGATCGCCTTGACCGCGTTGATGTCACGGATGTCGCACAGCACCACGTCCTGCGAGTCCAGCAGCGCCCGACCCGTGATGGAGAGCTGCACTGCGTGCAACGCCGACTCGTCACGGTCGAGCATCATCAGCTCCGACGGCTCGAAGCGGTGGATCTGGCGGCACAGCTCGGAACCGATCGAGCCACCGGCACCGGTGACCAGCACCCGCTTGCCCTTGAGGTAGTCGGCGATCGCGTCCATGTCCGTGTCGAGCTGGTTGCGCCCCAACACGTCGGTCAGGTTGATGTCACGCAGGTCCCGGATCCCGACATTGTCGGTGAGCAGCTGTGTGGTCGCCGGCAACACCTTCACGTCGATGTCGGCCTGGCGGGCAGCCAGGCTCATCCGGCTGATCGTGTCGGAGTCCGCACTCGGGATCGCGATCACCGCCGTGCTGGCACCGGTCTGCGCGGCCACCTCCTGCAACCTGGTGGTGTCACCCAGCACCGGGACGTTGCGCAACCGGCGGTGCCGCTTGGCCGGGTCGTCGTCGAGCAACGCCACCGGACGCCAGCGACGCTGCGGGTCACGCAGCATCGAGCCGATGATCTCGCGACCGGCCTCACCCGCACCGAGCACCACGACCCGGGCCGCACCATCGTTGACCACCCGCTGGTCATCACGCTCACGCGCCCAACGCCACAACGCCCGCGACCACGAGGCCAGCACCAACGTCGAGAACGCCGCAGCCAACGGAATGCTGCGCGGGGCCCACGTGCCGAACACGTTCACCAGGAAGACCAACCCACCCGCGGCCATCGTGACCAGGCCGAGCAGGATCATCTCCGAGAAGGACGCCAACGACGCACGCCCCATGTGCAACCGCAACGGCCAACCGATCCCGGCATGCAGACCAGCCGTCACCAGCGCCAGCACCGTCACCGCAACCCACGGCACCGCACTCAGGTTCGCGTCCATCCGCAGCATCGCGAAGATCGCGTAGGAGACGAACCAGGCCAGCGAGTCACCGGCGATCATCAGCAGTGCGCGGTGCCGGCGCAAGGTCGGCGCGAAGTCACTCAAGACTTGTCCCCCCAGGGAAATTCAGATCAAGGATTCGAGTGCGAACGCACCAGAGTCAGTGTGCGACAGCTTCCCCTCAATTGGGTAACAAGTCTTTGAATATGGGACCAGTTCCACCCGACTGGACCCCACTCCCACCCGGATGGATGTGTGCCATAGTCCAAACGGGCCATGCACCATGTGAAGTGGCTCCGCGCCGGTTAGAGTGAGCGCGCTTCGCAGCGATGCACCTATGGACGGGGACAAGAAACACCGTGGAACTCAAGGACTACTGGCTGACCGTGCGACGTCGGTGGAAGTCGATCGTCGTGTGCCTGCTTCTTGCGGTCGCGGCTGCGGCTCTCCTGACCTGGCAGGCTACCCCCAAGTACGCATCCACGACGCGGCTGTTCATCTCCACCTCGCCGTCCGACACCGCCGACGCCCTGGCCGGCAACACGTTCGCCACACAGCGCGTGTCGTCGTACGCCGACATCGTGAAGAGCCGGCAGCTGGCCGATCGGGTCAGCGACGCGCTCGGTGCCGACTACGACTCCGAGGACCTCGTCGGCAAGGTCACCGCCACTGTTGTCCCCGAGACCGTCATCCTCGAGCTGACCGCGACCGACACCGACCCGGAGACCGCGCGCGATATCGCCCAGGCGTACGCCGAGGGGCTGAGCGAGATGGTCACCGAGCTCGAGACTCCTGAGGGCGGCAGCAAGACGCTGATCAAGGCCAGCATCGTCGACGACGCGCGGGTCAACGACACCGCGGTCTCCCCCAACGTCCCCCGCAACCTCGGTCTTGCCGCGGTCCTCGGACTGCTCATCGGCCTCGGTGTCGCGGTGGTCAGGGAACTGATGGACACCTCCGTCTCGTCGGCCGAGGACGTCGCCCTGAGCACCGAGGCGCCGGTGGTCGGCCACATCTACCAGGATGCGACCTCGGTGAAGCGCGCTCCGGCCGAAGCACTGGAGGATGCCACTCCCTGGGCCGAGGCCTTCCGGGTGCTGCGCACCAACATGCAGTACGTCCAGGTCGACTCCGACAACAAGGTCTTCGTGGTCTCCAGCTCGCTGCCCGGCGAGGGCAAGACGACCACCTCGATCAACCTCGCGGTGACCCTCGCGATGGCCGACCAGAAGGTCGCGCTGGTCGAGTGCGACCTGCGTCGTCCGTTGGTGGCCGAGCGCCTCGGCCTGGTTGGCGCAGTCGGCACGACGAGCGTCCTGGTCGGCAAGATCGGCCTCGACGATGCCCTGCAGGGTTATGCCGACACCGGCCTGCAGGTGTTGACCAGCGGCCCGATCCCCCCGAACCCGTCGGAGCTGTTGCAGTCGCAGGCGATGACGAGCCTGCTGGCCGACCTGCGTGACCGGTTCGATGTGGTGATCATCGACGCCCCACCGCTGTTGCCGGTCACCGACGCGGCGCTGCTGGCCGCACAGACCGACGGTGCCTTCGTGGTGGTTCGCCACGGCAAGACCACCAAGGACCAGCTCACCCACGCGGTCGAACGCGTCGAAGCGGTCGACGCCAACGTGCTCGGCGTGGTCATCAACCTGGCCCCGAACAAGAAGCGCGGCAGCAACACCTACGGCTATGGCTACGGGTACGGCTACGCACCCGAGCCGGGCAAGGTGGTTGCCGCCGCCGAGGCGGAGGACAAGGTCACCCTCGAGGGCCAGACGCTCGGCGAGTCACCACGCCCCAAGCACGAGGGACGGCGCGCGAAGCGCGTCAAGGGCTGAAGCCTGCCTCGACTCGCCCGGCCAGGGCAACAACTCCGCACCTGCGAGCTCGTGACGGTGAACTGGCCCGGGTTCGGGGCAACAACTCCGCACCTGCACGGTTGCGACCGGCGCGACCCGCGACCCGCGGCTCGCGGCTCGCGGCTCGCGGCTCGCGGCTCGCGGCTCAGACGGTGAGCACGACCTTGCCGGTGGCCCGACGCTGCTCGAGGCACATGAGCGCCTCGGCAGCCCGCTCCAACGGGAAGCTCGGCCCGACGACCGGCTTGAGCGCGCCGCTGCGCAGGTGCGGCTCCATGGCGTCCCACTGGGTGCCGATGTAGCCGGGTCGGGGCATCGCGTAGGCACCCCAGCCGACGCCGGTGACCGAGATGTTGTTGAGCAGCAGGCGGTTGACCTTCACGGTCGGGATGTCTCCGGCGGTGAACCCGATGACCAGGAGCCGCCCGTGGTCGCGCAGCGTGCGCAGGGAGTCAGTGAAGCGATCCCCACCGACCGGGTCGACGACGATGTCGACCGATCGCCCGACCGCATCCTTGAACCCGTCAGCCAGGACGAACTCGTCCGCCCCGGCGGCCACCGCGATCTCGCCCTTCTCCTGCGTCGAGGTGACCCCGATGACCCGGCCGGCACCGAAGGCCTTGGCCACTTGGATGGCGCTGGTGCCGATGCCGCCGGCGGCGCCGTGCACGAGCACGGTCTCGCCCTCGAGCAGGTGGCCGCGGTCGATCAGCGCGAAGTGGGACGTGCCGTAGTTGAACAGGAAGGACGCGCCCTCCTCGAAGCTGACCTCGTCGGGCAGCTTGAAGGTGAGGTGTGGCTGGGCGAGGACCTTCTCGGCGAATCCACCGAGCATGGGCAGCGAGGCCACCCGGTCACCGGCCGCGAGGCCCGAGTCCGCTGGCGCGGAGGCGACGATGCCGGCCACCTCGGCGCCCGGCACGAACGGCAGATCGGGCTTCATCTGGTAGAGCCCCCGCGACTGCAGCACCTCCGGGAAGGCGACCCCAGCGGCCTTGACGTCGATGACCACCTGGTCATCGCTGGTCGGGTCGGGGACCTCGACGAGCTCGACGGCCTCGGGACCGTCCAGGTTGCTGATGTGGATCGCACGCATGGTTTCTCTTTCCGTTCGGACGGAGGCTCGGGCTCCGACCAGCCTTCCACGCCCACCGTCGGCCACCGTCCACGGGCCACGCATCGGGCGACCACACGAACGACCACGCGAACGACCACAATGCGTCGAAATCGCTGAAATCACCCCGTTCTGGCCCGTTGTGGTCGTCGGGCGGGTCGTCGTACGCCGCTCAGCGGCGGGCCAGCGACGCGAGCGCGGGACGTACGCCGGTCAGCGGCGGGCCACCGACACGAGCGCGGGACGTACGCCGGTCAGCGGCGGGTCAGTGCAGCGACGGCGGGGCGTACGCCGGTCAGCGGCGGGTCAGTGCAGCGACGGCGGGGCGTACGTCGACGAGGTAGACGATCGCGGCCACCGAACCGATCAGGTGCAGGAACATCAACGGTGAGGACTGGATCAGGATCACCTGAGCGGCAAGTGCGACACCGAGGATCGCCAGCCAGGCCGGCTTGGAGAGCTTGTTCGCCGCGGAGTAGGCCTCGGCCGGCCACAACAGCGCATTCACGAACGCGAAGACCTTCACGCCCAGGGCGATGAACGTGGCGGCCAGCACCACGTAGCTCTCGATGAGGAAGATGTCGAACACGGTGCCAGCCTACGGGGGTGCCGAGCAGACCGGCCATTTGTCGACCAGCTCGCAAGCGTCTCGGAGATCACCACAGCCCCCGGACCAGTGGCTCGGGGGCTGTGGTGACGGAGTCAGAACAGCGTCAGCTGCTCCTCCCCTGGTTGCTCTCTTCAGGCCTGCTTCGGCTCGGTGGCCTTGGCGGCGGGGGCCTTCTTCGCGGCAGCCTTCTTGGCCGGCGCCTTCTTCGCGGCGGGGGCCTTCTTCGCGGCAGCCTTCTTGGCCGGCGCCTTCTTGGCGGCCGGCTTGGCGGTGCCGGTGGCGGTCTTCACGTCGGCGGAGACGGTGGTCTTGGTCTTCTTGGAGTCGACGTCAACCTTCACCTCGACCTTGCGCAGCTTGGCAACGGCCTTCTCGCCGCGCTTGACCAGGTCGGTGTAGGTGCTGGTCGCCTCGGACACGGCGTCGGCGACGAAGTCCTGCGCCTTGTTCGGGAACGCCTTGGCCTCGGCCTGCAGCTCGGCAACCTGGGTCTCGAAACGGGCCTGCGCCTTCTTCGCCTCGGCCTGCAGCTCGGCGAGCTTCGCCTCGAGCTTGGCCTGCGCGTCCTTGGCCTCCTTGGTCACGGAGTCCACGCGGGCCGACACGACGGTCTGCGCCTGCTTGTTCAGGTTCTTCGGCTCGAAGTCGAAGGAGGACACCTTCTTCTGCACGCCGGCAACGCGGTTCTGCACGTCGGCGACGTACTGACGAGCGACCTCGACCGCAAGGTCGGTGGCGCCAACGGTGGCGTAGAAGGGGCGGGTCGCCTCGGACTTGATGTCGAACTTGGCCTTGGCCATGTCGATCTCCTCAATGCTTGCGGTGCGATCCCCTCGGACCGCTCCAGGGTGGGTGGTCAGCTGTCGGTCTTGTCGTCGACCGGGCCGTTGCTGGCCAGGAACGACGAATAGACGTCGAGCAGGGACTGCTTCTGCCGCTCCGTGAGCTTGGAGTCAGCGAGGATCGCCAACTCCACCGAGCCGCCCACACCGTCGACGGGACTGACGATCCCGGCGCGGATGTAGAGCTGCTCCGCCGAAATTCGGAGCGCCTTGGCGATCTGCTGAAGCACGTCGGCGGAGGGCTTGCGCAGACCACGTTCGATCTGGCTCAGGTACGGATTGGACACGCCGGCCTGCTCCGCGAGCTGCCTCAACGAGAGCTCAGCGGAGGTCCGCTGCTCCTTGAGGTAGTCGCCGAGTGACTCGACGGTCTTTCCGACCATTCCCTTTGCCATGACTCCATAGTGCTAACTGCAGTTAGCAAACGCAAGTCCTGCAGGAGTGGGCTTGCGCACACCTGTCGGGCCATCCCCTTGCCCCACAGGTGATTCGACGTTCAATGAGCGCTGCATTCCGTGCTAACTGCGGCTCGCACCGGTCCGACAGGCCGGTGAGGAGTGCGCAGGCGTATCGAACGCAGGACACCTGTTCGTGGCACAAGGAAGTTCACCCACGGAGAGCGCCCGCTGAGCGTGTGCCCAGCACTGGCCCCAGCGAACTTCCTTCCGCCACGAACAGGTCAGGCGCGCAGGTGGGCAAGCACCAGGCCGATCGGCATCGCCACAGCGAGCAGCAGGAGCACCGCCCGACAGGCCCACAGGGGGAGGCCCTACGCCGCGTTCCGGGTGGTCCACACCGCGAGTGCCAATGCGGGCAGGAGAAGCACGCCACCGACATCCACGACGTACGGCGAACTGGTCAGCGAACCAACGACGACCAGCAGGTTGCCGAGGTTCCACCCGGCGTACTGCACCTGGTCCGGTCGGGAACGGACCCAGCCCCGGGCACGGGCCCTGACTCCGGCGCGGCGCCGGCACCGGGCGCGACGATCGGCGCAGCCGCGAGGGCCTCCGGCGCGGTGCCGGCACCGGGCGCGACGATCGGCGCAGCCGCGAAGGCTGCGCACGACCGATCCCGCACTGGGCGACGTCACCGACGAGCACGAGGTACGCCGCAAGCCAGCTGCCCTTCGCCAGGTCGAGCGGCGAGGCGACCGCGGCGACGAGACCGCCAGGCGACCGGCACCGGTCCAGTAGAAGATCGACGCCCAGCGCAGGTCAGAAGGTCGCCCGGATCTCCCCCACCGGCTTGCCGCCACCGAGCAACGGCAGCTCACCGGTGCGATCGATGGCTGCTGCGTCCACCCCGTCGAGAGCGGGGACACCGGAGCGGCGCAGCGCTTCGGCCATCAGCACCGGCCGCACCCTGGGCGCCCCGTCGTCACACTTCAGGGCGAAGGCCTGACCGTTCGGCAGCGCGACTGCATAGCAGGACTCCGCGCCGGCCTTGCCGATGGCGCCGGGGACGGCGGTGAGCAGGGTGCGCTCGTCGCGGGTCGACCCGGAGACGTTCTGCGGGAATTCGCGGATCGCTGCGGCGATGCGGGCCTCGGGCCCGTCGGTGGCCAGGGCCAGCGTGCGGAAGGCACGCGCCAGGCCGACCAACGAGGTGGACAGCAACGGGGCACCGCAGCCGTCGATCGCCACGTGGGCAACGGACTCACCGGTCAGCTCGGCGAAGGTGTCGGCGATCAGCACCTGCAACGGATGGTCGACCTCGAGGTAGGTCGCGGTGTCCCAGCCGTTGACGACACACGTGGCCAGCATCGAGGCGTGCTTGCCGGAGCAGTTCATCAGCACCGGCGCCTTCTCTCCCCCGGCGCGCAGCACAGCCTCCTTGGCGGCGTCGTCCAGCGGGTAGTCGGGCGGGCACTGCAGGGCCGACTCGTCCAGACCGGCGCCGGCCAGGATCCGACGTACGGCGTCGACGTGGAACGGCTCACCCGAGTGGGAGGCACAGGAGAGTGCGAGCAGCTCCGGCGGAAGGTCGAGCCCGGCACGGACCATGGCCAGCGCCTGGATCGGCTTGTTGCAGGAGCGCGGGAAGACCGGTTCGTCGACCATGCCGACCGACCACTCCACCTCACCGGCGGTGTCGAGGGCGGCGATGGATCCGTAGTGGTGGCCCTCCACCACACCGGAGCGGAAGATTTCGGCGACGACGACGGGTGCACTCATGTGCCCGACGCTATCGCTGTGTGTGGTTTGAGGTGACGACGGGCGGGACACATGAAGCAGGTGAAGAAGAGTCTGCTCGTCGCGCTGGCCACCTCCCTGCTGCTCCCGTTCGCAGCCTGCAACGACGATGCGGGCGACAGGAGCAACCCGCCGGAGGAGATCGAACGCCCGGTGGCCATGGAGGCGAGCTGGTCGGCGGACGTGGACGCCATCGGGTCTCCCGCGCGCACCCCCAGCTTCGCGCCCCGCGCCGGTGGCCCGCTCGCAACCTGGCGGATTGGATCGAGCGTGGTCATTCCCGGCACGAACGGCCTGGCCGCCTTCGCCACTGAGGACGGCGCCCGGCAGTGGGAGTTCACGCTCCCCAGTCGTCTGGGGCAGATCTGTGGGATGTCGGAGAAGCCCAACGAGGACGGCACCGTCGCCCTCCTGTTCGCGGACGACAGTGACTGCGACGTCCACACCATCGGCGCATTCGACACCGACGCGGGCAAGCTGTTGTGGAAGGCACCGCTCGGGGACACCGAATACCTGAACGACGATGCGGTGCCGAGCATCACCGAGAAGACGGTCAGCATGCCGATCCACTGCGACGACGTACGCCGGTTCGACGTGCGCACCGGCAAGCGGCTGCCGAATGCCTTCCCGGATTCCGACGCCTGTCTCAACCACGTGGAGTTCGGTGAAGGACTCATGGTCGTCTCCCGTCGCAGCGCGCAGGACGGCACCAACTCCCTCACGGCGTATGACGAGGACTCGATGCGTGAGCTCTGGTCGACATCGCTCGAAGAACGCACCCGGATCACCCGGGTCGTGTCTGCGAAGCCGTTGGTCCTGGGCGTCGAGGCGGGCGGCCACCGGCTCTTCCAGCGCTTCGACAAGAACGGTCACCCCGGCAAGTACGTCGGCTTCGAGAGCAACGCGAACTTCCCGAAGGTGCTCGGCACCCTCGACGGACAGTTCATCGCGTCGTACTCGATCGGCGTCCAGGACAGCCCGGCGTACGCATTCGACCTGGCCAGCGGCCAGCGCACGTGGGCTGCCCCGGCGTTGCATCCGGCGATCGCGGGCCGATCCGGTGACGACCTGTTGACACTGCAGTGGGTGGTGCCCGACCCGGAGGACGATGCGCGCGGCCTCGAGCTCTGGGTGGGTCTGGCCGATCCCACTGATCCGACGGACGCGAAGGAGGTGGGTCGCATTGCCGCCAACGACACGACCTCGTCCGCGTCACTCGGCTGGAGCGACGACGACCTCTACGTCCTGCGCGACGGCACGTTGTCGGCGTACGCCCTCGACGTCACCGGTGAGCCTCTGCCACAAGCGCCCGATCAGCGCCCGACGACGTGGGCCGAGGACGACGTCACTCCTGCCGACACGTTGACCCTCTGCGACGCGATCCGGCCGGCGACGGTGCGGGCCCTGGGCTTTCGGACCGACCTACCGCGTCCCTCCGGGTGCAGGTGGAGCGAATCGGAGCGGCCCGACGACCAGTACAAGTACCTGAGTGTCGAGATGTTCCCGATGTCTGCGCGCACGGCGGATGACGGCACCGAGCTGACGTCCGTCGAGGCGGCGGAGCAGCAGGTCGCGAAGTGGCGTGACGAGAAGAAGACCAACTACGTCGCGCCGATGAAGTCCGTCGAGGGCCTGAGTGAGGGCATGGGAGACAAGGCGTGGCAGGCCACCAAGGGGAACACCACGCGGCTGATCGCCCGCAAGGGGAATCTGATCGTGATCGTGCACTACGAGCTCGACGCCCGCGGTCAACACAAGGGCATCCCTCGCCGGGCACAGCAGGTCTTCACCGACCTGCTAGCCGGGCTGGACTGACTGCGCGCTGCCTCCGATGCTCGAGCAGACCGTCCATCGGATCGCAGCCGGTGAGAGCAACGAATTGGCTGGGTCTGAAGCCGAAACCCGACCAGAACGTTGCTCTCAACAGGGTGGGCGACCGCGGGGCGCTGCCCACCGGCCCGCCCACCTCTAGGATGGCGCCCGTGTCGACTCCCCAGAACCATCACCCGCAGCACTGCCCCACCCAGCGCGAGCTGGACGACCTCGAGCTGCTCGTCACCGGCGCCTACGCCCCACTGACCGGGTTCAACGAACCCGGCTCCCCGGTGCGGCTCCACCTGCCGGAGGCGTTGGCCGACACCGAGACCGTCGAGCTGGTCGACCCTGAGGGCCTCCCCCTGGCCACGATCGATCGCGAGGGCAACGTCACCCACCTGGCCCACGCGGCGTACGGCCCGTTCCGTCGCCTCTACCTCTCGCCAAGCCAGGTGCGCGAAGCACATGCCGGCGCGACATTCGTGCCCGTCACCGATGCGCTGACCCAGGCCGAGCTCGACGCGCTGCCCACCGGCAAGGTGGTGCTGTTGGCCCTGGTCGGAGCGGGCACGCCCGATGACCTCAGCACGGTCGGCCTGATCCGCGCCACGCTGGCCGCGGCCGACCTGCTGCCCGACGCCTCCGTCGTCGCTGTGCCACTGCCGTCGCACGACGACCCGTCTGCCGACCACCTCCTCGGCCAGCAGGTCGTCGGCAACTACGCCGGCGGCGACCCCGTGTTCGCACTGCCATCGGCAACCATCCAGCCGTCCTCGGTGGTTGAGGGCGCGACGAACGAGCCGTCTCGAAACCACCCCGCAACCATCCAGGCCGTCGTCGACTTCGACCGCCCCGCCCCCGACCAGCGCGGTCTCGTCCTCTTCTTCACCGGTCTCTCGGGCAGTGGCAAGTCGACCATCGCGCGCGCCCTGCAGGACAAGCTGCTGGAGCAGGGTCGCCGCACGGTCACCAGCCTCGACGGCGACGTCGTACGCCGAAACCTCAGCGCCGGCCTGACCTTCTCCAAGGAGGACCGCGAGACCAACATCCGCCGGATCGGCTGGGTGGCCGCGGAGATCGCCCGCCACGGTGGGGTGGCGATCGTCAGCCCGATCGCACCGTTCGACGAGACCCGCCAGGACGTACGCCGGATGGTCGACGCCGCAGGTGGCGAGTTCTTCCTGGTGCACGTGGCGACTCCCCTCGAGGAGTGCGAGCGACGCGATCGCAAGGGTCTCTACGCCAAGGCGCGCGCCGGAGAGATCCCCGAGTTCACCGGCATCTCGTCGCCCTACGAGGAGCCGGAGGACGCCGACGTACGCGTCGACACGACCGGCCGCTCGATCGAGGACGCCCTCGACGACGTGCTCGACGTCCTGCGCGACGAGGGTCTGCTCGAGAACCGCCCCTGAGAGCAACGAATTGGTTGACTCTGACCGCAGAACACAACCAGAACGTTGCTCTCACGCAGCGCGCTGTCGATGACGACGCGGAAGAGGATGCCGAGCCGCCCGCGAACGTCAGGAGCCCCCTTCCGCAGCGGAAGGGGGCTCCACGTTCTCAACCCGGTGACAGCCCGGTTGGGACGAGCGAGGGCGACCGAAGTCGCGCCCACTGACTAGAAGATACCAACGCTTTCCATCCAGGGCGACTCCTCGACCCCATGGATGCGGTCACGGACCCTGGTCAGCGCATGCGCCAGACCGGGTCCCGCTTCTCGCGGAAGGCGGCCACGCCCTCGCCGATGTCCTCGGTGGTGAACGCCAGGGCGAGCTGCGACTGCAACGCGGAGAGGGCGTCGGGCAGGCTCTGGTCGCGGGTCGCGTCGATTGCGTCCTTGCCGAGCCGCATCAGCAGCGGCGACTTGCCAGCGATCTTGTGGGCCCACTCCCGCACCGTGTCGTCGAACGACTCGGCTGGGACGACGACGTTCACGATGTCCATCCGCTCGGCCTGCGCCGCGTCGATCGGCTCGCCGGTCATCATCAGCTGGTTGGCACGCATCCGGGGCACGTTGCGATAGATCAGGGCCGAGATCATGAACGGGAACACGCCGACGTTGATCTCGGGGCAGCCGAACTTGACGCCCTCGCGGGCGATGATCAGGTCGCAGGCCAGCGCCAGCCCGAAGGCTCCGGCCAGGACATCGCCACTGGCCGCACAGATCACCGGCTTGCCCAACCCACCGATCACCGAATAGAGGCGCGGGAAGCGGTCGAGGCCCGCATACTTCTGGATGGTGGGCACGTCGGAGGCGAATGCCTTGAGGTCGCCGCCGGCGGAGAAGATCCGCTCATGGGAGGAGCCGATCACCACCACGCGCACGGCATCGTCGGCGCCAGCCTTCTCGAGCGTCGCGAGGAGCTCGTCGAGCAGGGCGTCGCTGAGCGCGTTGCGGGTCTCGGGGCTGTCCAGCGTGACGAACGCGGCACCCAACTCGTCGACCTCGTAGCTGACCTTGGACATTCAGTTTCTCCTTCTGCTGCGTCAGATCTCGAGCACGACCTTGCCGAAGCCGCCACCTGATTCGAGGTGCGCATGGGCGTCGGCGGCCTGCTCGAGGGCAAAGGTACGGTCAATGACCGGCGGGGGCACGGGGTGCTCGGCCATCAGGTCCAGCAACCCACTGAAGTCGCGCGGGCTGCCCATCGTGGTGCCGAGCAGGTCGTACTGCCCGAAGTAGAAGGGGCGTACGTCGAGTTCGGCGTGCTCGGCCCGATTCGCCCCGAGCACGACGAGCCGGCCACCGGGGCGGAGCACCTCGATTGCCTGCGCCCAGTTTCCGACCGGGTCGAGCACGACGTCGAAGCCCCGACCACCAGCCAGCTCGCGGGCGGCCGCCGGCCAGGTTGGGTCGTCGTACCGCACACCCCCGTCGGCCCCGAGCTCGCGGGCGGCGGCAATCTTGTCGTCGCTCGAGGAGGTGACGAAGACCTTGGCGCCCACGGCCGCGGCCAGGGAGACCGCCATCGTCGCCACACCGCCACCGGCGCCGAGCACGAGTAGGCTCTCGCCCTTGCGCAGGCGACCGCGGGTGAACAGGGCTCGGAACGTCGTCACGCCGACAAGTGGCAGTGCGGCGGCCTGCGCCCAGGAGAGACCGGCCGGCTTGGGTGCCACCGATTCGGTCGGCACCAGAACGCGTTCGGCATAGGTGCCCGACCGGTGGTCGCCCAGGATCTCCCAGTCCGGCCCGGGCGCTGACTCGTCCGCGCCCCAGAACAGCGACGGGAGCACGACGACCTCGTCACCGGTGGCCAGGTCGATCCCGGCCCCGTCGGCGCCGGGCGTGTGCGGCAACGGCGAGGAGTACTGCCCCTTGCGGACCAGGACGTCGTGCCAGTTCAGCGCCGCGGCCCGCAGCTCGACAACGGTCCAGCCCGACTCGGCGACCGGGTCGGGCACCTCAGCCAGCTCGAGGACCGACGGGTCGCCGTACGAACGCTGCTGGACGGCCTTCATCGGTCGGCGGCGACCAGGCGTCGGCGTACTTCACCCGACAGCTCGATGGCCTCGTGGATCGTGTCCGCGACGGGGATGATCGTGATCGTGCGGGCTCCGGCCTGGACGTAGGTGTCGAGGAACTCCGCGACCTCTTCCGGGCCACCGGCAGCCGTGATGTGCTGGAACTTCTCCGCCGGCAGGTTGTAGAGCGCCGACATCCGCTCACCCAGGTCCTGACGCGCCTTGGCAGCGTCGGAGCCGAGGCCGACCCACACGTTGAAACCGGCGAAGGACGGGCCACCGGTGCGACCCTTCTCCTCGAACGCCTCGAGGATCTGCTGGTGGGTGGCGCCATAGCGACGGGCCGAGCACCACATGCCGAGCCAGCCGTCACCGAGCTCGGCGGTGCGGCGTACGGCGACCTCGCCGCCACCACCGATCACGATCGGTACCCGCGGCTCGGGCGGGGGAAGGATCAGGCCCTTCTCGAGGGTGAAGAACTCGCCCTCGTGGTCGACCGCCTCACCGGTGGCGAGGCGACGGAGCAGGCCGAGGGTCTCGTCCATCCGACGACCGCGACTGGAGGGATCCACACCCATGTTGGCGACCTCCGTGCGGTCCTCACCGGCGACACCGACGCCCAGGGTCAGGCGCCCGGGGGCGATCTGGCTCAGGGTTGCCAGCTGGCGCGCGGTGGCCATCGGGTGGCGCAGACCGGCCAGGTAGACACCCATCAGGACCTTCAGGCTGTCGTGCGTGGCGAGCGCCGTGCTGGCCGCCACGAAGCCGTCGAAGCCGACGCCGCCGTGGAAGCTGATGTGGTCACCGACCGTGAGGTGGTCGAGGCCGACCTCTCCCATGTGGTCCAGGAGGGCGCGGCGTTCGCCGGGGTCGGGGGTCAGCAGCTCGTCGTTGATGGCGATTCCGAGTTCAATGTCAGTCGTCACCTGCATGATTCTTGAGCCTGCGGCCGCAGAGAGCAACAAATGGACTGACCAAAAGTGGGGAGTTCTCCACCGGCGGTGCGCGCGACGCTTGCGCGACCTCGGCCCCGGCGGTGACAGTGGCCCGGTGACGACACGTGGAATAACAGTCCTGGCCGGAGGTCTCAAGGAGACCGTTGAGATCACCAAGGCCGCCGACGAGGCGGGCTTCGACGGCGCGTGGTCGGGTGAGTTCCTGAACCGATCGGCCGTCGTCTCGGTGGCTGCGATGGCTGCTGCGACCGAGAAGATCGGCGTCGGCACCGCGATCGCGTACGCCGTTGGCCGCTCTCCCCTGGTCCTGGCGAACGACGCACGGTTCCTCGACGAGCTGAGCGATGGCCGACTGACCCTCGGCCTCGGCACCGGAACGCGCGGCATGATGGTCGGCTGGCACGGCGTCACCGACCCCGATGGCCCGGCGTCACGCATGGAGGAGCTGATCCCCCTGCTGCGCCGCCTGTGGCACCTGCACGAAGGCCAGGTGCAGCACGAGGGCCGCTTCTTCTCCTGCAACATCACTCCCACCGCCGACATCGAGCCGCCGCTGCGCCCGGAGATCCCGATCTTCACCGCCGGCGTCAACGCCCGGATGATCGAGGTCGCCGGCCGAGTCTCGGACGGATTGATCTGCCACCCGACGATCACCGATCAGTACCTCGCCGACATCGCCCTGCCCGCCATCGAGAAGGGCGCGACGAAGATGGAACGCGACGTCGCGGCGGTGCAGCTCAAGGGCGTCATCATCACCTCCATCCACGACGACGCCAACCAGGCGCGTCGAGAGGCAGCCGCACAGATCGCCTTCTACGTCGCCCCCAAGGCCTACATCCCGGTGATGGAGGCCTCCGGTTTCGGCTCCGAGACGGCCGCGATCCAGGAGGCCTTCCGGGCCAAGGACCACGACGCCATGGTGGCTGCGGTCTCCGACGACATGATCGACCAGATGGCTGCTGCCGGCACGCTCGACGAGGTGCGCGCCCAGGTCGCCAAGCTCGAGCAGCGCTATGACCACGCGGCGCTCTACTCCCCCAGCTTCACCATGTCTGCCGAGCGGATCCGCGAGAACACGTTCGCGATCATCGACGCGTTCCGGCGATGACGTCGACGGGCGCGACGGGCGCGACCACCATCGGCCCGCTCACCGACTGCGTCGCCCTGGTTACCGGTGCCACCAGCGGCATCGGCCGGGCCGCGGCGCGCACGTTGGCGTCGTACGGCGCACAGGTGGTCGCCGTCGGACGCCGCCAGGACCGGCTCGACGAGTTGGCTGCTGACCTCGGCCATGATGTCTGCCTTCCCCATGCCGCCGACCTCATCGATCAGCCCCAAGCAGCAGCTGCCGTGGCCGCCGCGGTGGAGCACTTCGGTCGCCTCGACATCGTGGTCAACGCCGCCGGCGTGATGCTCAACGGGCCTTCACTCGAGGCCCGCCTCGACGAGTGGGACGCCATGGTCGACCTCAACGTCAAGGGCCTGATGTACGTCGCCAAGGCCGCGCTGCCTCATCTCGTCGACGCTGCGGGCTCGAGCTCTCGTCGAGTGGCAGACATGGTCAACATCTCCTCGATCGCCGGGCGATTCGCCAACCGGAACGTTGCGGTCTACAACGCCACCAAGTTCGGCGTGACGGCGATGTCGGAGGCCTGGCGGCAGGAGTTCTCGCCGCACAGCGTCCGGGTCTCGGTCATCGAGCCGGGTGCGGTCGAGACCGAGCTCTTCGACCACCAGCAGCAGCCGGTCATCGAGCACTACGAGCGACTCTTCGCCGGTGTCGAGAAACTGCACCCCGACGACGTCGCCGATCTCGTCGCACACATCGTCACCGCCCCGCGCCGGGTTGCCCTGGCCGAAGTCGTGATCCGACCCACCGACCAGGCCTGATCCTCTCGATTCGTTCCGGATGGAGAGGGCTCCACCCCGGCCGTGGCGACTCGTTGGCGGCGGGCCCGGTGCTCCCTACGGTTCAGACATGCGAATCGGATGGGTCGGAGTGGGAAACATCGGTGCGCCGATGGCCATGCGTGTCCATGATGCGGGCCTGCCCCTCACCGTGTGGAACCGCACGGCCGCGCGCATGGAAGCCTTCGTGGAGGCCGGGGTGGAAACCGCCCACTCGGCAGCCGAGCTGGCGGACCGCACCGACGTCGTGTTCGTCTGCATCGACACGGTGGCCGGTCTCGAGGAGGTGCTCTTCGGTTCGGACGGGGTGGCCACCTCGGCGTCGCCTCCACGTCTCGTCGTCGACACCTCCACCATGCATCCCGAGGTCGCACGGGCCAACGCCGCCCGCCTCGCAGAGAGCGGCGTGTCGATGATCGACGCTCCCGTCTCCGGTGGTCCACGCGGAGCAGCTGAGGGAACGTTGGCCTCCTTCGTCGGCGGCGAGGCCTCCGACCTGGAGGTCGCCCGGGAGGCGATGGAGTCCTACTCGGGCCGGATCACCCATCTCGGCGCTCTCGGCTCCGGCCAGGTGGGCAAGCTCTGCAACCAGATGATCGGGTTTGCCACCATGGCCGCGATCGCCGAGGCCACCTCACTGGGTGCGGCCTGTGGCCTCAGCCGAGAGGCGCTGCCCACCGCTCTGACTGGCGGGTTCGCGGACTCCACCATGCTGCGCGAATACATCCGGGCGACCGAGGCCGGTGAGGGCACGGCGACGACCGGCATCATCAACGGCCTGCGCGCCCTCTATGTGGGCGAGGCAGACGCCCACGTCGGAGGCCGGGTCGACATCCTCCTCAAGGACTTGGGCGCCGCGGTGGACGTGGCACACCACAACGGGAGCGCGGCTCCTCTCTCGGGCACGATGCAGGGCCTGTATCGGATGTTGCTGCACCATCAGGGTGCCCATGACTGACCGCATCGCTGCCGAGTTCCTCGACTCCTGGGCGCGGGCACACACCGCTCGGGATTGGGATGCACTGGTCGCGATGTACACGCGCGACGCACTCTTCTTCGGCTCGACCCCTGCCCTGGCTGTGGGGCACGCCGACATCCGCGCCTACTTCGTGGCGCTGGCCCCACATGCTGAACCGAGTGTCGACTTCGACGTGATCGCCTCCCGGGCTGTGACCCCGGACGTGGTCGAGGTCGCCTCCGTGGCCACGTTCCGATGGGCCGGCAATCCCGGCGTACCGATCCGGTTCACGCACACCTTGGTCAACCGCGACGGAGCGTGGCTCGCCGCTGGTCACCACGCTTCGCCGCACTAGTGTGAGAACGTGCCCGAGGAACAGATTCGGCTCCGCAGGAAGCAACGGCGCTACGTCGAAGTGTGGAGTGGCCTGCCTGACGAATTCGCGCGACGAGGCCACAACTCCGCACCTGCACCGTTGCGACGCCCGATCGGCCGAATCCCGGGCCACAAGTCCGCACGTGCGCGATTGCGACCGCGGACCAGGTCGATCTCGGGTCACGGCCGAACCCCGACGCGCAGCTCAGAGCTCCACGACGACCTTGCCGAGTGCCTCGCGGCGGTCGATGATTTCGAGCGCCTCGCCGGCATGGTCGAACGGGAGCACCCTGCCGATGAAGGGATCGACCCGTTTCTCCCGGGCCAGCGTCTCGAGAGCCTCGACGCACTCCGCGACCTTGCCCGGGAAGCGCTGCTCCCACGGCTCGAGCGAGACCCCGATGACGCTGAGGTCACGCAGCAGCAACCGGTTCGCGGCCACGGTCGGGATGCCGCCGGTGAAGCCGACCACCATCAGCCGACCACCCACGTCGAGGCAGCACAGCGCGTCGACGAAGCCGTCGCCGCCGACGATGTCGGAAACCATGTCCACACCGCGTCCGTCCGTGAGGGCAAGGACCTCCTTGCGCCACTCGGACGACGAGAGCACCACGTGGTCGGCTCCCGACTTCCGCGCCACATCGGCCTTCTCCTCCGTCGAGACGAGTGCGATCGACGGCCTCGACCTCCCGCGCAGGAGGTCGAGCGTCGCCGTACCCACCCCACCGGCCGCGCCGTTGACCAGTGTTGCCTCGCCGTCCCGGAAGCCACCTCGGTGCAGGGTGAACCAGGCCGTCGAGTAGTTCAGGAAGTACGCCGCACCCTGCGTCCACGACATGTGGTCGGGAATCTTCAGGGTGTAGCGCGGAATGGCCAGCACCCGGTCGGCCACCGCTCCCCACACGCTCATACCGGCCACCCGGTCGCCGGGTTCGAATCGCGAGTCAGCCGGAGCCTCCAGGACGACGCCGGCAAATTCACCACCCGTGGCGAACGGCGGCTCAAGCCCGTGTTGGTAGAGCCCCTTGCTCTGCAGCACGTCCGGGAAGGCGACGGCTGCCGCATGCACCTCCACCACCAGTCGCTCCCCCCGTGCCCACGGGTGGGCCCCTTCGGGTTCCGGCACGTCGTCTGCCAGAACGGTGCCCGAGGGCCCGTCGTACGACGGCACCAGCAGCGCCCGCATCAGGCGTCCAGCTTCTCGCGGATGTCCGCGCGCAAGAGGTGCTTCTGCACCTTGCCGGTCGCGGTCACCGGCAGCTCAGCGACCACCTCCAGGTGCTCCGGGAGCTTCTGGTTGGCCACCTCTCGGCCCCGCAGGAAGTCATTGATGCTGTCGAGGGTGAGCGTCACATCGCCCTTGGAGACCGCATAGACGCAGACCTTCTCGCCGAGGCGTTGGTCCGGCATCGCAACCACCGCCACCGCACTGACCGATGGATGGCCGGCAAGGTGGTCCTCCAACTCCTGGGCACTGATGTTCATGCCACCCCGGACGACGATGTCCTTGGAGCGACCGGTCACCCGCACGAAGCCGTTGGTGTCCATCCGGCCGAGGTCTCCCGACATGGACAGGCCCGACGGAGTGAACAACATGGAGGTCTGTTCGGGGTCCCGGTAGTAGCCGAGCATGTGGCTCGGACCCCGATAGGCGATGTCACCCTCCTCACCTCGACGTAGTTCTCGCCCGTCCGGACCGACGATCGCCACCGTGGCCCCGGCGAGCGCGGCACCGTCACTGGTCACCGCCCGCTCCGGTGGGTCACTGAGGCGGCACATCGTGGTGAGCAGGTTCTCCGACCGGCCGTAGACACTGAGCCAGCGGGTCCGGGGAAACACCTTGGCGGCGCGCTCGATCACCGCCGCAGGGATCGGCGATCCGGCGCAGGCCCAGTAGCGCAGCGAGGTGAGATCGTGGACACCCGGCTCGGCCGCCTGCAGCATCATCTCGAGGAAGGCGGTCGCTCCCGCAGCGGCAGTGATCCGGTGCTCGTCGATGCGACGCAACGCCTCGGCCGGGTCCCAGACCTCCATCAGGTGGGAGCTCGCACCGTTGACCAGGGGCAGCAGGAACGAGTGCACCATGCCGGAGGCGTGCACGATCGGTGACGGCCCGAACTGCACGTCCTGATCGGTGTAGGCGAAGCTCTTCGCCATCACCAGCGCGCTTGACCGGATCGTGTTCAGCGTGTGGAGGCAGCCCTTGGGGAAGGACGTGGTTCCGGAGGTGTACATGATCAGGAACGGGTCATCAGGGTCCGCATCGAGCCCGTCGATCTCGGTCTCCAGATCAGTCAGCGACCCCTCGGCGCACAGATCAGCAAGGGTCAGCACGCCGGCCGGGAGACCGGCGTCGGCTCGCACCGCGACGACGTGTCGCAGGGTCGACGCCGGCAGGTCCCGGAGCTCCTCGAACATGACCAGGTGCCCGAAGCGCCGGAACTCCACGGGTGTGAATGCGAGAACCGGCTCGGCGTGCCCGACGATGTAGTCCACCTCCGCACGACGGTAGATCGGCAGCACCGGCACCAGGACCGCGCCGATCCGAGAGATCGCCGTCGCCAGCGTCGGGAACTCGGTCCAGTTCGGCAGTTGTACGACGACCCGGTCGCCACGCCGTACGCCGAGACGGTGGAGGCCGACGGCAATCCTCAGCGCCTGGTCACGCAACTCGGAGAAGGTGAGACTGCTGGTCGAGTCGAGGACGAACTGCTTGTCCGGCCGCCGCTCTGCCTGGGCGACGACTTCGCCGTAGAGACTCGTCCTCCGCCAGAGACCGTCGGCATAGAAGGCCGCGACCTCGGCGTCGTCGTACCTGTCCCGGACCGTGAGCATCGCGCCTCCTGTTGCTGACTGCCCCGAACCTAGGCCGGGCAACACCAAGCACTCCACGGTTGGCGGGCGACGTGGTGTCGACCTCTCCAGACAGTCAGTCGGCCAAGGAGAGCGCGTGGGTGGGGCAGCGGCGAATCGCCTGCTCCACCGCGGCTCGCTGCTCATCGCCCGGTGTCTCGTCGAGCACCTCGAGGTCGCCCTCGTCGTCGATGGTGAACACGTCGGGCGCAGCGAACTCGCACTGGCCGTGGCCCTCACACAGGTCCCAGTCGACCAAGACCTTCATCGTCCGTCCTCCTTCTCGATCGCAACCTGAAGTCGCTTGTAGGCGTTGAACTGGTTGGTGTGCAACCGGTCCGGTTCGGCGAGCGGGCGGATGCGGATCCCCCGCTCGAGCACCTTGCGGAAGAAGGTGGACACCTCAGCCCGGGCCAGATGGGACCCCATGCAGGCGTGGATTCCCCAGCCGAAGCCGACGTGGTCGTTGGGGGTCCGGTCGATCTTGACCACGTCCGGATCCTCGAAGACCGCAGGATCCCGATTGGCGGCCTGGAACCAGCAGACCACCTTGTCGCCGGCCCGGATCGTCTGTCCGTTCAGCTCGACATCCGCAGTCGCCGTACGCCGCATCGCCCGGATCGGGGTGACGTAGCGCAGCATCTCCTCGATCGTCGACCCGAGCAGCTCCGGCTCTCGCACGAGCTTGTCCCACTGGTCAGGAAACTCGTCGAAGGCCAGCACGGTGCCGGTGATCAGGTTGCGCGTGGTCTCGTTCCCAGCCCCGACGAGCACGAAGTAGTAGGCGGCCAGGTCCTCCCACGGCAACGGCTCACCCTGGAATTCTGCATGCACCAACTTCGAGACCAGGTCATGGGCCGGCGCCGAGCGTCGCTTCTCGGTGAGCTCCTTGAAGTAGGCGAACATCTCGTTGCGGGCGCGTTCCTTCTCGTCCGGACCGCGCATGTATTCCGGGTCGTCGGAGATCACCCGGTTGGTCCAATCCAGGAGCAGGTCGCAATCCTCGCGGGCAACGCCGAGCACCTGCCCGAGCACCTGGATCGGAAGCAGCGCAGCCGCCGTCTTCACCAGCTCGGCCTCGCCCCTGGCCTCGAGGTCGTCAAGGAGTGTGTCGACGCACTCGTCGATGATGTCCTGCCACTCCTTGACCTTCATCGCTCGCAGGTGTGGGGCGGCCAACTTGCGCAGGGGGCCGTGCCGCGGCGGGTCGGTGTTGTGGACCGTGCTGGTGCTGCCCTCGACCTTGCGGCTGAGGATCTGCGTCCCCTCACCGTTGATGAAGGTGGCCGGATCACTGACCACCTTCACCACGTCGTCGTAACGGGTGACCGACCAGAAGCCAGGACCGTCGGGCTCGTCGTTCCAGTGGAGCGGCTGATGCTCGCGGAGCTCGGCCAGGACTTCGTTCTCGCGCCCCTCGATGAAGGGAGCAAGGTCCATCAGGTCGACCTGCGGCCCTTCGGCGTACGTCGTCATGACTTTTCACTCCTCGCTGACGTGCGGGAATCCCTTGCCGAAGAGCAACACGGGGGTGAGGATCTCGGCGGCTCGTGGGCTGGTCAGAACGGGCCAGGCAGCTTCGGTGTTGGGGTGGAGCGTGTCGAAGCCCTCGGCCAGGAACTTGTCCCAGACACCGGCCCGGGCGGCGTGCGGGAGCAGGAACTCACGGGTGTAGACCATGACTCCGTCGCGGATCTTCTCCTCGTGCGACTTCTTGGCCAGCACCTTGTACATCTCCATGGTGCCCTTCTGGCAACGGGTGGAGATGCGGTCCATCTCCTCCTCCTCGAGCACCCGGAGCTCACCCATCGGTGTGTCGATCCTGTCGCGGGCGAAGACCACACCTGCTTCGAGGTGGTCCAGGTAGTTGGACGGCTCGGAGAACGTCGTCTGGATCTCGGTGACGACGAGTCCCACCTTGTCCGCCGGGAAGATGAGCACCTCGGTCACGCAGTAGGGCATGCCCTCGGCAACACCGGCCCACGGGTAGGCCGTCTCGTTGAGGAAGTGGTCACGCACGATGGCCACGCGGCCGTCGGGCAGCGGATAGGGCCCGGTGTCGGCCATGCCGGCCCGGCAGTCGTAGTGGACCATGAAGCCGAAGAGCTCGGTGCGGGCGTTGAAGGCCCGGAACTTCTGGAGCTTCTCGGGGTCGTCGAACGGCTTGGCCTGGTCGACCAAGGACATCAGCACATCGTCGTCGAGCGCCGGCACCTTGAACCCGCGCGCCGAGACGAAGCCCGGGCCGTC
The DNA here is from genome assembly GCA_001429555.1 of Nocardioides sp. Soil797. Classification (GTDB taxonomy): domain Bacteria; phylum Actinomycetota; class Actinomycetes; order Propionibacteriales; family Nocardioidaceae; genus Nocardioides. The sequence goes on along the minus strand of LMSR01000001.1, from coordinate 371,586 downwards.
GCCCCACGTGCCGTTCTGGAGACGTCGGCCGTACTGGATGATCGACTCGAGGTCCTCGCGTCGGGAGTCCGCACTGTCCTGCTCCAGCTCGATGCCGATGCCGCGCCCCAGGATCGGGCACACCGAAGCGGCCCAGTTGCGGGTGACATTGATCTTGGTGCCGACCTCACGGGTCGAGGTCTTCGCCAGCTCCACGAGGCCGTCGACCCCGAGCTCGTCGGTGAGCATCTTCTGGAACTTCGGATAGGTGTTCCACTGCTGGACGAACGACAGGGTCTCGTACTCCTGGCGCGGGATCAGGCCGGACTCGCCTTCGCTGGCGCGGCCAAGGATGAAGTCCCACAGGTTCCAGGCGGCGTAGTCCAACCAACTGTTCACCTCGTCGGTCTCGAGTCGATCGCGTCGCACGTTCTCAGCGGTGGTGTCGATGAAGGGCACCTTGAGGCGATCGCGCATCATGGCGTTGCCGGGTTCACCCTGGGGCACCTCCCCCAGGAAGGCGGCGAGGTACTTGGCCGGGTCGATGGTCTCAGTCATGACGGTCCTCTTCTCAGCTCTCGACCAGGTGCACGAGGCCCTGGTCTCCGGAGATGTCGAGCCGCACGGCGGTGCCGTCGGCCGGGATGGTCTCACCACGAGTGGTCTGGATGCCCTCGGTGAACTCGGTCGACATCACGCACGGGATGCCGAACTCGCGGGAGAGGATGCCGAGGTGGCTCTCCGGAGCACCTTGCAGGGTGATCAGGCCGGCCACGCCTGCCATCAGTGCCGGCGACATGAAGGTCGTGGTGCCACCGCGGGAGATGACCACGGTGTTCTCCACGTCGGGGCCGTCGATGAAGTCCAGGACCTCCTCGGGAGAGTCGAGGAACCGGATCTTGCCGGTCGCCCCGTTGGACGAGGTGAAGGCCTTGATCCCGGTGCCGATCTGTCGTTCTGCAGTAGCGTCGATGGCGCTCATGTGACTCCTCCAAACCTAAAAGGAACCGATCAGCAAATGGACTGACCGAAGTTGCGTCATCGTGTGTCCACGGTCACACTGGCGTCAAGGAATTCCGCGCTGCTGGCCGCCAAATCACTCTTTCGAGGGAAGCCAGAGCTCGGACCGATGGCGATCGGAGGTGTGAACGACGTGTCGTCGACCAATGAGTTCGAGCCAGCCATGCAGGCCGCTGTGCGTGCCATCCTCCGCGCGTCCAGACATCTCGACTCCACCGATGCGGACGTCGTACGACGAGTGGCCGATCCCGACAGCGCCCTCGAGGCCCTCGATGTGATGCAGGCCCACCTGGGCGCCACGGCAGGGCGAGACGTGAACGGCTCCCGGAGCGCACTGATTGACATCGGATCCGCCCGCTCCGACCTGCTCGCCTATCAGCTCGCCCGCCAGCGCGCCATGATGGGCCGTTTGACCGAGAGCCTGACCAGGTTGCGTGCCACCACCTCGGTCGCCGACCTGGCCGACTCGATCCCGATCCACTCCGTCGAGCTCGGCTACGAACGAGCACTCTTCTCGTGGGTCCGTGACGAGCGCTGGGTCCCCCACGCGATGCACACGCTGAACGGCCCCACGGAGGCGCACGCCGTGGTCGAGGCCGGCACCCAGGTCCCCCGTCACACACGCGAGCTCCTCGAGATCGACGTGGTCCGCGGTCGGCGCACGATCCTGGTTCTCGACGCGATGACGAATCCTCGGGTGCACCGCCAACTCCATGACGTGACCCAGTCCCAGACCTATGTGGCCGCTCCCGTCATCGCCAGGAACCACGTGGTCGGACTCCTCCACCTCGACCGGAACGCCGACACCGGTACCACCGACGAGTTCGACCGCGACCTGCTGATGCTGTTCAGCCAAAGCGTCGGCGCACAGCTCGACCAACTCCTGCCGCAGGAGTCCCACGACCCGGCACAACCCGCGAACATGGGCGTGGCGTCGTGGGCGGAGGTGCTCACCGAGCGCGAGGGCGAGGTGCTCCACCTGGTCGCCCACGGGCTCACCAACGCCCAGATCGCCGAGCGACTCTTCATCAGCGAGGAGACCACGAAGACCCACATGCGCAAGCTCCTGCGCAAGCTGGGCGCGAGCAACCGCTCCCAGGCCGGCGCGATGTACCACCGCCTGACCGCAGGCCGAGGCCTGCCGCATCCCTCCAACGAGTGATATCTCCGCGAGGCAGACCGTCTCCCCTTCCCGATCCCTGCGGTCGGTTGTTACCTTCGCCACATACGAAGTTCGGTCTGACCATTTGGAGAGCTCATGTCTCGCATCTACACGTTCGACCACGACCACGGCTGCGCTGCCGCTGAGTTGGCGGAGCTGCTCGGCGGCAAGGGCGCCGGCCTTGCTGAGATGACCACCTCCCTTGGTCTGGCCGTTCCTCCCGGGTTCACCATCAGCGTCCCCGTGTGCCGTGAGTACTCCTCCGGAGGTTGGCCGAGTGAACTCGACCAGGAGCTCGAGGAACACATCACCCGCCTGGGTGACCGGATGCGCCGTCACCTCGGCGACGGCTTCGACCCCATGCTGGTGGCAGTGCGCAGCGGCGCTGCCGTCTCGATGCCGGGAATGCTGGACACCGTCCTCAACCTCGGCCTCAACGATGAGACCGTGCTCGGCCTGGCCGCCAGGTCGCGCGACGATCGCTTTGCCTGGGACACCTACAACCGCTTCCTCACCATGTATGCCACCACGGTCATGGGCGTCGAGCCGGAGGCGCTGGAGCCGCCGCTGAAGACTGACGACGTCGACGTGTTGAAGGCACAGAACGAGCGGCTCAAGACTCGCATCGCGGAGTTGGCCGGCCGACCCGTTCCCGAGCAACCACGGGTTCAGCTCAGGGAGGCCATCGAGGCGGTGTTCCGCTCATGGCACTCCGACCGGGCGCGCGCCTTCCGGGAGAAGGAAGGCATCGACGAGAACCTCGGCACGGCGGTCAACGTGCAGGCGATGGTCTTCGGCAACCGCGGCGAGGACTCCGGCACCGGCGTGGTCTTCAGCCGCAACCCCTCCACGGGGGAGAACCGCCCCTACGGCGACTTCCTCCTCCGCGCCCAGGGCGAGGACGTCGTGGCCGGCATCCGCAAGACGATGGCGATCGCCGAGATGGCCGAGCACCAGCCCGCGGCCGCGGAGGAGCTGTTCACTGTGTTGCACCGCCTCGAGCAGCACTACACCGATGTCTGCGACGTCGAGTTCACCGTCGAGGATGGCAACCTCTGGTTGCTCCAGACCCGCATCGGGAAGCGCTGCCCAACCGCCGCCGTACGTATCGCCGTGGAGATGGTGGCCGACCCCGACATCAAGCTGTCCAGGTCGGACGCGCTGGTTCGGGTGTCACCTGCCGTCCGCGCCGCGGCCCGTGAGGAACAGGCCGCTGCCTCGAGCGACAACGTCGACGACGAGCACCTGGTCGGTCATGGCCTGGGCGCCTCTCCCGGTTTCGTCTCCGGCAAGGTGGTGCTCAACCCGCTCGATGCACTCGACGCGGAGGAGGACGTGATCCTCGTCCGCCGGGACACCAGCCCCGAGGACGTCGCCGGCATGGCCGCCTCGGTGGGCATCCTGACCACCACCGGCGGACTGGTCAGCCACGCAGCCGTGGTTGCTCGCGGATGGTCGATCCCGGCAGTCGTCGGCGCCGCGGACCTGGTGCTGACGGACAGCCAGTTCTCGTCCCCCGACGGCGTCGTGGTCCGTGCCGGCGAGGTCATCACGATCGACGGCACCAGCGGCAAGGTCTGGAAGGGACACCACTCGGCGCCCGACCTCGATGCCGAGACGGAGGAACGCCTCTTCCCGGAGCTGGCCCAGCTCGAGGAGTGGGCCGCCGAGGAACAGAGCACGGTCGCATCATGAGGCCCGACTCCGAGCACGTCGTCGTGGTCGGCGCCTCCTTGGCCGGCCTCCGCGCGGTGCAGACGGCACGCAAGCTCGGCTTCCGGAGCAGGCTGACCCTGGTCGGCGCCGAGAACCACCTGCCCTACGACCGGCCGCCGCTGTCCAAGGACATGCTGCACGCCGAGAAGGAGCCGAGCACTCCCGCTCTCCCCGGAGCCGCCGAGCTGCACGAGCTCGAGGTGGAGTGCCTTCTCGGCGAACCCGCCACCGCGCTTGATGTGGAGGCCCGCCGGCTGACCGTCGGCGACAACGAGCTGTCGTACGACGCCCTGCTGGTCGCCACCGGTGCCCGACCCAGGCAGCTGCCCGGCACAGAGGGCCTGGGCGGCGTCCACTGCCTGCGCACGCTGGAGGACTCCCTCGCCCTGCGCGAGGCCCTGGACCGGGGCGCCAGGACCGTCGTCATCGGCGCCGGGTTCATCGGCGCCGAGGTGGCCTCGGCCGCCCGACGTCGCGACCTGCCGGTGACCATCGTCGAGGCAATGCCGATCCCCCTGACCCGCGCCGTCGGCGAGACCGCGGGGCACGCCCTGTCCGCACTTCACGCCCGTCACGGTGCCGACCTGCGGTGCGGAGTGGCCGTCGAGGAGGTGGTCGGGACGCACAAGGTCGAGGCCGTCCGGCTCAGTGACGGCACCACGATCCCTGCCGACCTGGTCGTGGTGGGCATCGGCGCGGAGCCGGTGACCGACTGGCTGGAGTCCTCCGCCCTGTCCGTCGACAACGGTGTCATCACCGATGCGAGCCTCCGTGCCGGCGACCAGGTCTGGGCGGCCGGTGATGTCGCTCGATGGCACAGCTCTCTCTTCGACCGCACCTTGCGCCTCGAGCACTGGACCAACGCGGGCGAGCAGGGAGCGCAGGCGATGCAGAACCTGCTGGCACCCGACGAAGCCACCACCTATGACCACGTCCCCTACTTCTGGTCCGAGTGGTATGCCCAATGGATCCAGATGGCAGGGATTCCGGAGGGAGAGCCCGAGGTGGTCACCGGGTCCTGGGACGCCGAGGCATTCGTTGCGCTCTATCGCCAGGGCGACCGCCTGGTCGGCGCACTGGCCATGAACCGGCGTGGCGACATCATGAAGTACCGCTCGCTCATCGCCCGCCGGGCCACCTGGCAGGACGCCCTGGACCTGGCCGCCAAGCGCAATGAGCGATCCCCCGTTCCCTCGGTCCCAGCCTGATCTCTGGAGGAGAAACCATGCGCCACGACGATCTATTCATCGCCGGTCAGTGGGTCAAGGCCCATTCCAGCAAGCATCACGACGTGATCAACCCTGCCACGGAGGAACTGGTCGCCTCCGTGCCCGACGCCGACTCCCACGACGTCGACACGGCCGTCGCCTCCGCCCGGTCGGCATTCCCTGCGTGGCGCGACCTCGGTGCCGACGAGCGCGCACACGCCCTCGGGCGCCTCGCCGACGAGATCGCTCTGCGCGCCGATGAGATGACCAGGTTGATCACCACCGAGAACGGCACCCCGGTGGCCGAGAGCTCCGGCGCCCCGAAGCATGCTGCGGCGCACCTGCGACTGACCGCCGAGCTGGCTCCCCTGCTGAGCACTGCGGACGACCGCCCGAATCCGATGGCGCCCGGGCACTCGCTGGTCAAGCGGGTCCCTGTCGGAGTCGCTGCGCTGATCACCCCCTGGAACTTCCCGCTGAGCCTGATCATCATCAAGCTCGCCCCGGCCCTGCTCGCCGGCTGCACCCTGGTCATCAAGCCCGCCCCCGAGACACCGCTGGCCACCCGCCTGCTGATGGACTGCGTCAGTGCTGCCGGGATCCCCGACGGGGTCGTCAACCTGGTCACCGGCGGCGTCGAGACCGGGCAGGCGCTGGTCGAGCACGACGACGTCGACAAGGTCTCATTCACCGGTTCCACCGCTGCCGGGCGCCACATCGGCGCCGCCTGCGGGCAGCGCCTCCGGCCGGTCACCCTCGAGCTGGGTGGCAAGTCCCCGGCGATCGTGCTCGACGACGCCGACCCGTCGGTGATCCAGCAGAACCTGCTCAAGGTCGCGATGCGCAACACCGGCCAGACCTGCAAGGCCTGCACCCGCCTGCTGGTTCCCGCGAACCACTACGACGAGTACGTCGACCTGGCCGCCGACGTGGTCGCCAGCGTGAAAGTGGGCGACCCGTTCGACGCGGACACGTTCTTCGGGCCGCTGGTCTCCGCGCGCCAACGAGAACGGGTGCTGGGCTACTACGAGATCGCCGCGGCCGAGGGCGCCAAGGCCGTCGTCGGCGGCGGAGCAGCCACCGGATTCACGAAGGGCTACTACGTCGAGCCGACCGTCTTCCGAGACGTTGACAACGGAATGCGGATCGCCCAGGAGGAGATCTTCGGCCCCGCCCTCGCCGTGATCGCCTACCGCGACATCGATGACGCGGTCGCCATCGCCAACGACTCGCCCTACGGCCTGGCCGCGACCGTCTTCAGCCGCGACCTCGACCGGGCCGCGGGCGTCGCCAACCGTCTGGCCACCGGCAACGTCGGCATCAACCACTACGGGTCGAACGCAGCGGCTCCCTTCGGCGGGCACAAGGACAGCGGCCTCGGCACCGAGTTCGGCGCCGAGGGTCTTGAGGCCTACCTGACCTACACGTCCATCCACTACCAAGCCTGACGCCAGCGTCTGACGCACCGACCTGACGCCCGGACCTGACGCACACAGAGGGAGAAGCCATGAGAGCCGCAGTGATGTGGGAAGCCGGCAAACCGTTCGAGATCGCCGAGGTCGACATCGCCCCACCCGGGCCCGGCCAAGTGAGCGTAGAGCTGCACGCGTGTGGCGTGTGCGCCTCCGACCTCTCTCTGACGACGCGCTTCGGCCAACCGGTGCCCGTGGTCCTGGGCCATGAGGGTGCCGGCATCGTCACCGAGGTCGGCGCCGGGGTGCAGCACATCGAGCCCGGCCAGCACGTGGTCGTGGCCTGGGTCCCGCCGTGCGGGCACTGCACTCCGTGCCGACGTGGTGACGACTACCTGTGCGCCAACCGCCGTTCCTCCGCGGACGCCCGCGCCGGACGTGGGACGGCCGCGGTCTCGCCGCTGTCCGTCGGCTCCGAGCCGGTCCACCAGGGCATGGCCACCGCCACCTTCTCCGAGCGCACGGTGCTCCCCGCGAATGCGGTCGTGCCGATCGATGCCGACGTTCCGTTCCCGGTGGCCGCGATGATGGGCTGCGCCGTTCCGACCGGCGCCGGGGCAGCCCTGCGCAGCGCGAAGGTGCAGCCCGGCGACACCGTGGCCGTGATCGGCTGCGGGGCAGTCGGACTCAACGCGGTGATGGGCGCAGTGGTCGCGGGGGCATCGGAGCTGATCGCCGTGGACCCGATGCCGAGTCGGCGCGACAAGGCGGTCGAGCTGGGCGCCACCCGGGCTGTCGCCCCCGAGGAGCTGGCGGAGCTCAGCTACCTCGATGTGGTCATCGACGCGGTCGGCAGCCCCACCACCGTGCAGGCCGCCTGGCGTGCCACCCGTCGCGGCGGCACCATCACCGTGGTCGGCGCAGGCCGTCCCGACCAGACGGTGGAGATCAATGCCTATGAGCTCTTCCACGACGACAAGCGCCTCACCGGCAGCTTCCACGGCGGCATCTCGATGCACCGCGATCTGCCGATCCTGGTCGGGCTGTGGCGCAGCGGACGGTTGCCGGTCGAGAAGCTGATCGACGGCGTGGTCGACCTGAGCGAGATCAACGACGTGGTCAAGCGTCAGCAGTCCGGAGACGTCGTACGCACCATCCTGACGGCCACGCCCACCACGACCGATTCCCCCACGACCGATTCCACGGCAGGCAGCCATGCCTGACGGGCCCACGCTGACCTCGACCCACCTGGCGATCCCGGGCACGACGAACCTGCGCGACCTTGGCGGCCTGTCGACCGACGACGGGAAGATCATCGCTCACGGGCGGCTCTACCGCGCCGAGGTCCTGGCACGTGCCTCGGACGACGTGCTGAACGCGCTGCACGGTGCCTACGACCCCGCTCATGCCCAGAAGTTCCGCGCCCTTGGCGTGCGTTCCGTCTTCGACCTCCGCTCGGATCGCGAGTTTGACTCGACTCCGTCCGCGTGGCCCGAGGCGACCGGTGGCGAGGCCCAGCGCTTCGTCTTCGCTGAAGGGGGCGAGGGCAAGGAGACCGGCATCGTCCTGCGGATCATGGCCGGCGAGCTGCGGAAGTTCGACGCGGAAGACCTGGCCGACTTCTATCGCGAGACCATCGACCGCGCCGGGGCCACTTTCGCCGCCACTCTCACGGCACTGGCCGAGGAGGGCAGTCTGCCTGCCCTCGTGCACTGCACAGCGGGCAAGGACCGCACCGGGCTCGTGATCGCGTTGGTGCTGGAACTGCTGGGTGTCCCCCGCCAGGTCATCGTCGACGACTACGCCTACACGCAGGTGCTGCGACCGAACCGAGTCGATGCCTATGCGTCGATGCTGAGGGAGGCCGGCGTGAAGCCCCAGGCCGTGCGGGTGGTCTTCGAGACGCCTGCCGAGGCCATGCAACTCACGCTCGCCCACGTCGACGAGGCGCACGGCGGGGCAGCCGCCTACCTCGTCGCGGCGGGGATGGACAGGAAGGTGATCCTCGCCCTGCGCGCCGCGCTGCTGGTGGATCCGGCTCAGCCTTGATCGGCGAGCGGAGGGCCACGATCGAGCACGTGCGAGGCTGCGACGCCGGATCAGCCCCCGCGCCGGTCAGGATCGCGCACGTGCGCGGTTGTGACACCGAACCGTCGTGAACTCAGGCAGCCGGGTAGGTCAGGTAGACCGACTCGCCGACCATCGCCGGCCGCTCTTGGCCGTTGATCTCGATCTTGAGGGCTACGCGGTACTGCACGCCACCGTCATCACGACGGGTGCCCTCCGGGATCGAGGCCGACAGCCGGATCTCGGCACCGACCGGCACCGGAGCCGTGAAGCGGACCTTCTCGAGCCCGTAGTTGGTGCCGCGCCCGTGGTCGGTGATGACCATCAGCTTCTTGAGCATCGACGGCACCAGTGACAGGGTCAGGTAGCCGTGCGCAATCGTGCCACCGAACGGCCCGTCGGCGGCCCGCTCCGGGTCCACGTGGATCCACTGGTGGTCGTCGGTCGCGTCGGCGAACGTGTCGACCCGCACCTGCTCGAGCGGTTGCCAGGGCGACGAGCCCAGGTCCAGGTCCTTCGCCTCGGCCAGCTCGGCCACCGTGATCTCCAGGGTCATCTGGTCCTGCTCCTCAATCGTCTGGTCCAACGTTGCCCAGAGCGCACCACCATCGCGTGTCCCACGTCAACGCGGGTCGCAGTCGCCGGCTGTCGCGATCGACAGCCGCGTGGCGGACGCGGGCGGCCGAAACCGCCACCAACGCCTACCTTGACCCCATGAGCAAACCCGAACTCCCGTCGTACGACCAGGTCCTCCAGCTCGAGGCCCTCATGACGGGCGAGGTCTCGCCCGACTTCATCGACGTCAACGGTCACATGAACATCCGCCACTACCTCGACTACGGCGCCACCAGTGCCGACGTCCTCATCCGACGCGTGGGCATCGACGATGACTATCGTGCCCAGCGGCGGATGGGCGTGTTCACCGCCGAGCACCACATCCGTTACTTCAGCGAGATGCACGAGGGCGGCAAGTTCTCGGTGCACACCCTCATGCTCGGACGCTCCAGCAAGGTTGGTCACCTGCTGGCCTTCATCCTCGACCGCGACCGCGGGGTGCTGGCCTGCACCGTCGAGATCATCCTCGTGCACGTCGGCATGGACACCCGCCGACCGATCGACTTCCCGGAGGACATCGCGACCTCTCTCGACGCCTGGGTCGCCGACGCCGAGCAGGTCACGTGGCCGATCCCGCTCTCCGGCGCAATGGGCCTGCGCTCCTGACGCACGTACGACGAACCAGCGCCAGCTGGGCGGACGCCACAACCTCGCACGTGCGGACCTGTGACCGCGGATCGGCCGAACCCGAGACCACAACCTCGCACGTGCGGACCTGTGACCGCCGATCGGCCGAAACCGAGTCCACAAGCTCGCACGTGCTGAGTTGTGACTCCGGGTTGGCGCCGGAACGACCGCAGGGTCGATGAGCGCGGCTCAGCTGCCGGTGAGCTGGGCGCGGAGCTCGTGCTTACGTACCTTGCCGCCGACGGTCTCCGGCATGCCCGCGGCGAAGACGACGCGCTTCGGCGTCTCGTAGCCGGCCAGCCTCTCGCGCGCCCAGGCGATCAGCTCCTGCTCGTTGACCGCGCTGCCCTCGGCCGGGATCACCACCGCGGTCACCAGCTCACCCCACTTCTCGTCGGGCAGGCCGACGACCGCGACCCTGCCCACGGCGGGGTGGGTGGCCAGAACACCCTCGACGCGGATGCTCGAGACGTTCTCCCCGCCCGACTTCACGACGTCCTTGAGCCGGTCGACCATGACCTGGGCGTGCTCGTCCTCGGCGACGTACGTGCAACTGTCGCCCGAGTGGAACCACCCATCGCGGAACGCCTCCTGGGTGGCCTCGAGGTTGCGGTAGTAGCCCGCGGTGATCATGGGGCTGCGGTAGACCGCCTCACCTGCCGCGCCGACCTTGCCGCGCAGAGAGGACCCCGACGGGTCGTGCACGTCGGCGGCCAACAGGGGCGTGGGTACGCCGACATGGTTGACGCCGTGGAACGACTCGGCCGCCCGCTCGGGATGGGCGTCGGGCCAGAACCGGAAGCACGACTGCGACTCGGTCTGGCCGAAGACCTCGAGCATCGACACCTTGCCTCCGGCCGCCTCCTTCAACCGGGGGAAGAGATCCGGGGTCATTGCGCCCCACGAGAACATCACGACCGTGAGGGACGACAGGTCGACGGCGTCGGGACGGGCCTCGGCCTCCTCGACCAGCTTCTCCACCCACAGGGGTGAGCCGGCCCAGACTGCGGTGACCTTCTCGCGGGTGACCGCGTCGGCCAACCCCTGCGCGTCCGGACGACGTCCGATGACGACGGTGCCTCCGCTCAGCATGGTCGGCATCACGGTCGAGTTGTGCCCGCAGTGATAGATGATCGGGAGGAACGACGCCATCACGAGGTCGGTCTCGTAGTCGAGGCCACGCGTCAACGACATCGCATAGGAATAGGCGCTCAGGTAGGAGTAGGAGTGCGCGGTCATCGACGCCTTGGGCATCGACGTCGTGCCCGAGGTGAACAGCAGCGCCCAGATGTCGTCACTGTGGATGGTCACGTCGACCTCGTCGGTGGCCCGGTCGCCGATCCAGGTGGCGAAGTCCGTGCTTCCGGCCGGCGTTTCTCCCCCGATGGAGATGGTGACCGCCGGACGCAGGTTGCGCTCGGCGAACACTCGGTCACCACGCGCGGCGAGCCCGGCGTCGGCGACCACCAGGGAGACGTCGACATGGTCGAGGACGTGCGCGAGCACGTCGTCGGCGAGCAGCGAGTTGACCGGCACCGCGACCATGCCGGCCTTGGCAATGCCGAAGAAGAGGATGATCGCCTCGACCGAGTTGTCGCAGTAGAGCAGCACCCGATCACCCGGGGAGAGGCCCTCGGCGAGCAGCGCGTGTGCGGTCTGGTTGGCCGCATCGTCGGCCTCCCGGTAGGTCATCCGCGCGAACCGCGGGTCGCCGTACGCGCCCTCCCAGCCGACCAGCGCGGTCTTGTCGGGGGTGCTCCAGGTGACTCGCTCGAGGATGTCGCCGACCGACATCCGGTTCCATCGGCGGTCGGCTCGGCGCCCGCGTAGCGTCTCGACGTCGAAGTCCTCGTCGCTGTGCATCATCGGTAGAGCTCCTCTATCTCGGTGGCGTACTTGGCGACGATCCGTTCGCGCCGCAGCTTGGCCGTGGGGGTGACCTCATCGCCGCCGGCCAGCCAGGCCGTCGGGGCGATGTGGAAGCGACGGACCGTTTCGGCCCGGGCCAGGGTCTGGTTCGCGGCCGCGACGGCGCGCTCGACCTCGGCGCGCACCTCGGGGTTGTCGAACAGGTCCACGATCTCGCCGTCGATGCCGTTCTCGACGGCGAAGGTCACCATGGCATCAGGATCGAGCGCAAGGAGAGCCGTGACGTGGCGGCGTCCCTCGGCGATCGCCATGGCATGGTCGATCAGCGGTGACGCCGACTTGAGCGCACCCTCGATGTGGGCCGGCGCGATGTTCTTCCCGGTCGCGGTGACCAGCAGCTCCTTCTTGCGACCGAGGATGCTGAGGTAGCCGTCGTGGATCGATCCCACGTCGCCGGTGTGGATCCATCCTTCCGTGTCCCGCAGCTCCGCGGTGCGCTCGGTGTCTCCGACGTAGCCGGAAAAGGCGTTCGGACCGCGCACCAGGATCTCCCCGTCGTCCGCGATCCGCCCCTCGACCCCGTCGAGGAAGACCCCCACGGTGCCCAGGCGCACCGCATCCGGTGGGTTCAGCGTGCACATGATGATCTCGGACATTCCCCACAGGTCGCAGACCTTGAGGCCGACCGCGTGGAACCGCTCCAACATGGCCAGGGCCGCTGGCGCGGTGGCCACGGCCAGGTATTCCGCACGATCCAGCCCCAGTTCTCGGCGTACGCCGGCAAGGTCTGCGTGGGCCTGTCGAGCGGCCTCGGCGCGCTCACCGATCAGTGGCTCTCCCGACTGTTCCGCCCGGACCGCCTCGAGCCCGGTCGCCACGGCATCCTGCAGCCCGGGGGCCGCATCGATCAGGGCGGTGGCGCGGTCGGCGAGCTTCTCGTAGATGCGGGGTACGCCGAAGAAGCGCACGGGACGGGTCGTCCGGATCTCCTCGTAGAGGGTGGTGGGGTCGGCCACGGAGCGGATCCTGACGCCGTAGGCAAGAGAGGCGTAGTGACTCATGAAGCGCTCGGCGATGTGGTTGAGCGGCAGGTAGGACAGCACCGTGCCGTCCGGGTCCGTGAAGGGCGCCAAGGCGTGCGTGCTGTGCTCGCTCACGGCAATGGCACGGTGCGAGAGCTGGACGGCCTTGGGGACGCCGGTGGTGCCCGAGGTGAAGATCAGCGTGGCGATGTCCTCCGGCCCGACGGCCCGCCACAACTCCTCGAAGCCCGGACCTTCACGGTGCGCGACCTCGCCCATGGAGAGGACGCCCTCCCGTGGCGCGTCGAGGTCGACACAGATCACGTCGATGCCGCCATGTGCCCGGGCGATCGCCATCGCCTCGTCCAGAACCTTCGACTCGGTGACCAGGTGACCGGCACCCGACACCTTGAGGCTGCGCACGTGGTTGTCGAGGGCGTCACCCAGCTGCAGGGAGAACGGCGTGCCTCCGGTGTGCAGGACCGCGGTGTCCATCACGTGGAACTCGGGTCGCGGGCCCATCAGCAGAGCGACGCACCGGCCCGGTGTCACTCCGAGGGACGCCAGTCCGGGGGCAAGGCCCGCGATGAGGTCGGCGTACTCGCGCCAGGTGAGGCCCGGATGGCCGGCCATGGTGAGCGCAGGGGCGTCACCCCGCGCGGCGGCGGTCGCCTGGAAGAGCTCACACAGGTTCAGCGAGGGTTCGGGCACCCTGTGAGTCTGTGCATACGCCTCGATTCACTCCAGTGCCATTCAGCAGAGACCTGTAGGTCTCGACATGTCAGCCGACGGCCGCTGGTGGTCCGTCGAGGGGCAGTCGGTCCGGCGGCCGGTCAGCCGGCGGTCACGGTCGTCACGGTGGCGACCTTGCCGTCCACCCGTCCAACGACTTCGGTCACCCACAACGTCCGACCGCTGTGCCTGGTGATCGACTCGAAGGTGATCGTGGCGTCGCGCGGGACTCCGCGCGTGTGGACGATGTGCACCGAGCTGGTGGCCAGCGTCGATCCCGCCTCCACCCGCGAGGCGGTTGCCGCGAACTCCGAGGCAGCGAGCGAGATCCCACCGTGAAGCATGTCTCGGGGGTTGAGCAGGATCGGTTCCACCTCGAGCACATGCCGGTCGGCGACCCGGCGTACGCCGACGAGTTCACCGAGGTCGACGGGCTCTTCTGCCGCCGGCTGGATGGATGAGCGCGCGCCCGACCCGGGTGCCACCGGCTCGACCTCACGGCCGCGTTGCCGACACTCGGCGACCACTCGGCCCTCGGCATCGAGCAGGGCTCCCTGTGACAGGCCACCGCCGTGGTGGACTTCGGCCGTGCCGCGGACCACCGGACGTCGTACGTCGAGTGGCTCGATGACATCGATCCAGATCTCGGTGCTGATCGACCAAGCACCCTGGGGCAGGGCAGCCATCACCGCATAGCCGAGGGTGTTGTCGGCGAGCACGCCGAGGGCACCCACGGCGGCGCGGCCGTCGGCGCCGAGGATCGGGCGCGGCTCCATCGTGGCGGAGACCGTCGGTCCCACCTGGTGGATGCCGCCGACACCGAAGAGCGCGTCGGGCTCGCTGGTGACGATGGTGAGCTCCTGCACAGGGTCCTCCCAAGGGGTTGTGAACGATCGTTATCAAGTCTAGAGTGGAAAATGGTCAGGCCATTAGCCGGTCCGGCCTTCGGTACCCCGAACAGAGAGAAGGACAGCGACAGCCATGGACCAGTTCACGGACATCACCTACGAGGTCGAGAACGGCCTCGCCACCATCACCATCAACCGGCCCGAGCGCTACAACGCCTTCCGCGCCAACACGGTCGACGAACTGGTCCTGGCGTTCAAGCGCGCTTGGGGCAGCGCCGAGGTCGGCACCATCTGCCTGACCGGTGCCGGCGAGAAGGCCTTCTGCTCCGGCGGCGACCAGAAGCAGCGCGCCGAGACCGGCGACTACGGCCCGTCGCAGAGCGGTCTCTTCGAGGTCGAGGCCCTGCACCGCGTCATGCGCGACATCCCGAAGCCGGTCATCGCGGCCGTCAACGGCATCGCCATCGGCGGCGGCCACGTGCTGCACGTGCTCGCCGACCTGACCATCGCGGCTGACCACGCGACCTTCGGCCAGAACGGACCTCGCGTCGGCAGCTTCGACGCCGGCCTCGGCTCGAGCTACCTGGCCCGCGTGGTCGGCGAGAAGCGCGCCCGCGAGATCTGGTTCATGCTCCGCCGCCTCAGCGCCGAAGAGGCGATGGACTGGGGCCTGGTCAACAAGGTGGTCCCGGCGGCCGAGTTGAAGAACGAGGTTCGCAAGTGGGCCGACACGATGAACTCCTACTCCCCCACCGCGCTCAAGGTGCTCAAGCAGTCCTTCAACACCGACACCGAGCACATGATCAGCATCGGCACCATGTCCTACACGACGCTGCACATGTTCACCGAGACGGCCGAGGCCAAGGAAGGCATCACCGCGTTCAACGAGAAGCGCCAGCCCGACTTCTCCGCCTACCGCGGCAACTGATCGGAAGGGGGAGACGCCATGAGGCTCGACGCTGAACGACGTGAGTTCGCCGCCGCGATCGCCGACTTCGCCGCGCGTGAATGCGGGACCAAGGCCCAGCTCGACGAGCTGACCGAGAACGAGACTCGGGCGCACAGCCCGGAGATCCTCGACAAGCTCGCCAAGCTCGGCTGGCTCGGCGTCTCCCTTCCCGAGGAGTACGGCGGCGGCGGGGCCGGCTTCGTCGACGAGTGTGTCTTCATCGAGGAGGCTCACCGCGGCATGCTGCCCGGGCTGCTCGCCTACACCACCGGCCTCACGGCGGCGCAGACCTATCTCAAGTGGGGCAACGAGGAGCAGAAGAAGCTGATCTGCTCCAACCTGGCCAGCGGGTTCACCGAGGCCATCGCCCTCTCCGAGCCCGGCACCGGCTCCGACCTCGGTGCGGTGCGCACCAAATCGGTGCGTGACGGTGACGAATACGTCATCGACGGGCAGAAGACCTGGATCTCGGTGGCCCACATCGCCGAGCACATGCTGGTCCTCACCCGCGAGGACTCCTCCGGCCCGAAGCACGAGGGCCTCACCCTGCTGATGGTGCCGACCAACACTCCGGGCATCGAGATGCGTGAGGTCGTCACGATGGAGGCGCGCACCTGCAACGACGTCTTCTTCACCGGCGCGCGAGTGCCGGCCGCGAACGTGGTGGGCACCGCAGGCCAAGGGTGGAAGCACCTGATGCGCGGGCTCAGTGTCGAGCGGATGATCATCGCCGCCTTCAGCATCGGCGCGGCTCGTCGTTCTCTCGAGGACGCCGTCGCCTACATGAAGGAGCGCGAGGCCTTCGGCCAGGCCACCAGCAACTTCCAGGCCCTGCGCCACCGGGTCGCCGACCTGGCCACCGACATCGCGACCACGCGCGCCTTCGTCTACGACGTCGCGCAGGCCATCGATGACGGCCACGAGGACGGGCTCAATGCGGAGTCGTCGATGGCCAAGATGCGGGCCACGGAGGTGGCGAAGAACGCCGCGCTCGAGGCCATGCAGCTGATGGGCGGCGCTGGATACGCCCGGGAGTACGGCATGGAGTTCCAGGTACGCCGCGCTCTGGCGCCGCCGATCTTCGGCGGCACGAACGAGATCCAGCGCGAGATCATCGCCAAGTCGATCTTCTGAGGAGAACCCATGTCCGGTGTCATCGACATCATGAACTATGCCCCCTACGTGGCCCCCGGCCTGTCGGGCACTGAGTACCAGTACGAAGAGTTCCAGACCATGGTGCGCACCACGTTGCGACCGCTGTTGCACGACGGGGTCGTGACCACGCAGTGGGGCCGCGACGTCAAGGTCGATGATCCGCCCACCGAGGGCGACCCGACCCTGCGCATCGACGAGGCCGTTGCCCAGCTGGACCGCGAGGGCTGCGACATGATCGTGCTGGCCTGTTTGAAGATGTGGTCCTACCGCCACCACCACCAGCTGATCATGGATATGCCCGAGGAGATCGTGGCCGAAGCCGTGGAGGCGGCCGGCGATCGGTTCATCGGTGCCGCGGGATACAACCCCTTCCGCATCGACGACAGTCTGCGTCGCATCGAGACCTTCGTGCGCGACCACGGCTTCAAGTACGTCTACTTCCACCCGATGACCTTCGGGATCGCCCCCAACGATCGCCGTTGCTACCCGCTCTACGCCAAGTGCGTCGAGCTGGGCATCCCGGTGGGGATGCAGGTGGGGCACTCGGCCGAAACGTTGCCGAGCAACGTCGGCCACCCCATGCTGGTCGACGACGTGGCCATCGAGTTCCCGGACCTGAAGATCAACCTCTCCCACACTGGTTGGCCCTGGACCGGGGAGTTCATCTCGATGATGTGGCGCCACCCAAATGTGTACGGCGACATCTCGGCGTACTTCCCCAAGACGCTGGACGCGGAGCTGGTCCGAGCCATGGATCGCCAGCTGCGCGGCAAGATCATGCTGGGCAGCAACGGATTCGACCTCACCCGGTGCGTGCGTGAGCTCGAGGAGCTCCCGCTCAAGGACAAGACCATCGAGCACATCAAGCGCGACAACGCGATCGAGTTCCTGGGCCTCTGAGCTGATTCCAAGCTGGGGCCACGACCCGAGGCGCTGTCGATCACTGTGCGGATCGACAGCGCCTCTTCGCGTTCCCGGTGACGTTGCCACGTTGTCCCGCCTACGTTTGCAGCATGAGTCTTGACAGTGAATTCGAGGGCAAGGTCGTCATCGTCACCGGAGCTGGTGGCGGCATCGGCAGTGCCACGGCGCGCCTCTTCGCAGAAGAGGGCGCCACCACCGTGCTGGTGGACCGTGACGAAGGACCGCTGGAGGAGCTCGCCACCGAGATCGGCGGCAGGGCCCACCGACTGGACCTGCGCGACGAGGCAGCTATCGACGCCTTCGTCGACGCCGTCGCCGCCGAGCACGGCCGAATCGATGCTCTCATCAACATCGCCGGAGTGTTCGTCGGCTCCGAAGGCACGGTCGAGCACTCGTCGCGCAAGACCTGGGACCTGAGCCTCGACGTCAACCTGCGCGCCACCAGCCACCTCACGGCGAGGGTGCTTCCGCTCATGACGCAGGCCGGCTCGGGTGCCGTCGTGAACACCTCCTCCACCCAGGCCCGCGCTGCTGACATCGGGTGGTCGTCGTACGGCATCGCGAAGGCTGGCGTGGAGTCGTTCACGCGCTACGTGGCCACGCAGTACGGCGAGCACGGCATCCGCTGCAACTGCGTCTCGCCCGGGGTGACCGCGACTCCCCGCGCGCTGGAGCGGTTCCCCGAGGACCGGGCGGCCAGCGTGCGCAACAACACCCCGCTACGACGGTTCGGGCAGCCTGAGGAACTCGCCGAAGCCTACCTCTTCCTGGCCTCCGAGAGGTCGTCCTTCATCACCGGACAGGTGCTGCCGGTCGACGGCGGCATGACCGTGCACCTCCCCGCCTGATCATCCTCCAGTCATCGTGCCCTCACGCATGGTGCCCCGCAGCAAACTGATCATGCGCATCCAGAACGCGTGTGCGCCACGCCGGCCTTGAAACGTCGCGGCGTGGGGCCCACCACTCAGTTCGTCAACGTTGAGTCACGTGACGGCGTCACTCGATGAGTGTGTTCGGAAGCCACAGGACGATCTCGGGGAACGCGATGAACAGCGCGACCAGGCACAGATCGACCAGCACGAACGGCATCACCCCGCGGAATGCCTTCTCGACCGACACTCCTGTGGCTCCCGAGATGACGTACACATTCAGCCCGACCGGCGGGGTGAGCAGGCCGATCTCGATCAGCTTGACCAACAGGATTCCGAACCAGACTCCGTCGTAGCCGAGACTCGTGACCAGCGGGTAGAGCAGGGGAACGGTGATGAGGACGATGGACATCGACTCCAACACCATGCCCATCAGGACGACGATTGCACAGATCACGATCAACAGCAGCGTGTTGGGCAGCGGCAGCTCGGCCACCCAGTCGCTGAGCCGGACCGGGATACGTGTCATGACGAGGAACAGGGACAAGACGCTGGCCCCAATCACGATCGCGAACATCATCGACGTGACGCTGGCACTCTCGATGAGCGCCCGGCCGATCTGGCCGACGACGCCGCGCGCGCCCAGCCGGAGATTCTCGCAGACCAGCATTACCAGGGCGAGAAGCGCCCCGATCGCCCCGGACTCGGTGACCGTGAAGTAGCCACCATAGATGCCTCCCATGACACAGAGGAAGATGAGGGTGATCCAGATGACCGCGCGCAGCTGGACCGGCCAACCCTCTCTCGTCCCGGCACCGTCCGCGACGACAGTGTCTCCGCTGAGCGTCGCGTCGGGTCCACCCGAAGGGCCGACTGGAGCCGTGGCCCTTGACGCGGGGGCGGCCCCCACGAGCGCCAGCTCCTTCTCCAGGCTGACCTCGACATCATCGACGTTCTTTTGCGCTCTCCACGCGATGAACACGGCGAGTACCACTGCCGAGATCACACCGGGGACGATGCCGGCCATCAGCAGGCGTTGGATTGACTCCCTCGCCGTGATGCCATAGATCACCAGGATGGTGCTCGGTGGAATGAGGATTCCGAGCGTGGCAGCGGAGGCGACGATGCCCGTCGCGAACGGGGCCCGGTACCCCTGGGCGCGCATCTCATGAACCGACACCCTTCCGATCGTCGCTGCAGTCGCAACACTCGATCCGGTCACGGCCGCGAACCCGGCACATGCGCCGACGGTGGCAATGCCCAGGCCGCCCCGAAACCTGCCGAAGACCCGGCCACCGATCCTGTAGACGCGATCAGCCAAATGACCTCGAAGAGCGAACATCCCGAGCAGGACGTACATGGGAATGACCACTAGTCCGTACGACGCCACGGACGCATAGCTCACATCAGCAAAGGCCGCGGTCACCTGTGGTGCATCGCGAATCAAGAGGATGCCGATCCCGCCGGAAGCGGCCAACGCCATCGCGATCGGAGTCTCACATGCGACCAGCACCGCGAAGACAAGTCCCACGATCAGCACTGCCATCTCGGGGGTCATGCGAGCACCGCCTCATGAGCCTGTCGGCCGACGCGTGCGGAGCGCAGCCGTGGCGAGACATGGCTGATCGCCGACAGCAGCAACTCGATCACCAGCAGGGCGAGTCCCACGGACACCAAGATCCTCGCCGGCCAGATCGGGAACTGGATCAACCCCTGTCGGAATTCACGGATCTCGAAGGAATGCACAGCCCGCTCGGCCGTCGCCAGCGTCATCCAGCCGGCGATGGCGGAAGCGACCAGGCAGCCGAAGCAACGCACGCGCGCCGCAATGTGCTGGGGCAGCCGGGAGGTCACGAGTTCGGCCCGCACATGCGTTCCGGACCGTTCCGCTTCGGCGAGCCCCAGGAAGACCAACGCCACCAGGAGCAACTCCGACAACTCGTAGGAACCCGAGATGGATGTGTTGCGCACTGTCCGGGACAACACCTCAACCGCGAGCATGAGCACGATGGCGAGCCCGCAGGTGGCAGCGAGGATGGCCGCCACCTGCGACACACGTCGCATCACCGCATCAAGCCCGCGGAGCAGACCGATCAAGACGCTGCCTTCTGCAGGCAGACATCAGCCGGTGACGGCGGTGCATCCGGGCTCTCGAACTGCTCGATCAGACCCTGATACGCACTCACAAGACTGTCAGGATCGTCCGTACGCCGCTCGACGTTGGAGGTCCAGAGATCGATCTGCTTTGCGAGTTGCTCATCGGACCAAGCTTCCAGTTCGTCGGCACCCGGCATCTCCTCGAATGACTCTGTGGCCTCCAACAGCTCGTCACAGTCGCGCTCAGCCAACGGGACCCAGTCGGCCGCGATCGAGTCATCGATGATCTTCTCGCTGACCGAGGTGATGGCATCTTGCAGCTCGGGAGTCAGGCTCCGCCAGGTGTCGTCGTTCATCATCGTCAACGTGTTGTCGTTGACTCCGATGTAGCGGCCCATGTCGTAGTAGTAGTCAGTGTTCTCGATGAGTCGGTAGCCGACCATGCCATTGACGGGGAACAACGCTCCGTCAATGGTGCCGCGCTGCATGGCTTCATAGAGCTCGTTGGCACTGATGTCCACCGGGCCCCAGCCGAGGTCTTGGACCGACTTGCCGAGCACCCCCAGGGCTCGGATGCTGCGTCCTTCGATGTCGGAGAGCGAGTCCACTGGCTCGGCGGTTCCGAGGATGGGGGGAGCCGCGGGACCGACATAGAGGAGATGCTGCTTGACCTCCGCCAGCTCGTCCTGCACCTCGCCCTCGTCCTTCGCATAGTTGTAGGTGGCGTGGATCGCGGCATCCAGGTTGCTGGTCTGGAACGGGACGGAGGCAAGCCCGAGTAGAGGCAACTCCGAGGGGAAGTAGGCCAACGACATGCTGCCCATGTCAGCCCGACCGTTCTGCACGCACGACAGCATCTCGGGCCCTTCGCACAGCGAACCGCCGAAGTTTGTCTCGAAGGTCACCTTGCCGTCGGTGGCCTCGGTCACCTCGTCCATCCAACGCTTCGCGGTCACGGAGTTGGGGTCGTCCTCCGGGATGAAGGAGGCATAGACGAGCTTGATCTTGTCGACATCTCCCGACTCAGCGCCACCTCCCCCGCTTCCGGCACAGCCCGCCAGGAGGAGGACGAGGGAGACCGCTGCCACTGACCAAGGACGCATATTTCGCTTCATGATTTCTTGGATCGCCTTCCGATTCGACTGCCGCACCGCTGTGCTGCGCCGATTAAGTCATCGGCCGGCGGACGACGGAACCGGTATGCGCTCAGGCCGGTGTTGGTGTCTCCATCGAGGTGCCAGGATTGCTCTTCCTCAGGTCCAGATCGAACCCGGACGACCACCGTCCACGGTGATCACCGCTCCGTTCGTCACCACGCCACGCGGCGAAGCGAGGAAGGTGATCACGTCCGCCACCTGCTCGGCGGTGATCGCCTTGCCCAGGGCGTTGCCGGCAGCCTGGTCGGCGTACGCCGCATCGCCGGCCACGCGCTCGGTGACGGTCAGGCCGGGGTGCACGCAGGTCACCGAGATGCCGTCGACGCCGAGCTCATCGGCAAGGTTCTTGGTGATCGCCACAACCGCGAGGTTGCGCACCGACCCCGTGATCGAACCGGTGACGCGGGCGTTCATGCCACTGACGTTGACCACCGCTCCCCCACCTGCAGCCTTGAGGTGCGGCGCGGCGGCGCGTATGACGCGGGCATAGCCCAGCGCCTTTGTGTCCATCTGGCGCAGGAAGTCCTCGTCGTCGAGGCCGGCCAGCCCCGGCACCTGCCCGGGAGTCGCACGCGGCGCGGCGCAGTTGACCACGATGTCGAGCCGACCCAGCTCAGCGGCCGCCAGATCGACCGCCGTGCTCACTTCGGCGTCTCGGGTCGTGTCGGCACGTACGGTCACCGTGTCGGGACCGACCACGGTCGCGGCCTCCGCCAGGGTCTGACTGTCCCTGCCCAAGATGGCCACCCGCACGCCCTCGCCGCTGAGCGCCCTCGCCACCGCGAGACCGATGCCACGGTTGCCGCCCGTGACCAGCGCTGCCTTGTCGTTCAGTCGAAGATCCATGCGACCACTCTGCCCCGCCACCGGGCGAGAATCGCGCGGCGGCCGGAGGACAGTGGAGACCGCTCCATTCCGAGTCTCCACGCTTTCCGTGACGGGACGAAGAGCGAGGTGGCACTCTGTCAGCACACCCGAAACGAGGAGGCCCCGTGCCCACGCAGTCCAGCTTTGCCTCTCCCTCCGACGGCACCCAGATCGCGACGTACGCCTGGGACGCCGACGGCACCAAGCCGCGCGGAGTCATCCAGATCGCGCACGGCATCGCGGAGCACGGCGCCCGCTACGACCGGTTGGCGCAGGCCCTCACGACCGCGGGGTACGAGGTCCGTGCCAACGACCACCGGGGCCATGGGAAGTCGGTCACCTCCAGCAGCGAATGGGGCACGTTCGACTACCCCGCGCTGGTCGCCGACGTGGCTGCCTTCGGCGCGAAGATCCGGTCCGACCTCCCAGACCTCCCCCTCTTCCTGGTGGCCCACTCGATGGGCTCCTTCGCCGCTCAGGAGGTGATCCTCGACCACTCCGGGCAGTACGCCGGCGTGGTGCTGTCCGGGTCGACCGCACTCGATGTGCTCGCCGCAGGACTGGCCCAGAGCGAGGGACCTGTCGGTCTCGAGGCGTTCAACGCCGGCTTCGAGCAACGCACCGGATATGAGTGGCTCTCCCGTGACGAGGCCGAGGTGGACGCCTATGCTGCGGACCCGATGTGTGGGTTCGACCTGCCCGACGACGCCGTCCCGCAGCTGTTCGCAGGCGCTGCCCGGTTGGCCGACCCGACCGCCCTGGCCGGGATCCGCAAGGACCTGCCCCTGCTCGTCGTGTCGGGCGACTCCGATCCTCTGGCCGGCGGCGGCGACCTGGTCCAGCTCCTCGGCCAGCGTTACGCCGAGGCCGGTATCGAAGACCTCACGGTCAAGGTCTATCCCGAGGCCCGCCACGAGATCTTCAACGAGACCAACCGGGACGAGATCACCGCTGAGGTCGTCGCCTGGCTCGACCAACACACCGCCGGCTGACGGCTGTCCCGGCGCTCGTCTCGAACGAGCTTGGGCTCAGAGCGAGGCGGCGAAGGCGCGGAGCTCCCGGGCGAAGACATCCGGGACCTCCGCGGCCGCGAAGTGGCCGCCACGATCCTGCTCGCTCCAGTAGGTCAACCCCCGATAGCGCCTGGCCACGGCCTTGCGGGGCGGTCGGATGATCTCGTACGGGAAGATGGTGACGCCCGTCGGCACGTCGACGTACGTCGCCCGGTCGAGTCCTACCGCCTCCCGATACAGCCGGGCCGAGGACGCCGCGGTGCTGGTCAGCCAGTAGGTCGAGACCACTTCGAGCATCGCGTCGTCGTCGAGGAGGCAGCGTCCGTCTTGGTCGACGCCCGACCAGTCGCGCAGCTTCTCCACGATCCAGGCGCACTGCCCCGCCGGAGAGTCGACCAGCGAGTAGCCGATCGTCTGTGGACGCGTGCGTTGCAACAGGTTGTAACCGTGGCCGTGCTTGCGGAACCGCCCCTGACGCTCGAGGCCGGCCAGTTGCAGCTCTGACGCGCCGTCCTCATCACCCTCTTCGCGTGCCGCCATCGGCATCGTCAGGTGTATTCCGAGCAGGTGGTCGGGGTGGCGTACGCCGAGCTCGGTGGTCACCATCGCACCCCAGTCGCCGCCCTGGGCGATGAAACGGGAGTAGCCCAGCGCCTCCATCAACTCCACCCAGGCATCCGCGGTGTGCTCGACGCCCCAGCCCTGCGCGCTCGGCTTCGCGCTCCAGCCATAGCCGGGCAGGGACGGGCAGACCACATGGAAGGCCTGGCCCTCGTCGGGCTCGGTCAACAGCTCGATGACGTCGAGGAACTCGAAGCAGGTGCTGGGCCAGCCGTGGGTGAGCACCAGCGGCACAGCGTCGGAGTTGGTGGACCGCACATGGATGGCGTGGATTTCGAGGCCGTCGATCTCCACCAGTACCTGAGGCACCGAGGCGATACGCGCGGCGTACCGCTCCCAGTCGAAGCCGTCCTGCCAGTGGGCGACCAGCCGTTGCATCTCCTCCAGCGGCGGGCCCTGTGCCCAGTCGGGCTCGGTGGCCGCCTCGGGCCACCGGGTCCGGCTCAGCCGGGATCGCAGGTCGACGACCTGCTTCGGGTCGACCTCGGGGACGAAGGGTCGTGGCTCAGCCATGAGATTTCTCCAACCGTTGTGGTCACTCGCTCGCAGGTGCCAACTCGTGGCCACGGATCCGGTCGGCCAGGGTCACAACTTCGCACGTGCGGACTTGTGACGCCCGAACAGGCCGGACCGTGGTCACAAGCTCGCAGGTGCCGGCTTGTGACCCGGAACCCGCGCAGGGATCAGCCGAGGCCACCACTGACGTTCATTCCAGGGTCGGCACGTAGGAGTACGACGACGAACGGGTCAACGCGAACTCGAAGATCCCGGAGCCGGCCACCCCCTCGTGCGTGAAGCTGACCAGTTTGTCGGTCAGTGACGAGTCGACGGTGCGCTGGGTGACGGAACCGTCGAGCGGCCAGATCTCCCCCTCGACGTGATCGATGCCGAGTGCGGCGCCGTGGTGGCCGCCGTACCCGGCGCCGGCCATCAGCCCACCGCCGCCAGAGGCGTCGGTCTGGATCGGCAGCACCTCGCCGGATGCGGTGGTGACCTGCACGAGGCCAGACTGGAGATCGAGCTGGTCGTCGAAGACGAGGTCGTGCTTGACGTCGGTGATCTCGTCGAGACGACCGTCGGTGTGCATCACGGCACCCTCGAGTAGCAGCCGCGACCCGTCGCGACCCTCGACGAGCAGGAAGCCGACAGAGCGGTCCGGGAACTGCGCCTGGTACCAGATGTGCAGCCCCTGCCCGCCCTGCATCGTGCGGACACCGCGCGACCGGTCGCGCTGGCTGTACCACTGCTCGACGCGCTGTTCCTCGCCGTCGATGGTGATCGTGCCGTCCGCGAAACCGGACTGGAAGAGGTGCGCGAAGGAGGTGGTCTCACCCTTGGGGTTGGTGACGTCGATGTCGCCCCACCAGGCCGGCGTACGCGCCTGCCAGGTCAGGTCGAAGGTCATCCCGGTCGGGTTCTCACCCAACTGAAGGCGCCAGGTCTTGTTCGGCTCCACCACCTCATAGGTGAACGGGCCGCAGGTGTCCCACGAGGTGGCGGAGAGCTCGGTGGAGTAGCGGGCGTTGCGTTGCTCGGTCGGCGTGCTCAGCTGGGCGAAGCCGTCGACGGTGTCGCGCAGCGGGTGCAGGCCCAGGCCGATGATCACCGACGGCCGGGAGCCGTCGACGGGGTGGAAGTTGAAGACGAAGCGGTCGAAGAACTTCTCGGGCAGCCCGTCGAGCTCGTCGGGTGTGACGATCGGGTCGTGGAACGGTTCGTTGGATCGGTTGGTCATCTCAGTCCTCCGGTGGTGCAGGGGCAGGGGGAAGTCCGGCAGTGTGGTGGGCGGCGTCGAGGAACGACTGCACCAGTGCCTGGTCGGCGTAGTAGAGGTCGCCGACGCCGCGCACGGCCCGTCGGCGGCCGTATTCGTAGAGCACCGCGAGCTTCCACAGCGCGAGCGCTGTGTACCAGTCGAGCGCGCCGAGGTCGGCCCCGGTGCGCTCGGCGTACCGGTCGGCGAGCTGCTTGCGCGTGGGGTAGCCGTCCTCGAGCATGGCCGTGCCGAGCTCCTCGGTCGGCGTCAGCGGTTCGTCCGGGTCGGGCACGCTGCTGAGGAAGTAGCCCAGGTCGAAAAGCGGGTCACCGATGGTGGCCAGCTCCCAGTCGAGCACGGCCTTGATCTCGCCGGGTCGGTCGGCATCGAGCACGACGTTGCCGATGCGGAAGTCGTTGTGCACGATCGCGGCGCCCGACTCCGGGGGCACGTTCGCCTGCAGCCAGGCGTCGATCTCGGCGAAGTGCGGTGGCGGCTTGCCGTTGTCGTCGGAGACCAGGTGCGCCATCCGCTTGAGGTGTCGGGCATTGAAGCCCTCCGGCTTGCCGATGTCGCCGAGGCCCGCGGCTTGCCAGTCGACGGCATGCAGGTCGGCCAGGGTGTCGATCAGCGTCTCGCCGATGCGGCGTCGTACGACGACGGTGTCGAGGGGCGCGGGGGTCACGGTGGTGACCACCGGGCCGGCGGCGAAGCTCATCGCATAGAAGTGCACGTCGATGACCTCGTCGGCCTCGGCCGTGGCGAGCACGTCGGCGACGGGCACGGGGGTGTCGGCCAAGGCACTGATCAGCCGCGCCTCACGGAGCATGTCGTGCGCCCCCGGCGGGGTCGGCGGCGGCGGCGGGCGGCGTACGACGAGCTGCCGACCCTCGGCGTCGGAAACCAGGTAGGTCAGGTTGGAGTGACCGTCACCGATGCGTCGCGTCGTCACCTCCCCCGACGTCAGCCCGCGGGCTTCGAGGAAGGCAGCCAGGCGCCCACGTTCCTCGGTCGACCAGTCCCAGTCACTCATCGCGTGGTCACTCCCCCGTGAAGCGGGGCTCCCGCTTCTCCTTGAATGCGGCCAGCGCCTCGGGCATGTCGGCGGTGCGCGACATCAGCGCCTGGCCGCGGTTCTCCAGCTCGATCGCCGCAGCGTAGGACGTGATCTCCTGGTTGCGCTGGATGGCTCGCTTCGACATCCGCACGCCACCCGGCGAGTTCGAAGCGATCTGCCGAGCCATCTTCACCGCCTCGTCGAAGAGGTCCTCGGAGGGCACGACCCGGTTGACCAGGCCGATCTGCTCCGCCTCGTCGGCTTTCACGATGCGCGCGGTGTAGCCGATCTCGGCGGCCTTCGCCGGCCCGATCAGGCGGCTGAGGTTGTACGACGTACCGAGCTCGCCCATCGACAGTCCGACCTTGACGAAGGCAGCGCTGAACTTGGCGGTCGGAGCCGCGAGCCGGATGTCTGCGGCCAGGGCGAGGGCCATGCCACCGCCGGTCGCCGGCCCGTGGATCGCGGCGATCACCGGGAACGGGAGGAAGCGGATGCCCTGGATGCCGCCGGTGGCGGTCTCCTGGAACTTGAGGAACTCGCGTACGCCCATCTCGGTGATCCTGTGGATCTCGTCGAGGTCGAAGCCGGCGCAGAACGCTCGGTCTCCGGATGCGGTCAGGATCAAGGCCCGAAGGGGCGCGTCACGCAACGCGAACGCGGCCTCGCCGTACTCGCTGAACATCCGGATCGTCTGGCTGTTCATTCGGTCGGGACGGTTGATCCGGAGCACGCCGATGTCGCCCTCGATGACCTCGAAGGTCAGTTCCTGAAGGGGCGGGAAGTCGACGGTCACGGTCGTCTGCTGGGGGTCGGTCACTGTCATCTCACTCACTCCCCCGTGAAGACGGGCTGGCGCTTTTCCTTGAAGGCCGCGAGGGCCTCGGGCATGTCCGGAGTACGGGTCAGCAACGCCTGTCCGCGATTCTCAAGCTCGAGACCAGCCGCGTAGGAGCCGACCTCCATGTTGGCGTGCAGTGCGCGCTTCGAGAGCTGGACGCCGCCAGGGCTGTTCGCAACAATCTGCGCGGCCAGGGCGAGAGCGTCGTCCATCAGTGCGCCGTCCTTGCTGATCGAGTTGACCAGCCCAATCTTCTCGGCCTCGTCGGCCTTGACCATGCGGCCAGTGAAGGCGATGTCGCTGGTCACTGCGGGTCCGACGAGTCGGGTGAGCAGCCACGAGGTGCCGAGGTCACCGGCGGAGAGGCCGATGCGCACGAACGCGGCGTTGAACTTCGCCTCGGGCGAGGCCAGGCGGATGTCGGCCTGGAGCGCCAGGGCGAGGCCGCCGCCGGCGGCGGCGCCGTTGACGGCCGCGATGACCGGCACTCGCAGGGAGCGTACGGCGACCAGGGCCCGGGCTGCGCGTTCCTGCTGGTTGAGCATGCCGATCGCACCCAGGCTCGACAGCTCCTCTGCGTCGGCCAGGTCGTAGCCGGCACAGAACGCCTTGCCTGCCCCAGTCATCACCAGGACACGGAGATCGTCCTCGTCGTTGAGGTCCAGAGACATCCGCTCGATCTCGGCGAACATCTGGTTGGTCATCGCGTTGTAGCGGTCGGGTCGGTCAAGCGTGGCGACGACGACGCCGGGGCTGACCTCCTCCAGGTGCAGGGTCTCGTAGGACCTCTCGAGGCTCTTCATCGGGTGAGGCCTTCCTTCTCGGTGCCGGAACTGCTGGCGCGGGAACTGTCGGTGGCGGTGAGCTCGGTCTGGACGATCGCGCCAGATGCCGCCCATTGGTTGATGCGTTCGGTGGGGACGCCCCAGGCACCAAGTGCCTCGAGGGTGTGTTCCCCGGGGGCAGGTGGAGGACAGTCCACCTCGGCCGGGGTGCGGCTGAACTTCGGCTGCGGTGAGGGCTGGGTGATCCCGGCGACCTCGACGAAGGTCCCCCGGGCGACGTTGTGGGGATGCTGCCAGGACTCCTCGACCTCGAGCATCGCCGAGATGCAGCCGCGGCCGTTCGCGCGCTCCACCCACTCGTCGCGCGGGCGGGCACCCACGGCGTCGGCGAAGATCTTCTTCATCTCCGGCCAACGGGACTGGTCGTGCTGGTCCGGCAGGCTTTCGGGATCGATCTCGAGGATCTCCAGCAGCTCGGTGTAGAAGTGCGGCTCCATGCCGCCGACCGCGAGCCACTTGCCGTCCGAGGTCTCGTAGACGTCGTAGAAGGGCGCGCCCGAGTCGACGATGTTGGTGCCCCGCGTGGTCGACCAGGTGCCGCCGCTGACGAAGCCGTGGAAGGCAGCGCCGAGGAGGGCGGAGCCGTCGACCATGGCCGCGTCGACGATCTGGCCCTTGCCGGAGGTCCTTGCCTCCAGGACGGCGGAGACGACGCCGAGAGCAAGGAGCATCCCGCCGCCTCCGAAGTCGCCGGCCAGGCTGAGTGGCGGGGTGGGCGGCTGCCCGGCACGACCGAGCAGGGCGAGCACGCCGCTCTGGGCGATGTAGTTGATGTCGTGTCCGACGGCTTGGGCCATCGGGCCGTCCTGGCCGTAGCCGGTCATCCGGCCGTAGACGAGGCGCTCGTTGACCCCGGCGCAGTCGTCGGGCCCAATGCCGAGGCGCTCCGTGACGCCCGGGCGGAATCCCTCGATGAGGACGTCGGCATCCCGCACCAGTTCCAGGACGACCTCGCGGCCCTCGGGGTTCTTGAGGTCGACCGCGATCGAGCGGCGTCCGCGGTGCATCACCTCGGTACGGAAGTCAGAGTTCGGCCCTACCAGCGTGGACCCGCTGGCGCGGTCCACCCGGATCACCTCGGCGCCGAGGTCGGCCAGCAACATCGCGCAGAACGGACCCGGCCCGATGCTGCCGATCTCGACCACCTTCAGGCCCGCAAGAGGCCCTGTGAACGATCGTTTCGTCATGCACCCAGCCTAGGTCATCTGTCAATGGTCAGGCCAATATCTCGCCCGTGGGACATGGTGGCATCTCCATCTCGTCCGGCCTGACTGAGATGGAGATCCCCGGCTCACATGGAACAGTCAGGCGACACCTCGGGTGACGTCTCGGATGCCGGGGCGGTGGCCAGGATGTCCCAGCCGAAGCCACCGTCCTGGACGCGCACCTTCCCGACGTACGTCGGCTGCAACAGCTGGTGGTCTCCGGCTCGCACCTCGACCGGACCGACGATCGAGTCGAACGCGAGTCCCGAGAGGGCTTCACGGACCTTCGCCGGCTCCACGGTTCCGGCCTTGCGCACTCCCTCGATCAACATCTGCGCGGCGAGATAGGTGTTGGACTGCACGTAGTACGGCGCCTGTCCGTGCTCGTTGGTCCAGGCCTTGACGAACGCCCGGTTCGCCTCGTTGTCGGCACTCGCGTCATAGTTGACGTTGCCCAGGAAGCCCACTGTCTGCTTCCCGATGGCGTCGAAGAGCGGCTCGGAGACCATGTTCATCCCCACCACGTTGCCGAAGTCGTCGAAGAGCTTGTACTGATCACCCTGCTGGACGAACGCGACCGCGTCTGCGCCGTACTCCACGACGAACAGTCCGTCGGCGCCGGACTCCTTCAGCTGGGAGATGTAGGTGCCGAAGTCGGTGGTGCCGAGCGGCGCGTACTGCGTGTCGACGACCTCTCCCCCTGCGTCCTCCACGGCACCCTTGAACGTCTTCGCGGCGCTGTGCCCGATCGAGTAGTCGACCGCCATGATCGCCCACTTCTTCTCGGGCAGTTCGGAAACCTGCCCGGCCAATGCCCGGAGGTCCATGGAGGACGAGGTCACGGAGCGGAAGGCAAACTTGTTGCAGGCCTCGCCGATCAGCTCGTCATCGTTGCCGGTCGCATTGAAGTTGAGCACGTCGAGAGCCTCCAGCTGAGAGGCGAGCGCCTGGTTCTCGGGGCCGGTCATGACCGCTCCGATGAAGTCGGCGCCGTCCTTGGTGGCCGCACGCCTGGCCTCGGACAGAGTCTTCGACACCGTGCCATCGGTCTCGTAGACCTTGATCTCCATCTTCCGGCCGTCCACGCCACCGGCATCGTTCAGCTCCTTGGCGGCGAACTTCCAGGCGGCGACGGTGTCGGTTCCGAACTGCGCGAGGGCCCCCGTTGTGGGCGGGATGAGCGCGACCCTGATCGTGTCGTCACTGTCATCTCCGGAGTTGCTCGAAGCTCCGGAGCAGCCTGTCGCGACGAGGCTGGCGGCAAGCGCGGCACCGATCAGTGCGACGCCGCGGCGGGTCCGACGAGACTTGGTCTCCATGGGCACACCTTTCGAGGCGACGAGGGTCGCCAGTTGCGCCACCGGCCGAACGCTGGTGGCTGGGACTGTGTTGCTCAGCGGGTGATGTCGAAGCCGCCGGCCGGGTCGACGTAGCGCGCTTCGGCCACTTCGTGCAGGAGCTCTGCCATGGCCGCGAAGATCTCGCGGCTGGCGGCGATCAGTGCCTCCTCGTCCGTGGAGGAAGCCCAAGGTCGTGGTGTCATGACAAGGCTCCTGCCGTGGTCATCGGTGGCTTGGCCAGGTGCTCGCTGGTCCGGCGCTGTACGGCGTCCGCCGCCCGGAGCACAAGTCGTTCGTCCCAGTGACGGCCCGAGATCGACATCGACAACGGAGTGCCCACTGAGGAGAGACCGATCGGCAGGGCGATCGTGGGGTTTCCGAGTGGGTTCCAGTACGGCGTGTGGACCGACGGCAACGCAGTCAGCGCGTTGGCCGGATCCAAGTCGCTCAGCAACGGCGCGCCGAGATGCCCGGACGGCGTCACGACGAGGTCGACGCTCTCGAACAGACCGTCCACTCGGGTCCTGAGCACCCGGCGTACTCGCTGGGCCTGGACGTAGTCGGCACCGGTGAGCACGTCGGCTGAGGCCAGGAGCACACGCGTGGCGAGCCCGTAGTCCTCCCAGCGTCCCCGAAGGTCAGGTGCATGGAAGGCATGCGCCTCACTCAGCATGACGATCATGT
The DNA here is from genome assembly GCA_001429555.1 of Nocardioides sp. Soil797. Taxonomy (GTDB): domain Bacteria; phylum Actinomycetota; class Actinomycetes; order Propionibacteriales; family Nocardioidaceae; genus Nocardioides. Next base: position 339,929 of record LMSR01000001.1, on the reverse strand, counting down.
CGACGGCCATTGCCTCGGCGTACATGGGCACCTCGAGCTGGGTGACGGTCGCACCCGCGTCTCGCAGCACGTCCAGGGAGCGCTGGAAGAGTGCCGGCTGATCGGGGTCCACACCAGCAGCCGCATGCCGCTCCCACGTGTCCACGCCGATTCTGATTCCGCGGAGGTCTCCGGTGAGCGCACTCGACCACGACTCGGTCGGACGGTGTGCCGCACAAGGATCCGAGTCGGAGTGACCGGCCATCACCTCAAGCATCAGGGCGCAGTCCTCGGCCGTTCGGGCCATCGGCCCCACGTGGTCGAGCGTGAAGCCGAGCGGGACCACGCCGTCCTTGGGCACGCGTCCGAAGGTGGGCTTGAGCCCGGTGATCCCGTTGAATGCCGAGGGGATCCGAATGCTTCCTGCCGTGTCCGTGCCCACTGCGCCGAGGAACATGCCGCTGGCCACCCCGGACCCGGAACCCGAGCTCGACCCGCCGGCCCATCTGTCGACGTCCCACGGATTGCGCGGCGTGGGGAAGGGCTTGGTCTCGTCCGGAAGTCCCGTGGCGAACTCCATCGTGGTCAGCTTGCCCATCACGACGGCCCCGGCAGCGCGCAGGCGTCGAGCAACCGAGGAGACGCCCACGGTCTCCTGCCACGCAGGTGAGTGCGCCAGGCTCTGGGCAGTCGTCTGGCCCTCGACGTCGGAGACGATGTCCTTGAGGCCGATCGGGATGCCGTCGAGGGGCCCGAGGGACTCGCCAGCGCGGCGTCGACGGTCGGACAGCTCGGCAGCCACACGTGCTGACTCCGTCGTGCGGGCAATGAAGACGCCCAGTTGCGAGTCGAGCTGGTCGGCGCGTTCGATGGCGCACTCCGTGAGCTCCACCGCAGTGGTGGTGCCGGCAACCAGCGCACGGTTGGCCTCGGCGAGGGTCTCCGGTGCCGCGGTCACTGGTTCACCCTCTGGAGCGTGGCGATGTTGCTGAGCCCGGTGCGCGGCATCCCCGGGATGCCGACCCGGAGCTCTGGGTGCATGTGCACGATCGCAAAGTCGATGGCGACGCCGTTGACGTCGCGGATCACCTGCTCCATCCACATGATTGCGTCGCCGACCTCGATGTCGAGCAGCGCGGAGACCTCTGTGTCGGCCAATCGGGGTTGGAGCACGATGTCCTGGGACTGGATCGAGCTGCCCGAGCGGTCGAGCATCGAATAGAAGTCCTCGGCGAAGTCCGCCGGTGAGAGACTGCGTCCCTCCTGCCGCCTCAAGTAGTTGGTGATCACGCAGACGGGACTGTCGTTGCGCAACAGGACGTAGTCGATGCAGAGACAGTCGTCACCCTCGACCACTCCGTCGAGTCGCTGTACGACCGCCGCGGGGGCCGGCACCCACACCCATTCCAGGAGTCTGAGGCTGAGGCGGTCGTGGTCGTCGAACTGCGTCACCAGTGGTTCGCCGTCCGGAGGTAACCCGACGTTGATGCTGAAACTGTCGTCGGTGCGGAACGTGCCCATCCCTCGCCGACGCTTGACCAGGCCCTCGTCCGCGAGCAGCGAGAGGGCCTCGCGGACGGCGTCCCGCGGGGCGGTGAATTCACCCATCAGCTCAGCCTCGCCCGCCATCCGTCCCTCGGGGAACATGTCACCCTGGGAGTCGGCGAGGGTCACACGGAGCAGGTCGCGCACGCGACGGACGAGCAGCCTCCGAGACGTGGGCAGTGACCACGTTCCAGCTGTGGATCTGGTGTCTGTCATCAACATGTCCCGATCTTGCCCGGGGGCACATTCCGCGGACACCCCTTCATCGAGGTGGGTTCCCAACGCGGCCGATGACACCCGACTTTCCGCCTGCCCGAGAACCAGAAGGGCGCGGAAACGCGGCGACGCCGGTCCCACCATGTGGGCACCGGCGTCGTTCCGCGGATCATGGTCAGAGCGCGATGAGTTCCTGCACGGCACGGTCCTCGAGCTGGGAGACCGGACCGTCACCGACCAGGCGGCCACTGCGCAGGGCGAGGTAGCGGTCGGCGAGCTTCTGAATCATCCCGATGTGCTGCTCGACCAGGAGCAGAGCCGTCCCCCGGGACCGGATCTCCTTCAGGGCCTCGATGATCGCGTCGATGATCACCGGCGCAAGGCCCTCGGTGGGCTCATCGAGCATCAACAGCGCCGGCTCGGCCATCAGCGCCCTGCCGATGGCGAGCATCTGCTGCTCACCACCACTGAGCGACGTACCGGAGCGCTTCTTGCCGCGAGCCAGGTTGGGGAACAGCTCGTAGACCGCATCCGGCGTCCACGTTCCCTTCCGTCCGGAGGCGCGCCCGAGCAGCAGGTTCTCCTCGACCGTCAGGTTGCTGAAGATCCGCTTGCCCTGCGGGACCAGTGAGACTCCGCGTGAGGTCGGCACGTGGGCCCGCCCGCCGAGCGCCTTGCCAGAGACCAGGATCTCGCCGGTGACGGTCGGGACGCCGTAGACCGACATCAGGGTCGTGGACTTGCCGGCGCCGTTGCGTCCGACCAGGCCGACGGTCTCGCCTTCCTCGATGGCGAACGAGATCTCCTGCAGGATGACGGCCCCGCCGTACGCCGCCGAGACGTCGCGGAACTCCAGGACGGGACTGCTCATGCTGCGCTCCCCAGGTAGGCACGGATGACGTTCTCGTCGGCACGGACCGATGCCGGGTCGCCGGTGGCAAGCAGCTTGCCGAGGTCGAGCACGGTGATCACGTCGCAGGTGCGGAAGACGCCCTCGACGTCGTGCTCGACCAACAGGGCGGCGACGTTGCGCTCCTTGCAGACCGTACGCACGTGGTCGAGCATGCGCACCGATTCGTCGGCGACCAGTCCGGCGCACGGCTCGTCGAGGAGTACGACGCGGGGCTGGCCAATCAACGCAATGGCCAGGTCGACCGAACGCTGCGTGCCGTAGGCGATCTCGGAGCAGACCCGGTCGCGGATCTCGTCGAGCCCGAGGGTCTTCATGATCCCCTCGAGATCGGGCTCGTCGTTCTTGCGGGCCACCATCTCGAGCTGTTCACCGACGGTCATCGAGCCGAAGACACTGGTGCGCTGGAAGGAGCGCGAGACTCCCTTGGTCCGGCGCCACCGCGCCGAGCGGCGGGTGATGTCGGAGCCGTCGAGCAGCACCTTGCCCGACGAGGGACGCTTGCGACCCGAGAGTGCGTCGATGAAGGTCGACTTGCCCGCGCCGTTGGGCCCGATCACACCGTGCACGAGGCCCGGCTCCAGCGAGATGTCGATGTTGTCGAGGGCGACGACGGCGCCGTACTTCACCGTGAGTCCACGGCCTTCGAAAATGCTCATTGCTCGTTCTCCGCTCGCAGTTCGGACGCATCCGCACGGTCGCTGGCGATGTCGCGGCCGCTGCGGCCTCTCTCATCACTCACCTGGCGGTCCTTTCCACGAATGCGTCGATAGACCTTCTGCAGGGTGCCGGTGATGCCGCCCGGCATGAAGACCAGCACCACGATCAGCAGGAGCCCGGTCAGCAGGTGCAGGTTTCCACCGAAGTTGAAGTTGGCTTGGGCGTAGACGAAGAGGAACGTGCCGATCACCGGGCCGAGGATGATCCCGAAGCCACCGATCAACGCCGCGATCAGCGAGTCACCGGCTTGGGTGAAGCCCAGGATCTGCGGGGAGATGTAGCCGGCGTTCATTGCGAAGAGCGCGCCACCCAACGAGGCCACGGACCCGGAGAGCACGAACGCGATGAGCCGCGGGAGGAAGGTGTTGTAGCCGGAGAACCGCATCCGCTCCTCGTTCTCCCGGATACCCTCGAGGGTGGTGCCGAACTTGGAGCGACCGACCACCCACAGCACGATCCCGCTGACCACCAGCGCACTCCAGGCAAACGGCCAGAAGAGACCCGGGTTGATCAGGTCGGCCTGGGTCAGGCCGAGGAAGGTCATGTCGGGTTCGTAGGTGATCAGCTTGCCGTCGTACGCCCCGGTCCATTCACGCGCCGAGATCTGCACGCTGAGCTGGTAGAGCGCCTGCGACAGCGCCAGGGTCAGCATCAGGAATCCGAAGCCGGAGGCCCGTACGACGAGCACGCCCATGACCAGCGCCAGGGCCGAGCCGAGGAGGATCGCGAAGATGACGGCATTGAGCGGACTCCAACCCCAGTTGGTGATTGCCACACCGACGGCGTAGGCCGCCGTACCGAAGAAGGCGCCGTGCCCGAGGCTGATCATGCCGAGGTGGCGGGCCATGAAGCCGATGCCGAGAGCGAGCATGCTCAGGATGGTGGCGTCGAGCAGCAGGCTCATCCGATAGGTGTCGGTGACGACGTAGGGAACGGCCAGGCCCACCAGGAGGACGGCGATGCCCACCCCGAGGCCGATCAGCATTCGGCCGGGACGGCCGCGCTTGACGGTCGCTGGTTCCACCATGTCGCCGGTGATGTCGTCGGCGGGTGCGGTGGTCGTCATGAAATCCTCTTCCCGGCGAGCCCGGTGGGCCGCCACAACAGGACGATGGTCAGGGCGAGGTAGGGGACGAGCACCGCGAAGCTGGGCGACCAGACCGTGCTCAACGTCTGGATGAGACCCAGCCCCATCCCGGCGATCATGGCACCGGCGATGCTGCCGATGCCGCCGACCACGACCACGATCAGGACCGTGATCAGGAAGGCGTTGCCCATCCCCGGGTCGAGTGCGATGTACGGCGCAGCAAGGGTTCCGGCGAGTCCGGCGAGGGCCGAGCCGAGACTGACCACGATCAGGCTCACCTTGTCGACGTTGATGCCCATGATCGCGGCGGTCTCGATGTCCTGGCTGGCCGCGCGGATGTGCAACCCGACGTTGCTGAGGCGCAACCAGAGGATCAGCGCGGCGGCCATGACCAGGGCGATCACGATGATCGCGAGCCGGTAGCTGGGATATTCGACGCCGAAGATCGTGCTGGTCCCCTGGAGGAACTCCGGAGGCCTGACCCGCAGGGTCTTCTCGCCCCAGATCAGGATGACCAGCCGTTCGGCGATCAGCGCGAGTCCGAACGTGATCAGCCCGAGCTCGATGTGGGATCGGTGCTGCAGCGGCCGGAAGAAGGCCAGCTCCAGCACGACGCCGATCACGGCCAGGGCCAGGGGTACGACGATGATGGCCAGGCCGAATCCCATCCGGTCGGAGACCGAGTAGGCGATGTAGGCACCGGACATGTAGAGCGCGCCGTGCGCGAAGTTGGCCACGCCCCGCAGGCCGTAGATCATGGCGAGTCCGGAGCTGAGCACCATCAGGAGTGACCCGAGGGCCAGCCCGTTGAGCACCTGTGCTGCGTTCACGAGTTTCCTTCCATTGCGTCGGCGCCCGCCTGGGCGGGCGCCGACGGTGTGCGGGTGAGCGCTGGGCTACTTCTTGCAGGCCGAGTCGGGCTCCGGCGTGGTGACGTCCGGATTGGCGTCGCTGAGGATCTTGAACTTCAGGCCCCCATCGGCCTTGACGACCTCACCGAGGTAGGAGTCACGCAGCAACTGGTTGTCCGCGCCCCGCAGGGTGACCTCGCCGGTGATGCTGTCGAGGCTCAGGTCCTGCAGCGCGTCAGCGACCTCGGCCGGGTCCGTGCTGCCAGCCTCCTCAATGCCAGCGAAGAGGGTCTCGGCAGCGAGGTAGTTGTCGGCCGGCACGTAGTAGGGCGCCGAGCCGTTGTCCTCCGTGTAGGCCTTGACGAACTCCTGGTTCAGGGCGTTGTCAGCGTCGACGTCGTAGCCAACGTTGTTGTAGTAGCCGGCGATCGAGTCGCCCAGGGTCTCGAAGAGCGGCTCGGAGACCATGTTGAATCCGAGGACCGTCTTGAGCTGGTCGTCCAGGTTGAACTGATCAGCCTGCTGCACGAACGCAACTCCGTCAGCGCCGTACTCGACAGCGAAGACGGCGTCGGCGCCGGAGTCCTTGAGCTTGGTGATGTACGAGCCGAAGTCAGTCGTGTTCAACGGAGCGAACTGCTCCATGACAACGTCCTTGCCGGCCGCCTCCGCAGCGGCCTTGAACTTCTTCGCGGCGCTGTGGCCAGTCGCGTAGTCGACGGCCATGATCGCCCACTTCTCGCCGGGCAACTCGTTGATGTTGTCGGCCAGACCGTTGATGTCCATGCTGCTGGTCTGCACGATGTGGAAGCCGTACTTGGAGCACTGCTCGCCCACGAGGGCATCGTCCTTGCCCAGCGAGTTGAAGGAGAGCGCACCGAGGCCCTCCAGCTGCGCGTTCAACGCGGCGTGCTCCGGGGAGGTCATCACCGCACCGATGAACTGGGCGCCGTCCTTGGTGACCGCTTCCTTGGCCACCCGCAAGGTGGTCGCAGGGTCCGCGTCGGTGCCCTTGATGATCAGCTCGACCTTCTTGCCATCGATGCCGCCGTTGTCGTTGGCGATGCGGGCCGCGGTCTTCCAGCCCTTGACCGCGTCGGTCCCGAACTGGGCCAGGGCGCCGCTGGTCGGCGGAATCAGGGCGATCTTGATGGTGTCACTGTCGCCGTCACTACCCGAGTTCGTGCTGGCTGATCCACAGGCCGCCGTGGTGGCTCCGAGAGCCAGGGCCGCAACTGCCGCGATGAGCTGTCGTTTCATGTTGGTGCTTCCAATCCACTCAAGTAGGTCCGACTGGTGCCGGTGTGCTCCACGTCACTGAATTATGGTCTGATAGTTAGATCTATACGACCCTAATAAGAGAGGTCTCTCTATCCCTTAGGGGTGAGGCCGGTCCCTCATCCGGTAGCCCCGAAGCCGGTCACAATCACGCACCTGCGCACCTACGACCCCCCTCGCACCCCAAAACCGGCCACGATCACGCACCTGCGCACCTACGACCCGATCGGATCAAGCAAGCAAGATCGCGGATCAGAACTTGCAGTCCGCACTGGCTTCGGGGCTCGTCACGTCGGCCGCCGAGGTGGCCACGATCTCGAACTTCAGGCCGCCGCCCTGTCCCTCGACCACCTTGCCGAGGTAGTCGTCGCGCAGCACCTGGTTGTCCTCGGGACGCACCGTGACCGTGCCGACGATGCTGTCGAACTCCAACCCGCCAAGGGCCTTCGCAACATCCTTCGGGTCGGCGCTCCCGGCTTCCTCGATCCCGGCGAAGAGAGTCTCCGCGGACAGGTAGTTGTCTGCCGGCACGTAGTAAGGAGCCACGCCGTGCTCCTCGGTGTAGGCGTCCACGAACTCCTGGTTCAGAGCGTTGTCGGCCTCGACGTCGTAGCCAACGTTGTTGTAGTAGCCGAGGATCGAGTCACCCAGGGTCTCGAAGAGCGGTTCACTGACCATGTTCAGCCCGACCACGGTGTCGAGCTGCTTGTCGAGGTTGAACTGATCGGCCTGTTGCACGAATGCGATGCCGTCGGCACCGAACTCGACGGCGAAGACAGCGTCTGCCCCACTCGACTTGATCTTGGTGATGTAGGAGCCGAAGTCAGTCGTGTTCAACGGCGCGTACTGCTCGAGGACGATCTCCTTGCCGGCCTGCTCGGCCGCCTTCTTGAAGTTCTCTGCGGCGCCGTGTCCGGTGGCATAGTCGACGGCCTGGATCGCCCACTTGTCGCCGGGCATCTGGCTCAGGGAGTCCGCGAGCGCAGCGATGTTCATGCCGTTGCTCTGCACGACGTGGATGGCGTTGGGCGAGCACTGCTCACCGACCAGGGCGTCGTCCTGACCGACGGCGTTGAGCGACAGCGCGCCCAACCCCTCGAGCTGTGCGTTGAGCGCGGCGTTCTCCGGGGAGGTGACGATGGCACTGATGAACTGGGCGCCGTCCTGGGTGACCGCGGCTTTCGCTTCGCGCAAGGTCGTGGCCGGGTCGCCGTCCGTCCCCTTCACGATCAGCTCGACCTTCTTGCCGTCGACGCCACCGTTGTCGTTCACCAGGCGTACGGCGGTCTTCCAGCCGTTGACCGCATCTGTGCCGAACTGGGCCAGCGCACCACTCGTCGGCGGGATCAGGGCCACCTTGATGGTGCCACCGTCTCCGCCTCCGGAGTTCGTGCTGGCCGACCCGCAGGCTGCCGTGGCTCCCAAGGCAAGTGCCGCGAGGGTGACCGTGAGCTGACGTTTCATGTGGTTTCCAATCGTCCAGGCAGCACCGACAGCCGGTGTGGTGCGCGTCACGCTACGAAGGGCGCGCGGACTGTTCCATCGACCTCGGCACGAGTGGTGTGGCCTTCTCCATCGGGCCCTGATCCGGGCCACAACTCCGCACCTGCGTGATCGTGTCCGCACTCGGACTGGTTTCAGGGCCACAACTCCGCACCTGCGAGACCGTGTCCGCACTCGGACTGGTTTCAGGGCCACAACTCCGCACCTGCGCGATTGTGGCGGCTCGGCTGGGCGGTTCGGCTGGGCGGTTCGGCTGGGCGGCTCGGCTGGACGGCTCGGCTGGGCGGTTCGGCTGGGCGGCTCGGCTGGACGGCTCGGCCCGACGGTTCGAGGCTCAAGCAGGCGGAACTGCCTCGCCGGCCCCTTCGGTCCGGTCGACCGGGCGTCGCTCGGCGCTGACGATCAGCACGACGGAGGCGACCACGATGCCACCACCCACCAGGACGGGGAGCCCGATCGGCTCACCGAGCACCAACCAGCCCAGGAAGACGGCCACGATCGGGTTGACGTAGGCGTGAGTCGCAGTCAGCGAGAGCGGCACGTTGGTCAGCAGCCAGGCGAAGGCGAGGAATGCGACCACCGAGACCGCGACGACGAGGTAGCCGAGGCCGAACCAGGCCTTCGGGGTGTAGTCGATCGAGAACGTCTCCCGCGTCGTGATCGCCAGCAGGAAGGAGCAGATCGCGGCCACGAACTGCTGATAAGTGGCGATGACGAACACGTCGCGGGGCACGGCAAGGATCCCCTGCAGGAAGGAGCCGATCGTCCAGGCGATGCTCGATCCGAGGCACAGGGCAACGCCGATGAGGGGCATCTGCGCCCCGACGTCCTGGCCGAGCGCGACGAGGACGACGAGTCCTGTGAAGCCGATGACCACCCCGGTCACGGTGAGGCGGTGGGGCCGGTCGCCCGTCAGCCAGCGGATGAGCACAGCCCACGCCGGCACGACGGCAATCACCAGTGCAGCAACGCCGGACGGCAGTCCCTTCACCTGGGCCAGGGCCTGGAAGCCGTTGCCGAAGCCCAACAGCAGGACGCCCGTCATCACCAGCGCGAGGAACTGTGACCGGGTCACGCGCAACCCCGACCAGCCTCGACGACACACGACGATCGCCATCAGGATCAGGCCGGCCAGGACGAAGCGTTGCGCCATCGCCTGGAAGGGATCGACCTCGTTGACGACCAGTCGGATCGCAAGGTAGACCGAGCCCCACAACACCCACACCGCAGCCAGGCAGAGCACCAGTGTGCTGCGGCTGGCGCCCGGCGCGAGCTCAGGCACGGTCGTGCCGGAGAAACAGCGAGATCACTTGAAGTCGGGGCGGCGCTTCGCGATGAATGCCGCGATTCCCTCCGCTGCCTCTCCGTCCTCGAAGAGGCCCTGCTCCTGCTTTGCCTCGTAGGCGAAGCCCTCTTCCAACGGCATCTCGAAGGCGGCGTTGACCGTGCGTACGACGGCCAGCTGGGCCGGCAGCGAAGCCTTGACCAACTCGGCGGCCAGCTCGAGAGCAGCCTTCTCCACGTCGCCGTCGGCGAGACGGTCGACAAGTCCGATGGACAGCGCCTCGTCGGCAGCCACCTGCCGTGCGGTGAGCATGATGTCGAGCGCGCGACCCCGACCGACGAGCTGCGGCAGGCGCTGAGTGCCACCGGCGCCCGGGATCAGGCCGAGCTTCACCTCGGGCAGGCCCAGCTTCGCCTGACTGCCGGCCACGCGCATCGTGCAGGCCATCGCCAGCTCGAGGCCGCCACCGAGGGCGAGGCCGTCGACTGCGGCGATCGAAATCCAGGGCGACGCACTCAGACGATCATTCACCGCGCGCATCGTGTCGCCGTACTCCATGAACGACTCGGCAGTGATGGTCGACATGTGCTTGATGTCAGCGCCGGCCGCGAAGAAGCCCTCCAGCGCCGAGGTCACCACCATCACCTTCACGTCGCCGGCGGCCTCGGCCGCGTCGATCGCGGCGTGCATGCCTTCGAGGATCGGCAGGCCCAGGGCGTTGGCCGGTGGACGAGCCAGGGTCACCACGGTGATGCCGGGGGACTCGGTTCGCCAGGTGACAACGTTTTCCTCGGACATGGACCCTCACTTCACTCGCAAGACGGAAGAACGATATTGGTCAGACCGTAACCCCGTAGTGGGCGAACCGCCACGGACGTCCGCGGACCGGCTGTAGACATCCACTGCGCCGAGGCGTCAACGACTGGTGGGGTCACCCGCGAGGAGTGAGCCCGTCACCCAGGCCGGACGGCAGGTGCGGGCCGATCGCGATGTGCTCGAAGAGGCCCAGGCCCACGGCCCCGTCGGAGCGTACGGCGCGACAGATCTGCTGGGCGTGCACGTTCTCCCGAGCCGTGGGATCGATGTCGGCGAGCTTCCAGGAATCGGAACCCACGGCCACGCCGCCGTGGTCGGCGCCGTGCGTCCACGTCGGGTGCGAATAGCCCAGCCCCTGCATCTGGAAGGTCGTCGTCGGCTCGATGCGGATCTTCCGGTCCACCGCGCCGCGCGGGCCCACGGTCAGGTCGATCAGCTGGGCACGGCGCGTGCCCGGCGCATAGTCGATGTCGAAGTCGAAGACGTCGCCACGCACGATCGCCTCCTCGACGCCGTACGCCGGGTCATCCGGTCCGATGAACGGCAGCACGGCGACGGTGCGTGCCTCGCTGCGCCCGTCCGGCGTCTCGTTGACCGCCACCAACAGGCACTCGTCCTCGAAGCGGAGGAGCGTCCAGGCGAAGTAGATGTTGGACTTCGAGGCGGCCATGGTGTGCTCGGTCTTGGTGCCTGTGGTGCGACTCCCCCACGAACGGTCCCGGAATCCCCACCACGAGTCGCGGGTGACCTCGACCGCCTCCCCGTTCACCATGAACTGGCCCTCACACTCGTTGAACTGCACGATGCGGGTGCGCTCCGAGATCAGGGTGCCGGCGGAGTAGCGCTCCATCCGACCGTCCTCGATCGTCTGCGTCACCCCGTGCCAGGTCAGGTCCGCCGCCATCCCGTCCTGCTCCTCGAGCACGACGCGAAGGGTGCGCATCGGCTCGATCACCTCGATGCGCAGTGGGCCGACCTGCGTGTTGCGGTCACGTGGCATCGGCGCCGACGCATAGACGGAGTGCTGCTGCCCGTCACGAGAGATGCTGAGGGCGCCGTCGATGATGCCCCGGTTCGGGTAGACGCAGAGCCCGACTCCGAGCTGCGTGGTCAGATCGGTGTCGTGCATGGCCAGCCAGTGCCGGTCATAACGGCCGGCGTCGGCGCCGATCGGGTAGGCAACGGGGTAGGAGGTCTGGTGGATCGGGTAGTCATCCCAGGGCGACAACATCGATGCGGCTCCTTTGTTTCGGTGGGTCGGGTCAGGTGAACGACAGGACGTCGTGGTCGATGGCGAGCTGGGCTCCGCGTTGCACGAGGGAGGCGAACATGGTGAAGCCGCGTTCCGTGGGCTGCACGAAGCCCAGTGCGGCCACCATCGCGAGCAGCACCGATCCGCTGAGCCGGCGGTGTTCCACCCATGCGGCCTCGTGGCTCCAGCCGCGGACCCCGCGTTCGTGCAGGGCGTCGACGTGGCGTTGGACCAGCTCCCGCTCGATCTGGCGGCGCGGCTCGGGTTCGAGTGCGGAGCCGAGATAGAAGGCCAGGTCCCAGGCCGGCGTGGTCCAGGCCAGGGTCTGCCAGTCGACGAGCCAGGCTCCGCCCTCGCCCCACAAGAGGTTGTCGAGCCGCAAGTCCTGGTGGACCAGGGTGCGCGGCCCGGTGACCGTCGCCGCCCAGTCGAGCACCTTCTCCCCGAAGCGCAGCACCATCTCCCGCTGCGCGGCGTCGAGGCCGGCTCCCACGGTCTCCGAGTGCTTGTCCCACGAGATCAGGTAGCGCTCGGCGAGGCCTTCGATGTGGTCGTCGATCCGGTTGTAGAACAAGCCGGCGCCGCCCACCGCCTCCTCCTCGTCCCAGAACGGGGCCTGCAGTCCGGCGAGCTGCGCGGCCACCGAGCGGGCCTGTTCCACAGTCCCGTCACGGAGCTGGTCCAGTGGTCGGGTCCGGCCGCTGAGGTCCTCGAGCACCAGCCCGGGGTCCCCGTCGTCGCCGGTCACCAGGCCGAGCAATCTCGGTGTCCGTACGTCGAGGCGCGGCAACAGGTCACGATAGAAGCGGCATTCACGTTCGTAGGCGCCGATGCGAGCAGCGGTTGCCGCCGAGTCGGCATCGGAGGACGGCATCTTCACGAAGACCGACGCCGGGCCGGACGGGCCGGCGTACTGCAGCTCGACCCGGAAGCTGTCGGCCAGTTGGCCGGCCCCCAGCGGACGGGCCGCCACCTCACGCACGCGCGAGTCGTCGGACAAGCCGCCGGCCTCGCGCAGCGCCGCGTCCAGGTCCTGGGCGGACGGTGCGGTGATGAGTGCAGTCACCTTGTCATTCCTCCAGGATCGTCACGGTGCCGGCGGAGCCGTCGACCTCGATCAGCGCACCGTCGGGGATCTTGCGGCAGGCGTCCTCCAAGGCGACGACGCACGGGGTGCCGAGCTCCCGACAGACGATGGGGCCATGGGAGAAGATCCCGCCGACCTCGGTGACCACACCGGCGGAGGTCAGGAACAACGGCGTCCAGGCTGGGTCGGTGGTGGCCGCGACCAGGATGTCGTCGGCCTCGAGCTCCTCCACCTCGGTGGGACTGCTGATGATGCGCGCCCGCCCGCGAACGACGCCGGGGCTACCGGCCGCTCCGGTCAGCACGGCCTCGCCGACCTCGGCCTCCGGGCGAGCCGAGCGGCGCTGCCAGGTCTCGCGGTCGGGGACCTCGCCGGTGACCATGAACGGCGGAATGTAGTCATAGAGGGCGAGGTAGGTCTGCTCGCGGTCGACGAGCGTCGACGTCCAGGCGGCTGGGTCCGCGATCCAGTCGTCGAGCTCCGACTCCAACAGTTGGAACACCTGCAGGGGTGCCTCGAGGTGCCCGGCCGCGTGGGACCTGCGGCCCAGCTCGCGGGCGGTCATCCGCTGCTCGTGCAGCAACGTGGCCGAGGTGGTGCGGGTGCGTTCGCGACCTCGGACCCAGGTGCGTGCCGCGGCCACGGTGGCGTCCCAGCCCGCGGCTGCGTCGCCCGACAGTGACTCACGAACCTTGCGTGTGGCGGAGTCCCGGGTCGCCGCCGAGGACGCCATCCGACCGCGTGCGTCGGCCTGCACCTCACCACGGCGCAGCCGGTCGACCAGGGCCAGCGGGAGACGTGCGTCGGTCTCCCAGGTCTCGCAGCGCAGCTCCCACTCGCCCTGGCCGCGAAAGCCCCAGTCGGCAACGGCGGAGTCCAACGCGGTCAGGGTCTCCTCGGCGTCAGATCCCAGTGCCAGCAGGCGATTGTGCAGTCCGTCGAGTCCCTCGTCGAAGGCCGCCATCGCCTTCGGCGAGCGTCGTACGGCGGCTGCGACGTCGCCCAGCGCGACCGTCGGGCCGGTGGAGTCGACCTCCCCCACACCGCCGACGACCTCGTAGGCCAGGTCGCTGTGGCCGGCCTGCTCGGCCAGCGCCATCACCGCACCCAAGGTGTAGCCGGTCTTGGAGGTGACCAGTGCGTGCTGACGGAACAGGTGGCGAAGCTCGGGGTTGAAGCCGCGGATCCGAGCGACCAGCTCGGCGTCGGTCAGCGTCGTCAGGTCCGGTCGAGCGGCGCGGGTGGCGAGCACCCGCTCGCGGTCGGCGGCGAGGTCGTCGAGGTCGACGTCGCCAACGACCTCCTCGTCGAGCCAGCGCTGCACTTCGGCGGTGCGGGCCGGGTCGACGTGCCAGTCCTCCTCGACATAGGGGAAGGCCCTGGAGTCGACGCCGTAGGAGAGGTCGAGCAGGTCCGGCGTGTAGCCGGGAACCCGCACGGCGAAGACGCGGAGGTAGGACATGTTGATGTAGACGTAGCCACCCAGCAGACCGAGCAGCGCGAAGCGCACCTCGCCGTCATAGATGTCGGAGGTCCACACCGACGAATCGACGAAGGCGTCACGGTAACCGTCCTCAAAGTTCTGCAGGAACCCCGTCGTGGCGTTCAACGGCGTGATCGGGTCGGGGAAGACCTCGCTCACGTTTCCGCGGGTGTGCACCGGGAAGCGCGGTGACGGGTCGAAGTCCAGGATCCAGTCCATGAGTCATCCTTTTCAGTGAGCAGAAGGCCCGAGAAGGTTGTCCCCGAGCGCGTCGAGGTCCGCGTCCGTGAGGCCGCACACCTCCAGGAAGTAGGAACGCGAGCCGCCGTACTCCTCGTCGACGTGGGCGAGGGTGGCCTCCATCGCCTCGGGCGGCGACTCGAACAGCACGCGTACGTCGTCAAGCGCGACGCCCAGCCCGTCGAACAGGTCGGCGTAGCTCGCGACCCGGTTGGGGCGAAACTGTTGGGTGAGTGCGTAGTCCTCGACCACCAGGTCGCGAGGCACGCCTAGCGCGTCGAGGACCATCGCGACTGTGATGCCGGTGCGGTCCTTGCCGGCCGAGCAGTGCACCAGGGCCGGCGCGTTGACCTTGTCGGCGAGCAACCTGACCACCTCACCGAGGACCTTCGACTGTCGCCGCAAGGTGGTCTCGTAGAACACCACCATGTCGGGGATCAGGAACGACGTGCTCTTCCCGGAGAGGAGGTCGCCGAAGAAGTAGGTGTCGCTGCCGTCACCGCCCTCGAGGATGGGCAGCGAGATGACCCGTGCCCCCGTGGCCTCCTCCCACGCGGACGGCTCGATCTGGTTCTCCTTGGGCGCACGCAGGTCGATGACCGTGCGCAACCGGAGTTTGTCGAAGTGCTCGCGATGAGCCGCGTCCCAGATGCCGAGCGCCTCACCGGCTCCGGGGTAGGACAGCGCCTCGGAGCGGAAGAACCGGCCACGCACGACCTCACGCCCGTCGATCGTCGGGTAGCCCCCGAGGTCGCGCACGTTGGCGGTGCCGGGGATGGAGAGCCGCGTCGAGGCCGGGTCGAAGTGCGGGTCGGCGCCAGGGCTCACGGAGTGACCACCACGCGCAGCACCTCACCGCTCGCCTGCCGTCGCACCACGTCGTTGATGTCGTCGAGCGGCACGATGCCGTCGACCATCCGGTCGAGGTGCAGCAGCCCCGAGCGCCACAGCTCCACCATGCGCGGCAGCTCCCGACGCATGTCGGAGGAGCCGTAGTAGGAGCCCAGCAGCGACTTCTGGTCGTGGAACAGCTCCTGGGCACTGAACTCGAGCATGTCGTCCCCCGCTCCGGCGCCGACGACCACGAGGCGGCCCCCACGGCGTACGGCGTCCCAGGCCTGGCGGATGGTCGATGAGTGGGCAACCGCATCGATGGCGACGTCGAAGCCGACGCCATTGCGGGGCTCATTGAGTCGTGGGTCGTCGGGGGCGAAGGCCTCGGTGGCACCCAGCTCGAGCGCGAGCGCGCGTCGGGACGCCTGGGGGTCGACGGCGACCACGGTGCCGCCGCCGGCACGAGCACCCTGCACCGCACTGAGGCCGACCGCTCCACAGCCGATCACCATCACACTCTCCCCCGGGGTGACTTTGCCGGTGTTGAGTGCGGCCCCAAGCCCGGTGGGCACCGCGCAGCCCAACAGGGCGGCGTACTCGTAGGGGAGGTCGTCGGGGATCGGCAGGACGCCGTGGGCCGGCACCAACGCCTCCTCCGCGAAGGTGGCGGTGCCGAGGCCCTGCATGACTGACTGCCCCTGGGCGCTCAGTGGGCCCTCGTTGACGTCACGGTCGCTGGAGCGCTTGCGGGTCGCGCAGATGTAGGTCTGGCCACGGACGCAGAAGTAGCAGTGTCCGCATGCAGGCACCCAGGTCAGCAGGACCCGGTCCCCCACGGCGCTCGAGGTCACGCCGGGCCCGACCTGGAGGACCTCGCCGGCCCCTTCATGACCGAGAATGACCGGCATCGTCTGGCCGAACTTGCCCTTCGAGAGCGACATGTCGGTCTGGCACACGCCGGCGGCACGGATCCGCACCACGACCTCACCGGGCCCGGGATCTCGCCGCTCAACGTCGTCCTGCACCCGGAACGGCGCTCCGGCCTCCCAGCTCACTGCGGCACGCATGATGTTCCTCTCGTCAGGACGGACTCGGATCCGCTGTCAGGTCAGGCTGCTGTCATGTCAGGTCGGGGTCGCCGAGGATCGCCTTCACCTCGAGGAACTCCTCGAGCGCGAAGGGCCCCATCTCGCGACCCAGTCCGGATGCCTTGTAGCCACCGAAGGGAGAGACCGGCAGCGGTGGGGTGCGTACGCCATTGACCCGGACCTGGCCGGCCTTGATGCGCCGGGCAACACGCGCGGCTCGGGCCTCGTCACCGGACCAGACCTCGGCGGAGAGGCCGTAGTCGGTGTCGTTGGCCAATCGGATCGCGTCGTCCTCGCCGTCGTGGCCCAGGACCACGAGGACCGGCCCGAACACCTCGTCGCGGACCACGGGCGAGTCCTCGGCGACGTCGGAGACGATGGCCGGACGGACGAAGAGGCCGTCCTCGGCGACGAGCTCGCCACCGTGGACGGTGGCACCTTGGGCACGCGCTGCCTCGAGGAAGCCGAGCACCTTGTCCCGCTGCACCTCGGAGGCCAGCGGGCCCATCGTCGTCGCGTCCTCGAGCGGGTCGCCCAACACGTAGGCGCGGGCTGCCTCGGCCGCGATGGCCACGGCCTCCTCCCGCCGTTGCGCCGGCACCAGCAGGCGCGAGGGCGCGTTGCACTTCTGTCCGGCATTGACGAAGCAGTTCTTCACGGTGGTGCGGACGGCGGTCTCGAGGTCGGCGTCGTCGAGCACCACGGCCGGGGACTTGCCGCCCAGCTCGAGGGTGGCGCGCACCACGCTCTCGCCGGCGACCGCGCCGATGTGGCGACCGATCTTGAGCGAACCGGTGAAGGAGACCAGGTCATAGCCACCGCCACGCACCAGTGCCTCGCCGGTGGTGGCGCCGGCGCCGGTGACCAAGTTGACCACCCCGTCGGGGATGCCGACCTCTTCGCACAGCCGGGCCACGAAGACCGCGTTGAGCGGCGTGAGCTCTGCCGGCTTGAGCACGATGGTGCACCCGGCAGCCAACGCTGGAGCCAGCTTGGCCACGATCTGGTGCACCGGGAAGTTCCACGGGGTGATGCCGAGGACGACGCCGACAGGCTCGCGCACGATCGTGCTGCCGGAGGCGTCGCGCGCCTCGAAGGCGAAGCCGCGGGCGATGTCGGCGGTGCTGCGCAGCACCTTGGCAGGAAGCGACGCCTGCACGGCACGTGATTCCGGCAGCGGCATGCCGATCTCGGACGAGGCCAGCCGGGCGAGCTGCTCGCCGTGTGCCTCGAAGCCGTCGGCCAGCCGGTCCAGGAAGTCGGCGCGTTCCGCGGCCGGTCGCGCCGACCACTCGGCCAATGCCTCACGGGCGGCGACCATCGCACGGGCACAGGTCTCGGCGTCCGCGTCGGGGACGTTGCCGATCACGGCACCGGTCGCGGGGTTGTGCACGTCGATGCCACCGCCGGGAACCTCGACCCACTGACCGCCGATGAAGACGGCGCCCTGCGGGATCGTGATCGCGGCGGCCTCAGCCACTGCCTGAGTGCTGGTCAAGGCGTTCATCCCTCGACTCGGGAGACGGTCACCGGCAGCGAGCTCCACCCGCGGAAGATGTTGTGCCGCAACCGCTGCGGCTCACCGGTGACCTCGAAGCGGAGCCTGCGCCGACGGGCCTCGGCGAAGAAGTCCCGGATCTCGGCGCGGGCGAGGTGCGCCCCGAGGCAGAAGTGGATGCCCCAGCCGAAGGTGAGGTGCTCGTTGGTCTCGCGGTCGAGCCGGAAGGTGTGCGGGTCGTCGAAGACCGCCGAGTCGCGGTTGGCGGAGTTGAACCAGAGCACAACCCGGTCGCCCTTGGCGATCTGCGTGCCGCCGATGACGAGGTCCTCCGACGCCGTACGCCGCATCGCCGCCACCGCGCTGACGTAGCGCAGCATCTCGTCGACCATCGGGCTGAGCAGGGACTCGTCGGCCACCACCCGCTCCCACGTGCCGGGGTGCTCGTGCAGTGCCAGCACTCCGCCGGAGAGGGTGTGCCGGGTGGTCTCGTTTCCGGCGGCCACCAACACGATGTAGTAGGCGGCGAGCTCCTCGCGGGTGAGAGGCCTGCCGTCGACCTGGCCGTTGGCGAGGATGCTGATCAGGTCGTTCTGGGGCTCGGCCCGACGCTGTTCGGTCAACTGGTCGAAGTAGGACATCACCTCTTCGCGGGCCTCGGTCAGCGCCGCCTCCGCGACGGTGTGGTCGGGATCGGAGCTCGTGAGCCGGTTGGTCCAGTCGACCATCTTCGGTGCGTCCGCCTCGGGCACGCCCATCACCTGGGAGAGCACCAGCATCGGGAGCCGGGCCGAGATGAGGTCGACCATGTCGAAGCTGCCCTGCTCCTCGGCCTCGTCGAGGAGCAGCGTGACCGAACTGTCGATGACGTCCTGCCACTGGCGGACCTTGGTGGCCCGCAGGTGGGAGATGCAGACCTTGCGCAGCTTGGCGTGCTCGGGGTCGTCCATGTTGTGCAGACTGGAGGCGCCCTTGCCCTCGACCTTGCGGTCGACGATCTGGGTGCCCGCGGCCGACGACAGCTGGGTCGCGTTCGAGGCGCCGTCACGCACGTCGGCGTACCTGGTCAGCGCCCAGAAGCCGGGACCGTTGTCGGACGGTTCGTTCCAGTGGACCGGGTCCTCTGCACGAAGGCGCTCGAACGCCGCGTCCTCCTGGTTGGAGACGAACAGGTCCAGGTTCATCAGGTCGACCTTGGGTCGTGCTTCGGAGATGGTCATTCTCGGGCCCTCCGGCTCCTCGGAAAGAGTGTGGCGGCGATCACTTTCGCGCCTTCACAAACAAGATTGGGCGCTGTATCGTTAAATGTCAACCATTGAAACGGTCTGGCCGCGAAGGCCTCTGGAGACTTCTCCACAGCCGGCCCCAACCACGGAGGATTGCCATGAAGATCGTCGTCGACCGAGACCGCTGCAACTCCCTCGGCGTGTGCGAATCCATCTCGCCCGACCACTTCGAGATCAACGACGACGGCGACCTCGACCTGCTCCGCGAGGATGTCGCCGCGAGCGAGCAGGACCTGATCCGCCGAGCGGTCACCAGCTGCCCGTCCGGGGCGCTCAGCCTCGTCGAAGACTCGTCTGGCTGAGCGCGACCCGAACCTCGCCGACAGCCGCCCACGCAGTTGCAGGCTTTACTCGTCCTCGTCCGTGCGCTCCCGGCCGAGCGTGGCCAGAAGGTCTTCGTGCAGCTCCATCCACACGTCGTGGTAGCTGTTGCTCATCGGCTTGGCCAGCGCGCCGACGTCTCCCCCACGCAGCCGCTCGAGTGCCTCGCTGAAGCGCGCGTCGTACGTCGAGAACCAGGCCAGGCCGGAGTCCGACGCCTCGGCCAGCACCGTGCCGACGTCGGTATGGATCGCATCCAGGCGCGACATCAGCTCATCGCCGGCCAGACCGTTCATCTGGGCGTCAGTGGTGAGCTGCTTGAAGGCCCGGTTCGGGGCGAGGAAGTCGTCGTACGCCGAGGCGACGACGGCCGCCGCCTCGCGATCGACACTGTCACCGCGCAACAGCACGTGGCGTGACTTCCCGGCCGGGGTGAGCATGTGGCCGGAGATGCGACCGGAGCGGCTCTTGGTGTGGCCGGCCTCGTCGGTGCCCGCGAGCACGGCCGCGATCCGGTCGGCGGGGAGGCCCGTCCGCGCGGCGATGCGCCCCTCGTCGGCGAAGCCACAGACTTTGAGCGCATGCAGGACGGCGAACTCATCGCTCGTGTCACCCATCGAGTCGGCCGCGTCTTCCGGCACCGGGTTGCCCCAGGAGCCGGTCAGGAACAGGCGCGGGATCATCTCGGTGGCCACACCACTGACGATCGTGTCGTAGCAGGCCGCCACCGCGGGATGGGTCTCGAGGAGACCGTGCTCGGCGACCAGCTCGTCGTACATCCCGGCGGCGCGGGCCACCGGCAGCATGAAGCCGGCGGTATAGGTCAACGCCCCGGCCTCGATCTTCTCCCGCTGGCTCATCGCCGCGATGCGGGCGTAGAGCGCCGCGGAAGCGTCTTCACACTGACTGCGGAGCCTCGCCATGTCGTCGAGGTCCAGCAAGCGCACGGAGTCCATCGGGGCATCCCACGTCGTGCGTTCGTAGACCGCGACGCCCTCGACGAACGGGAGGTAGTTGGCCGGAGTCGTGAACACCGTCGAGAGGTCCATCATCTGCACGTCGATGTCAGCGTCGGCAGGGAAGAACATCGCAATGGTCACCGACCAGGGCAGCCCGGAGTCCGTGTCGCACCAGGAGTAGGCCGGCTCATTGAGGAACACGTCGCGCACCAGCACGAAGCCGCCGTCCTCGAGCGGGTAGGGGCCGTGGTCGCCGACGCCGAGGCGGTTGTCGAACGAGAGCAGGAAGCCCATCAGCTCGGCGGCGCCGTTGAAGCGTTGGAAGGCCGAGCGGGCATCGGCGTCCTCGAGCGAGATCCGATCCGCCGCGAACCGGTCCACCCAGGACCGATCGAGGATCTCGGCGCGGTAGTCGCGCATCGAGCTGAGCATCGGCCCGTCACTCCACAGCCCCTTGTAGAGGCGGCGGACGACGCCGAAGCAGTCCCGGATCCGATCGGCCTTGTAGTCGAGGTCGTGCAGGTTCAGCTCGAGGGCGATGCCGCGGCCGAAACTCGAAGCCGTGGCGAGAGCCCACAGGTGCAACATGTTGACCTTGGTGCCGATCTCGTTGCGGCCGAGGGCGCCGATCTCGATGACCTTGTCGATGCCGATCTTGTCCTCGACGGCGCGCAACCAGTCGGGGTGGCGGAACCAGCACTGCATGATCCCCATCGCCTCGTACTCCTGCCGAGGGATCAGGCCGGACTCACCTTCGGTGGCGCGAGCAGAGAGCGCGTCCCACTCGTTCCATGTGTAGTAGCGAACCGCCTCGTTGACCTCCCGGAGGGTGAGGTCGCGGTGCATGGTGTCGTCGTCGGCGTGGAGGACCCGAGTCTCCATCTCCGCCTGCATGATCTTGTCGCCCTCGACGCCGTGGGGCACCACTCCGGTGAACTTCTCCAGGAGCACCTGGATCTGCGCCATCTGCTCGGGTGACATCGCCGGAGCCGCGTCCTCACTCGGGGGCGAGTCGTCCACGGGTGCACCGGCCTCGACACTGACGATGCCCTCCGGTCGGCTGGACACGTCGAGACGGATACGGACACCATCGGCCGGCACGGTCTCGCCACGCACGGTGCGCACACCCTTGTCGAAGGCGACGGACATGACGCACGGGATGCCGTACTCGCGACAGAGGATGCCGAGGTGGCTCTCGGGGGCGCCCTGCAGGGTGACCACGCCCTTGACCCCGGCATTGAGCGCCATCGTCAGGAAGGTGGTGGTGCCGCCCCGAGCGAGCACCACGACGTCGCTGACGTCACCCTCGCCCGCAAACGCGATCACGTCCTCCGGGGTCTCGAGCCAGCGGACGACTCCCTCGACCACAGCGGCCGACTCGTAGACATTGAGACCTTGGCCCACCTTCTCGAAATCGTCACTTCCTGCGGGAGTGCCGGCCGGTGTGGGCTCGGTGACCTGGGACATCTGACCTCCGGTGGTTGACCCGACGAACTCGGGTTGTGATGCGGATCACTTTGGTCAGACCATAGGGCTTGTTGGCCAATTCGGCAATGGGCGACCGAAAGAAAGTTCTGGAGGGACCTCCACCCCTGGCGCTCTTGGACGGGGTATCGTCCCGGAGCGCACCCTCGAAGTTCGGAGAAGGACCACGTGAGCGACAAGTCCGGCACCACCACCTCCGCGACGCGCGCGTCCGGAACAGGCCTGATCACCCCGGTCCGGGTGCCGAAACCGGCCGAACTGTTCGCCGACATGGTGCGCGAGAAGATCTTCAGCGGCGAGTTCCCCACCGGCGAGATGCTGCCACCGGAGCGGGTCCTGGTCGAGCAGAGTCAGCTCAGCCGGGCGACGGTCCGCGAAGGCCTAGGCGTGCTCAAGCAGCAGGGACTGCTGATCACCAAGCCCGGTCGCAGCGGTGGCTCGATCGTCTCGCGACCCACCGAGAAGGACCTCGTCGGCTCCATCGACCTCTACGTCCAGTCCCAGGGGTGGAACTCCGACACCCGCACCCTGGTCGAGAGCCGGGAGATCATCGAGCCCTGGTGTGCAGCGCTCGCCGCTCACCGTCGTACCGACGACCAGCTCGTCGTCATGCGGGAGCAGAACGACGCGATGGAAGCCAACATCGACCGGGTCGAGGGCTACCTCCAGGCCAGCAGCGCCTGGCACGTCGCGGTGGCGACCGCCAGTCACAACGCACTGCTGTCGGCCTTCATGCACGCCAGCCGCCAGGCCCTGATGACCGGCTCCAGCGCCACCCGCTTCCACGAGCACTCCGCCCGCGAGCAGACCTGGCAGGCCCACCTGGTCATCACCGAGGCGATCGCGGAGCAGGACGCGGCCCGTGCCTACGAGCTGATGGGTGGGCACGTCCGCGCCGGCGAGGAGACCGTCGCTCACCTGCTCGGCCAGTAGCCCGCTCGGATCCACTCCCTCACCGTCACAACCACGCACCTGCAGACTTCTGACCGCCGATCCGTCCCGCGCGCCGTCACAACCACGCACCTGCAGACTTCCGGCCGCCGGAAACCGCCCCGCGAACCGTCACAACCCCGCACCTGCAGACTTCCGGCCGCCGAAACCGACGCGTCACCGTCACAACCCCACACCTGCAGACTTCTGACCGCCGAAACCGACGCGTCACCGTCACAACCCCACACCTGCGGACTTCTGACCGCCGATCCGTCGCGCGCGCCGTCACAGCCCCACACCTGCAGACTTCTGACCGCCCCGAACCCGGCGCCGGGATCAGTGACCGGGGAAGTGCGGGCGCCAGTCGTCACGGAGTCGCGGCGGGAGACCGGGGTGCCCACGAGCCACGAGCAGGCCGAAGATCCGTCGCAGTGTGCGCTCGGGTCGCCGGTAGATGTCAGCCGCGACGCACACGAGGATGCGCCAACCGTCGTCGTCGATGGCTTCTCGCCGCTCCGGATCGGACTCCCACTGCTCGACCCGTTCGATGTGGTGCCGGCCGTCGTACTCGACGATCACTCGGGACTCCGGGTAGCTCAGGTCGTACTTTCTCAGCACGTCCCCGTCGAAGGCTCGAAGAACACAATTGACCTGTGGCTCGGGAAGTCCGGCCAGCACGATGAGCAGGCGCAGCCGTGTCTCCATCGGAGAGTCGACTCCCTCACGAACCAAGAACGCTGCAGCTCGGGCTGCAGAACGCCCCGGCAGCCGCGTGACCCGACAGAACTCGACGAGTTCATCGAGCGAGAGCCTGCCGGTACGCACCAGGTTGTCGCCGACCACGACCAGGTCGACCAGCCCAAGGACCGAGGTCAGTTCCACGAACATTTGAGCCGGGCTCGATGCCCTGATGCCGCCGCGCTCAACCACCAGAACCTCGGAGGCCACGTGACAGACAAGACCCGGACGTGGCCGGCGCTCGCCGGCATGGAGAACACTCACGTGCTCATCCGGAAGCGTCGGCATCGGAACGTCGTACAGTCGCGCCGCGGACGTGTGGCTCAGGAACGCGCCCGGTGGGAACAGGGTCAGGGCCAGCTTCGGCGCGCAGTTGTGGACTGGCCGGGACCCTGGCATCGACGTAGACGCCGCGGAAGATGCGGCGGAACAGCGAGCCACGCAGTTGCTTGGGCGGGATTCCCGCGGCAATGGCGTCGGCACGCGTGAACGGACGACGCGTGTCGAGATCCGCTCCGTCAACTACCGCCATTGAGGTCATCCCCGAAGGATGCCTCGAAATCGCGTGCCCTGCTCGCGTCATCCACAGGCTCGCCCGGACCTTCGTCCCACCGGGCTGCACAGACCTGGACACCACCACGCACGTGCGGACTTGCGACCCCGGATCCTGCCCGCACGCCGTCACCATCACGCACGTGCGGACTTGCGACCCCGGATCCCGCCCGTACGACGTCACCATCACGCACGTGCGGACTTGCGACCCCGGGCAGCGAAACTGACGACGCAGTCAGCGGGGCAGGAACTCGTCGGCGTCGAGGTCGAGGGCGATCCGCGCGCCTCGACGCAGCAGATCACGGAAGACCTGGTCGCCGCGATCGGTGCGCTTGACGCTACCCGTCGGCGGCACCAGCATCAGCATCGTGGCAAACGAAGCCTCGCGATAGCAGCGCCAGGCGAGGTCCTCGTCGAAGTCGACACCGCGCGCGGCCAGATCGGCGACATGGGTGCGGACGACGTCCCGCTCGACCTGCGCCCGGGTCTCGGGTGACAACGAGGTCGCCAACGCATAGGCGAGGTCGAACATGGGGGCGCCCAGGCCGACCGTCTGCCAGTCGAGCACGACCACCCGGTCGGGCCCGAAGAGCATGTTGTCGATGCGGTAGTCGTGGTGGACCAGGCTGACCGGCCCACCGATGCCCTGTGCCCATCGGTCGGCTCCGACGACGAATCGGTCGATCTGCGCGCGCTCCGCGTCGTCGTACTCGTCGGCCAGGTAGGAGCGGGTCGCGTCCCACGACGTACGCATCCGCTCGGCGATGCCGGGAATGGGTACGCCGAGTCGCCGGTGCAGCCACGGCGTCGCGGCCAGGCGGTCGCTCTCCCAGAACGGTGCCTGCAACGCGGCGAGCTGGGCACGCATCTGCTCGACCACGTCGAGGCCGACCGGCTCGAGCTGGTCGCGCGCCGAGAGCGCTGAGAGGTCCTCGAGCAGCAGGGTAGGGGCGCCGGCGTCAGACGGGATCACGCCGAGAAGTCGGGGGACGTCGATCTCGCTCTCGCCCACGAACTCGACGTAGAAGCTGGCCTCGCGCTCATAGGCACCGAGGGATGCGGCGGTGCGGGCCGCGGCCTCGTCGGTCGACGGCACCTTCGCAACCGCGGAGGTGGGGCCGACACCCTCGCCCCGCCAGGTCAGGTCGAGGAGGAGGGTGTCGGCCATCAGCCCATTGCCGATCGGCCGGGCCGAGAATGAGTCGAGGACTGCGTCGGAGCTCGCTGCCCCGGAGGCACGCATCGCCTCCGCGAGGCGCGCCTGCGAAAGACCTGCGACGGTGTCAGTGGTGGTGTCCACGGCGAGCTCCTCTGTTGTCAACGGTCTCGTGCCAGAAGCTCGCACCTGCAGAGTTGTGACGGGTTCTGGAGCGGATCTGCTGTCAGAACTCCGCAAGTGCACGATCGTGACGGAGTGACGACTGGCGGGTGACGGGCGGGACGGGCGGAGGCCCGAGACCCTCAGGCCATGGTGAGGCCGCCGCTGACCGAAAGTGTCTGGCCGGTGACGAAGCCGGCGCCGTCAGAAGCGAAGAACGAGACTGCGGGGCCGATGTCCTCAGGGGTGCCCAGGCGCTTCATCGGGACCGCGCCGGTCATGCCGGAGATCACCTTCTCGGCGTCGCCACCGCCGGCGCCGTCGGCGAACTTGCGCAGCGCCGGGGTGTCGGTCGGGCCGGGGCAGACCGTGTTCGCGGTGACACCCTTGCGGGCCACCTCACGGGCCAGGGTCTTGGTGAAGGCGATGATGCCGCCCTTGGCGCCGGAGTAGACGGCCTCCATCGACGAGCCGACCCGACCGGCGTCGGAGCCGATGTTGATGACCCGACCGAAGCCGCGCTCCATCATGCCGGGCACGACGGTGTGGATGACGCGCAGCGCACCCTTGTAGTTGATGTCGAGGATCTTGTCCCAGAACTCCTCGTCGGTCTTAACGAACGGCATGAAGTCGTCCCAGCCGGCGTTGTTCACGATGACCTCGATCGGGCCGAACTGTGCTTCCACGGCAGCAACCGCGGCCTTGACCGAGTCGAGGGAGGTCACGTTGATCTCGACGGCGATCGCCTCACCACCGGCGGCGGTGATCTCCTTGGCGGTCTCCTCGGCCACTGGCAGGTTCATGTCGGCCACGACGACACGGAAGCCGTCCTTGCCGAGCGTGGCGGCGATGCCCTTGCCGATGCCCTGGGCACTTCCGGTGACGAGTGCGACGCGGTTGCTCATGTCTCTCCTTGGGTTGCTGGGTGGTGCAGTTCAGACGAATGGGGTGGAACGAGTCGCCCTCAGGCGATTCCTTCCCAGAGGATCGGGCCGGCGATGATCGAGTGACTGGTCAGCTTGCGCCCCAGCACCGACTGTGCCTCGCGGGCAGACTCGATGATGCGCTCGAGGTCGAGGCCGGTGTCGACGCCCATCTCGTGGAACATCGAGACCAGGTCCTCGGTGGCGATGTTGCCGGTCGACCCGGCCGGCACCGGGCAGCCACCGAGCTCGCCGAAGCTGGACTCGAAGCTGTCGCAGCCGGCCTCGAGGGCGGCGTACGCGTTGGCCAGGCCCTGGCCGCGGGTGTTGTGGAAGTGGGCGGTGACCTCGATGCCGGGCAGACGCTCCAGGGCGGCGGCGAAGAAACGGCGAGAGTACGCCGGGTTGCACATGCCGGTCGTGTCGCCGAAGCCGATCTCGGTGGCACCGGCCTCGGCGAACTGCTCGGCCAGGTCGAGCACCCGGTCCATCTCGACCTTGCCCTCGAAGGGACAGCCGAACGAGGTTGCGATGACGGCGCAGAACTTGAGGTCCTCGGCGACGATGCGCGGGCCCATCACCGCCACGTCGGCCATCGTCTCCTCGACGGTGCGGTTGATGTTGCGCTTGTTGTGCGTCTGGCTGGCACTGACGAACAACGTGGCGTCCTCGAAGAACTCGCGCTCCCTGAGCGCGTTGTCGAGGCCCTTGCTGTTGGGGATCAGCACCATCCGCTCGACGTCGTCCGGCACGTCGATGCGGTGCAGCACCTCGACCCCGTCGGAGAGCTGCGGAATCACGTCGGGGCGCACGAAGCTGGCGACCTCGATGCGCTTGAAGCCGGCCCGGCCCAGCGAGTTGATCAACCGGACCTTGTCATCGGTCGAGATCGTCTCGGGCTCGTTCTGGAAACCGTCGCGCGGACCGACCTCGCGGATGTGGACGCGGCGCGTCTCCTGGTCGGTGCTGTTCGGGCGGATGGCACTGGAATTGGGGGCGGTCATCTCTACTCCTGGTCGGCGAGGGCTCGTTCGAGATCCTCACGGTGTTCTGGCGCGGCCACCTCGATCAGGCGCAGCGCACGTTCGGCAACGGTGCATCCGGCGAGCATGGCCACGCCGTGCTCGGTGACCACGGCGTCGACGTCGACGCGTGCGGTGGTGACGACTCCGCTCTTCAGCGTGGGCACGATCGTCGACTGCTTGGTGTCCCCCGAGCCGTTCGTGGAACGCAGCGCGATGATCGAGCGCGACCCGGTCAGGGAGGCTGCCCGACTGAAGTCGACCTGGCCGCCGACGGCTCCGATGTGGACGCCGCGAGCCATCTCCGCGCCGACCTGGCCGAGCAGGTCGACCTCGATCGCGGAGTTGATCGAGACCAGGGACCTGAGCTCGGAGAGCACCGACGGGGAGTGGGTGTAGCTCGCCGGGCGAAACTCGATCGGGTAGTCGTGCAGCCGGGCATAGGCCTCGCGCTCGCAGAACGCGGCACCGGTGACCACTAGGCCGGGGTCGATCTCCTTGCGGGCACCGGTGATCACGCCCTTGTCCACCAACGACAGCACGCCGTCGGCGATCATGCCGCTGTGGAAGCCGAGGTCCTGGTGGCCGGAGAGGCCTTCGAGCACGGCGCCGGGGAGCGAGCCGACGCCGATCTGGATCGTGGCGCCGTCGTCGATGATGGACGCGACGTGCTTGGCGATGCGGTGCTCGACGTCGTCGGCGCTGCGCCCCTCGGCCACGACCAACGGGTGATCGGTCTCGATGAATGCCGCGAACGCGGAGAGCGGCAGTTTGGGGCCACCGACGGTGGCCGGCATCTGCTGGTTGATCTCGGCGATCAGAGTGCGGGTGTGCGGGATCGCGTCGGCGACGTACTCGACGCCGATGCCGAGGGTCACGAAGCCGTCGGCGTCGGGCGGCGAGACCTGCAGCAGCCCGACGTCGCAGGGCAGCTGGCCCTTGGCGAACATCCGCGGCAGCGCGGAGTAGTGGCAGGGCACCACGTCGAGCTGTCCGCTGCGGCTGAGTCGACGCAGCTGGCCGAGTCCGCCGTACGACAGCACGGTGAGCTTCTCGGGCAGGTCCCCGGACAGGCGTGGGTTCCAGGTCAGCCCGGAGAAGGCCCGGATCGGGCCGACCTCGTCGACGACGTCGAGCACCTGGTTGACCAGCTGCTCCGGTTCTGCGCTGCCCTGTCCCCACCAGATTCCGTCGCCGGGGTTGAGGAAGGCGCCCACGTCCAACATGGCGTCGGCCCTCAGACCCTCTGCACCAAGGTTGCCGTGCCGAGGCCACCACCGCAGCACATGGTGACCAGGCCGATCTCGACGTCGCGGCGCTCCATCTCGGCGAGCAGCGTCGCGAAGAGGCGCGACCCGGATGCCCCGACGGGGTGTCCCAGGGCGATGGCGCCACCGTTGACGTTGACCCGGTCCATGTCGGGCTTCAGCTCCCGCTCCCAGGCGAGTACGACGGGGCTGAACGCCTCGTTGACCTCGACCAGGTCGATGTCGTCCATCGTCATCGAGTTGCGCTCGAGCAGCTTGCGGGTCGCCGGGATCGGGCCGGTCAGCATGATCGCCGGGTCGACTCCGACCGTGGTCTGGTCGAGGATCCGTGCGCGCTTGGTGAAGCCGTGACGGCTGACCGCGTCGTCCGAGGCGAGGAGTACGCCGGCGGCTCCGTCGGTCAGCGGGGACGAGCTCCCCGCCGTGACCTTGCCGGTCTCGGGTCGGAAGATCGTCTTGAGTCCGGCCAGTGACTCGGCCGTCGTGCCGGGGCGCACCGACTGGTCGCTTGTGCGCAGCTCGCCGTCGAGCTCCATCGGGATGATCTCGCGAGTGAAGTGTCCGGCCTCCTGCGCGGCGGTGGCCAGGGCATGGGAGCGCACGGCGAACGCGTCGATCTCGTCTCGGGAGATGCCCCACTGGTCGGCGATCCGTTCGGCGCTCTCACCCATCGCGGGGAAGTCGTGGAGCTCGAGCAGCTCGGCCGGCCACGCGGCGCCGTACATCTCCTCGATCCTGGCGACCGCGTCCATCGGGATCCGGCCCATGTTCTCGACGCCACCGGCGAGCACCACGTCGTGGGTGCCGGAGGCGACCAGCGCGGCCGCCATCTCGACGGCGGTCTGGGCCGAGCCGCACCGCCGGTCGAGCACGGTCGCGGGGATCTCGGCCGGGTAGCCGGCCTGCAGCCACGCGTTGCGGGCCACGTTGCGCGACTGCTCGCCGAAGGGAGCGGTGCAGCCGATGACGAGGTCCTCGACCAGCTCGGCGGGCAGGTCGGTCGCCTCGAGGATGGCGGTGTAGACCGCACCGAGCATCACGTTGGGGTGGACGTCGCGGAACCAACCCTTGTCGGGGTGGGCCTTGCCCATCGGCGTTCGCAGCGCCTCGACGATCCAGGCCTCGCGTCCTGTGAGCGGCATGACTAGATCACCGTCCCGCCGTCGACGGGGAGCACCTGACCGGTGACGTAGCCGCCGGCGTCGGAGGCGAAGAACACGAACGCCCCTGAGATCTCGTCGGGCTCGGCCCAGCGGCCGAGCGGGATGCGGGCCAGGGTCATCTTCGCCAGCTTCTCGTTGGAGCGGATGTTCTCGGTCATCGCGGTCGCCGCGAGCGGGGCCACGGCGTTCACGGTGATGTGGCGCTTCGCGAGCTCCTTGGCCAGCGACTTGGTGATGCCGATGATCGCCGACTTCGCAGCGCTGTAGTTGACCTGGCCGATGGTGCCGACCAGCCCGGCGGCCGAGGTGACGTTGATGACGCGGCCGGTGCCGTCCTCCGCAAGGTAGGGGGCTGCGGCCTGGCTGACGGTGAAGGCACCGCCGACGTGGACGTCGAGCACGAAGTTGAACGCCTCGGGGGTCATCTTGTGGAACATCGCGGGTGAGATCGCCCCGGCGTTGTTGACCAGGATGTGGAGGGTGCCGTCGGTCAGTGCCGCGGCCCGGCGAGCAGCCTCGGCCGCGCCGTCGGCGTCACGTACGTCGAGGGCGAGCGAGTCGGCTCGACCTCCGGCCTCGGTGATCTCCTTGGCCACGGCCTCGGCAGCCGACCCGTCGAGGTCGGTCACCATGACGGCCGCGCCCGCGGCGGCGTACGCCTTGGCCACTGCGGCACCGATGCCGTTGCCGGCGCCGGTGAGCAGGGCTGAGCGTCCAACTAGTGAGAACATCAGTAGCTCCTCGGGAGGCCCAGCACGTGTGAGCCGAGGTAGTTGAGCACCATCTCCTGGCTGAGCGGTGCGATCTTGGTCAGTCGCGCCTCACGGAAGTAGCGGGCCACGTGGTACTCCTCGGAGTAGCCCATGCCGCCGTGTGTCTGCAGCGCCCGGTCCGCGGCCTGGAAGCCGGCGTCGGCGCAGAGGTACTTCGCGGTGTTGGCCTCGCGACCGCAGGGCAGGCCCTGGTCATACATCCAGGTCGCCTTGCGCAGGATCAGCTCGGCCGCGTCGAGGCGGGCCAGCGAGTCGGCGAGCGGGAACTGGATGCCCTGGTTCATCCCGATGGGGCGGTCGAAGACCTCACGCTCGTTGCCGTAGCGCACGGCCCGCTTGAGGGCGGCGCGACCGATGCCGAGGGCCTCGGCGGCGACCAGGCATCGCTCGGGGTTGAGGCCGTCGAGGATGTACTTGAAGCCCTGGCCCTCCTCGCCGATGCGGTGCTCCTCGGGGATCCGCAGGTCGTCGATGAAGAGCTCGTTGGAGGTGACCGCGTTGCGCCCCATCTTCTTGATCGGGCGGATGTCGACGTGATCACGGTCGAGGTCGGTGAGGAAGAGGGTGAGCCCGTCGGTCTTCTTCGGGGAGTCCTCGTACTTCGCGCTGCGGGTGAGCAGCAGGATCTTCTCCGACTCCATGGCCTTGGAGATCCAGACCTTCTTGCCGTTGACGACGTAGTCGGAGCCGTCGCGCTTGGCGAAGGTGGTGATGCGGGTGGTGTCGAGCCCGGCGCCCGGCTCGGTGACACCGAAGCAGACGTGCAGGTCACCGTTGACGATGCGCGGCAGGGTCTCCTGCTTCATCGCCTCGGAGCCGTGCACGATCACCGGGTGCATCCCGAAGATCGAGAGGTGCATCGAGCTGGCGCCGTTCATCCCGGCACCGGATGCGGCCACCTCCTCGAGGAGCAGCGAGGCCTCGGTGATGCCGAAGCCGTGCCCGCCGTACTCCTCGGGCGTGGTGATGCCGAGCCAGCCGCCGTCGGCGAAGGCCTTGTAGAACTCGGACGGGAACTCGTGTGCCTCGTCCTTCTCCATCCAGTACTGATCGTCGAACTTGCTGGCCAGCTCGGCAACCGCCTTGCGGATGGTCTGCTGGTCCTCGGAGAGCTCGAAGTCCACGGTGCCCGTCCTAGGTCTCGTCGGTGCGGCCCGAGTTCTTCCCGAACCAACTTATGGATTGACTATAACAAATGGTACGACCAAAAACTATATGAGTTGGAGCCGCTCGGCAATGCGTTCGTTCCACCGTTCTGGAGACCCGAACAGTTGCTCGTCGAGCCGCGCCCGCTTGTAGGACAGGTGCAGGTCGTGCTCCCACGTGTAGCCGATCGCGCCGTGCATGGTCAGCGCCGTGTCGGCCGACCTCGCGGCGGCCGCAGTGACCTGTGCCTTGACCGCGGCGGCGCGCATCGCCACCTGCTCGCCCTCGACCTGGTCGGTGACGTCGAGCGAGGCGGCCGCGAAGTAGACGCCGCTGCGGCTCGCCTCCACGTCGACCAGGATCGTGGCCGCCGCGTGCTTGACCGCCTGGAACGAGCCGATCGGTACGCCGAACTGCTTGCGCTGCTGGCTGTACTCCACGGCCAGGTCGAGCATCCGCTGCATGGCACCGAGCGCGTCCGCGGCGACGAGTACGCCGGCCAGGTCGACCACGCGCGCCAGTGCGGCGTCGACGTCGTCGTCGGAGGCGAGGGGCTGGGCGACCACCCTGTCCAGGCACACGTCGGCCACACTTCGGGTCCGGTCGAGCAGGTGCCGTGACGAGATCGCCACGCCCTCGGCGCCGACCTCGACGGCGTACAACGTGGTGCCGTCAGCGCTCTGCACGGGCACCAGCAGGGTGGTGGCGCGGTCGGCGCCGAGCACCTGCTTCACCTCGCCACTCAGCCGGCCGTCGGCGTCGGCCGTCACGACGGCGGCAGCGGCGGCCGCGTCCGGCAGGGAGTTGCAGCCGACCACAAGGGCCAGCGAGGCGCCGTCGACCGCGGCCTTGACCAGGTCGGGGTGATCCTCCAGGAGCGGGACGGCGAGCACGGTGGCCAAC
This sequence comes from Nocardioides sp. Soil797, assembly GCA_001429555.1. GTDB lineage: Bacteria > Actinomycetota > Actinomycetes > Propionibacteriales > Nocardioidaceae > Nocardioides. The sequence continues at coordinate 307,470 of LMSR01000001.1, read as the reverse complement.
CAGGCCGCGCTGGGCGCACCGGCGCGGGCCAGCTCCTCGGCGGTCAGTGCAAGCTCGAGCGTTCCGCCACCCTGGCCGCCCAGATCCTCGGGGATGCCGACGCCGGCCATCCCGCCGGTGTTCCACTTCTCCTCGAACGGGCCGTGGTCGCCGCGCTCGTCGTCGGCGTCGAGCCAGGCGCGCACCTGCTCGGGGGAGGCGACGTCGGCCAACCACCCCGACATCGCTTCCCTGTAGGCGTCCTGTTCCTCAGACAGCTTCCACTGCATGGCATTCCTCCGGGTGTGTATTTGTCCAGTGCGGGGCCACTGGGTGCGTCGCGAAAGGCTCGCCGACTGTTAGTTTGGGTATGACCAATGAAACTCGGGAATCACTCAAGAAGCGGTGGGACATGGCTGAATCCAAGGATGTCGACACACAGAGCATTCGACGCCCTGTCCAACTGACGCCGATGCAGGTGCCCAAGGCGTCCGACGTCCTGGCCGACGACCTGAGGGAGCGCATCCTGCGCGGTGACTTCCCCGAGGGGACCGCGTTGCCGCCCGAGCGGGAGCTGGTCGCCCAGACCCGGATGAGCCGCACCACGGTCCGCGAGGCGCTGCGCATCCTCGAGGTGCAGGGCCTGGTGCAGATCCGCACGGGTCGCGCCGGCGGTGCGTTCGTGCAGACCCCGGGCGAGGAGTCCATCGCCAGCTCGGTGAGCCTGATGATCCGCGGCCGACAGATCCGCATGGATGCGCTGCTCGAGACCCGCGAAGCGATCGAGCCGGCCTGCGCCAAGCTGGCCGCGCAGTACCGCACCTCCGCCGATGTCGAGCGGCTCGAGCTGGCCAACGACGCCATCGCAGGGGCCGGTCCGCTCTCGGAGTTCCTGACCGCCAACGTCGAGTGGCACGTGGCGGTCGCGGTCGCCTCACACAACGACTTGCTCAACGGCTTCATGCTCGCCCTCTCCCGCGCGATCTACGAGTCCACCGACAACAAGGGCTTCATCGACGACACGGTCCGCAAGACGACGGTCAAGGCCCACAAGTCCATCACCGATGCGATCCGCAACCAGGACCCCGCTGCCGCCGTACGCCGGATGCAGCGGCACGTGCACAGCTACGCCGAAGCGGTGCTCGAGGTCGACGAACGAACCGCCATCCAGGTGACCGAGCACTGAGCCCGGCCGCACCGCCGCGGCCGTCACCGCAGGTCCTTGACCAGTTCACGGATCTCGTCGACGGCCTGGGGGTTCTCGGCTCCGGAAAGGTCGCCGGCGTCGGTGTCGAGCACGGCCGCCCGGATCGCGCGGCGCAGGATCTTCGCCGAGCGGGTCTTGGGCAGGCGCTCCACGCGCACCACCTGGCTGGGTGCGAACGGCTTGCCCACACCGTCGGCCACCAGGCCGCGCACCCGGGTTGCGACCTCGGCGTCCTGCGCCGGGTCCACGTCGCCCTTGGCGACGTAGAAGACCCAGACCGCCTCGCCCTTGGTGGCGTCGGGGATGCCGACCACGGCCGACTCAGCGATGGCGGCGTCGACGGCGACGACGGACTCGATCTCAGCGGGCGCGACGCGCTTGCCGGCCACGTTCATCACGTCGTCGGAGCGGCCCAGGATGAACCAGCTGCCCTCGTCGTCGACGAGCGCGAAGTCACCGTGGCGCCACAGGTCGGGGAACGTGGAGAAGTAGGCCTCGTGGAAGCGCTCCCCCTCGGCGTTGTCGTTCCAGACGCCGCGGGTCATCGACGGCCACGGCTGGCGGCAGACCAGCTCACCGATCTGTCCACGCACCGACTGGGCGTCGTCGTCGACCACGTCGACGTCCATGCCCAGAGCCGGTCCACCGAGTGAGCAGCTGCGGATCTCCTCGACCGGGTAGGGGCACAGGAACGAGCCGCCCACCTCGGTGCCGCCGGAGAAGTTGATGATCGGCACTCGGCTGCCGAAGACGTCGCGGGCCAGCCACTCGTAGGACTCCGGATCCCAGGGCTCACCGGTGGAACCCAGCACCCGCACGCTCGACAGATCGCGCTCGGGGACTCCCCCGGCCGCACGTAGGGTGCGGATCAGCGTGGGGCTGACGCCCAGCATCGACACCCGGTGTCGCTCGACCAGCTCCCAGAGCCGGCCGGTGTCGGGCACGTCGGGCGAGCCCTCGTAGAGCAGCAGGGTGCCGCCGGTGCCGTGGGTGCCGAAGATCGAGAGGGGGCCCATGATCCAGCCCATGTCGGTGATCCAGCAGAACGTGCGCCCCGGGCCCATCTCGAAGCCGTAGGAGACCTCGGACGCGGTCTTCGCCACGAAGCCGGCGTGGGTGTGCACGGCACCCTTGGGCTTGCCGGTGGTGCCGGAGGTGTAGGCGAGCAGCAGCACGTCTCCGGCCGCGGTCGGCTCGACGACGTCGTCCGGCTCACCGGCGACCAGGTCGGCCCACGCCACTTCACCCTCGCCCAGCTCGAGGCCGGCGCCGAGGTTGTCGACGACCACCACGTGCTCGACGCTCGGGCAGCCGGCCATCGCGGTCCGCAGCTGGGGCAGCATCGCGGCCTCCTTGCGGCGGCGGATGGTGCCGTCGGCGGTGATCACCGCCTTGGCCGCCGCGTCCTGGATCCGGCTGGCGATCGCCGGGGCCGCGAATCCGGAGAACAGCGGCACGAGTAGAGCCCCGAGGCTCGCGACGGCGTACGTCGCCACCACGGCCTCGGGTGTCATGGGGAGGTAGATCGCCACGGCATCGCCCTTGCCGATGCCCAGCGACCGGAGCCCACCGCGGACCCGGGCCACACGGTCGGCGAGCTCGGCGTAGCTCAGCGTGTGGGTCGTGCCGTCCTCGGCCTCGTGCACCACGGCGGGCGCGTCAGGAGTGCGCGCCACCCACTTGCCGAGGCAGGCGTCGACCGCGTTGAGTCCGCCGTCGACGAACCACTCGGGCCACTTGATCCCGCGGCTGAGATCGACGGGCCGGGTGTAGGGGGTGTGGAACGGGATCTCGAGGTCGGTGACCACGGTGTCCCAGAAGGCACCGATGTCGGCCACCGAGGCTGCTCGGAGCTCGTCGGCCGTGGTGACACCCAAGGTGCGCATGAGCCTTGCCACGTTGGAGTTCGTCAGGTAGTCGTCGTCCGGCTGCCACACGTAGGTCATCGGGATCTCCTCAGGAGCGGGGCATGCCGAGAATGCGCTCGGCTGCGATGTTGCGCTGGATGTAGGTCGAGCCGCCGGCGATCGCGGTGCCGCGCGACTGGTTGGCGAGTCGCAGCCAGGAACGGACGTCGTCGAGCCCGGTGGCTGCCTCGTCGTGCAGGTCGAACTGGCCGCCCAGGGGCGCCAGCGAGAGCCGGAAGTCGGCCAGATCCTCGACCAGGGGGCAGAACCAGAGCTTGCCGATCGAGGTCACCGGGCCGGGAGGGGCCCCGGCGTCGACGCCCGTGATCACCCGCTGGCCGATGGCGTTGTGGATCATCGCCCGCGACCACAGGTCGGCAACCTTCTGGCGCACGGCGGGCTTGGCACCCAGCGGCTCGCCGTCGTCGTCACGCAGGTGACGTACGTCGTCGATGATGTCGGCGACTGCCTTGGTGGTGTTCACCCGGCCGGTGGCGATGGCGACCCGCTCGAAGGCGAGCGTGCCCATGGTGACCTTCCAGCCGCCGTCGATCTCGCCCACGACGAGTTCGTCGGGGACGAAGACGTCGTCGAGGAACACCTCGTTGAACTCCGCCTCGCCGAGCATGTGCCGCAGCGGACGCACCGTGACGCCCTCGGAGTCCATCGGCAGCAGGAAGAACGTGATGCCCTTGTGTCGCCTCTTGTCCGGGTCGCTGCCACCGGTGCGGGCCAGCAGGATCGCATGGGCGGCGATCTGGGCCCGGCTGGTCCAGATCTTCTGTCCGTTGATCTTCCAGCCGCCCTCGACCTTGACCGCCTTGGTGCGCAGGCTGGCCAGGTCGGAGCCGGCGTCCGGCTCGGAGAAGAGCTGGCACCAGATCTCCTCACCCTTGAGGATCGGCTCGAGCAGTCGCTGCTTCTGGCCGTCGGTGCCGAAGTGGGCGATGGTCGGCCCGCAGAAGTCCTCACCGATGATGTTGAGTCGCTCGGGTGCGCCGGCGCGGTCGCACTCCTCGGCGAAGATGGCCCGCAGGCTCTCGCCGAGGCCCTGTCCGCCGTACTCCTTCGGCCAGGTGATGCCGGCCAGCCCGGCGTCGAAGAGCAGCCGTTGCCACTGCTGCCAGAACGGCACCTTCTCGGTCAGGTCGCTGGGCTCCGGCCAGGCCAGCTGCGGCAGGGCCTCGTCGAGGAAGCCACGCACCCGCTGGCGGAACTCCGCCTCTTCCGGTGTGTCGATGAGCTCCATCAGACAGCCTCGTCCGTCTGGTCGGCCTCGAGCTTCGCGGCGATGTCGGCGCGAAGCACGTGCTTCTGGATCTTGCCCGTCGCCGTGGTGGGCAACGCATCGATGATCTCGAGGCGCTCGGGCACCTTCTGGATCGCCATGCCCTCGCCGAGGAGGTGCTCGCGGATCTGCTCGAGGGTCAGCACCGGGTTGCCCTCGTGCATCACGAGGTAGCAGCAGACCCTCTCACCCAGGTGGGGGTCAGGCATGGCCACCAGCGCGACCTGGTTGACGTCGGGCCGGGCCGAGAGGGAGTCCTCGACGGCGCGCACGCTGATGTTCATCCCTCCGCGGATCACGATGTCCTTGAGCCGGCCGGTGACCCGGACGTAGCCGTCGTCGTCCATGCGGCCCAGGTCACCGGACTTGTGGAAGCCGGCGGCCGTGTAGTTCGCCGCGGTCTCCTCGGGCTGGCCGATGTATTCGAGGCAGTTCATCGCTCCGCGATAGGCGATGTCACCCTCCTCACCGCGCGGGAGCTCCTCACCGAACTGGTCGACGACGGCGACCTCCTGCATCGGCAGGGCCTTGCCGTCGGAGGTGAGCGAGCGGGCCGGGTCGTCGTCGAGGGTGCACATCGTGGTGGTGATGTTCTCGGTCCGGCCATAGAGGCTGAGCACGGCCATGTTGGGGATCGCGGTGCGGGCGGCCTCGACGAAGCTGGCCGGGATCGGCGCTCCGGCCGACGTCCAGAACCTCATGCTGGTGGCGTCGTGGACCTCGGGGTCATAGACGTCGAGCACCATCTGCAGGAACGTCGTCGCGCTCACGCACGCGGTGCACTTGAACTTCGCGATCCGGGCCAGGCCCTCCTTGGGCTCCCAGCGCTCCATCAGGTGGCTGGCGGCGCCGTGGGTGAGCGGCAGCAGGAAGCTGGTGACGAGGCCGGTGGTGTGGGTGACGGGGGACGGGCCGAACTGCACGTCCTGGTCGGTGTAGTTCCACCCCTTGCCGAGCAGTCGCGCGCCGCAGGCCATCGTGTTGAAGGTGTGCAGACAGCCCTTGGGGCGTGAGGTGGTGCCGGAGCTGAACACGATCACGAACGGCTCGTCGGCGCCCACGCCCTCGCCGATCTCGGCGTCTGCCTCGGCACGGGGCAGGCTGACCATCAGGTCGTCGAGGTCGACCGAGTCGCCGTGCAGCTCGCCCTCACGGCGTACGACGACGACGGTGTCGAGGAGGCCGGAGCCGGTGGCCACGTCGTGGAACATCTTGGCGTGGTCGAAACCGCGGTAGTTCGAGGCGGTGAAGGCAGCCTTGGCGCCGGCCTTCTGGACCATGTAGGCGACTTCCTCGCGACGATAGATCGGCATGATCGGCACGACGATCGCCCCGATGCGCGCGATCGCGGCGCTGATCACGAAGAACTCGGTCCAGCTCGGCAGCTGTACGGCGACCCGGTCACCGGGCCCGATTCCGCGGCGACGCAGGCCGACGGCCAGGGCCAGCACCCGCTCGCGGAGCTCGTGGTAGGTCAGCGACGACGTGCCGTCTGTGCCGAACACCTTGTCCGGCTGGGAGTCTGCCTGCTTCTCGATCAGGGAGAAGAGTGTGTCGTCGGTCCACAAGCCCTGCTCATGGAACTCGGCGATCTGTTCGTCGGTGTAGCGGTCGTGCACCGTGGCGAGCGCCATGGGTTCCTCCTGATCGGAAGCCGAATGCGATGGGGTGCTGCCGGCCGGGAGAACGGCAACACAACTGGTCTTGACATTACAATGGTCAGACCGAATAGGCAATGGCTGCCGCGAGGGCGGGCCCCGGGCCGGTCACAACCACGCACCTGCGGGCTTCGGGCCCCCACCAACCCCCGCACACCGTCACAACCACGCACCTGCGGGCTTCGGGCCCCCACCAACCCCCGCACACCGTCACAACCACGCACCTGCGGGCTTCGGGCCCCGGGACCAACCCCCAGAAGCCGGATCAGTCCTCGCGGGCACCGATCGTCAACCGGAGGTACTGCGAGATCGCCTCGGCACGGTTCTCGACCCGCAGCTTGCGCAGGATCTGCTTGACGTGTGACTTCACCGTTCCCACGGCGATCACCAGCCGCTGTCCGATGCGTTCGTTGGTGGCCCCGGTCGCCATCAACGCCAGCACCTCGAGCTCGCGGCTGGTCAGCAGCCCCTCGAGCACGGCCGGACGGTCGATCGCGACCGGGCGCAGCGGACGACTGACTGCCAGGACGGTTGTCTCCTGCCGCGTGGCGAGGTCGATCTCACTGGAGGCGAGGTCATCGAGCACCGCCTCGACCGTCTGCATCACCCGCATCACCTCCGCACGCTGGTCGCGCAACCGACCGAGCAGCACGGCACGCTCGAAGATCTGGGCGAACCCGACCGCATAGAACCACAGGATGTCGCGGTCGAGCTCGACGACGTCATGGCCCCGGTTGTCGGCGTGCAACAGCCCGATCACCCGGTCTCCCGCGATCAGCGGCGCGACGACGTACGACGTCTGCGCGGCCGCCTGCGCCAGCGGTTGGTAGACCCGACTGTCGCTGCTTGCGTCGGCAACCATGGCCGGCTCGCGACGGCGTACGACCTCGCTCTCCAGGAGCATGTGGGAGAGCTGGATCTCTGGCACTTCCTTGATCCAGGCGGCGAAGGCACGCTCGGGCGGACCGTTGCGGATCGAGTGGGCGCGCCACGGGCGCCACATTCCTTCCTCCACGCGCGAGAGCATCACGCCCTCGAAGCCCCCACCCGCCGCCGCCGACTCGCAGACCCTCTCGAGCAGCTCGTCCTGGTCGGTGATCCGACGCAGCTTGGCCAGCTCGCCGTCGAGCTGATCGAGACGACGCAGCCGCTCATGGCCCAGGACGTCATGGATCGAGAATCGGACCTGGTGGACCGCATGCAGCGTCTCGCTCAACTCCACGACCTGCTTCCTGCTGACTTCATGGGCAGGGTCCCCCAGCCGCTCGCGCATCATGCCCGCGACGATCGTCAACTGTCCGTCCAGCGTCCGCAGCTCACCCGAAGGTGTGTGCTCCAGCTCGGCGAACTCGTCCGCGGCATGCTCGGTCATCGGCATCGACTCGACCAGGCGGATCGCGGTCGTGAAGGCGGCCTTGCCCTGGACGACCAGCTCCGAGCGCCGCCGGGACGCGTCCGCGGACGATGACTGCATCAGCTTCCCTCCTGACTCCGGGCGGCGACCGCCCCCGGCACCGGGACGACGTACGCCTCATGCGAACGATCGTTCCGGGACCATGCTACGGTGCCGCCGTGGGACGCCACCGGACAATTCTCGACGCGGCCGCCACGGCCTTTCATGAGAAGGGCTTCCACGGCGTCGGCGTCGACGAGCTCGGCAAGCGCGCCGGCCTGAGCGGCCCCTCGATCTATCGGCACTTCTCCGGCAAGGACGAGATCCTGGCCACCCTGCTCAACGAGGCGATGGACGAGCTGCTGGCGGCCACCCGCCCCACCGGCGAGGACCCCGACACCGAGTTGCGACGCGCGATCCGTCACCACATCGACTTCGCCTTGGAGAACCGGCAGCTGGTCACGCTCCACCAGCGCGAGGTGCGTTCGCTGGCTGAGCCGTGGTCGAAGGCCTTCACCCGTCGCCGCGGGCAGTACACCCGCAGCTGGGAGGCATTGGTCGCCGCCCGTTTCCCGGGACTCCCCGCGCCGACGGTGGCGGCCACCACCCAGGCCTGCCTCGGCACGGTGTTCTCCGTGGCCGTGTGGCCCGAGCGCGCACTGGCTGCCCCCGCCGTCGCGGAGTTGCTCCTGGAACTGACCCTTCATGGGTTGTACGGCGACCGCGGTTCAGCGAGCTGAGCTCTTCGGCTCGGATCGGAAGTTCCACATGCCGGCCGCGATCCGGCGGTACTGCAGCTCGTCGGAGCCCTCGGTGATGCGGTAGCGGCGGTGGTGGCGGTAGATGTGCTCGAAGGGGTAGTGCCGGCTGTAGCCGACCCCACCGTGGATCTGCATCGCCCGGTCGGCCGCGTTGCAGGCCAACTGGTTTCCGCGCACGTTGACCATGGCCACCTTGTCGCTCACCGCGGTCTTGCCGTGCTCATCCATCTCCCAGGCGGTCTTCATGATGGTGTTGCGCACCAGCTCGGCCTCGGTCTGCAGCTCGACGAGCTGCCACTGGACGCCCTGGTAGTCACGCATCTGCTGGCCGAAGAGCCTGCGCTCCTCGGTGTACTCGATCGACTTGTCGATGCAGAACTGGGCGGCCCCGAGCGAGCTGGCCGCCTGACGGATCCGGTTCTCGTGCACGAAGAGCTGCGCACAGTCCAGGCCACGACCCTCCTCGCCGACCATGGCGGCACCCGGAACACGGACCCCGTTGAGCTTCACCTCGGCGTGGTCGGTGGGCATGTTGAAGGTCCACCAGTAGAACGGCACCTCGAAGCCCTCGGCGTTCGTCGGCACCAGGAAGGCGGAGATGCCCTCGGCCTTGCCGTCCTCACCACTGGTGCGGGCGAAGACCAGGTCAACCTCGGAGACGTCGACGACACTGTTCCAGCGCTTGGCGCCGGTGATGATCCAGTCGTCCCCGTCCCGCACCGCCTTGGTCTCGAGCCACGTGACATCGCTGCCGTGGTTGGGCTCGGTGAGCCCGAAGGCCATCTCCATGTCGCCGGAGACCAGCCGCTCGAGGTACTGCTCCTTCTGCTCCGGTGTGCCGTACTCGTGCAGCACCAGCGCCAGCGGCACGTTCGCCACCATCGAGGCCTCGTGGCTCAGCTCCGCGTGCAAGCCCGGACCGCGACGGGCCAGGTGCTCACGGATCACGGCCATCGCGACGTTGGAGCCGTCCTGACCACCGAGCTCCTTCGGCAGCGGGTAGCGGTAGAAGCCGGCCGCGTCGGCCAGCTTGCGGGCCTCGAGCATGATCTCGCGCCAGCGCCGCGTCGGGATGCCGCCCCGCTCCAGGTCCGTGCGGGTGAACTCGCGCCGGTGGTCGAAGTGCTCCGGGTTGGCCTCCTCGATCGGCTTTATCTTGGTGTCGATGAAGTCGTCGAGGTCGGCAATGAAGGACGTGACGTCCTCGGGGATGGACCAGTCCATGGTGTTCCTCCAGCTAGTTATTTCCTGATGTCACCGACGGTAGGTCTGCCGCCTGCCGTCGGCCGCGTCGTACGTTCTCGGCCGCTGTCGAGTTCTCCACCGGCCTCGGCGCGAAGGGTCGCCGGCGTGCGATCCGCGAGGTTCGATGGGGACATGAAGACTGAGACCAAGGTGATGACCAGCGTTGACGAGCTCCGGGCCCTCGAGGGGCAGGTGCTCGGCACGACCGACTGGTTCGAGATCACCCGCGAGCGGATCACCGGCTTTGCCGACGCCACCGAGGACTGGGAGGAGATCCACATGAACCCCGAGCGGGGCGCCAACTCCCCGTTCGGCACCAACATCGCCCACGGGCTCTACACGCTCTCGCTCGGCCCGAAGTTCCAGTACGAGATCTTCACGATGAGCGGCCACTCCTTGGCTCTCAACTACGGCTTCGAGAAGGTCCGGTTCATCTCCCCGGTCAAGCTCGGCGCCCGGTTGCGGATGACCCAGGAGCTGCTCGCCGTGGAGCCGCTCGACGGCGGCTCGAAGTTCCGCACCCGCCAGACCTTCGAGATCGAGGGCCAGGAGAAGCCGGCCTGTGTGGCCGAATCAGTCTTCGCCTACTTCGACTGACGTACTTTCCGGCTCCGGCCCTGGAGGCTGAGCCGCGGCACCACCCACCTGAGCTGACCAGAGGAGAAGAACATGTTGGCAGTCGTCGTCGAGACGCTGGACGGACCCGGGGCCGCGAAGGTCCGCGAGGTCCCTGAGCCGGAGGGCGCGCACCGCCGCGCCGCGGGCCGACGGGTGCTGGTGGAGGTCCATGCTGTGGGGCTCTCCTTCATCGACCCGTTGCAGACGCGAGGGAAGTACCAGGCCGGCGTCGATGCGCCGTACGTCTGCGGGTCGGAGCTGTCCGGGAAGGTGTTGGAGGCTCCCGAGGACTCGTGGGTGAAGCCCGGCGACCGGGTGGCCGGGATCGTCTGGCAGGGCGCGATGGCCGAGCAGGCGTTGGCGATCGACGACTTCCTGGTGCGACTGCCCGACGACATGTCCTACGAGGAGGGCGCCGGGATCTACATGAACTACGCGACCGCCTGGTATGCGCTGGACCGGGCCGGCGCCAAGTCCGGCGAGACGGTGCTGGTGACCGGCGCCGCCGGTGGTGTCGGCACCTGCGTCCACGACCTGTGCCGCATCGCCGGGATCGACTCGATCGGCCTGGTCTCCAGCGACGCCAAGGCCGCCACCGCGAAGGCCGCGGGCGCCACCCACGTCGTACGCACAGAGGAGGGCTGGCTCGACGAGGTCCGCGAGCTCACCGGCGGTGGCGTGCAGGTCTTCGTCGACATGGTCGGCGGTGACGGGTTCCTCGACGTCGTGCGCTCGCTGCGCATCGGTGGCCGCGGCGTGATCGTCGGCTTCGCCGGTGGATCCATCCCGTCTCTGAAGATGAACCGGCTGCTGCTGCGCAATCTCACCGTCACCGGCATCACGATGGACGTGATGGAGACCGAGTTCCCCGGCACCCTCGACCACGTCCGCCTCGGTGTCCAGGAACTGCTGGACGCCGGCCGGCTGCGACCCGAGATCGGTGCCACCTACCCGATGGAGAAGGCCTCCGACGCGCTCGCCGCGCTCGAGGACCGCACCGCCGTCGGCAAGGTCGTCGTCACCGTCCCCCACTGACCGGCCTCCTCGTCAGCCGCTACCGAACAGTCCGCATGTTTTGCGCGCCCAGATCATGCGGACTGTTCGGTAACGGCACGGAGACGAGGTCAGGTCAGTCGGTCGAGGACCGCGTGCCCGGCATCGAGCACCTCGCCGAGATGCCGGGCCGCGATCTCGAGCTTGAGCGCCGGACTTTCCCGCTTCCGCTCTCGCTTCCAGATCACCGCGATCGTCGAGGCGGTCTTGTAGTAGCAGACGCCGAGGAACCACTCCAGCTCCGAGGTGGCGGCCGAGACCTCGCCCTCACTCGCGCCGAGCTCGCGCCGCGCGGCGGCGTACACCTCGACCAGCTCGGCCTGTGACGGCAGGAGCGACCCGGAGGCCAGGTCGGCCTCGGAGCGGTCCTCGTGGAAGACATGAGCAGCCTCGGCGTGCATCAGCAACCACGCCAGGTCAGAGCGCGGGTCGCCGGCCGACCAGATCTCCCAGTCGATGACGGCCTCGAGCGTCGTGTCGGTGAATAGCATGTTGGCCAGCCGGTAGTCACCATGCAGCACGCGCGGCGCGATCCCCTCGGGGGCGCCCTGGCTCAACCGCCCGTAGAGCTTCTCGTGGCCGACGCCGATGTCGGCATCGACGGTGGCGAACAGTCGCTGCCACCGCTCCAGTTCCTCCGTCACCGGCGAGACCGGCTCGTCGCCCAGCCCGACCGACTCCGGCGTCTCGTGCTGCAACCGGGCCAGCGCGCGGGCCGCGACCCGCATCCGCTCGGCGGCCACCTCGGGGGTCGGCGGCGTCGGCGAGACGTCGAGCAGGGGCTCGTAGGAGTCGCCCGGTCGCAACTGCATCGCGAACAACGGGGGTACGCCGGGAGGATCGCCGGCGTCCTCGAAGAGCACCGCCGGCACCGGGAATCCGGGGAGATCGGCCAACTGGTGCAGCACCCGTGCCTGGCGCAGCACGTCACGGTTGCGCACCGGCTCGAGGTCGGGCGGCGCCACCTTGAGCACGATCGGCTGGGACCCGTCGCCGTCGGCGAGCTCGGAGGCATAGGTGAGGCTCGAGACGCCTCCCTCGAGCGCCCGCAGGCCACGCACCCGCGCCGAGGGCGTCGTACGCCGGGCAGCCGCGGTAGCTCGCTGGATCAGGTCGTCTGGATCAAGTTCTCGCACGCCACCACTCTGCGCACCCGGCCCAACAGCGGCAACAGGCAAGGAACACCGCGATGGAGGGGCCCACACCGTCCTCGAGGTCGGTCGTCGTGACTGGCCCGGGAACCGGAGTAGAACAGGCTCATGCTCCCCCAGACATCACAGGAATTCACCGCGTGGCAGGACCGGTTCCGCCTCGACGGCAAGGTCGCCATCGTCACCGGCGCCTCCAGCGGCCTGGGCGTCGCGATCGCCCAGGGCCTCGCGGCAGCAGGTGCCGACGTGGCCATCGGCGCGCGGCGCGTCGAGATGCTCGACGAGACCCGGCAACTGGTCGAAGGGCTCGGCCGCCGCTGCATCGCCGTCGAGACCGACGTGACCAAGGTCGAGGACTGCAACCGCCTCGTGCAATCCGCGGTCGACGAGCTCGGCGGCTGCGACGTGCTGGTGAACAACGCCGGCATCGGCGGCGAGTACCACGCCGCCACCGAGGACCCGCCCGATCACTTCCGCCAAGTAGTCGACGTCAACCTGATGGGCTCCTACTGGATGGCCCAGGCCGCCGGCCGCGTGATGCCGGAAGGCGGCGCGGTGGTGAACCTCTCCAGCGTGATGGCGGTGACCACCGCAAAGATGCCGGCCGCCGGCTACAGCGCGGCCAAGGCCGGAGTACTCGGCATGACCCGCGACCTCGCCGCCCAGTGGGGCGAGAAGGGCATCCGGGTCAACGCGATCCTGCCCGGCGTCTTCCTGACCGAGGCCACCGCCAACTACAGCCCCAACTACCAGGCCAAGATCGTCAAGGCACGGGTGCCGGGCGGCCGGCTCGGCGACCCCGTCGAGATCGCCAGTACCGCGGTGTTCCTGGCCAGCCCAGCCTCTTCCTACATCACCGGCGTCGGCGTGCCGGTCGACGGCGGCGTACTCCTCTTCTGAGCAACTCTTCTCCGGTCAACCGACCCACACCCGAAGGAACCTCGTGCAGACCCTCTCCCGGATGCTCTCCTCGGCGGTCGCGGCTCACCCCGACCGGCCGTTCTTCGTCACCGATGACGCGACGCTCAGCTATGCCGAGTTCGACCGGCGCGCCAGCTGTCTGGCCACCGTCCTCACCGAGCACGGCGTCGCCAAGGGCGAGCCGGTCGGCATCCTCCTGCCCAGCAATCTCGAGCTCGCGCTGACTTATTGGGCACTGCAGAAGGTCGGCGCTGTTGCGGTGCCGATCAACCCGATGTTCCGGGCTCCGGAGGTGTTCCGGGTGACCTCCAAGACCCGGATGCGACGGGTGGTCACCGATCCGGCGGGTCGCGACGAGGTCGCCCGCATGGAGCAGCCGCCGGCGGAGCTGCTGGTGTGGGAAGGCGTGGGAGACGCGGGCATCGAGGCAGAGCTGGCCACCGCATCCGAAACCTTCGAGGACGTCGTGCGCGGGCCGGAAGACCCGGTCTGCATGTTCTTCACCTCAGGCACCACGGGCCAGCCGAAGGCGGTCATCCAGACCGAACGCGGCCAGCAGAGTGGCCTCGTCGCGATGTTCGTGCACAACCGGCTCCGGTTCGGCGCCGAGGTCATGCTCAACGTGATGCCCCTCTTCAACAACTTCGGCGCCAGCGGGGTGATGAACACCAGCGTCTTCGCCGGCGCCACGATGGTGCACCTCGAGCGGTGGAACGCCGCCGAGGCCCTGGAGCTGATCACCCGGCACCGGGTCACCGTGGTTCTCGGCTCTCCCACCATGTACGTCGACCTGTGCGAGCTCTACGACCCCGCCCACCACGACCTCTCCCACATCAGGACCGCGGTGACCGCGGGTGCGGCCGCGCCTCCGGCACTCATCGACCGGTTCCGGGAGATCACTGGCGTGCGGTTGAGCCAGATCTACGGCGCCACCGAGACGACCGCGATCGTCACGGGTGAGCCCCACGGCGGCCGGCCCCGCATCGGGTCGATCGGGCGGGCGATCGGCAGCATGGAGATCCAGGTGCTCGACCCCGACGGCCGCCCCGTCCCGACCGGGCAGCCGGGCGAGATGGTGATCCGTGGCGACTCGGTCAGCCCCGGCTACTTCGAGGATCCCGAGGCACAGAAGGCGATCACCGCCGACGGGTGGCACAGCGGCGACATCGGCTATGTCGACGAGGACGGATTCTTCTACCTGGTCGATCGCCTGAAGGAGATGGTCATCTGCGGCGGCAACAACATCTATCCGGCCGAGGTCGAGGCGGTGATCGCCGAGCATCCGGACGTCTCCACCTGCGCCGTCATCGGGCTGCCGCACGACCGCCTCGGCGAGGTCCCGGTCGCCGTCGTGGTGCCACAGCATGGACGCGAGGCCAGCGCGCGGTCGATCACCGACCACTGCCGCGAGCGCATTGCTGCCTACAAGGTCCCCCGCGAGATCCACACCATGGCGACCCTGCCACTCGGGCCAACCGGCAAGGTGCTCAAGGCCGACTTGCGCGAACAGGTCCTGATGTTGGAAGAAGCGTCACAAGGAGCAGGACGATGATCACTGCGGACCGCTACGCCGACCTCGCCCACCGCGTCGGTGAGGACTTCGGCGCCAGTGGGTGGATGACCGTCGACCAGGACCTCATCGATCGCTTCGCCGACCTCACCGGTGACCACATGTGGGTGCACTCCGACCCGGAGCGGGCGGCCAGGGAGCTCGACGGCGGACGCCCCATCGCCCACGGCCTGCTCACCTTCTCGTTGATCCCCAGGCTCTCCTACCAGGTCGTCGACGTGCCCGACCCCGGGCTGACGTTCAGCTACGGCACCAACCGGCTGCGCTACATCTCCCCCGTCTCGGCCGGCGACCGGATCCGGCTGCACGTCAGCCTGCTCTCCGCCGAGAGGGATGTCCAGAAGGATGGCCCGTCTGACGGTCGGCGTGGCAGCCGGTCTGGCGCGGATGGTGCGGGCAGCGGTGACACCGCCGGCCGTACGCGTACGTTCCTGACGTTCAAGTACGTCATGGAGATCGAGGGCAAGGAGAAGCCCGCCCTGGTCTCCGAGCAGGTGCTGCTGACCCACGGCTGATCCGCGGCAGATCTGCGGCTGATCCGCGCCATCCCACCGTCACAACTCAGCACCTGCGCCGTTCCGACCACGACACGGGCCGATCCCAGGTCACAACTCAGCACCTGCACGATCGTGACCACAGCCAGCGCCGAACCACCGTCACAACTCAGCACCTGCGACGTTCTGTCCGATCGAAACGGGCAGGCCGAAGCCCCGCTCAGAACTCGATGACGACCTTGCCGAGCGCTTCGCGCCGGTCCAGGATCCCGAGCGCCTCGTGCGCCCGGTCGAAGGGGATCCGGTCGCCGATGAACGGGCGCACCCGGCCCTCCTCTGCGGCAGCCTCGAGCCCGGCCACCAGCTCCGGCGCATAGCCTGGGAAACGCTTCTCCCACGGGTCGAGTGCCACCCCGAGCACACTCAGGTTGCGCAGCAGCAGGCGGTTGACCTTCACCTCGGGGATCGATCCCTCAGCGAAGCCGACCACCATCAGTCGCCCGCCGACGTCGAGGGAGCGCAGCGAGTCGGTGAACCGGTCACCGCCGACCGGGTCGACGACCACGTCGACGCCGTTGCCGTCGGTCAGCTCGCGGGCGCGGGCGGCCCAGGCGTCGGAGGTGAGCAGCACTTCGTCCGCGCCACAGTCACGAGCGACCTGCGCCTTGACCTCGCTGGAGACCACCGCGATGGAGGGTTTCGCCTTACCACGCAGGAGATCGAGCGTTGCCGTACCGACTCCGCCGGCCGCGCCGTGCACCAGGACGGACTCGCCGTCAGTGAAGCCGGCGCGGTGCAGGGTGAACCAGGCGGTGGCGTAGTTGAGGAAGAACGCGGCTCCGTCGGCCCAGTCCATGCGGTCGGGAAGGCGCACGGTGTAGCGCGGGATGCCCAGCACACGCTCGGCGGCGGCGCCCCAGACGCTGAGGCCGGCAACTCTGTCGCCTGGTCGGAAGCGTGAGGAGGCCGGCGCGTCGAGCACGATGCCGGCGTACTCCCCGCCGGTGACGTACGGCGTCTCGGTGCCGTGCTGGTAGAGCCCCTTGCTCTGCAGTACGTCGGGGAATGCCACCGCCGCGGCACGTACGTCGACCAGGAGGCGTTCGCCGTCGGCCCACGGGTGCGCTCCGGTCGGCTCAGGCAGGTCGTCGGCGTGCGTGGCCGCGCCAGGTCCGGTCGTCTCGGGGATGAGGATGCCGCGCATCAGGCAGTCTCCACCGCCCGGTCCTTCTTGGCCGTGGGCGCGTGCCGTTCGTCGAAGGACGGAATCGCCGGGTGGCCCTCCAGACGGAGGACCAGGAGCGCGGTCTGGGCGCTGAGCTGGTGGTTGGCGTCGGCAGCGACCTCGAGGCCGGTCAGGTCGTGCACCTTGGCCAGGCGCAACCGCACGGTGTTCTCGTGGATCCCCAGACGGGCAGCGGATTCGCGCACGCTGCGGCCCGTGTCGAAGAAGCACTGCAGGGTGCGCAGCAGGTCGACGGTGCCCGGGGCGCCGGTCAGGAGTGCACCGAGCACCTCGTGCACGTAGCGACGCACGGCACCCACGTCGCTGTTGGCGACGAAGAGTCGGGCAGGGCCGAGGTCGTCGACGGCGATGACCCGCTCCCCCGAGGCTGCGAAGCGGTCGACACAGAGCACCACTTCGCGGGTCTCGCGGTAGGCACGTTGGAAGGACCCGGGCCGGCTCACACCCGAGAGGCCCACGATGCCGTCGGGCTCACCGAGCTCGACCATCAGCCGTCGCATCACGTCCTTGACCTCGTGCACGAAGGTCACGTGGGCGGACTCGTCGGGCGACTCGATCAACAGCAGCAGGCCCTCGCGGCCCCGGCTGCCGAGCACCTCGACACCCAGTTGAGCGGCAACGCGCTCGCAGATGGCCTCCTCGTCGCGTGGCTCGGCACCCGGGCCTTCGGCGATGTAGGCCAGCACCCGCTCGGCGTCGGCCTGGACCCCGAGGTATTCGGCCGCGTCCGAGACGTCGTCGTCACTCGTCGAGCCACGGACCAGCTGTCTGGCCAGCGCAGATCGCGCGTTCCAGGAGGCGCGTGCGACGCGGCCCTGGACGACGTACTCGCTGGCGAGGTGGAAGGCGGCCCGCTTGGCCAGGTGTGCGTCGGAGCCGCTGAGCCGACCGGAGACCTCGGCGAGCACCAACCAGGCGAAGAGGCAACCGTCACGGGCCACCGGCACCAGCAGGTGGCGGCGGGCGATGCCGCGGGCCGGCTCGGCCTGCACCAGGAGCGGTTCGGGCGAGGAGAGGTCGGCCGGGCCGTTGCGCTCGAGGAGCAGGTCGAGCTCAGGGGGACGGAAGTCGGAGCCACGGACCTGCGCGGACCGGGCGACCACGCGGCGTCGCGTGTCCATCAACCAGATCGGGTTGGCGGTCAGCTCGGCCACCGTGTGCACCAGGCCGGCGATGCCCCCGCCGCCCGCGGCAACGGCACTCAGCTTGAGCTCGATGGCGTGACGGCGCTGCAGCTGCGTGTGCCGGCGCAGCAGGTCAGCCGGGTCGGGCAGCTGGTGCGCGGTGGTCATGACAGCTTCTTCGCGATGTCACTGCGGAGCACGTGTTTCTGGATCTTCCCGGTCGCGGTCATCGGCATCGCGTTGATGATCTCGAGCCGTTCCGGCAGCTTCTGGGTGGCCACCTTGTGCTCCTTGAGGTAGGTGACCACGTCGTCGAGGGTGATCTCCGCAGACTCCGCCGGGACGACGTACACGCAGACCTTCTCGCCCAGGCGCTCGTCGGGCATGCCGACCACGGCGACCGAGTCGATCTTCGGGTGGTCGAGGAGGTGGTCCTCGAGCTCGCGGGCGCTGATGTTCATGCCACCGCGGATCACGATGTCCTTGAGTCGGCCGGTGACCCGCACGAAGCCTTCGTCGTCCATCTTGCCGAGGTCGCCGGAGCGGGAGAAGCCTTCGGGAGTGAAGAGCGCGGCGGTCTCCTCGTCGTTGCGGTAGTACTCGATCATGTGGCTGGGGCCCTTGTAGGCGATGTCGCCCTCCTCGCCCCGTGGCACCTCGTTGCCCACTGCGTCGACCACCTTGATCGCGGCGCCCTCGAGGGCCGAGCCGTCGGAGGTGGCCGAGCGCTCGGCGGGGTCGTGGACCGTGCACATCGTGGTCAGGAAGTTCTCCGAGCGGCCGTAGAGACTCAGCGTCTGGCAACCGGCGAAGAGCTTGCTGGCCTGCTCGACGACGGAGCCGGGGATCGGCGAGCCGGCGCACACCCAGCGGCGCAGGCTGCTGGCGTCGTGCTTCTCCGGGTCGTAGGCGCCCATCAGCATCTGCAGGAAGGGCGTCGCGGTGACCGCGGTCGTGCAGCCGTGCTCCTTGATCAGACGCAGACCCTCGGTCGGGTCCCAGGCCTCCATCAGGCAGGAGCGGGCGCCCACGAGAAGGGGCAGTACGACGCTGGTGACCAGGCCGGTGCTGTGGGTGATCGGTGACGGTCCGAACTGCACGTCGTCGACGCCGTAGTCGAGGCTCTTGGCGATCGCGGCGGCGCTGGAGCGGAGGGTGTTGAAGGTGTGGAAGCAGCCCTTGGGCCGTGACGTGGTGCCCGAGGTGTAGACGATGAGGAACCCGTCGTCGGGGTCGCTGTCCGGGCCGATCTCGGCGGCCAGCTGGTCGAGGTCGCCGTCGATGAAGAGGGTGTCGAGAGGAGTGCCCAGGGCCGGGTCGAGGTCGGCGCCGGCACGGGCGATGTAGGTGGCGCGCAGGTCGGGACAGTTCGGGGCCAGCTCGGCGAACATCGCGGAGTGGTCGAAGCCGCGCATCTCACCACAGGTGATGGCGACCGCGGCGCCCGAGTGCTGCAGGACGTAGCCGACCTCGTCGTCGCGGTAGATCGGCATGATCGGCACGATCACGGCGCCGATGCGCGAGGTGGCCGCCGAGACCAGCACGAACTCGGTCCAGTTGGGCAGCTGTACGGCGACCCGCTCACCACGACGTACGCCGGCCCGGTGCAGGCCGGCGGCCAGGCGCAACGCCTGCTCCGCGAACTCGCGGTAGGTGTAGGAGGTGGTGCTGTCGAAGACGAAGGTGGCGTCGGGGCGCTCCTCGGCCTGACGCGCGACCAGGGCGTTGTAGCTGGTCTTCTGCCAGAAGCCCGCCTCGTAGTACGAGGCGATCTCCTCGTCCGAGTACCTGTCGTGGACATTCTTCAAGGCGGCCATGGCGCGTTCCTCTTTCAGGACGTGGTGAGGTGACGATCACACATGTCGCAGATTAGAATGGTCTGACCGTTTAATCAAGAGGTTTGCCTAAACCTGCAGCATTGCCACCCGGAAGTCATCCACCTCCCGCTGCGTGATTCCGTTCTCGACGAGCCACCGCACGGCGCCACCCTGGCTCTCGAGCCAGGCCAGCAGGCCGCGCATGTTCTCGGCCTTGGGGCGCTGGCCCTCGCGGTCGCGCTCGCCCAGCATCTCGGCGTACAGCTCAATGCCGCCGAGGCGAGCCAGGATCGAGTCCAGAGCCTTCTCGGTGAGCACGTAGTCGGCGACGACCGCGTCCTCCCCCACCCCGAGCACCAGCAGCACCAGCGCCGCCACGACGCCGGTGCGGTCCTTCCCGGCCGCGCAGTGGAACAGCACTGGGTGCGAGGCGGCGTCCATCACCCGGCGTACGGCGGCAACGACGGTGACCGGGAGATGGGTCAGGTAGGCGTGGTACTTCGCGTCCCACGACGTCTCACCGCCGGCCGAGAGCGGGATCCGGTGATAGTCGACGCCGTGATCGCGCCACGACACGCACTCCAGCCCGGCCTCGGCGCTCCGCCTCAGGTCGACCACGGTCCGCAGGCCCAGTTCGCGTACGCCGGCACCCGCGGCCGCGTTCGCAAACCCGGGATAGTCACTGCGAAAGATCCGCCCCCGCGCGACCACCAGGCCGTCCACGGTGGCCAGTCCGCCGAGGTCTCGCACGTTGAAGGAGCCCTCCAACAGTCGAATGCGTTGCTCGTGCAGGGAGTCCGATGCGCTCATGGGTGGATCCTGCGCGCAGGCGCTGTCACCGCACAACCGAGAACGGCAGCTGGGGTGTGGGCCGCCACAGCCGGAGGCATCGTTCCCGACTCGTGACTCAGCTCGCCCCTTCACCGTTGGCGCGGATCTGTTCCCGCAGAGAATTCTTCATCACCTTGCCGCTGGCCGTCATCGGCAGTTCGTTGAGGAACCTGATCTCTTTGGGCACCTTGTAGCCGGCGATGAGCTCACGACACTGCGCGATGACGGTCGCCTCTGTCAGTGCCGCCGACGGGTCCGCCACCACGACGCCGACCACACGTTCGCCCCATTTGTCATCGGGGAGTCCGACCGCCGCGCACATCTGGACCCCGTCGACCTGTCCCAGCGCGTTCTCCACCTCGGTGGAGTAGACATTCTCGCCGCCCGTGATGATCATGTCCTTCACCCGGTCAACCAGGTGGAGGAACCCCTCCTCGTCACGGAAACCCGCATCACCGGAGTGGTACCAACCACCAGCAAAGGCTGCCGCGGTCAGCTCCGGCTGATTGAAGTAGCCCGTCGTCAGAGAGGGTGCGCGGATCAGGAACTCGCCCACCGCTCCGTCGGGGACCTCGTCACCGAGAGGGTCAGCGATCTTGATCTCGACCAATGGCAGGGGGCTGCCGCAGGTCTCCAGCTTTGCCCCTTGACGGTGCTGCTCGGGACGCAGAAACGTCACGCCGGCCGCGGTCTCCGTGGACCCGTAGAACTGGATGAAGTCACAGTCCATCGCCTTGAGCGCGCGCTGGAGCACAGCCATCGGCATGGCCGCCCCGGCATAGACGACCACGCGAACCGGAGCGAAGACCTCGGTGCTCTCCCCGGCCACCTCCAGCATCATCTGGATGACCGCCGGGACCAGCGGGAGGATGGTTGGCCGGTCCCTCTCGATCAGCTCGATGAGCTCGGCCGGCGTCGGCATCGAGTAGACGGCGACCGCCGCGCCGTTGTAGAGAGCCTGGAGCGACAGCCCCACGCCCATCGCGTGGAACAGGGGCATCACGGTGAGCATGACGTCGTCAGCGGTGTAGTTGAAGGACGGCTCGAGGTGCTCGCACAGCCGGAGGTAGAGGTAGTTCTGGTGCGAGAGCTGCACGCCCTTGGGCAGACCGGTGGTGCCCGAGGTGTACATCAGCACGACTGTCTCCCACGGGTTCACCTCGATGCCCGGGTCCGTGTCGGACGCCGCTGCGACGAGGCCCGCCCATTCGCCCCGGTCCGGGTTGGCGGAGTCGTAGCCGATCACTCGGCAGGTGGTGTCGCTGGCCGCGATCACGGCCGCCGCGGTGTCGGCGTACTCCTCGTCGACGAGCAGCACCGCCGGCCGCGCATCGTTGATGATGCCGACCAGCTCGGGCTTCGCCAGGCGCCAGTTCAAGGGCACCAGCGACGCCGACACCTTGCCCACGCCGAAGAGCACTTCGAAGTACTGCTTGAAGTTCTTGCCGAGCAGGGCCACCCGGTCGCCGGGCGTGATGCCGAGATCGAGCATGACCCGGGCGACCTGGTTCGATCGGGAGTCGAGTCGGGCCCATGAGTCGGCGCCTGCGGCGTCGATGAGTGCGGGACTCTCGGGCATGGTCTGCGCGTAGTGACGCGGGATGTCTCCCAGGGTGCGGATCTCTGAGTGGAGCCACATGGTCGTTCCTCTTTCCGGGTGAGGTGATGGGTGCGGTCAGGACCCCGAGAAGTGCGGTCGTCGTCGTTGTGTGAAAGCGGTGATGCCCTCTCGGCCGTCCGCCGTCGCGGCTGCCCGGGCCAGGGACTGGGCCTCGTCCTCGAGCTGGCTCTCCAGCGGTGTTCCCAGGGCCTTCCCGACCAAGCGACGCAGATCGCCGTACGCCCGGGTGGGGCCGACGGCCAGGTCCCGTGCCGCGGCCAAGGCCCGTTCGGTCACCCCGCCCTGCGTGACGACGTGATCGACCAGTCCGGCCGCAGCTGCCTCCTCGGCATCGAGTGACTCGTTGAGCAGGAGGAAACGGCGGGCGCGGGCGATGCCCATCCGGGAAGCCAACCCCACCGTGGCGCCGAGGTCACACGTGAAGCCCAGTCGCGCGTACGCCGCGGTGAACGTGGCCGTGTCGGCCGCGAAGACCAGGTCACAGTTGGAGAGCAGGGAGACCGCTCCACCGGCTGCGCCGGCGTGTGCACAGCCCACGATCGGGGCATCCATGCGCAGCAGGCGGGCCAGGCCCATATGCAGGTTGTACGTGCCGTTGAGGACCTCCGTGGACGCCTTGTCGAGGTCTCTCGAGAAGAGGCTGAGATCCCCACCCACGCTGAAGAAGTCCCCTTCTGCCCGCAGGAGAACCGCCCGTACGTCGGAGCGTCCGGCGAGCTCGTTGGCCGCCTCGCCGAACTCCCGGCAGAACACCTCGCCCATGGGATTCCCGGGCTGGGAGTTGTTCAGCACGAGGTGCGCAAGGCCGTTCTCGACCAGTAGGTCAATGGTCTGGTAGGTCACTACTTCCTCCTGCTGGGTGGCATGAACGTGGTCAGGCAACGGAGATGCCGCCGTTGACACTGATGGCTTGGCCGGTGATGCGCGCGGCATCGGGACCGGCGAGAAACACGGCCATGGCGGCGAGGTCCTTCGGCTCCGCGACACCGAGGTGCGCGAGCGAAGCAGCCTTCTCGAACATGCGGGCGCTGAACGGCTCACCCGCGATCAGGGCGGCTCCGGGCGTGTCCGCGATGAGCGAGGGCGTGAGCAGGTTGATCCGCACTCCCTCGCGCTTGGCCTCGAGCGCGGCCGCCTTGGAGAACATCACGATGGCCGCCATCGCCGCACCGATCGCGCTCTCGCCGGGTGTGGCCGTCTTCGCGGCGTCGGACGCGACGTTGACCACGACGCCGCTGCCCTGCTCCCGCATGGTGGGGAGGAGGGCGTGCATCATGTGCAGCGGCGGGAGCATGATCTCGTTGATCCGCTCCCTCAGGTCGCCGATCGCCAGGTCGTGCAGCAGGCGCGGTGGCTGGCTGGGTCCGGTTGCGCTGACGAGCACGTCGACCGATCCCAAGTGGTCGATGCAGGCCTTCGCTGCTCGGGTGACGTCCTCCGGGTCGATGGCATCCACCCGCACGAAGTGGGGCCGGGCGCCGCTCCGCTCCCGAACCGCCTCGCAGGCGCTCGCGCCACGCTCGTGGTTGCGTCCGAGGATGACCACACGGGCGCCTCGCTCGGCGAACTGTGCTGCCGTCTCCAGGCCCACGCCTCCCGTGCCACCCAGGACGACGACCCGGGCGTCGGCGATCTGTGTCGTCATCGGTCCGCCAGGATGGTCGGGAGCTCGGCACGGTGGAAGCCGTTGTAGGGCTCGTTGTTCCGCGCCGGTTGGAGATCCCACCATCCGCGGCGGGCGTTGGGCGCCCCGCCGTCGATCCGGATGCATGATCCGGTGATGAAGTTGGAGGCAGGCGAGAGCAGGAACACGATCGCTGCCGACACCTCGGACTCGGTCCCCATCCGTTGGAGCGGGATGTGCTGGCCCAGGCCGCTCTGGATGAACTCGGTGTCCTTGGCGTCATACGTGTCGAGCCCGCTGGAGGCAATGGATCCGGGAGCCACGGTGTTGACCCGCACACCCGACTCGGCCCACTCGGTCGCGGCCGACTCGCTGAGTGTGAGCATGCCACCGCGCGAGGCGGCCGAGTGTGAGAAGTGCGGCCAGCCGTGCCAGATGTCGGCGATCATGTTGACGATCGATCCGCCGTGATCGACCATCCATCGGTTGTAGACCTCGCGCATCACGATGAAGCCTCCGGTGAGGTTGCTCCTCACGACGGCCTCGAAGCCGTTGGTCGAGATCGTCTTCAGCTCTGCGCGGTACTGCCCGCCGGCGTTGTTGACCAGCCCGTCGATCCGGCCGCAGTCACTCAGGACGGTGTCGACCGTCGCGATGACGCCGTCCTCGTCACGGATGTCGGTCACGTGCGTCGAGGCCGAGCCTCCGTCGTCCAGGATCTCGGCACGCACCCGGTCCAGCTTCTCGGCGCTGCGGCCGACGATGGCCACGTGTGCACCCAGTGAGGCGAGCTCGTGGGCCGTGCAGCGCCCGATGCCGCTCCCGCCTCCGGTGACGAGGACGACCTTGTCCTTGAAGAGTCCCGGCGCGAAGGTGCTGTCGTAGGTCATGATGTGTGGTCCCTTGGCTCGTTGTCGGACGGCGCGGTCACGCGCTCGGGTTGTCGGTCGTCACCCGGTCGGGGTCGCTTCGGTCGATGAAGTCCTGCTTGCGCTCACCGATCTCGGGATTGCCCATGGTCGAGTAGCCGTAGAGGCATTCGAGTCGGAGCTGGTCGTCCAAGGGGCGGCCCACCACTTCGAGAATCGTCTCCTTGGCCGACTCCACGGCGACCCGCGGATTTCTCAGGATCTTGGACGCGATGTGCTCGGCCGTGCTCATGAGGTCGTCATGCGGCACCACACGGTTGACGAGGTGCACTTCCTTGGCTCGCTGGGCATCGATGGGCTCTCCCATCAGCTCGAGCTCCATGGCGATGCCGACCCCGCACGTGTTCACCAGACGGACAATGCCGCCGTCGGCGAAGTGCATGCCCCGCCGCATGTGGAAGAACCCGAAGTTCGCTCGTTCCGAGGCGACCCGGATGTCGCAGGCCAGAGCCAGCTCGATGCCGCCTCCGATCACCCAGCCGTTGAGGGCTGCGATGACCGGCTTGCGCATGTGGTGCAGCCCGCGGGTGATGCCACCGGCGAAGCCCCTGCCGAGCAGGCTGCGTCCCAGCTCGGGACCCGCCTCCAGCCACGGGTCGACGTGCGACTTGAGGTCTGCCCCGGCACAGAAGGTCTTCTCACCGCTCCCGGTGAGGATCGCGACGCGCGCGTCGTCATCCTTGCTGAACTGCGTCCACGCCTCGAACAGGAGATCGTCCGTCTCCGTGTCGATGGCGTTGTGCACCTCCGGTCGGTTCAGGGTGATGTAGGCGATCTGGTCGCGCTTCTCGTAGATGACCTTGGTCACGGGTTCTTCTCCAGTCTCAGGACGACGTCCTGGTGCGGCCGACCTTCTGGCGGGCGATGACGAGTTTCATGATCTGGGCGGTTCCGTCGCCGATCTGGAGACCGAGCACGTCACGGAGCCGCTGCTCGTAGGGCAGCTCCTCGGTGTACGCCGCGTGGCCGTTGATCAGCAGACAGGTCTGGACGGTCTCGAAGGCCAGCTTCGGCCCCCACCACTTGCACATGGCTGCCTCGGTCGTGTGCGGAAGGCCTTGGTCCTTGAGCCAGAGGGTCTTCAGGCAGAGCAGTCGGCACGCCTCGAGGTGTGTCTCAGCTTCCGCCAGCGGGAAGGAGACGCCTTGATGGTCGGTCAGCCGCTTGCCCATGCTGGTGCGCTCGCTGGCCGACTGCCAGGTCTCGTCCAACGACTGCTGGGCAACCGCGAGGCACTGCAGGCCGATCAGGGCCCGGCTGTAGTCGAAGCCCTGCATGACCTGGACGAACCCCTGGTTCTCCTCACCGAGAAGGTGAGAGAGCGGGACTGCCACGCCGTCGAACGAGATCGCCCCGCGGCCGGCACTGCGGCCACCCAGGTCCTCGAACTCACTCGTGGTGATGCCTGGCAGGTCGAGCGGCACCAGGAAGGCACTGATGCCGCGGGCCCCTGGCTCCCCCGTCCGAGCCCAGACCACGGCGAAGCCGGCCTGGGCCGCGAAGCTGGTCGAGGTCTTCTCGCCGTCCAGGACGTAGTGGTCGCCGTCACGACGGGCTCGCAGTGACAGGTTCGCGGCGTCCGATCCACCACCTGGCTCGGTCAACGCGATCGCTGGGATGACCTCGCCCCGGGTCATGCCGACGAGCCATGGCCGTACGACGTCAGGGTCGCCGTGCCGGGACAGCACCGCGGCACTCAGCGACATGGTCACCATCAACTGGCCGATGTTGTAGTCGGACCGGCAGATCGCCTCGAGTACCAGGCCCGCGGTGGTGCAGGTGAGACCCAGGCCGCCGTACTCCTCGGGCAGCTCGACGCCGAAGAGCCCGAGCCTTCCCATCTCGACCAACGTTGTTCGGTCATACGCGCCTTCGACCTCGCGCTGTTTGTAGAACGGCGCCAGGCGTTGCTCGCCAAAGCGCCGCGCGACGTCGACCAGCGCCTGCTGGTCGTCGCTGATCGAGAAGTTCAGGGTGTCGGACATCAGGCTCCTTGCATGAGTGGCAGGCCACAGTCTGCGCAGGAACCGAGGTGGATTCCCCCTGCTAACGGGTGATGTTCTTCCCCCATCCGGGTTAGAGTCAGCTCCGTGGGCGACGTAGCAGCGAGCATCGGGCACCTGCGTGCCACCCGGTTGCGTGCTCGCGACGAGCACGCGTTCAGCAACTCGGCGCACTGGGAGGCGCTCGACCAGCTGGAGAGCTGGGCTCGCGCAGCGCCGGGTCGGGGAGTGCCGGAGGGGGCCTTCGCGGCGCGGGCCTTCGCGGAGCTCGTCGAGGTCATCGACGAGCGCCGAGCGACCCGGGCCCAGGACGACTGCACACGTCGCGAGACGGACGCCAGACTGGCCTCTGCCATCGACCGGCTCAGCCGGATCTCGTCGAGCGGCGAGATGTCACGCCGCGCTCCGGCCGAGCTCCGCGATGCGTGCGGGTTCACACGGGTGATGATCTCCTCGGCCCGGGGCTCTCGTTGGCTTCCGGACACCATGCGCCGTGAGGACCATGCCGATCCCGACGCTGCCGAGTTCGACCAGTTCGCCCACGACGGAAACGAGATCCCGCTGGCTCGCTCGATGTTGGAGACTGAGATGGTCCGACACCGTGTGGCGGTGATCGTCGAGGACGCCGAGACCGACCCGCGCACCTACAAGCCACTGGTGCGGGTGACCCAGAGCCGTTCCTACGTCGCCGCCCCACTGACCACCAATCGGCGCGTGATCGGCTTCCTGCACGCCGACCGTCTGGGCCAGCACAGTCCGGTCTCGCAGGGTGACCTGGAGAGCGTCGACCGCTTTGCCGCCGAGTTCAGCGTGCGCTTCGAGTGTGCGGTGCTTCGCGAGCGCATCGCGGGTCAGCGTGCCGGCATGGACGAAGTGCTGCGGGACATCACCAGGACGCTTGCCGATCTCGAGACCGAGCAATTGATGTTGCCGACAGACTCGGCGACGCGTCCCGCGCAGGCGACGGAGTCGATCCAAGTCGACGATCCCCCGGCCCCGCTCAGCCGCCGCGAGGAGGAGGTGCTCACGTTGCTTGCCGCCGGCGCGAGCAATCGTGCCATCGCTCAGGAGCTCGTTCTCTCTCCCGAGACAGTGAAGAGCCACGTCGCGAGCATTCTCCACAAGCTGCGGGCGGCGAGCCGTTCAGAAGCGGTGGCCCGACACCTGCAGTCCCGTGCAAGCACACCACGCCGGGGTTCGCGGTGACCAGCCGGGCGCATCCGAGGACCCGCTCGGCACGCGAGATCCTCGCGGACGCCCGGAGCCTCACGGGCCGTCTCGGACGGGCAGGGCTGACTTCCCCGTCCAGGCCGGACCAGGCAAAGAGGGAGAACCACATCATTCACTCCCTGCGTGTGGTCATCCCGGCTCTTGTTCCGCTCCTGGAATCTGCGCCGAGCGAGGAAATCTCCAACCTCGCCTTCGAGGCTGCGCAGCTCTGCGACGAGTGGGACCGCCATCTCGACCGGGCTGACTCACGTGCCCGGCGACAGGTGACCGATTCCCTTGCGCTGCTTCGTTCCTGCAAGGACGAGTCAGAGCTGTCAGACAGCATCTGCTTCGCGGCAGCGTCGGCGTTCGGCGCCCGCTGGGCCCTGGCGGCACGTGTCGAGACGGACACCTGGTCGCTCTGGCAGGCCCATGAGGAGTCACCGAGCAGGAGGTCTGCCCGATCCGTCGATGACTCGGAGCCGTTGCCGCTGGGCGATCTCCGGTGGGAGAGCGAGATCGTCCACACCGCACTGCCATTGCGTCTCACCGACCCCCTCCATCTGGCCGTGCTGCCGGGTCCGGTGCGGGTCCGGACGCGCGAGGACGGTGTGCGGATTGCGCCCATGCCCGTTGCGGGACGGGTGGCCGCGCTCCTCTACGTTCCCGAACGCCGGTCGTCGCCGGCCACCGAGCATGACGAGTTGGGCGGCAACCTCGACACCTTCGCCTCCGGCGTGGGCGCCGTGCTCGAGCGCGAACTGCTCTACGAACGCTTCCGCACCCAACGGGTGCACATCCGCAACGCCCTTGCCTCCATGGACCGGACGATGGCGTCGCTGGACACCGGTGTGGACCTCGTGCGCCTGGTGGGTCGCAAGCACGCAGACACGGTGGCGTCCGTCGGGTTCCCTCTCGTCGGGACGACACCGGCGTGGAACAAGCAACTGACGCCGCGTGAGCACGACGTCATGGCCATGGTGGCACTCGGACGGAGCAACTCCGAGATTGCGCACGACCTTGTGCTGAGCCAGAACACGGTCAAGTCCCATCTGCGCAACATCATGCGCAAGGTCGGCGCCGTCAATCGGACCGAGCTGATCTCCCTGCATCGGGAGGCGTGATCGCGTCCAGGCACCAGTCGTACGCCGGCGTACCCTGCCACACCGCGCGGGTCACCCACCCGGCGCGTTGATTGGGCCATGATCGGTGGTGCCTACTACGATCACGCAGTCGCCTATCACTATGAGTTCACTCGACTTAAGGGACGTGCATGCCCGACATCTTCACCACGGCCGCACTGGCGGTGCTGTGCGTCTCCTTCGGAGTCGGCATCGTCGTGGGGCTGACCGGCATGGGAGGTGGCGCCCTGATGACACCGGCGCTGATCTTCCTCGGCATCAACCCGACCGCCGCCGTGGCCAACGACCTGGTCAGCGCGAGCATCACCAAGTCGGTCGGTGCCGGCGTGCACTGGAGGAACGGCTCGCCCAACCTCAAGCTGGCGGCGTACTTGATCGCCGGGAGCGTGCCGTTCGCCTTCGCCGGCGCGTTCATCATCGACCACTTCGGTGCCGCCAAGGAGCAGGAGGACTTCGTCAAGACCGCGATCGGTTGCGCGCTGCTGTTCACCGCGGCGACCTACACGTTCCGGATGTACATCCAGCTGCGCCAGGTCACCGGCGGCAACGAGGCCCCCAGGGCCGAGACGGTGGTCCGGCCGATCCCGACCCTGCTGGTCGGCATGACCGGCGGGCTCCTGGTCGGCGTCACCTCGGTGGGCTCCGGGTCGCTGATCATGGTCGCCCTGCTGCTGCTCTATCCCACGCTCTCCGCGGTGAAGCTGGTCGGCACCGACCTGGTGCAGGCGGTCCCGTTGGTGCTCGCCGCGGCGATCGGCCACGTGATCGTGAGCGGCGTCGACTGGGAGGTGCTGATCCCGCTGGTGATCGGCGGCATCCCCGGCACCTTCCTCGGCGCACGGATGGCCAACTGGGTCAGCCAGTCGGTGATCCGACGCGGCATCGTGATCGTGCTCAGCCTCACCGGGCTGAAGCTGCTCGGCGTACGCCCGGAGATCATCGGCATGCTCGGAGCGGCCTTCCTGCTGCTCGGGCCGCTCGCCTGGGGGTTCGTCCGGCAGACCCGCGGACTGCCCGCCTTCGACGTGAATTCGGGGGCCTGGCATGTGACGCGGCACTCCGACAAGGACCAAAGAAGCGACTGAACGAGACTCGCACGCAGCCGACCGATACGATAACGGCTGCTGTCCAAGAGGAGAGGTCCCAAACAAATGGTAGAGCCGGTCAAGGCCGCGACTCACGCCGACTACCAACTGAGTCAACTTGACCAGTTGGAGGCGGAGTCCATCCACATCTTCCGTGAGGTTGCCGCGGAGTTCGAGAAGCCGGTGCTGATGTTCTCCGGTGGCAAGGACTCCATCGTCATGCTGCGTCTGGCGGAGAAGGCGTTCTATCCCGCGAAGATCCCGTTCCCGATCATTCAGATCGACAACGGACAGGACTTCGACGAGGTCGGTGAGACCCGCGCCCGCTGGGTCGAGCGCCTCGGCGTGAAGCTGATCGTCGCCAGCATCGATGACGCGATCGCCCGCGGCATCGTGGTCGACGACGGCAAGACCACCCGCAACCGGCTGCAGACGCCGACGCTGATCAACGCGATCGAGGAGAACGGCTTCACCGCCGCCTTCGGTGGCGGTCGCCGTGACGAGGAGAAGGCCCGCGCCAAGGAGCGCGTCTACTCCCACCGCGACGAGTTCGGCCAGTGGGACCCGAAGATGCAGCGCCCCGAGCTGTGGAGCCTCTACAACGGCCGCATCCACGCCGGCGAGCACATGCGCATCTTCCCGATCTCCAACTGGACCGAGCTGGACATCTGGGACTACATCGGTCGCGAGCAGATCGAGATCCCCGAGATCTACTTCTCCCACAAGCGCCGGGTCTTCGAGCGCGACGGCATGTTGCTGTCGGAGACGCCGCTGAACCCGACCCGCGAGGGTGAGGTCGTCGAGGAGCGCGTCGTCCGCTTCCGCACCTGTGGCGACATCACGCTCACCGGTTGCGTCGAGTCGACCGCCTCGACCATCGAGGAGATCATCGAGGAGGTCGCCGTCGCGAAGGTCACCGAGCGAGGCGCCACCCGAGGCGACGACCGCTTCTCCGAGGCAGCCATGGAAGACCGCAAGAAGGAAGGCTACTTCTGATGGCCACTCAGTCCCCCGAGACCACCCATTCGGCGATCAACCCCGACATGGACCTCCTGCGATTCGCGACGGCCGGCTCCGTCGACGACGGCAAGTCGACCCTCATCGGTCGCCTGCTGCTCGACTCGAAGTCGATCTTCGAGGACCA
This sequence comes from Nocardioides sp. Soil797, assembly GCA_001429555.1. Classification (GTDB taxonomy): domain Bacteria; phylum Actinomycetota; class Actinomycetes; order Propionibacteriales; family Nocardioidaceae; genus Nocardioides. The sequence continues at coordinate 276,450 of LMSR01000001.1, read as the reverse complement.
GCTCGAGGCCGTCGAGTCGACGTCGCAGTCCAAGGGCTACGACTACACCGACCTGGCGCTGCTGACCGACGGCCTGCGTTCCGAGCGTGAGCAGGGCATCACCATCGATGTCGCCTACCGTTACTTCGCGACGCCGAACCGCAAGTTCATCATCGCCGACACCCCGGGCCACGTGCAGTACACGCGCAACATGGTCACCGGTGCCTCCACCGCCGACCTCGGCCTGGTGCTGGTCGACGCCCGCCAGGGCCTGACCGAGCAGTCGCGGCGCCACGCGGTGATCCTGTCGCTGCTGCGGGTGCCGCACCTCGTGCTCGCGGTGAACAAGATGGATCTGGTCGACTTCGACCAGGAGATCTACAACAAGATCCACGCCGAGTTCACCTCGTTTGCCACGAAGCTGGCCATCCCCGACCTCGAGATCATCCCGATCTCGGCGCTCCAGGGCGACAACGTGGTGACCCGCTCCGAGAACATGGACTGGTACTCCGGTCCCACCCTCATGCACCACCTCGAGCACGTCCACGTCGCCTCCGACCGCGACCTGGTCGACGTCCGCTTCCCCGTGCAGTACGTCGTACGCCCCAAGTCCGACGAGTTCCACGACTACCGCGGGTACGCCGGCATGGTCGCCGGTGGCGTGCTGAAGAAGGGCGACGAGGTGGTCGCGCTTCCTTCAGGGATGACGTCGAAGATCGCCGGCATCGACCTGTTCGACAAGGAGATCGACCAGGCGTTCCCGCCGATGTCGGTCACCGTGCGTCTCGAGGACGACGTCGACGTCTCGCGTGGAGACATGATCGCCCGGGTGAACAACGCGCCGAAGCCCTCACAGGACATCGACGCGATGGTCTGCTGGATGACCAACGAGCCGCTGCGCCCGCGCCAGAAGCTCGCCATCAAGCACACCACCCGCACCGGCCGCGCCCTGGTGAAGGACATCCAGTACCGCCTGGACATCAACACCCTCCACCGCGACCAAGAGACGAAGGAACTCGGCGTCAACGAAATCGGCCGCGTCCAGCTGCGCACCACCGTGCCGTTGCTGTGCGACCCCTACTCGAAGAACCGCACCACCGGGTCGTTCATCCTGATCGACGAGGCCACCGGTGTCACCGTCGGTGCCGGCATGATCAACAACGCCAGCTGATTCGTTGCTCGAGTAGGTCGCTCCGCGACCGTGTCGAGACCGTCGAGACCCCCGCCGTCCACCAGGGCAGCGGGGGTCTCGCGCATTTCCGGTGGCTCTGGCTTCATCGTGTGGGTCTTGATCCGCCACACGCATCAGAACCCACACAGTGACTCGCTGCCTGACTGGCCCCGCAGCGCCCGACCACCGACGCTCGATCAATCACCCACGGCGCAGCCGGGTCCACACGGCTCCGGCTGGCCGAGCCACCCACGCAGCTGCAGTATCCGGCCGAGTTTGCGCGCGGTCGAGCAGGGGCGCTGGACGCATTGCCCCCACCCGAGACGCACGCTGTCACGATCATCGGCGGCCACGTCCAGGTCGCGCTCCAGGTCGATGTCACGCTGGGCCGCACTGTCGTGGAAGAGCCGGCCGTCGAGCTCGACGACCAGTCGCTGTTCCTCGTAGTCGACATCGCGGAAGAACGGGCGCTGGCCGATCACGTCTCGTCGTTGTCGCCGACCACGAGGCAGACCATGTGGACGTTCGACGAGCGTCAGGTGCGCGTGCTCCAACGTGGAGCAGGTTCCCTCGGCGACATCTTCCAAGATCGAGGTCAACCACTTCCTCCGACGCAAGCGTGGTCGTTCGCCAATGCCCGTGAGCAACCGTGCCGCGGTCGTGCGCCGGGACTGGCAGGCGTCGGCCAGCACCCCGATGGCAGCGAGGTCCGTCCCGGCCGAAGCCGCGACATCGAGCACTGCCCTCTCGAGTCGCACACGAGGTGGTGAGGCGTCGACGAGGATCGAGCCCAACTCGCGGGTCCGCCTGACCTTGTAGCCGGGAACCCGAGTCACCGTGCGCCGTGCAGGGATGACGAGCTCGATTTCTGCTGCCTCGTCATGGGCTCGCCAGCGCGGTCCGACGACTGCCCGAATCGCTGAGGAGTGGCTCAGTGCTGCGGGTGCGAAGAACAGCACACCAGCCCACGCCCGTTGGAGCCACGTCGGGTCGCCGGTGTGGTTGAGGTAGACGCCATCGAGAGTGCGGACCCAGTCCTTGCGCCTCAGCTTCCGCGCGATGTCACTCGGCGTGAGACCGCACGCGAGCACCTGCCGGCGCGAGATGACACCGGCCTGCCGCTGGAGCAACTGCTGGACCGCGTGCCAGCCCGGAGCGCGTTCGGCTGCTGGCATCGACATGGGCTCGACCCTGCCTGCAATGCCCGTCGCCCGCTCCGCCACCGCGATCGCCTGTGGATGGGAGCGTGAAAAGCGTGCAGCCAGATGCACGCACGTCCGTTCGGCGCTCGGCGCGTCCGACGTCCCACGCCCGAACTGACTGGCGGGCCAAACCTTGTGTGGATCTTGACTCACCACGCGACTCAGGACCCACACGATGATGACGCGGTCAGGTGTCAGACGAACCAGCGTGCGATGAGCGTGCCGTCTTCCTCGACCAGTGTCGCGAGCGAGAGTGGTACGTCGAGGGGCAGGCCCGCGGTCATCCGGGTGTGCGTGCCGCCGATCATCCGCGGCACCTGGGTGGCACACAGCTCGTCGACGACACCGGCCGTGAGCAGGCCGTCGAACAGGTGCGGTCCTCCCTCACAGAGCATGTCGCCGAAGCCGCGCGCGGCCAGTGCTGCCTTGAGGGCGACCAGGTCGACCCGGTCCTCTCCCACAACGAGCACGTTGTCCTCGCCCAACACCAAGCGTGCCTCAGCAAGACCGGGCGAGGTCGACACCGTGGCCATCAACACTTGGCCCGGTGATCCACCCTGCAGCGTCTCGGGCACGGAGCCACTCAGGCTGACCACGACGATCGGCGTACGCCCCGGCTTGTAGCCCTCGGCGCGCGCGGTGCCGGCGCCGACGACGACCACGTCGCACAGCTTGCGCAGCAGGTGGAAGACTCGCTTGTCGGCGGGATTGTTGATCGACCCGCTGCGCCCGTCGGGGCCCGTGGCGGCACCGTCGACCGTGCTGACGAAGTTCACGCGGAGCCACGGTGTCGCGGGGGCGGCGTACAGCTCACGGAGGTCGGCGTCCTGGAGTGGTTTCGAGACGCCGGCTGGCGCTCCGTCCTCAACCACCGGGAGGGGGATCAGGATGCGCATGTCCACCTCACGATCCAGTACTGCACGCCGAGTGGGTCATCGGCGTAGTCCACGACAGCTGAGTGCTCCGATGCACCGGGCAGGGACCCCAGCGCCCGGAAGGCGGGTACGCCGGCAGCGAGCAGGTTCGAGCCCAGCGAGTCATCCAGCGCACACAACGCACCGGCATCGCAGTCGCGCAGCGCCTTCTCCACCGACGTGTCGAAGTCGAACGACCGCTCGTCGAGGTGTCCGGGCGCCTTCTCCCCGCGCCGGGCAGAGCCGTCGCCGACCACGAGCACGCCGCTACCCTCAAGATCGCCGAGAACGGCCGGGTCAAGCGGGGCATCGCCAGCCCACACGGCCATCTCGCCCGAGTAGCCAACAGCCGAGAGCAACGACCGGGCCACCCGCTCCCCCAGCGGCTCGGTGATGCCGCGCGCCACGTTGGCCGGGTCGGCGGGCGCTGTGAGCACGAGGATTCTCGACGGGTGCTCGGCGACCAGCCAGCAAACCGCCTCAAGGGCCAGCTCGCGCACCTCGCCCAGCGGGTCGGCCACAGATCGGGACACCTGCGTCGTGATTTCCGCGTCGGACGACGCTGGCGTCCCGATCTGCGCGGTCACGGTTCCGAGCGGCCCGAGCATCAGTGGGGTCGACGGGACGACGACGGCGTTCCACGAGACCGAGGAGCTCATGCCAGCCCCCTGACGACCCGGGCAGGCAGGCGAGACCCCATGATCGTGGCAACCATGTCGACCACCTGCCGGGTCTCGACGACCTCGTGCACGCGATAGATGCGGGCACCGGCCTGTGCGCAGAACGCGGTCGCAGCCAGGGTTCCGACCAGACGTTCACCGACGGGCAGGTCGAGCGACTCACCGACGAAGTCCTTGTTCGACAAGGAGACCAGCACCGGCCAACCGGTGTCGACCATCTCCGAGAGCCGCCGGGTCACCTCGAGTGAGTGGAAGGTGTTCTTGCCGAAGTCGTGCGCCGGGTCGATCACGATCGACTCGCGGGCGACGCCGGCGGCCAGCGCGCGTTCGGCGTACGCCGTGGTGTCGGCGATCGCAGAAGCGACCACGTCGGCGTACTCGATGCGGTGCGGGCGGGTTCGTGGCGTGACCCCGCCGGTGTGCGTGCAGATTATGGCGGCGTCGAACTCGGCAGCCACGTCGACCAGCCCGGGATCGGCCCCACCCCACGCGTCGTTGAGCAGGTCCGCCCCCTCGCTGCACACCACGCGGCCGACCTCGGCGCGCCAGGTGTCGACGGAGATCACGAGTGAGGGGTACGCCGACCGCACGCGACCGACGAACGAGCCGACCCGGTTGATCTCCTCCGCGGCGTCGATCTCGACTCCGGGCGCGGCCTTGATGCCACCGATGTCGACGATCTCGGCACCCTCGTCGACCACCTGGGCAACCCGGTCGAAGGCGCGGTCCTCGGCCCAGGTGGCGCCCTTGTCATAGAAGGAGTCGGGGGTGCGGTTGACGATCGCCATCATGAGCGACGCGTCGTCCGTGAACGAGTGGCGGCCGAGCTTGAGCGTCATGCCTGCTCCGTCATGGGGTCCAGCGCGGCGCCGGCAGCGCCGGGCGTGGCAGCGCCGACGCCCTCGAGTGACACGAGTGGCGGACGCTCGGCGGTCTCGACCTCGCGAGTCTTCGGAGCTACGCCGTCGGCCCCGGGAGCGAACTGCTGGAGCGCCACGGAACCGGCGGGACCGGAACCCGCGGGCAGCCCCGCCCGCGCATGGACCGCAGCGAGCAGCTGCGTGGCCATCGCCCCGAGATCCAGCAACGCCTGGTGACTGTGCGCGCGACGGCCGAGGTCCACCTGTGCGATCGCGTCCACGCCTCGAGCACGCAGGGTGTCGATCAGCGCGGCGATCTCGACGGCGTACCCGGTCGGCACGGAGAGCTGCGCGAACCAGTCGCGGCGTACCGCCCACTCGCCAGCGAGCGGCTGCACCAACCCGCGCAGCTCGGGGAACAGCAGCGCGATCAGGGGGCGGGCGACCAGCTCGGTGACGCGGCCCCCGTCGTATGACGACGCGGCGGGCCCGTTGGGAGAAGCGCCGTCGGAGGCAGCGCCGTCGGAGGCAGCGCCGTCGAGGAACGGCCGTTCGTAGAAGCCCTTGACCAGCAGGACATCCGGCGAGGTCAGCAGCGGCCCGAGCAGTCCAGGCACGAAGTGGGTGTCCCACTCGAGCAGGTCGGCGTCCATGAAGACGATGAGGTCCCCGGAGGTGACGAACTGCGACTTCCACATCGCCTCGCCCTTGCCGGATCGGCAGCCCAAGTCGGGCCTGACGTCGGCAGCCCGGTGCACGACGGCGCCGGCGTCGGTGGCTATCGAGGCCGTGTCGTCGGTGGAGTCGGAGTCGATCACCACGATCTCGTCGAGCAACTCCACGGTCTCCATCAGCGCCGCCCGGATGCGGGTGACCTGCCTGCCGACGGTGGCGGCCTCGTTGCGCGCCGGCATCACCAGGCTGACCTTCGTCGCGCCCTTGGCCGCCATCAGGTCGGCGATCGACCAGTCGCACCAGCGATACGTACGCCGTGTGCTCCAGTCGTTGATCACGTTGCCACCCTACTGACCGGCTGCGCCGATCCGGCTGCCACCTCGCCTCGGCGGTCGGGCGCAGGCCCATTCCGCCGGCGTTCCGGAGAAGCCTGTCGACCACTGCATCTGATGGACCAATTGGTCCATCAGATGCAGTCCTCGAGCAACTACCCCGGACGGGTCGAGATCGACGCTCGGGACCAGTCAGAACCAGCGCGCCAGCTCGACGGCCACGCCGTCCTCACCAACCCCCGTGGTCGAGGCGTCGGCGGCGGCGTGCACGTCCTGCACGGCCTGCCCCATCGCCACACCGCGGCCGGCCCACTGCAACATCTCGATGTCGTTGCGTCCGTCGCCGATGGCGAGTACGTCGGCAGCCGCGACACCCAGCTGCAACCCGACATACGCCAACGCGGACGCCTTCGAGACGCCCACCGGCGAGATGTCGAGCCAGCTGGTCAGGTTGGCGACGTAGTCGGTTCCCGTGAGTCCAAGCTCCGAGACCAGGGCGTGCAGGTCCTGCGAGGCAGAGGCGTCGTCGGGCCGGCGCACCATCACCCGACAAGCAGGACGAGAACCGAGCTCCTCGGCAGCGGTCACCACGGAGCCGCCGGACAGTTCTCCGCGTGGGAACGGCCGGCTCACCCGGTAGTCCAGCCCCGGCTCCTCGACCGCGACCATCGCCTCAGGAAAGCGATCCAGAACGGCCAGCACCGTCGCCCGGGCGTCGAACGTGGTCGCCTGCGCCACCGACGACGGCCCGGTGCGCGCGATGACCGCACCGTTCGACCCCACGACCCAGCCGGGCTCGGGCAGGTCGACCAGCCGAGCGACGTCGACCAGGCCGAGCGGTGAGCGCCCCGACGCGAGTACGACGGGTACGCCGGCGCGCACGACGCGACCAACCGCCTCGCGGACCGCGGGGGCAACGAACTCGGACGACTTGTCGGTCCCCCGCTCCCACTCCAGCAGGCACCCATCGACATCGAGTGCGACGAGCTTCGGCCTCCACGTCATGTGCGTGCACCCGGCACTCCCGCGAGCACCAGGTCCACGATGCGCACCGCAAGCTCCGCGTCGATCGGCATGCTCGAGACCAGCAGGCGCGTGTGGACCGGCGCCACCAGCACTTCGAGCAGCAATAGCTGGTCGACGTCCGCGCTGAGCTCACCGCGCTCGACGGCGCGCTCCAGCATCGGCAGGAACGCCTCCATCCGCGCCTCGAAATAGCTGCGCCGCGCGTCGTCGTACGCCGGGTCGTCGAGCAGCGCGCGGGTGCGCAGGAACGCCACACCGAGCGGGTCGTCGAGGGTCGAGACGATCTGTTGGAGGCTGGCCAGCAGGTCGCCGCGCAGCGAGCCGGTGTCGGGCACGGCGACGCGTTCGCCACTGCGTCCCAACAGGGCCTGGACGAACAGGTTCTCCCGTGTCTTGAAGCGCCGATAGGCCGACGTCTCGTGCACACCGGCCCGCTCCGCGACCCCGGCCACGCTCGAGGACATGCCGTGCTCGGAGAGCTCGTCGATCGCCGCGGCCAGGATCGCCTCGTGGACGGCCCGGCCGCGACGTCCGAGTCGGTTCGTGCTCATGCAGGTGAACCTACGTCACGGCAGTGCCTACTTGATCGGAGCCAGAGAGTTGCCCGGCTTGATCGATCCACAGGTGGACGACGCAGCCTTCCCGGCGAAGCGCTGCGCCAGCCACGGCATCGCGTCAAGCGTGAACTTCACACCGGCTGGGACGTGACTGAGCAACGGGTACTCGCGGTGGTCGACCTTGACTCCATTGGCACAGAACTGGCGAGCGAGGGTGCGCACGTCACCGGCGATCATCACGCCGTCACCGGAACCGACACCGGGCCCGCCGTTCCTCGTTCCTTCGAGGATTCCATTGGTCGCCTGGCGCACGAACAGTGGCACCGTCGGCGTCCCGGTCCGACCCATGATCTGTTGGTTGGCGAGACGGACGTACGGCGCGATCTTGGTCGGGTCGGCGTACTGCGGCTTCACCAGCTGCGCGAACTTCAGCCCCGGGTACTGGCCGTAGACGTCAGTGAAGAAGCACGCCTCTTGCTGCTTGGCGAAGACCTGGCGGCCCTTCTCGCTGAGGTACGGCGTGAGGTCGACGTTGTTGCCGCGCGCCATCCCGATCATGGCCATCGGCATCACGCCGGCCCACAGCGCCGAGCCCTCGACGTACCCCAGGTTGTGTGCAGGGTGGACCAGGAGGCCACCGAGCGCCGAACCGACCAGGCGCTTGTTGACGTCGGGCGCGTAGCGCGGAGCCAGCTCGGTGGCCCACTCCGTGGCGATGCCACCACCGGAGTAGCCCATCATCGCGACCCGCGTCGTCTTCGGCAGATCGACGGCCTTGGAGCTCAGCGCGGCCCGAATCCCGTCGAGCGTGGCACGACCGTACTGCTTCCCGGAGGCGAACGCCGGCTTCTGGCCCTCGAAGTCGGAGGTCACCACGGTGTAGCCCTGGGCCAACAGGGCGCCCATGATCGGCACCTCGGCGGAGGCGATCAGGCCGCGGTCGAGCCCGCCGGCGAGAACGTACGACGGCTCGCAGTCGGGCGTGAGCGAGTCGTAGAAACTCTGGTAGGACACCAACCGTTTGGTGTCGGCAGTCTTGCCCGGGTGCAGGATCGTGGTCACCGTGGTGGTCGGCCGACCGAGCTGGTCGGTGGTGCGATAGAGAAGCTGTTCCGCGCGCACCGGCAGCGGCAGGGACGCGAAGTGCAGCTTGGTGTGCCGGGTCTTCAGCACCGCGCCGGGGGCAATCTTGCGCAGCGGCTTCTTGCCGGAATACCGGTAGAAGGGGTCCTGCCGGGGCGGCACCGGACGGTCCGCGCCGGCCGACTGGCTCACGGTCCGAGCAACCAGCCCGGGAGCTGGCGACGCGGGCGCCGGTGTCGGCACCAGAAGCATGAGAACGATGCCGAAGGCGGCGAGGACAACGGGTCTGGTCACGAGGACTCCCTGGGTTGGGGTGTGACGCAGGGAGCGTATCGCAAGTCGACTTGCATTAGCGGGCAAGTGTGCTGCCATGGACAGCTTGGGCGGTGGCCAGTCTCATCACCCTGCGCAGTCCCAAGGCACACATGGCCGCCGGCTCGTTCGTGGCGCAAGGAAGTTCGACAGTCATCGTCGACTCGAGACGCCCACGACCCCGCAGCCAGACGCGAACTTCCTTCGGCCACGAACGCGACCACCAGAATTCAGGGCGCCAGGTCATTCCGGCGGGCGAGGGTCGCGGCGATCCCGGCAGCCGCGGCACGGACCTCGTTGGCGTGACCCTCGGGACGGAACCTGGTCACCGGCCCGGTGACGCTGACCGCGGCGAGCGGCCGATCGTCGGCGTCGAGCACCGGCGCGGCCACGCAGACCAGCCCGACCGCGGACTCCTCGTGCTCGTAGGCGACACCGCGCTCGACGACGGTCGCGAGTTGCCGTCGCAACAGGCCGGGCGCCACCACCGTGCGCGGCGTACGCCGTGACAAGGGGCGGGCGAGCACCTCACGGCGCAACTCGACCTCCGACCAAGCGAGCAAGGCCTTGCCGATGGCGGTGCAGTGCAACGGCATCCGCCCGCCCGTCCGCGACGGCGCGGCCGCCTGCCGGTGCCCGCCGATCTTGACGACGTAGACCACCTCGTGGCCGTCGCGGACGCCGAGGTGGACGGTCTCGTGGGTGCGCTCGTAGAGGTCCTGGAGGAACGGCATCGCGACCTCGATCAGGCTGCGCTCGGCCGAGGCGAGCATCCCGAGCTCGAAGAGTCCACCGCTGAGGCGATACCCACCGGGCACGCGATCGAGCAGTCGGTTCGTCACGAGCTCGCCGGCGAGCCGGTGCACGGTGGCCTTGCGCAGCGCCGTCCGCCGAACCAGCTCGGCCAGCGACACGACGTGGTCGTCGGCCCTGAAGGCGCGCAGGATCGTGACCGCCTTGCCGAGCACGGTGTCGAGATTGACCTGGTCCGCCACAAACGGGAGCGTACCGCTCAGCGAGACAGTTCGATGGCGGTGCCAGGACCCAGCCCTCACGATGAACCCATGACCCAGAGCAAGTACGACGTCACGAGCGCGTCGGACGAGATCCCGACCACGGACGTCTCCGCGGAGACGGTCACCGAAGCGGCCGACCGACTGATCACGGCCCACTTCGACGGCGTCGCCTGCGCGCCGGTCCGCGACCTGATCGGTCGCGACGACGTGGCCGCTGCCTACCTGGTCCAGGAACGCCTGAACGCAGCGAAGGTCGAGCGCGGCGCACGAGTCGTGGGCCGCAAGATCGGTGCCACCTCCGAGGCGGTGCAGACCCAGCTCGGTGTCGACCAGCCCGACTTCGGCGTGCTCTTCGACGACATGGCCTTCTCCGACCTGGGCCGTGAGGACGGCGCGGGGATCCCGGCGGGTCGTCTGATCCAGGCCAAGGCCGAGGCCGAGGTGGCCTTCGTGCTGAAGGAGGACCTGGCCGAGGGCCCGCTGGACGAGGCCCAGATCCGGGGCGCGATCGACTACGCCGTCGCCGCGCTCGAGATCGTCGACAGCCGGATCACCGACTGGGACATCTCGTTCGCCGACACGGTCGCCGACAACGCCTCCTCCGGGCTCTACGTGCTCGGCCGCGACCACCTCACCCTCGACGAGGTGAACCCGGTCGAGGTCACGATGAGCATGACCATCAACGGTGAGGAGGTCTCCACCGGCAACGGCGCCGCCTGCCTGGGCGACCCGCTCAACGCGGTGGCCTGGCTGGCCCACCAGGCCCGCACCTTCGGCGAGCCGCTGCGCAGGGGACAGGTGATCCTCTCCGGGGCCCTCGGCCCGATGCGCCCGGTCTCCCCCGGTGACGTCGTCACCGCCACCATCACCGGCCTGGGCACGGTCACCACCCGATTTGAGAACAGCGCAGTCGAGAACAGCGCAGTCGAAAAGGAAGAGAACGCATGAGCGAGAAGACGAAGGTTGCCATCATCGGCTCCGGCAACATCGGCACCGACCTGATGATCAAGGTGATGCGCCAGTCCCAGCACCTCGAGATGGGCGCGATGGTCGGCATCGATCCCGACTCCGACGGCCTGGCCCGCGCGGCGCGCTTCGACGTGCCGACCACCTCCGACGGTGTCGAGGGCCTGATCGCGATGGACGGCTTCGACGACATCGAGATCGTCTTCGACGCCACCTCCGCCAAGGCCCACGTCGCCAACAACGCACGCCTCGCGCCGCTCGGCAAGCGGATGATCGACCTCACTCCCGCGGCGATCGGCCCGTTCGTCGTGCCGGCGGTCAACATCGACGACCACATCGACGCGCAGAACGTGAACATGGTGACCTGCGGCGGGCAGGCGACGATCCCGATCGTCGCCGCGGTCTCGCGCGTGGTGCCGGTGCAGTACGCCGAGATCGTGGCGTCCATCGCCTCGAAGTCGGCCGGTCCCGGAACCCGCGCCAACATCGACGAGTTCACCGAGACCACGTCGCACGCGATCGTCACCGTCGGTGGCGCCCAGCGCGGCAAGGCCGTCATCATCCTCAACCCGGCCGAGCCGCCGCTGATCATGCGCGACACGGTCTTCTGCCTGGTCGACGCACCCGATGAGTCGGTGCACGAGGAAATCCGCGCGTCGGTCGAGAAGATGGTCGGCGACGTGTCGGCGTACGTGCCCGGCTACCGGCTCAAGCAGCAGGTGCAGATCAACCCGATCCCCGACGACCAGCCCGTCGAGACCCTCCTCGCCGACGGGGCAACCGCTCGCCCGACCCATCAGGTGACGGTGATGCTGGAGGTCGAGGGCGCGGCCCACTACCTCCCGGCGTACGCCGGCAACCTCGACATCATGACCTCCGCCGGCCTGCAGGTCGCCGAGCGGATCGCCGCCCAGAAGCTCACGCAGCCGCAGACGCAGACCACGCAGCAGGAGACCAACTGATGAGCAAGACCTCCGACACCAAAGAGATCTTCGTCCAGGACGTCACCCTGCGTGACGGCATGCACGCGATCCGACACCGGATCAGCCCCGACGACGTACGCCGGATCGTCGGCGCGCTCGACGCCGCGGGCGTGGACGCCATCGAGGTGGCCCACGGTGACGGCCTCGCCGGCGGATCGGTGAACTACGGTCCCGGCTCCAACACCGACTGGGAGTGGATCGAGGCCGCGGCCGACGCGATCGTCAACGCTCGCCTCACCACGCTGCTGCTCCCCGGGGTCGGCACCATCGAGGAGCTCAAGAAGGCCTACGCACTGGGCGTCCGCTCGGTGCGCGTGGCGACGCACTGCACGGAGGCGGACGTGTCGGCGCAGCACATCGCGACCGCCCGCGAGATCGGCATGGACGTCTCCGGCTTCCTGATGATGAGCCACATGGCGCCGCCGGAGGAGTTGGCCAGGCAGGCCAAGCTGATGGAGTCCTACGGCGCGCACTGCGTCTACATCACCGACTCCGGCGGCCGGCTGACCATGCCCGACGTCGAGGCCCGCGCGAAGGCCTACCGCGACGTGCTCGACCCGGGCACCGAGATCGGCATCCACGCCCACGAGAACCTCTCACTGTCGGTGGCCAACTCCGTGGTCGCCGTCGAGAACGGCATCTACCGCGTCGACGCGTCCCTGGCCGGCCACGGTGCCGGCGCCGGCAACTGCCCGATCGAGGCGTTCATCGCGGTCGCCGACATCTACGGCTACAAGCACGGCTCCGACGTCTTCGCCCTCCAGGACGCCGCCGACGACATCGTGCGTCCGCTGCAGGACCGGCCGGTGCGCGTCGACCGGGCCACGCTGACCCTCGGGTACGCCGGGGTCTACTCCAGCTTCCTGCGTCACGCCGAGACCGCTGCCGAGCAGCACGACCTCGACGTGCGCGCCATCCTGATGGAGTGCGGTCGCCGCGGGCTGGTCGGTGGCCAGGAGGACATGATCATGGACATCGCGCTCAACCTGGTCGCGGAGCGCGAGGCCTCCTGACGGTGGTTGAGGCTGACGGTGGTTGAGGCCTCCTGACGGTGGTTGAGGAGGCGAGGAGCGAGCCGTCTCGAAACCACCCATCGCGACCTTCGACCCGAAGTCGTCCGGGCACTGTGTCTGATGGACCAATTGGTCCGTCAGACGCAGTGCTCGTTTGACTGTCTCTTCAGACCCCTCGGAAACCCGCTTGATCGCCGCCAAGCTCGCCGGCGTACCCCATCACCGGAGACGCACAGCGCCCGCCACCGACGAACGGTGGCGGGCGCTGTCCTCGTGCGGGATCAGGCGACCGGGGTCACCTCACGCTGGTCGAGGTCGGGCGTCGTAGGGGCGTCGGCGTCCTTGCCGAACGTCCGCTTGAGCAGGGCCCGCGAGGCCATCAGCGAGATGAACGTGGTGACCACACCGAACGCGACCGGGAGCACGACGGTGCCGGAGGAGTCCAGCAGCCACTGCAGGATCAGCGGGGTCATGCCGCACAGGGCGCCGGAGAGGCCGTAGGCGACCGAGATTCCGGTGTAGCGCACCCGGGTCGGGAAGGCTTGGGCCAGCATGCCGGCCATCACGGAGTAGAACATCACGTCGGGGACCGTGGCCATCACGGCACCGAGCATCGCCAGCCAGTAGTTGCCGGTCGCCATCAGCACGAACATCATCGCCAGGGCCGGGATCTCGACGGCCAGCAGGACGGTGACCAGCTTGCGCACCTCGAACTTGGTGGTCAGCAGGGCACCGAAGGGCTGCACGAAGAACTGCAGCACGCTGGCGACCAGGATGATCGAGAGGAACGAGTCACGCGAGAAGTCCAGCTCCTTGGTCGCCCAGGAGAGGGCGAAGGTGTCGCGGGCGTAGACGACCACGAACACACAGAGGATGGAGAAGACACCGAGGGTGACCTCGCGGTGGTTGCTGCGGAACAGCTCCAGGACCGGGACCTTGGCGGTGGCGTCGTTCTTCTTCAGCTTCTCCATCTCCGGCGACTCCTCGAGGCGGAGCCGGATGACCAGGCCCACGATCACGAGCACTGCGGAGAACAGGAACGGGATGCGCCATGCCCAGTCGAGCAGAGCCTGCTCGGGCAGCAGCCCGGTGACCGCGAGGAAGGCGAGGGTGGCCAGGATGCGGCCGGCAGGCGAACCCTGCTGGGCGAAGGCACCGAAGAGGTAGCCCCGGTCCTTGGTGGTGTGCTCGGTCGCGATCAGCACCGCGCCGCCCCATTCGCCACCGACGGCGAGACCCTGCACGAGTCGCAGGAGGATCAGCCCGATCGGGGCGAGCGCGCCGATCGTGGCGTACGTCGGGAGCAGGCCCACGCCGAACGTGGTGACACCCATCAGCATCAGGGTGAGGATGAGCGCCCGCTTGCGACCGATCTTGTCGCCGAGGTGACCGAAGACGACGCCACCGATCGGGCGGGTCAGGAAGCCGACCGCAAAGGTGGCGAAGGACAGCAGCGTTGCCACGGCCGGGTCGGCGTTGCTGAAGAACAGCGGGCCGAAGACAAGGGCCGAGGCCGTGCCGTAGATGTAGAAGTCGTACCACTCGATGGTGGTGCCGACGAAGGCGGCGATGCCGGCCTTCCTCGCCATCCTCTCATCGGGGTTGAACCGGGTGTTCGACATGGTGGGGGCTCCTTGGTGGATTCTGACGTTCTGTGGGGCTGGCCGGCCTGTGACCGCACTCACGCTAAGTGCGTTTTGTGATGCGCGTCCAACACCAAATCCGCACACCATTTGTGCACGTAGCGATATAAATGCAGGCGAACGGCACCTACCGGTCAGTTCGCCCTACTTGACGACCAGCGTCAGGGTCTCTGCGACACAGACGGGCTTCGTGGCGCGGTCGCACTCGACCACCCACCGCACGGTCACCTGGTCCCCCGCGGGGACCTCTCGGACGCCCACGATCGTGGGCGTGGCACGGATCCTGGAGCCGACCGGGACGGGTGCGGGGAACCGGACCTTGTTGACGCCGTAGTTGAGCCGTGAGGCCCCCGCTTCGAGCCGATAGAGGGTCGCCGCGAAGGCCGGCAGCTTCGCCAGCGTGAGATAGCCGTGCGCGATCGTGCCGCCGTAGGCCGACGACGCGGCGCGCTCGGTGTCGACGTGGATCCACTGCTCGTCACCGGTCAGTGCCGCGAACCGGTCCACGGACTCCTGGTCGATCTCGACCCACTCCGTGGTGCCCAGAGGTTCGTCGATGACCTGCTGGACCTCGTCCATCGAGGCCAGCACGCGGGGCTCGATCACTCGGGGCGCCATCAGGCGATCCGCTCGAAGATCGCGGCGAGGCCTTGGCCTCCGCCGATGCACATCGTCTCGAGGCCGTAGCGGGCCTCGCGGCGGTGCAGTTCACGGGTCAGCGTGCCGAGCATGCGTACGCCGGTGGCGCCGACCGGGTGGCCGAGCGAGATGCCGGAGCCGTGCACGTTGGTGCGCTCATGGTCCTCGTCGGTGAACTTCCACTCCCGCATCACGGCGAGCGCCTGCGCGGCGAAGGCCTCGTTGAGCTCGATGACGTCCATGTCGGCGATCGTCAGGTCGGCACGTGAGAGCGCGGCTGCCGTCGCCGGCACCGGTCCGATCCCCATCACGTCGGGGCGCACGCCGGCCGCGGACCAGCTCACGAGACGCACGAGCGGCGTCAGCCCGAGGTCCTCGGCGACGTCAGCAGTGGTCACCAGCGTCATCGCGGCCGCGTCGTTCTGACCGCTGGCGTTGCCGGCAGTGACGGTCGACTCGGGGTCGTTGGACAGGATCGGCTTGAGCTCGGCCAGTGATTCGGCAGTGGTGCCGGCGCGCGGGTGCTCGTCGGTGTCGACGACCACGTCACCCTTCCGGGACGGCACGGTGACCGGCACGATCTCCTCGGCCAGGATGCCGGACTCCTGTGCTGCCACGGCACGCTGCTGCGAGCGGGCGGCGAGCTCGTCCTGCTCCTCGCGGCTGATGGTGTACTCACGACGCAGGTTCTCCGCGGTCTCGAGCATGCCGCCGGGGACCGGGTGGAAGCGGCCGCCGGGGGTCTGCCGGCCGCGGGTCAGGCCGTCGTGGATCTGTACGCCGGAGCGCGCACCGCCCCAACGCATGTCGAGTGAGTAGAACGCCACCTGGCTCATCGACTCGGCGCCACCGGCGACGACGACGTCGCTGGCACCGCTGCCGACCTGCATCACGGCGTTGATGACCGCCTGCAGGCCGGAGCCACAGCGTCGGTCGACCTGCTGGCCCCCGACAGTCACCGGGAGGCCGGCGTCGAGGCCGACGACCCGGCCGATCGCGGGAGCTTCAGCGTTGGGATAGCAGTGGCCGAGGATCACGTCGTCGATACGCGCGGGGTCGATGCCGGTGCGGGCGATCAGGCCCTGCAACGCGGTGACACCGAGGTCGACGGGAGTGACGTCCTTGAACACGCCGCCGTAGCGGCCGATCGGGGTGCGGACGGTTTCGCAGATGACGACATCGCGGGAGTTCATGGCAGATGGCCCTTTCAGGAGGGGAGCAGGGAGTGCAGGGAGGTGGTGCGAGGTCCGGCGTCGGGCCGCGGGTCACATGAACCGTCCGCCGGTAACCTCGGCGACGGTGCCGGTCATGTAGGAGGAGAGGCCGGAGGCATAGAAGACGGCGACCGAGGCGACCTCGGAGGGCTCGCCCGCGCGGGCCATCGGGATCTCGGCCATCTTTCCGTCCCATGCCTTCTGCGGCATGGCCTCGGTCATCGCCGAGCGGATCAGGCCGGGCTGGATCGCGTTGATCCGTACGCCGTGGTGGGCCATCTCCTTGGCGGCGGCCTTGGTCATCCCGACGATCCCGGCCTTGGCGGCGGAGTAGTTCGTCTGACCGATCATGCCGACCTTGCCCGACAGCGAGGAGATGTTCACGATCGAGCCGGCCTTGACCTCGCGCATCCGCGCGGCGGCAAGGCGGGTGCCGTTCCAGCAGCCCTTGAGGTGCACGGAGATGACCTGGTCGAACTGCTCCTCGGTCATCGTGCGCATGGTGGCGTCTCGGGTGATGCCGGCGTTGTTGACCACGATGTCGAGGGAGCCGAACGTCGACTCCGCGAGGTCGAGCGCGGCCTCGACGTCGGCGGCCTTCACCACGTCACAGGCGACACCGACGGCGACACCGTCACCGAGGCTCTTCGCGGCCACCTCGGCAGCGGCGCCGTCGAGGTCGGCCAGCACGACGCGGGCGCCCTGGGCGATGAACGCCTCGGCGATGGAGAGGCCGATGCCCTGGGCCCCACCGGTGATGACGGCGGTCTTGTTCTCGAGGAGGTTCATCAGTTCTTGCCCTTCAGGTTGTTCGTTGCAGAGTGGGGAGCCTTGTCGCGGGCCACCACCTGGGCCGCGATAACGTTGCGTTGGATCTCGTTGGTGCCCTCGCCGACGATCATCAGCGGGGCGTCGCGGAAGTAGCGCTCGACGTCGTACTCACGCGAGTAGCCGTAGCCACCGTGCACGCGGATCGCGTCGAGGGCGACCTCCATGGCCGCCTCGGAGGCGAACAGCTTCGCCATCCCGGCCTCCATGTCGGCGCGCTTGCCCTCGTCGAGACGCTCCGCTGCGTCGACGGTCATCAGCCGGGCGGCACGGACCTTGGTGGCCATGTCGGCGATCAGGTTGCCGACCGACTGGTGCTTCCAGATCGGCTTGCCGAAGGACTCACGCTCCTGGGCATAGGTGACCGCGTCACCGAGGGCGGCCTGGGCGACACCGACGGCACGAGCGGCGACCTGGATCCGACCGACCTCGAGGCCGCGCATCATGTGGCCCCAGCCGGCGTTCGGCTCGCCACCGAGCACGGCACTGGCCGGTACCCGCATCGAGTCGAAGACCAGCTCGCAGGCCTCGACACCGCGATAGCCGAGCTTGGGGATCTTCGCCGAGACGGTGAGTCCGTCGCCGGGCTCGACCAGGATGACGCTCATCCCGCGGTGGGCGGGTTCGGCGTCGCGGTCGGTGACGCAGAGCAGGCCGATCAGGCCGGCGTGCTGGGCGTTGGAGATCCAGGTCTTGGAGCCGCGAATGACGTAGTCGTCGCCGTCGCGGACGGCATGGGTGCGCATCGCCTGCAGGTCGCTGCCACCGGACGGCTCGGTCAGCGCCATCGTCGCCCGGATGCTGCCGTCGGCCATCGCGGGGAGGTACGTCGCCTTCTGCTCCTCGGTGCCGAACGTGCGGACCAGGTAGGAGATCACCGAGTGTCCGCCGATCGCACCGGCCAGGCTCATCCAGCCGCGGGCCAGCTCCTCGGTGACCCGCGCGAAGCAGGCGGTGCTGACGTCGACGCCGCCGTGCTCGGCCGGCACCAGGAGCCCGAAGAAGCCGAGCTTCTTCATCTCCTCGATGAACTCCTCGGGGTAGGTGTCGCTGGCCTCGTACTCACGCACGTTGGGCCGGACCCGGTCGTCGACGAAGTCCGCGACCAGCGCGACCATGTCCTTCTCGTCAGGGGTGAGCGTGCTCATGGGTTGCCTCCGTTGTGGTGGTGAGAGTGGGGACGGGTGCGCGGACGACGCCGCTGGCCAACAGGTCGGTGACCGCCTCGGCGTTCAGGCCGAGTACGCCGCGCAGGACGTCGCGGGTGTGTTCCCCCACGGCGGGCGCGGGACGCGGTCGGCCGCTGGACCGGTCGACGTACACCGGCGAGCCGGGAGCGAGCAGCCGGCCGACGCCGGGCTGGTCGACGGTGCCGAAGAGCGGGTGCTCGCGCAGGATGCGGGCGTCGTCGGCGACCAGGTCGGCGAACGTGCGGTAGGGCGACCAGAGGATGCGGGTCTGGGCGAGCGCCGCCTCGACCTCGGCGGTGGTGTGCCGCTCGAACCACTCGGCGACCAGGCCGGCGAGCACGCCGCGGTGGCGGTAGCGGTCACCCTCGTCGTCGAAGTCGGCGCCGAGCGCACCGGCGAGGGTGTCGACGACGTCGCCGAGGCCGGTCATCGTGCGCAGGTCCGACCACTGGCGCGGGGTGAGCGCGACCAGCATGAAGCGGGAGCCGTCGGCGGTGGTGAAGTCACGACCGAACGTCCCGTAGACGTAGTTGTCGTCGGATGTGCGGTCGGAGCCCGGGTGGATCATCGCCTCCGCGAGGTAGCCGAGGTGGCCGGCCGCGGCGAGAGCGACGTCCTCCAGCGCGACGCGCACCTCGCTGCCTTCGCCGACCTCGACGCGACGCCGCTCGGCGGCCAGCAGGCCCACGGACAGGTAGAGCCCCGCGGCCAGGTCCCACGCGGGCAGCAGGTGGTTGACCGGGCCGTCGTGCTCGGCCGGACCGGTGACCAGCGGGAAGCCGGTGCCGGCCTGCACCGTGTAGTCGACCGCGGTGCCGCCGTCGTGCTTGCCGGTGAGCAGCACGGTGATCACGTCGGGACGGCGTTCGCTCAGCGCGGCGTGGGTGAGCTCGGGCCAGCGCTCGGTGTTGGTGACCAGGATGCCGCAGTCGGCGACCAGGTCGGCGACCAGCGCGCGTCCCTCGGCGGAGGTGAAGTCGACCTCGATCGCCTGCTTGCCGGGGTTGAGCCCGTTCCAGTAGAGGCTGGTGCCGTCGTCGGTGAGCGGCCAGCGGGTGCGGTCGGGGCCACCGCCGATGGGCTCCACGCGGATCACCTCGGCGCCGAGCTGGGCCAGGGTCAGCCCGCAGAGCGGGGTGGCGACGAAGCTGGAGACCTCGACGATCCGGAGGCCGGCCAGCGGCCCGGAAGCGCCGGAACCACCGGAAGTAGCGGCAGGCCGGGAGGGTGCGGCAGACCCGGAGGGTGCGGCAGACCCGGAGGGTGCGGCAGACCCGGCAGCGTCGGAAGGGCCGGGCACGGGTTCAGAGGGCGTCATCGACGAGGGTCCTTTCAGGGGCGGGCCCGGTGGGCCCCGGGCGACCGCAGGAACCAGTGCGGCCGGTCCGGTCGGTTCGGGCGGCACCGGCGAGCAGCCAGGTGGCCGCGATCAGCACCACGGGGGCGGAGTAGACGAGCAGGAGGCGGTCCGGCGCCCAGGTGGCGGCGACCCAGGAATAGCCGACGGCCAGGCCGGCGAAGCGGATCATGTTGGAGACGCCGAGCGCCGTCCCGTGGGCCGCGGCCGACGACGTCATCAACACGTGGGCCGAGGTGGCCTGGCCCGCCCCGATCGCGCAGCCGGTGACCGCGAGCAGGACCGCGGCCAGCAGCAGGGAGTCGTGGTCGAAGGCGAAGGTCACACCGAGGGCGACCAACGCGGCAGACATCACCACCAGGCCGACGCGCATGGTGCGCACCGCGGTGAAGCGCTCCGAGAGCCGCGAGGTGATCGGGGCGAAGAGGGTCAGCGGGACGGCCAGGCTCAGCATCATCAGGCCGATGTGTCCGGGGCCGAGCCCGACGTCGCGGCCGAGGTGCAACGGCGTCGCGGTGATCGCGACGCCGAGGGCACACATCACCGTGCCGGCGGCAGCGGTGCTGGCCAGGTAGCGCGGGTCAGCCAGGTGGCCGGGATCGACGAACGCCCGGTCGCTGCGGCGGGCGATCAGCCCGTGCAGCAGCAGGGCCAGGGCACCGACCACGACGAACGTCACGCCCACGACCCACGAGCGGTGTTGCCCGGCCCAGGCAAAGGCACCGACCAGGGAGCCGACGCCGATGACCAGCGTCATCAGCCCCGAGACGTGCAACCGGGTGGGGCTGGGCGCGACCGAGGGAACCAGGCTGGCCACCAGCACCAGCAGGAGCAGGCTGAGGGTGGCGTGGGTGACGAACACCCACCGCCAGCCGAGACCGTCGGCGATCAGGCCACCGATGGGCGGGCCGATGGCCTGCCCGACCCCGATCGCCGAGGCCCACGCAGCCATCACCCGGGCCCGATTCTCGGGCCAGTGCCGGCCGAGGACCTGCTGGACGGCGGTCGGGAGTGCCGAGCAACCCAGGCCCTGCAGGGCCCGCATCGACACCAGCTGGGTGAGGTCCTGGCTCATCGAAGCACCTGCCCCGGCCAGCATCATCACGCCGAGCGAGGAGCCGAGCACCAGTCGGGAGCCGAACCTCTGGCACAGCCACCCGGAGGCAGGCGCGAACAGCACCATCGCCAGGGTGAATGCGCTGACCGCGAGCACGATCCCGCTCGCGCTGGCGCCCACCGACTCGGCGATCACGTTGATCGGGGCGCTGATGATCGTGCTGGACAGGGTGCCCAGCGTCGAGCACGCCAGCAGCGCCGCGTAGGCAGCACGGCGTGGCTCCACTTGGTGGGAATTGGTTCGAACTTCGCTGGTCATCTCGGGGGCGTCGGTCATCTCAGGTAGAGCCGCACGGTGTCGATCTCGTCGCGCAGAAGTCGCACGTCCTCGACGGTCGGCGGCTCGGTGACACATACGTCGTCGGCGATCGCGATGTCCCAGCCGGTGGCGGCGCGGACCTGGTCGACGGTGACGCCGGGGTGCACCTCGCTGACCTCGAGCTCACCGAACTTGTCGGGCCGGCGCAGCACGGCCAGCGGGGTGATCACGGTCGAGACGCCATGACCGGGCGGCTCCATGCGGGGGTCCTCCTCGCGGGCCCGGACCGGGCTCGGTGAGGTGCAGAAGTCGAGCTTGGCCGGGAGCGCGCCAGGGTCGTGACGGCGGAGCACCACGATGCACTCGCCCGCGTTGGGCACGATCTCGGCGGCGCCGCCGGCTCCGGGCAGGCGGACGGTGGGCTTGGCCCAGTCACCGATCAGGGTCGTGTTCAGGCTGCCCCATCGGTCCACCTGGGCGGCACCGAGGAAGCCGACGTCGACGTTCCCACCTTGGAGCACGTAGCCGAACAGCGCGTGCATGCTCAGCACGGCCTCGGCACCGGTGACCAGCA
Source organism: Nocardioides sp. Soil797 (assembly GCA_001429555.1). Lineage (GTDB taxonomy): Bacteria > Actinomycetota > Actinomycetes > Propionibacteriales > Nocardioidaceae > Nocardioides. Next base: position 254,861 of record LMSR01000001.1, on the reverse strand, counting down.
CCGAGTCGGCGATGCCCTCGGCCAGGCCGTCGGGGTGGGCACCGCAGATGCCGGACTCGTAGACCAGCTCCACGCTCGGGTTCACCGTGCGCATGGCCAGGTCGACGGCCAGGGTGGGCAGTCCTACTCCGGCGAAGACGCGACGCTTGCCGGCCAGCTGCCGGGCGGCGACGGTGGCGAGGAACTCCGTGCTGTTGGGGGCGACGTCGGCGTGGTTCATGCGGTTGCCGCCTCGAGGTCCGTCGCTCCGGTCGCACCGGTGCTGGTCCCGGCGCCCAGCGCCGACCAGCGTTCGTGGCCGAGCTTCGCGAGGTAGGCAGCCCGGTCCGGGAGTCCGTGCACCCACGCGTCCAGCCAGGCCAGCACCGCCTCGCGGTCCTTGCTGATCGGCTCCCACTCCCGGTAGAAGTCGTTGTCGCGCACGTAGTGGTCATGGGTGTACGACGGGTGCGCGCCGCCGGCGACCTCGACCACGGCGTCCACCGCGTGGGCCGGCAGCAGGGTGCGGTTCGGGTCGGAGCGGACCACGTGCTCGTCGACGATCTCCTCGACGGTGGCGATCACCCGCTTGCCGGCGTACGCCGCCTCCTGCTGCGCACCGGTGATCCCCCACATCTGCACGTTGCCGAGGCGGTCGGCGCGCTGGGCGTGCACGATCGTCACGTCAGGCTTGAGCGGCGGTACGACGTAGATGTCCGGACCACCGAACGGGTCCTCGACCTTGCGGATGTTCGGGTTCAGCTTCGGCAGGTCGCTGCCGGCGTAGGAACGCAGCGGGAAGAAGGGCAGGTTCGCGGCGCCGGCCTCATAGCGGCACAGCATGCCGTAGTGGCTGTACTCCTCGATCTCCAGGGGCTCCGGGTCGGCGCGCTCGACGCGGCGGCGGACCTCGTGCAGGGAGCCTGCGGAACCGCTGGCGAAGAAGGAGGCGACCAGCTTGCTGACGCAGCCAGCGCCGATGAGCTGGTCATACATGATGTCCGGCGTCATCCGGCACACGGTCAGGTCGCGTCGTCCCTGGCGGATGATCTCGTGCGCCGCGGCGAAGGGGATCAGGTGGCCGAAGCCTTCCAGCGCCACGGTCATCCCGTCCTCGACGTGGGTCGCGATCGCGGTCGAGAGGTCCATCACCTTGGTGGCCTGGGTGGCAGTCATGGTGGGCTCCTCGGAGATCGACGGAAGGGTGTCGAGTCCCTACGATGCTCCTGTTCCGGGCTGGAACTCCAATACTTCTTGGGTGGGCGATTGATACTCAACGAGTCATCAGAAGCGGCAAACACATATCGCCAACGGTTCCAAAGTTCGCCATCATGGGTGACGTGGAAACCACGACCAACGACACCGCTGTCCGCGCTGCCGCGACGCAGTCGGTGACCCTCGACGACTTGCTCGAGCTGCTCGACCTCGAGCGTCTCGACCCAGTGCGTCCCGACCCAGTGCGTCTCGACCCAGTGCGTCCCGGGCAGGCTGCCGAACCAGGCGACGACGTCGCCGTGACCAGCGGCGCCCAGCACTGGCGTGGCCAGCCCCAGGCCCAGCCCGACGACCGCACCTTCGGTGGCCTGCTCCTCGCCCAAGGTCTGGTGGCCGCTGGCCGCACCGCTGCGACGGACCAGCGCGTGGTCAGCCTGCAGGCAGACTTCATTGGTGGGGTGCCCGCTGATCAGCCGATGCACTGGCAGGTGGACATGGTCTCCGACGCCCGTTCCCTGAGCACCCGGCGCAGCACCCTGCTCGCCGACGACGGCAGCGAGCTCTTCACCGCGACGACCCGGTGGGCGACGACCCGCGAGGACCTGCCGTCCTGGTCGTCGCAGGAGCCTGCTCAGGTGCCCGGCCCCGAGACGCTGCAGGATCTCGCTGACCGTCACCGGGACGACCCCCGCATCCCGGCCTGGTGGCGGATCGAGCGGCCGGTGCACTTCCGTCACGTCGAGCCGCCGCCCTATCTCGCTCCGGAGTCGGTGACCGACCGTCAGACCGTGCACCTGCGGGCAACTTCCGACCTGCCCGACGACCCGGTCATCCGCGCCGCGGTTGCGGCCTACGTCACCGACATGAGCCTGTTGGAGCCGGCCTACCGCGCCCTGGGTGCGTCACGGCACAAGCCCGGCTCGCGGATCCTCAGCCTGACCCACGGCATCACCTTCCACCGCGAGCCCGACCTCTCGACGTGGCATCAGTTCGACACCCACGTCGGCATCGTCGCCCACGGCCGTGCCCTCGGCGACGGCGACCTCTTCGACAGCTCGGGGCGGCACGTGCTCAGCACCACCCAGCTCGGACTGGTCAAGACGGTCTGACCCGATCGCCACTGGCGGCAGGCGGCAGGCGGCAGGCGGCAGGCAGCAGGCAGCAGGCGGCTAGCGGCGTATGACCCGCGGCCGGCAGGCCGTGCGGCAGACTCCGGCCGGCTACGGCTTCCCGGCACCGTGGCTGCCCCGCACCACGTCTGCCCCGCACCACGTCAGCCCCGCACCACGTCAGCCGACACCACGGCTTCCCGACACCACGGCTGCCCGGCACCACGGCTGCCCGGGACTGCGGCTGCCCGGCGGCAGCCATGACCCGAGGCGCCAGCCATGACCCGAGGCGCCAGCCATGACTCGAGGCGCCAGCCTGCGGGCTGCGGGCCCGTGGCGCTCGCAACCTCCACAACCGCTGAAGACAATCTGCCAAAGACAGCGACGGCCGCTGAAGACAGCGAGGGCGCTGGCCCGCAAAGGACAGCGAGGGCGCTGGCCCGCCAAAGACAGCGAGGGCGCTGGCCGAGCGGTCGCCGGGCGTCTCCGAGACCTAGTCGTCTCACCCCTGTGTCTGATGGACCAATTGGTCCATCAGACACAGGAGTCGAGCGGCTTCTCGGGCGCACACGCCCGACCCGGTTCCGAACCACCCCGCCCCGGGTTCCCGACCACCCCGCCCCGGGTTCCCGACCACCCCGTCCCCCGGTTCCGGACCACCCTGACGCGATGCCTCCTCGACAGGCTTGTCGGTGCTCGCTCCTACGGTGACGCGATGACGACCACGAATGCAGCAGAAGCCACGACCAGCCCCGACAGCACCAATTCCACGACCGGGCCGTCCGGCATCGACAGGTCCGGCATCGACAGGTCCGGCATCGAAGGGGCCAGCGGCAGCCTGATCAGTGCCCGCCAGGCCGCGGGGGTCCTGGCCGAGATGGGAGTGACACGAGCATCCGCTCGTCGTGCACTGTTGGCGGGCATCGCCGGCCCGGGGGTGCGGCTTCGGGGCAGCCTGCTCTACGACGAAGGTCGGGTCCGGACGCTGGTCCGACCGCCACTGCTGGCGTCCGAGGTGGTCGAGGCGGCCCGGGCGCAGTGCTTCTTCGCGAGGATCGGTGAGGGCGTGCTGAGTGCCGGCAACGGCGACCTGCAAGCCGACGACGGAGTCGAGCGCAGCGAGGTGAAAGCGCTGCAGGCCCTGGAGTCCGGGTGGCACATGTCCTGGGTAACGCGTCCACTTCTCGCGGTTCACGTCCGGCTCCTTCAACCGATGCCGTTCATCGGCATGGTCGGTGGATTCGTGGCGATTGGTGGTGAGATCACGGCCGTTCACGCGGGACCGCGCGACAACGCAGGCCGAGAGACAGCCGTCCTCACCCTTGAAGAACCCGCGGCCTGGTTTCAGCAATTCCTCGGCCGGCACCTGCCGATGGCCCTTCGCGCACAATGGACGACGATCGATCCCGCTCGGCATCCGAAGGCCCCGGGCTAGGCAGATTGGGTGACCAGATGGGCCGGGCAGATTGGCTGGGCAGACTGGCTGGGCAGATTGGCTAGGCAGATTCCGAGTCCGGTGTGGGCAAAGCCTCCTCGGAGGAGCGGAGCACCGCGAGGAGCGCCGGGTTGCGGTCGCCCTCGCGCCAGACGAGTTGCTGGAACGACGCCTCCTTGCCCTCCTTGAGCGGGATCACCACGATGCCATTCTGCACCACGTTGGCCACGGCGGTGTCGAGGGTGAAGGTGATGCCGACCCCGGCCGCGACCAGGGCCATCACCGTCCACGAGTCGGGTGCCGTCTGCACCACATTGGGCTGGAAGCCGGCCGCCTTGGCCAGGTCGAACATGCCGTCCCGCACGCTGGAGCCGGGATCGGCCGGCAGCGCGACGAACTCCTCGTCGCGCAGGTCGGCCATCGACAGTCGCTTGCGGGTGGCGAGGCGGTGGCCGGCCGGGACCACGATCACGTAGCGCTCCGCGGCGATCGGACGGTGCTCCACCCCTTCGGGCTCGATCCGCCACCGGGCGATCACCAGGTCGAGCTCCCCGTCGACCAGGGATCGCAGCGCCTCGTAGTTGTACGTCGTACTGCGCAGGGACAGCTCGATGCCGGGGTGCTGCTCCCGCACGACGCGCCCGAGCTGGCCCACCAGCACGTGCGACGAGGGACCGGCGAAGCCGAGTCGCACCCGCCCGGTCTCACCACGACCGGCAGAACGAACCGCCCGACGCGCCACCCGCACGTCCTCGAGCACGTCGTTGGCCGGACCCACCAGCGCCTGGCCGGCGGTGGTCAGCCGCACGCTGCGGGTGGTGCGTTCGAAGAGCGGTGCGCCGAGCTCGCGCTCGAGCTGCTTGATCATCCGGCTCAACGGCGGCTGGGCCATGTGCAGTCGTTCGGACGCCCGACCGAAGTGCAGCTCGTCGGCGACGGCCAGGAAGGCTTCGAGGTGGTGCAGTTCCATGCCGCCACTATTGCGCCAGAGTCAACAATTGTCGACCCATTGGGTATTGGACGCGCAATAGACTCCTGCACGATGCTGGGGGCATGACAACCGCACTGCTTCCGCTTGACGGCATCACCGTGGTCGCCCTCGAACAGGCCGTCGCGGCACCCCTGGCCACCCGACACCTCGCCGACCTGGGCGCCCGCGTGATCAAGCTGGAGCGCGTCGGCGAGGGCGACTTCGCCCGCAACTACGACACCGCGGTGATGGGCCTGGCCTCACACTTCGTCTGGCTCAACCGCGGCAAGGAATCGGTTGCTCTCGACCTCAAGGACTCCGAGGGGCTAGCCCTGGCCCGCGAGCTGATCGGCGGCGCCGACGTGTTCGTGCAGAACACGGCGCCGGGTGCCGCGGCACGGCTCGGCCTCGACGTCGAGGAACTGGTCCGCGAGCACCCGCGCCTGGTCGCCGCCTCGATCTCCGGCTACGGCACCGACGGACCGCTGCGCGACCGCAAGGCCTACGACATGCTGATCCAGGCCGAGTCCGGCCTGGTGTCCGTGACCGGCACCCCCGACACCGCGACCAAGACCGGGGTGCCCAGCGCCGACATCGCGGCCGGGCTCTACACCGCCCAAGCCGTGCTGGCCGCGCTGTTCCGCCGCGAGCGCACCGGCGAGGGTGGCGTCGTCGACATCTCCATGTTCGACTCGACCGTCGAGTGGCTCGGCCACCCGCTCTACATGCACCTCTACGGCGGCGTCCAGATTCCCAGGATGGGCTTGAGCCACGCCTCGATCGCGCCGTACGACGCGTATCCCAGCGCCGACGGCCAGATCCTGATCGGCGTGCAGAACGACCGCGGTTGGCGGGCCCTGGTCACCCAGGTCCTGGACCTGCCCGGCCTCGCCGAGCACCCCGACTTCGCCACCAACCCGCAGCGGGTCGCCAACCGGGCCGAGGTCGACCGCGTCGTCGCCGAGGCCACCCGTGGCTTCACCACCGCCGAGCTCGACCAGCGCCTGGCCGCGGCCGGAGTGGCCGCCGCCCAGGTCAACGACATGGCCGGTCTTGCCGCCCACCCGCAGCTCTCCGAGCGTGACCGCTGGCGATCGGTGGACACCCCGGCCGGACCGGTGGACGCCGTCCTGCCGCCGACCACCTTCCGTGACGTCGAGCTGCCGATGGGCGCGGTGCCGGCCCTGGGCGAGCACACCGGCGCGATCCTCGCCGAGCTCGGCCGCGACGACGTCGAGATCGCCAAGCTCGCCGCCTCGGGCATCGTCGGCGGCGCCGACCTCACCGACAGCTGAAACGCCGACTGAATGGCTGATCGACCCACCGATCGGCCCGACCGGTCCCCGAACCCTTCACCACCTGATCACGAGGAGCCCCCATGGAGCCCGACGAATTCCAGTTCGTCCTCGACGCCGTCCGCACCTTCGTTCGCAAGGACGTCGTCGCCGCGGAGGACGAGATCGAGGAGACCGACCGCATCCCCGACCGGATCCGCGACAAGGCCAAGTTGATGGGCCTCTTCGGCTACATGATCCCCACCGAGCACGGCGGCCTCGGCCTCAGTGAGTACGACGACGTACGCCTGGCGATCGAGTTCGGCTGGACCACACCCAGCTTCCGCTCCATGTTCGGCACCAACAACGGCATCGCCGGCCAGGTCCTGGTCAACGCCGGCACCCCGGCCCAACGCGAACGTTGGCTGCCCGGACTCGCCTCCGGCGACCTGGTCGCCTCCTTCGCACTCACCGAACCCGAAGCCGGCTCCGACCCCAGCGGCCTGCGCACCAAGGCCGTCCGTGACGGCGACGACTACCTCATCTCCGGGCAGAAGCGCTTCATCACCAACGCCATGTACGCCGATCTGCTGATGGTCTTCGCCCGCACCGGCGACCCCAGCGACGGCACCAAGGGCATCTCCGTGTTCGTCGTCCCCACCGACACCCCCGGCGTCACCATCGGCCCCAAGGACGCCAAGATGGGCCAACGCGGTGCGGCCACCTCCGAGATCTTCTTCGACAGCGTCCGCGTCCCCGCCACCAACCTCGTCGGCGAGGTCGAGGGTGAGGGCTTCGGCACCGCCATGCGCTCCCTGGTCAAGGGCCGCATCCACATCGCAGCGATGTCGGTCGGCATGGCCAAGCGCCTCATCCACGAGAGCCTCGCCCACGCCACCACCAACACCCAGGGGGGCACCAAGCTCGCCGACTTCCAGCTCGTCCAGGCCATGCTCGCCGAGAGCGAGGCCGAGGCCTTCGCCGGCGAGACCATGGTTCTCGAAGCAGCCCGCCGCTACGACGACGAGTCCGACCGCCGCATCGCCCCCTCGGCCGCCAAGCTCTTCTGCACCGAGATGGTCGACCGCGTCGCCGACCGCGCCGTCCAGATCCACGGCGGCATGGGCTACATGAGCGAGGTCCCTGTCTCCCGCTTCTACCGCGACGCCCGCCTCTTCCGCCTCTACGAAGGCACCAGCGAGATCCAGAAGCTGATCATCGCCAAGAGCATGATCCGGAACTTCACCGCATGAGCGCTCTCGCCGACGACGCGGGGACCGGCGCCGACGACACGACGTACGACGGCCTCCTCGTCGAGGACCGCGGCCACGTCCGGGTCATCACCCTGAACCGTCCCGAGCGCCGCAACGCGTTGGACCTCGAGGACCGAGCTGTGCTGCTCGAGGCCCTCGAGACCGCCGACCGGCAGTCCCGCGCCATCGTGCTCACCGGTGCGGCGCCGACGTTCTGCTCCGGTGGCGACATCTCGTCGATGACACTCGACCCGGAGATCGGACGTCGCCGCCTCGAGCTGGTCAACGCCGTCGCCCGGCAGATGGCCGAATCGTCGACGCCGATCGTGGCCGCTGTCGAGGGCGGTGCCTTCGGGCTCGGCCTGGCGCTGGCCTGCTCCACCGACCTCGTGGTGGCCTCGTCGACGTCTCGCTTCGCGGCCTCCTTCATCAAGGTGGGTCTCGCCCCCGACACCGGTCTGTCCTGGTCACTCCCCCAGCGGGTCGGTCGCGCGATGGCCCGGCGGATGGTGCTCACCGCCCGCACCGTCGGCGCCACGGAAGCGCTCGAAGTGGGCCTGGTCGACGAGCTGGTCGACGAAGGATCAGCCCTCGATCGTGCGGTGGAGCTGGCGCAGGCTCTCGCCGAGGCATCGGCGCCGGCCGTGGCCGCCGTACGCCGCATCTTCGCGCAGCCCGACCAGAGCCTCGACGCCCTCCTCAACGCCGAGGCCGAGGCACAGCTGGCACTCTTCCAGACCCCCGAGTTCGCCGAGGGTCAGGCGGCGTTCCTCGAGCGACGCCCCGCGGACTTCGTCGGCGCCGCCACGAGCACTGTCGGTGGCCAGCGATGACCGGCACGACGGCAGCAACGGCGAGTGAGCCGACGGCCGAGCCCCGGCTGCGCACCCGGTTCACTGAGGAGTTCGGGGTCGAGCACCCCATCGTGCAGGGCGGCATGCAGTGGGTCGGCCGCGCCGAGCTGGTGGCTGCCGTCGCCGAGGCGGGAGCGCTGGGCTTCCTCACCGCACTGACCCAGCCCACGCCGGAGGCCCTGGTCAAGGAGATCCTGCGTACTCGCGATCTCACCGACCGCCCGTTCGGGGTGAACCTGACCATCCTGCCGTCGATCAACCCGCCGCCGTACGCCGAGTATCGGCAGGCAATCATCGAGTCCGGCGTACGCATCGTGGAGACCGCCGGCAGCATGCCGGCCGAGCACCTCGAGGTCTTCAAGCCGGCCGGGGTGAAGGTGATCCACAAGTGCACCAGCGTGCGTCACGCGCGCAAGGCCGAGGCACTGGGCGTCGACGCGGTGAGCATCGACGGGTTCGAGTGCGCCGGCCACCCGGGCGAGGACGACATCCCGGGCCTGGTGCTCCTGCCCGCCGCGACCCGGGCGTTGACCGTTCCGGTGCTCGCCTCCGGTGGCTTCGCCGATGCCCGTGGCCTGGTCGCGGCGCTCGCCCTCGGCGCGGACGGCGTCAACATGGGCACGCGTTTCCTCTGCACCGAGGAGGCCCCGGTGCACCGCCGGATCAAGGAGCAGATCGTCGCGCACACCGAGCACGACACCGAGCTGATCTTCCGCCCCCTGCGCAACACCGCGCGGGTGGCCAGCAACGTGGTCAGTCGTGAGGTCGTACGCCGACTCGACGAGGGCGCCGAGTTCGCCGAGGTCCGCGAACTGGTGGCCGGAGTACGCGGGCGCGAGGTGTACGAGACCGGTGACCCCGACGCCGGCATCTGGAGCGTGGGCATGTGCCAGGGCCTGATCGACGACATCCCCACCGTGGATGCCCTGGTCCGCCGCATCGTCACCGAGGCTGCCGAGCTGATCGGCTCTCGCCTCACCTCCCTCGTCCACTGACGGCTCCCGCGGGCGAGCGTGGACGGATCACTCGTCGTCGAGCAGACCTTCCTTCTCCGCCTTGGCGACCACCCGGCGTACGTTCTCGAGCGAGCCGCAGTGCTGGTCGATCAGCTCGTTGCGGCGAGCCGCCCACTTCTCACCGAGCTCGCGGCGTACCCGGTCGGACACCTCGGTGCGTGCCGGCGCGATGATGCTGAGCTCCTCCTCGGCGACGTGGTGGGCGATCATGTTGCTGAGCTCCTCGACGGCGTCGACGAAGGCCTGCGTGTCGGTTCCCTTCAGCTCCAGGACGGCGAGCAACGCCTCGTTGCCTTCCGCGTGCTCCTCCGTGCCGTGCTCGATGTCGTGGGCGTCGACGTCTTCTGCCTTGCGCCGCAGGACGGGATAGACGAGCTCCTCCTCCGCCTCACCGTGCGCGATCAGCACGTCGGCGAAGGCCCACCGCACGGCATCGCGATCGGCCGTGTTCTGACGCAGCTGGGTGAGCAGCAGCTCGAAGCGACGGTGGTCGTCGCTGATCAGGTCGAGGACGTCGCCCGATGTGGGGCGCCCCAGGTCGATTCCAGAAGTGGTCATGCTTCGACCGTACCCACAACGCACGTGCCCAAGCAGGCCGTTGGTGGAGCTGGGCGTCGCCCGACCATCCGGCACGATCACAGGCTTGGGTGAGCACGAACTCAAACGCACCGCTCCCTACGCGGGCTGAACGCGAGGGCAGCGCGTATACGGTGGCGGCATGGTTCCGCCACCGGATGAAACCCGTGAGCAGCCCGAGTCGTTCGGTCTGCTGGAAAGCCTGCTGCTCACCGCGGACGGCATCGAGGCCTTCCTCCAGGAGCTGGTCGGGCAAAGCAGCGCGCTGATCGAGCCGGCGATGTCGTGCGGCATCACGACGCAGTACGACGGCCAGCCGCTCACCGTCGCCTCGAGCGACGGCAAGGCCGCGGCACTCGACGAGGCGCAGTACGCGCTCGACGAAGGTCCGTGCCTGCACGCGATGCGGACGGCGGAGGTGGTGGACCTGGCCGATGTCGAGCAGGCGGCGCGTTGGCCGCTCTTCCTGAAGGAGGCCCGCAACCAGGGTTTGCAGTCGTCGTTGAGCCTGCCGCTCATCGTGCAGGAGCAGTCGATCGGTGCGCTGAACCTCTACAGTTTCGACACCGCCCACGACTTCGGCTCCGGCACGCGCACGGAGGCGGAGCAGTTCGCCGCACAGGCCTCGACCGCGTTGTTCCTGGCGCTCCGACAGGTGCGCAGCGACCAGACCGCCCAGCAGCTGGAGCAGGCGCTCACCCACCGATCGGTGATCGACCAGGCCCTGGGGATCGTGATGGGGCAGCAGGGTTGCAGCGCCGACGAGGCCTTCGTGTTGCTGCGCACCCACTCGCAGAACAACAACAAGAAGCTGCGCATCGTCGCCGAAGAACTGGTGGCCCGCACCGTTGGGCGTCGTACGTCGTGAGGTCGCGTTGAGGGAGCCGCGGGTGGCCGTATAGCCTGTCGCCTTGGTTGGGCAGTCAGCCGGCATCCTTGGAGATGCATCAGGCTGACACCCACCGAGGTTCCAGATGAGCGACGAGCTGTCGCGCGAGCGCCACACCCGTCTTGAGGCGTGGCAGAGCGCCATTCCCGAGGTCATCGATCCCGACGCGACAGGCCGGGAGCGTGCAGAGATCGTCGCGCTCCGAGCAGAGGTGGCCGACCTCCACCGCGCTCTGGAGAGCCAGCCGGTGATCGACCAGGCCAAGGGCATCCTGATGGCCCGCTTCCGGCTCGACGCGGAGGCAGCGTTTGCCGTGCTGACCCGGCTCTCCCAGGACCACAACGTGAAGGTCCGCGACATCGCTGCGGCCATGGTCGATGCGGTCGGTGACGGCGCCGGGTCGGCGACGGTGTCCACCGAGGCCGAAGCCGTTGCGAGAGAGGTGCTCGGCCCTGTTTCCGACGACTCCGGCCCGATCAGTCCGCGGGTCGAGTAGCCACCCGCACCCTCGTAGGTCGAGTGGTCGCGGGGAACGAGCGGCCCATCGAGACCTCTTGCCCAAACCGCTGCGGCTGTTGCATATTTGGAGACGCGGGTTGAGCCCACAGCCCTTCGCAGTCACTGCGAACTGGCATCGGACCTGAGGCGCTCACGATGAATCTTCAGGACATCCTTCAAGACATCACGGAACTGGCTCCGGCACGTACGACGCCGCCGTGAGTCCGGACTCGGAAGGGCCGACCTGTGCCCGTCTCCGGTCCCGACTTACGCAGCTCGGCGCCACGTCGCTCGGGCGGCCCTTCCGCTCCGTCACCCATGTCCATGCATGTCAGGAGAAGGCGATGAACACTTGGAGAGCAGTCCGGCTGGCGATCGCCGCGGTGATCCTCGGTAGGCGTCTCGTCGTGCGCGGGTCGGTCCATCATCCCCGCTGAGGAACCAGAGCTTCCCGCACCACGTCATCGTCCACCTCGGTGGTTGAGGAGGTCGCCGTGCGACCGTCTCGAAACCGCTGGTGACACCCCTGCATCTGGTGGACCAATTGGTCCACCAGACGCAGTCCCGACTCGACAGCGCCTGGACGACCATCGCTGGTCGCAACGCCTCTACTACTCCGTCGCCTCGAGCACCGTCACACAGTTGGCCACCGCCAGCCCGCCCATGTTGTGCACAGCAGCCCGCCGCGCATTCGGAATCTGTACGCCGGGAAACGTCCCGGTCAGCTGCATCGAGGCCAGCACGTGCTGGGAGACCCCGGTGGCACCAACCGGATGTCCCTTCGACTTCAGGCCACCCGAGGGGTTGACCGGCAACGAACCACCCGGCAGGGCGGCGCCCTCGTCGACGACTCGGTGACCGGCACCGCGTGGCGCCATCCCCAACACCTCATAGAGGTTGAGCTCCGCAATGGTGAAGCAGTCGTGCAACTCCACGAGGTCCAGATCCGCCAGCCCGACGCCGGCTTCGGCCAGGGCCCGGTGCCAGGCCAGCTCGGTGGCGGCGAAGGCGAGCGGGTCCCGCTTCGCGTTCGGCAGGAAGTCGTTGGCACTGCTCCACCCTGCGACCGCCACGCCCGGGTGCCTCGACGACGTCGGCTCGCGACCGAGCACCAGAGCCGCCGCACCGTCAGAGACGGGCGAGCAGTCCGTACGCCGCAACGGCGCGGCCACCATCGGGTTCTGCGCCGAGACCGTCGAGCAGAACTCCACTCCCAGGTCCTTGCGCAGGTGCGCGAAGGGGTTCTGCGCACCCAGCCGGTGACTCTTGGCGCCGATCCGACCCAGGACGTCACCGACAGGGCCGTGACGTCGTTCGTATTCCAGCGCGACCTCGGCGAAGAGTCCCGCGAAGCCGGTCTCGGAGGTGGTTCCGGCGGCGTCGTAGTCGGCCCCGAGCAGAGCCGCTCCCACCGTCGCCGGCGGGATCCCGGTCATCTTCTCCGCACCCACGACCAGCACCCGGTCCGCCCGCCCGGAGCCCAGGTGGGCCAGCGCCTCGTGCACCGCCGTCGACCCCGAGGCACAGGCGTTCTCGACACGCACAGCGGGTGTGCCGAACAACGCCTCGTCGATCTCCAACGCCAGCGACGAGGAGAACCCGAGCGGGTTCATGCCGGAGTTGAACTGACCGACTACGACCAGGTCGATGGAGGCCGGGTCCACCTCGGCGTCCGCGAGTGCTTCACGTCCGGCGGCGACGACCAGCGACTCCACGCTCTCGTCGGCGTGCCGACCGAAGGCGGTGTGTCCCCACCCGAGGATCAACGGTCTGTTCACTTCTGCTCCCACTGTCGCCGAAGGGCCAGTTTGTCGGTCTTGCCCACGGCTGTCACCGGGAGCTGTTCCACGAGATGCACTTCCTTGGGTCGCTTGTAGGTGGTCAACAGCTCACGGGCACCCGCCCTGACGCCGTCCGCCGTCACATCCGGCCCGTCGGGGACGACGAAGGCGATCACCGCCTCACCCCAGTCCGGGTCCGGCACACCGGTGACCGCGACCTGGGCGACACCGTCGAGACGCGCCATGGCCTGCTCGACCTCGGTGGAGTAGACGTTGAGGCCCCCGGTGATGATCATGTCCTTCTTGCGATCCAGCAGGAACAGGTAGCCCGCCTCGTCGAGGTAGCCGATGTCGCTGGTGTGCAGCCACCCGTCGCGCAGGGCCTCGGCGGTCTCGGCGTCACGGTTCAGGTAGCCGACCATCGTGTACGGCGACATCGCCGTCACCTCTCCGACTTCCCCGGCCTCGCACGGCGTCCCGTCCTCACGTCGTACGACGACCTGGGCCATCACCACCGACTGGCCGCAGCTGGACAGCCGGGTCAGGTCGCCGTCGAGGCGGTGGTCGTCACGCCGCAACCTGGTGAGGAAGTTGGGCGCCTCCGACTGTGCGTAGAGCTGGACGAAGACGGGTCCGAACATGCGCAGCCCCTGTTGCAGGCGCTCCGTGGTGATCGGCGCCGCGCCGTAGAGGATGGTGCGCAGCGAGCTGGTCTCGAGGGGTGACACGTGCGACCGGGCCGCTGCCGCATCCAGCAGCCGATAGATCATCGTCGGCACGAGGAACAGATAGCTGGCCCCGTCGTTCGCGATCCGGTCGACCACCAGGTCGACGTCGAACCCGTCCTCCACGAAGACGGTCGCACCCTTGGTCAGGGCGGCCTGGAGCAGGAACCCGGCACTGTGTGCCAGCGGTGAGGTGAGGAGCAGCACGTCGTCGGCGACGACCTCCATCTCGAGCACGTGGGAGAGCAGGTTGGCCGCTATCCCCCGTTGGGTGTGCAGCACGCCCTTGGGGCGGCCCGTCGTGCCGCCGGTGTACATGATCAGCGCCAGGGCGTCGGCCGGCACGTCGGGTTCGTCCTTGAGTGGCGGGTGCGCCAGCGCGGCGGCCCACGTGCCCGGACCGTCACCGCCGTTCACCAGCACCTGCGGGTCGGCGCCCGACGCGCGGGCCTGCTCGACGGCGACCACCCGGCCGGCCTCGACGATGCAGAGTCGTGCTCCGGAGTCGGCCACGATGTAGGCCTGCTCCTCGTCGGAGAGCATCAGGTTGAGCGGCACCTTCGCCGCTCCGAGCAGGGCGATGGCGAGGTCGGCCACCACGTATTCGGCGCTGTTGCGCAGGATGATCGCGACCGGGTCACTGGCGGTGATGCCCCGGTCCTTCAGGTGGCCGGCGACCGAGCGGGCCGCGCCGGCCAGCTCTGCAAAGGTCCACTCGCGACCGTCCGCCACCAGGGCGCGCCGCTGACCGTGCCGGGCCAGCGCTGCCCACAGGTAGTCCCGGAGCACGGGGCCGTCCGGCACAGCAGGGGCGGCAAGGCTTTTCATGTGTCCTCCTGCTCGGGAAGTGGGGTGCGGGCCACGCGCATCGCGAGGCCGAACGCCTGGTAGAGGCCGGTCAGCCAGACGATCTCCTGCACGCGTGGCCATCCGAGTTCCTCAACTGCGGACTCGAAGGTGGCGTCGTCCAGGTCGCCGTCATCGATCAGGGCGCGGGCCACGCGGTGCACGGTGGCGAGCGGCCCGCCGAGCTGCGGGGTCTCCCCCCGCCTCAGCGCCTCGCCGATCTCCGTGCTCATCCCCGCGGCCACGCCGACCGGGAGGTGGCCCTCCCACATGAAGTCGGCCCGCTCGGCCACGGCGACGACCAGGATCACCAGCTCGCGCTCGGCCACGGACAACTCCGCATCGCGGAAGCTGCTGGCCAGCGCCAGCACCGCCGCGCCCACGTGGGGGCTCGCCGCCATCAGGTCGAAGGGACCCACCAGCCGCCCGGACGGATCGATCGGGCTGAGGCCGACCGCCCCGCCACCCCAGGTGGCGTCGATCTGCTCCTTGAGTCGGGCCTGGTCCGGGTCGAGCTCACCGGCAGTCGTCCACGGTGCCCGGCCGAGCCGTGGCTCGCCGAGCCGCGCCCGGCCGAGCCGAGCGGACGCATTCATGGTCCACCCAGATATGCCTTGCGGACCTCGTCCGAACTCAACAGCTCCTCACCGGTCCCGGACATCACGATCCGTCCGTCGGCCAGCACGTAGCCGTGGTCGGAGAGCTCGAGCGCCTTCTGCATGTTCTGCTCCGCGAGCAGCACGGTCACTCCTTCGGCGGTGACTCGCTCGATGGTGCGGAAGACCTCTTGTACGACGATCGGGGCGAGGCCCAGGGACGGTTCGTCGAGCACCAGCAGCGACGGTTGGGAGACCAACGCTCGGCCCAGCGCGACCATCTGCTGCTCGCCGCCGGACATCGTGCCGGCGAGCTGTTTCGGTCGCTGGCCGAGGATCGGGAAGAGGTCATAGATGTGGTCCAGGCCGGTGGAGCGCCTGCGTGCCTGAGAGTGGTGCAACCCGAGGAGCAGGTTGTCGCGCACCGACATGTCCTTGAAGAGCCGTCGTCCCTCGGGCACCAGGGCGATGCCAAGTGCGGGCCGGTCCGTGGCCGGACGGTGGGTGATGTCCTGGCCGTCGAAGACGATGGCGCCGCCGCTGCTCGGCTGCATGCCCAGCAGGGCCTTGACCAGAGTGCTCTTGCCGGCTCCGTTCGAGCCCACCAGCGAGACCACCGAGCCACGTTCGACACTCAGGTCGACACCACGCAGGGCGGCCGCCTCGCCATAGCTCACGACCAGTCCGTTCAGCTCAAGCATCGACGTCTCCTCCCAGGTAGGCCGCGATCACGGCGGGGTCGGCGAGGACCTTTTCCGGTGTTCCGGTGGCCAGGTTCCGGCCCCGGTTCAGCACATACATCCGGTCGGCCAGCGAAGCCACCGCGCGCACGTTGTGCTCGATGTAGACCACGGCGACACCGTCGTCGCGCAACGATGCGATCAGCTCCATCCCCTCGTCGGTCTCCTTGGGGTTGAGACCACCGAGCACCTCGTCGAGCAGGATCAGCTTCGGGTCCAGCGCGAGAGCGCGGGCGATCTCGAGGAACTTGCGCTCGTGCAGCGTCAGCGCCCCGATCTCGCCGTCCGCATGCCTGCCGAGCCCGACCCGATCGAGCACCTCCCGGCCCCGCGCCAGTGCGGCGGTGCGCGACATCCGGTCACGACCGAACATGCACGAGGTCGCCACGTTCTCGACCACGGTGAAGGAGTCCAGTGGCCGCGGCACCTGGAAGGTCCGCGCGATGCCGAGCTTGGCCCGGTGGTGCGGTGACGACCTGGTGATCTCGCGATCGACGAACTCGATCCGGCCGGCGGTGACGGGCAGGGAGCCGGCGATGCAGCTGAGCAGCGTGGTCTTGCCCGACCCGTTGGGGCCGACCAGCCCGACGATCTCGCCGGGAGACACCTCGATGCCGACCTGGTGCAGCGCGGTGACTCCCCCGAAACGCTTCGTGACGTCGACACATTTCAACATCGTCATGATGCACCTCCGCGGACTGTGCGATCGGTGGGAATGGCGCGCTTCGTGGTGAAGCGCGAGACGAAACCGGAGACGCCGTGTGGCATCACCGCGATGACCGCGACCAGGCTCAGTCCGACGATCACCTGGGCGAGCTCCGCCGAGCCGATGCCGAGCAGGGCCTCGCGCAGGGCGACGACGACGGCGGCACCGATGATCGGGCCCCACCAGCGGGTGATCCCTCCCAGGATCACCATCATGATGACGAAGAGCGGGATGTTGAGCGCGAAGACGCCGCCGACTTCGACGTACCCGAGATAGACCGCCTGGGGTGCACCCGCGAGTCCGGCGAGGGCGCCGCTGACCACGAAGGTCAGCACCTTGTAGCGATACGTCGGTACGCCGAGTGACTCCGCGACCGCTTCGTCGTCACGGATCGCCCGGAGCGCGGCACCCCACCGGGTGGTGGAGGCGGCGATCGACACCGCTCCGCAGAGCGCGACCAGCAGCCCGGCCACGATGAAGAGGTGATTGGTGCTCGACCCGATCCAGGTGCCGGTGGTGTGCTCGCGGACGAAGACTCCGGTGCCACCGTCGAGGAAGGAGATGTTGGAGACGGCCGTCATCACGATGAACGCCATCGCGAGGGTGACCAGCCCGAAGAGGTCTCCGGCGAAGCGGGGCGAGGAGAAGACCGCGAGCCCGACCACGAGGGCCAGTGCGCCGGCCACGAGTCCGGCGACCAGCATCGCCACGACGAACGAGAAGTTGGTCTCGCGGAGCACGGCGGCCGTGATGTAGGTGCCGATGCCGAAGAACACTCCGTGCCCGAAGCTGGCATAGCCGGTGTTGCCCGAGAAGACCGCCCAGCTCAGGGCCAGGCAGGTCCAGATCAGGAACTGGAAGCCGAAGGTCACCGCGAAGCTCGTGCCCACGGCGGGCACCAGCACGATCGCGAGGAGTACGCCGGCAGCCAGGATCGCGAACGGTCGTCGTGCCGAGGGATCAAGCCAGTTCATGGGTGCCTCCTGAGGAGAAGCGTTCGCGGGCCATCCGCACCAGTGGTTGCAGGGCGAGGAAGGCGAAGAGCATGCCGAAGGTGACCGCCGGCGCCCACTGCGGCGGGAACCACAGCGACCAGGCGTTGGTGATCACCATCAGAACGATCGCGGCGACCAGGGCACCCAGGGGGCGGCCGAGTCCGCCGAGGAGAGTGGCCACCACGACGATGCCGATCCAGTGCAACGGCAAACCGGGGGTCAACGGCATCTTCAGGGCAACGACCATGCCGGCGGCCGCGGCGCTGGCCGCGGCCAGGCCGGAGATCATCAGGGCGATCGGCAGGATCTTCACACCGAACGTCTCGGCGACCTGGCCGTCCTGGCGCATTGCCTGCACGGCTCGTCCCCACCGGGTGTGGTGCAGCGCGAAGGCTGACGCGCCGACCAGGACGATCGCGAAGACCATCGAGCTGTCGCAGGCGTACGGCGAGATCCTGTCCGATCTCGTCGAGCACGTCCTGCTCGGCGCGGCTCCACGGATAGGGCTGACGCTGCGCGGCGTAGAGCACGCCGAGTGCTTCGTTGCCGACCAGCAGGGGGACGGTGAGGGTGGCCTGGATGCCTTCGTTGTCGATCAGCCGCTTCATCACCGGGACCCGGCGGGTGTCGTGTCGGTAGTCGCGGCTCATGTGCGGCTTGCGTTCGGAGGCCACTCGCCCACCGATGCCCTCACCGATCTTCAGCTGCCACGCCGACGACATCTCCATCGACCGCACGCCGCGGTGCGCCGCCATGATCAGGTTGTCGCCCTCGATCAGCCCTGCCCAGGAGACTGCGCAACCCAACTCGTCGACCACGTGGTCGACCGCGATCTGCACCGCTTGGGTGGCGTCGTTGGAGGCAAGCAATCTGCGCAGGTAGGCGGCGTCATCGTCATAGCGATCTAATTCCACGAGAAGGGGGGCGACACTCATGAACACTCCTCTTTGCACTAGAGTCCAAAATGGACTCCGGTTCAAAACATAGCGCAGATCACACCGCTCGCCCATCCTTTTCGTCCGACGATCAGAATGAGACCCATGCCCCCGCCCTCCCAGACCGCGCCCTCCCAGCCGGATTCCACTGAGCTGTCGGCCTATCAACGCCGTCAGCTGCGCCGCAGCCAGCGACGCGACCACGTCTATGACGCGGCCGTGGGTCTCTTCACCAAGCAGAGCTACGACGGCACGACGATGGACGACATCGCCAAGGAGGCCGGTGTCGCCCGCACCTCGGTGTTCAACTACTTCGAGCGCAAGTCCGCGATCCTCGACGACTGGGCAGCACGACGTCGCGACCTGGGCTTCGGCACGATTCGGAACCCCGACGAACCCCTGCAGCAGCAACTCACCGAGTTCATGACCGGGATCGCCCAGGTCAGCATGGACACCAGGGACGAGACCGTCGCCCTCTTCGGCCCCGCCGTGCGCGAGCTGAACCTGCTGGACAACTCAGCGCTGGCCGTCGAGATGACCGAACTGATCGAGCACAGCGGCCAGCCGGTCGCCGACAAGGAACTGCTCGGCTCCGTGCTCGCCACGGGCTATTTCGCGGTGCTGCACGACTGGTGTGCCGGCGACAAGCCGCCCTTCAACCTCGGCGAGCGCCTGCGCCAGCTGGTGCATCTACTGGCCAGCGGCTTCGACCAGAGCTGACTCCCTACGGTGGTTCAGGAGATGGCTCTGCGACCGTCTCGAAACCTGTTCAACTCGCGAGCACCTCACGCAACGCGTTGACGAGGAAGTCGATGTCGGCCTCGGTCGCCACCAATGGCGGCGCGAAACGCACCGTGGAGCCATGCGTGTCCTTGGCCAGGACACCGCGCTCCATCAGGCCCTCACACACCTCGCGACCACTGAGCAGGTCAGGTGAATATTCGCTTCGCTGGGGTCCATCGGTGGGGTGTTCTTGGGCCAGTGTGGCCTGATCGTCTGTTGGCGTGCGTGGGGGCCGCCAGTGGCGTGGTTGGGGGCCATCGTTTTTGGGTTCTTTCGGCCGTGCGTAGAAGGTAGGCGGACATCACCCTGCCGGTGAACGACGGATGGCTCCTGGACCACCCCGATGACGCGACACGCAGCATGCAGCTCGAGTTGTTGGAGCGTCACTACGAAACCGCCTCGACCGTGTTCTGTACCCAGTACGCGAAGAAGGGCTGGCACCAGCGACTCGGATCCAGAGTCCACGCCGACGCGATCATGGACCGCATCTGGGTCGACACCGGCAACCACAACATGCGCGAGCAGGCCATCCTGAACCAGTGAGAGCACCCGGTGGAGCCAGCGGCCCCCACACCAGCGGCTGCTGGCCCCCACCGGCAAGATCACTGGCCCCGAACGTCACGATCGGGTGGCCCCTACGCCTTCAAATACTCACAGGGTCGATGTCGACCCCGGCCCACAAGCCACGCGCGCGCACAGCAAGCACGCCGGAGCCAACGAGCGAGTCGAGACCCTGCTTGAGGCGGTCGCCGAGAACTCGAGCGCGCTCCTGGAACTCGCCGGTCGCCAGCATCTGGACCACCTCGTGGCCGATGGCTGCCGGGAGCGGGTTTCCACCGAAGGTGGACCCATGGGTCCCCGGCTCGACCACGCCCAGCACGTCGGCGTCCGCGGCGATGACGGAGACCGGATACAGACCTCCACCCAGGGCCTTGCCGAGCACGTAGATGTCGGGCACGACACCTTCGTGGTCACATGCGAACGTGCGCCCGGACCTGGCCAGGCCGGATTGGATCTCGTCGGCCACCATGAGGACGTCGTGCTCGCTGCACAGGGCCCGCACCTCGCGGAGATAGCCCTCAGGGGGAATCACCACACCGCCCTCGCCCTGGATCGGCTGGGCAGTCCCGTCCTTTCTTCTTAAGTCCGAGCCCCATCCAGAACTCCAGCGGGGTCTGAGTGGTCGCCCTCCGCGACGACGTCACCCATTTGATCCTTGAACCCGTAGCGCGTCATGAAGATTAAAGTGCCCAACTCGGACACTCTGGGGGCTTCATTCCCGAAAAAGCATCCACGCCTGCCTGCGCCGTCCCAAAACCGTTGAGCCGGGCACAAGCCTCAGCCAGCATGGGCGTGTACGTACCGTCAAAAGCGCGCCGCAATCTTTCGGACAACCCCGTGAAACGTGTTCTCGCTCTGTAAACTAAGTACGGCAGATCGGGAGAATCGACCGACTGGACCACTAACCGTTTCCTCATGCAACCAACGCTGGATGACCTCAGTGGTGGTAGGGACTCCTGCCTCGGTCAGCACGGGGTGGTGCGGCTCGTTCAGAATCTCCAGTCCGCGCCAAGGAACATGGAACAAGGATGCGGTCTTGGGCGCATAGAGAATGGGATGAATTTGGGTACCCATATATCCCCAAAGCGCACTCGAGTGGAGTTTCATACTGACCGCGATCGTGCACCGGGACATCGCGCCCAGGAAGTCTGGGATCTTGGCCGGGTCGTATGGGCGCAGCGTCGACGGCGCAGCCACGTGCTCCAAGACCGCTCTAGTGAACTCCACGTCCGGACCACCCCCGCACCGGCTTTCAAGAACGAAGGCATCAACCGTGCTGAGCCGGCTCTCGACAACAATCTGGTCCACCCGCTTAGCAACGTCTACAGGCCGCAAACCGGGCCAGTCCCGCAGGGCCAGGCCCAAACTCGTGCCGCCATCCTCAGGTTCAAAAAGTCGGCTCACCAACTCAGACGAGACACAGTCAAGCGATCGTTGTGTCGACCAGCCAAAGCCGTCCGCTATCGCACGAGACTCCTCGTCACGGACAAACAATTCTGAGAAAGGACTCGGCATGCCGCTGAAGCGACGCCTCCAGCGATCCCCCAACGGCCCTAAACCAAGACCCACAGCAAGCACCGGAATATTCGGAGGGAGATATCGAAGCCATTGGAACGGCCTCAATGGATGGTGCACATCTTGAAGCAAGCCGCCTCCACCGAAGACGATTCCATCGCAATCACTAAACACTGTTTGAACTTTGGAGAATGACGATAATCCACCCGCACTGAGTGCTCGGCGAGGAGTGAGACGAATACCTAACCGGTCCCCGATATCATCCCAGTCCATTGCCTGACCATGGGCCAAAAATACCACTTCCGCCACATCAGGTGATTGCGCAACGGCATCAATCACTGACAACAGAATAAGGTCATCCCCGAGGTTGCCCGCTTCACCGAGACTGACGATTCCAATCCTTCGACGTATCTTCATGAGGCAGCAATGTCCCTTCGATGCAGTAAGTAATAGCTGGACCACCACCACACGACTCCAACAGCCGTAACGACGGGAATTGTCCACGCGGCTCCGACAAGACCATACGTAGATCCCACCCAGACCAGGGCAGAAATACGAAGGGTTGCCAAAACGCTCCGACTGAGAAGAATCCTCAAGCCTGCCTCGTGAGCGCGATGAGCGGCAAACGCCACCGACGTGAGGAGGCCAAGCACAGCTTCAATTCCGAGCGGAACTCTGACTCTACTAGCAGTTTCCCATGTCGCGCCCAACAGGCTCACTCCCAGCGAGTCCGGGATCAGCGCGACCGCGATGGCAAAAGGCGCAATTGCAGTCGCCAGTGCGCAAGCCATAAGAGCAGAGCCCAATGGACCGGCACTGCGATTCTCACTTATGCGAGCAATGAGCACAGGTCGGATGGCCGCTGAGACGAGGTTCAGCGGACTCAAAAGAGTGGCGCCCGCCCGCAGCGGACCAACTAAGGCGCTCGACCCGGTTAAGGCGAGCAGACCAATCGAGAGCGAAGTTGAACCGGTACCTATTGCGTAGTCCAAGGCGTAGAGCGGACGAAATAGCCGACCTGTCTTCCTGCGATCGGCCACACGTGTGAATCCGAGGAGAGATACAAACATGACTACAGCGGCACTCCCAAGGTAGAGCACGAAGATCATCTCGCCTGAGATATGAAACGGAATCGTCGCTGCACAAACAAGAAGAATGAACGCCGTCCACGCCGAGTCCATTCCGACCGCCCGTCCGCCCTGGCGTCGAGCCAGCCAAGTGGTGCGAATATAATCGTAGGCGACGAGCGAAGGTGCGCCCAGTCCCGCGATCCAAAGGTAGGGATTGCCACTAACTACGCCAGCAAAAGTCAACAACATGCCCGCAATGAGCGCGAATCCAACACACTCCCTGAGACCTGCCCATTCCAACTGGAAGGAGCGTTCTCGCGCGATCAGATATTCAAGAACCGCGGAACGAAGTACCCCTGTAAGCAAGTTGAGGCAGAGCAGCGCGAGCGCAAATTTTCCAAATTCGGACATCCCGTTCGATCGGGCGACAATGATGGTAACGGAAAAGTTTCCCAAGCTTGACACCGCCGTCGCAGATAACGCCCATACGAAGCCATGCTTAGTCAAAGCTTCCCCCGACTGGTGACGCGGCTTCGTTTGCGCCGTATCGATGGGGGCTGAAGAACGCGAATGAAGAGCGCTGCGGCGGCGAATGAAACCAAGTCTTGCAGTAGGCGCACGAGACCGTCGGGATACGAGGCAGAGAAAGACATGAAGTAGAGGTAGAGGACCGCAGAAACGGCAAGACCCCATGCCGATCCCCGGTGAAGCAAACGTACGAACGAAAATGAGAGAAGAGCATAAAACGCAATGAGTCCGACCCAACCGTCAAATAGCCAAATATTGCCCGGCATGGTCGCACTCGTTGCGTTGAGCCTGGAGCCTCCCAAAGCCACGCTCATGCGCGACCCTGTATCGATCGGTGGGCGCGGGCCGTCAATAGCTGAAGGCAACGTCCCGGTGCGCACCACCGTAAACCAGGAAGGAGGCGATATTGCCGATCCAGAACTTCGGAGTCTCTCTGCCGAAGCCAATTGATCGTCGATCCAGAATCGCTCAAAGGGAGTGCTTCCTCCTCCAAGCTTGTTCGCACCACCCAGCACGTCGGCGCGAAGATCGTCCCGCTGCGCTTGCAAGGTGGGCCAGGCGACTACTAGGAGGAGTCCCAGTACTGCGAACTGTTTCGGCCTGACGGCCCCAGTCAATAGAAGCATGAGAAGGACGGCCATTGTGAAGCTTGCGGCGGCGCCCACCAGACCCCCAGCGAGTCCGAGACCAAATTGCAAGGCGCACGCACAGCCTGCGGTCACATAAAGCAGGCGTCGCGTTACTTCACCGCGCGAGTAGGCGGCGAGAATTAAGCAAACTCCCAACAGCAGCCACGTATTAAGCGGCGTGACGAGGGAAACCCAGGGGGCCTGCGATGCTTCTCCCACCTGCACGGCGTAGTTGTGAGTTCCGCCCACAGCGGATAGGACGGTGGCCACGGCGCCGATGCCCAGCACAACAAAAGAGGTGGAGCCCGTCGGACCCGTGGATGAGAACTCTCCCACGACTTTGGGAGCAAACAGCAGCTCCACAAAAATGCACGTGCCCAGAACGGTTAAGTAGATTGAAAGGATGAACGTAGTCTTGGGATTGTTCGATGCCAAGGCCGGAACAATAGCGAACGCCGCAAAGTGAAGCCCGAATATTGTACTTACCGGATATCGCTGATAGAACCGAGTGGCCTCCGCACAGGAGCCGTCTCCTCCCTCCCGCGCACGAGACGACACGCTGGACGGCATGCTCATCTGAGGGTTCCTTGACTTATGAGTTTTCGGAGCCTCGGCGCAACTGGTTCTTCGATGCACCTGTGGATAACGAAACTTATCGCGATGGCGCAGGCTGCCGCGACAACCGTGGCAGTAACGATTCCCCAACTTGGGACGAGAGCCCCGATTATTAAGTACCCAATACTGGCGTGCACCAGATACAGCGGGTAGGTGAGCGCGCCAAGCCTTGTGAATGCACCTGCGATCTTGGGCGATGCAGGAGGCGGGAGCATCGTGCATACCGCCACCACGACATGAAATGCAATGACAACGGAAACAACTACGCCCATGTTCAAGTCCACGTCGTGGTGTGCTTCAGTGTTGCGCGCAAAGTTCATGGCCGCCAGTGCCGAAAGACTACACGCAGAAAGCAAAATAGGAGCGGCCACGAAGTACCTCTCCTTCTTGTGCATCAGGAGGGCGATAGCTATTCCGGCAACGAAGTACTGGCCCGAGTAGGGCTGCACAACAAGGTCCCACGCCGGCATGTTGTGGCCAGACCAGTGCACGGCCCACCATAGCCATCCCGCGAGATTCCATATCCCCGCTAGAGTAAGGAGGGTCTTTTTGGTCGGCCGAAATAGGACCAGTATCAGCACAATTGCGTAGAAGCGCAGTTCGCACCAGAGGGTCCAATATACGGGCTCGATATACGCTTGCCCTAGGAGGTTCGGGACCATCGTCAGGTTCGCAACTATCTCGGACCATGATGGCACATCTCGCCAGCCGGGGCGGAATATTACCAGCGCTGACGAGGTCAGCATTACCGCCGCAACATACGCGGGCAAGAGGCGCGACAGTCGTGAACCCAGATAGGCCCTGGGCGTGCGGCCAATCGCGCTGAATCCAATCACCAGGCCGGATATTATAAAGAATAGGTCGACACCCAGATATCCGTACTTTGTGACGTCCTGAATGAATGTGGGCCACGACGCTTCGATCTTTCCGCCATTGTTTCCGCGGAAAGTGTAATGATAGCCGAGCACCATACCCGCCGCGCTGAATCGCGCGGCGTCTAGCCAGGTAAGTCGAGTTTTCACCACTTCGGCTTCTTGAACGGCAGTCACAATCGATGGACCTTGGGTGTTGGTGGGAGTACACCTCGAGTATCCAGGACAAGGCTGCGGCTTTGGGCAAGACGGCCTAGGTCGTACTCTGAATGGGCTTGCAGCAAGATCGTCACGTCTGGAGATATATCCTCTGCATAGGCTTCGGAAGCTCTCGGAACGACATCTCCGGCGATTGTCCACTCGTGTACGAATGGATCATGATAGTAGACATCCGCCCCCCAGGAAACCAACTTTTCAGCGATAGGTTCCGCTGGAGTCTCGCGCACGTCGGCAATGTCTGGCTTGTACGTAACGCCAAGAAGCAAAACTTTGGCTCCATTAACGGCCTTCCTATGCTGATTCAAAAGTTCCCAGACACGAGTGGCCACGTATCCGGGGGCCGCGAGGTTGATCTCCTCTGCAAGCTCGACCATTCGGAATGAATATCCCAACTCAGCCTTGACGCGATGGGAGAGGTAGGAGGGGTCGACAGGAATGCAGTGGCCGCCCACGCCCGGCCCAGGACGGAATGGCATAAATCCGAAAGGTTTGGTCGCGGCTGCGTCGATGACGTCCCAGATATCGATGTCAAAGTCGTTCGAGAATCGCAGCATCTCGTTGACCAACGCAATATTCACGTGACGGAACGTATTCTCAAGCAATTTAGTCATTTCAGCCTCCTTGGCCCCCTTAACTGGGACGACGGAGTCTATGAACCGACTGTAGAACGCGACTGCCTTGTCTCTAGATTCCTTGCTGAGGCCGCCGACGACCTTTGGGGTGTTCCGGATTCCATAGTCCGCGTTACCGGGATCGACTCGTTCCGGTGAGAAGGCTATCCAGGCATCGTCGTCCAGGGACTTCGAGTCGCCGAGCACCAGAGGGGCGAAAATCTCCTCTGTGGTTCCTGGGTAGCTGGTGGACTCGAGGATGACCAGCGTGGCGCCTTGAATGTGGTTCCCGATCGTGATGGCGGAGGCGCGGACCGCCTCGAGATCGGGACCGCCGTCCTTGGACAACGGCGTTGGGACGCACACGACGACCACGTCCGCATCAGCCATGACTGCAGGGCTCGTGGTGGCGGTGTACCCGGCTGCGATGGCGGTTCTGAGCGACTCCGATGGAATGTCATCGATGTGTGACTCGCCGAGATTCAGCTGATCGACCAAACTCTGTGTAACGTCGAAACCCGTAATTTTGAGGCCAGCCTCACTTGCTCTAATGGCCAGCGGCAAACCGACATATCCTTGGCCGACAATAACCACATGATCGGGCATTAGTAACTTGTTCCTTTTCGCGTCGCGTATGTAATGGAGCCTGCGCAGTCGTTCGTGCCCTGCTTCCGGCGCGGCCCCGATATTTCTTGTCCCCAGAGGGGGCGATTCAACCCATCCCGTGTGATTTGGGGTCGCACTAATCGCGGTTCATGAGTGGCCTTTATGTGTGTAAGCACCTCTATGTCCCGTGGCAAAGAGAATCGTGCGTGCCATGGAGTTGCGCAGTGCACTTCCCCTCGATATTTGGGCAAGTCGGGTACCTTCACTTTCTCTCAGTGCCTACCAAAGTGCGACACACATCGACGAATCGCCGAAGTGTTACCTCGGAATCAAATTCCTCGCTGGCGCGGCTGAGCCCCCGCTGACTCATCTCACTCCCATCCCCGGAGAGAATTTGCACGGTAGCCTTCGCGAATTTTTTAGGCAGTTCGCTATCCTGTGCAATCAGATACCCTGTGACGCCGTCCAACACGCTCATCTCAGTTCCGGCAGTTCTCGTAGCCACCACAGGCAGACCGGCGGCCATTGCCTCAATTGCGGCGATTCCGAGTCCCTCCTCATAGGAGGTCTGCCAGAAGACCGACCCCTCATGCAAAAGTCCTTTGAGTGCAGCCGGGGAAATGTCCGGAATTACGGTAACCCTGTCCTCGATCCCTAATGCCACGAGCTCGTCGAGGTCGGAGAGTGACAGTTGCCCTCTGCCCGCGATGACCAAGGGCGGCGCCCCGGGCATTCGCTCGAGAAGTGATGCGTAGGCGTGAAACATTCGCCCCCATCCCTTCCGAGGCTCCGCCAAGCGACCGACAGAAACTACTGGACCACCAGAATTCCAGCAGTTGGTAGCCGCGAACGCGTGACAGTCAATCCCTGGCGGTGCCAGCACCACTTGGGTCGCCGGTGCCACTCGCGCGACCTCTGCTTCCATGACCGGGTTCTCAACGAGAACCACGTCCACAGAACTCAGAGATTTGCGCTCGAGTATCTCGGTCACCTTGGTGGCCATCGTCGACAGCAACCTGCGTGCTGGAGTCAGCTGTCGAGTAATCGACTCTCGTTCCCAGCGAACCGTCGTGGCAACCTGGAGCACGACCGGCCGCCCGGCTTTGTGCGCCGCGAAGGCCAGTGCGGGTCCCCCCGCGACTACCAAGATGACGTCGTATTGCGCCAGCTCCTTAGTCAAGGCCTTCGACGGTAGGTATCGGCACGGCTCGAACTCCGCCAGTGGAGTTCCTACCTGCACGACGTCAGCCTCGCGAGAGTCATCCTCCAATACCGGCCCTCGTGCCCAGGAGCCTGGAGCCATCAGACGTCGGCTTCGCCCATCGTTGTGCCCAGCAGCTAGATTGAACACGCGAATGGATCCGAGTTCATGGGGCAGCCCGTTAACCAACCACCGAGAAACCGCCTGCACCCCCCCTGCGGACTGGTATCCCTGTGTGAGAAGTGCAATCCTCATTTCGCCCCCATCAGCCATTGAAAGTAGCTTTTGGGATCGAACTGAGCCGGATCTGGGGCCGAAGGATGATCGAGCGCATCCCGAAGGGCGGTCGCGATACTGCCTTTGTGGTTGAATGTGAAGGGGCGCAGCGCATTACCTGCTATTTCTCGATTCTGAGGGGTGTCGAGGGCCAGGACTGGGACTCCGTGGGTCCTCGCTTCAGCCAGGGGATAACCGAATGCCTCTAGCTTCGTGGGGAAATAGATCGCATCCACTGTCGCCCAATAGTCATTCAGCACGTCCGCTGAAACCACCCCGATGAAGCGCACCGAGGGGTCGGAGGAAATTTCTTTCGGATAATCTTGCGCCGTTCCCGTGAGTATTATCTGGATGCGTTCAGAATTCTTTTCATTAGCGGCCAGAAGGGCCGCTACATGTACCTCGAGCTGTTTGTATGGAGAGTTCACGATGGGCATCAAGATTGCGCGTGGTCCTTCTACTTCACGGCGGGCGACTTGGCTCACGGGGTGAAATTTGACAGTGATTCTGTCCGCGCACCGAGGCAAATAACTAACAACCCGTTCAGCCATCGCAGTACACGGCACAACGATTTCAGTAGCTCGTCTCGCCAGGGCCCGGATGACAGGGGTCTGAGCCCTGAGCTCGGGCGAAGGCGAAAAGTTCAGTTGGTCCATCTCCTGTGCACTGGCGAAGTGGAGGGCATTTCTGAGCAGGACCACTCGCTCCTCGCCGGCTACCATCGATGCATTGTTAAGGGAGATGCGTCGCGGGGCCGACGCTTCCAACTCACGTTGCAGGAGCCATCTAGCCGTCAACCGATTCTCACGCCCGATGAACTGGACTCCAGCGGACTCGCGCACGTGGCAGTCCAATTCCTTGAGGAAGCGGGCAGCCCCTCCCTTCCGTCCTCCGGCGAGGTCTACGCATACCGAGTAGTCAGCCACGTCGGATTCCCGCCCATTGGTGTTGGCGCCCAGCAGTCGACGCGATGAATCGCACGACGCGGTTTGATGTGTCATTCACTTCGTAGCCGGCTGGGCTGGATGTCAATATCTCACCATCAGCGATCGCGATCCCAACTGCACGTAGGACGTCGTTGACTTCTAGCCCAGTCATAATGATCGAACCACTGTCAAGCGCCTCCGGGCGCTCTATCGAGTCTCGCAACGTGATTGCTGGGAAGCCTAGGATCGACGACTCCTCCGAGATGGTGCCGGAGTCGGAGAGCACGCAAGCGGCCTCAATCTGCAGTTTGTTGTAGTCGTGAAACCCAAAGGGGTCCAGGAAGTCGATTTCCCTCAGGTCGAGGTCGCTGTCCACAGCTGCCAACTGCTTGCGAGTTCGCGGGTGGGTGGAAACCACGACGCGCTTTCCAAACTGGTCGCGTACGGCCACAAGGCACTCGAGGAGCAACTTGAGCCGCTCCGGAGGATCAACGTTCTCCTCACGGTGGGCACTGACGAGGAAGTACTCCCCTGAGGTCAATCCCAATCGGGCAAGTGCATCCGAGGCCTCGATCTGGTCGCGGAACTTCTCGAGCACCTCACGCATGGGTGAACCTGTGACCAGTATTCGACGGGGGTGCAGGCCCTCGGCTAGAAGATTGCGACGAGCGTGCTCTGTGTAGGCCAAATTGAAATCAGCGACGTGGTCCACCAAGCGACGGTTGGTCTCTTCCGGGACGTTTTCATCGAAGCAGCGGTTTCCGGCTTCCATGTGGTACGTCGGAATCCGCATGCGTTTGGCCATCACCGTTGCGATGCATGAGTTCGTGTCGCCCAGCAGGAGCACAGCGTCTGGCGCTTCCTCTAGCAGCACCTTCTCGGTACCCATCAGCACACCGCCGAGCACGGCGCCAAGGCTACTGGTGTCCACGCCCATGTAGTGGTCAGGAGCCCTCAGACTCAGGTCATCAAAGAAGACCTGGTTGAGTGAGTAGTCGTAGTTTTGGCCGGTGTGAACCAAAACGTGCTCGATGCCAACGGTGTTGTCGAGCCGATCGATCACGCGCGCCAACCGGATGATCTCCGGACGCGTGCCGACGATGGTCATGACCTTCATGCGGTTTCCTCCTGGGCGATCGTCTCCGGGAACTGGTCCGGGTCGGCCTGATCGAGCAGTTGGTCTGCCCAGAACATGGTGACCAACTCGGTGTCCCCCACGTTACGGATGTTGTGGACCCAAAGTGCAGGCATGTCGACGAAGGACGGCTGCTCGCCACTCAAGCGGAACGTGACCACTTCATCGTGCATGAGACGCCGGAGCTCGATCTCCGCCTCGCCTTTGACGACGAAGAACCTCTCGATCTTGTGCAGGTGGTAGTGCTCTCCGCGCTTCTGACCAGGCAGCGTGGTCGACATGAATGCCATGCCGGTGCCTCCGTGCGCCCGGATCGTCTCAAAGAGGTCACCGCGGTTGTCCGCGTGCACCTGCGGTCGGATCGGCCACATCTCAGGGAAAGCAGCTGCGCGATATGTGTTGAAGAGATTGCGCCGCATTGGGGTTGAAATGTCTGGCACCTCGCCTCGCTCGGCATACAGCGCGTGGAACTCCTGGAAGAGTGACAGGACCTCACCGATGCCGATGTGCTCGGCCTCAACCACCTGGCTCGCGCTGCTGCCGACAGCGGCGATCAGCGCCTCCGCAGCGTCCTGGGCGTGTAGGAGCGGGATCTCGCGATCGTCAGAGACGGTAGGTCTACGCCCAGCCACGACCTCGTGGGCGAACGTCGCGACGAACGAGTTGTAGCCGGGGCGACCGTGCTCACCGAACAGGTTGGGCAACCGCAAGTCTGCGAAATGGCCACCGGCAGCCCGAACTGCGTCGCCCACGATCGTGGCAGCACGGGCCTTTCCGCGGCCGTACGCGTTATCCACTTGAGCCTGGACCGAGTTGGCGAAGACAACGTCAACGGGACGTCCGATCGTCGTCACCGCAGTCGCCATGGCTTGGGCCAGGGCGACGTTGCCCTGCTCTACGAGCTCATCACTCTCGGCGCGGTTGACGCCGGCAATGTGGATGACAGTGTCAACTCCTTCGAGACTCGCATGCAGTGTCTCTGGATCCCTGAAGTCCTCGCGACCGAGGCGTACGGGTTCCACTCCATGCAAAGCGCGCAGCCGACAAGCGGTGTGCCAGCCGAGGAAGCCGTAACCGCCGGTGATTGCGACCTTGCCCAGGCTCACAGCGCCGATTCCGGATCGAAACCAGCGGAGACCATTTCGCGACGAATCTCGGGCAAGGTAAGCAGAAGGCGCTTCACCCCGTCGACATCAAGTCGCTCGGCGTTGTGTGAGTGGTAGTCCTCGGCCTGAACGTCCGTCTCTCCCTCATCGAAGTAGAGCTCGTACTCTAGGGAGCGGGCGTCCAGCGGAACCGCGTAATAGTCACCACGGTCCTCGGCCTTCAGCCGCTCCTCCCTGCCGAGAAGCGATTCGTACAACTTCTCTCCATGACGGGTACCGATGATCCGCAACTGTGGGTCGTCGACACCAAACAGGGACGCAACAGCAACGGCAAGGTCTCGCACGGTGGAAGCGGGCGCCTTGCGGACGAAGATGTCGCCAGGAGTGGCATTTTCGAATGCGTACTCGACCAAGTCGACTGACTCTTCGAGTGACATCAGGAAGCGAGTCATATCGGGGTCGGTCACCGTAAGGGGTTTGCCCTCGCGCAACTGTTGTACAAACACCGGGATTACCGATCCGCGGCTGTACATGACATTGCCGTAGCGAGTGATAGAGACCGTGGTGCCGCTGTCGGCCCAGTTACGCGCGTGTGCCTGAGCGACCTTCTCCATCATTGCCTTTGAGATGCCCATCGCATTGACCGGGTAGACGGCCTTGTCCGTGCTCAAACACACCACAGAGTGAACGCCCGCCCTCTGCGCGGCACGAATAACGTTGTCACTGCCGTTGACGTTGGTCAGGACGGCTTGCTGGGGGAAGAACTCACAGCTCGGAACCTGCTTCAGGGCAGCTGCGTGGAAGATGTGGCGAACACCGTGAACCGCATCTTCAACGCTCCGCTGGTCGCGGACGTCCCCGACGTAGAACCGCACCCTGCTGTCGCTCAACTCACGGCGCAAGGCGTCCTGTTTGGCTTCATCGCGGCTGAAGATACGGATCTGGTCGACGTCCGTCTGGAGCAGTCTGCGGACCATGGTGGATCCGAAAGAGCCTGTACCTCCGGTCACAAGTACCGGGCCTTCAGTCGAGGTGGTCACCACACAGTCCTTTCACATTTTGGAAGCAAGACGGTCGCCCGGCGAAGGGCGTCCTGGATTCGAAGGGCAACGTTCACAGCGTTGCCAGATGGTTCATTAGTCCGCCTGTGTGCCAGAACAACACGCGTTCGCCCGGGCGGATAGTTCCCTCACGCACCAACTCAACCAAGCCACGCATCGCTTTGCCTGTATAGGTCGAGTCGAGGGGCAGCCCTTGACGCCACGCCCAGTCGACGACCCGCCTGGTCGTAGCGCTCGCACGGGCATAGCCGCCGTCTACGAAACGGGCGTCGAACCTGACCGACTCGATGGCGTCGGGATCTACCCATCCCACAGCCTCCATCACGGCGGCACGGCCACGTTCCGCCTGCCGTGCTATCGAAATTCCAGTCACGACAACTCGCTCGGCATGTCGCCGCGCCGCGATGTGCAACCCTGCGTGCGTGGCACCCGTGCCGGATGCGACCACGACATGATCAGGCCCCACAGCGTCAAGGCCGACCTTCCCGGCATCGATATATGACTGGACTCCAGCGCGCGTGTGGGCCCCACCCGCAATGACGTGCACGGTGTCGGACGACAGCTCGTACTCTGTTCGTCGCAGCGCGATGGTGTCTGCGATCTCGTCACTGGAGACCACGTCGAACGTGGCACCCATGGACGTGAGAAGGCGGAGCACGCCAGCTTCACGAGAGCCCGCCTCACCATGCAGGACCAAGTGCGCGTGCGCCCCTAACTTGGCAGCCATGAGAGCCAGCGTCCTGCAGTGATTCGAGTCAACACCGCCGTTGCTGATAAGCACGTCTCCCCTCGCCCAGCCGGCTTCACGAGCCTCCGCGTGCAACTTCCGGACCTTGTTTCCGGCGAGAGGAAAGGGGAGCAGATCGTCTCTCTGGACTACAAGGTCGACGCCAAGTTCGGCGCTCAAGCCGTCGAAGGTCTCGACCGGGCTCTCCCAGTCGCGGGGTGCACTCATGATCGCGCACACCTCATCCAGAGGCGATCCTCGTCCTCGACTGTGACCTCGAACCCCAAGGAGAGGTAGATGCGATACGCCGCAACATTGGCGTGCCCCACGGTGAGGGTCACTGCTTCCGCTCCCCACACCTCTTGACCGTGCGTCAGGACGAGAGCTGAGATCCGCTTTCCCCATCCCTGACCATGTCGCTCAGGGTGCACGAAAATGTAGAACTCTGCAGTCCCTGGGTCGGTCATGCGGAGGCCAGCCATTCCAACGATCTGGCCACCTGACTCGGCAACGTAGTCAATGCGGTCTCGGTCGCGGCGAACTCGTGCGAACCATTCCTGGGTAGATTCGAGGGAAATGTCGTCTGGCCATTGCATGTGCTCGCGTACGCGAGGATCTGCGATCCACTCAACTCGCGTAGCCAGGTCTTGCGCCCGTAGGCGTCGCAAGCTCAGTGATCCGTCCGTGGGATACGAGCGGACGACGTCAAGCGGCTCACCAGAGTCCGAGGCGAGTACCGATATGTCTTGCCGCCTGAGCACCTGCCAAACGGTGCCGGCAAGAATCTTGAGGTCGACGAGAAGCGAGGCGCTGCGCACGTACTGCACGTCGTACTGAAGGCGCTGATCCCATTCCACGCCATTGCGACCCGACACCTGTGCCAGTCCCGTAATCCCGGGGCGGACGCGGTGGCGTTCACGTTCCTCTGCTGTGTAGTGGGGAAGGTAGCGCACAAACAAGGGCCGAGGTCCGACAAGACTCATCTCGCCACGAGCGACATTCAGAAGTTGAGGGACCTCGTCCAAACTCGTCGAGCGCAGGACCCGACCGACCTTGGTCAACCTGTCTGAGTCGGGCAGTAGATCTCCCCGCTCATCCCGCTCGTCAGTCATGGTCCTGAACTTGAGGACATCAAAGTCACGATCATTCAGGCCAACACGGCGCTGAGTGAAGAGGACTGGGGAGCCGAGGCGAAGCCGAACCAGCAAGCTCGTGACCACGCCAATGAGGATTGTGATCGGCGCTGTCACCACGATGGCCACCAGATCCACGACCCGCTTGGACCGGTTGTACGCCGCGAGCTTCACGTCCGTCACCTTCCCAAGGAAGACGGCGCCGGGCGAGCAACCCGGATGTCCTCGGTTTTGGCAGAAGTGACCCCGACCTCATAGGAGAACCATTCATCAGCCACCGCGAGCCCTGTGTGCCACGCCAAGTAGGCGTGGGGAATGGCGGCGCCCGCCACGTGAGAAAACGGATAGCCCCCACCGAAACGCGGGTTGACGTCGATGAGGTAGGGCACCCCGGCAGGGTTAACGATCACATCGGTGTCGATGAGACCGCGATG
The DNA here is from genome assembly GCA_001429555.1 of Nocardioides sp. Soil797. Classification (GTDB taxonomy): domain Bacteria; phylum Actinomycetota; class Actinomycetes; order Propionibacteriales; family Nocardioidaceae; genus Nocardioides. The sequence continues at coordinate 220,461 of LMSR01000001.1, read as the reverse complement.
CTTGGTGATCCCGCCCAACAACCGAGCAATCTCGTGGAAGGGCTCCGCCGAAACTGTGACGGCTTGATCCGTCTCCCCGGATCGCATGCGCAGTTTTCGTCTCGCCAGGGTGGTCACGTACTTTCCGTCGAAGTCGTGGACAACGTCCAAGCCGTGCTCGGCGCCGTCGATCGCCTGCTGCACGACGACGTTGCCCAAGCCCTCCTCGAGGCTCGAGACGCTGCGCCCAAGTCTGTCCATGGCACCCGCTGCGGTGCGTGCTAGTTGGCCGTGCCACTGGTGCTGCGCGACGCGAGCGAGACCGACTGATCCGCTTCCAAACCGGTGCTTGATGATGACGTCACCCTCCCAGGGCAAGCCATCCAAGCCGTACGCGTCTGTCCCGATGAGCGTCACTGGAGTCCGAATGCCGCTTGATTCGAATGCGTCTCGGTATGCCGCCTTGTCCTCGACGAGCGACTGGCACACGAGGCTGGGGGCGATCAGGTTCACCCCGCCACGAGAGAAGGGCGAAGAGGGATCTGTCGCCCAGAGAGTCGCCTCGAAATCGTTCACCGAGAACGCGAGTCCCACTCCCCACGCGGCGCACAACTCGGCAACCGCCGGGAAGTATTCATCGGAGGCAAACGGAGGCACCACCGAGAACCGATCAGCGTCGGCCAGTGCAGGCGCCGAGGGAGAGGCATCGATGACGCACACTGTCCCCTTCAGCCCCTGGCCCGCCATTGCTTCACGGAACCAGTTCACCAAGTAATTTCGCCGGCCGCCAGAACCAATCAGGAGATTCACTTCATTCATCGTGTGCTGGTCCTCGACTCACTTGCCTCCGGCGTCTCGCGAGCACTCACTTCAAGTGCCTCCAACAGTCTTTCCATGTTCCGCTCCGGCGACATCTCGATTTCGTAGTACTCACGCCCGGCCGCGCCCATCGCCGCCAAGTGGTCACTCGACTCCGCAGCCAAGGATTCGAGCGCAACTGCAATTCCTTGTGGATCTCCCGGACGCGCGACGGCACCTGAACCTGAATCCTGCACGACGTCTGCCACGTCGCCTTGCGCGATGACCAATAGAGGTCGTCCCGCGGCCAAGATGCTCTGCACCTTGCTCGGCATCGTGACAGAGAAGAGGGGGCGGTCTGCGAGAGCAACCACCTGAATGTCCGAGAGACGCATCAGTACAGGCATCTCACTGCGAGGCACAGGGGGAAGGAAAATGATCCGATTCGATCCAGACGCGCCCACGGCGCTCTGGAGAACGGCCTTCTCCATCCCGTCCCCGACCATCACGAGCTTGACCCGGGAGTCGCCCGGGAGCATCCCCACGGCGTCGACCAACGCCTTCAGCCCCTGGGCAGCACCATGGTTTCCGGCATACATGAAGACAACGTCGTCGTCTTCGATGCCCAACTCGCTCCGGGCCAATTCCACCTGGGCCACATCGATTGCCGACGGATCCTCTTCGACAGCGTTGTAGACCAAGACGATTTTTTCGGGGTCTACGCCCCTGGAGACGAGCAAGTCCTTCATGCCGGGAGAGATCACTGCGACTCGAGCGGCCTTCGCGTAAGTCCGGTCTACAAATATGTTCAGGATTCGCTCAAGAAAACGGCCCGACCGCCCGCCGAGGAACCCTGAGGAGAATACCGAGTCTGGCCAGACATCCTGGATCAGCAGTACGTACGGCACGCCGTATAGACGACGCGCGGCCATTGCAGTCATGGCCGCTGTTGCTGGTGACGAGTACACGAGCGTGACTTCTCGGTCCCGAAGCGCCTTGCCTCCGAGAAGGGTCGAACTCACCGCCCACGAAAGGTAGTTGAACATGCGGCCCAGCGCGTTGGAGTCGTGGCTCGGGTACAGCGGCGTTCGCCTGACCGACATCCCTTCGTAGGTCTCCTGGGCAGTGCGGGACGCCCGATACCCGACGTGTACGCGACCCGTCGGGTAGTTGGGAACTCCCGTGAGCACCTGAACGTCGTGGCCGGCGTCGCGCAAGCTTCTTGCGATCCGCACGGGTTGAACTGAAGGTTCGGGCGCGAACCATTGGGTCACAAACCCGATCCTCCGAGGCACCCGCTGCCCCGTCACTCAGTTGCCTTCATGATCGCGGACTGCACCTGGTCGAACTGGTCATACGTCATCGCCGAACCGCTGGGGAGGGTGAGTCCGTGTTCGAAGAGCCGCTCCGACGTCCCGTCGATGACCCCGTTGAGCCCCTTGCAAACAGGCTGCAGATGCATCGGCTTCCAGACTGGGCGACTCTCGACTCCGGCCTCGGTCAGCGCTGCGCTCAGCTCCTGCACGGTCCAGGCCGAAAGATCGGGGTCAACGACGATCGCGGTGAGCCAGCAGTTGTCGCCAGCGTCATCCGCTCCTCCGAGGATGCGCACTCCCGGCGCGTTGGCGAAGAGCTCGCGGTAGCGCTCGCGCCAATCGCGCCGGCGCTTGAGCATCTCGTCGAGCCGCGCGAGCTGGGCGCGGCCCAAGGCGGCGAGGATGTTGGAGAGGCGGTAGTTGTAGCCGACCTCGGTGTGCTCGTAGTGCGGCACGGGTTCGCGGGCCTGGGTGGAGAGCTTCTTGACGTGAGCAGCCAGAGCCCCATCGTTGGTGAGCAGCATGCCGCCACCGGAGGTGGTCATGATCTTGTTGCCGTTGAACGACACCACGGACGCGTCGCCGAACGAGCCGGCGGGCTTGCCGTCGTACGTGGCTCCGAAGGATTCAGCGGCGTCGCAGAAGACTCGTGCGCCGTGGGCTTCGGCGATGTTGAGAATCGCGGTGTAGTCGACGCACTTGCCGAGCATGTCGACAGGCACGATGACCGGCACGTTCTTGCCGGCGGCCTTCAACTCGGTGAGCGCCTGCTCGAGCAGCGCCGGGCTCATGTTTCCGGTCTCTTCGTCGCAGTCGACGAAGTGCGGCTCGGCGCCGACGTACCGGATCGCGTTGACGGTCGCGGCGAAGGTGAAGGTCGAGCACGGCACAACGTCACCGGCTCCGACGCCCCAGGAGACGAGAGCGAGGTGTAGTGCCGCTGTACCGGAGGACAGGCCCACCGCGTGACGGACGCCGACGCGCTGGGCGACTTCCTCTTCAAAGGCCGTCAGGTCGGGGCCTGCGGGCGCCACCCAGCCGGACTGCATGGCGCGCAAGACGTACTCCTGCTCGAGCTCACCCGTGTCAGGCGCCGAGAGGAGGACAGTCAGATTCGTGTGCGTAGTCACGCACGTGCCCCCAGGAAGATTGAAAGATCAAAACCTCCGCAATTCTACGGTCGATGGAGAGTCCCGCTGACCGTTCTCGGAGATCTGGGTAGCCATTTCGGCATGGCCCGAAAGGGCTACCCCGAGCCACACTCCTGGCCAACGCGGCGACCCGCTGCTGTCGATGCATGCATATAACTATCCGCGTATTATAATCTGCCTCATGGCGCGCCCTCCCCTCTCTGAGTCGCAGAGGCGACTGGGCAGGTCACTGGGCGCGGAGATCCAGAAGCGTCGAGGTGACACATCGGCCTCACTGCTTGCCTTGTCCGGTGGCGTCAATCTCGACACTTGGCGGAAATTGGAGCAAGGAGCAATCGCTACTCCAGGCTTCTTCCTCGTGGCAGATATTGCAGGCGCCCTAGGGACGACGCTGGACGACCTTGCGTCCGGAGCCCGAGAAAGAGCCGGAGGCGAGTCAGCGGAATGACTGTATTGACGAACAGTCCGACGAGTAAAACCGCACGGCAGGACGGGATTGCATCTTGTGAATCTCCCCGAGTCTTGTTGCGCGGATCGGGTTGGGAGCGGACCGTCAACTGGCTCGATCCCTCGTGTCTGGGGTCTGCCGCATTCTGGGTGGAGGAGACACGACGCGTCCCGCCAGCTTCGTCATTGCGCGTCGGTCGCACCGTCGCGGAGGAGGTCGCGTTGTGTCTACTCGGTGGCTACGGAGTGAACGAGGCAATGTCGACCCACGCGTTTTGGGCAGTGCGCGAGGCAGGCCTTCTAGACACCGGCCTGCCTCCCGGCGTCGAGTCCGTGGAGGCGGTCCTAAAGACTCCGATGAACGTTGAGGGCTATGCGCGACCAGTGCGATACCGGTTCCCCGTTCAGCGAGCGGCGCGCGTGGCTGCGGCCGTTGCGTACTTGTCTGAGAATCCAGTCGATCCTTCTCAGATGTCCCCTCGCGGGTTTCGGACGTTTCTGACCGGCCTGAACGGTGTTGGCCTAAAGACTGCATCCTGGGTAGTTCGGAATCTGACCCGGAGCGACGACATCGCGATCATTGACATCCACATTCGGCGCGCGGGTGTTGCCGCTGGAGTCTTCGACCCTCACTGGATTCTTCCTCGTGACTACCTGCTGTTTGAAGAGGCATTCTGTGCTTGGGCGGCCGTAGGTGAAGTTCGGACCGCTGATCTCGACTTGTGCGTGTGGTCGACATTGGCCCGGATGGGGACTACCGCTCGCCTCATTTTTGGAGTGGACAGGCTCACCGATCTCGATTAGTTCCTGCGGATGTCGGTCAGGTCGTGTAGATGTGGTCATCAGGAGCATGATCGATCTGACGAGGGAGTCGAACAATGGGCGGCAGTGGCGGCGGATCCAGCAGCGGTACTGGCAGCACCGGAGGTGGCTTCTCCGGAGGTGGCTCCTCCGGAGGTGGATCGGGCAGCAGCACGAACTGCTATCAATTGATCTTCGACACGACGGTGGCCTCACCGAACGCGGCGGTTCTCGCATCTTTGAGCGTGAATGATGTGTGCGACCTAGAGTTGCTTTCAAGCCCGACCCGAATCGCAGTCGTGACTCGAACTGGCGGCGACACACTCGGCGCCATCGCCAATCGTTGGGAAGAACTCGTGGGTTGCATTGGTCAGGGCGTTGCGTTTGAAGCCGAGTTGCTGACGGTCACGACCCCCGTCCAAGTTAATGTCCGCCCCATCTGACGGTTCGCCCGGAGTTTCGGCGCCCGGGCAGGATATAACTGTCGTTGGCGGGACCTATCGCGAGAGATGCGTGGAGCCCAAGATCGATGCTGTCCGTGGATCCGGTCTTCGAGCCGCGGCGCTCCTCACCAGCCTTGGCAACTCGACGACATTCCATACGTGCATCGACCGCGCCTCGAAGGAAACAGGTGCCGCGCTCTTCGACGCCTTTGGCCTCCGCGATGTGGAGCTAGCCGACCGGCCCGATCCAGTGACATTCAGGTACGACACACCGGTCTCTGCTGCGAGATGGGGCTTTGCCGGTGAGATCGACACAATCCGCGTATCTGCTGCTTGGATTGTCGCGTTCGGGATGATCGATGCAACTTGGGTCGTAGACGGCGGGTTGGTGGTGCTCGACCCGCAACACGGCGACCTAAGTGCCTTGCTGGCCTCGGTTACTGCTCAGTCAATCGCGGTCGTCCTCAATGCCCATGAGGCAACTCGATTGACCGGCATGCCCCCAATCGAGGCTGGAACTTCGCTTCTCGACGAGTCTGGAGTGGAGGTTGTCGTCGTCAAGCAGGGCGCCCTCGGCGGGCTTGTATTCACCGCGAGTGGAACAGATACATACGGCCCTATCCCCACGCCATCGATCCGCACTATCGGATCCGGCGACGCGTTCACAGCGGGCTTCGCCCACGCTTGGTTTCAGGACCCGGCTGACCCACTCGCAGCGGCTCAGATGGGTGCGCGCGTAGCAGCGGCCCACTCATTAACCGATGTACCCCAGGTTTCGCCTGCGACTCTGGAAGCACTCCCCGAGCCCCTTTCCCATCCAGGCGAGAAGCAGCCGACCATCTACCTTGCAGCGCCATTCTTCTCGACCGCTGAACGCCTGTTGGTTGAGATGGTTCGGGATGCGCTGCTCGACGCGGGGCTTCAAGTCTTCTCTCCTCTGCACGACGTGGGAACGGGCGGTGATGAGGTTGCCGCAGCTGACCTGGATGGCCTGACACGGTCAGATGCAGTGCTCGCACTGTTGGATGCCGGCGATCCAGGCACGGTGTTCGAGACCGGCTGGGCTACACGTGCCGACATTCCCGTCGTCGGGTTCACAGAGCACCCCGACGCCCACGAGTGGACGATGCTGCGGGGCACCGGTACACCGCTAAGCAGCGATCTCACCTCGGCCATTCACCTCGCTGCATGGGCAGCAATCCGGCGAGTCAATTGCACGAAGCCAACGGCCCCTGCAGTGCCCACACCTCGCAAAGACGCAGGCGATTCCGCGGCGACTACCGGAGCCGGGAGCGTAGCGTCGTCGTGAGTCGAGTCCTGCTTCTCTCCGGTGGGCTCGATTCCACGAGCGTCGCCGCTTGGCAACGGCCCGAACATTGTCTTGTCATTGACTACGGACAGCGTGCGGCCGCCGCGGAGCGCCGTGCGGCCGCCGCGGTCGCCACCGACCTCGATCTGCCCTACACCCACATCACAGTCAACGCATCGGCCGTGAGCGGTGGCCTTATGGCGAACCAGCCCCATAGCGTGGGCGAAACACCTGAGTGGTGGCCGTACCGGAACCAATTTCTGATCACAGTCGCCGCCGGGTGGGCAGTCCTGCGTGCGTACGACGAAATTCTGGTGGGCACTGTCGCAGGCGACGGCGACCGCCATGCCGACGGAACACAGACGTTCTACGACGCCATGACCGCCGTCCTGCAATCTCAGGAGGGGCGCCTATCTGTGTCCGCACCTGCGATCCACCTCGCTGCACCGGCGCTCATTCACGAGTCAAACGTCACCGACTCGACACTCGGATGGACCCATTCGTGTCACGTCGACAATCTGCCATGCGGTCGCTGCCCCGGCTGCGTGAAACGGGCCGAGGTTCTTGCCCGCGCCGAGCGTCTTCAATGACGAAACCCTTCACTAATAGTGGCTGGTCGGACCCCACTCGTATGACAACGACCGTGCTGCTCACGGTCGTATTCGTTACTGCTGCCGCCAGCTCTAACTGGACTGTCGAGAATCTAGGCAAAGATCATGGACCTCTTGCGCCACGCACCCTTCCCATTGGATGGGGTCTCGAAGCCCCATCTGGCGTTGTTCTCATCGGCGTCATGATCGCTGTGCGCGACGCACTTCACGAACGTGTCGGGTTGAAGGGAACGCTCTTGGTCATTTCAGTTGGCAGCGTTGTGAGCGCCCTACTCGCACCGGCAGCTATTGCCGTCGCTTCTGGAATCACATTGCTTGCGGCTGAGACCTCGGATGCCCTGGTCTACCAGCGACTCAGGCGCCGTGGGCGCCTCCGAGCAGCCTTCGCGAGCAACCTCGTCTCTGCGGCGCTCGATTCCGCACTATTTTTACTCATTGCATACGGCTTCGAATCGGCCCGTCACGGAACTTGGGCTCTCACGGTTGGCAAGTCCGAAGCATCAGTCATCACATTGGCGCTCCTTGCAGGGGCTGCGTGGTCGTTCCAATTCCGCAGGGTGACGGCCGATGGAGTCCGCTCAGCATGAGTTCCCTGGTTCACCTGCAACAGTTCTAGTCGAGCGATCGCGTGCGGGGGGGCGTCACCGGCGTGCGATCCCGCAAGCACCGACCTACGCGCTATTCGGGCGACACGCGCAACGTCATCAAGACGCCACCGAGATCACTCAACCTCACACCGTCCACAGCACGGTTCCCTCCTTCAACGTCGGTGGTGAAGTCCCTGCCCTACGGAAGAAGCCGATGGCCTCGTCAGCTGACTTCGGCGCCCAGAGCGAGCTCGAACCCGGCACCATTGCGTGCCAGTCCCATCAGCAAGAGGCCGGCCGACTCGAGCAGCTGGGCCGCCTGCAGCCCTCCTGCGTCGAAGGTCCGCAACTCCATGCTGTCCAGGAAAGCCGCCACAGTTGCCTTGGCCTCAGCGCTGTCACCCGCGATGAACGCGTCCAACGGCGTGCCCTTGACAAGAACGTGGCCGAAGATCGTGTTCAGTGCTTTCACGACGTGGGCGCTCTCGGGAGCGACAGCCGCGACCTCCTGAGCAGCCGAACTGGGGGTCACGAGCCCGCTGGCGTCGGCGTTGAACGGGTTGGAGATGTCGACAAGGATTTTGCCGGCCAGTGCCTCGCCATAGGTCGTGACCGCGTCAACCACGCCGTCGTACAGCACGGCCAAGATGACGATGTCACCCGCCGGCTTTGCGCCGAACGTGCCGACGGTGGCTCCCTTGCCGATCTGGTCGGCGAGCGCTTGGGCCTTGGCGGTGTTGCGGCTCAAGAGTTCGACGCTGTGTCCGTGCTTCGTTGCCCGGGTCCCGATGGCGCTCGCCATGTTGCCCGATCCGATGATGCTGATTGTTGTTGTCATGATGGCTTAACCGGAGGGGGGCCTCAATTTATTCCGGGCGTCGGTAGACTTCCGGGGTGAGCCAGAGCGACGTCGAGCAGATGCAGAGGCCCCTGCGTCGCGATGCTCAGGAAAGCCGCGACAAACTCATCGCCGCGGCGCAGGCCGAGTTCGCCGACTTTGGCGTCGACGCCTCCCTCGAGAAGATCGCACGCGCCGCAGGCGTCGCCATCGGCACCCTCTATCGCCACTTCCCGACCCGCATGGACCTGCTCATCGCTGCCCTCAAGCCTCGACTCCAAGAGTTCGTCGAGGGGGCCGACACGGCCATGCAGATGGACGATCCGTGGGACGCGTTCGTCGCCTACCTCGACAACCTGTTCGCCGTACAAGCAGGAGACCGTGGCTTCAACGACTTCCTCTCGCGCCGCTTCCCCGGCAACGCTGAGACCGAACATATCCACGACGTGATGTGCCAGCAGATCGAGGACGTGCTCACCCGAGCCCAAGAAGCCGGCATGGCTCGCCGTGACATCACCCGGGCAGACATCGTCAACCTGATCTGGTCCAACGGCCGCATCATCGACGCCACCAGCACCAAGGCGCCCACGGCCTGGCGACGCCAGCTCTATCTCATGCTCGACGCCTATCGAGCTGAGCGAGCACACGCGATCCCCGAGCCGCCGATGACCGACGAGCAGCTCTATGACGCGATGGTCCATCTCAGCAAGGTGAAATAACGGCTCCTGACTCTTGCTCGAGCGGTGATCGCCAGCGCGTGTCGCCTGTCGCCTACAGGCGGTTGAACGGTTCGGCGTAGGCGAACTGGCCGACGGGGTGGTCGCCGGTGGCTCGCGCCTGGAAGTAGTCGCCCCATTCGCTGTCGGGCGATTCGACCCCCAGCTCGCGCGCCGCCACGAACCCGAAACTCCCGTAGTACGCCGTGTCGCCAAGCAGGGCGACCAGGGTCTCGCCAGTCGCCTCGGCTCGAAGCAACAGCTCGCGCACGAGCATTCCTCCGACTCCCTCGCGCTGGCGGTCGGGTCGCACGCTGAGCGGCCCCAGGCCGAGGGCGGGTGCAGCGGTTGCCCCCTCGTGCGAAGCAACGTTCGGGTCGAATACTGCTCAGCTCATGCTCAGACTTCGTTGCGTGCACTCATCAGGCCAGCTCCAGCGACCGCCAACGCAACGCCAACAAGGGACCATTGAATGTCGCTCTGACCAGAGGTCATCGCGCTGATAAGCGCAACCAGGACACCCACGAAGGTGAGCACTTGTCCAAACGCCTGCATGGATCGTCCTCGACTCATTTGTAGTAGTTGTAGCGCGCGGACTTCTTGAGCTTCCGGTCCACGTCACTGCCGTAGGAGACTGACAAGAACGCGAGAGTGACCGAGGCCGACCAACCGCCACTGCCTCCGGCGTTGTGCTCCATGAAATAGCTGCCGGCCTTGCGCTTCCGACAAACCTTCCGAACTCTATCTCGCCGCCGTACAACCTTGATCTGCTCCAGATCACGGCGCATTCTGGATGAATGGCCACGCCGGACTTCGGCTCCACTCTCCGCGACGCCTCGTTGCGGGTGACTCGGCCTCGTCTGGCCGTGATGGCCGCACTCCACGCACACTCCCACGTGGACACCGAGACGGTGATCGGCCTGGTGCGCGCCGAGACCTCGGTCTCCCACCAGGCCGTCTACGACGTACTCCACGCGCTGACCGACGCTGGCTTGGTGCGACGCATCCAGCCAGAGCCAGCTCAACAGCTCGCCCGACCACGTTCCGCCTCGACACGGGTCCGCCGGCTGCTCCGGCCGATCAAGCAGACGCACGACCGCAAGATCTCCTTGCCCGACCTGGTGGTCCCCGCGCCTCAAATGCTCAGTCACGGCCACCGACCCGGTTTCGGTCACCCGACTGACCACGCAATAGCCCGGTTACGGGTAACTCGCTCACCTTCTGGCGGGCGGGGTACTCGGCAATTCAGGACGCGAACGCGGCGACCACAATCGCAACCAGCACACCCGCCGCGGCGATCGACACAAGAACGACGACACCCTGACCCGAAACCACGGCCGCGAACTTGCCCGTCGCTCGCGGGGGATAGTCGGCGGCTGGCAGGTCACGCTTGATCATCACGGCCAAGAGCCGCACGACCTGAACCAATGCCCCCGCGCATCCAGCAGTCAGGGCGGTGGTCAGGAGCGCGACGAACCCGAGGGCTGGCTGCAGGTCGGGGGCCACTTCACGCGTTGGCATCTCCATACCCGAGCAGGTTGCGGGCCTGCTTGATGGTCGCCTCATCGACCATGCGACCCAGGGAGTCGCGGAAGACCCCCTCCCCCTCGAGGACGCGTTCTTTGTGCTCCGCGAGCATCGCGGCAGCAGAGTCCAACTCCTCCTTGGATGGCGAGAAGGATGTGTTCGCAACATCGACCTGGTCCGGGTGGATACACACCCGCCCTCCGAAGCCTTGAAACCTCAACTGCAGGCACGAGCGCCTGAATCCATCGATGTCGGCGAGGTTCGTCCACACAGGCCCAACGGGCTTCGGCAGTCCCCACCTCGCGGTTCGCAAGACCACTTGCGAGCGAAGGGCGGACGCAATCGACTCGTCGCCGGGAGACGGAATCCGCAGATCCGCCCGCAGGTCCTCTTCACCGAGCCCGACCCTGGCCCGGTCGTTCGGCACGGTTGCGAGCAGTGCGGAAAGTCCGTCGAGGCCGATCGCCGTCTCAATCAGAAGTCCGATGCCGACCATTGGCCGCATCGACAAACTGGCGACAGCGTCGGTCGTGTGGGGATCCCCCGGCTCGGCTTTGGGCAACCATACGCCGCTCGGGTTGCACGTGTCGAGAATCGTCTCGAGCTCATCGCGCCCGGCGCTGCCGCTGTTGATCCGAATCCAGAGCTGGGGGCCGGTGTCGCCCCTGGCCCGAATCGCCCCAATGGCGTTCTCCAGAGCAGCTTGCTTGTGAGCGGGAGCAACGGCGTCCTCCAGATCGAGAGCGACTGCATCCGCAGACGAACTTACGGCCCGCTCCACCAAGCGGGGTCGATCTGCAGGCACAAACAGGAGGCTTCGCATGTTGCTCCTAGGCATGTAGCGTCAAATAATGCATGGTTAGACAGATCATGTATGCTAGCGCACACCAACTCAGGAGGTCCGTGTGTTTCAAGCCGACAGCGTTTCCATCACCGTCCTGGTCGAGAACTGGGTCGACATGCTGCTACCCGACCAAGGCCTGCCAGGAGTCGATGACCACTGCGTCACGAGGTACGGGCTGCTAGAACACTTCGACAGGCGCCTACTGTCACCACAGGCCGAAAACGGGATCAGCCTTCTTGTCAAGGCACGCCAAGGTCGCCATGAGACGACCATCCTGTTCGACGTGGGCCTCACAGGTTCGGTCTTGGCGCACAACCTCCGAGTCTTCGGCGTCGACCCAGAAACTGTGGACTACGTCGTCATCAGCCACGGGCATCCCGATCACTTCGGAGGGATCCACGAGTTCCTCTCTCTCCGCGAGACCAGCGTGCCCGTCGCCACCCACGCGGATGCGGAACTGCCGCGCATCGGCCTGATGCAGGACGGACGGGCCACCTCGGTCTACAACGCCGATTTCACCGCCGAACGGATGACGCAATCGGGCGGCGTCGTCGTGCAATCTGCGATGCCCTTGGACCTCGGCCTCGGCTGCTACACGACCGGTGAGATTCCGCGACTCAACGACTTCGAGGACAAGACGCCGCTCTTCCAGCCCGGAAGCCCCGGCAGCTACTACATCGACCGACAAGGCCAGCGCCAGCCGGATCGCGTGATGGATGAGCAGGCATTGGTGATCGATGTCAAGGGCGAGGGACTGGTGGTCCTAACTGGATGTGCACACGCGGGTGTCATCAACACCCTGACGCAGGCACGCGCCGTTGCCGGCAACCGGCCCATCCGCGCCGTAATCGGTGGGTTCCACTTCGGTTTCCCCAGCACACCCCACGAGAACGTCGATCTCACGGCCACGGCGTTCCAAGAGCTCGAGGTCCGCTCGATCATGCCGATGCACTGCAGCGGGTTGAGGGCACACGCGAACTTCTCGACAAACTTCCCGGACGCCTACATCCAGCCGGCTGTTGGCACCACCGTCCACTTCGGCTCCGCGCCGGCATGAGCGATCTCAAAGGCCTCAAGGTCGTGACCGTCGAGCAGGCCGTAGCGATTCCCCTGTGCAGCCGACACCTGGCCGACCTCGGTGCCGACGTCCTCAAGATCGAGAACCCGGCTGGTGGCGACTTTGCACGCGATTACGACGACTACGTACATGGATGGTCGAGCGCCTTCGTATGGCTGAACCGCGGGAAACGCAGCGTCGCACTCGACCTCAAGTCCGCGGAGGGACTCGACGCCTTTCGTGACTTGCTCAGCCAAGCCGACGTACTGCTGTGCAACCTCGCACCAGGCGCCTTGGAGCGCATCGTTCCCGACGAGTCCCTCAGTGAACTCAATCCGAGGTTGATCCGCTGCTACGTGTCAGGCTACGGATCGTCGGGACCAAGGGCCGGCCAAAAGGCCTACGACCTGATCATCCAGGCAGAAACCGGTGCCATCGCAGTGACCGGAACCGAGCAGTCACCCGCAAAGATCGGCGTGTCCGTGGCCGATCTGGCTGGTGGCACCTACGCGTTGAGCAGCGTGCTCGCAGCACTCCACCAACGCGATCGAACAGGCTTGGGCAAGCGAGTCGACATCGCACTCTTCGACGCGCTCCTCGAGTGGATGAGCCCGTTTCTCATGGCGCATCGCTATACCGGGGACGCGCCGACACGAGCCGGGCTCCACCACTCGAGCATCGTGCCCTATGGGCCGTTCACAACCGCTGACGGAGACGACCTGTACCTCGCGGTGCAGAACGAACCGCAGTGGCAGCGGCTGTGCACGACCGTGATGGAGGACCCGGGCTTGGCTGCGGCTGACGGATACCACCCAGCGGTGGAAAGGGTCCGCAACCGCGCATCCGTCCAACAGCGCGTGCAGTCAACCTTCTCGGATCTCACCACGGAGCACGCTCTGCAACTGCTCAAGTTGGCGGATGTCCCCTTTGGTCGCATGCAGGACCTGGCAGAAGTCCTCACCGACCCACAGACACAGACCCGACTGGCCAGCGGCATCCTCCCAACAGGCGAGTCCTTCGACTACATCCTCTCGCCGTTTGAGCAGCAACCCAAGCCGGCACCGGTGACTGTGCCATGCCTTGGTGGCCAGACGGCCGACGTATTGGTTGCCCTCGACCGCGCGACACTAGAAATGAAGCGGAACCAATCGGCTCCTGCAGCCTCCGCACAGCGGGACTTGGCCGGGGCATCCCCGGACCTCGACGACCTCGCGGCCCAGCTTCACAGCGCGGAGCTGACCAACTGCACCATCCAACCGCTGTCAGAGCAGGTCCCGGGACTAACGGTCGCGGACTCCTACCGGATCCAGCAACTGAATGTCTCTCGTCGCTTGCGAGACGGCGGCGTCATTGTTGGTCAGAAGGTCGGACTGACCTCCGTGGCCATGCAGGAACAACTCGGCGTCGACGAGCCCGACTACGGGGTCCTCTTCGACGGCATGCTCGTAGACGACGGCCAACCGATCCCTGTATCTGGCCTGATCCAGCCGCGGGTCGAGGCAGAAGTGGCTTTCGTCATGGAACGCGAGCTGCGCGGACCAGGTGTTACGGAAGCTGACGCGCTTGAAGCGATCGCGGGCGCGCTTCCTGTCATCGAGGTGATCGACAGCCGCATCAGCGCGTGGAAGATCGGGTTGACCGACACGATCGCCGACAACGCATCTTGCGCGAGGGTTGTTCGCGGTGAAGCCGTGACGCCGATCGCAGACATTGACCTCCGCACCATGGGAATGATCCTCACCATCAACGGCGAGGTCGTCTCAACCGCAGCCGGGGCTGCCGTGCTCGGGAACCCGATTCGCGGACTCGTCTGGCTGGCCAACAGGTTGGCCGAATTTGGAGTTTCATTGCGGCCCGGGGATCTCGTGCTTGCCGGCGCGCTCCACGCGTCCATTCCGGTGGCCGAGGGAATGTCGGTACACGCCGAGTTCGCGGGCATCGGTGGAATCACCGCCGAATTCACTTCCTGACGAGCCCGAACCCCCGGCACAGATCCTGCTCGACGAAAGGCTCAATCCCGTGTCCCATAAAGCCCTTACGCCCCTTTCATTTCTGCGACGATCCGCTGAGGTCTGGAGCTCCAAGATCGCCGTGATCGACGGGGATCGCCGGTGGACCTACGCCAAGTTCGGCAGCGAGGTTCAGCGAGTCGCTCGAGCTCTCAGAGCCTCCGGCGTGAAGCCGGGCGACCGCGTCGCCACCCTCATGCCGAACGTTGCAGAGATGCTCGTAGCTCACTTTGCCGTTCCCTTGGCTGGCGCTGTCCTCGTCCCTGTGAACACCAGATTGTCTTCAAGTGAGGTCAACTACATCTTGGGCCATTCCGGCGCCAAAGTGCTCTTGGCTGACACGAGGCTGTCCGACCTGGCTGATAGATCCGTCGAGGGACTGGACGGCATTGAATGCGTCCATGTGGGGTCGGAGCCCGATGAGCGAGGTGCTTGGGCGGCGTTTCTCGACCGCGCGGCGGGCGAGACAAAGGATCTTCCATGGACTGTCGCCGACGAAGAGTCCCCGATCGCGATCAACTACACGTCAGGTACGACGGGCCGACCCAAGGGCGTCGTCTACACCCATCGTGGCGCCTACCTGAACTCGCTTGGCGAGCTGATCCACAGCCAGCACTCGCCGGCCTCCGTGTATCTGTGGACGCTTCCGATGTTTCACTGCAACGGATGGTGCACGACGTGGGCCGTCACGGGAATCGGTGGAACCCACGTCTGTCTGCCCGAAGTCCGCGGCGAGGCTGTCTGGAATGCGATCGACACCTACGGCGTCACTCATCTCAACGCGGCGCCCACCGTGGTGACGACCATCCTCAACGCGGCCGAAGCGACAAGCTTGAAGACCCCGGTCCGCGTGACAACGGCGGGCGCACCTCCGAGCCCGACCATGATCGGGCATCTCGACCGCATGGGATTTTCATTGGTGCACGTGTACGGCTTGACCGAGACGTACGGCCCCTATGCCGTCTGCGAGGTCCAGCCCGAGTGGGAGGTCCTTGCTCCGGGGGAACGGTCGCGACTGCTGTCCCGCCAGGGTGTCGGCATGATCCAGGCCGATGAATTGCGTGTCGTCGATGAGACCATGCACGACGTGCCAAACGATGGGGCGACCGTGGGTGAGATCGTCATGCGGGGCAACAACGTGATGGCCGAGTACTACCTGGACCCAGAGGGCACGAGAGAGGCGTTCCGCGGCGGTTGGTTCCACTCCGGCGACCTCGGCGTGCGCCATCCCGACGGCTACGTGCAGCTGCGGGACCGCGCGAAGGACATTGTGATCTCCGGCGGGGAGAACATCTCTACGATCGAGGTGGAGCAGGCGCTGGTGAGCCATCCCGCTGTCATGGAGGCCGCGGTGATTGGCGTGCCCGACGAGAAGTGGGGTGAACGGCCGCGCGGCTACGTTCTCTTGAAGTCAGATCACACCGTGACGGGGCCCGAACTCGTGGCACACGTGCAACAGCAGATTGCCCGCTACAAGGCGCCACGAGAGGTCATGGTCGTCAAAGCTCTCCCCAAGACATCCACCGGGAAGATACAGAAATTTGTTCTCCGCGAAGAGGCGTGGGCCGGTCGCGGGGAGCGCATCCAGGGGTAGTCCCCTCGCTCGCACAACTCAGTGGTCCGGACCAACGCGCACCCGGGACTTGATCCGGGACGAGCCTCCGAAAGCCGCCGATTCAATCGTTGTCGAGATCAAACGGATCTGGAACCTCGCGACCAGTCAAGTGCTGCGCGAGCCTCTGAAAGCTGCTCGCTATGTGCTCTTCAGATCTCTGAGACACGACTTCGAGATCCCCCGCCCGCACGGCCTCGAGTATCGCTCGGTGCTCCTCCGCTGACTTGGCGCTGCGGTCGGGAAGTGCTTGAAGAATGTCCCACGGGAACTGCTGCCACAGCGATTCGATACTCTCGGTCAGCCCCTGGTTACCCACATTCTCGTAAAAAAGGAAGTGGAAGCGGTAGTTCTTCTCGTCCAGGACCTTCGTGTCATTTTGCGCTGACGCCGTCTCCATCTCGCCCACCAGTCGTTGGGCAACCTCGAGATCTCGAGGTGAGAGTCGACGAACAGCTCGGCGCATCGCGTACGGCTCGATGAGACGACGCTGAAGGTAGACAGACTTGACCCCTTCATAGTCGGCGTCCGCAACCCTGACGCCGCGGTTCGGCTGGGCTGTCAGCAACCCCTCAGCCTGCAGCTGCCGCAACGCCTCACGGACTGGCGTGATGCTCGTTTGAAAGCGCGCAGCGAGAGCGTCCTGCTTGATCTTGCTGCCGCGGGGAAGTTCCCCGGAAGCGATCATGCGGCGCAGACTCGTGACGATGCGGTCCCGCTTCGTGAGCGCATTCGCCTCGTCGTCGTGGAGGTCGTCGACGTCGAACGTGTGAATGGCCGGCGGCTGATCAGGCATGTGCGGAGTCCTTTGCCTTGACACGGGTCCGTTCGGAGCGGCCGAGCATGGACCCAGACCCAGTCGCCAATGCAGGCCGACAGCGCTCGTCCCGACGATGGTCGCTGTGAAGTGTGCATAAGTGTGCGTCGGATCATGCATGAAAAGCAACTTTTGGGTGGCATCGCGCCCATCGATGCCTCACATCTCGGAAACCGGGCTGACGCGCTGAGATTCCCGCTCGAAGCGACAGGCCCAAGAGGCCCCAACGGTGTGCGACCGACGCTCGGGCGGCGCGTCGGTCAAATAATGCCTTTTTTGAGGTTTGGTGACATTACCTGTGGACATCGAACAGGATGACGTGCATGATGTCACATGAAGCGGGGTTGTGAGGCTGGTCTCGTTCCCGCAAGAACGAGGACCGCGTGCGCACTCAGAAAGTTGGGTGTGGATGCTGACCTCCAAATTTCTGCCCTGGTCGCTCAATGCCTCACACGGCGAAGTTCATGGTGGCAGGGGTCACAAGAGAGTGGGATGGTCAGTGCAGACAACGACACCAGCTCGGCCGAGCGCTCGGCCGAGCGCTCGACGAGGGCGACGAGACGATGACCCCGGCGAGCGACCATCCGCAGCGTCGCCGACCGTTCGTTCATTGTGGCGCCGTTGGATCGAGCCAAGCATCGTCGTGGCCCTGGCACTCACGGCCTGGCAGTCGCTGAGCATGACGGGAGTGGTCTCCCCGCGCGACGTACCGAGCTTCACGGCCACGATGCGCGCATTGGCGAGCGACGTGCAGAATGCAGAGTTGTACACGAGCATCGGTCACTCAGTGAGCGCATGGCTCATCGGCATCGCAATCGTCCTGGTCGTCGCCGTCCCGCTGGGCCTGCTGACAGCCCTCAGCAGGCCGTTGTACGAGGCGATGTTGTTCACCGTCGAGGGTGTGCGCACCATCCCGAGCATTGCGGCACTCCCCGTCTTGGTCTTCATCTATGGAATTTCGCCGCAGCTCACCGTGGTCCTTGTGATCTTCACCGCCGTCTGGCCGTTGCTGATCCAGACCATGGCGGGTGCACACGATGTTGATCCCATCAGCATTCAGACCGCCCAGGTCTATGGCCTCTCGCGGTTTCAGATCTTCCGGCAAGTGACACTGCCCAGCGCCCTTCCTTACACCATGACCGGAATCAAGATCGCGGCGAACATCGGACTCATTGTTGCGATCGCAGCGTCGCTCATCGTCGGAGGTGAGGGGTTGGGCGCACTGATCGTCTCCGCAGCAGGAGCCGGCCGGGTTGACCTCATGTACGCCCGAATTGTCGTGACCGGTTTGCTCGGGCTCGGTGTCAGCACCTTGCTCGTCCTTACGGAGCGTCGCATATTGCGATGGCACAGTTCACAGAGGATTGGCCGATGACTAGCCCAGTAGTTCTGCGCACGCTGCGTTTCGGCACGCCTCTTGGCTTACTCGCGTTCTGGTGGTTCTGGAGCAACGGCAGCGAGTCGCTGTACTTCCCTCCACTCTCCGACGTCCTGGATCGCTTCGTGGAAGTGTGGACTGGGCCAGCGTTCCGAAACGACCTGGTGCCAAGTGTCGTCCGATTCGTGGTGGGATTCGCGCTGGCATTGATCATCGCAATCCCCTTGGGGACAGCGTTCGGTTTGTCCTCGCGACTGCGTCGAGACGCGTTGCCCTTGACGGAGTTCAGCCGAAGCTTGCCTGTGGCTGCCATCGTCCCCATCCCTTTGTTGGCATTCGGTCCCGGGTTCGGTATGGATGTGTCCCTGATCCTGTTCTCGGCCATTTTCCCGATCCTCCTGGCGACGACCGACGGAGTCCGTGGGGTTGACCCGCAGGCGGTAGAAACTGCGCGAGTGTACGGGCTCAACATGCGGCAGGTGTTGCGCGAAGTGATCTTGCCTGCGGCAATGCCCCCCATCTTTGCGGGAATCCGAGTTGCCTTGGCGATCGGAATCTCTGCGATGGTCATTGCGGGCATGCTGAGCTCCTCGCAAGGTATCGGCGCCTACGTGATCTTGGCGCAGCAATCCTTCGATGTCCTCGGGACGTGGGCAGGGCTCGTGATGATCGGCCTTCTCGGCATCGTGATCAACGGAACATTCCTGTTAATACAGAGCCGAGTGCTTGCGTGGCACACGGGCTGGCGCAGAGCAGCAAAGGAAGGCTCATGAGCACTACAACCAACAAGTCCGGAGAAACCGTCATGGGCAACGTCGACGACAGCGACTTCCACCCTATAGATCAACATCCGGCAGCTCGCGAACGCGTTGTCGAAGTAAGCGGCCTCAGCGTGGTGTACGGCGCGGGTAGCGACGCCGTACACACCCTTAAAGACCTGACATTCTCGGTCGACCGCGGAGAGTTGCTTTGCATTGTCGGCCCGTCGGGCTGTGGGAAGACGACTCTTCTCAAGAGCGTGTGCGGGCTCTTGGTGCCGACTTCAGGAAGCGTGACAGTGGCTGGGCACGCCGTCGACGGGCCACCACCCGAGGTGGCTCTGGTCTTCCAGGACTACACGCGATCTCTGATGCCGTGGAAGACCGTGCTGGACAACGTGATCTTCCCTCTTCGCGCGAAGAGGATGAGTCGAGCCGAGTCCCGGTCAGTTGGACTACAGGCTCTCGATCAGGTTGGCCTGGGCGGATTCGAGTCGAAGTACCCGTGGCAACTCTCTGGCGGCATGCAGCAGCGCGTTGCGATTGCGCGCGGCGTGGCATACCAACCGGAGGTCCTCCTGATGGACGAGCCCTTCGCATCAGTGGACGCTCAGACCCGCGCGGAGCTGGAGGATCTGGTACTCGAGCTACGGCGAAACCTGGGAATGACGGTGATCTTCGTGACGCATGACATCGATGAGTCCGTCTACATGGGGGATCGCGTGATCGTCCTTTCATCGCGGCCCACCACTGTCAAGGAGAACCTTGAGGTTGGCCTCCCGGTCCCTCGCGACCAAGTGTTCACGAAGCAAGAGCCGGAGTTCGTCAGGCTGCGAACCGACATCGCCAGCTCCATCCGCAGTCAGCACTGAACAGCCCCCTAAGCGTCGCCAGTTGGAGACAACGAGCGGCGCCGGGCATGTCCTCTCGGGCCACAATAGAAGGAGAAAGTCTCATGTCGTCCAACAATCATCGCCAGAAGCGTGGAGTGCTTGCTGCCGCGTTACTCCTCATGGCTGCGGTCGGACTCGCAGGATGTGGCAGTGCCGACGCGGGGGAGGGCGAGATCACCGTGGGAGTGTTCCCAGTCAGCGGTATCGCGCCGTTCTATTACGCCGATGACAAAGGCTACTTCGAGGACGAAGGATTGAAGGTCTCGAAGGTTGACATCCAGTCACCTCCAGACGGCATCGCAAACCTCGCGTCGGGCCGCCAGCAGTTCGCCCTCATCAACTGTGGAAGCGTAGCTGGCGCGATTTCTCAAGGGCTCGATCTACGCGCCGTGGCCGCTGCCTATTATCACAGTGGCGCCAAAGTCGGAGAACAAGGCCTATACGCAATGCCGGACTCAGGGATCGACACCCCTAAGGACCTCGAGGGAAAGACAGTTGGCCTCGCGGCACTCAACAACAACGTCCACGCAATGTTGATCAAGGCAGTTGCTGACGACGGCGGCGACCCCGAAAAGGTGAAGTTCACGCTGATCGCCGTCCAGAACATTCCTGGCGCTATCCAAAAGGGCACAATCGACGCTGGGCAAGTCATCGAGCCCTTCCTCACCATGAACGCGGCCGATCTGTCCCCAGTGATTCCAAACTTCACCGTCGCTCTGACGGAGCAGCCGACAATATCTGGCTATGTCGTAACCACAGCCAAGTACGCGGATGACAACCCAGAGACGGTGAAGAAGTTCAAGGCTGCCTGGGATAAGGGGATCGCCGACCTCTCAGGAGACGAAAACGTGGCCCGGAAGGCTATTGCGTCCTATACCGAGATCGAGCCTGAAGTGGTGTCGAAGATGGTACTTCCGGAGTGGAACACCGATCTCGGAGTCGATAATTGTGAGGAACAGATCGACATCATGGCGGATTACGACATGATCAAGGGAAACCCTGACCTGTCACCCTTCTGGGGGCAATGAACAGAAGTTTCACCCTTTCTCTGACCTCAGAGTCCACCACCTTCGTGATTGAAATACGAAAGAATGAAAAGAGCTCAAGAATGACAGACATTCAAGAATCCGCCCCGGCGCGATCTGAAGTCGCTGTTGACATGCAAATCGACTGGGACATCGAGCTCGTCATGGATGACGGCGTCGTGTTGCGCGGGGACCTGTTTCGACCCGTGGGGGATGGCCCCTTTCCGGTGATCGCGAGCTATGGCGTCTACGGGAAGAACCTGAACTTCCAGGAGGATCCGTACACGCCGTTGTGGCAGCAGATGGCGGAGCGCTACCCGGACACAGCCTCGGGTTCGAGCAACACCTATGCCAACTTTGAGGTCGTGGACCCAGAGAAGTGGGTCCCATACGGGTATGCCGTGCTTCGTGTCGACTCTCGCGGCGCGGGTCGGTCACCCGGCGTCATGGACCTCTTCAGTGACACCGAAGCACGGGACTTCTACACCTGCATCGAATGGGCAGGGACTCAGCCGTGGTCCAACGGCAAAGTGGGCCTCACCGGGATCTCCTATTACGCCGTGAACCAGTGGCACGTTGCGGGGCTTCAGCCACCTCACCTGGCGGCGATCTGTCCGTGGGAGGGATGGACCGACTACTACCGGGACATGACACATCATGGCGGGATCCATTCAGGCTTCCTGACCCACTATCTGCCAGTGCAGGTGTGGCCGCTGCAGAATGGGCTGGGCACGCGCGGGCCGAAGAGTTCCTACGCCGGTCCGGAGCAAGTCACGGGCGATGTCGACCTGAGCGATGAAGAACTGGACGCGAACAGGGCTCCCATGGTCGAAGAAGTTCGCGACCGCCCCTTCTTCGATGACTACTACGAGCGGCACTCTGCTGATCTCGACAAGATCACCGTTCCGATTCTGTCGGCGGGCAACTGGGGAGGTCTCGGCCTCCACAGTCGCGGCAACTTCCGCGGGTATCAGCTCGCCAAGTCCAAGGACAAGTGGCTCGAGGTGCACGGCGGAGAGCACTGGACCTTGATGTACACCGACTACGGCACGACACTGCAACGGAAGTTCTTCGACTACTTCTTGAAGGGGCAAGGCGACTGGGCGGAATCTCAGCCCCCAGTGGTCTTGCACGTGAGGCACCCGGGCGAGAAGTTTGTCATTCGCCATGAGAACGAGTGGCCGCTCGAGCGCACGGAATGGACCAAGGTATTCCTCGACCCCGCCGCCGGCGCCCTCAACTGGGCCGAAGAAGCAGACGAGTCACACACGGCGTACCGGGCTCTCACCAAGGAGGGACTGACCCTCACATTGCCCCCGCGCGATGAGCCATTCGAGATCACCGGCCCGATCGCGTGCAAGCTGTTCATCTCCTCGAGCACGAAGGATGCCGATCTGTTCGTGGTGCTTCGCCTGTTCGATCCTGCTGGTGAGGAGGTGCTCTTCCACGGCGCGAACGACCCGCACGTACCGATCGCGCAGGGCTGGTTGAGGGCCTCCCACCGGGCACTCGACGAGGAGCGTAGTGAGCCGTGGGCTCCGTATCACTCCCACGAGAGCGCTAGTTTTCTGACGCCGGGAGAGGTCTATGAGCTCGACATCGAAGTCTGGCCGACCAGCATTGTGGTTCCTGCGGGCTACACGCTCGCCGTATCGGTTCTGGGCCAGGACTACGAGCACGACCTTCCTCCCGTCATGTCGCACGTAGGGAAGGTGATGAAGGGATCTGCCTTCCAGTCACACGACGACACGCGCGAGCGAGACCCGGAGATCTATGACAACGAGGTCACTGTCTACGGCGGAGGCGAGCGCGGCTCCTACATCCTCTTGCCGGTGATCCCGGCGTAGTGACAGTGCCGCCTCAGTTCGCTCGCCATGGCTCATGCGGCGGCAGCTGAGGCGGCACACCAGCGACAGCAGCAGTTGCCGGTCGCCCCTGCCCCTTCCTGAAGAATCTACCTGTGGTGGGACCACTCCACACTGAATAGGACACAGCGATGGTGATCGCCTCTCTCGGCACTGACGCTCCTCGAGCGGCGGCAGTCACTGGCCGGTCTCAGGATGGTGTCGTCACGTGATGGCGCCACAAGCCGTCGACTCAAAGTCTTCGACGGGAGGAGAGAGCGACATCGTACTCATCCCATCGTTGGCGCTTGGAGATGCGAGTTGGGCCCCACTCGGGCGCCTCATCACGGACCGGTCCTGTCGAACAGTGGACCTTCCCGGCCATGGGGGGCAACGCGACCTGAGGTTCACTCTCGAAGCGGCCGTCGATCTTGCGCTCGACTCCCTGGCGCCGAGCGATTCCGTGCACCTGGTCGGCTGCGGAGCGGGGGCCATGATTGCGGAGGAGGTTGCCCGGCGCCGACCAGTCTCCAGCCTCACCTTGATCTCTTGGCCCCCTGCCGACACGGGAGCCTCGATGAGCGAGAGGGCGCGCGCAGCGGAGGAGTCTCTCGCCAGTGACCCCCAGCGCTTTCTCGCCGGCTACCGAAAGTCTTTGACGTCACGAGCGACGCCTCCCCCACTGGATCTTCGCCCTGCAGCCTTTGCCGAGGCTCTTCATGCGGCAGCACGTTGGCGACCACGCAAGGAGCCACCAGCGGACCTCGTGACCATCGTGGTGGGTGGCGCTGACACCCGGACCTCCCAGGAAGGTGCTCAGGCACTGGCAACGCTGTGGGGCGGAGCCATGAGAGTCATTCCCGACGCTGGCCACGTCGTCTACTGGGACGCACCCGAAGCTCTGGCTCGTCTCCTCACCAACAAGTCACACGACGCAATCTGACTCCTGGCTCTGCTGATGAGCCCGATCCAATGTCCGGCCCAACGTGCCCCTGTCGGCCCAGGAAGAAGGACGGGGTCGAGCTCGCTTTGGCTCTTGCTCAGTCCATGCGGGCGTAGACGTCGAACGTTCTGAGCGCCCGCGGTGTTCGCTCGGGTGGAATTGCTGCTTGGCAACTCTGCGCCCAGGTCGTCCCTTCGAGCATGACCCATGTTGAGCGAACCGGGTTGGCGCTTCCCGCGCTCGCGGCGGTTAGTTCTTGTTGTGCCCCAGCGAGCGAGCGCGCAGCACCACGCCACACCGGTCCACAGCCCAGCTCGCCGGGGCGGTTGAGTGAGGGGTAGTGCCCGGCGGAGAGCACGCCCTCGATCGGTGGTCGGGTCGCCGTCACCGAGCTCGTCAGACTATTCGCCTACCGCGCCCGGTCCAGACCGGTCCAACCCGAATATGGACGAAACGGATACCGAGAAGCGCCCCTCGACCTATCGTCACGAGCATGATCCAGTGGATGGCACGACACAAGATCCTCACTTCGCTCGCGGTCGTGCTACTGATCGGCTCGTGCGGCGCGCAGATTGCCGGCGCCACAAAAGATGACGATGCATCCGCCAAGGAGTCGTCCGTGACCCAAACGGCGGAAGATCCAACGAGCGAGACCGCGTCTCCTTCTCCCACTGAAGAATCAGCGGTTCCCGAACCGACGCCACAGGAGATCTGGGCTGCCAACTACGACATGCAGGAGAGTTCCTATGTCGTGGCCGTGGCGGCCGCTTTGTCGCTGAGGCCCAAGAAAGTCGACGGGCGGTCGGGTTCTCTGAACGCATGCCGGTTGCTGGACAAGGACCTCGGCCTCGACAGACGTGTCGCTCGTGTGCAGAAGTCATTCTCTCTGACCAGCGCGCCGACCTACGACCAGGCACTCGCAGTCCTGGAAACGACCACGACGACGATCTGTCCGGAGTTCACCGCATTGCACGAAACGCAGACCAGCGCGCGAGCCAAGCGTCTGCGGGCTGAGGAACGGCGCAGGAAAGCACGCGAAGAGCTTCGCAAGAAGAAAGAAGCTCAGGCAGCCAAAGCGCAGGCAGCCAAAGATCGAGCGGCCGAGGCTCAGGCAGCCGAAGATCGGGCCGCGCTGGCGAACGTCTACTACGCGAACTGCACCGACGTCGAGAATGCCGGCGCCGCGCCCATCTACGCCGGCGATCCCGGCTACAGCCGCGACCTCGACCGGGACGGAGACGGCGTGGCCTGCGAGCAATAGTCGCCCTGCAACAAGGCGTTGGTTCGCTGCCTACAGCTGAACGCTTATTTGTGTGGGCGACGCGTCGCCACCAAAGGGCGCCGTCAAGCCGCCGAGAAGACCGCTGGCGACGACGACCAGGAGCAGAGGTGTCAGCGCTGACCGAGACACGTTCGGGGATCTTCGGTGGTCCTTGAACCAGGTCGTTCTGCAGAAGGCAGCGAGGGCAACGAGTTCGGCAACGGTGAATGCGAAGTTGACCAGATCGACGGCCGTTGTCGCGGCCGGGTCGATGAGGAGCCCGACAATGCTCAACACCGCGGTGAGGCTGAGCAGGATCCACACGATGACCAGCCGCACAGTCCGCGCTCGAAGAACCCCGCTCGCGAACCACCTGACGATCACCGCCGTGAGCAGCATCGAGACCACGACCATTGGCCAGTCGGCAGGGTTCACACCCCTGGTCATCAGCAGAACGACCTGCCCGACAAGGAAGAGCCATGCGATCGTCCACGCACTCTGCGGAAGTTTTTCGGTCACGGCAGCGCTACGGGAGCCTGGTACACAAACCATGCGAGCACCGCGCAGTTGACGACGACCGTGAGCCAGAAGATGGTGCGGAACGGTTGCTTGGTCGTCTTGTGCCGGAAGACCTGTTGCGCGACCAAGGCGCCCGGCCAGCCGCCCACGAGAGCCATCGTGTGGAGGGTCGATTCCGACGTGCGCCACTCCCCCTGCACTGCGGCGGACTTGTCGGCGGCGTACGTCACGAACGCGACAGCACTGAGCGCACCGTAGGCAACCAACAACGAGACGGGCAGCTCCCCCAACATCCGCAGGCCCGCCAAGAGCGCGAAGAACAACAGTGCGGCGGCGATCGCCCGGGCCGTGCCCGACGAACCTGAACGACTACGCAGCCCGGCGCCGACGTACCGCACCTGAGCGGCGCGCGGCCGGTTCCGTTCGTCGGGGGTCGCGGCGTAGGTGACCTCACGGCCAGTGACAGGCCGAGGACCACGAAGGAACGCACTCACGTGCACGAACACACGCGAACCTCCGGCAGAGGGCGTGATGAAGCCGAAGCCCCGATCGTCGTTCCAATCGGCCAGGACTCCCTGCTGGCGCCCACCCCCGTCGTCTGACGTCACGTCCCGATTCCTTGGCTCGACTGTGACAGGCCGGACAGCCTGCCACCCCGGAATCATGCGACGGTCGGCTGCGCTGCGGGCCCGTTCGCGAGAGATTCCCGGGCCTGGCACAGTTCCGGTGGTGGAACGAGCCATGCGCATCGGGACCTGGAACCTCGCCGGTCGCTGGGACTCCCGCCACCTCGGCCTGCTCACCGCGGCGGACTGCGACCTCCTCCTGCTCACTGAAGTCTCGGAGCGAGTGGAATTGCTGGGCTACCCTCGACAGCTTCGACTCCAAGTGCCTAGGGGTTCGTTGCCGCACCAGCTCGACGGTCTCCTCTGCATCAACCACATCGCCGTCCCCAAAGATTGGTCCGTTCGGGATGCGCAACGACACCGTGCAGTCGTTGGGGACACCCGCATCTCCGACCACGATGCCTATGCCATAGAGGTCTCTCCTGGACCTCCACCTCACAATCGAGCCGGCCGAGCCACTCGTGATGGCGACTCGGCCGACTGATGGTCAGGCGCTGACGGCCACGGCGGCCCGCAGACCATCTACAAGCGGCGTCGTCGGGCGACCGATCAGGGCGCTCAATTCACCACTGGTCTCCCCGAGGAGGCCGTCGCGTGTGTTGGCGTCCAGTGCCACCAGGAATCCGGCCATGCCTTCATCGACGCCGGCGGCCTTGAGAAGGGCCAGGTGCTCATCGGGAGTGACGTTGTGGACGGCGACCTCGCCACCGATGGTCACCGAGATCGCGTCCGCAAGCTCCTGCTGGTCCCAGGCGGTGTCACCCGACAGCTCATAGGTCTTGCCGGTGGTGGTGTCGTCGATGAGCGCGACCGCTGCAGCTTCGGCGTAGTCGCGACGGCTGGCGCTGGAGACCCGGCCGTCGCCCGCGCTGGTGAGCAGGGTGCCGCTCTGGCGAGCCTGCTCCACGGCCGGCAGGTAGTTCTCGGAGTACCACCCGTTGCGCAGGATGGTGGCGGGCAGTTCGGAGGCGGCAATGAGCTCCTCGGTGGCCTTGTGCTCCGGGGCCAGAACGAGCGCCGAGGTGTCCGCCTTCGGCGCGCTCGTGTAGATGAGGCGCTTCACGCCTGCCGTCTTGGCCGCATCGATGACGTTGCCGTGCTGCGCGACGCGCTGGCCGAGCTCGCTCCCCGAGATCAACAACACCGTGTCGTCGGCTGAGAACAGGGCGGTCAGGGTGGCCTGATCGTTCAGGTCGATGGCCTGGGTACGGACGCCGCGTTCCGCCAACGCCGCGAGCCGGTCGGTGTTGCGACCCGCCGCCACGATGTCGTTCGGGTCGATGCCGCGCTCGAGGAGCGAGTCGATGGTCAGGGTGCCGAGGTGGCCGGTGGCGCCGATGACGATGTAGGACATGAGTTCCCTTTCGATGGTTGCTGTCACCTGGTCGAACGGGCGGCAGGCCGACATGCTTCCCAATCCGCAGTACGCACTTTGAAGTAAGGTACTGACATGACAGTTAGTGCTCCCCGCACCATCGACATCCCCGGCCTGCGGGACGGCGTCTTTCCTTCCCAGTGCCCGAGCCGGATCCTTCTCGATCACGTGACCAGCAAGTGGGGCGTGCTGGTCCTGCTGGCTCTCGGCATCGACACGTTGCGCTGGAGCGAACTGCGCCGCTGCATCGACGGCATCAGCGAGAAGATGCTCGCGCAGACCCTCAAGACTCTCGAGGCCGACGGGCTCGTACGCCGCGTGGCGCAGCCCGTCGTACCACCTCACGTTGAATACAACCTCACCGAAGCCGGCCAGGAGGTCCACGACCGACTGGTGCCGCTGATGGAGTGGATCGGGGCCAACGCCGATCGGATCATCACGCCCGAGCGTTAGGCGGCCGCCAATCGGGAGCACTTCGTCGAGCCGGATCTGGACGAAACGGATACCGAGACGTCTCCCTCGACCTATCGTCACAGACATGATCCAGTGGATGGCACGGCACAAGATCCTCACTTCGCTCGCGGCCGTCCTACTGATCGGCTCGTGCGGCGCACAGCTTGGCGGCGGCACAAAGGACGACGACTCGTCTGCCAAGGAGCCGCCCGTGAGCCAAACGGCGGAGGATCCAACGAGCGAGTCCCCGTCCCCCACTGAGGAAGCAGCGGTTCCCGAACAGACGCCGCAGGAGATATGGGCCGCCAACTACGACGCGCACGACAGATCCTATGTCGTGGCCGTTGCGGCCGCGCTGGCACTGAAGCCCAAGTTGGTCGATGCGCGGTCAGGATCGCTCAACGCATGCGGATTGCTGAACAAGGAGCTGGGCCTCGACAAGCGCGTCGCTCGGGTGCAGAGGTCATTCGCCCTGACCAGCGCGCCGACGTACGACCAAGCACTCGCGGTCCTCAAGGCGACCACGACGACGATCTGCCCGGAGTTCACCGCGTTGCAGCAAACGCAGACCACCCAGCGAACCCAGCGTCTGCGCGCTGAAGAACGGCGCAGGAAGGCAGTCGAACAGCGTCGAAAGAAGCAAGCCGCTCAGGCGGCCAAAGCCCAAGCGGCCCGAGATCGAGCGGCCGAAGCTCAGGCAGCCGAAGACCGGGCCTCACTGGCCAACGTCTACTACGCGAACTGCACCGACGTCGAGAACGCCGGCGCCGCGCCCATCTACGCCGGCGACCCCGGCTACAGCCGCGACCTCGACCGAGATGGCGACGGAGTGGCCTGCGAGCAGTAGCCGCTCCCGCACCTGCCCGTCGTACAACCTTGATCTGCTCCAGATCACGGCGCATGCTGGGGGCATGGCCTCGCCGGACTTCGGCTCCGCTCTCCGCAACGCCTCGTTGCGGGTGACTCGGCCTCGTCTGGCGGTGATGGCCGCGCTCCACGCACACTCCCACGTCGACACCGAGACGGTCATCGGCTTGGTGCGCTCCGAGATCTCGGTCTCCCACCAGGCTGTCTACGACGTGCTCCACGCGCTGACCGACGCGGGCCTGGTGCGACGCATCCAGCCGGCCGGCTCGTCCGCGCTCTATGAGCTGCGTTCCGGCGACGACCACCACCACGTCGTGTGTCGCAACTGCGGCGCCATCGCCGACGTCGACCGCGCCGTCGGCGACCCGTCGTGTCTCAGTGCCTCGGACGAGCACGGGTTCGAGGTCGACGAGGTCGAGGTCGTCTTCTGGGGTACCTGTCCCGAGTGCGCGGCCACCCGTTCCCACCACTGAACCATCGGAAGGACTGTCATGCCTGACAACCAGGACAACAACCCCGAGAGCCCCCAGGCAGTGGACCGCAAGGCAGCGGGCGGTTGCCCGGTCATGCCCGACTCCGCGGCCGCCGAGGGCAGCGAGAGCGAGAACCCGGCGATCGACTCCCCCACGCCTCACACCGGCGGGCGGCCGCACAGCCTCAAGGACTGGTGGCCCAACCAGCTCGACCTCTCGGTGCTGCATGTCCACTCACCGCGGAGCAACCCGCTCGGTGCCGACTTCGACTACCGCGAGGAGTTCAAGGAGCTCGACCTCGACGAGCTCAAGCAGGACGTCGTCAACGTGCTGCACGACTCCCAGGACTGGTGGCCGGCCGACTTCGGACACTACGGCGGCCTGTTCATCCGGATGAGCTGGCACTCGGCCGGCACCTACCGCATCCAGGACGGCCGCGGCGGCGCCGGCGACGGCGCGCAACGCTTCGCGCCGCTCAACAGCTGGCCCGACAACGTCAGCCTCGACAAGGCCCGTCGGCTGCTCTGGCCGGTCAAGCAGAAGCACGGACGCAAGATCTCGTGGGCCGACCTGATCGTGCTCGCCGGCAACGTGGCCCTCGAAGACATGGGGTTCGAGACCTTCGGCTTCGGCTTCGGCCGCGAAGACGTCTGGGAGCCCGAGGAGATCTTCTGGGGTCCCGAGGACACCTGGCTCGGCGACGAGCGCTACACGGGCGAGCGCGACCTGGAGGAGAATCTCGGCGCCGTGCAGATGGGGCTGATCTACGTCAACCCCGAAGGCCCCAACGGCAACCCCGACCCGCTCGCCTCCGCGATCGACATCCGCGAGACCTTCCGCCGGATGGCGATGAACGACGAGGAGACGGTCGCGCTGATCGCCGGCGGCCACACCTTTGGCAAGACCCACGGTGCGGGCGACGCCGACCTGGTCGGCCCCGAGCCCGAGGCGGCACCCCTCGAAGACCAAGGCCTGGGCTGGAAGAGCGCCTACGGCACCGGTAAGGGAGCCGACACGATCACCTCCGGCATCGAGGTCACCTGGACCTATCACCCGACCCGGTGGGACAACGAGTTCTTCCACATCCTGTTCGGCTATGAGTGGGAGCTGATGAAGTCCCCCGCCGGCGCCAATCAGTGGCGCCCCAAGAACGGCGCCGGTGCCGACATGGTGCCCGAGGCGCACGACCCCTCGAAGCGGCGTGAGCCGCGGATGCTCACCTCCGACCTGGCGCTGCGCTTCGACCCGGCCTACGAGAAGGTCTCCCGCCACTTCCTCGAGAACCCCGAGGAGTTCCGGCTCGCCTTCGCCAAGGCCTGGTACAAGCTGCTGCACCGCGACCTCGGCCCGATCTCGCGCTATCTCGGGCCCTGGGTCGCCGAGCCGCAGCTGTGGCAGGACCCGGTGCCGCCGGTCGAGGGCGAGCTGGTCGACGACTCCGACGTGGCCGCCCTCAAGGCGAAGGTGCTCGACTCCGGACTCACCGTCTCTGAGCTGGTCTCCACCGCGTGGGCCTCGGCTGCCAGCTTCCGCACCACCGACAAGCGCGGCGGCGCCAACGGTGCCCGGATCCGGCTCGAGCCGCAGCGCAGCTGGGAGGTCAACCAGCCCGCGCAGCTCGATCGGGTGCTGACCGAGCTCGAGGTCATTCGCAACGAGTTCAACGTCGCCGGCGGCGCCCAGATCTCCCTGGCCGACCTGATCGTGCTGGCCGGCTCCGCGGCCGTCGAGAAGGCCGCGCGCGACGGTGGCGTCGAGGTGACCGTGCCCTTCCGGCCCGGGCGCACCGACGCCACCGAGGAGCAGACCGACGTCGAGTCCTTCGCCGTGCTCGAGCCGCGAGCCGACGGGTTCCGCAACTACCTGCGCCCCGGCGAGAAGCAGCAGCCCGAGGTGCTGCTGGTCGACCGTGCCTACATGCTCGACCTCTCCGCACCCGAGATGACCGTGCTGGTCGGTGGCCTCCGGGCGCTGGGCAACAACGTCGACAACACGACGTACGGCGTGTTCACGGAGCGGCCCGGTGTGCTGAGCAACGACTTCTTCGTGAACCTGCTCGCGCCGGGCATGGAGTGGAAGGCGTCGGCCACGGAGGAGAACGTCTATGAGATCCACGACCCGGCCACCGGTGACCTGAAGTGGAATGCCACCGCGGTCGACCTGATCTTCGGCTCCAACTCACAACTGCGGGCCGTGGCCGAGGTCTACGGCAGCGCCGACGCCGGTGAGCGGTTCGTGCACGACTTCGTGACCGCGTGGACGAAGGTGATGGAGCTGGACCGGTTCGACCTGGCGTGAGCTGGGTATTTGCCGGAGCTTCCAAGGGACCGCACGACGACGCGCCACCTCGATCACCCCCCCCGCCCCAACTTCCTGTTTCGACCGAGGACCGCCGAAGGCTGAACTCCGGCATTTGGGGCAGCTCAGGGCCGGTCGTGTGGCACGCCGCACCGGAGGTGAGTGCAACGCCGGGCGCCGGCGCGAGGCGGCGTATCGGTCGGTGGCCTCCGGGCGCTGGGTAGCCGCGAGCCATGGCCGAGGTCTACGGCAGCGCTGACGCCAGCGAGAAGTTCGTGCACGACTTCGTTGCCGCGTGGACGATCAACTGACGACGGTCGCGCCAAGTTCCGCGGCCATCTCGCCGACGAGGAGCCGATCCGGCCCTTCGATGAGGTTCTGTCTCCTTGGGCCAACACAGGACACATCTCGACGGAGACCTATTCCGGCTAGGTGTCCTTCAAGCCCGGGCGGCAGCTTGGGCCGTCCATGGTGGAGATCTTCTCCTTGTGCGGCCGCTTCACCCGCGTCGGCGACACCGGATCAAAGTAGCCAAGTTGCAGGACCGTCGCATTCAGCGCGGCGACGAACTTGAAGTTGAGACGCACGTTTGACTTGGCGAACGCCACGACCATGTCTCGACCTTCGATGGTCAGTGTGGTGATCTTCTGGTCAGCGTGGTCAATGGTCACCGGCACTGCAACGGATCGGCCAGGCTCATCGAGTTTGGCGAACTGGCGGATCAATTGGGGCTTCCCCGTCAGATGCTCGAGGTGTCCCAAGGCGACGGTCCCGGCCCATGTGTTCGGGGCCTCACCGTTGCCGCGCGAATCAACTGCTCCCAGCAGGCTGAAGTACTTCGGTTCGCCACGGGTCAGCCCGGGGAAGCCCACCGGCGTCATCCCAGGGGAGAGCTGCAACCAACAGCCACGCATCTCCGCCGGCCATTCAGCCATCTGCAACCAGAGCCCGTCGGCGACGGACCGAGTTCGCATCACGAACGAGTGTGCATCTTCCGGGTTCGTGATCTCAGCCTTGGCCTGCCACTGATTCTTCGAGGCACTGAATGAGCCCGAAAGGTGCTGCAAGAGGACGTCCTGAACCCTCACGGTGAAGGAGAAACCTTGGTTCGGAGCTTCGAGGATAGAATCAACGTGCTCCTCGAGAGTTTGTGTCGGAGGAGACTCGAGAGTGGCCCGACTACGTGCGCCCACGCCTGCGAGCGGTTCATGCACGGCTTTCGTTGCCGCGTGGACGAAGGTGATGGAGCCGGACAGCTCTCCCCAAAGAAGTGTCGTCATGTGACACGTCGACCCCATCAATGTTCCACAACAGGGGTTAGAGTGACATTGTGGATGTGAGCATGTTCCGGAAGTCAGCACCGGGGACACTTGTTGCCATCACCGGCCACGACCCGCTCTTGGGGCCGTGGGAACACAAGGCCTTCGTCCCGAATCCCTTGGCCCAAGACACACCCGACCTGTCGCCCAAGACCCATCTGGTCATTGCCGAAGCACGAGCCGCCTTGGCCGCACTGGACAGCACCGCGCGACAGCTCCCGAACCCCACGTTGTTGCGTCTCCCAACGCTGCGGCGCGAAGCACAGAGCACG
Organism: Nocardioides sp. Soil797; assembly: GCA_001429555.1. Taxonomy (GTDB): domain Bacteria; phylum Actinomycetota; class Actinomycetes; order Propionibacteriales; family Nocardioidaceae; genus Nocardioides. The sequence goes on along the minus strand of LMSR01000001.1, from coordinate 187,295 downwards.
TCCGCGCTTGAGGGCACCTACGCCCCGCTCGCGGAAGTCTTGGTTGCCGATGACGAGGAGCCGCCCACACCTGAGCTGATCGAGATCCTCAACTACGTGGCAGCGGCCAACTATGGATTTGCCTGGATCGCCGACGGCCGACCCATCTCAAGCTCATTCCTGAGCGACCTCCAAGGCATCCTGATGCGCGGTACGCCCCTGGCGCCGGCCTCCGGTCGCCTGCGGGATACCCAGGTCGTGATCGGACGCCGAGTGGAGTCCGATCCCAGGGCGCACCCCGTCCACAACGCCCGCTTCGTGCCGTCGCCCAATGGCGTCGAACTCGAGTCGGGAGTCGGGGCCCTTGTCGCATGGCTCCAGGAAGATCATCGAGGTCACATCGACCCCGTCGTGGCCGCAGCGATGTCGCACTATCAGTTCGAGACCCTCCACCCCTTCCACGACGGCAACGGGCGCATCGGCCGGCTCCTCATCGTGCTGCACCTGGTGGCTGCCGGCGTCCTCAGCGAGCCCACCTTGACCGTCTCTCCGTGGTTCGAGGCTCGGCGAGGCGAATACTACGACCGACTCCTGGCCGTGAGTACCGCCAGTGATTGGGACGCCTTCGTCGCCTTCTTCGCGGAGGGCCTGCGGCAGGCCGCCGACATCACCCACGAGGAGATGCGCGCGCTGGTCGCCGTCCAGTCCGAGCTGAAGACGATCGTCCGAGCGTCTGCCTTGAGAGCCGACAGCGCGCATGCACTCGTCGACCTGGCGATCGCCAACCCCAGCTTCACCGTGCGCAAAGTCGAAGCCGAGCTGGGAATCTCCTACGGGCGAGCCAACAAGTTGGTCGGACAGCTCTGCGATCTCGGCGTACTTCAGGTCGTCGACGCACACGCCTACAAGCGACGCTTCTATGCTCCGCGCGTCCTGGAAGTCCTGACGACTCGATCCTCAGCCTGACCCTGGGGCGCCGCACGACCTGCCGACGACGCCGGCGACCCCGGCTACAGCCGCGACCTCGACCGAGATGGCGACGGCGTGGCCTGCGAGCAGTAGCCGCTCCCCAACCTTGCCCGTCGTACAACCTTGATCTGCTCCAGATCACGGCGCATTCTGAAGGGGCTGGAGAAGTTCGTCCAAGTCGTCGACTGGCGCTCGCTCACCATCTGGCTCCCCGTTGCGCGCCTGACTTGGCTGGCCCTCGGACCGTGTAACGTCGCCGTGTGGTCGATGTGGGTCCGGTGCTGGTTGACCACCGCGAGCGGAACAGCCCGATCCCGGACGCGCTGGTCGCCGCGGGTCTCGACGTACGGCTGAGCGATCTCCCGGTCGGCGACTACGTGCTCGGGCCCGGGTTGGCGGTGGAGCGCAAGGGGCCGAACGACCTCGGGGCATCGATCCGCGACCGACGCATCTTCGACCAGGCCGTGCGACTCCAGTCAGCCTTTCCCCAGGCGGTGCTGCTGATCGAAGGCGAACCCAGCGGGATCGCCGAGGACGCATGGCGGGGTGCGGTGTGCCGACTCGTCGAGGACGGCTTCACCGTGTTGCACAGCCTGGACGCGGAGGACAGCGCGGCATGGATCATCCGGCTCGCCAAGCGCGCACGCCGCGCCGGGCCGACCACCCCCACCGAAGGCCCGCGCCGCGCGCCACGGCACCCGTCCGCCCAGGCCGAGGCGATGCTCTCCGTCGTGCCGGGCATCAGCGCCACCATGGCCCGCAGCCTGCTCGCCGCCTTCGGCAGCCTGGCCGCGGTGGCCGCCGCAGTGCCCGACGGTCTGCAACGCCACCCGGGGATCGGCCGAGTGCGGGCGACCCGCCTCGCAGAGGCGCTGCACGGGGAGTACGTCGCACTCGTCGACCGCGAGCCGGAGCCCCGGCGCCCCGCTCGTGGCACCCGACCGGCGCGTCGTTGGCTCCTGGAACCGCCCGATCCGAGCGTCGAGGCCGAGTCGTTCGACCGTCGTGCGATCGCCCTGCGCGCGCTGCGCTCGGCTCCCGCCGGCACGCAGTTGATCGATGGGCTGACGGGCGAGGTGTCAGCCACCGCTACGGGTATTCGTGGCTGCTGATCAGCTGATCGACCACGTCACTGAGCTTCTCGTCGCGGTCCATGGCGTACTCCTGGAGGATGTGGAACGCATCGTCGGGCGTCAGGCTGAACCGCTCCATCAGCATTCCTTGGGCGATGCCCAGTCGCTTGCGCGAGTCGAGCGAGACATCGAACTCGTCGGTGTGCAGAGAGTGCGACAGCGCCAGGGCAGCGTGGCGCGCAAAGACGTGCGCGAAGGCCACGTCCTCCTTGGAGAAGGTGCGTTCCTCCACCCAATAGAGGTTGAGGGAGCCGACCCGGCCTCGCTCCTTGCTGGTCAGCTGCACAGCGAGCACGCTGGCCACACCCAGCCCCGCAGCCTTCGGGCCCCAGACCGGCCATCGTGGGTCGGTGGCCAAGGACTCGGAGAGGACCAGCTCTCCCCTCCACGTGCTGTCGACGCAGCAGCCTTCGTTCAGCTCGTACTGAAGAAGGTCGACCTGCTCCACCAGAAAGCCGGTCGGAGCAATGGTCTTGAGGTGGCCTCCGGGGCCGAGCAAGGTGATTCCGGCATGGTCTGCCTCGAGCTGCTTCAAGGCGTGGCCGACCACCTGCTCGGCGGTCTCGGCCGCTGACCCAGACTGCTTGAGCTCTGCTGCAAATGACTCGAAGTCGTGGCTCGACATGGTGCGTCCTCCCCAGGATTCTTTCCACGTGCGCAGTCAACCTACGCCAATGTTGGCAGGCCAATGGGGCGGATGGGAATGGTCCGCTGAAAGAAGGACCTCAGGCGGGTGAGTCGCTCCCGATCCGCTTCATCACCGGCGACGCGAGCGCGCCGTGCACGAAGACCGACAGCACGATCGTGAACGCAACGGTCGACCACAGCCAGTCGGTGCCGAGCTCGGGCGCCTCGCCGGCGGCGTACGCCAGATAGAAGATCGAGCCGATGCCCCGCACCCCGAAGAACGCCGCGGTCCAGCGCTGGCCACGATCCAGGCGCGGTCGCTCGCGTGAGTTGAAGGGCGCCAGGGCGACGATCCCGGAGAGGGGACGCACCACGAACACCAGCGCCACCCCGATCACCACTCCTCGCCAGTCGAGGCTCTCGAGCAGGCCGCGGCTCACCGCCACGCCCAGGACCAGCAGCACGAAGAGCGTGAGCAGGCGCTCCAGCCGCTCGGCGACCTCGTGCATCGCTGCGTGGTAGTCGTGCGAGCGCTCGGCCGAACGGAAGGTCATCGCGCAGACGAAGACCGACAAGAACCCATAGCCGCCGACGACTTCGCCCACGCCGTACGCCGTGACCAGGGCGGCCAGCGCCATCAAGGACTCACCGCGCTCGGCGACGCGCAGGGAACGCGCGTGGGACCTGAAGGCGACGTAGGACAGGATCCGGCCGACGACGATGCCGGCGACCACACCGATGACCACCTTGCCGATCAGGTAGAGGCCGAGCCAGGTGGCCAACCACTCCTCGACCGGGCCGTGACTCGCCAGCAGGATCGCGGCGTAGACGAACGGGAAGGCGAGACCGTCGTTCAACCCAGCCTCGGAGGTGAGCGTGAAACGCAGCTCGTCGGACTCGTCGACCTCCTGTTCCTCGTCCCCGGAATCGGTCTGGGACGCCTCGGTCTGGGGGCCGGCCACCTGCACCTCGGAGGCCAGCACCGGGTCGGTCGGCGACAGGGCCGCGCCCAACAGCAGGGCCACGGCCGCCGGCAGGCCCAACGCCCAACCGAGCAAGGCAATTCCGGCAATGCCGAGCGGCATCGCCACGGCAAGGAGGCGCCACGTGGTGCTCCACCGCGCCCAGGACGACCGGTTGCGCAGCTCCAGAGGCCGGTCGATCGCGAGACCGACACCCATCAGCGCGACGATCACGACGAGCTCGGTGACGTGCTCGATCGCAGCGCGGTTCTCCTGGGGATCCAACGGGAAGCCGTCCGGCAGCGGGGTGAAGCCGATCCCGATGCCGACCGCGACCAGCACCATCGGCGCCGAGACCGCCCACCGCTCGAGCAGCGCGGGGAGCGCGATCGCGAGCAGCAGACTCATCCCTGCGACGACATAGACGATGTCGGCATGCATCGAGCTCTCCCCTCGCAACGACTCAAGTCATGTACCCATCAGCGAGCAGGAAACCAGATCGGGCTCAGTCGACTCCCGCCGCTGAGCGCAACCACGCCCACGCCTCGGCCACCTCGTCGGCACTGGGCCGAGTGCTGGGTGTCAGGTGCGTGGGACGGACCGCACGGTCGTGCCAGAACCTGCCCGTCGGCGGCGCCGGTTCCGTGGCGGCGAGCCACACGCTCGTGTCCGCGCCCTCGACCTCGTCACGCAGGATCCGGCGAGTGAGCCTGCGGAATCTCGGGAGTGACTCCTGCACGCCCGGAGTGTCAGCCCAGCCCGGGTGCATGGCCGCCACCGTGATGGCGTCGAGCGACCACCGGTCGGCCAGCAACGGCAGCATCTCCACCTGCATCCGCTTGGAGCGGGCATAGGCGACCGCCGGCGCATAGTCACCGCTGCGGAACTCGGGGTCGTCGGCCGGAAGCCGCTGGGCATACATCCCGCCGCTGCTGACCAGGACCAGGCGTCCGTCGTGCAGCCGCTCACGCAACAGCTCCGTCATCAGGACCGGCCCGAGCACGTGCACCGCCATGCTCAACTCATGGCCCTGGGGCGACTCGGCGCGAGATGGCGGCATCACCCCAGCGTTGTGAATCAGCGCGTGGATCTCGGCAAGGTCCATCTCCGAGACAAAGCGGCGTATGTCGTCGAGGTCGGCCAGGTCGCAGCGCTCGAGGCGCAGGTCTGCGTCGGGGCGTCGCGCGTGGATCTGATCAAGCACTCGCCCGCCCTTGAGCTCATCGCGCACGACCATGTGCACAGTCGCCCCCAGCTCGACGAGGGACTCGACACAGCCGATCCCGAGCCCGGAGCTCGCGCCGGTCACCAGCACGTGGCGTCCCGACAGCGAGCCGGGCAGCGGGTCGACAGGCCAGCCGGGAAGGCGTCGGCGCAGCGCAAGGCCGGCGCGGCTGTAGCCGGGAGCCAAGGTGCGGTCCATCAGCACGTCGAGTGCCCGTGCCGGAAGCGGCGCCCTCACTGGCCCACTCCCAGCGAGTCGAGACTGATCTTCAGCTGCCGGATCGTCGAGCGGGCCAGGAACGGGAGGTAGGCCGCAACCAGCGGGGCGGCGTACCTCGCAGCGCCCGAGAAGGAGAACTCGGCGTGATAGGTGACCTCGGCACCTCCGTCGCGGGCACGCACGCCGAAGACGTCGTGGCCCTCGAACTGTTCGTTGCGCCCGACCAGGTGCACCCGAGTGGGAAGCTCGAGCTCCTCGGTGGTGTAGCTGATCTCCGTCTCGCGGCCCATGAACGCGGAGACGTTGCGATAAACACTGCCCACACCGCCATCACCCGCGACGAGCTCGCAGGACTTGGTGCCTGGGTCCCACTCCTCGGCGTTGCGGAAGTCGGCAAGGAACGCGAAGACCTGCTCGGGAGACGTCGACGTGATCAGCGTGCGCGTGACCGACGGCTTCATGCTCCGCCCAGCTCGACACTGTCGGACTCGCCGGCCGGACGTTTGCCGGTCACCTTGGTGCGTACGAACGAGAGCGCCGAGGCAACCTTGCCGCCGGGGGTGTCCCAGAACTGGGCAGAGCTCGCCTCGATCCTGAGCAATCGCAGGTCGGGCGAGTCCTTTCCCTCGGGGAACCACGCCTCGACCATGGAGTTCCAGAGCTCATCGATCTTCGACCGGTCGTCCCGCACGGTCCCGGTGCCGGCGACCGAGAGCCAGCTCGAGTCGTCACCGAAGGCGAGGTTGATCCGCGGGTCCTTAGCCAGGTTCCTCGCGGTCTCGCTGGTGGCATCGAGGAAGAACCACGCGTCACCGCTGTCCTCGACCTGCTGGGGAGTCATCGGATGGGAATGCAGTTCGCCCTCGGTGGCGAAGGTGGTCAACATGCAGAAGCGGTGGTCGCGCATGATGCCGACTGCGGCCTCCTGGTCAGCTCGATTCATCAGCCTGGACTCCTTTCGACTGGTCCTGTCGTGCAGAACCCCATCGGTACCCACTCCTGTTCAAAGGAACGGTTTGGCCGGGCGCTGGTAGCGACAGGCCCACGCGACGACGCTCGTCCGCACAGCGGGACCGCGCGGCCAGGCACACCGTCGTCCCACCACAATCGAGATGACCAGTCAGCATCCGGAAGTGAGCACATTGAGAGAGCACAGACGTTGGCCCGGCTGGGTCTATGCCGAAGGCACCGAGCCCGACTACCGGTTCAGCTTCGCCAATGAACGCACCTTCCTGGCCTGGATCCGCACCGCGCTCGCCCTGCTGGCCGCTGGCGTGGCCCTCGACGTGGTCGACCTGTCCATCCCGACAAGCGCGCAACGAGCGGTCGCCGTACTGCTGGTGGCCCTCGGCCTGGTCAGCGCCGTGGTGGCATGGGTGCGCTGGGCCCTGGCCGAGCGGGCGATGCGTCGCTCGGCGCCGCTGCCGGCCTTCGGGTTCGGGGCGGTGTTCACGCTGGCGATGGTGGTGACCGCGGTCGTGCTGGTCGCCGTCGGCCTGTGACTCCGCGACCGGGCGCTCTCTCCCCTGCCGGCGACGACGGGCTCTCCAACGAACGCACCGCCCTGGCCTGGCAGCGCACCGCGCTGTCACTCGCGGCGGCCTGCGCGATCATGGCCCGCCTGACCTGGTCGTCACTCGGGCCGCTCGCGATCGTGCTGCTCTCCGTCGCGTTGCTGCTCAGCGCGTGGGTCTTCGTCGAGAGCTGGGTCCGCTACTCACACGACGCAGGCACCCGCAGTCGCCCGGGCCCGCGAGGGGGCCGCGCGCCGTTGGCTCTCACGGTGGCCACCGCACTCGTCGCCGTCACCGAGCTGGCTGCGGTCACGTTGCGCTGAGCCGCCCTGGTCCACCATCGCTTGGCGGTACTCATTCCAGTCGCAGTGCTCGCCGGAGATGTTGCGGAAATTCTCCACGACGTGGAGTTGACGAGCAGCTTCCCCGGCGCACACCTACAGCTGAATGTCTATTTGCATACGCGCCGCGTCGCCACCAAAGGGCGCCGTCAAGCCACCGAGAAGACCGGTGGCGACGACGACCAGGAGCAGAGGGGCCAGCGCGGACCGTGACACGTTCGGGGACCTGCGACGGTTCTTGAACCAGTTCGTTCTGCAGAAGGCACCGAGGGCGACGAGCTCTGCAACGGTGAAAGCGAAGTCGACCAGATCGACGGCCGTTGTCGCGGCCGGGTCAATGAGGAGCCCGACAAGGCTCAGGCCCGTGGCGAGGCTGAGCAGGATCCACACGATTGCGAGGCGCACAGTGCGTGCTCGAAGGACTCCACTGGCGAGCCACCTGACGATCACCGCGGTGAGCAGCATCGAGACCACCACCATTGGCCAGTCGGCGGGGTTCACACCCCGGGTCACCAAGAGCACGACCTGGCCGACAAGGAACAGCCAGGCGATGGCCCATGCGCTCTGCGGAAGTCTGTCGACTGCTGGCTGAGTGGCAAGGTTGCTCACGGTTGTCCTTCGTGGTCGAGGTCCCGAGGCCACGACTCCCGATGAAGTCGAACCACATTGCGCATTGTGGACCATTCGCAAACGCCTCGGGTACTGCTGGACGTCCTATGTCGGCAGACCTGCTCCGCGACCAGCGCACGAGGGAACGCGAACCAGCGGCAAATTGCGCGATGAAGCCGAAGCTCCGATCGACGTTCCAGTCAGCCCGAACGCCCTGCTGGCGCCCCGATGCTGTCGCCAGAAGACGACCAACTGCGGGGGCCTCCCTTGTGCTTGTGACGCGTGCCTCGCGGCTACTGCTCCGATACTCTTGAAGCATGTTGATAGTGGACGTCGACCGAGAGCGACTGCGCGAAGTATGCGAGCGCTACGGCGTGGCTACCTTGGAGGTCTTCGGCTCGGTCGCTCGCCACGAGGACCGTGACGACAGCGACATCGACTTGCTATACGTCTTGAAGCCCACCGCGCGCTTGGGTTTCAAGCTCTTTGAACTCGAAGACGAACTCGCGGCGTTGATAGGCCGACCGGTCGACCTCGTTGCACGCAAATCGGTCAACAAATATATGCGCGAGCAGGTGCTCGCCGAAGCGCAGCCGCTCTATGCGGCGTGAGCTCCTGCTTCTGGGGCCACCGCACTCATTGCCGCTACCGAGCTGGCCGCGGTCGCGTTGCGCTGAATCAGTGACTACGTGAGTGAAGCAGCGCGGGCTTCGAGCGCTTCGCGCTCGGCGGCGTTGTCGGTGAGCTCGATGGCGCGGCGGTAGGAGTTTGCGGCGCCTTCTCGGTCACCCGCACGGGCGAGCAGCTCGGCGCGGGTGGCGTGCAGCGGCTGATAGCGATCGAGCCGGTCGTCGACCCAACGTCGGGACATGCCCCTGGTTTTCGACACCACTTCAGAGAAAAGTTCTCGCCGGTTTCTCATAGCAATAGGCCCAGGCCACCCCCGTCCACAACTCCAGTTCCCCCGGCCGGTTCGGCGACGGGTAGTGACCGGCAGCCAACACGCCAGGCACAGGTGCTCGCAGCACCTCCCCGTGATCGCCGAGTCGCCACAGGCCACGCAGATCCCACGGGGCACCCTTCATCCGGGACGCCGGGAACCGTTGCTCGGGGTCACGACTGAAGAGCGCCACCATCGTGTCCATCCGGCAGTAGCCCGCCTGGATCTCGCGCCACATCACGCGCCGATGCCAGACCAACAGTCCCACGACCAGCCCGGCCAGGCACGCCGCGATCACGCCGTACGCCCAGCCGGGCAGCTCGAGACGGTTGACCACCGTCAGCACCACGACCAGCCCGGCGAAGGAGACCGCGAGGATGCCGAGCAACAGGAAGCGCGAGTTGATCGTGACCGGATCCGGCGCGGCGGCGGGGGTCTGCGGGGTCAGGCCCAGCTCCGTCGCCCGGTCGAAACCGGGGACGGAGCGCGGATCTCGGTCAATCTCGGTCCCCGCGGTCACTCGGGTCCCGGAACCGTGAACGTGTATTGCTCGCTCGTGCCGGCTCCCGTCTCATGGATGACCAGGTGGCCGTCGACATAGACCTCCAGCAACCACGTCCTGGCACCGAGGTCGCAGCCCCTGTATTCGTCGACGTAAACCGTGTACTGCCCGACCGGCGCCGTGTCCTCCTGCCAATTGGTGTTCTCGATGTAGCTGCCGTCCGAGGTCTCTTCACTGCACCCGGGGATGATGTCGTGGTCGAGCTCACCGCCCGATTCGGAGACCGGCTCGCTGTACCAGACGTGTTGGCCCAAGGGGTCGACCACGTGCAGGTCGTAGTCGGTGCCGTTGGTCCACCGCAGTGTTGCCCGCACGTCTCCGTCGCCGAGCTCCTCGTCCTTCACACAACCTGCCGGGTAGCGGAACGGATCGACGTAGTCCCACTCCTCGCTCCACAGGTCGAAGGTCTTGCTGGCCTCGAGCGAGCCGGCCCAGGCCTCCGCCTTGAGGCTCAGGTCGGCGGAGCCACCGAACGAGATGTCCAGGCACTTCTCCTGCCCATTGGTCGGATCACCGAACTGACCGGCAACGGCCACCTTGGCCAGATCGAGCTGGCCGTTGACCCCGGCGATCACGCCGACGTCCTTCGTGCCGGCCGCCGGGCCGAAGGTGAACTGGCCGGTCAGGGCCGCTTCCATGCCGATCTCACCGGTGACCTCGGGGTCATAGGTGTTGCCCGTGCGATACGTGTCGGCATCGAATCCGGCGTCGGTGCCGACGCGGGCGTGGGCGTTGAATCCGGTCGACATGTCGAAACCGAAATTCTCCAGGGCGAGCTTGCCGTAGCCGCGGATCTCGAGCCCGCCCGAATACCTGATGCCCATCGGCACCGGATAGGTGATCACCTGGCGATAGAAGTCGTCGAGTCCGAGGAAGCACTTCAGTTCCTTCTTGATCGCCACGTCGAAACTCGCGCCCATCGTCAGCCCGGCGGAGAGATCCATCGACGCCGCGTGAGGAACCTTGAGCTTCAGCTTCCAGATGCCGATCGTCTTCTTGTGCCACATGAAGTCGAAGTCGCCGGTCGTGTCGAACATCGGGTCGATGCCCACGCGCAGGTCAGACGCGTTGTAGGACAGGCACGACTTGCTCGGGGCTTCCTGTTGAGCGCTGGGAAACGCCGGCGCCTTCGCGGCCTGGTCGTGTGCCTTGGCATTCGGCTGCTTCTTGCTGGCCCCCGTCTCCTTGAGCGCCTTCGTCACCGCTTCGTCGGCACTCTGCTCGAGCTGGTCGGACGACTGGTCGGGGGCGGTGGCAGCCCCAGCATCGGGCTCCGTGGTCGGATCGTAGGTGCCGTACTCGACCCGGTCCTGCTCGACCGGATCCGACTCGAAGGCACCCGAGACCTCGAAGTGGTCGAAGACATCACCGATGCCGGCACTCTTCAACCGCACGGTGCGTCCGTCGGCGGAGATTTCATCGATGGTGCCGATGAAGCCGCCGGTCAACTCCCTGGAGGCGGGCAGCGCCATGCCGGCGCCCATCACCGGAGCCGGACGGCTCTTCGCCAACCTCACCCACACCTTCGAGCCCTTGACCGTGACGACGTCCTTGTCTCCGGCGTCGACGACGATCGAGTGCGGAGAGAGGGAGTATTCGGCCGAGTCGCCACCGGTCGCCGGATCAGTGCGCACGGTGCCCGCGGTCACGCTCACCGGACCGACCCAACGCGTCCTGGCCTTCTTGCCGACCCGCTTCGTGACCACCTTGGTCCACAGCGAGTAGCCATAACGCTTGCCCGCGTCCAGCCCGCCGTCACTGGCCGACTTCGCCTTGCCCATCGAGATCCGGGTGCCCTGCGAGCGCTGCGTCGGCGCGACGTCACCCGACGTACGCCGCAACTCGAAGGACGTGCCCTTGCCCGACCACGCCAGGTCGATGCTGCTGCGCGTGGTTGCGGTGATCTCGAGCCCGGCTGGAGGCGCCACTTTCTTCCACACCACCGTGACGCGCACCGTCCTGCCGGCCTTGGCCTTCACGCTCGAGCGCTTCACCTTCGGCGCATAGCTTCGGCCGTCGTACGTCGACACGGATGGCTTGATCCGATATCGCCCGGGCCGGACCTTGAGCACCTTCTTGGTCTTGGTCGAAGTGGCCTTCTTCGTGGCGATCTTCTTGCTCTTGCCCCTCAACAGCACCTGGGCAGGCACGCCCTTGGGCGCCTTCATCACCACGGAGATGCGAGCCTTCTTCGCGGCCGCCTGCGCCTGGCTCGTCACTGACTCCGGGGCGGCAGCGGCGCCGACCGGAGCAGCCAGTGCCACAGCCATGCCCAAGGTGACCAGAACGGCCAGCGTTGCACTGCGAATGCGATTGTGAGTGTCGTTCACGACTGTCTCCCCGTGCGTGTGGGCCCGGGCGGGCCGAGTGGAATGACACTAGGGACGTGTCGTTCGCTTTCGCACGAAAATGAGGAAACACCCCCTTTTCGGGCTATTCGGACTTTGCCCCTCCGGGACCACGAGGCCGGCCGCCGCGCGATCAGACCGCCGGCGGGCGAGAGACGTCGTACGGATCCCAGTCGAGCTTCCAGAACGCCTCGAGGCCCTCCGACGCGATGAAGTCACGCTCGCTCTGGTGGGTCGGATACATCCCGACGATGTTGATCGGCAGGTCATCGCCGACGTCGACGCGGGCGTCGTCCTGCTCGAGCATGAGCGGCGCGAAGACGACGAACCCGTCGAGGTCGGAGCCCTCGGCGATCGACTCGCCGAAGTTGATCGCGTTGCCGTAGGAGAACGGGCAGTTCCCGCGCATCTGCTCGCCGAGGTAGGCGACGGCCAGCACCCAGGACGGGTCGTCAGACCTCACGCAGATCGAGAGCTCCGGACGACCCTGACGCCACAGTTCGTGGTGAGCGAGGGACACCCCGTAGGTGAAGCCGAGGAGCAGTCCCTGCTCCGGCTGGTTGCGATACCCGATCGCGGTGACCCCGGGCAGCTCCGGCTGGGAGGAGTCGACCGGCCAGAACGTGGGTTCCACTCCGCCGCTGAGGTTGTCGAGGAAGTTGATGTAGCGCGCGACCCGACTGGGATTGCCTGCTCCGTCTTCGGCTGCCATGGCCAGAACCTTAGCCGGGGCCGCGATCCTGCCCGGGTCGACAGCGCGATTGGCGGCGCGGTTGGCGAACCCTTGCTAAGGGCCGCGGACAGCGCCCTGTCGGGCCCGAGCGCTATGCGCAGTTGTCACAAACACCGGTTGCTGGCAGGGCCATGAAACAGGTCGGGCAGGTTGCGGTCTCGCGCAGCGACATGCCTCGGGTCAACTGCCCCGCCCCGCTTCGAGTCGGAGCGGTGAACACCGGAGGTTTGGTTGGCCGGTCGGCCATCGTCCTTCGCTCATGGTCCGACGATCCCGGATCGATGAGAGCGGCCGAGAACTCTCCCGTCGTCTCGTTCAGATCGATGAGCTTCATCATGAAGCGTTCCTCCGGGTAGCGACCGGCGATCGTCCAAGGGCGCTCGTTGAGATCGCGTGCCGTCACCCAGATGACGTGGAAGAGACCGCCACAGTGATCTCGCGCGACCTTCAGGTTTCGAATGCGCTCCCGGTTGCCGGGCTTCGACACCCAGTCGGCCAGGCCAGCGTGGCCAAAGAAGTCGACCGCTCCATCGACGCCGACCTCGTTCTCCCAGACCGTGACGGCGACCGTCTTCGAATCAGGGCTTACGGCCGACCAGGACCATCTGGGGTTGTCCGGGAAGGTACCGAAGAACTCGAACGCTTCAGCCAGCGTGGTGATCTTCATTCTGCCCCCATCAACGCGTCGGATCTTCCAGCCCATTGTCACCCATCTGGTCTGGCCGTCACAGCAGCGCACAAGCGACCACAACACCGCGGTAGTCAAAACTTCTTTCCACAGATTGCGTTGGGGCGTTGACCCCCATTTCGGACAGGCGTAGACTCGAACAGATGTTCGAATCGTCCATTACGCCCGACCCGGAGCAGGCCACTCCGGCTCCCGTGGCACCCCTGGACGCGACAGCAGTCGCCGCATGGACTGGGGCCCTCATCGAGGCAGTCCGGGGCGCAGAAGACGACTCCCAACGCATCGACCTGACCAACGCCCTCGAGAAGCTCAAACGCGTCATCGGCGCCGCCCAAACAGACCTGGCCGTCGACTTCGATACCTCACAGCGCGCCAAGGCCGAAGCCCAAGGCGTCGGCAAACGGATGCAGGGCCGCGGTATCGACACCCAACTCGGCCTTGCCCGCATGGAATCGCCCAACCGCGCCACGAAACACCTCTCAATGGCCAAGATCCTCCACAAGGAGATGCCCCACGCGCTCGCTGCTTTCCGATCCGGTGCGATCAGCGAATACGGCGTCATGCTGCTCGTCAAGAAGACCGCCTGCGTCGAACTCGAGGTCCGTCAACAGATCGACGAAGAGATCGCCGGCGACCTCGAAGCGCTGATGAAGATGAGCGACAAGCAGATCGGCAACGAGGCCAGCAAGCGCGCCGGCCAACTCGACCCCGCCTCGGTCGCCCGCGCTCGCGCCAAGGCCGAGCAGGATCGTCGCGTCACCATCCGTCCCGCGCCCGACACGATGAGCTATCTCACCGGCCACCTGCCCGTCGCCCAAGGCGTCGCAGTCTTCGCTGCGCTGACCAAGGCGGCCGACTCCGCCATTCACGCCGGCGACGAACGCACCCGCTCCCAGATCATGGCCGACACCTTCGTCGAACGCATCACCGGCCAGGCCACCGCTCCCGACGTACCGGTCGCCATCAACCTCGTCGTCTCCGACAAGACCCTGCTCGGCACGAGCACCGACGCCGCCCACCTCGACGGAGCTGGCGCGATCCCCGCCGACCTCGCTCGCAACCTCGTCGCCAACAGCCTCGAGGCCGACCTACAGACCTGGCTCCGCAAGGTGTACGCCGGCCCACACGGCGGCCTCGTCGCCATGGACTCACTGGCACGCATCGTCCCCACCGGCCTGGCCCGACTCCTCCGCATCCGCGACGGCGGCATCTGCCGCAACCTGTGGTGCGACGCCCCGATCCGCCACAACGACCACGCGCAAGCCGTCTGCGACGGCGGCGAAACCACCGAGCCCAACCTCCAAGGCACCTGCGAAGCCTGCAACTACGCCAAGGAAGCACCTGGTTGGTCCGCCTCCGGCGAGCACCCACCCGATCAACGACATCAGGTCACCACGACCACCCCCACCGGGCATCGCTACACCTCGACCGCACCACCCCTGCCCGAACCCGCTCGACCACCCGCCCAACCCAGTCCCTTGGCGGCCCACTTCAGTGAACTGATCACAGCCAGACGACGCCGACTCACCATCGAGCTCCACCACGCACCCGAGATCGAGTACGCCGCCTGACACGGCAGCATTCAGCGATCGGTCCAGGTCTCCGAAACGTGGCCGCACAACTTCAACGCTGGGTGCTAATCTTGTGCGCAGGAGGCGATCATGTCGCGCACGGTTCCCACTCTGAAGACCGTTGAAGAATTCAACGCAGCAACGGGCGTCCACGTCGACGAGCGCACGGTGGTGGCCGCACTCATGGAACTCCACGAGCAAGGTTGGCTCTCCGACGGACCGCCAGCCCTCACCGCGTCAGAAGGCGACTTCCTCGATCGATTCGGCGGAGTCACTGACGACCGCCCCGCACTTCAGTCCATGCGGATGGCCTCGAAGGTGCGGGCCGGTCAGCTGGAGCGGGAAGGCCTGACCGTTGACCAGGCCGCACGGCGGATGAAGATCTCGGCAAGCCGAGTGAGGCACAGGCTCAGCGAAGGAACGCTCTATGCCTACCCGTCCCAAGGGCGCGGGAACCCGCGCAAGTTGCCCGCATGGCAGTTCGATGGCGCCAAGCCCGTGCCACGGCTGGCGACCGTTCTAGAGACTCTGCCCAGCGACTTCACCCAGGCAGAGATTCGTGATTTCGCATTCCATGCCACGGTAGATCACCCGACCCGCGACGTGACCATTCCTCTCCTGGAGTGGCTCACTTCGGGCGGCGATCCGGCTCCCGCGGTCGAGCTCGCCCGCGCGCAGGCCAACGTCATCTGACGTGGCCAAACTTCCCGAGCCCTCGCCAGATCTCATCCTCGCGGCAGATCCGGCGTACGTCGACGAAGACCGGGTGATGTGGCGCATCCACCGACCCACCGGCCCCCACCCGACGCGATGGGATCGATTGCGCTCTTGGGGCCCGTTGGCGACTGCCCGCTTTGACCCGTGGCCTGTGCCTCCGGGCGATCGCCGGAGCGACGATGTCACTCGCGGGGTCGGCTACTTCGGGTTCGACATCCCGACCTGCCTGGCGGAGGTCTTCCAGACAACCCGGCACATCTCGACGACTCGTGGCGCCCCGCAACTGTCAGCCTTCGCCCCGGCTCGACCCTTGCGCCTCCTCGACCTGCGTGCAGGTTGGCCAGTGTCGATCGGTGCCTCGCATGCGATCAACTCCGGCCCGAGGAACCGATGTCGCGCGTGGGCGGCAGCGATCCGCTCGGCTCACCCGAATGCAGACGGGCTCCTCTACACCGGTCTGGCCGACAGGGACTGCGTGGTTGTCTTCGCACCGCCCGGAGACTTCTTTCCGCCAAGACCCGACTTCACCAAGCCGCTCTCCGATCCAGGGCTCGCGTCGCGCTTGGCTGACGCGGCAGTTCAGATCAGCTACGCGCTGGACTGATCGGTGCGCTGGGCGGGCGTGGACTCTATCGCGCGGCATCGGCCGGCGTGAGCATGGAGGCACTGACCCACATCGTCACGATCGCCCAGCCGTCGCCGTCGGGTGCGGCGACCGCGATGTTGCCCTCCCACGCCGAGCCCGGGTTGACCTGACGCCACGCGAGCAGCAAGGCGGCCTGGCGACCGTGCGGGCCGGCGTACCAACAGTGCTTCAGCTCGGGAGGTGTGGTCTCGACTGACTCGCCCACCGGCGCTTCGGCTCCCTGTGCGTTGCGGCGGGTGGCGGCGACGCGCTCGGCCATCGTGCCATGATCACTGCGCCTGCTCCACCCACCTGCCATGAGGACGATCGTAGGTCGTGGAGGTGACAGCGTCAGATGGTCCAGGTCCAGCTGGAGAGCGTCTCGTCGATGACCTTGCTGCGCTCCTGCGCCGACACGGTCCTGCTGAAGGAGAACGTCACCACATAGACCTGACCGTCGGCGGCGGTGGGATAGAACTGCTCGATGAAGTAGTCGAGGCCCTTGTTGGTGAAGTTGCCCATCACGTGGATCGAGTCGATCCCGGAGATCTTCACGTTGTCGCCGAAGGTGACCTCGGCGCCCGCACCGCCGAACTCGGCCCTGATCTGCTCGCGGGTCACGACCTTCGCCGGGGAGAGGATCACGTTCACGTTGTCGGAGAACCGTCGGAGTCGTGGAGGTCCACGGCCAGCGAGTCGTAGTCGAACCCCTCCGGAGTCGTGGGCGGCTGCCCCCAACCCTCGGGTACGTCGAACGTGTAGCCGGTGCCGTTGACCGTCGACCCGAACGAGTCCGGGGCTCCTGAGGACGAGGCGCTCGGGCTCTCGGAGGCACTGGCCGACGCCGGGTCCCCAGCGGTCGAGTCACCCTTCGAATCGTCGTCGGAGCACCCCGTCAGAAGCCCGGCGAGCACCACGATGCTGAGCGCTGCGGCGAGTGACGAACCAAGGCTTCGCTTCATGTGGCGCACCCTATCGATGCCACGGGAAACACTGATGCCCTGGCGTGTGTCTGGGGGGAGCACAACGCCAGGGCATCAGCGGGCGCCAGACCTAGCCCTCCCTCAAGGAACCGGCCTGGACATTCGGGACGCACTCGGTCGCGCCGGCGGCCACGGTTGCGGTGGCCCTCCAGTCACGTGACTCACCGGGTGCGACGGACTTCTCGACCACGACCGCACGGCCGCGGACGTCGGAGTGCTTGTTGATCCAGCTGATCACCACGACGTAGTCCCGGGCCTTCTTGCCCGAGCCCGTGACGCTGCCGGTCACCTGCTGCTCCCCCGCTGCCACCGAGCAGTCTCCGACCTTGACGTCGGAGACTGCGCCGGCAGCCTGCCCGAGTGCTGGGACACGGGGAAGGTCCTTGGGTGCGACCCGGTCACCCACCGCGGCCGTGGTGGACGGCTCCTCCTTGGCCTGGTCGGCCTTGGAGGAGCCGTCACCATCCCCACCGCAGGCACTGAGGGCCAGGCTGAGCAGCGTGACAGCAACCAGTAGCGGTCGCGTCTGCCCAGCCTCGTTCCTCGGCCTTCTCGACCACCGAACAGATCGATCCCCCGTCGTCATTGGTCAGGCCCTCCTACGACGAGTCCAGAACATCGCGCCGGAGCCACCGAGCAGCAGGACCAGGCCGAGCCAGAGCATGCTCTGGAGCGGACCACCCGTGTTCGGCAGGAACGGTCCGTTGGGATCCTTCGGGTCCTCGGGATCCTTCGGGGCCGGGGCGTTGTCGGCCGGCGTCGTGGTGTCGTCCTCGTTGGAGGTCACCGGGTTGGCGCAGGTCGCCGCCTTGTCGGATGCGCGACCGGCAACCGGCGTCGAGGCACAGCCGTTGGCGGTGGCCACGTTGACGACCTTGTCGGCGTCGACGTCCTTGTCCGTCACCGTGTAGACCGCGGTGCACGTGGTCGACTCACCCGGTGCCAGCTTCGTTGCCTTGCAGGTGATCTCGACACCGGCGTCGGCCAGCATGTCGTCGTCGATCGAGATGCCGTCGACGGTGACCGTGCCGGTGTTGGTGACCTCGAAGGTGTAGCGGATCTTCTCGCCCGCGTCGGCCTTCTCGTCGCCGTCCTTGTCGACCAGCTCGTTCGACTTGTCGAGCACCAGGGCGGTGCGCGAGTCGGTCGGGGTCGTGGTCTCCGACGGGTCGGAGGGCACCTCGTCACCCTTCGGCGGCACACCGCTCGCGGTGGCCACGTTGTGCACCTGACCGCTGTCGACGTCGGCCTGGGTCACGACGTACGCCGCATCGGCCTGGCACTCGATCGACTTGCCCGGGGCGAGCTCGGTGGCCTCGCAGGTCACGGCCCCGGCCATCGGGTCATCGACCTTGACGTCCTTGAGCGTCACGTTGCCGTCGTTGGTGACGGTGAAGCTCCACTGGATCGTCTCGCCGACGTCGGCACGGTCATCGCCGTCCTTGTCGTCGAGCGTCGCCTTCTTGACCAGCGAGAGCGCCGGTGCCGGCTCGATCGGGGTCTCGGTCGAGTCCTCCGGGGACTCCACCGGGTCCTTGTCGGGGTCCTCACCGATCGCGGTAGCGGTGTTCTTGACCTCGCCGTTGTCGACGTCGGCCTGGGTCAGCGCGTAGTCGGCCGCACACGTCGTGACCGCACCGGGCGCCAGCTCGGTGGCCTCACAGGTCACGGAGTCGCCGAGCATCGGGTCGTCGATCTCGACCTTGGTCAGCGGCACGTTGCCGTCGTTGGTCACCGTGAACGTGAAGGTGATCGTGTCTCCGGCGTCGGTCACCCCGTTGCCGTTCGTGTCGACCGGGTCACCGGCCTCCTTGTCGACCAGCAGGCTCGGGTTCGGCTTGGTGGTCGGCGTGGTGGTGGTGTCCTCGTTGGACTCGACGTCGTCGCCGTCGGGGTCGGTCGCGTTGGCGTGGGCCACGTTGACGACCTTGCCGGCGTCTTCGTCGGCCTCGGTCACGACGTACGCCGCATCCGCCGCGCACTCGACCGACTCACCCTTGGCCAGGCGGCCGGGCGGGCAGGTCACGGAGCCGGCGATCGGGTCGGTGACCTTGACGTCGAAGACCGGGACGTTGCCGTCGTTGGTGACGGTGAACGTGTAGGCGATGGTGTCGCCGGCGTCGGTGATGCCCGACTTGTTCACGTCGACCGGGTCAGCAGCGTGCTTCTCCAGCGTGATCGCCGGAGCCTGCGGAGTGGTCGGCGTCGTCGTGGTGCTCGGGTCCGACGGGTCGGTCGGGTCGCCGTCGGGGTCCTCACCCTCGGTGGTCGCGGTGTTGCGCACGATCTCCGCGGCCTCGTCGTCCTTGGTGATCTTGTAGACCTCGTCGGCCTTGCACTCGGTCGACTCACCCGGCTTCAACGTGGTCACCTCACAGGTGACCGCACCGGCCAGCGGGTCGTTCACCGTGATCTTCGAGACCGGGACGTTGCCGTCGTTGGTCACCGTGAAGGTGAACTGGATCGTGTCGCCGGCGTCGGTGATGCCCGAGTCGTTGACGTCGACCGGGGTGCCGGCCTTCTTCACCAGGCTCAGGTGCGGCTCCGGCTTCTCGGCCGGGGTGTCGGTCTCGCCCGGGTCGGACGGGTCGGACGGGTCGCCGTCGGGGTCCTCACCCGTGGTGGTGGCAGTGTTGTGCACGTTGCCGGCGAGCTCGTCGGCCTCGGTCACGACATAGGGCTCGTCGGCCTTGCACTCGGTCGACTCGCCCGGCTTCAGCGTCGTCTCCTCACAGGTGACCGCACCCGCCTTGGGGTCGCTGACCTTGATGTTCGACATCGGCACGTTGCCGGTGTTGGTCACCGTGAATGTGTAGGCGATGGTGTCGCCGGCGTCGGTGATGCCGGAGTCGTTCACGTCGACCGGGGCTCCGGCGCGCTTCTCGATCTCCAGCTTCGGCGCCGGCGTGTCGACCGGCGTCGTGGTGTCGTCGTCGTTCGACTTCGTCGGCTCACCGTCGGGGTCCACCCCGGTGGCGTGGGCGACGTTGTCGGCCGAGCCGGACTTCTCATCCGCCTCGGTCACCGTGTAGGGCTCGTCGGCCTCGCACTCGGTCGACTCGCCCGGCTTCAGCGTGGTGACCTCACAGGTGACCGCACCCGCCTTGGGGTCGACGACCGCGATCGCCTGCACCGGCACGTTTCCGGAGTTGGTCACCGTGAACGTGTAGGCGATGGTGTCGCCGGCGTCGGTGATGCCCGACAAGTTGTCGTCCACCGGGGTGCCGGCCGACTTGTCCAGGACCAGCTTCACGACCGGCTTCTCGGTCGGGGTGTCGGTCTCGCCCGGGTCCGACGGGTCGGACGGGTCGCCGTCGGGGTCTTCCCCGGTGACGGTGGCGGTGTTGTGCACGTTGCCGGCATCCTCGTCGGCCTCGGTCACGACGTACGCCTTGTCGGCCTTGCACTCGGTCGACTCGCCCGGCTTCAGCGTGGTGACCTCACAGGTGACCGCACCCGCCTTGGGGTCCTTGACCTTGATGTTCGACATCGGCACGTTGCCGGAGTTGGTCACCGTGAACGTGTAGGCGATGGTGTCGCCGGCATCGGTGATGCCGGAGTTGTTCACGTCGACCGGTGCTCCGGCGCGCTTCTCGATCTCCAGCTTCGGCTCCGGGGTCTCCACCTCGGTGGTGGTGGTGTCCTCGGGCGGGTCGACCGGGTCACCGTCGGGGTCGTCACCGGTCACCTCGGCGACGTTGACGACCGA
The DNA here is from genome assembly GCA_001429555.1 of Nocardioides sp. Soil797. Classification (GTDB taxonomy): domain Bacteria; phylum Actinomycetota; class Actinomycetes; order Propionibacteriales; family Nocardioidaceae; genus Nocardioides. Next base: position 166,841 of record LMSR01000001.1, on the reverse strand, counting down.
TCCGCCCGCCTCGTCGTCCTCGGTGATCGTGTACGTCGACGCGGTGCACAGCATCGAAGCGCCCGGCGCCAGCTCGGTCTTCGGGCAGTCGAGCGTGCCGACCTTGGGGTCCTTCACCTTGACGTTCGTCAGCGGCACGTTGCCCGAGTTGGTGACCAGGAAGGTGTAGTCGATCGTGTCGCCGGCGTCGGTGATGCCCGAGCCGTTCACGTCGACCGGGGTGCCGGCCTTCTTGTCCAGGGTCAGCGCCGGGTTCGGCTGGTCCACCGGGGTGGTGGTGCTCGCCTCGTTCGACGGGGTGTCATCGCCGTCGGGGTCCACGCCGTTGGCGTTCGCCACGTTGACCACCTTGCCGGCGGTCTCGTCGGCCTCGGTGATCGTGTAGGGCTCGTCGGCCGCACACTGGGTGGAAGCACCCTTGGCCAGGGTCGTCGCCTCACAGGTGATCGCCCCGACCAGCGGGTCGGTGATCGTCAGGTCGTGCAACGGCACGTTGCCGGAGTTGGTCAGCGTGAACGTGTAGGCGACGGTGTCGCCGGCGTCGGTCAGGCCCGACTTGTTGACGTCGACCGGGGTGCCGGCCTTCTTGGTCAACTCCAGCGCCGCGGCCTGCTCGTCGACCGGGGTGACGGTCGAGTCGGGGTCGGAGATCACGTCCTCGTCGTCGGGGTCCAGTCCCTCGGCGACGGCGGTGTTCTCGACGGTGCCGTTCGACTCGTCGTCCTTGGTGATCGTGTAGGCCTCGTCGGCCACACACGTGGTGGACTCACCCGGCTCGAGGCTGGTCAGCTCACACGTTGCGGCACCGGCCAGCGGGTCGTTGATCTCGACCGCGTGCACCGGCACGTTGCCCTTGTTGGTCACCGTGAACGTGTAGGCGATGGTGTCGCCGGCGTCGGTGATGCCGGAGTCGTTGACGTCGACCGGGGTGCCGGCCTCCTTGACCAGGGCCAGCTCGGGAGCGGGGGTCTGGGTCTTCGTGGTGGTCGAGTCCGGCGGGGAGTCGACGTCGCCGCCGTTCGGGTCCTCGCCCTCGGCGATGGCGGTGTTGACCACCTGGCCGGCGGACTCGTCGGCCTCGGTGATCGTGTAGAGCGCGTCGGCCACACACTCGGTCGACTCACCCGGCTTCAACGAGGTCTCCTCACAGGTGACGGCGCCGGCCAGCGGGTCGCTGACATTGATGCTCGTCAGCGGCACGTTGCCCGTGTTGGTCACGGTGAACGTGTAGGCGACGGTGTCGCCGGCATCGGTGATGCCCGACGCGTTGACGTCGACCGGGGTGCCAGCCTTCTTCTCGATCGCCAGCTTCGGGCTCGGCTTCTGCACCGGGGTGGTGGTCGAGTCGTCGTTGGACGGCACCACGCCGCCGTTGGGGCGCTTGCCCTCGGCGTGGGCGGTGTTGACGACCTTGCCCGCGGTCTCGTCGGCCGTGGTGATCACGTAGACGTTGTCGGCCACGCAGGTGGTGCTCGCTCCTACCGCCAGGTCGGTGACCTCACAGGTGGTGGCGCCGACCAGCGGGTCGACGATGTGCAGGCCGGTGATCGGCAGGTTGCCGTCGTTGGTGACCGAGAAGGAGTACTGCACGGTGTCACCGGCGTCGGTGAGTCCTGACTTGTTGACGTCGACCGGCGCGCCGGCCAACTTCTCGAGCACCAGCTTCGCGATCTGCGCGATCGGCGTCGTGGTCGTGTCGTCGTCCTTGACGGTCGGCAGGCCGGGCGTGGACGGGGTCCCCGTAGCGGTGGCCGTGTTGTCGACCTTGCCGTTGGTGATGTCGGCCTGGGTCAGCGTGTAGGCGGGCGCGGTGCAGGTCTTGCTCGCTCCGGGGGCGAGTACGCCGGGAGGGCAGGTGACCGTGCCGACCTTCGGGTCGTCGACGGTGACGGTTGCCAGCGGCACGTTGCCGGTGTTCTTCACGACGAACTTGTAGGTGATGGTGTCGCCGACCTTGTTGCCGGTCGCGGCACCTGCCTGCTTGTCGAGCTCGATGCCGGGAATCTGGGCGACGTTGGTGAACGTGCACTTCGCGGCCACGCCCTTGGTGCCACCGGGCGGCATCGTGAAGGTGCCGCTGGTGCCGGTGCCGCTGGTCAGGGTCGCGCCGGAGTTCTGGTCGACGCAGATGTAGCTGGAGACGTAGCCCGGTGCCTTGATCGCGGAGCCGGTCTCGGTGACGGTGTAGGTCTTGCCGGTCAGGGCCAGGACCGGGCCGGCGATCTCGCTCGGCTGGTCCTGCAGGCCGGAGTCGTTGCCCTCGGTCGTGCCGGTGTTGCCGGTGGTGATGTCGCCGCCGGTGATCTTCAACGTGGCCTGGTCGGTCGGCGCGACGCGGCCGTTCGGGAAGTCCTTGACCACCGACACGGTGTTCGGCGAGGCACAGGAGGCCAGGTCGACGGAGCCGCTCAGGTTCAGGTTGTAGGTGGCGACCCGGTCACCGTTGCTCGGGTTGACCTTGAAGAGCCTGCTCCCGCTGGCCAGGTAGAGGTAACCGTCGCCGGCGAACGCGATGCCGTTGATGGCGTCGTTGGCATCGCTCTGGGTCAGCAAGGTCCCGGTGATGTCGATCTTGGAACCGCCGACCGACGGGAGCGTCTGGTTGATCGCGGAGACCCGGTTGTCACCGGAGTTGCCACCGACGACGAACATGTTGCCCTGCTGGTCGAACGCCCAGTCACCGTTGCCGCCACCGGCAGCGATGGAGCCCTCGGCCACCAGACCGAGCGACGTCTTCGTCACGGTGTTGAACCCGTAGATCCTCAGGTTCCCGGTGCCGTTGCCGGTGCTGGAGAAGCCGCCGTAGTAGTAGATGCCGGTCTTCGGGTTCACCGCGCCGTGGGTCATCGTGTTGCTGGTCGCAACCCCCTCACCCAGCTTCTCGGTCGCGCCGCTGGCCCGGTCGTAGGCATAGACCGTGCGGCTGTTGTTGTTGCCGGGCAGCACGCCGAAGGCCTTGGAGCCGTCGTTGCTCAGGCCGAGGGCGTTCAGCGAGCCACTCCCGCTGATGTCGAACGCACCGTTGTTGGTCATGTTGCCGTTGCTGGTGTCGATCTGCCGCATGTTGCGGGGGTCGGCACCCTGCAGCGAGTAGACCGCGCCGCAGTCGTAGTTGGCCGCGGCCCGGGCCGGAGCGGCCGGGCCCGCGACGGTCATCGCCGTCGCTGAGCCGACGACCACGAGGGCCGACGAGAAGATCGAGATGAGAGCGCGCATGGGCGCAGAGCGATTCACTGGTGGTTGTTCCCCCGTGTGAGAGTGCCGCGGCGCTCACCCCCACGGCGGCGCTCCTGACTTGCCTCGCCCGACCGAAGCAACTCAAGATTGCGGCTTCCGCAGCGGTTCCGTACCGGAAAAAAGGGTGAAGTGGGGGGTGAAGCGGAGGCTCTTACCACGGCACAGGCCCGCCAGGTGTGGCGCCCCTCACACAAGCAGGCAGGTCAGGCCGGAGAGGCGTCAGCCGAGGGGGTCGGCGAGCAGGCCGAGACCCCGGGCCCGGTCGAGCGCCTCCAGGCGATTCGAGGCGCCGAGCTTGCGATAGAGCGTTCGAGCCTGGCTCTTGATGGTGTTGGCCGAGAGGTAGTCGGCACTCGCCATCTGCGCCACGCTGAGACCGACTTCGATCCCCTTGAGGACCGCCCGCTCCCGCTCGGTCAGCTCGATCACCTTCACGCTCGACGGCAGCGGTGACGGGGCCAGATCCACCAGGAACGCCAAGGTCTCGCGGTCCTCGTTGTCCACATCGGACTTGTCGAGCAGGTCGGCCAGACGGTCGACCGGCACACAGCCGAAGGGGGTGAACGCGCCCTGTTCGCGGGCGAAGCGCAGTGCCTTGCCGATGCTCCCGCTTGCGTCGTCGATCTCGCCGACGTCGAGCTGGGCACAGGCACGCAGCAGATGGATGTGGATGCGGCGGCGAATGGAGATCTGCCCCTGGGCGAAGGGCTCGGCCAGCACCTCCTCCGGCCTGCCGACCATCAGCGCCATCGTGGCCCGACGTAGCGCCGTGCCCGGGTGATCCGGTGGCGCCGCGAGCAGCACCTGGCTGGCGGAAGTTCCCTGCCCCAGGACGAGGTGGTGGTCGAACATCGCGAAGATGAGTGCGTTGGCGGCATACGAACCGGGAGGAGCCTGCGCGCTCCGGCGACGACGCAACCGGCGCAGGTGGTCGAGCGCCGACCAACTGTCCGACCAGAGCAGGTTGTGCATCGAGCGGACCTCGACGATGTAGCCCCACAGCTCGTCGTCGTCGGCCTGGGCGATCAACTCACCCATCACCGGGTCGATGGCGGCCTTGTCGAGACGGTCCAGGGCCAGCCAGGCCTCGGCCACCAGCCGCGACGTGCGCAGCCGCCGGCCGAGCCATCCCGGGTACGTCGGGTGTCGGCGGGCACGCTCGACCCAGTCACTGGCTGCGGAGGTCCGCCCCTCGATCGCGGCCAGGAGACCCAGGCCGGACTCGGCGTTGGGGATCGCCAGCTGCGAGGGATCGGCCTCACCGATGGCCAGGGCACTGCGAAACAGATCGCCCGCCCCCGTCAAGTCACCGACGACCTGGGCGGTCACCGCGGCCTGGGTGTGGATGGCCGGGGCGAAGACCTCCACCTCCTCCCGCTTCACCGCCAGGGTCAGCTCCAGGAAGCGCATGAGCCGACCGGTGGTGGTGACTGCTTCGTCGAGGCGACCGCTGGTGCGCATGGCGAGCATGTGGGTCAGGTGGTCGAGGAGGTGCTGGGTTGCCTTGTCACCGCTGGCGAGCTCGGCCAGTGCCTGCGGGTCGTCGGGCAGCTCTTCGTGATCGAGCTCGGTGCCGGAGTTCTCCAGGAACCCCTTCACCGACCATGCCACCGGGTTCTTCTCGAGCAGCTGGTGAGGGATCCGGCCGACAGCCTCCCGCAACAGGGAGTCGTGGGCGATCGCAAGCTGGCCCCAGCCGTCGGCGATGACGTCGGTGAGCAGCTGATGGTCGTTGAGAGCCAACGCCCCGGTCATCGCCTCGTGCCACATCTCTTGGCTCGTGAAGTGCGCGATGAACCGACGTTGCAACGCCTCGACCAGCTCGACCGGCAGCTCTTCGGCTGCGTTCATGCGCAGGCTCTCCCCGACCAGCTCCGGCATCGTCCAGACGGTCCGATCAAGCTCCTGGCGTGCGGTGAGCACCCCGACCCGGGTCAGGGCCGTCAGCTGCTGGGAGAGCGAGTGCTCGTCGTGCACCTGCCCGGCGTACTCCGTGAGCAGGCCCAGGTTGTCGGAGTCGACCGTTCCTGCCAGCGCACACAGGCGAGCCAGGCTGAGCTGGTCGGCGGTGAGCATCTCGGGCAGCATCGAGTCGATGACGAAGGCCTGCGCGTCCACTCGGGCGGCCCGCAACGCCTCGGCCGGTCCGAGCGGCCACACCGAGCGGTCCCCGGCGTCGCGCGCCAGGAAGTCGGCCACGGCGACCACCGCGCGGTGCACCAACGTCGGCCAGCCGTCGACCGCTTCGTGCAGGGCAAGGCACTGGTCGCGACCGTCGTTGACGCCGTACGCCGCAAACAACGCGAGACTGTCATCGGCGCTGAGGCCCAGCTCGCGCTGGGTGATCACGACCGTGTCGACCGCGTGGGTGATGTCGACGAGAGCCTCGGGCACCCGACGGGCGGCCACCAACGCGAACAGCCGGGTGTGGGCTCGGAGCAGCTCGACCAGCTGGTGGAGGAAGGTGTCGTCCGGCAACACGTGTGAGGAGTCGATCGCGAGGATGACCGGTTGGTCGCCGGTGCGCAACCAGTCGCCGAAGGAGCCCAGCGCCGTCGTCGGATCGGCGTCGACCTCGCCCGTGAACCACTGCCGGATCTCCGACCAGGCATCGTCGCGGGTGCTCCCGGCGGTGAGATCGATCCGGCACACCAGGTCGGTGTCGGCGAAGGTCTCGCACAACCACCCGACCATCGCCACGCTCTTGCCATAGCCGTGGGGTGCGGCCAGGACGGTCAGGGGCGCCCGCTTGTGCAGCAGTCTGGCCACGCGCGGACGCACGACGTACTGGCGCGACAGCCGCGGCAACGACCGTCTCCACGATCGCAGTGGTGAGGCGTGCTCTGCCATGGGTGAACCCCCGTCACATCCCAGCCCGTCTGCTCATCAAGCTGGTTCCGTTCCTGATGTTGCTTCTGACGCACCAGAATGGAGTCAGAAGACACACCCATGATGCCCCGAGTGACTGTGAGACGGGGATCACGACGGTTCGTGACGCGGATTTCGCAACGAATGTGGAGCGGCAGATCAGGAGGCGGCGTCGTCCTCGCGGCCGTAGTCGTCCTCGAGCCGGCAGATGTCGTCCTCGCCGGTGTAGGCGCCGTGCTGCACCTCGACGATCACCAGCTCCTCGGAGTGCTCGTTGGTGATCCGGTGCGCGGCCCCCACGGGAACGTCGATCGACTCCCCCGGACCGGCCACGATCGTCTCGCCGTCGATCACACAGGTGGCGATGCCGAAGATGATCACCCAGTGCTCGGAACGGTGCTTGTGGGTCTGGTAGGACAACCGCTGGCCGGGGTGCACCTCAATGCGCTTGACCTTGTAGCCCTGGTTCTCGTCGAGCACGTGCCAAGAACCCCACGGTCGCTCGGCTGATTCGAGTGCCATGTCCATCCCTTCGAAGTTGTCGAGGTCACCATACGTGGTGACAACGCCCCCACGGGGTCACGGATAGGGTTCCCGACATGTCCCGCAGACTCGCAGCCCTCCCCGTCGTACTCTCCATCGGCGCCCTGCTGCTCACCGGCTGCAACGACGACAACCCCCGCGACGCCCCGAAGGACGCTTCGGTCAGCGACTTCTGTGCGGCGTACGCCGACCTGCTCGAGGTCCCCGGCAAGGCGACGACGAAGGATGTCCGCAAGCTCCAGGACGGACTGCTCGCGGCCGGCACCCCCGAAGGCATCCCCGAGAAGGCCCGGGACGCCTTCGAGCACATCACCGACTCGAGCGTGCAGTTCAAGAACGGCGATGCCTTCCGCGACCTGGCCGAGCTGCCGACCGGTCACGGCGAGAACGCCGCCGAGCTGGAGAAGTACTACGCGGAGACCTGCGACGACTGACCCGGCTGGCCCTGGGGCCCTCAGGCGTGGATCGCCGAGCCCGTCTCGTGCCACCAGCGCGCCGTGTGCCGCTGCCAGCGAGGAGCGTGCTGCGACTCGACCAGCACGGCGATGCCCGGTGACCCGGTCATCCCCAACGCATAGACACACGCACGACCGAGCGGCTCGGCCGTGCTCGGGATGCGGCGCCGCAGGACCTGGTCGGCCGTCTCGCTGAACGTGGTGTGCCCGTAGGCCATCGTCACCCGCTCGGCCACGGCCGGGTCGGGGTCGTGCAGCAGCGGGACCATCTGCAGTGTGCTGCCCGCGCTCACCACGTGGCTCAGCGCCTTCGCGGCCCGTTGCCGCAGCCCGGGAGGCACTCCCGGCCGCTTGAGCAAGCCGGTCAACCCGTCCGCCAGCCCGACCTGGAACGGCGACGCACTCAACGTCAGGGCCGCCCGCCAGCGCCGCTCCGCGTTGCGCACGAAGAGGCACTGGGTGATCACCTCCGCCAGGCTCGACTCCAGGTGCTCGCCGCCGGCCGGCCAGGTGCCGAGGGCACGTTGCGCGAGCGCGTGGCTCCACCTGTGCGCCTCGTCGGTCTCCATCCCGGCCATCGGGTCAGACACGACCGCGCCGCTCACCCGCTCGTCGCGGGCCAACGCCGAGGCCAACCCCAGTGGGAGTACGTCGATCAGCTGGCCGAGGTCCTCCCGGGCAACCAGCGGGTCGGACCGCCAGCTGGTCAGCACCCGGAGCAACACCCGCGACCGTTCCGCCTCCGAGAACTCACCCCGAGCGATGGCCTCGGAGGCCAGCTCGGCGGCGTACTGTCGCTGAGCCCGCGACGGTGTCTGCTCCAGCAGGTCGAGCAGCAGCCGGTGTGACTCGGGGGTCGGGATCTGCTCGAGCAGCCCGATCGTCTCGAGGAAGGACGGTCCGTCCGGATCGCCCACGCAGTCGCGGATGGCGGCCACCATCGGGGCCCGAACCTCGGGCAGGGAGGCCAGGTCGAGCGCCGCGCAGCGCATCAGCCGATAGGCGTGCTTGACCCCGCGCGGCAACGCATTCGCCAGGTGGGAGAGGAGGGCGTCCAGCTCCTGTCCCTTCGGAGCCAGCTCCGGATCCGCACGGAGCATCGCACCCAGGTCTCGCCAGTGGGCAGCAGTGGCGTGGCCACCGACGGCGAGCTCGAGCAGCTCGGGCAGCTGGGACCGGTCAGGTGCCGGCCAGCGGGATCGCTGTGCAGCGGGCGCCTGGTCCGCCTCGGCGATCCGCACCAGGTCGATCAGCGAGCTCAGCCGGCCCCGCGCCAGCCCGGCCTGCTCCTCGGCGGCCGCGCACTCGGCGTACGCCGGCACCCAGCCCTGTTGCCAGCGGTCCGCCAGCTCGGACACGTCGTCGCCGGTCACATGGCGCCACGACAGGACCAGCCACCCGAGTTGCCGATCCAGCTCCATCACGTCCGCGTGCGCACGCGGACGTCAGCCGCGCAGGTTGGGCCGCACGTGGAGACCCGCCTCGGGGTCGACCACGACCTCCTGGCCGGCGGGGATGCCGTCGACGGCCAGCGTCGCATCGACCGGCACGTTGCGCTTGAGCATCGCCAACGCGATCGGGCCGAGCTCGTGGTGGCGGGCAGAGGTGCCGACGAAGCCGATCGACTTCTCCCCGTTGAAGACCTCGGTGCCCTGCTTGGGCAGGCGATTCTCGGAGCCGTCGAGGTGGAGCAGCGTCAGGCGACGCGGCGGACGACCCAGCGTGTGCACCCGCGCCACGGTCTCCTGGCCGCGATAGCAGCCCTTGTCGAGGTGCACCGCGGTGGTGATCCACCCGGCCTCGTTGGGGATCGTGCGGTGGTCGGTGTCGAGCCCCATCCGCGCCTCGCCGCGGGCAATCCGCAACGCCTCGAAGGCCCAGGAGCCGGCCGCCGGCCCGGCCGCTTCGGCGTACGCCGTCAATCGGTCGCGCGGAACGAGTTCGTAGCCGTCGAAGGGCACCCCCTCGCGCTTGGCCGGGCGCCAGGTGACCGCGGTGTCGGCGGTGACGTCGTCGATCTCGACGCGCATCATGAAGCGCATCTTCAGCAGGAAGTCGATCAGTGGCTGCGCCTGCCCGGGCTCCACGTGAGCGGTGAACGTCTCGCTCTCGGCGTCGTCGGCGCCGTACATCGCGTGCTCGACGTGGCCCTGGGGGCTGAGGATCAGCGCCATCGTCGGGCGCCCCGAACCGAGTGCGGCCTCGTGCTGGGTGGTCAGCGAGTGGAGCCAGGTGATCCGGTCCGGACCGGTGAGACGGATGACCTCGCGGTGGGACAGGTCGACGAAGCCTTCGCCCTGCTCGAGGGCGCGCTGCTCGGTGTTGAACGAGCCGTAGTGGGCGGCAACCGGGGCGTCGATGCCGTCGCCGGCGACCGCGCGCGGCAGGTCGAGGAGGGGGCTGGGAGTCACGGCCCAAGCCTACGCGCCGCCCGGCTGAGCCCGGGTCGCACGTGGGGTCTCGTCAAATTTTCACCAGGTGGCTACTCTGGGTGGCTGATGCGGATCGCAGCCCCACCCCCGATTGGGCTGCGGTCCGCATCTTCATGTGGCGGCGTCGCGGCAGTCGGCGCAGCTGCCGAAGACGGTGAGGTGCCCGATGTCGGGCACGAAGTCGAAGTCGGCCTGCAAGCGGGCGGCGAACTGCTCGACGGCCTCGGGGCCGACCGAGATGACCTTCTCGCAGCCGCGACAGATCAGGTGGAAGTGTTCGGGCCCGCCCACCGAGTGATAGGTCGGCGCCCGGTCGCCCAGGTGCATGTGACGCACCAGCCCGAGCTCCTCGAGGACCTCGAGGTTGCGATAGACGGTCGACAGGTTCACCGCGCTCGACTGCTTGTGCACCTCGGCCAGCAGCTGCTCCGGGGTGGCGTGGCCGAGCGTGTCGACGGCACGCAGGATCAGCTCGCGCTGCGGCGTCATCCGCTTGCCGCTGGAGCGGATCCGCTCCGCGAAGTCGTCACTCATCGTCGGCCCCGACTCACTGGTGTGGCTCACTGCCTCTGCAGGCGGGCCCAGATGTGGGGCTGGAGGGGCTCACCCATCGCCGCCATGTCGAAGGCATAGAGCAGGTCACCCTCGACGTTGCCGTAGAGCCGCTTGCCGGCGGTGTACTCCTTCGCGCTCTCGGTGCGCACGATCGCGTCGGTGGCGATCTCCATGCGGGCCTCGCCGGCGGTGCCGTACCAGACCTCGGCGAAACCGGTGTTGTGCGTGAGCACCACCTCGACCTTGCCCTCGGGCTTGCAGCGCACGAAGCCGGTCTCGATCGCGCCGTCGCGGAGCTTGTTGCCCTCGTCGTCGACGATCCACGCCCGCGCCATGTAGTGGAAGAACGGGCGCCCGTCGTGGGTGAAGATCAGCTCCTGGCCGAACTCGAACTTCTCGATGGTCGGGTAGTCACCGTGGCCGTTGCCACGCCAGGTGCCCAGCATCCAGGCGATCGGGGCGCAGTCGGGGTGCAGGTTGTCAGGGAGCTCGAACGGCATGCGCGCCAGTCTAGGGCCTCGATCCACCGGTGCTCCCTGACAACCCGGGGTGGCTCACCTGTTCCAGGTGGCGACCTTGTTGGCCATCTTGAAGGTGCCGCCCTTCTTAATGAAGGCAACACCGACGGCCGAGTACTGCGGGCAGCCGCGGTATCCGCGGGCCATGATGGTCTTGCCCTTCTTCTTCACCACGGACTCCTTCGAGCCCTTGGTGCCGAAGATGCGCGCGACCTTGGCCTGGCTCATGCCCTTCTTGATCTTCTTGAACTCCTTCTTCGACACGCAACCCTTGGCGGCCTGGGCCTGAGCGGTCTGTGCCTGAGGAGTCTGGGCCTGAGCAGTCTGGACCTGCGACGTGGCGGTGGTCGGCGCGGCCTCGGCCGAACTCATCATGCCGACCGTGCCGGTGGTCGCGATGACCATGGAGGCCGCAGCCAGACCCTGGATGAAGACGTTGCGCATTGTTTCCCCTAATCGTTGCCCGAGACGAACCCCAATGGCTCGGCGACGAACCCCATTGGCTCGGCGACGGGATTCTGGTCCAGGGCCTAGGGTTTCAAACATGGCTGGGAAACTTGTGATCAAGGTGACGTGCGGTGCCGAAGACCCCGAGCGCTGCAACCAGGCCTTCACCGTGGCCTCGGCGGCCGTGGTCTCGGGGGTCGACGTGAGCCTGTGGCTGACCGGTGAGGCCGCCTGGTTCGCCGTACCCGGCAAGGCGGAGGAGTTCTCCCTCGACCTGGCCACACCGCTGGCCGACCTGCTCTCCGCCGTCCGCGAGGCCGGTCAGGTCACGCTGTGCACCCAGTGCGCCGACCGCCGATCGATCACGCCCGACGACACGCTGCCCGGCATCCGCGTCGCCGGGGCTCCGGTCTTCGTCGAGGAAGTCCTCGGCGAGAGCGTGCAAGCCCTCGTCTACTGAGCCTCAACCGCGCGTCGAGCGCACCATTCTGGTTGTGTTCGCGACCGGAATCCAACCAGAACGTTGCTCTCAGGGCGTGATCTCGACCGGCGGGCTCTGATCAGCAGGCTGACGTCAGCTTCGACGACTCGTTCTCCGCCGCCGTACCGGGCGTGACGTCGATGCGGGTGTCACCCTCGACGCCCTCGGCACCGGTCATCCGGAAGGTCAGCTTGCGCCGCTCCCCCGGCTTGAAGAACAGCGCCATCGAGGCGACCTCGTGGCCGTCGTGCTCGAGGTACTGCACGTCGAAGTCCTGCCCATCGAGGAAGACACCGTCGAAGTGTCCGCCCTGGGGGGCATAGATGTGCATCGCGAGGTACTGGTTGCCCTTGGGCACCACCTCGTCGCCGGGGCCGGTGACATATTCGCTGATGTCGGCGACGCCCTCGGGAGTGTTCGACCAGAGATCGATCTTCCCCGAGTAGCGCTGCGCACCCTTGGCGCAACCGGTGGAGTGCACGCTGGTGTCGTAGTCGAGGTAGTAGGACATCTTCGAGCCGGTGCCGTCGTTGAGGAAGACACCGATGCGCGGGCCCTCGGAGTCGTCGATGAACCGGCCGGCCACCACGGTGTCGTCGATCTTCGACTGCACCGGCTCGTCGAAGGTGTGCACCAGGAGCCGGTGCTCGTTGGCGCTGCGGGCCAGGCCCTTGAGCAGCTCCTGGGGCGACCCGGCGCCGGAGGAGAACTTGTCGAAGATCGTCTTGGCGACCTTGGCGAAGAACTCGTCCTGTGCCTCGGGGTCCTGCAGGCGGATGTAGATCTTGTTGAGCAGCTCGTCGACCGCGTTGTCGGAGGTCAGCGTCACCCCGTCGACCGTGACCGGGCCGGTCCCCTTGAGCAGGTAGGACAACGCCACCGGGTCGATCGACAGCACGCCGTCGATCTCGGAGTCGAAGTTGCGCTTCCAGTGCGCGGCCATCAGGTCGGCGGTGCGCGGGAAGTCGGGGGTGAAGTTCGCGTCCTGGTAGAAGGTGCCGAGCTGGCGACCGAAGAGCTGGGTCTCCTCCGCGGTCAGCGGCAGCGCCGGCTTGTCCTCGATGTGCACGAAGTCGGCGGCCTTGACCTGGCGGGTCATCTCGACCTTGCCCTTGTCGGCGGTCACCAACGCACCCGCGCTCGGCAGCCCGCCGGTCGAACGGAGCTCGGCGTTGTTCTGGAAGATCAACAGGTAGGTCTGCTTGCCGCCCTTGCCGAGGAAGCCGGGCAGAACGTCGGTGGCCCTCTCCGCGGCGTCCAGCGACCGGCTGGCCGAGTGGATGCGGTCGGCCAGGTCGTCGTACGACGTCTTGAAGGAGCTCATGAACCCAGAGGAGTCGACCTCCTGGAGGCGCTGGTCTGCGGAGGCGAAGGAGCCTCGCGCCTCGCTGACCGGCTGCTGGGTCTTCTGGATCGCGCCGATCGGGAGGGTGCCGTCCTTGGGGGTGAAGCTGCCGGCGTCGAGCGAGGCGGCGCTGTTGACCAGCGGCGGCAGGCCGTCGTCGGAGAGGTCGGAGAGGACCCCGCTGACCACCTTGATGCCGTCGAGGTCGTCACCGAAGAGCGGCACCGTGCCGAGCATGGACCAGAGCGTGGAGTCGGTGCGGTCGGCGGCCGAGCCGCTGTGCTCTCGCAGGTCGTCCAACGCGGCCTCGGCCTTGGCCTGGTCGCCGGCGGTGAGCGCGGACTGCAGCCGGCTCGCATCACCCTGGGCGGCAGTCAGGTCGCCCCGGACCTGCCACACCCGCCACCCGGCGTACGCCACGAACCCGAGCGCGACCACCAGCACGGCGGTCACCCAATAACGACGACGGATCACACGAACTCCCCGTTGGAGACAGACAGACTGAAAACCGCTGCCTCCCGGACGGGCCGGGAGGCAGCGGTCAGTGGAACATGTGGGTCAGGGACCCAGGGTCAGCGAGGACGCTTTGCCTTGACCTTGGTGGCGATGCGCGCGGTGCAACCCTTGTAGCGGTCAGCGTCGGCACCCTTGGGCGTGACGATGAAGCTGACGGTGTAGCGACCCTTCTTGAGGTTCAAGAAGCGGTAGGCGCGCGGGCCGTTGTTGAAGGAGCGCGTGCGGGTGCGCACGATCTTGCCCTTCTTGTTGCGGATCACGATCTTGACCGTGGCCTTCGGCGAACCGGCACCGTTGGAAACGACGTTGAGCTTGAGTCGGATCTTGCCGCTCTCGGCCTTGCCGCCGTTGGCCATGCAGAAGGTGTTGATGGTGGGCGTGTACTCGTCGGCCTGGGCAGCACCGGCAGCATTCGCCGGAGCAGACGCGACGGTCAGACCGGCGACCAGCAAGGCCGCGGTGCTGAGACCTGCGAAGAGCTTCATGGTGACTCCATGGGAAAAGTAGTGGGACGCACGTTGCCCCCCAAACGGGCTGTCGAGGCTGACCTTAACGGACGCGTCCCCAAATTGGGGCATCGCTGAATCAAAATGAGACATCCCACGGAGCCGTCTCCGAAATGATGACCCGAGCGGGTGATCGGAGTAGTCACAACGGGCTATTCAGCACCCTTGCCAACCGGGTGACCTGGTCGTCCATCAGCTCCGCGACCGCGTCGTACGTCTGCGCCGAACGGCCGATCGGATCGGTGATGTCGACGTCGTCGAGCCGCAGGATTCCGCGGCCTCGCGAGCAGTCCTCGACCAGGCCCGACAACGCCTCCTTGCCGCGCTGCCGGACCGGCGCGGCGGCGCGGGCACCCGTCTGGCCCTCCCCCGCGGCGCGGTGGGCCTCGGCCAGGGCGACGAACTCACGCACCGTGAACGTACGCCGCAGCGAGCGCGGCGACTCCTCCAGCAACCGCGAGCGGATGTCGCGGGTGGCGGCCACGACCAGGTCGGCCTCCTCGGCCAGCTCGGCGCTCAGCTGCCGAGCCACGAAACCATCGGCCGAACCGCCGCGTTCCTCGAGCGTGCGCGCCGACTCCGGGTGCATCGCGCGACCCCGCATGGCGCGTACGCCGGCACTGGTCACCGTGAACTCGTCACCGATGCCCAGCTCGTCAAGGCGAAGGCGCAGCAGCCGCTCACCGAACGGGGAGCGGCACACGTTGCCGATGCAGACGAAGAGGACCGAGAAGCTCACTCGTCAAGGCTAGTACGCACCCTTCGAGAGCAGCACGGCGCGCACCGTCTTCAGCAGGATGATCAGGTCGCCGATCAGCGACCAGTTGTCGACGTAGTAGAGATCCATCCGGATCGCCTCTTCGAAGGGCAGGTCGCTGCGGCCGGAGACCTGCCACAGGCCGGTCAGGCCGGGACGCACCAGGAGCCGCCGATGCATGTCGACCGGGTAGTCGGCCACCTCGGTGGGCAGCGGCGGGCGCGGCCCGACGACGCTCATCTGGTTGGCCAACACGTTGAAGAGCTGGGGGATCTCGTCGAGGGAGTACTTGCGCAGGACCTTGCCCAGCCGGGTCACCCGCGGGTCGTCCTTGCACTTGAAGAGCACGCCGTCGCTCTCGTTGAGCGCCGCCACCTCGGCCAGCCTGCGATCGGCGTCGACCACCATCGAGCGGAACTTCCACATCCCGAAGGTCTGGCCGTCGCGGCCGCTGCGGCACTGACGGTAGAACACCGGCCCGCCGTCCTGGAGCTTGATCGCCAACGCGATCACCACCATCACCGGCGCGAAGACCAGGAGCATCGCCGAGGCCACCACGAGGTCGAAGACCCGCTTCGTCAGCCCGGCAGCCCGGCCGACCTGCGGCTTGTCGACGTGCACCAGTGGCAGGCCGCCGACCTGGCGCATGTGGATGCGCGGTCCGGCGACGTCGATCAGCCCGGGTACGACGACCAGGTCGACGTCGAGGTTCTCCAGCTGCCAGCCGATCCGACGCAGGGCCTGCGAGGAGGTGTGGCCGCCACCGGCGACCAGCACCGTGTCGGCGCCGGTCACCTGACAGGCGCCCACCACGTCGTCGCTGCCACCCAGGATCGGGACCGGCTGCGCACGCAGCTGCTCGGCGCTCAGCTCACCGAGGTGGTGGGACGGGACGCAGGCACCGACCAACGTGTAGCCGGCCCACGACAGCCGCTCGAGGCTGGCCTTCACCTCGTCGAGGGCCTCGGGGCTGCAGACCGCGATCACCCGGGCGTGCAGCTTGCCGCGCTGGCGCATCGCGTGCAGCACCTTGCGCAGCGCATAACGCGTGGCGAGGAGCAGCACCGTGCCCACTGCGAAGCAGAGGATGACGTAGCCGCGCGAGATCGTGCTGCGGGTCAGGAACGACACCGTGCCGACCGCCCCGACCGCCATCAGGGAGGCGACGGCCACCCGGCGGAACTCCTCGGTGCCACCACCCAGGATGCGTCGGGCATACGCACCGGACAGGGCCAGGCAGGCCAGCCAGATCAGGAAGACGAAGGGAGCCGTTCCGTTGAGTACGGCGAACTCCAGGTAGGTGTCCTTCTCGAGCACCCCGTCGAGCGTGGCTCGGAAGGAGACCGCGATCAGCGCACTCAGGGCCAGGACGACCACGTCGGTCAGGGCCACCACGGCGACGACGTGCTTGAGCCGGCCGGCCAGCGGGCTGCTCCGGGGCGGGTCGTCCAGGTCGGAAACGGACAGGTCAACCGGGGCACGGTCGGTGAGGGCTCGGTCGGTCAGGGCACTGTGCGCCGGGGCGCTCTCGAGCCGCGAGCGCTCCGGCACCGGCTGGGCAGACGCGGGGAGGTTGGCCTCGGACGCCGGGAGTGGGATCAGCTCGATGTCGGAGTGCTTGAGCGCAGGGGAGGTCGTCCCTGCGACGTCCGCGCGAGAAGCGAACTCCGTCATGCTCGACCTCATTCCCGAAGGGGTGCTCCGGATGGGTCAACGACGGGTCCGGTCTCGGGTCACGCTTCGATCTCGGTGAGCAGCCAGCGGTCAAGCTCGGTGAGAGCAACATTGTGGTTGCTTTAGAGGTGGAAACCCAGCCAAAACGTTGCTCTCAGCGAGGTCCAGTCGATCAGAGCGGGCGGGTGTTCAGCAGGGCCCGGGCCTGGTCGGGAGTCATCGGGGTGCGCTGGGCCAGCTCACCCATCGCCACGGCGCGCTCGACCAGCTGGGCATTCGACTCGACCGGGACACCCTTGGCGAGAGTGAGCACGTCCTCCATCCCGACCCGCAAGTGGCCACCCTTGGCCAGCGACGCCAGCCCCACCGACAGGGTGCTGCGACCGATCCCGGTCGCGCCCCAGCTGGTCACCTCGGCGGGGAGGGCCGCGACGGCGGCGACGAGCGCGTCCGCCGTACCGGGCATGCCGCCCGGCACGCCCATCACGAGGTCGACGTGCACCTTGCCGCCGTACGGCAGGCCGAACTTGGCCAGCAACCGGCTGAGCGCGTGCACGTGGCCGAGGTCGAAGAGCTCGAACTCCGGCACCACCTCGCGCTCCTGGGAGAGCTGGTAGAGATCGCAGATGAACGGCCACGGGTTCAGGAAGACGTCGTCGCCGAAGTTCGTCGTACCCATCGTCAACGAGCAGGAGTCCGGCGCCGCGTCGAGCACCTTGAGCCGCGACTCGAGCGGGTCGTGCACCGAGCCGCCGGTGGAGAGCTGGACCACCAGGTCGGTCTCGGAGCGCAGCGCGTCGACGGTGTCCTTCAACCGGGTGCCGTCGAGGGTCGGCCGGTGCTCGTCGTCGCGGATGTGGACGTGGATCATCGCCGCCCCGGCGGCTCGGCACTCCTTCGCGGTGGCGACGAGCTCCTCGAGTGTGGTGGGCAGCTGCGGGCAGTCAGCCTTGGCGGTTTCGGCGCCTGTGGGCGCGACCGTGATCAGGAGTGGTGCAGACATGGTCAGCATGCTGCCAGAAGTCGCCGCGAAAACTCCTCGCGGACGGCCCCCGGGGAGTAACGGATCGTCCTAGACTTCGTTGACTCGGCGACAGCACTTCTACTCAAAGGCTCGGCGTGGATTTCAAAGACCTCATGCGCACTGCTCGTCGACGTTGGAAGACGATCGTCGCCCTCCTGCTGATCGCCCTCGTGGCGGCCGGCGCCTACTCGTTCCTGGTCACCCCGAAGTACGAGTCCCACGCCCGCGTCTTCATCTCGACCGACGTCGAGGACTCCTCGGAGGCGATCGCTGCCAGCCTGGTCTCGTCGGGACGCGTCTCGTCGTACGCCGACCTGGCCACCAGCCGCGAGATCATGGAGAAGGTGATCGCCGAGCTCAACCTCGAGGAGAGCCCCTCCGAGCTCGCCGACATGATCAAGGCCGAGGTCGAGCCGCTGACGGTGATCATCGACATCAACGTCACGCACCCGGACCCCAAGATCGCCCAGGCCATCGCACAGACCGAGGCCGAGCAGCTCACGAAGTACATCACCCGCATCGACGCGCCCAACCGCGCCGCGACCCCGATCCGGGCGACCGTGGCCGACCCGGCCAGCTACAGCAGTGACCCGGTCTCGCCGCGCACCCTGCTCAACCTCGTGGTCGCCGGCCTGATCGGTCTGGTGATCGGCTGTGGTGTGGCGGTGCTCCGCGAGATCACCGACAACACGGTCAAGACCGCCGACGACATCCGCAAGATCACCCACACCGGTGTGGTCGCCAACATTGGCTACGACAGCGACGTCCCCAGTCATCCGCTGCTCACCGACCTCAACGGCTTCGCGCCACGCGCCGAGGCGTTCCGGGTGCTGCGCACCAACCTCGACTACCTCGACCTCGACGCCCAGCCGAAGTCGTTCGTGATCACCAGCGCGCTGCCCGGTGAGGGCAAGACCACCACCTCGACCAACCTCGCGATCGCGTTGGCCCAGGCCGGGCGACGGGTGCTCCTCGTCGACGGCGACCTGCGTCGTCCCCGCGTCGCCGGCCTCCTCGGCCTCGAGAGCAAGGTCGGCCTGACCACCGTGCTGGTCGGCAAGAGCTCGCTGGTCGACAGCATCCAGCAGCACGGCGACACCGGCGTCGACTTCCTCGGCGGCGGCCCGATCCCGCCGAACCCGACCGAGGTGCTGCAGTCCAACGCGACCCGCGACCTGATCCACAAGATGCGCGACATGTACGACGTGGTCATCATCGACGCTCCCCCGCTGCTGCCGGTCGCCGATGCCGCGATCCTGGCCCGCGCCGCCGACGGTGCACTGATGGTCACCCGCCACGGCAAGACCACCAAGGAACAGCTGCACGACGCCTGCCAGCGCATCGACCAGGTCGACGCGCGGTTGTACGGCGTGGTGGTCAACATGGCGCCCCGTCGTGGCCAGCAGGACTATTACTACTACTACGCCGACGAATCCGACCCGGCGATCAAGTCGGGTCGCTGGGTGTCGCTGAAGCCCTGACCCGCGACATGACCTCCATCGCCACCTATGGATCAGGGCTGCTGGCCCTGCTCGGGCTGCTGGCGTTGGCCACCCTCGGCACCTTCGGGATGATCGCCGCGGTGGTCCTCGCCGTCGGCCTGACCATGCTCATCGTGCTCGGCACCGACCGACTCGGCACCCTCGCCATGATCGCGGCGATGGTGTGCGCGCCGATCAACGACGTCCGTCCCTCGCAGTCGGTCTCGTTCGTCACCTTCTCCGACCTGTTCTTCGCTGCCGGTTTCGCGCTGCTGGTGCCGACGATGCTGCAGCGCAAGGCCAAGGTGCCGATGGGATTCGCGATCGCCGGCTCACTGATCCTGGTGCTCACGGTGGTCGCCTCCCTGCTCAACGAGGCGCCGCTGATCAGCCTCAACTACGGCTTCCGCCTCGTCGCCGCGGTCGTCGTACTCCCACTGCTGTTCCTGTGGTGGCGTCCCTCGATCAAGATGATCGACGCGCTGGCCTGGTCGTTCGTGGCCGGTACGGCGATCAGCCTCGCCGCCGGCATGGTGATGGGCCCCAACCCCAACGGGCGCTACATGGGCCTGACCACCCACACCAACTTCTTCGCGCTCGGCGCACTGATGGCGTTCGCGATGTTGATCCACCTCTGGTCGCGCTACCAGAGCGGGTGGATGCGGCTGCTGGTGCTCGCCGGGGGCGCCATGTCGCTGGCCAGCGCGCTGCTCTCCGGAAGCCGCGCCTCGCTGCTGGCGATGGTGATGCTGGCCGTGCTCTACCCCCTCGTGGAGCGCTCGGCGATGTCGGCGTACCTCGTCGTCTCGGCCGCCCTGCTCGGCATCGCCTCGCTCAACTGGTTGCTCTCGATCGCCGGCGACAGCTCGGCCCTGGCCAGGCTCCAGGGTGACTCGACGGCCTCCTACTCCGACCTCGCCCGCGAGAAGGCGTTCGCCACCGGGGTGGAGGAGTTCCTTGCGAAACCCTTGCAGGGCAACGGATTCGACATCACCGCGCTCGACGCACACAACGTCTATCTGCAGGTCGCGGTCGGCATCGGCATCTTCGGCGCGCTGGCCTTCGTGATGCTGTTGTGGAACTTCATCATTCCGCTCTTCCGGCCCGGCCCGCTGCGCCGCCTCGGCTACGTGCCGCTGGCCTATGCCGCGGTCGCGCTGATCACCAACTCGCTGTGGGACCGCTTCGTGTGGGCCGGGCTGGCGTTGGCGATCCTGGCCGCGGTGTATTCGGAGGAGACTGATCCCGTGACCACTGCTGACTCTCCCGACGCGACCCCCGCGCCGGCCCGCGAGCGCGACCCTGCGTTTCCGGTCCGTGACCCCCGCCGCCTTGCCACCACGCACCCTTCGGAGTTCATGTGAGCCGTCGACCCAGCCTCGCCGTCCGCCGGGTGCGCCAGACCCTGCAGTACGCCAACGGAGTGCCGCTGCTCTTCAACCTCGTCTCCGCACGTACGCCGTGGGCGCGGCCGTCGCTGACCTATCGGCTGCGCGGCGGCGGTGAGGTCTCCTGCCCCAACGTGGCCGGGGCGCGGGTGCCGATCTACGAGGTGTTCTCCGAGGACGCCTACCGGATGAAGGAGACCCTCTCCGGCCTGCCGCCGGCCCTGGTGGCGCTCGACATCGGCGGGCAGGTGGGCTGCTTCTCGCTGGCGTTGGTGCGCGCCGCGAAGCGGGTCCGGGTGCATGCCTACGAGGCCTCGCCGTCGACCGCGGACTGGTTGCGCCGCAACGTCTCGGCGAACGGCTTCGACTCCTCGGTGACCGTGCACGCGACGGCGGTCTCCGACCACTCGGGCGTGCTCGAGTTCGCCGACAACGGCCAGGCCTCCGGGCTCAACGGACTCACCGCACCGCCCGGTTCGGCCGACCTGGTGTCGGTGCCGTGCATCCCCTTCTCCGCCGCCGTCGCCGAGGCCGGCGGACGCGTCGACCTGGTCAAGATCGACACCGAGGGTGCGGAGTACTCGATCGTGCTGGGCTCCTCGCCGGCCGACTGGAAGACCGTCTCGCGCGTGGTCATGGAGTACCACGACGTGCCCGGCCACTCCTGGGACGAACTGTCCGCGTTCTTCACCTCGTGTGGCTTCACGCTGCGTCGCCACGAGCCGGCCGGCCCCCGACAGGGCACCGTCTGGCTGGCCCGCTGACGTGTCCCGACTGCCCAACTGGCTCGAGCCTGCGTTCCCACAGGTCAAGCGGGCCCACCGTTTCGCGACGCGACGCATGGGTGCGTTGACGCGCGCTCTCGGGCCGGGCGCGGCCTCGGCTGGCCCGGCTGCCTCGGCTGGCTCACGCCCTCGCCTCCCCTGGATCGGCACCGAGTCGGTCGAGGAGACGGCCCGCCTCGACCCCGCTGCCGACGTACACCTCCTGGCGTCTGCCCACCCGGCACCGCGCCAGGAACCGCAGGGCCACTGGTTCTGGCGCGGCCTCGGCGACTACGAGGAGCCCCGGCGCTTCCTGCTCGAGATCGAGGACGGCCTCGTCGTCGGCGACTACGCGGCGCACGTGACCCCCCGCGGCGTGCTCGACTACGAGACGTCGGAGTACTACGGCGTCAAGGGCTGGCGCGAGCACCCGATCCACCTGCGCCCGCGGATGCCGCAGGTCACCGACGTCGACGGGTCGCTGCTCTCGCTGGCCACCCGTGGCACCGGCGGCAACTACTTCCACTTCGTGACCGACCTGCTGCCCCGATGGGGTGTCTTCCAGGAGGCCCTCGAGCGTGGGCTGGTCGACGCGATGCCCGACCACTTCCTGCTCAGCCGCGGCTCGCGCTACCAGGAGCAGTTCCTCGACAAGCTCGGTCTCACCCACGTCTCGACGGTGCCGCCGCTGCGCGACCGGGCCTGGCGCGCAGCCCATCTGATCGTGCCCTCGATGACCAACCCCGACACGATGATGCCGCCGTGGTCGACGCAGTGGCTGGCGCGCACGTTCCCGCCGTCGGCCGCTGCATCCACGCTGCCCTCGCGCATCTACATCACCCGCGGGACTGCGAAGAACACCCGGCGGCTGGTCAACGAGGAGGAGATCTTCTCCGTGCTGGCGCGGCACGGGTTCGTGAAGATCGACTGCGGCGCGCTCACCGTGCAGGAGCAGATCGACCACTTCACCGCGGCGTCGGTGATCGTGGCGCCCCACGGAGCCGCGCTCACCAACCTCAACTTCTGCTCCCCCGGGGTGCGCATCCTCGAACTCTTCGCGCCCCGCTATCTCAACAAGTGCTTCTGGGCGATCGCCTCCAACGTGCCGGAGTCGACGTACGCCCATCTGGTCGGCACCTCCGCGCGCCCGATCCGCGAGGGCAACCCGATGGGCGGCGTACAGGACGACATCACCGTCCCGGTCGCCGATTTCACCGCAGCGCTCGACGCGCTGCTCGACAGTGAGGAACAGCAGTGAGCAAGCAACAGCGGTACGTCGTGATGGGCGGCGCCGGATTCCTCGGCTCCCACCTGTGCGAGCGGTTGGTCGGCGAGGGCCACGAGGTGGTCGCGGTCGACAACTTCATCACCGGCTCCGAGGCCAACGTCGCGCACCTCTCCGGCACCCCGCTCTTCTCGCTGGTCGAGGCCGACGTATCCGCCGGACTGCCGGTCGAGGGCCCGGTCGACGCCGTGCTCAACTTCGCCTCGCCCGCCTCGCCGGTCGACTACCTCGAGCACCCGATCGAGACGTTGCACGTCGGCTCGCTCGGCACCATGAACGGCCTCGAGCTGGCCCGCGCCGCCGGGGCGCGGTTCATCATGGCGTCCACCTCCGAGGTGTACGGCGACCCGCAGGTGCACCCGCAGACCGAGGACTACTGGGGCTACGTGAACCCGGTCGGTCCACGCAGTGTCTATGACGAGGCGAAGCGGTTCTCCGAGGCGTTGGTGACCGGATATCGCACGACCTACGGCACCGACACCGGCATCGTGCGCATCTTCAACACGTTCGGCCCGCGGATGCGACCCAACGACGGACGTGCGATCCCCAACTTCGTGCGCCAGTCGCTGCGGGGCGACCCGATCACCCTTGCCGGGGACGGCAGCCAGACCCGCTCGATCTGCTACGTCGACGACCTGGTCTCGGGGATCCTCGCACTGACCCGCTCCTCGTTGGCCGGGCCGGTCAACATCGGCAACCCGCACGAGATCTCGATGCTCGAGCTGGCGAACTGGATCGTCTCGCTGGTCGGCTCCTCCTCGGAGACGGTGCACATCGAGCGACCGGTCGACGACCCGACCGTGCGGCGTCCCGACATCACCCTCGCCCAGCGTGAGCTCGGCTGGGAGCCCGAGGTCTCCGCCGAGGAGGGCCTGCGCCGCACGATCGAGTGGTTCCGGGAGCACCCCGAGGTCACCGGTCTCTAGCCTGGCTCGCTCGGCTCGGCTCGGCTGGCTCGGCTTGCCGACTCACTGAGACCAACGTATTGGTTGGGTTTCGGGGCGAAACCCAACCAATCTGTTGGTCTCGGGGACGGGTCGCCCTTGGTCTCGGGGACGGGGACTGCTGGACCCGGGGCGGTTCAGGTGGGCGCGGTTCCGCGG
Source organism: Nocardioides sp. Soil797 (assembly GCA_001429555.1). Lineage (GTDB taxonomy): Bacteria > Actinomycetota > Actinomycetes > Propionibacteriales > Nocardioidaceae > Nocardioides. Next base: position 143,462 of record LMSR01000001.1, on the reverse strand, counting down.
GGCTGTGGATGAGCGGCGCGAGCGTCCCCGAAATCGTGCAGGCTCTCGGACATGCAACTTCCACCCGAGGCGGTCCACGAGGCATTCCTGGTGCCACCGGCTCCCCGACTCCCGCCGCCCAGGTTCGTCGTACCGGTCCATGTGGATCCCGCGGGCGTCGCCGGCCCCACCCGTGGACAGTCACGGAGCAAGCGCTGGCGACCGGTCGCCGCGGGGTGGGTGTTGCCCAGCGAGGCCCCGACGCAACAGCCGGGCCAGCGCATCATCGAGGCCGTGATCGGCCTGCCCGACGGAGGTGCGGTGACCGCCTGGGCGAGCCTTCATCTGGCCGGTGCAGAGTTCGTCGACGGCACCACCACGTCGGGCGAGTCGCTGCCCGTCCACCTCCTCGCACCGGGCTTTCACCGGCCTCGTCCCGGATCCAGCTGGTCCAGTGCCGCGTTGGCCGAGGACGAAGTGGTGATGCGACACGGCATCCGATGCACCAACATCCACCGGGCACTGCTTGACGCCATCTGCACCCTCGGTGACCTCCGGGAAGCCGTCGTCATCATTGACATGGTGCTCCATGCCGAGCTCACCTCACTCGCCCGGTTCGGTGCCTATCTGGCTGGCGTGCCGAGGCGTCGCGGATTGCGACTGGCCCGTCGCGCGCTCGCCTTGGCCGTGGAGGGTTCGGAGTCGCCTCGCGAGACCTTGATGCGACTGGTCTGGGTGCTCGATGCCGGCCTGCCACCTCCCTTGTCCAACCGCACGCTCTGGACTCCCCGCCGAAGATTCCTGGCCCGGCCAGACCTGTTGTCACCCGAGGCCGGCGTGGTCGCCGAGTACGACGGCGCATTCCACCTGGCCACCTCCCGACGGCGCATCGACATCACCCGGGAGGAAAGGCTGCGCAACCACGGCCTGGAGTGCATCACCTTCGTCGCGGGCCAACTGCAAGACCGCGAGTCGTCCGCGCGCCGCATGCTTGCCGTCGTCGCGCGTGCCGGTTCGGCGCGACGAGCCCAGGTGTGGAGATTCGCGCCATCCGGCTCGGAGTGGAGTCTCGACCGACGGTTGGAGTTGCGCGCCTCCGTGCGGTCCCCGTACGCCGTGACCGCTCGCGACAACCCACCCGCACCGCCCCGGGTCACCTCTCCTCGCTGAGACCAACGAACTGGTCGATTCCGCGCCCAGAAGTCAACCAATACGTTGGCCTCACGGCCAGGGAGGGTCCAGGCAGGGCCAGGCAGGGCCAGGGCAGGTCCGAGGCAGGTCCAGGGTCAGGCGAACTGGCCTCGACCCAGCGAGCGGTAGTCGAAGCCCGCGGCCTGCCACGCAGCAGGATCAAGGCAGTGCCGGGCGTCGATGATCACCGGCTTGGCCACGATGCCGACCAGTGCTGCCGGGTCGAGCTCGACGTACTCGGCCCAATCGGTGAGCAGCATGACGAGGTCGGCCTCGTGGCAGGCCTTCACGAGGTCCTCGCAGTAGTCGAGCTTCGGCCGCTCGCGTCGCGCGGGCTCGATGGCGCGCGGGTCGTGCACGACGACCTCGGCGCCGGCGAGGTGGAGCTGGCCGGCCACGTCGAGCGCCGGCGAGTCACGGATGTCGTCGGAGCCGGGCTTGAACGCAGCACCGAGGATCGTGATCCGCTTCTCGTACACGTCGCCGTCGAGCAGGCTCTCGGCCAGGGCCACCACGTGCTCGCGGCAGCGTCGGTTGATCATGTCGACCTCGTGCAGGAACCCGAGCGCGTGCGGGACGCCGATCTCGGACGCCCGCGCCATGAACGCACGGATGTCCTTGGGCAGGCAACCGCCGCCGAATCCCAAGCCGGGCTTGAGGAACTGGCCTCCGATGCGTACGTCGTGACTCAGCGCCTCGGACAACGTGACCACGTCGCCACTGGCCGCCGTACAGACTTCTGACATCGCGTTGATGAAGGAGATCTTCGTGGCCAGGAACGCGTTGGCGCTGGCCTTGACCAGCTCGGCGGTCTGCAGGTCGGTCGGGATGACGGGGATCCGGTCCTCGGCGATCGGCGTCGCGAAGATGCGGCGTACGACGGCCTCGGAGCGCTGGTCGTCGGGGTGCAGGCCGATCACGATGCGGTCGGGGTGGAGAGTGTTGCGGATCGCGTTGCCCTCCTGGAGGAACTCGGGGTTCCAGCACAGCTCGACGTCGTCGCCGGCGGGGGCGAGCGAACGCACCATCTCGCGGAACCGGGCCGCCGAACCCACCGGCGTGGTCGACTTGCCGATCACCACGACCGGCTTGCTGAGCAACGGGAACAGCGCCGCGCAAGCTGACTCGAACTGGCTCAGGTCGGCCTGCAGCTCGCCGTGCGTCTGGGGAGTTCCGAGGCACAGGAAGATCGCGTCGGCGTGGTCTGCGACGCGGGCCAGGTCGTGGGTGAACTCGAGGCGCCCGGAGGCGACACCGTCGGCGACCAGCTCGTCGAGGCCGGGCTCGAAGAACGGGGTCTGACCCGCGGAGAGGGCGGCGATCCGCTCCTCGCTGATGTCCTGGGCGATCACGTGGAACCCGAGGCTCGCCAGGCAGGAGGCCGTGGTCGCGCCGAGGTAGCCGCAGCCGATCACGCCGATGCGCAGGTCAGAGGTCACAGGAGTCCCTTTCGCAGAACTGTTGCGACCTGATCAACGACCGGGTGCCCGAAATGTGACGGCACGGGGTCGGGGAGGGTGAGCGAGCGCCAGCGAGCGTCTCGAAACCACCGGATGGCATCAGAGAAATGCACTCGGCCCGCCACCCTCCAAGGAGAATGACGGGCCGGTGCCTGAACCGAGATCAGATGGCGATGGCAACCTCAGCCACGGAACCAACGGCGGCGACGACCTTTTTGTCGGTCGGGTCGGCTCCTGCGGCCAGCGTGCGCAGGGTCCAGTCGCCGTCGTTGGCGAAGAACCGGAAGTGGCCGGTCGCCGAGGTGGGCACCTCGGCGGTGAACTCGCCAGTCTTGTCGAGCAGGCGCACGTAGGCGTTGCCGACCGGCTCGCCGCCACGGGTGACCTGGCCCTGGATCACGGCCTCCTGGTCAACCTTGACGCCGTCGAGGGAGAGCCCCCCAGCAGTCGCACCGCACATGTCAGGCCTCCCCGCGCTCGTCGCCGAGAACGATCGGAACGCCGACGAGGGAGCCGTACTCGACCCACGAGCCGTCGTAGTTCTTCGTGTTCTCGTGACCGAGCAGCTCGTGCAGCACGACCCACGTGTGCGAGGAACGCTCGCCGATGCGGCAGTAGGCGATGGTGTCCTTGGAGAAGTCGACGCCGGCGTCCTCGTAGAGCTTGGTCAGCTCTTCGTTGGACTTGAACGTGCCGTCGTCGTTCGCGGCCTTGCTCCACGGGATGTTGGAGGCGGTCGGCGGGTGACCGGCGCGCTGGGCCTGCTCCTGCGGGAGGTGGGCAGGGGCCAACAGGCGACCGGCGTACTCGTCGGGGCTGCGGACGTCGACCAGGTTCTGCACACCGATCGCGGCGACGACGTCGTCACGGTTGGCGCGCTTGGTGGTGTCGAGCTCCTTGGCGACGTACGTCGTGGGGGTGCGCTCCGGGATGTCCTGGACCAGCTCGCGGGACTCGAGCTCCCACTTCTTGCGGCCACCGTCGACGAGCTTGACGTCGTTGTGGCCGTAGAGCTTGAAGTACCAGTAGGCGTAGGCGGCGAACCAGTTGTTGTTGCCGCCGTACAGCACGACGGTGTGGTCGTTGCTCACGCCGTTCTTGCTGAGCAGGGCCTCGAAGCCCTCCTTGTTGATGATGTCGCGGCGGACCTGGTCCTGGAGGTCGTTGGTCCAGTCGAACTTGATGGCACCCTTGATGTGGCCCTTGTCGTAGGACGTGGTGTCCTCGTCGACCTCGATGAGGACGACCTGGTCGTTGTCGATGTTGTCCTCGGCCCATTGGGTCGAGACGAGGGTGTCTTCGCGGCTCATCCTGTTTCTCTCTTTCGGTTGGTGCAGACGTCTTCGGTGATGGTGCGGTGTCAGTTGGTTGCCGGCGCGGCGGTGCGGGTGAGCAGGCGCCGTCCGAGGAGGTACATCTCGCAACCGAGGCAGAACGCGAAGATCGCGTTCAGCAGTGCCGCGGCCAGCGCAAGGCCGACCGCGATGTCCCCCACGAGCGTGGCGCCGGTGAGGTATCCGAGGAGGCCGACCGCCGTGAAGCCCAGGCCGACGGTCTGGGCGAAGCGCGGCGGTGCGGCGTCCTCGAGTTCGGTGGGGGCAGACAGTCGCGGGCGGACCAGAGACTTGTAGACCCATGCGTGAGGGGTCTTCTGGACTCCCAGGCCGGCACCGGCGGCGAACAGCACGGCTTGCAGGCCGAGCAGTACGACGCCAACGGTGGCCGGGGCGGTGAGCAGCACGGCGACGAGCACGACCGACGTCACCGCAGCTGCGAACTGCGGTCCGCGCGGATCGATCTGTTGGCTCATCTGGTGCTCCTGGTCCTTTTGGTCTGGTCTCCTCGGCCAGCGCTCGCCGCCCTGTCGGCCACCTTCGGGACCTACCCGAGTGGGATGGCCGACGTGGGCTGGGGTCGAGGCTCGCCGGTTGCGATTGCATGCCGGAGGGCACGGGACGCGGCTGCGCGGTTCAGCGCCTGGAGTCAGGCCTGTGCGCGGCGGGAAATGGGCGTCCCGTCAGGACATTCGACACAGGGCCGAGCGCGTGCGGCAGTGGTCCACTGCGCGGCGCTTGGTCAGGTGTGTCGTGAACATGAGGACGAGACTACGTCGCTCCGGGCGCCGTACGAAGTTCGAATCTCACTTTCTGGACACACTGCTCACATCCTGAGATTGGCTGCCGCCGCACTCCGCTTGCCACCCGGTGGAACAGGACCCGAACGTCAGGGAGTATCGAGGATCAGGCGGTGAGGCCACCGTCGACGACAAGGACCTGGCCGGTGATGTAGGTGTTCGCGGGGTCGGTGAGGAACAGCACTGCCCGCGCGACGTCGGCGGGCTCACCGAGCCGACCGGCCGGCGTACGCCGGGTGATCTGGGTCAGCTGGCCCTCGTCGAGGCCGTGGCTCATCTCGGTGCGCAGATAGCCGGGCGCCACACTGTTCACCGTGATCCCGCGCGAGCCGAGCTCGCGAGCCAGCCCGCGGGTCATCCCGTCGAGCGCGGCCTTGGTCGCGCTGTACATCGACAGCCCGCGGTAGCCCGACATCCCGACCACCGACGACACGTTCACGATCGAGCCGCTGCGGCGCGCGAGCATCACCCGCGAGGCCGCGCGGGTGACGTAGGCCGTGCCCTTGATGTTGAGGTCGACCACCTGGTCGATCGCCGCGTCGTTGAAGAGCGCGATCACGCCCTCGGGGGCGGTGCCGGCATTGTTGATCAGCACGTCGATGCGGCCGCGACGCGTCGCCACATCCTTCACCCACGCATCGGCCGCGGCCGAGTCGGAGATGTCGACGGCGGCGAAGGAGAAGCGATCGGGGAAGTCGCCCTCGAGCTTGGCGACCAGGTCGGTCGACGAGCGCGAGCAGGTCTCCACGATGTGGCCAGCCTCGAGGTAGGCCTCGACGATGCCGGCGCCCAGGCCCTTGCTCCCGCCGGTGACGAGGACGACGCGGGTCTCTTCGGGTGCGGTCACTGTTCCATCCTTCTCACGGTCTTCTCGCCACGCGTTGCGATGGCCTCGACAAAGTTGATGCTGCGCGGGTGCCACGCGCGGGGCAGGTCGGCGACCGCGGCCTTGATCGCACGACGTACGTCTTCTTCCCCTGCGCCGTCGGCCGCCACGACGTCGGCCGCCACGATCGCGCCGGTGAGCTTGTTGGCGCGGCCGTACACGCGCGCCTGCGCGATGCCGTCGAGCGCGATGATCGCGTTCTCGATCGGCAGCGGGTGGACCTTCACCCCGCCGACGTTGATCACCTCGCTGTCGCGGCCGCGGAACTCGACCCGGTCACCGACGATCTCGACGAGGTCGCCAGTGGGCTTCCAGTCGTCGTCGGCGTCGCCGGCGCGCGCTGCTTCGCGGGACGTCATACGTTCCGGTTGCTCCGGCGACCCCTCCGTATGACGTTGCGCGGCGGCGTCGGCGTAGCCGAGCATCCCGGGCGTACGGCGCACCCAGAGCTCGCCGTCGACCACCTTCAGGTGCGCGTCGGGATTCGCCTCGGAGGCCAGCTTGTCGACCGAGAACCCGGCGCGTCCGTCACCGACCGAGACGATCGACCCGAACTCGGTCGAGGCATAGACCTGCGCGATCCGTGCGGTCGGGAACGTCTTCTTCAGCTCCTCGAGCAGGTCGGGCGGGATCGCCTCACCGCCGAGGGTGATCTGCTCCAGCCCGGGCAGCTCGACGCCGCGGCTGCGGGCCTCGGTGAGCAGGAACCGCCAGTACGTCGGGGTGGCGCTGACGCACTTCACGTCCTGGGTCAGCAGCGCGTCGAGCCCGTCACGGGGTTGGCGCGGGAAGGGGGCGACCAGGGTGGCCTGCGCGGCCACGACGTGTTGCAGCACCTGGATGCCGGCGAACTGCTGGGGCCCGTAGGCGAGCAGCCAGCGCTGGTGTGGTCGCGGTTGCACCTGCGTCACGGTCTGCGCGAGGACCTGCCAGTCATGGCGGGCCGCCTTCGGCTCCCCCGTGGTGCCGGTGGTGCGGATCAACAGCGGGGCTGGTCTCGACTGACCGTCCTCACCGGTGCTCGGACTGCGCGACGGGCGCGACGTCGCCAGCAGGGAGTCGGGGCGTAGGACGGCGAGCCCGGCGCCGCTCACGTCATCGCGACGGGTGATCACGGTGGTGTGGCCGAACGCAGCCAGCTGCGGCAAAAGCTCGGCGGTCGGGGTGTCGGGCTGGTACTGGCACGCCTCCACTCCGGCCAGCGCGGCCCCGGCCAGCAGCCGGATCACCCAGGCCGCGTCGGGTTCGACGATCGCGACCCGGTCCGCGACCGGGTCCGAGGTCCCCGAGCCCAGGCCGGCCGCGACAGCGCGCGCGTCGCGCAACAGCTCGGCGTACGTCGCGGAACCCTCGGGTGTGACCACCGCGACCTGTTCGGGCCGGGCGGCCGCAGCACGCGAGAGGAGATCGATCATGCGGGCGCGGCGACCTCATAGAAGGCGAGGATGTCGCCCACGGTCTGGGGGAGCTCGTCGCCCGAGGAGAACGGGTCGGTACCGAACTCGTCCTCGAGCATCGCCGACAGCTCGGCGGCCTCGAGCGAGTCGAGCTCGAGCCCGTCGCCGTACAAGCCGGTGGCCGGGGTGACCTCGGCGTCGCCCTTGTCGGCGCGGGCGAGGAACTGAGTGATGACGGTGAGCGTCTGGTCTGCAGAGGGCACGGTCGGTCCTTTTCGAGTCGGAATCAAGGAAGCAGGAGCAGTGAGGAGCAGTGGGAGGAGAAGAAGGCGGTCAGGGCTTCACCGCGGCGAGGATCCCATAGCCGAGCGTCCCGTCGTTCCAGAACGCCTCGAGCACCTCGGTGGCGCGGACGAAGTCGGCAACGGACTCGGCGTCGAGCAACTCGAGCAGCGTCGTCTCGTGCCTGGCCACGTTGGCGCGCCAGGCGGCGAAGGTCCCCAGCGTCTCCTCGGAGATGTCGGTCGCGTCGAGGACGGTCATGCCCAGCTCTTCGAGCGTGGAGGCGTACGACGCCAGCGGCTCCATGTGGGCGTCACCGAAGGCGGAGCGAAGCACCGCGAAGTCATGCCGGCGAGAACGCACCTCGAGGAACGGGATCTCGCGCTTGCGGACGATGTCGCAGAGCACGAACCGACCGCCCGGTGCCAGCACCCGCACGGACTCGGAGAGCAGCCCGCCGCGATCACGCATCAGGTGGGAGGACTCCAGCGCCCACACCACGTCGTACGACGCGTCGGGCAGGCCGTTCGACGTGCCGTCGCGCTGCTCGAAGCGCGCGTCCACTCCGCGCGTGCGAGCCAGCTCGGAGGCGGCGGCGACACCGCTGGCCGAGGTGGTGATGCCGAGGACCGAGGCACCGGAGTCGGCGGCTAGGTCGCAGGACTGGCGGCCGGTGCCGCAGCCGATGTCGAGCACCCGGTCGCCCGGGCCGATCCCGGCGCGCGTCAGCATCTCGGCGGTGAGTGCCGCGGTCGCGACCTCGAGCGGGGTGTCCGCGGAGGCGAAGAAGCCGTAGTGGAACTCCTCGCCCATGATCAGCCGCCAGGCCTCGTGCACCCGGTCGTAGTGCGCCGCGGGCTGGGTGCTCATTGGGTGGCTCCTTGCAGGGGGTGGTGGCCATGGGTCTCGATACGCCGGCTCGTTCCTCGCCAGCCACTCGACCAACGAGGACGAAGCGGGCTGCTCGACCACGGATCTGTGGATATGGTGACGCGGTGCGCCTCGCCCTTGCCGTCCTGATGATCGTGCTTCCGCAACGTCTCAAGCACCAGCTGGCACGCCGCGTGCTGAAGTGGGACATCCACCCCACGGCGTACGTCGGACGCAGCCTGATCCTGGTCAACAAGGTGAGCCTCGGACCGGGCTCGAGCATCGGCCCGATGAACGTGATCCGCGACCTCGAGGAGCTCCGCCTCGGCGAGGGCGCCAGCATCGCGACCCGGAACCGGATCGCCGGCATCCCCCTCGGCTCCACGGTGTTCAACAAGGCGACCCGCGACCCGAGCCTGGTGCTCGGCGACTACGCGATGATCACGGTGGCCCACGAGCTCGACTGCTCGGACCGCATCGAGCTCGAGGAGTACGCCGTGGTGGCCGGCTTCCGGTGCTCGATCCTGACCCACAACCTGAACCTCGTGAAGGACCGCTTCGAGAGCACGCCCGTGGTCCTCGGCGCGCGCAGTGTGGTGATGAGCAACTGCACCCTGCTCAACGGGACCGGCCTGCCGGAGCGCTCGATCCTGTCGGCCGGGTCGACGGTGACCACCAGGCTGGCAAGCCCCCTGACGCTCTATCGGGGCAACCCCGCCGAGCCCGTCCGGACGTTGCCCGAGAGCCTGAAGTTCTTCCACCGGGTCGGCCTGCAGGCGCAGATTGCCGACGAGGTCGCCGCACTGAAGAAGACCGTGAGCGACTGACGCGGCTGATCCGGCTGATTCGGCTGGGTCACGAGGCGGCACTGCGGAGAATCTCCTCGAACTGGTCGGCGCAGCCGGTCAACGCGAACTTCTGCTCGGCCAGGGACCGTGCCTTCTCACCGAGCTCGTCACGCAGCTCGGCGTCGTCGAAGACCTCGCCCACCCACGCCGCCGCGTCCGGCAGCGAGTCCGCGACGGGCGGTCGCACGCAGCCGTCGACCGAGCTGATCAGGGTGGCGGCCAGGTTCTCCGCAGGCATCAACCCGAGCACCGGTCGGCCGGCGCACAGGTAGGACAGCGTCTTCGAGGGCACCGAGAACGCACCGGCGTCCTGCTCGAGCAGCACCACCAGCACGTCACCCGACCCGAGCACCTCGGGCAGCCGCTCATAGGGCTGGAACGGCAACAGCGTGATCGGTACGTCGAGGCGCGCGGCCTCGTCGCGGAGTACGTCGACCGCTGGGCCCTCGTTGACCACGACCAGGCGGGCCCGTTGGCCACCGTCGATGACCTCGCGGGCCAGGCCGACCAGGAGCTCAGGGTTGTGCTTGAGCCCGAGGGTGCCCGAGTAGAGCAGCGTCTTCACGTCGTCGACCTCGTGCTCGACGGCCCAGTCGTTCTTGCGGTCGACGGGATAGATCTCGTCGAGCGGCGCCCAGTTGGGGATCACGGTCGTCTTGCGATCGGTGCCCCACTGGCGGTGGACGTCGAGGAACGAGTCGGCGATCACGACGACGGCGGCGGCCCGACGTGAACACCACTTCTCTCCGGCCTCAATCCCCTTTGCCACAAGGGAAAACGCCTTGGAAAGACTCTTGCCGGCAAACGAACGGATCGCCACGGCCTGCACGTCCTGGTGCCACAGCACCCACGGCGTCCGGCGTAGCAACAGGAAGAACGCGAGCACCACCAGCGTGGGGATCGGAGCGTTGGCCACCATCACCACGTCGGGTCGCTCGTCGCGGGCGACCCGTGCCAGCTCGAAGCCGTAGCGCACTTCCTGGAGCAGTCGACGTACGAACGCGAGCTTCTCGATCTTCTCCCCGGCACCGACCGGCCGGAAGACCAGCGTCTCGCCGGGCTCGGCGACCAGGTGCCCCTTGCCGGAGCTGTAGGCGTCGCACCACGAGTGGGTGACCCGGTGACCGCGGGAGGCGAGCTCCCGACTCAGCTCCACCTGGAACGGGTGGCCGGCGTAGTCGTGGACGAGGACGCGCATCAGGTCAGCCGATCGAGCGCTTCACCTGGTCGTGCACCCAGGCGTAGGTCTTGGCGAGGCCGTCGGCGAGCGTGATCGAGGGCGCCCAGCCGTAGGTCTCCTTGATCTGAGTGTTGTCGCTGTTGCGACCGCGCACGCCCTGGGGTGCGTCGAGCTTGTAGTTGCGCTGGCACTTGATGCCGGCGATCTCCTCGACGATGTCGACCAGGCCGTTGATCGAGACCAGTTCGTCGGAGCCCAGGTTGACCGGCACGTTGGAGTCGCCGGCAAGGATCATCTGCGAGCCCTTGAGGCAGTCGTCGATGTACATGAACGAGCGGGTCTGCTCACCGTCGCCCCAGATCTCCAGCTCGTGCTCGCCGGTGATCGCGGCGGTGGCGATCTTGCGGCACACCGCGGCCGGAGCCTTCTCACGGCCGCCGTCCCAGGTGCCCTCGGGGCCGTAGACGTTGTGGTAGCGCGCCACGCGCGTGGTCAGGTCGAAGTCTTCCTCGAAGTGGCGGCACATCCGCTCGGTGAAGAGCTTCTCCCAGCCGTAGCCGTCCTCCGGCATCGCCGGGTAGGCGTCGGACTCCTTGAGCGCGGTGATGTCGGTGTCGACCTGCTTGTCAGCGGCGTAGACACAGGCGGAGGAGGAGTAGAAGTAGCGCTGTACGTCGTGCTCGCGGGCAGCCTGCAGCATGTGCGTGCTGGTCAGCACGGTGAGCATGCAGAGGGCCTTGTTGTTCTCGATGAAGCCCATGCCGCCCATGTCGGCGGCCAGCATGTAGACCTCTTCGGCGCCGGCGGTCTGTGCCATCGCCGTGTCGAGCAGGGAGAGGTCACCGACGACGTTCTGTGCGTCGGGGTGCACCTGGTACCACTCCGACTGCGGCTTCACGTCCACCGATCGCACGCTCTTGCCCTGCGCCAGGAGGTCCGCCACGAGGTGACCACCGATGAAGCCACCGCCACCGGCAACCAGAACGTCAACAGATTTCGACACAGACCCTCCAGGGACACGAGAACGGACGGGGAAGTGAGTCCCCCGGCATCACCGAACACTTCAACGAGCCTGTTACTCGATGGTTATGCTTCACGGGTTCACGACCCGGAAGGCCCTTCGCCGATGACAGTCCAGACGTGTCCCGCCTGCTCGAGGGGCGGGCTGCACAACTACCCGATCTCCCGGCGAACCGGTCGACGCAACTTCCGTTGTACGTCGTGTGGGCTGGTCGGCTGGAGCGATCGCGACGAGGTGGCCCCGGTCGAGACCGTCGGGCTCGACACGATCTCGGTCGAGCAGCGTGAGGCGTGGTTCCAGCTCAAGCGGGACGGGGTGACGACCGCCGCGTGGGACGAGGTTCTCGACGAGCTCGCCTCGCGGCTGGGTGGTTTCGAGACGGCTGGTTCCTCGGCCGCTCGACCACCGTCCTCGACACCACGCATCTATGACATCGGGGCCGGTGACGGCGGCTTCCTCGCCCACGCCCGCGAGCGTGGTTTCGACGTGGGCGGCAACGAACTGCTCGAGGCGGCCATCGAGATCGCCCGCGACAAGTTCGATGTCGAGCTCGACCTCGGCGACCTCTCCGCGCTCAACCTTCCTGCCGAGAACGACGCGGTCACCCTGTGGTGCGTGATCGCCCACGTCCCCGAGCCGGCCGACCTGCTCGCCGACTGCCACGACCTGCTCAAGCCGGGCGGCGTGCTGTTCCTGCAGACGCCGTTCCGTTGCGCCGTCGACTCCGCCGCCCTCGGCGCCCTCTCCGCCACGCGTGGGCGGACCAGCCGGTGGGTCGACCGCCGGGTCGCCGCCCACCACTGGATCCTGCACACCCGGCGCAGCATGACCGCAGCCCTCGAGCGGGCCGGCTTTGTCGACGTACAGATCCAGCCGAAGGCGCGCTACTCGCTGCAGGCCGCGCCGTACCTCGCCTCCCTCGGCCTCGGCGGCCGCAAGGGGGAGGTCATCTCCCGGGGCGTGGATCGCTTGCTGGACAAGGGTCTGGCGCCGCGGATCGTGCTCGACGCCTACGCCCGCCGACCTCTGGAGAATCACTCATGAAGCGCGCGTTCATCACGGGGATCACCGGCCAGGACGGCTCCTACCTCGCCGAGCTGCTCCTCGAGAAGGGGTACGACGTGCACGGCCTGGTCCGCCGCGCCTCCACCCTGAACCGCAGTCGCATCGACCACCTGCAGGACCACCCGCACCTGACGTTGCACTACGGCGACCTGACCGACGGCGTGAGCCTGGTCAACCTGATTCACCTGATCGAGCCGCACGAGGTCTACAACCTGGGCGCCCAGAGCCACGTGAAGGTGTCCTTCGAGATGCCCGAGTACACCGCGTCGACGGACGCCGTCGGCACCCTGCGACTGCTCGAGGCGATCCGCGCGGCCGGCATCGACTGCCGCTTCTACCAGGCCTCGACGTCGGAGATGTTCGGTGCGACTCCACCGCCGCAGAGCGAGGCATCGGCGTTCTACCCGCGTTCGCCGTACGGCGCGGCCAAGCTCTACTCGCACTGGGTGACGGTGAACTACCGCGAGGCCTACGACCTGTTCGCGGTCTCCGGGATCCTCTTCAACCACGAGTCGCCACGACGCGGCGAGTCGTTCGTGACTCGCAAGATCACGCTCGGCGCGGCCGCGATCAAGCTGGGCGTGCAGGACCACCTCGACCTCGGCAACCTCGACGCGATCCGCGACTGGGGCTACGCCCCGGAGTACGTCGAGGGCATGTGGCGGATGCTCCAGCACGACGAGCCCGACGACTACGTGCTGGCCACCGGGGTCGGCACGTCTGTGCGCGAGTTCTGCGCGTCCGCCTTCGCCCACGCCGGACTCGACTGGGAGGACCATGTCAACCACGACTCCCGCTACGAGCGCCCGACCGAGGTCGACGCGTTGATCGGAGACGCCTCGAAGGCCCAGTCCGTGCTGGGTTGGAAGGCGCAGACCCTGCCCACCGAGCTTGCTGGGCTGATGGTGGATGCCGATCTCGAGAAGATGGCGCGGCTGATCGACAAATGACCGGCGCGGGCCTTCACCTGATCACCGGCATCGGCGGGCAGGACGGCATCCTGCTCGCCCGGCACCTCTTGGCCCGGGGAGAGCGGGTGATCGGCACGCTCACGTCGCTCGCCGACGAGCGGGTGCGTGCCCACCTGCCCGACGTACCGCTGGCCGAGCTCGACGTCCGCGCGACGTCCACCTTCGCCGCCCTGGTCCGCGAACACCGCCCCGACGTGGTCCACAACCTCGCGGCACTCTCCTCCGTCGGCGCCTCGTGGGACCGACCGGAGCTCACCGATGAGGTGAACCACCAGGCTGTGCTCGGAATGCTCGCGGTGACCGGTGAGACCGGGATCTCCTTCGTCCAGGCGTCCTCCTCCGAGATCTTCGGCCCCGCCAAGTCCGGCACAGTCGAGTCCGGCACGGTCGGGTCGGGCACCGCCAAGTCCGGCACGGTCGAGTCCGGCACGGTCGACGAGGACACGCCACTCAACCCGGTCAGCCCGTACGCCGAGGCCAAGGCCCGCGCCCATGTCGCCGTGGCCGAGGCCCGGGCAGGAGGTGCTCGGGCCACCAACCTGATCCTCTTCGGTCACACCGGCCCACTGCACGACCCGAAGTTCGTGCTCCCGACGATCACTCGCCAGGCCGCCGCCACCGCACTCGGGCAGGCCGAGGGCGTGACACTGCGCGACCCCTCGGTCGCCCGTGACTGGGGTTCGGCCGCCGACTTCGTCCGGGCCTTCGCACTGGCCGCGCGGTCGGCGTACGACGGCGGGTGGAGCGGCGACCTCGTCATCGCCACCGGGCAGCTGCACCGCCTGGCCGACGTCGCCCAGTGGGCCGTCGAGGCCGCGGAGTCGGCCGTCGGAAGGACGGAAACGTCAGGGAGTATCGAGCCCGGAGGACCCGAACGTCAGGGAGTATCGGGAAGTTCGGGGGTGCGGGCGAGTGGGGAGACACCTCGACACAACGACTTCGGCGGCGTGGTCGGCGACTTCAGCCGTGCATCGAGCGTGCTCGGTTGGCGCCCGGAGGTGACCCTCCGGCAGACCGTCGAGCTGATGGTGCGTGCCGACCTGGCCCGCCTGCGGACCGGGATCCAGGACTCGCCCGACCATCTGTCCCCCTGAGCCTGCGTGGTTCCCTGAGCCTGCGTGGTTCCCTGAGCCTGCGTGGTTCCGTGACCCTGCGTGGTTCCGTGACCCTGCGTGGTTCCGCGACCCTGCATGGCGCGGCGAGCCTGTGCCCACCAGCGGTCGGCCATCCCACGCACCCTCACCCGAGTTGAACGATCGTTCGCTCAAGAGGCGTTTTGATCGAACGGTCGTTCAACGCGCTCGGGGCTGGCCAGCATCCGGTGATCGAGCAGGCCCGAGGAACAAGCGCTGCGAGACGTCTCGTTCCTCGGCTCCTCGGGAACCAGCCGGTCAGTCGAGATCACCTGCGGCGATTGGTGGCCTGGATCCCGAAGTCCGAGCGGAGCGAGGTCTTCTCGAAGAGCCGCTGCCACACCGGCCCCTGGGTCGACCAGTAGGTGAAGACCTCCACGTCGAAGTTCGGCGCGAGCAGGGCGCGGATCGCTTCCTCGTCGACACCCTGGCGAACCACGTGGTACTCGACCAGATCGGACTCGGCACTCTCGTTGTAGACCCCGCGCAGGCGGCGCATCCGGGTGGCCAGACCGCGCGCGTAGTTGCCCTGCCCCAGCCGCCAGGCGAAGTAGGTGCCGCGTGAGGCGATGTGGGAGGTGCGCGAGCGACGCGGATAGAACAGCGGGTCCTGCACCGAGAAGATGCCGCCGTCGGGCGCGATCAGCTCCTGCAGTCGACCGAGGAACCCGACGTAGTCAGGGATGTGGTGGATCACGCTGATCATCACTGCCAGGTCCCAGGACTCGTCCTGGTCGAGCACGAACTCGCCGGTCTCGTCGTGGAAGACCGTGACCCGCTCGTCGCCGTCGTACTGCCGGCGCAGATGCTCGGCGCTCGCCGCACTCGCCTCGGTCACCGTGACCGTCGCCCCGGCGCCGACCAACACGTCGGTGAAGGTGCCGTGGCCCGCGCCGATCTCCAGCACCCGGCAGTGGCCGGTGCGGGCGATCGAGTCACGCACCAGCGTCCGCAGCCGGCGCTCGATCTCGCTGCGCAGCTGCAGGTGGCGCAGGTGGGGCGACCCCTTGACGTAGTCGTGCCCGTCGGCGTGCGCGGAGTCCTGGGCCCGGAGCACGGAGTCTGAGGTCGCGGCTTCGCTGGGTCGGTTCACACCCGATGCAACGCCGAGCGGCCGGGTTTGGTTACGGCTACCCTGCGCCCATGAGACTCATCGTCGACGCGCTCGCCGCCGACTTCGGAGGGATCCGGACCTACGTCGAGAACCTGCTCGCCGCCTGGGACGACGAGCACCGGGACACGCTGGATGACGAGCTGCTGGTGCTGGTGCGCGAGGGCTCCGACCTGGCGACCGGGCGTCACGCCCGCCACGAGGTGCGCATCCCGAGGCCGGCGCCGGTGGGACGCCCGTGGCGACAGTCGGTGGTCACCAGGCAGCTGGTCCGAGACTTCCGTGCCGATGCGGTGCTCGCGACGATGCCGTCGATCAGCCTCGTGCGCGTCGGCGTACCCCTCGGCGTGGTGATCCACGACCTGCGCCACGAGCTGCGGCCGGAGCAGTTCTCCCGGCCTCGACGGCTGCTGCGCAAGGTCGCCTACGACCGCGCCTATGCACTGGCCGACGTGATCATCTCGGTGTCGCAGCGCAGCCTCGACGACCTCCACAAGCTTCACCCCTCACTGCAGCAGACGCCGGCGAGGGTGGTGCACCACGGCGCCGACCACGTGCTGTCCTGGCCTGACGTGCCGGCCCGCAGCGGGCCGGCGATCACGTTCGCCCACCACACCAACAAGAACCCCGACCTCGTGCTCGATGCCTGGGCGTACGGCGTCCGGCAGGGTCTCGACCTGCCCAGCCTGCAGATCCTCGGCACCGGAGACCAGCGCAACGCACTGAACTCCAGAGTCGCCGAGCTCGGGCTGACCGGTCTGGTCACCCTGGCGCCCTACCTGCCCGAGCCCGAGTTCCGCGAGGCGATGGCCAGCGCGTCGATGATCGTCTTCCCCTCCGACTTCGAGGGATTCGGGCTGCCGATCGTCGAAGGAATGCGGCTCGGGATCCCGGTCGTGATCGGGCCCGAGCCGGCCAGCCTCGAGGTCGCCGAAGGGCACGCATCGGTGATGTCGTCGTTCTCGGCCCCGGGGTTGGCCGACGCGGTGGTTCGGGCGTCGCGCTTCGACGAGGCACACCGCGAGGCGGCCCGCCAGCATGCGGCCGAATTCACCTGGGCCCGCGCCACGCAGCAGACCCGCGCCGCACTGACGCTCGCTCCTTGAGGGTTCACGCGTTACATGTAACGCGTGATGAATGAGCACTCGGGATCGCGTCAAGCGACATCGCCAACGCCTCCGTGACCAGGGAATGCGGCCGATCCAGATATGGGTGCCCGACACCCGTGCACCGAGTTTTGCCAACGAAGCCCACCGCCAGTCACTGCTGGCTGCGAATGATCCTGACACCGCCGATGCACAGGAGTTCATCGAGTCGACGAGCGACTGGGATGACGAGTGAGGCGTGGGGAGATCTGGACCGGATCCGGCTCAGGTCTCGCCTCGAAGCCCAGACCTGTGGTGGTCATTCAGGATGACAGATTCGACGCCACCGAGTCCGTGACTGTCTGCCTGCTCACCACGAGCCCACGAGATCTTCCGTTGCTGCGTGTACCAGTCGCGGCCAGCGCCACGAACGGCCTCTCCGAAGACTCCCGCGTCATGCTCGACAGGGTGACCACGTTGCGACGATCCAACCTGCGGGAACGCATCGGCACCCTTGAGCATGAGCACCTGATCGCCGTCGAACGTGGTCTCGTGGTCTTCCTCGGAATTGCCGGATGAGGCTCAGCGTGCTTCCATGCTCAACCCCAGATGCCGGACCTGCCGACGACCTTCGACTTCATCCGGCTGGCCAGCTTGGGGAAGCGAGCCCGTAGGCGCCCGTACTCCTCGGGCAGCGCGAGGCGGATGCTCTTGGCGCCGTCGCCGATGAGTTCGCGGCTCTTCCTCTTCCACGACTTCCGACGCCAGGCCGCGAAGGCTTCCGCCTGGGCGGGGTCGAATGCCGACGGCAGACCCTCGCCGGAGAGCCGGTAGGCCCGCCGCAGCTGGCGCGAGATCCGCTTGCCGGAGGAGTCGGTGAAGTAGGGGTACGCCGGTGCCGGGGGCAGAGCGTCACGGTGTCGGCGTACGTGATCGGCATATTCCTCGCACAGGTCGGCCACCGCCGAGCTGGAGCTGCGCAGGTCGGAGGTGGAGCGCGAGAGCCGAGTGGTCAGCTCGGTCGGGTTGTCGGGGTCGAAGGCGTGGAAGTGGAAGAGACGCAGCGGCTCACCGGTGGTCTCCATCACCAGCCCGGCGCCGATGGGGCGCTCGTGCAGGTTCACCACGGAGACGTTGTAGCCGTAGTGGCGCAGGCTGCGCGCCTGGAAGAGCACGCTGCCGATGTCCATCCACTTCTGGTCGACGAACAGCCCGGAGAGGTAGTCGAAGAGGCACTCCTCCTTCAGCCGCGCCCACCACCAGTCGAGGAACTGACATGCGCGTCGGTCCCAGGCACCGAAGCCCAAGTTGTAGACACCGACGGTGAGCAGGTGGCCCTGTGCGACCGGTCCGTCATCGGGCAGCGGCTCGAGGAAGTGTGGGGTGAGCAGGATGCCGCCGTCGCTGGCGTCGAGCTCCTTGGAGAGCTCCTCCATCGGAGCGGTGACATAGGTGTCAGGGTCGAGGTAGGCCACCTGTTCCGCCGTCTCGAGCACCCGCTTGAACGCCAACGGCTTGATCGCGGTGGCGAACTCGACCAGGTCGTAGATCATCGCGAGGTGGTCGACCTCGGCCTGAGGCAGGCCCAGGAAGTCCGTGCCGACAAGTCGTACGCCGGGCAGGTCGGCGTGGTCGATCGAGGGCAGGTCCGCGTCGGTCGCGGCGTCGATGAGGAGCACGACGAGCTCGGCCTCCGGGTGGTGCACCCGCAGGCTCTCGGCCAGCGACAACGCCTTCGGGAGGTAGTTGGTGGCGAGGATCGTGCAATAGGTCAGGTCCGACATCGGTGCCTTCGCAGAAGAGGACGGTCGGCAGGTTCAACGACTGGGACGGGGCCGGGATACGGCCATTTCGTGGGGTGTTCGACACGGTGATGCGGGCCACGTTCCGGTGTTATGTTCCTGCGCGTGACCACCTCTGAAGCAACTCTCCGCGAGCTCTACCTGGACCTCGTCAAGCGCAGCCTGACCGGTGCGCTGGCCGAGGACAACGACACGATCCTCGGTGGCGCCCGCAGCGTCGGCACCGGCACCCTGGGTGAGCCCGGCCTCAACAAGGCCACGGCGACTCAGGTGCTCAAGCGCGGCGCGCACGCCGCCGGGCGACTGGCGAACCGGTTCAACCTGGAGATCGCCTACAAGCGTCCCTACTCCTCCGAGCTGCGCGAGGTGGGCCAGGACTGGCCCTCACGCTCGGAGTCGATGATCGGCCTGAGGCGGATGGACAACATCCAGGAGGCGATCGCCACGATCGAGGCCGAGGGCATCCCCGGCGACCTGATCGAGACCGGCGTCTGGCGCGGTGGCGCGACGATCTTCATGCGCGCGAACCTCAAGGCGTGGGAGGACACCTCGCGGAAGGTCTGGGTCGCCGACTCGTTCCAGGGACTGCCCGAGCCCGACGCAGAGCGGTATGCCGCCGACGCCGGCGACACCCACTACAAGTGGAGCGGCCTGGCCGTCGGTGCGCAGATCGTCGAGCACAACTTCCGGCGCTACGGGCTGCTCGACGACCAGGTCGAGTTCCTGGTCGGTTGGTTCAAGGACACCCTGCCGACCGCGCCGATCGAGCAGCTCTCACTGATGCGCCTCGACGGCGACATGTACGAGTCGACCATCCAGGCCCTCGAGCCGCTCTACCCCAAGCTCGCCCCCGGCGGCTACTGCATCATCGACGACTTCGGCAGCCACGCCTCCCAGGCGGGCCAGGCCGTGCTCGACTACCGCGAGCAGCACGGGATCACCGACGAGATCATCCAGATCGACGACTTCGGCGCCTACTGGCGCAAGAGCTGAGGCGGTCGCCGACGTTCTTCACGACGATGGAGGATCTCACGCACATGTTGCGTGAAACCCTCCATCGTCACGTCGAAGGTTGAGTCCGGGCCTCAGCGGCGACGGATCCAGTGGCTCCGGGCCAGGTCGACCCCGTTGCTCGTCGTGTCGAAGCCGTCGTCGATGAACACCTTGTCGGACTTCTCCACGATGGTGGCGAGCCCGACCTTGGCCCGCTGCGGACTGCCGATGCAGCGCGACGGAACGGTGAGCGTGATGAGGTGCTTGGCCTTGCTGCGCTTCACCTTGAGCCCTCCGCAGGTGACCGGCTCGTAGCTGTAGTTGCGCAACGTCAAGCCGTTGCCCTGCCCCAGAATGTTGCGGGTGAAGTCGAGCTGGAAGTCGTAGTTGCCTTCGCCCGCACCGGTCTTCACACGGACGACCACGCCCATGTGGCTCTTCGGCATCGCCTTGCGGGTCTTCACGCTCACCACCAACTTGCGGCCGTGACTGGCCTTCACCGTGACGATGTCGGCGGTCTTGTTCCTCTTGTTCCGCTTCAGCGCCGTGGTGTTGTCGGCCGCAGCGCTGCGCACGTCGCGGATGCGGTCCTTGTGGGAGATGCGGGAGCGGGCACGGGCAGCCGCGTGGGCGCTCGAGGCCGACTGGGCGCTGGCGGCCGCGTGGGCGCTCAAGGCCCAGACCGACATGTTGGCAGAGGTGTTCGCGGGAGCCGCGTTGACCGGGGAGATGAGGGTCATGGCACCCACCGCAGCAAAGGCTGCGACCGGTGCGATCAGGGTGGTACGGAGACGTGCCTCAATGATCATCCCTCAGCATGGCGCGGCGGCGGGGTCGGCCGCAGGACTTTCCCAGAACTGGACAGCTCACCCGTGACCGGGCGCGCGACCACGCCCGTGCGAGATCAGCCCCGCACGAGCCAGTGCGACAGGGTCGCACTCAGTTGTTGCGCAACCTCTCCTCGCGCGCCTTGGCGTAGGCGATGAACGCCTCGACGTCCTTTCCGGCGATCAGCGGTACGGCGTCGCGCACGTCCTCGTCGGGCCAGTCCCACCAGGCGATGTCGAGCAACGCCTTGCGCTGCTCCTCGGGGAATCGGTAGGAGATGATCTTCGCCGGGTTGCCCCCGACGATGGCGTAGTCGGGCACGTCCTTGGTGACCACCGCGCCGGCGCCGATGATCGCGCCGTGGCCGATGCGGATGCCGGTCAGCACGATCACGTTGTCGCACAGCCACACGTCGGAGCCGATGAACGAGTCCTCGGAGTGCATCGGGAAGCCGTCCTCACCGGCCCCCTCCATCCGCCACAGGATCCGGTGGGGATACGTCGTCAGCGCGTCGGTCGCGTGCTTGCCACCGAGCAGGACCAGGGCGTCACCGGAGATCGAGGAGTACTTCCCGATCTCCAGCTTGGTGTTGTCGTGGGTGAACGTCTTGATCATCGGCGGGCCGCCGTACGTGTGATCGCCGACGGTCACCCGGCCGGCCTTCACCAGCCGGTTCAGGTTGGCGATGTTCTTGCCGATCGCAGCATCGCGGGCCCGCCCCGGGGCGTACTTCACGAAGCGGAGCGCATTCATCAACGCGGGGGGCATCAGCACGGTGGATTCGGCCCTTTCAGAGGTCGCCTTCGGAGGATTGTGTCCGGTCCCTGTCGCCCACACCAACGGTCGAGGCCGGGACAAGGTCACGCGCCGGGCCGCCATCGTGGCGCCAGAAGACGCTCCACCAGATCGCCGCGATCACGCCCTGCCCGATCGCCACGCCCCAGAACGCCCCGACCGCACCGTCGATCGCGGCGCCGGCAATCGTCAGCACCAACGCGATCACGGTGCTCGCGACGTCGATCACCACGGTCTTCTGGATCGCGCGTACGCCGAGAAGCCCCGACCGCGGTCCGGTGACGAGTGCGAGGAAGACGATCTGCAGGCCGGCCGGAAGCATCAGCGGCTCGGTCACCTCCCACGTCTCGCCGAGCACTGCCCGTCCCAGCCAGCCGGGGAGGAACAACAGCACCAGCAGGTTCAGCCCGGCGACCAGCGTGGTGAGCATCGTCGTACGACGAGCATGGCGGCGCAGCACGGACCGCCCGGCGTCGAGGTGGGCGATCTCGGCGATGCCGGCCGCGACGGACGCGGTCTGGAAGGTCATGAACGGGCGCACCAGCAGCAGTGCGCCCCGGACTCCACCGAGGGCCCGGGCCCCGGCGACACCGGCAATCGCGACCGTGGTGGCCAGTGAGGCGCCGTACGTCGCGACGAAGGAGAGCAGGTAGCGCCACGAGAAGCTCCACTTGGCGCGCAACCAGGTGAGGTTGGGGGTGATCCGGTGTGCTCGGTGCTGCCAGAGCACGAGCAGGGCGGCGACCGCGCCGGTGCCCGCCCAGGCCACCATGAACCAGGTCAGCGTCTGCAGGTCGAGCACGAAGAGCGCGGCGATGCCGCCGACCAGCAGCACCAGCCAGAGCACGTCGAGCGCGAGCGAGCGGGTCGGCACGTGGGTGGCGAAGCCGAGGTAGCGGCCGAGGTCGTGCAGCACCAGCAGCGGCAGGCTCACCGCGAGCACCAGCAGGCCATTGCGCAGGTCGGTGTCGAACGGGTGGGCCAGCCCGGCGCTGGCCAGCACGACGAGGGCGATCAGCGAGCCGACCACGATCGCTGAGCCGATCACCTGGCCGGGACGGTGCTCGGCCTCGTCGGGGTGCACCAGCACCGGCTCGCAGACCATCGCCCGGGCCAGCCCCTGGGCGGTCACGTAGACCATGAAGATGATGCCGAAGAGCCCGAAGGACTCGACCCCGAGGAACCGCGCGGCCAGCACGGCGATCAACAGGTTGGAGGCGCCGGAGATGACCTGGTCGACGGTGATGACGCTCAGTCGGCGACCGGCCGAGCCGGTGCTCGGCTCCTCGGTCTGGCTCAAGGTCGTCCTCATCGCGGTCGTGGGTGGCGCAGCGCGG
Source organism: Nocardioides sp. Soil797 (assembly GCA_001429555.1). Classification (GTDB taxonomy): domain Bacteria; phylum Actinomycetota; class Actinomycetes; order Propionibacteriales; family Nocardioidaceae; genus Nocardioides. The sequence continues at coordinate 121,094 of LMSR01000001.1, read as the reverse complement.
GTAGCGTAACCGAACGCATCCCTGCGGCGTTTCCCCTTACAACGCGCCCGAACCGGCGCGGCTACGCATGTCGACCCGGAGGTTTCGCTTGTCGCCGTCCACACCCGAGGCGCCCGCGCGCGACCACACACCCCACCCGTCGGCCGCGCGCGAGTGGGCCACCCGCGTCGTGCAGTGGGACCCGGCGCGCAACACGATCAAGCGTGCTGTCCACGTCGCCGCCCGCGCCCGCGGCTTCCGCCTGGAGCGAGCCGGTGCGGTCCCGCCGATCGCGAACATCTACGCCGCGGGCTCCCCGAAGGCCGGCTCGCAGTGGATGAAGGCGCTCTTCGACCACCCCGTCGTACGCCGTCACACGGGGCTGTTCACGCTGCCCCAGCTCGACTACCAGCTGAAGCCGTCGAAGCCCTTCCCCGCGGGCACGTTCGTGCCGGGGCTCTACTTCAGCCTCGACGAGTACCGGGCGATGACCCACCGACACCCGCACCGGCTGATCTACATGTTCCGCGACCCGAGGGACCTGTTCGTCTCGGGCTACTTCTCCGCGATCGGCACCCACCGGCCGGTGGCCGGTTATGAGGAGTGGCGATCGTCGCTTCGCGACCTGCCGATCGAGGAGGGGCTGCTCGAGATCATCCGGCTCGGCGGCGTACGTCTCAAGGAGATGGCGACCTGGGAGGGCGTCGACGACCCCAACGTGGCGACGTACAAGCTCGAGGAGGTCTCGGCCGATCCGCGCGCCAACGTCGCCGCGATCTTCAAGCACTGCGAGATCTCGCTGTCGCCCGATGAGTTCGAGGCCGTGCTCGGCGACGTGTCCCGCGAGGCGTTGCAGGTCAAGGACCTCGCCCAGCGCGCGGAGGGCTCGGAGTCGCACTACCGAGTTGATCGCAAGACGTTCCGCGACCTGTTCACCGCCGAGCACTACGCCGCCGTCGACGCCCTGGCTCCCGGCCTGGCCGCCCGGCTCGGGTACGTCGACTGATGACCGCCACCGGAAAGGCCGAGATGGATTCCCCCGAGGCGTCGCGCGAGTCCTCGCAGCGTGAGTTCGAGCCCAGCGAGACCGCTTTCAGCCCCAGCCCCACCCTGGCCCGCCTCTATCCGGAGGCGTCCGTCGGCGGCTACACCCGCCGCGACGGGTTCGTCGACTTCTACACCCGGGTCAACGCGTTGCTCGGGCCCGACGCCGAGGTGCTCGACTTCGGGGCCGGCCGCGGCCAGTGGGCCCACGACCCGATGCCCGCCACCCACACGTTCCTGCGCTCCTTCCACGAGCGGGTACGCCGCGTGGTCGGCATCGACGTCGACGACGCGGTCATCTCGAACCCGACCCTCGAGGACGCGCAGGTGGTGCCGGCCGGTTCGCCGATCCCGTATCGGGACGGGGAGTTCGACCTGGTGCTGGCCGACTACGTGCTCGAGCACGTGAGTGAGGCCGACGCACCCGGTGTCGCCGCCGAGGTGATGCGGGTGCTCAAGCCGGGGGGCTGGTTCTGTGCCCGCACGCCCAACAAGTGGGGGCTGATCGGGGTGGGCGCGCGCACCGTGCCGAACGACCTGCACACGCGGGTGCTCACCCGACTGCAGCCGGGTCGCAAGGCCGAGGACGTGTTCCCGGTCGAGTACCACATGAACACCCGGCGCGACCTGAGGAGACTCTTCGGTCCGCACGAGGTGGTGGTCTACGGACACAACTCGGAGCCGACCTACATGGGCAACTCGGTGCCGGCCTGGCGGGCCGCCCAGCTGCTCGACCGGATCACTCCCCCGCGGCTCGCCTCCACCCTGATGGTGTTTGTCCGGAAGGCCTGACCCGTCGCCAGTCTCGGTCGAGCAGGTGTCTCGGCGCTCAGACCTGCGCGAGCGCGGAGATCACCTGCTCCTTGCGCGGCGCACCACTGGCCCGCGTGACCTCGCGCCCCTGCGCATCCAGGATCAGCGTGGTCGGCGTACGCAGGATGCCCACGCGGCGTACCAGCTCGAGGTGCTTCTCGGCGTCCACCTCGACGTGCGTCACGCCCGGCACCACGTCGGCGATGTCGCCCAGGATCCGGCGCGTGGCACGGCACGGCGCGCAGAAGGCGCTGGAGAACTGCAGCAGCGTGGCCTTCTCGCCCAGCGTGTGGTCGATGTCGGTGCCCGACAGCACGCTCACGGTGTCCTCCACTTCGGTCGGTGCGGTCGGCTTACTGCCGTGGACCTTGTGCGTGCCCCGGAACCGACCGTCGGTCCAGCCCCGCCACGCCCCGAAACCGAGGGCGAGCGGCACCACGATCAGCAGGACGATCTGGCCGGTGCTCACGTCAGGCCCAACCGATCGGCCCCGGCGGATGTTCCCTCAACCACCCGCCGACCTTCCCGCCTCAACCACCCGCCGACCTTCCCGCCTCAACCACCCGCCGACCYTCCCGCCTCAACCACCCGCGAAGGGAGGCAGGAACTCCACGGACTGCCCGGGCGAGACCAGGACGGTGCCCGGATCACGGCGACCGAGGGGCTCCTCGTCGACCAGCACTGAGCACGATGCGACCACCCGCTCGAGGTTGTCGGAGTCGGGGTGCAGGGCCAGGACCCGGGCACGCACATCGCTGACGCTCAGCGCCGATTCCGTCTCGAGACGGTCTTCGTTCACCCCGGTGGCGGCCCGCGCCGACGCCCAGTAGCGCACGATGATCTGCGTCTCGTTCTGCGAAGGGGTCGAGGAATTCGGGCTCATGACCGATATTCTGTCTCATCAATCGGGTTCGAGCACCCGCCGGAAGGAGTTCCAGTGAGCACACTGATTCTCCTCACCAGCGCGCTGCAACCGTCGGCGGAGGTGCTGCCCGGCCTGGCGCTGCTCAACCACCAGGTCAAGATCCTTCCGGCCGAGGGCAGCGCGCTGCTGGATGCCCCGGAAGCCGACCTGCTGCTGGTCGACGGGCGCCAGGAGCTCGCCCTGGCGCGTGACCTGTGTCGCCTGATCCGTACGACGGGCTCCGACATCCCGGTGCTCCTGATCCTGACCGAGGGTGGGCTCGGGGTGGTCGCCGCCGACTGGGGCATGGACGACGTCGTGCTGCACACCTGCGGCCCGGCGGAGCTCGAGGCCCGCATCAGGATGGCCGTCGGGCGGCTGGCCGAGCGTGACTCCGGCGACCCCGAGGCCCACCTGATCCGCAGCGGCGAGGTGGTCGTCGACGAGGTGACCTACACCGCCAAGCTCGGCAAGCGCACCCTCGACCTCACCTTTAAGGAGTTCGAGCTGCTCAAGCACCTGGCCCAGCACCCGGGCCGCGTGTTCAGCCGCGACCAGTTGCTGCAGGAGGTGTGGGGCTACGACTACTTCGGCGGCACCCGCACCGTCGACGTCCATGTCCGCCGCCTGCGCGCCAAGCTCGGCGCCGAGCACGAGACGCTGATCGGCACCGTGCGCAACGTCGGCTACCGCTTCGTCGTCCCGTCCAAGTCCAAGCAACCCGAACCTGCAGACATTGATGCGCCAACTGGCAATCCTTGATGGCCGAACTGGCAATCCTTGATGCCTCGAACGACACTGATCCGACTACGCTCGCTGGCATGTCCTCCGCGCAGCTGACCGAGATCACCACCCTCGACGACGAGTCACTCACCGCCTTGCAGCGGGTCCGCGCAGCATGCGCCACCGGCGACCAACAGGACCCCCTCGACGAGTCGGCGGCGCTGCGACTCAAGCACCGTGGGCTCGACGGCTCGCGCCTCTGGCTGATCGGCGACTCCGGCTTCGCCCTGCTGCACGAGGACGGGGTCGACATCGCGGTGGCGCCCTCCGCCCGCGGTGCCGGGTTCGGTACGTCGCTCGCGAGCGCAACTGCTGAACTTGCCGGTTCGGCGTGGTCCCACGGTGACCACCCGGCTGCCGCCGTACTCGCTGCGAAGCACGGATTCGAGCGAGCCCGCGAGCTGTGGGTGATGCGCCGTCCAATCGCTTTGGAGTTGCCGCAATCCTCAAGCAGGGTTGGGATCCGCGGCTACCAGGAGGGTGACGAGGCGGAGCTCTTGCGGGTCAACGCGGCCGCCTTCGCGTCGCACCCGGAGCAGGGTGCGATGGATGCCGACAACCTGGCCGAGCGGATGGGCGAGTCGTGGTTCGACCCGGCCGGGTTGCTGGTCGCGACGGAGGGGGACCGGATGCTCGGCTTCCACTGGACCAAGCAGCACTCGGCGACGACCGGCGAGGTGTACGTCGTCGGCATCGACCCCGCGGCGCAGGGCCGGGGACTCGGCAAGGCACTGACCCTGGCCGGCCTCGCACACCTGGCGGCGCGCGTGGAGCCGCAGGGCGAGGTGATCCTCTATGTGGAGTCCGACAACCTGGCGGCTCGGGCAGTCTACGAAGGTCTCGGGTTCACCCACGCCGATGCGGACACGCACGTCCAGTACCGCAAGGACTGACCTCTCGAGCCAATCCTTGGCGCCTCGTGCGGAGACGCCGCGCGGGGAGGCGCCTCGTGGGGAAGTGCGGATGAGGTCAGTGGAGGGCGATCGCAAGGCGTGAGGCAATGTCCTGCACCGCAGCAGGACTGGCCTTCCCGACGCCGATCGTGTTGAAGAACCCGTGGATCAGCCCGGATTCACGACGGTGGGTGACCGCGACACCCGCGGCGCGCAGGAGCTCGGCGTACGCCTCCCCCTCGTCACGCAGCGGGTCGAAGCCGGCGGTCACCACATGAGCCGGCGCGAGCCCGTCGGGCACCTTGCCCAGCAGCGGCGAGACCCGTGGGTCAGCGCGGTCGAGCGGCGCCGGCAGGTAGGAGTCGATCGCCAGGTCGATGAACTCCTGGGTCAGGAAGAAGCCGGAGCCGAACATGCGGCGGCTCTCCGTCACGCCGACGTTGTCGGTCACCGGGTAGACCAGCAGCTGCCAGATCGGGGCGACCTCGTCGTCGACGACGGCGTTGGCCACGACCGCGGCCAGGTTGCCGCCCGCGGAGTCGCCGCCGACGGCGAGACGGGCAGTGTCGACCTTCAGCGACGGTGCCCGCGAGACCACCGTGCGGAAGGCGGCCACGCTGTCGTCGTACGCCGCGGGGAAGGGGTGCTCGGGCGCCATCCGGTAGTCGACGGAGACCACCTGCACGCCGGACTCCTCGGCCAGGAAGCGACAGACCTGGTCGTGGGTGGAGTGCTCGCCGCCGTAGATGAAACCGCCGCCGTGGAAGAAGACCAGGGTCGGTCGTGCGTCCGCGCCCAGCAGCACGCTCGGCACGTAGACCCGCGCCGGCACCCCCGCCAGCGAGATGTCGAGCGTGTCACCGATCGGCGGCTTGCCACCGACGAGGTCGCTCTGCGAGGCCAGCCGGTCACGACCGTCCTCGATCGGTAGGGTCTCCGCCCCCACCTCGCGAGCCACTGTCTGCAGCTTGAGCAACAGCTGCGTGTCGAGGTCGAGGGTCTGCCCGTCCAGCACGACGGGCTTGCCGACCAGGCGCCGCTTGACCGGCTCCGGGAGCGCCAGCGCACCGGCGACCGTCAGTTTCTTCAGGTGGTGTTCGAAGGACATGCGCTGCAACCTACCGGCGGACTGTCCGTTTCAGGTTGAAGTGTCCATTCCCGGGGTAGGAACACGCCGTGATCGCCTCACTGGTCCTCTCTGTTGCCCTGGCGTTCGGCTCGTACGCCGCACCCGTGGCGGCCGACGACTATGTCACCACGGTCGCCGACGCCTGGGCCGAGTCGCCGGTCCACGTCAGCCCCCACGCCGGCGCGCTCGCGAAGGAGGACGCCGAGCAGTTGCGAGAGCGCATCGAGGGGTGGCGCGACGACGTACACATCGCTGTCCTGCCCGCGGTCGCGCTGAGCTCTTCGCCCGGTCACAGCGACCCGGAGCGGGCACGTGCCTTCATCGAAGCGGTCGCCGCCACCTTCGGCCGGGACGGCGTCTACATCGTCGCGTTCGGGGGTGTGGGCACCTATGGAGCCGCGGTCGGCACCGACGACCGGGTGGGCCCGATCCTGGCCCAGCAGGTCGAGGAGCACACCTTGGGCCAGCTCGACCAGACCCTCAACGGCACCCTCGACGAACTCGGGGCTCCCGAGAAGGAAGGCGACGGCGGCCTGCGGTGGGGATGGATCGTGCTGGTCGTCGCACTGGTGGGCCTCGCCGGAGTCGGCGTACTGCTGTGGCGGCGCTCAGGGAACGCCAAGGGCGGGCGCGCTCGGGGCACGACGCGACGGCGCGAGCGCGCCAGCGGCGAGGTGTGGGCCGGCCCGGCGGCGTACCGACCGAGCTTCGACGTGCAACCCGACGAGCACGACACCGTCGAGGAGCGAGCCGCCCTGGCCCGCGAGGACGCCACCCGCCTCGGCGAGCGCATCGACGCCGAAGACCTGCCCACCACCGATCCGGCGGTGGCCGCCCACGTGCAGGCCGGGCTCGATGCCTACTACGACGCCTCCCGTCGGGTGGACACGTTGACCACCGACGACGAGCTGCGCCAGCTGCAGGAGATCACCGACCACGCCCGCTGGCAGCTCGACTGCGCGCGAGCCCGCCTCGACGGCGTACCGCCCCCACCCCGCAGGAACGCCTGCTTCGTGGACCCCGAGCACGGCATGTCCGTCGCCGACTGGTCCTGGGCGCCACCCGGCGGGGTCGAACGCCCCGTCCCTGTCTGCCGCAACTGCCTGACCCGAATGTCCGGAGGAGAGTCATGAAGATCAACCTCGCCAAGGTCCTGCCCGTCCTCCTGTTCGTCATCGTGATGGCCATCCTGCTGGGCACCTCGGGCCAGGACGGCACGGACGACTCCGGCCCCTCCTCCGCCCCCACGAAGTCCTACGCCGCCCACACCCAGGCCGACGCCTATCTCGACCGCGTCGCCGCCCAGCTGGCGCAACCGGGGGTGTACGTCGACCCCGCGGTCGCGTCGTACCACCTCTCCGAGACCCAGGTCGCCCACCTCGACGAGCTCGCCGCCGACGCGGATGCGCCCCTTCGCATCGCGGTGATCCCGGTCGATCGGATCAGGCCTGACGGGGACGACCCGAGCTACTCCTACTCCCGCGAACTGGCCTACACCGGGGTCGAGCTCGCCGGCCAGCTCTACGACAGGGTCGGCGCCGACGGGACGTACGCCGTCCTGGTCGACGCCTCCTCCGAGGCGTCCGGCCGGTCGTTCTACGCCGGCCAGTGGGCCGAGGAGGGCGAGACCTACGACGTCGAGGGAGCCGCCGAGGACGCGATCAGGTGCTGTGCACCGAACTACAACACCATGCTGGTCGAGTTCATCGCGCAGAGCGACGACGTCCAGCACGGTTTCCTCTGGTGGGCAGCCTGGATCTGTACGCCGATCATCGTGCTGCTCGCCCTGCTGAAGGGTGTCGGTCTCTGGCGGCGGCGCAGTCGCCGGGCGAAGGCCGAGGCCGAGATCGTGGAAGTCCTCAGGCCACCCCTCAACGAGGAGGTCATCGAGCTCTCGGGCCGGGTCTCGGCGCTGCCGCCGGCCGGTGACCCTGATTCCGACCTGGCCGCGGCCACCCTCAAGGTGCTCGACCTCGTCGAGCAGGCCCGGCACCGCATCGACGCGCTGAAGAGTGGCGCCGATGCCACCGAGATCACCACCCGGCTCGCGGATGCGCGCTACCAGTTGACGGTGATCGACGCACTGCGCGCGGGTCAGCCCGTCCCCGATCGCACCCCGCCGTGCTTCTACGACCCGCGCCACGGACCCAGCACGTCCTCGGTGCAGTACCGACCCGAGAAGGGCAGCACCCGTGAGGTGCACGCCTGCGAGGCCTGCGCCGACATGGTGGCCGCCGAGCAGGATCCGCCGATCCGGATGATCGAGCAGTCCGGCCGGCTGCGGTTCTACTGGGAAGCCGACACCGCCAGCAAGGCCTACCTGGACGGCTATTGGCAACGCAACCGGCACCCGATCCGGGAGGCCGAGCAGGCCCGCCGGATCACCTGGGCCGGGTTGGGCGAGGCCCCCGATGGCGGCGACGACGGCGAGCCGGCGTTCACGTTCGTCTGGGAGTCCGGCAACGGCGGTAGCGACGGCTCGGGCGGCGGCTCCGGCTGGGGTGGCGGAGGCTCAGGTGGCTCACGGATCCGCTCGTTCGGCGGCGGCAGCAGCTCACGCTCGTCCTTCCGGTCCGGCGGGGGCGGCGGGTTCTGACGGCGGGTGTGGGCGGCGGGTGTGGGCGGCGGCACACGGCTGCTCCGGCCTGCAGGCATCTGCACGTCACCTGCCGTTCACCAACCGGTGCCACACTCGGATCATGACGCACGACAGCCTGCCCTCCCACACCTCGGGATCGCTCGACGACGGACCGGTCGAGCCCGGGCTCCACGCGGTGAGCAACGAGACCTTCGACGTCGAGCCGCCCTACGAGCCGGGTGAGGCCTCGTTGCCGCTCGCCGATTTCCCCGACCGGTTCCTCGACCGCGAGCTGTCGTGGCTGCACTTCAACCAGCGCGTGCTGGAGCTCGCCGAGGACGAGTCGTTGCCGTTGTTGGAGCGGGCCCGGTTCCTGGCCATCTTCGCCAGCAACCTCGACGAGTTCTTCATGGTGAGGGTGGCCGGTCTCAAGCGGCGCATCGCCGCCGGAGTCGCCGTACGCGCTGCCAGCGGGCACCTCCCGCGTGAGGTGCTCCAGTCGATCTGGAGCACCACCGGCGAGCTGATGGCCCGCCATGCCCGGATCTTCCAGAAGGACCTCGTGCCGGCGCTGCTCGCCGAGGGGATCGAGCTGGTCCGCTGGGAAGACCTCGACAAGGACGAGCAGAAGCAGTGCAAGCGGCTCTTCAAGGAGCGGGTCTTCCCCGTCCTCACGCCGCTGGCCGTCGACCCGGCACACCCGTTCCCCTACATCTCCGGACTCTCGCTCAACATCGCGGTGCTGGTGCGCAACCCGAAGACGAAGAAGGAGCACTTCGCACGGGTCAAGGTGCCGCCGATCTTCAGTCGGTTCGTGCCCCTGGGCAACCAGCGTTTCGTGCCCCTCGAGGACGTCATCGGCGAGCACCTCAAGCGACTCTTCCCGGGCATGGAGGTGCTCGAGGCGCACACCTTCCGGGTCACCCGCAACGAGGACCTCGAGGTTGAGGAGGACGACGCGGAGAACCTGCTGGCCGCCCTCGAGAAGGAGCTGCTGCGCCGCAAGTTCGGCCCGCCGGTCCGCCTCGAGGTCGAGGAGTCGATCAACCCGCGGGTGCTCGAGCTGCTCACCTCCGAGCTCGGCGTCTCCGTCGAGGAGGTCGTCCAGCTCCCCGGACCGCTCGACCTGCGCGGGCTCAACGACATCGCCGACCTCGACCGCGGCGACCTCAAGTACGACGCCTACGTGCCGTCCACGCACACCCAGCTGGCCGAGGTCGAGTCGGCCAGCCCGGTCGACGTCTTCAAGGCCGCGCGACGCAACAACGTGCTGCTGCACCACCCCTACGACTCGTTCGCCACCTCGGTGCAGCGCTTCATCGAGCAGGCCGCGGCCGACCCGCACGTGCTGGCGATCAAGCAGACGCTCTACCGAACCTCCGGTGACTCGCCGATCATCGACGCCCTGGTCGATGCCGCCGAGGCCGGCAAGCAGGTGCTGGTGATCGTCGAGATCAAGGCTCGTTTCGACGAGACCAACAACATCCGCTGGGCGCGCAAGCTCGAGCATGCCGGCTGCCACGTGGTCTACGGACTGGTCGGCCTGAAGACCCACTGCAAGCTGTCGATGGTCGTTCGCGACGAACCGGAAGGGATCCGTCGCTACACCCACATCGGCACCGGCAACTACAACCCCAAGACCGCCCGGCTCTACGAGGACTTCGGCCTGATCAGCGCCGACCAGGCCATCGGTGAGGACGTCGCCCACCTCTTCAACAACCTCTCCGGGTTCTCCCGCAACGCCTCCTACGACCAGCTCCTGGTCGCCCCAGACTCGGTCCGCGACGGCCTGCTCGAGCAGATCCAGGCCGAGATCGAGCACCACCGTGCCGGCCGCCCGGCCCGGATCCGGCTCAAGGCCAACTCGATCGTCGACGAGGCCACCATCGATGCGCTCTACCTGGCCAGCCAGGCGGGCGTCCCGGTGCAGTTGCTGGTGCGCGGCATCTGCGCCGCGCGCCCCGGCGTACCGGGCCTGTCGGAGACGATGGAGGTGCGCTCGGTGCTCGGCCGCTTCCTCGAGCACAGCCGGGTCTTCGAGTTCGCCGGCGGCGGGGAGCCGACCGCGTGGATCGGGTCCGCCGACCTGATGCACCGCAACCTCGACCGCCGGGTGGAGGTGCTGGTCAGGCTGCCCACCCAGGAGCTCGTCGAGCGCGTCGCCGAGGTGCTCGACCTCGCCTTCGACGACGACACGTCGGCCTGGACGCTCGGCCCCGACGCCGAGTGGAGCCGGACGGCCGGCACCCGGCACCTGCACCAGCTGCTGATCGAGCAGCACCGCGGCCGCCGCCGCTGACCCTCCGTCCCCGGGATACTCCCTGACGTTTCGGTCCTCCAGCGGGGATACTCCCTGACGTTTCGGTCCTTCCGAGGACCGAAACGTCAGGGACTATCGATGGATCAGGACCCGAACGTCAGGGAGTATCCCGAAAAGGCGGGACGGGTCAGCAGGCGGCGAGCAGCACCGGGCCCGAGGCCAGGTTCGCCATCGGTGCGCTGTCGTCGTCGACCTGCCCCGAGATGACCACCCGATCCCCGTCGCTGCTCGTCCTCGGCGACGTCACCAGCTCGGGATAGGCGACCATCTGTCCGGGATCCTCCGCGGTCAGCAGTGCCGCCCGCGAGGTCTCGTCGTGCGAGGCCTGTTCGTCGTCGGCGAAGCGGAACACCACCGTGAGACGACGGTCCGCGGACAGCGCCACCAGGTAGCCGTTCAGCGGAGTGACGCCGCCGGCCTCCGCGACCAGGCCGTCGGCCACGCTCTGGGCGTCCTCGTCGGCCTGGCTCATGTCGAGGGCCTCGCAGGCGTAGTCGTCGATGAAAGCCGTCGCGTCCAACGGATCCTGCTCCAGCCCGTCGGTCAGCGGGGTGACGTCGAGCCCGTCCGTGTCGCCGGTGACCACGTCCATCGACGACTCGAGATGGTCGGCGTTGTCGGAGCCGATCAACAAGCCCTTCTCCTCGTCGAAGGCGACGAACTGCAGCTCCGGCGTCACGAGACCGGCGCCCGCGACGACGTCCGCCCCACCGCCCCAGACCGCACCGGACATGGCGTCGGAGGAGGGGCGGGTCCAGCCGGCGTCCTCGAAGCCGGACGCCACGTCGTCGAGGTCCACATCCAGCTCGAGCACGACGACCATGCCGTCGCGGCCCTGGCCGAGGATCTCCCACCCCGCATCAGTGGTCGGGTCGAAGCCGACGGCGTCGTCGATGTCCTGGGCAGAGGACGCCAACGAGGAGACGCTCAGGTCGCGGTCCTGGACGTTCGTCACGAAGTCCGGTCCCGAGAACTCGTCGCGCAGCCGGTCCCAGTCGGTCCAGGTGACCCGCAACGTGTCGGCGGGCAACAGCGCCGCCGCCTTCTCGAAGTCCGTGCTGCGCGGCCACACGACGTACCCGATGACCGCGGCCGCACCGGCCACCACGACAGCGAGGGCGGTGAGGACGGCAACGCGGCGGCGGTTCATGCGACGTGACACAGACAGGGTCTCCTCATCATCGGTGCAGTGGTGTGAGACTACTTCCATGCCGCAGCCCGACATCATCGCCGCCGGCGCCGTCGTCCTCCGCAAGGGCAGCTCCGGCGGGGGCGGTGACGTCCTGCTGGTGCATCGGCCGAAGTACGACGACTGGTCCTTCGCCAAGGGCAAGCTCGATCGGGGCGAGCACATCACGGCGTGCGCGACGCGTGAAGTGCGTGAGGAGACCGGTCTCGACGTACGCCTCGGGGTGCCGTTGCCCGACCAGCACTACCGGGTCGGCAGCCGCGGCAAGATCGTGCACTACTGGATCGGGCGCGTGGTCGGCAGTGACGACGTCACGGCATACCAGCCCAACGACGAGATCGACGAGGTCCGGTGGGTTCCCCTCGATGAGGCCGAGCAGCTGCTCACCTACCCCCGCGACGGCGAGACCCTGGCCGCGGCCCGCAACCACAGCGAGCGGACCCGCACCCTCGTCGTGCTGCGCCACGCCCGCGCGCGCAACCGGAGCCACTGGCGCGCGGACGACCGCCTCCGTCCGCTGCTCAAGGACGGCGAGGCCCAGGCCGCCCGACTGGTGCCGCTGCTGGCGTCGTACGACGTCCGCCGCCTGGTCTCCTCGACCAGCTACCGGTGCGTGCAGACACTGGTGCCGTACGCCGACGCGACGGCCCGGGAGATCGAGACGATGGGCGAGCTGAGCGAGGAGGACGCCACCGCCGAGCGGGTCCTCGACGTGGTCGACGAGCTGTTCGAGGACGGCAAGCGCACTGTCCTGTGCACCCATCGGCCGGTGCTGCCCGACGTGTTCTTCACCCTCGGCCTGGCCGACCCGAAGCTCGAGCCCGGGCAGCTCCTGGTGGTGCACCATCGCAAGGGCACGATCGTGGCGACAGAAACCCATCACGTCCGCTGAGTCAAGAGTCCGGCCACCCAGTTCACGTGATGGCCGTCTCTTCTCCGCCGCCCGGCGACCAAAGGGCCGACCAGCGTTCACCGCTCGTTCACCAAGGCCGAGCAATCCGGTCACTTGCGCCGCATTCACTACCTGGTGTCATCAACATCAAAATCATCAGGAGTCATGAAGTGAAGCGCACTTCCTTCCGCAACATCGCGGCACCCGCGATCGCGACCATCGCAGTCTTCTCGCTCGCCGCGTGCGGTGGCGGGAACGATTCCGAAGCTGACGTCTCCGGCGACGCCGGCGACACCAGCGCCTACGAAGGCCTGTCCGGCAAGCTCGTCGGCGGCGGGGCCTCCTCCCAGACCTCCGCCCAGGACGCCTGGATGGCCGGCTTCTCCACGGTCGCCGGTGACGTCACGGTGACCTACGACCCGCAGGGCTCCGGCGCGGGCCGGGAGAACTTCATCTCGGGCGGCTACAAGTTCGCCGGCTCCGACGCCTACCTCACCGACGAGGAGGGCGAGCTCTCCGCGGCCACCGAGACCTGTGGTGCCGCCCCGATCGAGATCCCGAACTACGTCTCGCCGATCGCGATCATCTTCAACGTCGACGGTGTCGACGACCTGCAGCTCTCCCCGGAGACGCTGGCCGGCATCATGGCGGGCAAGATCACCAAGTGGAACGACCCGAAGATCGTCGCCGACAACGAGGGCACCCCCACCGCGGACGCCCTGCCGAACGCTGACATCCGCGCCGTGCACCGCTCCGACGAGTCGGGCACCACCGAGAACTTCACCGACTACCTCGACGCTGTCGCCGGCAAGGAGTGGACCGCCGGCGTCGTGGAGACCTGGCCCAAGAAGTTCGGCGGCGAGGGCGCCAAGGGCACCGACGGTGTCGTCAAGTCGGTCACCGACGGCGAGAAGAACGCCATCGGGTACGCCGACGCGAGCCAGGCCGGCGACCTCGGCCAGGCCAAGATCAAGGTCGGCGACTCGTTCGTGGCGCCGTCCGCCGAGGCCGCGGCCAAGATCCTCGAGGTCTCCCCCGAGGCCGAGTCCGCCAGCGACACCGCACTGGTCTACGACCTCGACCACGAGACCAGCGAAGCGGGCACCTACCCGATCGTGCTGACCTCCTACCTGCTGGCCTGCCAGCAGTACGACGACGAGCAGACCGCCAAGCAGGTCAAGGGCTACCTGACCTACATCCTCTCCGACCAGGGCCAGAACATCGGCTCCGAAGAGGCCGGTTCGGCCCCGCTCGCGGACGACATCCGCAAGCAGGCCCAGGAGATCGTCGCCACGATCGGCTCCTGACCCATCCGCACCACCTCGATGGGGCCGGGCCCGCACGCCGAGCCCGGTCCCATCCGGCACGTCCGTCCAGATCCACTCCTCATGGAGGCCAAGTGAGCACCACGATCGACCCGGAACCCGAGGTCGAGCAGGCGCCGCAGACCAAGCCGCCCACCCGGGCCGGCGACGCACTGTTCAGCGGTACCGCGCTCGGCGCGGGGCTGCTCGTCATCCTCTTCCTGGCGGGCGTCGGTGCCTTCCTGACCATCCGTGGCCTCCCTGCGCTGGACGCGTCGGGTGACTCGGCGTACGGCGAACCGAACATCTGGAAGTTCGTCGGGATGCTGCTGGTCGGCACCGTCTACGCCTCGGTGATCGCGATGGTGATCGTGACCCCGCTGGCGATCGCGCTGGCCCTGGTCATCTCCCACTACGCACCCAAGAAGCTGGCCAAGCCGGTCGGCTACCTGGTCGACCTGCTCGCCGCCGTACCGAGCGTGGTGTTCGGTCTCTGGGGCCTCGAGGTGCTGGCCCCCAGGCTGCTGCCGCTCTACAAGTGGCTCAACGAGCACGCCAGCTGGATCCCGCTCTTCGACGGCTCCGTCAACCAGCGCTCGCTGCTCACCGCGGCGATCGTGCTGGCCCTGATGGCGCTCCCGATCGTCACCGCGATCCTGCGCGAGGTGTTCGCGCAGACGCCGCGTGCCCACGAGGAGGCGGCGCTGGCCCTCGGTGCCACCCGCTGGGAGATGGTCAAGCTGGCCGTCTTCCCCTACGCGCGCTCCGGCATGGTGGCCGCCGTACTCCTCGGCCTGGGCCGCGCGCTCGGCGAGACGATGGCCGTGGCGATGGTGCTCTCGGCCACCGGCACCGGCTACCTGACGGCGAGCATCATCACCTCGGAGGCACCGAACACCATCGCGGCGTTCATCGCCAACTACTACGCCAACGCCTCGGGCGCCAAGATCAACACCCTGATCTTCGCCGGCCTGGCGCTGTTCCTGCTCACGTTCCTCGTCAACTTCGCGGGTCGCTGGATCGCCACCCGCGGCCAGGTCAAGGGGTGATCGACATGGCTCTGCAGACCCAGGCTCCGACCTCCGGCTCGATGAGCATCACCGCCGGACAGCTCCCGCGCACGGCCACCCCGATGGTCGCGGTCTTCGCGGCCGCCATCGGTGTGGTGGCCGGCCTGCTGCTCGGCAGCGGCATCGCGATGATGGTGTTCATCGCCTGGCTGGTCTTCACCCTCGGCCTGTTCGTCTGGTCCCGCACCGTTGAAGGCTCGCGCAAGGCCAAGGACCGCACCATCAACGCCGTGGTGTGGTCGGCGTTCGTGCTCGCCATGATCCCGTTGGTCAGCCTGGTCGTCACCGTGGTCGTCAAGGGTGGGCCAGTGCTCTCCCCCGGCTTCCTGTCGCGCGACATGACCGGCTTCGCGGCCCTCGGCCAGGGCGGTGGCATCTACCACGCGATCATGGGCACGATCATGGTCACCGCACTGGCCGCGATCATCGCAGTCCCGATCGGCATCTTCACCGCGATCTACCTCGTCGAGTACGGCGCCGGCAAGCCGCTGGCGAAGGTGATCACCTTCCTGGTCGACGTGATGACCGGCATCCCTTCGATCGTGGCCGGCCTGTTCGCGGTCTCGCTGTTCATCGCGGTCAGCGACGAACCTCTCCCCCGCCTCGGCATCGGTGGCGGCATCGCGCTGTCCCTGCTGATGCTCCCCACCGTGATCCGCTCCGTGGAGGAGATGCTGAAGCTGGTCCCCAACGACCTGCGCGAGGCGTCGTACGCCCTGGGTGTGCCGAAGTGGCGCACCATCGTCAAGGTCGTGCTGCCCACCTCGGTGGCCGGCATCGTCACCGGCGTCACGCTGGCCATTGCCCGTGTCGCCGGCGAGACCGCGCCGCTGCTGCTGATCTGCGGCACCTTCCCGTCGGCCAACTGGAACCCCTTCAACGGGGCGGTGCAGACCCTGCCGGTCTACATCTACACCTCGCTGAGCCAGACCAGCCACGCGAAGTACGGCGACATCTGGACCGACCGCGTCTGGGGCGCCGCACTGGTGCTGATCATCATCGTGATGGCCCTCAACCTCATCGCCCGCATCATCGGGAACGTCTTCGCCCCCAAGACCGGGCGCTGAAAGAAGGACTGAAAACCATGGCCAAGAGCATTGAGGTCGACAACCTCGACATCTACTACGGCGACTTCCTCGCCGTGGAGAACGTCAACGTGCACATCAAGGCGAAGTCGGTGACCGCGTTCATCGGTCCCTCCGGCTGCGGCAAGTCGACCGTGCTGCGCTCGTTGAACCGCATGCACGAGGTGATCCCCGGCGCCCGCGTCTCGGGGAACGTCCGCGTCGACGGTCAGGCCCTCTACGCGCCGGGCGTCGACCCCGTCGCCGTACGCCGTCAGATCGGCATGGTCTTCCAACGGCCGAACCCGTTCCCGACGATGTCGATCTACGAGAACGTGCTCGCCGGCAACCGGCTGAACGCCAAGCGGATGGGCAAGTCCGAGGCCGACGACATCGTCGAGCGCTCGCTGCGCGGCGCCAACCTGTGGAACGAGGTGAAGGACCGCCTGGGCAAGCCCGGGATGGGTCTCTCCGGTGGCCAGCAGCAGCGGCTGTGCATCGCCCGTGCGATCGCCGTGGAGCCCGAGGTGCTGTTGATGGACGAGCCGTGTTCGGCGCTCGACCCGATCTCGACCTCGGCCGTGGAGGACCTGATCCACGAGCTGAAGTCGGAATACACGATCGTGATCGTCACCCACAACATGCAGCAGGCGGCCCGGGTCTCCGACGACACCGGCTTCTTCAACCTGAAGGCGGTCGGCGAGCCCGGTCAGCTGGTCGAGTTCAACCCCACCACAAAGGTGTTCTCCAACCCGGACAACGAGGCCACCGAGGCCTACGTGTCCGGCCGCTTCGGCTGATCCCCTCCCTCCCTCCCTCCCTCCCTCCCTCCCTCCCTCGCCGATAGTCCCTGACGTTTCCGTGGGTCTGAGGGGATACTCCCTGACGTTTCCGTGGGCGTCCGAGCCGTGTCGTACGCCGAGACCTGGCCCGCCCGGCGCGTCGTCAACCTTCAGGAAACCCGCCGACGCAGGCGCAGTAGGGAAGCTCGGTCGGCGTCACTCAGCTCGCGGCGTTGCTGCACCGTGAAGGTCGGCACCCACCAAGCCGGCGGCTCCAGCGTCCAGTTTCGTTTCGACGGGGCAGCGAACGCGGCCGCGGCCCGACTCCGTCGCATGCGCTCGGCCAGAGTGACCCGCATCGCCGTCTCGCCTCGTCGCACGATCAGGAACTCCAGCCCGGCACGTCGAAACCTCTGCAACCGGGCGAGGTCAGCCTCGTGGCGCCCGGGTTCCAGATGGACCTCGCCGTCGTACTCGATGATGAGACCCGCTTCCTCATCGATCAGGTCGGGGGTCCCGAGATGGTTTCCGAACCGATCGAAGACCGGCCGATTGGCCAGTGCCCGGGGCAGCTCCGCATCGATCTGCCACACCAGGCTGGTGCGTTGTTCCCACGGCGACCAAGCGTTCTCCTCCAGATAGCGGCACGCCTCACGCAACTGTGGCGCCCCCGTCCAGCCCGGGCTCGTGAGCGCATGGGCGCACACTTCCTCGGCCGAGACGAGATCCGAGTACGCCGCCATGCTGAACGCCACCGACGCCTCCCGCACGCTCTTCGCATAGCGCATTTCATGCGTCAGGGAACGCAGCGGATCCGTCACCAGTAGTCCGTCGACGACGCGCAGGTCGCTGAGGCTTCGACGCTCCTCGACGACGGTGAAGCCGGCCTGGCTTCTGATGTTGTGATCGCCGGTCAGGATCAGCAGCGGTTCCTTGGTGACCCCGTCGGGTGCGAATCCGTCGAACCACGCGGCGCCTTGCCACCGCAGTGCTGCCCAGGCCGTGATGGCGGCTCCGTAGGGCATCACGACGCTCGCCTCGACGATGCGCTGTTCGGCCACCTCGCCATCGACGTACGCCGGCACGTAGAAGCCCCGCGACGTACGCCGCCAGCCGGCGCCACGTGCCTGCCACTCGGTGGGTCCTCCGGGGCTGCCCACGCGCATCGGCACCACGAGTCCCCCACGGAGGTCCGCCGGCCACGGGCAGCAGAACTCACCCGGGGCTGAGACCGCGTACGGCGGGCCGCCGACATGTGCGGTGGACGGATGGTAGGAGGCTTCGGGCATCCATCGATCGTGCCGGTCTCAGGCCGTCGGCCCAGACGTTATCCACAGGCGCGACCTCAGCCCAGGTTTCACGCGTGAGATCGACAGTGCACCCCCCCACGGAAACGTCAGGGAGTATCCCCTCAGGCCCACGGAAACGTCAGGGACTATCGGGAAGGAGAGGGGTGTCAGCCGACGAGCCAGGTGAGGGGATAGTGCACGGCGCAGTAGCAGATCGCGGCCGCCAGGCCGGCCATCGGGAAGGTCAGCACCCAGGCCATCACGATCGTCTTGGCGACGCCCCAGCGCACCGCCGAGAACCGCTTGGTGGCGCCGGCACCCATGATCGCCGAGGTGATCGTGTGAGTGGTCGAGATGGGGGCGTGGAAGGCGAACGCAGTCGTGTAGAGCACCCCGGCACCGACGATCTCGGCGGAGAAGCCGCGCGGCGGGTCGAGGTGGATGATCCGGCGACCCAGCGTGCGCATGATGCGCCAACCGCCGGAGTAGGTGCCGAGCGAGATCGCACCGGCGGCAGCGACGACCACCCACAGCGGCAGGTCGTCGCCGGTGGATGCGTGACCGCTCGTGACCAGGGCCAAGAAGATCACGCCCATCGTCTTCTGGGCGTCCTGCAGGCCGTGACCGAGGGCCAGCGCGGCCGCGGAGACGGTCTGCAGCAGCCGGAACCCACGGTGCACCTTGTGCGGGTTCGCCCGCTTGAAGATCCACATGATCGCGAGCATCACCAGGAAGGCAGCCACGAAGCCGACGAAGGGCGAGACCACCATCGGGATCAGCACCTTGTCGATGATCGTGGTCCACCCGACGGTGGCGCCGGCAACGAGCGCGGCACCGACCAGGCCACCGATCAGCGCGTGGGACGACGAAGACGGCAACCCGAAGTACCAGGTGACCAGGTTCCAGACGATCGCGCCGAGCAGGCCGGCCATCACGATGACCAAACCATGTCGTACGTCGAACCCGCTGGTGTCGATCACATCGCTGACGGTGTGTGCCACTTCCTGTCCGAGAAGTGCACCGACGAAGTTCATCACCGCGGCCAGGACCAGGGCGACCTTGGGGGTCAGTGCCCGGGTGGAGACCGACGTCGCGATCGCGTTGGCCGCGTCGTGGAAGCCGTTGGTGTAGTCAAAGGCGAGCGCAATGACGACGACCGCGATGACAATCGCGAGTTCCATCCGGTCAGGACTCCTTGACCGCGATCTGTTCGACGATGTTGGCCACCGTCTCGAACGCGTCGATGGCCTGCTCGAGCGCCTCGACGATGTCCTTGAGCTTGATCACCTCGATGGTTTCGTACTTGCCGCTGAACAGCTTGGCCAGAATGCGGCGGTAGCTCTTGTCACCGGTGTTCTCGAGGCGGTTGATCTCGATCCAGTACTCGTCGAGGTCCTTCATCGCCTGCAGTCGCGGCATCGCGTCGGCGGTGAGCTCGGCACAGCGCTGGAGCACCTCGACCTGCTTGGACAGCTCGGAGGGCAGGTGCTGCACCTCGTAGAGAAGGATCAGGTCGACGGCCTCGTCCATCTCGTCCATCACGTCGTCGAGCCCGGAGGCCAGCGAGTAGATGTCTTCGCGGTCGAACGGCGTCACGAAGGTGCTGTTGACCCGCCGGACGATGGCGTGGGTGGTCTCGTCGCACTCGTGCTCGGCGGCACGCATGCGGGAGGCAACATCCTCACGATCACTGTCCTCGCTGAGCATCTCGGCGAGCAGTGCGGCCCCACCGAGGAGGTGCTGGGCAGATTCTGCAAAGAGGTCGTAGAAGGATGAATCGACGGGACGGAATCGAAAAGCCACGGAAAACTCCTGATGAGGAGGACCTGAACGCTGAACATGCTAGGGGCAACATCGGCGTGGCGCGCAACTGCCGCGCTCTGGCCGCGTTCCGGGGGCGCTCGCGCCGGTGCACTTCGTGACCACAAACACTCACCGCCAAGCGATGGCGGCTCCGATCAGGACCGGACCAGACGGGCGATCGCCTCGGCCGCTTCGGCCACCTTTTCGCGGCCCTCCTCCTCGCTGGAGCGCGCGGCATCGACGACGCAGTGACCCATGTGCTCCTCGAGCAGGCCGATCGAGACGGCCTGGAGAGCCTTGGTCATCGCCGACACCTGGGTGAGGATGTCGATGCAGTACTTCTCGTCCTCGACCATCCGCTGCAAGCCGCGAGCCTGGCCCTCGATGCGCTTGAGCCGCTTGAGGTAGTCATCCTTGCGATGGATGTAGCCGTGCTGGTGTTCCGTCATGGCCCCAGCCTACCCCCCTAGGGTATGAAGCGTCGCGAAGAGCTGTCAGGCGTCGTCGCCCTGCTCCTCCTCATCCTGTACGACGTCCTGGGTCGGCGCGGATTCCGAGGCGGATGCGGGTTCCTGAGGGGACTCGGGATCGACCGGAACGACTCCGAGGATCTCGTCGATCTGCTCCTGCGAAAGGGCAGTGTCGGACTCACTCGCAGCAATGATCAGGCTCGTGGTGAGGTCCACCTCATCAAGAAGTTCCTGATCCTCGAGCGTGACATCGAACTGGTCGTGCACGCTGTGCTTCCTTCCGACGAGAGCCACCCCCGGCCCTCCGCTGGACAGGCTCCACGACCCACCATGCCCCCTCAGGCGGGTCCGAAACCCACAAGTTGGGCCAAATTAGTCAATAAATGGCCCGAAGGCCCCAACCCGACTGGGTTGAGGCCTCCGGAAAGAAGTTGGTCAGCTGACCTTCTCCGTGTGGTGCCTGATCACGATGTGATCAGAGCGGGCGAACGTTCTCCGCCTGGGGACCCTTGGGACCCTGGGTGACGTCGAACTCAACCTTCTGGTTCTCGTCCAGCGACTTGTAGCCGTTCGACTGGATGGCCGAGTAGTGCACGAAGACGTCGTCGCCGCCGTCCTCCTGGGCGATAAAGCCGAAGCCCTTCTCAGCGTTGAACCACTTTACGGTGCCCTGAGCCATTGCTCGATACTCCTTTGTCGGGGCGAGAGGCCATCACTTCAACGGCCCCACACCAGATGCGGTGACACGTCGCTCCGACTCGTGAAACTGGCCCACGAAGAAGAAACGCCGTTGGATCACAAACTCCGCGGGCGTCAGCCATACTGGAACTTGCACCGGGTGCACCCCGAAGCCTACCAATCACTTGCGGAAAAGGAATGGTCGGCGTGCATCCAATTTCCTGGCACGTGTGAACTCTTGGCGACGGACATGTTAAGGGCGGCCCTCAAAGCCTCAATTCTCCCGACTTCTGACAGGTGTTCTTCGGGCATGCTGGGGGCATGGAAACCCAGGCGACCGTCCTGCTCACCGGCGCATCAGGATTCATCGGGCAGCGCCTCGCGCCTGCCTTGGCCGCGGACGGACATGTCCTCCGCGCGATGACCCGCCGACCCGAGGACTACGCAGGCCCGGGCGACCCGGTCTTCGGCGACGTGGCCGATGCCGACTCCTTACGCGCCGCACTGGCCGGCGTGGAGGTCGCCGTCTACCTGGTCCACTCCCTCGACCAGCCCGACTTCGAGGAACGCGACGCGACCGCCGCGCGGCTCTTCGGCACCGTGGCGGCCGAACAGGGCGTACGCCAGATCGTCTACATGGGCGGACTGGGGGCCGACGGCGCAGATCTCTCAGCACACCTGCGCTCGCGCCGCGAGGTCGAGCACCTGCTCGGCGAGGCCGGCGTACCCGTCACCGTGCTGCGGGCCGCGATCGTGGTAGGCAACGGCGGAATCTCGTGGGAGCTGACCCGCCAGCTGGTCAAACGCCTGCCTGCGATGGTCGTCCCCCAGTGGGCCTCCACCCGCACCCAGCCGATCGCCGTCGACGACGTCGTGCGCTACATCTCGGGCGTCATCGGCCGACCGGATGCGTTGGGCCGCACCTTCGAGATCGGCGGCGCCGACCAGTTGACGTACGTCGACATGCTGCGCGTCGTCGCCCGCGTCCAGGGCCGCCCCCTCCCGATCATCCGGGTGCCCGTGCTGACACCACGCCTGTCGTCGTACTGGCTGGCCCTGGTCACCGACATCGACGTGACCACGGGCCGCAACCTCATCGACTCCATGGGCACGGAGGTCGTGGTCACCGACACCTCCATCACCGACGTGGTGCCCGGGGCGCCGCTGACCTACGAGGACGCCGTACGTCGGGCCCTGGCCGAGGGCGACTGACCACCCCGTGCGGGTGAGCCACATCAGAACAGTGCGGGCAGCACGAAGAGCATCGTCACCGACCACGTGACATGCGCGATCGCCGGCGCCAGCAGCCCGCCGGAGACCCGTCGCAACTGCCCGACCACGACACCCAGGATGAGGGCGGCCACGGCCAGCATCGGATTGCCGGTCGCCAACGTCACGACGGCGTAGGCCACGGCGGTGATTGACACCTGCGCCCCGCGCAGCGCGTCGAAGAGGGCGCCCCGGAAGAACATCTCCTCGGCGATGCCGTTGACGACCGTGACCAGGAGGAGGGGCAGCCACGGGCCCTGGTCGGCGTAGGCGAGCACGTCGGAGACCCGCTCGGCGAGAACCGGGACTTCGCGCACGATCAGGGCGCCGAGCACGAACACCGCCGACAGTCCGCCTCCCACGAGCAGCGCAGGAACCACCGGACGATCGGCGCCGACCCGCCCGAGGTGGAGCGGACCCGAGGCCCACGCTCCGGTGGCCCAGACGAGCGCCAACGCAAGGGTGGACGGGTAGAACCATGCGCTGCCCGGCTCGATGCGCAAGGACACCGCGAGAAGAACCGCCCCCACGACGGCGGTCGCCGTGGTCACGATCACCCGGCGAGGTGTCCTAGCGGTTGGCGTCATCCGCCGTACGAACCACCCTGGTTGATGTTGGGCGTGCGGTACTCGTGACCCTGGGTGTTCCCGCCATTGATGCGCTGGCCGAGGCTGTCTCGACCGGAGCGACGCTTCTTGCGCAGGGTCTCCACGGTCGCGCCGATGAGGAGAACCGCCACGACAACTCCAACGATGGCCAGGAACATGACTACGGTCCTCTCCGTGTGGCTCGGGAACAGGTGCCCGCTGCGCCCGGTCTCCCGGGTCACGACGTGCACGCCGAAGCGTCCGGACCGAGCATATCGGCTCCGCGGACACCCGGAGCGGGAACTTCGCTGGCCCATGCGACATACTTCAGGCGGCGAATTGCGCGGTGGAGGGCTCGAGGGTTCTTCTGATTGACTTCGCATCTCGCGGGCCCTTAGCTCAATTGGCAGAGCTCCGGACTTTTAATCCGTTGGTTGTGGGTTCGAGTCCCACAGGGCCCACCCATCCCCACTATCGGGTGCTGTGGTGGGGGTGCCTCTTGGTCACCGATCGTCTCAAATGAGTGACGCCCGCCCATAACGCTGGCGAATGTGGCTAGTTTTCCAGTCATGGGCACCCCTTCGCGCGACGATCCGGCCGACGACGGCTTGATCGACCGTTGGCTGGCGAAGCGGGAGAGTGCACCGGAGGACGAGCCGCCACCCGCAGCCCACGACGCGCCTCGGGCAGAAGAAGCTGAGGTGGCGCCGCCACCCAAACCGCAGCCGACGGATCCCCTGACCGCACCGTTGTCGGAACTGTTCGCCGACCCGGTCCACGGGCCGATGATCCACCCTCTGCTGAACGTCCAGAAGGACGTCTCTGCTGCTGACGTTCCGGAGCCTGGCCAGCCCGAGCCGGCGATCGAGACCTCGGATGAGCTGGCCGAAGGGCCGGATGAGCACGTCGAGCCCGACGCCCCACCTGCCGCGGAGCCGACCACTGCAGAACAGACCGCTTCCGAGCCTGCCGCCGCCGAGCCTGCCGTTGCGGAGCCTGCCGCCGCCGAGCCTGCCGTTGCGGAGCCTGCCGCCGCCGAGCCTGCCGTTGCGGAGCCTGCCGCNCGCCGCCGAGCCTGCCGTTGCGGAGCCTGCCGCCGCCGAGCCTGCCGTTGCGGAGCCTGCCGCCGCCGAGCCTGCCGTTGCGGAGCCTGCCGACACGGACTCAGCCATCGCCGATCCGGGCGAGCGCGCGGGTCCCGGTCCAGCACTGGCCGACGTCGACACGACCGGCTTCACCCCGTCCGCACCCCGGGATGTCTTCGCCGCCCTGCGTGGCGAGAGCCGGGAGCAGCCGAGTCCCGAAGAGCGTCGAACCAGGCTCGCCGGCATGCTGCAGCGCAAGCGTCCCCGGCCCAGGGCCGCTCCTGCGCAGCAGAGCTCCGAGGAACCAGCTCACCAACCCACTGACGCGGCCACCGGGGCGGCCACCCAGCCAGCCGTCGAGTCGACCCCGCCGAACACTGCTGCCAAGGTCGCGCACGAAGCCGCACCGGCCGAGACCCCGCAGATCACCGACGCAGCTATCGCGGGCCCGGCCCTGGCGGCGGTCCTTCGAGCCGAGGAGTCCGCGCCGAAGCGTGAAGGCTCCGCCGCGCGCGACAAGGCGCGCCCCACGCAACCCATCGACCCTCTCTCCACCTTGGCCACCCAAACGCCCACGGCCGAGGCGCCGACTGCCCAGATGTCTGCCGCGGCAACACCTGAGACCGGCGAGAAGACGGCGTACGCCGGCCAGTCGGTCCCCGAGCCAGTGCCCCAGCCCACGCCAGTCCCGGAACCAGTGCCCGAGCCGACGCCCGTCCCGCAGCCCACGCCCGACCCGGAACCGGAGCCCACGCCCGTCCCGGAACCGGAGCCCACGCCCGTCCCCGAGCCGGCGCCCGAACCGACACCGGTGCCCGAGCCCACGCCCGAGCCCACGCCCACCCCCGAGCCGGAACCGGTGCCCGAGCCGACGCCAGTTCCAGCGCCAGTCCCCGAACCCACGCCCCAGCCGGACGCGCAGGCCGAGGATTCACAGGCCAATGACGCACAGGCCGAAGACGCACAGAAGTTCGAGAGCCTGGAAGAACTGCTCAACGCGGTCACTGCGCGCACCCATCCGCCGGCACCCTTGGCGCCGATCGAGGACGCGCCGACGAAGGAACCGCCGGCCGAGGAAGCACCGGTCCGGGCCTCGCCGGCCCAGAACGCACCGACCTCACCTGGCCCAGCCGCGGCAGCAGTCGCCGAGCCTGCAATGCCCGCCGCACCGACACCGCCCACTGACCCCCGCCGCTCCACTGCTGCCGAGGTGGCCCGTCAACTGGCCGCTCCCGAGCCCGCAGCGCCACCGAGCGAGGTCACCCGACCGGCAACACATCCGGAGAAACGGACGGAGCAGCGGACGGAGCAGACCAAGGTGCGGCCACAAACCGTGCCCTCAGCCACGGCACCAGCACGCCAGCGACCGGGCCAACGCACGGCGTCCGACCAGGGCTCGCGCCCCAACCCCCACGAGACCATCGAGCTGAGTGCGCCACGCAGCACCCAGCGGCTCCTGCTGGTGCTCCTCCTGGTGGGTGCCGTTGCGACCGTTGCCCTGGCCTGGCTGGCCTGGCAGGAGAAGTCAGTGACCAGCATCGCCATCGCCGCGGCGGCAGCGGTGGTCACCTTCGTGGTCTGGAGCGCCCACTCGACCGCGGCGCCGCCCAAGGTCGTCGTCGAGCGCGGCCAGCTCGACATCCGCACCCACGACAGCCACCACCGCTTCGACCTGGCGAGTCACTACACGAACTTCGAGGTCGAGGGGTCGCCCGACCGACGCGGATGGAAGGTGCTCATCCACCGCACCGGCATGCCGCCGTACAAGCTGGACGCGACCATGGTCGACCCGCACGAGTTCACCGACGTCCTGGAGCGCTTCCGCGGGCAGGAGTGACAGCAGGCGTCAGGGCACTAGGCAGATCCAGAGCAGAGCAGACGAGCGCAGATCAGCCCGCAGCCGTGTCGATCCAGTAGCGCCGCTTGCCCTTGCGCACATCCTCGAGCACACCACCGTTGTTCTCGATCGTGCGGTAGGAACCGATGTTGTCGTCGTCGCAGACGACCAGCGCCTGCTCGATCCCCAGCGTCTCCGCGACCGGCAGGGCGAGCCGCAGGGCACGGGTCGCGTGACCCTGCTGCCGCCGCGAGGGACGCACCGCGTAGCCGATGTGCCCGCCCTCCTCGAGGAGGTACGGCGTGAGCGAGTGACGGATCGCCAGGTAGCCGACGAACTCGGCGTCCTCGACCATCCACAGGAACGTGCAGTGCACGAACCCCTCAGGCAGCGGCGTCGCAGGGTCGGCCATGGCAAGGCGGTCGGCCACCATCGCGTCGTACGCCGGCCGGTCGGTGGAGGGACGCGGTCCGGAGAAACCGGAGCCGTCCCGGTGCTGGTCACCGAACTCGTCCTCGGCCACGAGCCAGGAGTCGTAGAAGTCCGGAGCAGGGGCGACGAGCTCGATCATGCGCCCATCCGACCATGCGACTGCCGAGGTGACCAAGCCAATATGTGTCCTTGCCAATCAACGACGAGCCAAGCCCTAGGGTGACCCCATGCTCAACTACCGCACCGAAGACCTCACGCCTGAAGCGATCGCCCTCGAGACCGAGGTCGCCGGCGCGCTGGCCCAGAGCACCCGCGAGCTCGTCGATGCGGTGATCCGCAGCACCATCCCCTTCGACGAGATGGTCGAGATCCGGGAGCAGGTCGACGCCTTGACCGCACGGCTGCGGGCCAGTCAGCTCGAGGGGTCGTACGGCGCGGTGATCAGCACCGAGGGCAAGGTGCGCAACATGGGCAACACCGTCGTGGGCCAACGCAACGCGATCGCCCCGCCGTTGCAGACCCACTGGGCCGAGGACGGCACGGCGTCAGCCGACTTCACCCTCGGCGCGGCCTACGAAGGCCCTCCCGGGCTCGTCCACGGCGGCGTCAGTGCGCTGATCCTCGACCAGATCGCCGGCGAGGCGGCCGCGGCAGGCGGCTCACCCGGGATGACCGGGCGGCTGACCCTGACCTACAAGCGAGGAACGCCGCTGGGCCCGCTGCACGCCGAGGGCCGGATCACCCGCGTCGAGGGCGTCAAGACGTACGTCGAAGCGCACATCGGCGACGCCGAAGGGCCAACGGTCCTGGCGGAGGGAATCTTCATCCTGCCCCGCTGGGCGCGTGAGCAGATGGCCCAGCAGAAGCAGGAGACCTTCGAGTAGGTCAGGACTCGGCGTGGATGCCGCGCTGGCCCTCGTCGGTCAGGCGTGACTCCTCGGCGGCCCGCTCCTCCAGCTCGGCACGCTTGGCCTCGAGCTTCGCGTCGAACTCACCCGGCTTGCTGACCAGGTCCTGAGGGCCCGCATTGAGCCGCTCCAACGCCTGGCGGGCGAAGATCTGCTGCTCGGTGACGGTGCGCTCGGAGCGGTCGTTGCCGATGAAGGTGATCGCCCAGCTGAGCAACGCACCGACGCGGCTCTTGAAGCCGGTCAGGTAGATCAGGTGGACACCGAGCCACATCAGCCAGGCGATGGAGCCGTTCAGCTTCAGCTTGCCGACCGAGGCGACGGCACGGAACTTGCTGATGATCGCCATCGAGCCCTTGTCGAAGTAGCTGAAGGGCTTCTGCGGTGCCTTGTCCTTGAGGCGGTTGTCGATCTCCTTGGCGGCGTACTTCGCACCCTGGATCGCCACCTGGGCCACACCGGGCAGGTTGTCGAGCGAGATCATGTCGCCGAGGACGAACACCTCGGGGTAGCCCGGGAGGGTGAGGTCGGGGTTGACCGAGATGCGGCCGGCCCGGTCGAGCGGCGCACCGCTCTGCTCGGAGAGGGTCTTGCCGAGCGGGTTGGCCTGCACGCCGGCCGCCCAGATCTTGGCGACCGAGTTGATGCGACGGATCGTGCCGTCCTTGTCCTTCAGCTCGAGCCCGCGCTCGTCGACGCTGGTGACCATCGCACCGAGCTGGACCTCGACGCCGATCTTCTCCAGCTCGCCCTTGGCCTTGGCGCCGAGCTTGACGCCGAACGGCGGAAGCACCTGAGGAGCCGCGTCACAGAGGATGATGCGGGCCTGCTTGGTGTCGATGCTGCGGAAGTCGTGCTTGAGGGTCTTGTGGGCCAGCTCGGCGATCTGGCCGGCCATCTCCACACCGGTCGGGCCGGCACCGACGACCACGAAGGTCAGCAGGTGGTCGTAGGGCTCGCCACGACGGGCCGCGTTCTCGGCCATCTCGAAGGCACCGAAGATGCGTCCGCGCAGCTCCAGCGCGTCGTCGATGCTCTTCATGCCGGGGGCGAACTCGGCGAAGTGGTCGTTGCCGAAGTAGGACTGGCTGGCGCCGGCGGCGACGATCAGCGAGTCGTAGTGGGAGACGGTCTCGCGGCCGAGGACGTGGTGGGTGACCGTGCGCGCCTCGAGGTCGATGTCGGTGACGGTGCCGAGCAGGACCTGCGCGTTCTTCTGCTTGGCCAGCACCTCACGGGTGGGCGGAGCGATCTCGCCCTGGGACAGGATGCCGGTGGCAACCTGGTAGAGCAACGGCTGGAACAGGTGATGGGTCGTCTTGGCGACCATGGTCACCTCGACGTCGGCACGCTTGAGGGCCTTGGTTCCGAACAGCCCACCGAACCCGGAGCCGATCACGACCACCTGGTGCTTGCCGTTGTTGGTTGCCATTGCCTGCGGCCCCTCTGAATCACTGTCTCGACGCTTGGTTACGCCGCCCATAGTTCCACTCACACTGTGCAAACGCCGAAATGAAGTTGACTATTTCAGGTTTCAACCGCCGAGACAGTGGGCAAACACACACTCGGTGCCACAAGATGGGTTGGGAGTTCGTTTCAACACAGGGTGGGTCATTGCCGCTGAGCCATAGTGAA
The DNA here is from genome assembly GCA_001429555.1 of Nocardioides sp. Soil797. Classification (GTDB taxonomy): domain Bacteria; phylum Actinomycetota; class Actinomycetes; order Propionibacteriales; family Nocardioidaceae; genus Nocardioides. Next base: position 92,357 of record LMSR01000001.1, on the reverse strand, counting down.
CTGACGCTGGAGACCAGTCCGCGATCGGTGTCCGATGCGCGACGTTGGGTCGCTGACGCCTGCCACAAATTGGACCGCGCCGACCTGATCGACAGCGCCGAGCTCGGCATCTCGGAGCTCGTCACCAACGCACTCCTGCACGCCGAGCCTCCCATCTCGGTCCGCATGCGGGGCACCCACCGCCACCCGCGCATCGAGGTGTACGACGGCTCACGGGTCCCGCCGGAGCCGAACAGCCGGATGACCCACGACGACGAGCTCCTGGCCACGATCGGGCGCGGCCTCGGCATGGTCGCCATGTCCTCCCACGCCTGGGGCGCCGAACTGCTCGACGAGGGCAAGATGGTCTGGTTCGAGCCGGCCGCGGAACCCGTCGACGAACCCGACCTCGACGGCCAGCTCTACACCTCCGACAGCCCGGCCAGCGGTCGCCTGCCCCGGGTGCGCACCAGTGAGGGCGTCACCGTCACCTTCGCCGCGCTCCCCCTCGACGTGTACGTCGACTGGCGGCGCCACTTCCGCGACGTACGCCGCGAGCTGCGACTGCTCTCCCTCGCCCACGAGGACGACTATCCGGTGGCCAAGACGATCAGCGACCTTTTCACCCGCTTCGGTGACGAGATCAAGCAGGCCCAGGGCATCACCGAGATCAACCGCGCCATCGCGGCGGGTGGTCACCAGGCGCCGATCCGACTGGTGGTCACCCCCGAGGCGCCCCAGGTCATCAGCCAGGTCATCGACGTGCTCGAGCTGGCCGACTCCTTCAGCCGGGCGGAGCGACTGCTCTCCCTGGCCTCCACCGACCAGCAGCGCGACTTCCAGCGTTGGTTCTTCGGCGAGATCGTCCGCCAGGCCAACGGCGGCTCACCGCTCCCCTGGCTCGGCAGCGAGTCCGTCGCGAAGGCCCACCACTTCTCGTGACCCGACCTCCCCTCTCGGCCACCCTCGTGGCCGCAGCCTCGTTCGGTGGTGCCCTGGGTGCCGTGCTCCGCTGGGGCATCTCCGAGGCGATCCCCCACGACGGCGGATTCCCGTGGGCCACCTTCGCTATCAACGTCACCGGCGCGTTCCTGCTCGCCCTGCTGCCCGCCCTTGCCGTCGTACGTCGGCACCGGGTGCTCCCGGTCTTCCTCGGCACCGGGGTGCTCGGTGGCTACACGACCCTCTCCACGTTCTCCGAGGAGGCCCGGGCACTGGTCGCGGACGGTGCGGCCGCGACGGCAGCGGCGTACGTCGTGGCCACGCTGGCGGTCGGCGCCTGCGCCGTGATCGTGGCCGGTCGCCTCACGATGCCCGTGGCGCGGGACCAGTTCGCAGAAGAGGAGGGCGACGAATGACGCCGCTCCTGGTCGCCCTCGGCGCCGCGGTCGGCGCAGGGCTGCGCTACGTCGCCGGACACTTCCTCGATCGCGACCACCCCAACGGCACCCTCCTGGTCAACGTGGCCGGCTCGTTCGTGCTCGGCCTGCTGTCGGCACTGGCGCTCTCCGGGCACGCGATGGCGCTGCTCGGTGTCGGGTTCTGCGGCGGGCTGACCACGTTCTCCTCCTTCGCCGTTCAGGCCAACCGGCTGGGGGCCCGCCGCGGCCTGACCTACGTCGCGGTGACCGTCGCGCTCTCGCTGAGTGCCTGCACGATCGGCTTCCTGCTCGCCTGAAGGCGGTGCGTCAGGCGTAGCCGAGATCGTGCAGGTCGGCGTCGTCGAGCCCGAAGTGGTGCGCGATCTCGTGCACGACGGTGATGCGCACCTCGTCCTCCAGCTGCTCGATGCTCTCGCACATCTCCTGCAGGGGAATGCGGAAGACGAAGATGCGATCGGGCAGGCCGACGTGGTTGGACTGGCGTTCGGTGAGCGCCACGCCGTCATAGAGGCCGAGCAGGTGGGGGTCGTCGGCGGGCGGCTCGTCCTCGACGAGCACGACGACGTTCTCGACCAGGGCCGCGATCTCGTCGGGGATGTCGTCGAGTGCTCGGTCGACCAACGCCTCGAACGCGGCGCGGCCCAACTCGATCACGGGTCCACCGCCGGGTTCTCGGCGGTCACCAACCAGGTGCGGGCCGGGAAACGCACCTGCCCGTCGACGAGGTGGCTGCGCAGCTCGTCACGGACCTCCTCCACCAAGGCCGCCCAGCCCTGCTCGCCGAGGCGCGGCTCGAGCTCGGCACGGGCGAGCCGGCCGAGGCTGCCCGAGAGGATCACCTGCAGTCGCTCCTCGACGCCGTCGGTGCCGCCCAGGCCGAAGTCGGCCACGGTGTCCACGGCGGTGAGATCGACTCCGGACCAGCCGGCGTCGACCAGGATCCGGCGTACCCGCTCGGGGTTGCCGAAGGCCAACGGGCCGGGGGCAGCCGGGTCGGCCTCGGGCTGTGGCTCCAGCCGGTCCAGAAGCGTGGAGGTGCCCAGGGTGAACATCGCGTTCTCGCCCTCGCGCCAGCACACGAACGCCAGCCGGGCGCCGGGAGCGCAGGCCCGCCGGATGTTGGCGAACGCGGCCGTGGGGTCGTCGAAGAACATCACGCCGAAGCGGGAGAGGACGAGGTCGAAGCCGCCACCGGCCGGACCGTCGAGGAGGTCTTCGTCCTGGGCGTCCGCGTTGAGCACGTCGGCCGCGGGAACCCGCTCCTGTGCGGCCTCGACCATGGTGTCGGAGATGTCGACGCCCACCGCGGAGGCTCCGGCGGCGACCGCAGCCTCGAGCAGGGTCCCGGTTCCGCAGCCGATGTCGAGGACGCGCTGGCCCGGCGTCGGAGCAGCCTCGGCGAGGAGCCGGTCACTGCAAGGGCCCAGGACCGCGTCGAAGATCCGCTGGTTGGCCACCCAACCCGCTCCGCCGACCGACCATCCCTTGCGCATCTCTTCGTTGGCCACACCCCCACGGTAGGCGGGCCGGCCCAACAACTCCCGCAAATGCAAGGACGCTCCGGATCTTCTCGATCCGGAGCGTCTTCTGCGACCCCGACGGGACTCGAACCCGCGGCCTCCGCCGTGACAGGGCGGCGCGCTAACCAACTGCGCTACGGGGCCAGGTTTGCCACGCAGTTCTTCAACTGCGGAGCGCGTGAACAATAACCCATGGTGGCCGGTGACTCCCAATCGGGAGACCCCACATGCTCAACGCGTACCCCCAACGGGATTCGAACCCGTGCTACCGCCGTGAAAGGGCGACGTCCTAGGCCGCTAGACGATGGGGGCTTGGACTGCCGATACAGCATAGGGGCAGGGATCACGAGTCACCAAAGTGGCGACGTTTTCACCGATGGGGCGGGTCTGGGGTAATCTTCTGCGCGGCTTGGCCAGGTAGCTCAGTTGGTACGAGCGACCGACTGAAAATCGGTAGGTCGGCGGTTCGACCCCGCCCCTGGCCACCAGCACACGAAGGCCGCAGATCGCATGGCGATCTGCGGCCTTCGTCGTTCCACAGCAGGCAACCCAGCGCCACTCATGCGTCGTGGAGGCGGAGTCGGGCGCGGGTGAAGTCAGGGCACGTTGAAATACAGGACCCCCACCGTCACCGCGATCGCGACCTCGACGACCGCAATCGCGACACCGCAGCCAATCAGCACCCGCGTCGTCCGGCTGTTCCCTCGCACCAGCACGCCGATCAGCAGGCAGAAGAGCGCGATCACTCCCAGGATCGCGAACAGCACCACCAGAGCCAGCACCATGAACGCAATGTTCCCCTCGAGGGCGGCTTCACCCGTCTCGTCGGTGGCGTTGGCCACGTACTCACCGTGCGCCGACCTGATCAGTGGGACAGCAGCCGCCAGCAACACGAGCTCCACACAGATCGACACCCACCCAGCCGTCAACCACCGCCTACCGGGCCGCGTCGACAAGTCCGCCGATCGCGCCCAGGCATCCGACGACTGCGGCGAGATGGAAGGCATGAGTGCCATGCTTCCGCAGCACCCGGCGGACCAAACCTCCACCCCGCGCGCAGGCACGTCACGAATGAGTAGGAATACTCACCGGCGTTTGAGTCGGCCGGACGAGGTTGGACCGGCCCTCCGCGGTGAAGACTTGCAGACATGTTCCGATATGCCGACCCCACCACCTGCCCGGTGTGCCGCTCGACGATGGCCGCAGGATCGCGGGCCTGCCCCGCGTGCGGCGCCCAGTTGACCGGCCCCACCGCCCAGTCGCTCTTCCGCACGCTCACCGACGCAGACGGTCTGGTCGCGCAGCTGGCCACGCTCTCGGCCAACGCAACCGCCGCACGAACGGCGCCTCCGCCGTCCGTGCGGGCGCCACAGCTCCAGCCCGCGGCACCCCAGGGCTCGATGCTTCCTCCGGAACTGACACCGTTCCCGGCGTCCGGAGCCCACGACGTACGCCGTCCCGAGTGGCCGGCCCCCGTGCGCAGCAGCGGACTCAGCGCCGCATCGGTGCCGAAGATCCTGCTCGGCCTGGGCGCCCTGTGCCTGCTGGTCGCCGCCATCGTCTTCCTGGCGGTGGCCTGGTCGCTGCTCGGCGTCGGCGGGCGTACCGCAGTTCTCATCCTGCTGACCATCGGCGCCGCGGGCGCCGGCGTGCTCCTGGCCCGGCGTGCCCTGCGCGCCGGTGCGGAGGCGTTCACGACCGTCGCGCTCGGACTGTTGACCCTCGACGTCTTCGGTGCGAGGAACGCCGGGTGGCTCGACCTCCTCGACGACGCCGGGTTCCAGACCGTGCTCGGAGCCTGCGTGGCCGTCGCCGGGATCGGCGGCGCGGTGCTGCTGCGTCGCCACCCGACCGGCCCCCTCGTCAGCACCCAGGTGCTCGGCGCGATCGGCTTCGCCTTCGGCACCGCAGGCCTGGTGCAGTCGATCTTCCAACTCGCTCCACGCAACCATCACCTGGAGGCGCTCGCGACGCTGGCCTGGATGGGCCTGCTCGTCGCCGGCTGGTTCGTCACCCGGAGGCTGGCCCTGCCGATCGCCTCGATCCTGGTCACCGTCACGGTCGGGCTGGGCTGGGTGACGCTGGCCCTCATGGGGCTGGTCTGGATCGACACGCCTCTGACCTTCGCCAACGTCTGGGCCGGCCTCGCGCCCTGGCCCACCGTGCTGGCCGCGGCCCTCGCCGGCACGCTGGCCCGGTTCACCCGCTTCCTCCCGTTGCCGGCCCGAGTGGTCTCGGCGGGCGCGGCGACGGCACTGCTGGCCCTGCTCGTCACGCTGCCCGTCTTCGACGAGTCGCTGAACGCGCTGGTGCTGGTCGCCCTGGCGGTGGTCGCGGTGGCCGCCGTTGCCACTCACCTGTTGCCCCGGCAGTGGCGGCCCACCGTCGCCGTACCCCCGGGTGTTGCTGCCTGCGGCCTGCTGATCGCCGGGTCGGTCTTCATGAGCGGTGTGCTTCCCGCGACCCTCCACAGCGACGCCTGGTCGCAGGGCGTCGGCAGCGCGCTGCCGCACGCCGAGTTCGCCGGCATGTGGCCGGCACTCATCCCACTGGTGGTGGCCGGACTCCTGCTCGCCATGTGGATCGCGCTCAGCCTGGCCCAGGACATCCCGATCACCCGCGTGGCACTGCCGATGGTGATGATCGTGGCCGCATCGGCGCTCGCCGTCCCCACGGCGTACGGCGTCGCGCTGGGCGTGATGGTCGGTCTCCTGCTGATCGGTGCCGGCGCCTTCGCCGGTGCCACGCTGACGACCCGGGGCACGGCCCACCACACCGCCCTTGCCCTGGCTGCGATCCTCGCCACCGGGGCACTGCTGATCTCGGTGCAGAGCCAGCTGCTCACCGCGGTGACCACCGGGCTGGTCGCCGCCGGCGCCCTCCTGCTCACGCTCGTGGGCCGCAACGGAGCCCGGATCACCGGCGACCTCGTCTTCGCTCCCGCCGTAGGGGTCTTCCTGTGGACAACCCTGGACCTGATCGGTCTCGACACGCCGTGGCGGGCCCTGCCGATGCTCGTCGTGGTCGGCGCATGGGCGATCCTCGGCGCCCGTCCGGAGCGGGAGCTCCCGGTGGCGTTCACGATGTGCACCGTCCTGGTGCTGTGCGTCGCCGGCGCCGACAGTGCGCAGACCTTGGGCGCGCAGAACTGGCTGGCCGTCGACCTGACCCTGAGCGGGGTGCTGGTGCACCTGTCCGCACTGATGAACGCCTCCCGCCGCTGGTTGGGCTGGGTCGGTCTCGGTCTGATGGTGCTGGCCCAGTGGGTGCGTCTCGACGAGATCGGGGTCGAGACCGTCGAGGCCTACACCCTCCCGCTGGCCGTCGTCCTGCTCGTGGTCGGTGTGCTGCGGATGCGGAACACCTCCGCGCGCAGCGTGCCCACCGTCGGCCCGGGCCTCGTGCTCGCCCTGGTGCCGTCGTTCTTCATCGCCCTCGCCGAACCCGTCTCCTGGCGGGCACTGCTCGTCGGCGTCGCCTGCCTGGTCGTCGCGGTGTCCGGAGCCGGACTGCGCTGGTCGGCCCCGCTGGTGGTCGGCGCCGTGCTCGGTGCTCCGCTGGCCCTGCGTGAGGTGACCAACGCGGTGACGTTGCCGCAATGGGTGGTGATCGGCCTGATCGGCGTGGTGCTGACCGTCATCGGCGTCACCTGGGAGCGCAGCCTCAACGAGGTGCGCCAGGCGACCGGGTTCCTGCGCCGCCTGCGCTGACCGGCCGCTCCGGCAGGTCTGCTCCGGCAGGTCTGCTCCGGCCGGTCTGCTCCGGCCGGTCTGCTCCGGCCGGTCTGCTCCGGCAGGTCTGCTCCGGCCGGTCCGCTCCGGCCGGTCCGCTCCGGACGGGCCCTGAACGGCCTGCCTCTAGGCTGCTCCGCGTGTGGACGCGATTCGAGGAGGTGCACCGCTCCCGGCCGGTGCAGCTCGTGGGCCGCGAACGGCAGGCGGGGTTCGTCGCCCCGTTCGCCGCCGTCGAGGTCGAGCTGTCCACCGACGATGTCGCGGGACGGGTGGTCGCCGGCTTCACCGTCGGCACGCTCCACCTCGAGGGCTGGTACGACGCCATCGGGCGCTCGTGCGGCATCGACGTCACCGACTCGGGGGCGGTCAGCAGCGGACAGGCCGGTCGGCACCGCAGTCGCCGCCATGGCCGCCTCCCCGGCCCTCCGCAGGCACTCGGCGTCATGGTGACCGGACGCCAGGTGACCGTGCTGACCCGGGCCGGCGGTGAGTGGACCGCACGCGGCAAGGTCGTGCTGGACCACGACCTCGACCCCGAGCAACTCACCGTCGCCGCAAAGTGGCAACCGGCCGATGCGCACACCACCGTGCAGACCACTCCGATCATGAGTTGGCGCGCCGGCACCAGTGGCCAGCTCGGCGTCCGCGACGTGCACCTCGTGAGCCACGCCGACGGCACGCCCTACGAACGCGGCGGCCGGCTGTTCCTGGCGCTGACCCACGCCGGTCCGGGGTTCTTCGGCACCGCCCGCTGCGGCGTGTGGGCCTTCGACCCGGAGACGTTCGAGCTGGAGCACCGCAGCGACCTGTGGTTCCGGCGCGACGGGGTCGTGCGCGGCGACCATGCGGTCCACGTGGTCCGCGACGGTGAGCAGTGGCTGGTCGCCAGCAGCACGTGGAGCACCTTCGACGACGCCAGCGATCCGAGGGAGCGCACCGTCGGCATCCACCTGTCGACCAGCGCCGCCGACCTGCTCGACGGCGAGCACGTCCTCGAGCCGGCACCACTCGACGTACCCCTCGAGCAGCTGCCACGACCGGTGGTGGGCTGCTGGGACCCACACCTGACCCGGATCGACGGGCACTGGCACCTCGCCTTCGTGGCCGCGCGCAAGTTCTTCAGCTTCTATCCCGCCCTGGCCCGGGCGTCCGACGACCTCACCGACTGGGAGCTGCTCGGCGCCGCCACCGACCGCACCGCCACCGAGGGCACCGTGATCGTGCGAGTCGACGACGCATGGCGGGTGCTGGCCAGCGACGGTCCGGACGGTCCGCGCAACCGCCGCCGCCGATTCCCCGTCTTCGACCTCGCCATGCGTGAGGTCGGGGCCCTCGACGCGGAACACCCCACGAACATCCCGTGGCCCAGCGTGATCCCGCGCGACGGCCACTGCCTGCTGGTCACCTTCGACGGCACGACGGCAGGCGGCGCGTTGCCGGGCTACGGCACCCACGGTGATTTCGTGGTGTTGCGAACCAAACCGGAAGTGGCAGCGTCATACCCTGCAACACCATCCCCCGGACAGGAATCATCATGAACCGCATCGCTGTGACGGCCGTTGCCTCGGCCGCCGTACTCGGCACGGTCGGTGGCACGTACGCCGCGACCTCGGGCGTCTTCGAGTCAGACCACGGCGATGACCGGCCGGCCGCCCACAGCAGCAGCTCGGGCTCGCCCTCCGCGGACGAGTCCGAGTCGGGCAAGCCGAAGAAGTCGACCGAGCCGACCTCGACCCCTTCGGAGACCGACGAGCCCACGACGAACGACGGCGAGCTGCTCTACATGGAGGGCGGCACCATCCACGACGGCGACACCGAGGTCTCCGTGTCCGGCTTCCGGATCGGCGACGTGCAGGACCTCCAGCGGGTCTCCGGCGGCTGGCTGGTCGTCGAACGCACGGGATCCCAGGACGCCGAGTTCAACGCCACCTTCGTCGACTCCTCCGGGAAGACCACCAGGGTCGGCACCATGCTCGGCACCTGGGACGTCAACGACGACGGCGACTCGATCGTCGCCCTGTGGGAATCCGCCCCTGCGGCCGAGACCAACGACCTGGAGGACCCGCTCGGCTACCAGATCCGTGATGCCCGATCGGGGAAGGTGGTCAATGAGCTGAACCCCAAGCGGCCCGGCTATGCGAGTGCCTCCGCCGGGTTCGTCGAGGACGACGTGGTGATCCGGTGGGACACCGACGAGCACCCACAGCTCCTCCAGTGGGCGTCCTACGGCGCAGGTGGGTTCACCCTCATCGCTGAAGACCTGATCTCGCCCAACACCGGACCCACCGGTGACCGGATGACCGCTCAGACCCTGGGCGCTCCCAACTCCGACGACGTCGGCTGTCTCACCGGCGGCACGACGACCGGTGACGACTGGTGGACCCAGTGCAAGTTCAACGGCTACTCCGCCCAGGGCCCCAAGTTCAGTCCCGACGGCACCCGCCTGCTCGCGGTTCCCGCGCGCACCGACGGATTCGGCCCCGGCGCCTTCGCCATCCTCGATGCCGACACCGGCAAGAAGGTCCAGGGCTTCTCGGCCCCGGAGTTCACCAAGGACGCGGTCTGGGCCGACGACGACAGTGTGTTCGTCGATGGCTACAAGGACGCCGACTTCAACGGCGGCGTGATCTACCGTTGCAACCTCTCCGGCAAGTGCGAGGTCGAGGTCGAGTCCGACGACAACATGTTCGTCGGCCACTGACCGTCTGGCTCAGCCCTCGGTGCGCAGCAGAGGACGAACCGCCTTGCGGGCCTGGTGGATGCGCGACTTGATCGTGCCCAGCGGGGTGTCCAGCAGCCGCGAGATCTCGTTGTAGTCGAGCTCCTGCACGTCACGCAGCACCAGCGGCTCCACCAGCTCGGGGTGGCTGGCACCCAGCACCTCGAGCGCCTCGAGCAGGTCGAGCCGGCTGCCCGCGATCACGCTGGTCGTGCGTGGGTCGGCATGGACCGGCAGCTCGTCGGTGGGTCGCTCGGCGGCCCGGCGCTTCAGCGAGCGGTACGTCGACCGGGCGCTGTTCGAGGCCACCGCGTGCAGCCAGGTGGTGAACTTGCTGCGTCCGTCGAACTGGTTGATCTTCGTGGCCACCAGGAGCAACACGTCCTGGGCGGCCTCCTCGGCGTCCTGCGGGTGCAGCAGCATCCGTCCACAGATGCGGCGTACGCGTGGCTGCACCGCGGCGAGGACGTCCTCGAGCGCCTCACGGTCGCCCGCGGCCGCGCGCGCGGCGAGCTCCTCGAGGTCGGCCGGTTCGGGCGTGGACAAGGACATGCAGTTCCCCCTGAAGGCTCATGGATGCTCCGTGCGGCACAATACCCACCGTGTCCCTGCCAGAGCGTCTCGGTCGACTCCAGCGGGTGGACCGCATCGGGGTCGGTGGGTTCGCCACCGTCTGGCTGTACCACGACGAAGAGCTCGAGTCCGACGTCGCCGTGAAGGCGCTCGCGGAGAACTGGGCCCAGCGCTACGACATCCGTGAGCGCTTCCTCGAGGAGGCGCGCATCCTGCGCCGCGCCGACTCCGACCACGTGGTCCGCGTCTACGACATCGGCGAGACCGACGGCACGCCGTACTTCGTCATGTCGTACGCCGACCGGGGCTCCCTGGCGGGCATCCTCGACGACGGCAGGCCGTTGCCCACGACGACGGTGCGCGACCTGGTCGGCCAGGCCGCGCTCGGCCTCGGTGTCCTCCACAGCCATGGCGTCATCCACCGCGACATCAAGCCGCAGAACCTGCTGCTGGCCTCACGGGGTGAGGCGACCAAGCTGATGGTCGCCGACCTCGGCGTGGCCAAGGCGATGCTGCATGCCAGCGGGTTGACCCAGGTGGTCGGCACCCCCGCCTACATGGCGCCCGAGCAGGCCACCGGCGACCCGCTGGACCTGCGCGCCGACGTGCACGCGCTCGGCGCGGTCACCTACCAGATGCTGACCGGGACGCTGGCCCGCGAGGGCGGCATCGCCGACCTCATCGACGCCCGACTCCCACCGCCCGCCTCGTCGCTGGCACCGCTGCCCGTCGCCGTGGACGACGTACTGGCGCGGGCCCTGCAACCGCAGGCCGAGGACCGTTGGCCCAGTGTCGAGGCCTTCACCACAGCCCTCGACGCAGCACTGGCGGGGTCGCCGCCCGACGGGTCCACCGTGCAGCGGCCGGTGGCGGCGCGCACCGCCGGGCCACCTGCGGCATCGAGTACGTCGCCCGGCGCTGCCTCACCTCGCCTCAACGGCCTGCTGCTGGCCCTGGTGTGCGTGCTCGTGCTGGCCGCCAGCTTCGGCGCGGCCTACGGCATCACGCAGCTGGTGCGCTGAGTCCTTCCTTGACTTCAACCGAGCTTTAAGTTCTACCGTTCGCTCACGGGGCCGCACACGTCGGCCCGGAACCGAACTTCCAAGGGAGTCCCCGATGCCGACTCAGATGTCCGACACCGAACTTGCCAATCAGCCGGCCGCCTACTGGACCGGAGTCGCCTACGAGGCGGTGATCAGGTTCACCCGTGCCCGACAGGCGGAGCTGGGTTACACCCAGCCCCAGTTCTGGCTGCTGCGCAATCTCTCGGCGAACGACATCTCACCGGACGGCGCGGGGATGACCGTGCCCCAGCTGCGCGAAGCGATGTCCTCGTACCTCCGTCCCGAGGACGACCTTGTCGTGGAGTCGGAGGCACTCGTGGAGCGTGGCTGGCTGAGCCGGGACGCGGAGGGGCGGCTGTGGCTCACCGAGGAGGGCGAGGCGGCCCGCGTGGACCTGCAGCACAACGCCCCAGCAATTCGGGATGCCATCCACGCTGGGATCGACGACGCTGACTACGTCACCACCGTGCGGGTTCTGCAGCAACTGATCCGCAACACCGGCACCGACGCCTGAGCGGCCACCCCGGGGTCGGGGTTGACGTCACTCGCCGCCGCTACCGCCGAGCAGGTCCATGACTTCGGACTCCCGGAACCGACGGTGACCGCCCAAGGTGCGGATCGAGCCGATCTTGCCGGCCTTCGCCCAGCGCGTCACGGTCTTCGGATCGACACGGAAGAGTGCGGCGACCTCGGACGGCGTGAGCAGGTTCTCCGCGTCCGGATGGGGGGAGTTCATGAAACCTCTTTCGAGCGGGAAATGTCCGATTCATGAAGGAGTTTGCCATAGCCAAGCGTTCTCTCCCAAGCCGAGGAACACCGCGAGTTACGCGGAACGTCGGAGCATCACTAGGCTGGTCATGAGACCCACGTCACCCCTGTGGGCCTGCCCATCCGGAGCCGCACCACCTCAGTGGCTCCCTCACAGAAAGGTCGCCATCCGTGACCACTCCCGCCGACGTGTTCGACACCGAGCACGAACAGGTTGTCTTCTGCCACGACGAGGCCAGCGGTCTCAAGGCCATCATCGCGATCCACTCCACCGCCCTCGGCCCGGCCCTGGGTGGCACCCGCTTCTATCCCTACGCCAGCACCGATGACGCGCTGGGCGACGTGCTCAACCTCTCGCGCGGGATGTCCTACAAGGCGGCCCTGGCCGGACTCGACCTCGGCGGCGGCAAGGCCGTGATCATCGGCGACCCCAACGTCGACAAGAACGAGACCCTGCTGCGTGCCTACGGCCGTTTCGTCGAGTCGCTCAACGGGCGCTACTACACCGCCTGCGACGTCGGCACCTTCTCGGTCGACATGGACGACATCGCCCGCGAGTGCTCCTACGTCACCGGTCGCACCGTGGCCCACGGCGGAGCCGGCGACAGTTCCGTCCTGACGGCGTACGGCGTGTTCCAGGGCATGCGGGCGGCCGCCGACACGCTGTGGGGCAAGCCCACCCTCGAGGGCCGCACCGTCGGCGTCGCCGGGGTCGGCAAGGTCGGCCACCACCTGGTGCGTCACCTGGTCGAGGACGGTGCGTCCGTCATCGTCACCGACGTCTGGCAGCCTGCCCTCGACCGGATCCGCGACGAGTTCCCGGCCGTGCAGGTCGTCGACTCGACCGAGGCCCTGGTCGCCTCACAGCTCGACGTCTACGCGCCCTGCGCCCTGGGCGGGGCGATCACCGACGACGTGCTCGAGGTGCTGTCGGCCAAGATCGTCTGCGGTGCCGCCAACAACCAGCTCGCCCACGCCGGCGTGGAAAAGGCGATGGCCGATCGCGGAGTGCTCTACGCACCCGACTACTGCGTCAACGCAGGCGGCCTCATCCAGGTCGCCGACGAGCTCGAAGGGTTCTCGTTCGAGCGCGCGCAACAGCGCGCCACCGGCATCTTCGAGACCACCCGTGCGGTCTTCGAGACCGCACGCGTCGACGACGTACCCCCGGCGATCGCTGCCGACCGCCTGGCCGAGCGCCGCATGCGCGACGTCGGTCGTCTGCGTGGCCTCTGGCTCTCATGAGCCCGAGCTGACGTGAGCACGCGTCGAGTGCTCGGGTGGTCGCATGGGCGGCCATCCGAGCACTCGACTCAGGTGCGGTGCGTCAGTCTCGCTGCGGGTCGGAGTAGTCCGACCAGCCGTCACGATCGTCCTCGCCGGACGACTCATTCTGGGTGCTCGCCCCAGAGGTTCCGTGCAGTTCCTGGGCGAGCGCCCCGAAGTCCGTCTCGTGAGTGCGGTACTTCAGGTCGCGTGCGACCTTGGTCTGCTTGGCCTTGGCCCGGCCGCGTCCCATAGGATCGACCCCTTCGCGCGCTTGGCCGGGGCTCGGCACGTGTGCCGAGGAACCCGGACTCCTTGGTGTATGTCTCGTAGGGACAACGCTACCCGAGAGGTGGGTGTTCCCGCACACCGAGGTGGGCGACCTCACCAACCGGCGTGTTGCCCGACCAGCTCCACGGAGCCGTCACCGGGGGCCACGGTGCCGGTCACCCAGGCCCTGATCCCGAACCTGCCGAGCACCTCGATCGCCTTGTCGGCGTCGTCGGGGGCGGTCAGGGAGACCATCCCGACACCGCAGTTGAGGGTCTGCTCGAGGTCGGCCTGGGCCACGTCGCCGACCCGGCGGACCAGGTCGAAGATCGGTTGTGGCGTCCAGGTGGCGCGGTCCAGGGTGGCGCCGAGCTCCTCAGGCATGACCCGCTCGAGGTTGGCAGCCAGCCCGCCACCGGTCACGTGGGACATCGCGTGGGTCGCGGTCTCCTCGGCCAGGGCGAGGCAGGCCTTGGCATAGATGCGGGTCGGCTCGAGCAACTCCTCACCGAGGGTGCGGCCGAGCTCGTCGACGTGTGCATCGAGCGACATGCCTGCGGTGTTGAGCAGCACGTGACGCACCAGCGAGTAGCCGTTGGAGTGCAGCCCGGAGGCCTCCATCGCGATCACGGCGTCACCAGGACGCACCCGGCCGGGGCCGAGCAGCTTCGAGGCCTCGACCACGCCGGTGGTCGCGCCGGCGACGTCGTACTCGTCGGGGTCGAGGAGTCCGGGGTGTTCGGCGGTCTCGCCACCCACGAGGGCGCAGCCGGCCTCGACGCAGGCCTCGGCAATGCCCTGCACGATGGCCGCGATCCGCTCGGGGATGACCTTGCCGGTGGCGATGTAGTCGGTCATGAACAGCGGCTCGGCGCCGCAGACCACCAGGTCGTCGACGACCATGCCGACCAGGTCGAAGCCGATCGTGTCGTGCTTGTCCATCGCTTGGGCGATGGCCACCTTCGTGCCGACACCGTCGGTCGAGGTGGCCAGCAGCGGGCGCTCGTAGCGCAGCAGGGCAGAGGCGTCGAAGAGCCCGGCGAACCCACCGAGTCCGCCGATCATCTCGGGGCGTCGCGCCTTCTCGATCGAACCCTTCATCAGCTCGATGGCCAGGTCGGCGGCCTCGATCGAGACACCCGCCTCCGCGTAGGCCCCGCGAGTGGGCCCGTCACTGGTCCCGTCATTGGGCTGGACAGTGGGCTGCTCGGTCACGTGGGTTCCTCTGGGTTGTGCGAACGGGACGGCGTACGTCGGGAGGTCAGGGCCGGCCGAGGGAGTCGTTGGCGCCGAAGCCGCTCAGCGACGTGGCCAGCCCCTCGGCCTCCACCTCGATCGGCAGGACCGACTTCTCGAGGAGGCTCTTGCCGAGGTGCTCGGGGTCGGGCAACGGCACCGGGTAGGTGCCGTCGAAGCAGGCCCGGCACAGGTTGTCCATCGGCACCTCGGTGGCCTCGACCAGTTCCTCGAGCCCGATGTAGGCCAAGGAGTCGGCGTCGATCGAGCGACAGATCTCGTCGGTGGAGAGGCCGTTGGCGATCAGCTCGGCCCGGGTGGCGAAGTCGATGCCGTAGAAGCACGGCCACTTCACCGGCGGGCTCGAGATGCGCACGTGCACCTCCTTGGCACCGGCCTCACGGAGCATCCGGATCAACGCCCGCTGGGTGTTGCCGCGCACGATCGAGTCGTCGACGACGACGAGACGCTTGCCCTCGATGATGTCGCGCAGCGGGTTCAGCTTGAGCCGGATGCCGAGCTGGCGGATGGTCTGGCTCGGCTGGATGAAGGTGCGCCCGACGTAGGAGTTCTTGACCAGCCCGACGCCGTACGGGATGCCGGACTCCTCGGCGAAGCCGATCGCGGACGGAGTGCCGGACTCGGGCACCGGGATCACCAGGTCGGCGTCGGCTGGGAAGTCCCGGGCAAGTCGGCGACCGATCTCCACGCGGACGCTGTGCACCCGCTTGTCGACCATCAGGGTGTCGGGGCGGGCCAGGTAGACGAACTCGAAGAGGCAGTGCTTGGGAGCCGCCTCCGCGAAGGTGCGCGAGCGCAGGCCGTCCTCGTCGATGATCACCATCTCGCCGGGCTCGATCTCGCGGATGAACGAGGCACCGACGATGTCAAG
Organism: Nocardioides sp. Soil797; assembly: GCA_001429555.1. GTDB lineage: Bacteria > Actinomycetota > Actinomycetes > Propionibacteriales > Nocardioidaceae > Nocardioides. Next base: position 76,954 of record LMSR01000001.1, on the reverse strand, counting down.
GGCCGCGGTCTCGGAGGCCACCACCCAGCCGCGCTCGAGACGTCCCAGCACCAACGGACGGATGCCCTGCGGGTCGCGGGCGGCGTAGAGGGTGTTCTCGTCCATCCAGACGAAGCAGAACGCGCCCTTGACCTGGGGCAGCAGCTCCATCGCCTTCTCCTCGACGGTGCTGTCGGGGTGGTGGGCGAGGAGGGCGGTGACCACGCTGGTGTCGTTGGTGGCCGCGTCGGGCTCACGCACGTGCAGGTCGAGCTCGCCGTCGAGCGCGGCCAGGTCGTCGACCTGTCGCGCCAGGTCGGCGGTGTTGGTCAGGTTGCCGTTGTGGGCGAGGGCGATCGACCCCTGCGCCGTCGGCTGGAAGGTCGGCTGCGCGTTGTGCCAGGTGCTGGCACCGGTGGTGGAGTAGCGGCAGTGACCGATGGCCAGGTGCCCCTTGAGCGCCTCGAGGGTCGACTCGTCGAAGACCTGGGAGACGAGGCCCATGTCCTTGTAGACCAGGATCTGGCGGCCGTTGCTGACCGCGATGCCGGCCGACTCCTGCCCACGGTGCTGCAGCGCGAAGATGCCGTAGTAGGTGAGCTTGGCGACGTCTTCCCCGGGGGCCCAGACGCCGAAGACGCCACAGGCGTCCTGAGGACCCTGGTCCTGGGGATCGAGGGCCATGGTGAGACGGCCGTCGCCACCCTTGCGCACGTTGCTCGACTGGGGCACGGCCCCCAGTCTAGGCGCCCGGCGACGACCTCGCAGAATCGACCACGCCTCGTCGCGTAACCTTTGCGCCGAGGGGGCAACTCACGAATGCACGAACCAGACCCAGCCGATCCGCACGCATGGAGCGACTTCGACCGGATCCTGAGCGGAGCATGGTCCAAGAGGGCCCTGGACGACGCACTGCTCGTGCTCGCCGAGGGCGTGTGCTCGGTCGCCGGCTTCGGTGTGGCCGCCATCACCGTCCTGCGCGACTCCGGCCAGCTGGAAGTGGTGGCCGTCGCAGGCGACCCGGCCGCCGAGGAGACCCTGCGCGGTCAGCTGCGTCCGGTGGCCGAGCTCGACAAGGACATCGCCGACGCCGAGGAGTGGGGTTCCCTCCTCTTCGTCCCCCACGAGGCCGTCGCGGGTCGTGAGGACGACCTGGGCTGGGTCCCCGACTACACCCCGGTCGACGATCCCCGGGCCTGGCGCCCGCTCGACCTGCTCTTCGGCCTGCTGCGCGACTCCGCCGGTGACGTGGTCGGCACGCTGTCGGTCGACATCCCCCTGGACGGCCTCCGGCCGGACGCCGTGCGACTGCGCCAGCTCACCCGCTACGTCGCCCAGGCTTCGGCCGTGGTCGAGGCGCTGATGGAACGCGATCGCTTCCGCGACCAGGTGCGGCTCTCCGAGGCCACCCGCGAGATCGTCCGGGCTGCCAACGGCGAGCTGTCGCTCGACCAGCTGCTCGAGAAGGCCCAGCCCGCGATCATCAAGGGGCTCGCGACGGACGGGGTGTGGATCCAGGCCTTCGACGACCTCGGCCACGGACACGACGCGTTCTACAGCACCGACGACCGGGAGATCGCCCTGCCGCCGGGCCTGACGGAGGTCGCCCACCAGGCTGCGGCCGCCGGCTGGGCCAACGGTCAGGTGCTGGTCATCTCCAAGGAGCACGAGCAGTCCGGCCTGGACCCGGCCGTCCGCGAGCTGGCCCTGGCCTATCTCCACACCATCAACGTGTCGACGGCGCTGCTGGTCCCGATGGGGGTCGGCGACGAGTGCCTCGGGTTGCTCGTGCTCGCCCGCAACCCGGGCTCAAGGGAGTGGAACCGGGCCGAGCTCGAGCGCTCCAAGGACCTGGGGCGAGACCTGGGCCAGGCCGTGTTCAACGCCCGCACCTTCGAGCGCGAGCGTCGGCTGCTCGAGGAGACCCGCGCCCTGGACGGATACAAGAACCAGCTCATGTCGACGATCACCCACGAGTTCCGTGCGCCCCTGACCGGGATCCTGGGCTATCTGGAGCTGGTCGAGGACTCCGACCTCGACGACGAGACCAGGCGCGCGCTCAACGTCGTCTCGCGCAACGCCCAACGCCTCGAGAGGCTCGTGGTCGACCTGCTGCTTCTGTCCCGCGTGGCCGACCCACGGCGTCCCGTCGCCGACTCGTCGGTCAACCTGGCCGCACTCGCGCACGAGGCCGTCGAGACGATGAGCCTCGAGAGCGCGCGCCGCAGCCTCAAGGTCGACGTGATCGGCCCCGAGACCACCCTGGTCGTCGGCGACCCCGTCGAGCTCGACCGGATCTGCACCAACCTGATCAGCAACGCCGTCAAGTACTCCCGCGACGGGGGAAACGTCACGATCACGCTCACCCCTGCCGACGACACCGTGACGCTCGTCGTGCAGGACGACGGTCTCGGCATCGCCGAGGAGGAGCAGGAGCAGCTCTTCGGCGAGTTCTTCCGATCCGCCAACCCCGCGGCGCAGCAACAGCCGGGCACCGGTCTGGGCCTGTCCATCGTGCAACGCATCGTGCAACGCCACGGGGGCACCATCACGGTCGACTCAGCACTCGGCGAAGGCAGCACCTTCACCGTCATGCTGCCGGCGCGCTGACCCTCGGCTACATGGAAGCCTCGCCCACCCGGATCGCCTCCCGGATGCGGGTGTAGGTGCCACACCGGCAGATGTTGCGGATGCCGTCGAGGTCCTCGTCGGTGACCTGACGGCCCTCGTCACGGGCACGACGTACGACCGCAACCGCGGCCATGATCTGGCCCGGCTGGCAGTAGCCGCACTGGGCTACGTCCCGCTCGAGCCAGGCCTCCTGCATCGGGTGCAGGCCGTTCGGGCCGCGCTGCCCTTCGGGGGCAGTGTCGGGCAGGCCCTCGATCGTGGTGATCTCGTCGTCGCCACCGATCTTGCCGACCGGCACCGAGCACGGGTTGAACGCCTTGCCGTTGATGTGGGAGGTGCAGGCCTTGCAGACGTTGATGCCGCAGCCGTACTTCGGCCCGGTGACACCCAAAAGGTCGCGCAGGACCCACAGCAGGCGTACGTCGTCGGCGACGTCGACGGTGACCGTCTCTCCGTTGAGGATGAAGCTCTGTTCAGGCATGTCGGGTTCCTTCTCCGGTCAGTAGGTGTGGTCGAGGCCGTCGGTCGGGGACTCGGGCACGGGTGGGACCCGCGGCTTCTCCTCGAACGAGATCTCGCCGTGGTTGATCGGGAACTCCGTCGGGACCTTGCCGGTGGCCCGCGCGTAGGCGCAGGCGACCGCGGCGAAGCTCGCCGCAACACCGGCCTCTCCGGCGCCACCCGGTTGGTCGGAGGACGCCGGCATCACGATCACGTTCACCTCGGGTGGGGCGTTCCACTGCCGGGTGTAGAAGTAGTTGTCCCAACTGGCCTCCATGAAGTGCCCGTCACGCAGGTGCAGGCTCGAGGTGAGGGCCAGGGCGATGCCGTCGGTGATCCCGCCCTGCATCTGGGCCTCGAGCCCGCGCGGGTTGATCGGCAACCCCACGTCGATGGCGAAGGTCACCTTGGTGACCCGTGGGCCGGAGACGGCGTCGTAGATCTTGCGGTTGACGGTCTCGGGGCGGCAGTCGATCTCGACCAGGCAGGCGCTGACTCCCTTGTACTCCTTGTGGATCGCGATGCCCTGGGCCGTGCCGGCAGGCATTGACCTGCCCCACTCCCCCTCCTCGGCGACCTTGTCGAGCACCGCCTTCACCTTCTTGATGCGCAGCATCTTGCGGCGGAACTCGTAGGGATCGAGACCGGCCTCCTTGGCCAGCATGTCGACGACCAGCTCGTTGGCGGCGCGCACGTCGGGCGAGTAGATGTTGCGCATGCTGCCGGTGTTGAAGCGGGGGTCGGTCTCGGCCAGGGTCTGCAGCACGACGCCGAAGTTGTAGGGCACCTCCTGGGTGAGGGTGAAGATCGTCTCGGCGAACCCCAGGTTCCCGGCGCCGGCCGGCAGGTCGGCGGCGTTCGCGGTGATGACCTCGCCGAGGCCGTGGCGGAAGTCGGTCTCGATGCTGGTGTGGGACTGGTGGAAGACCAGCACCTCCTTGCCGAGCAGGCTGGCCCGCACCCGAGAGGTGGCCATCGGATGCGCGCGGCCCACCCGAGCATCGTCGGCGCGGTGCCACATCAGCTTGACGGGCTTGCCCATCGCCTTCGAGATCTTCGCGGCCTCGAGGGCGGCGTCGTAGAAGAGCCGGCGTCCGAACGAGCCACCCGACTGGACGACGTTGACCTCGACGTCGGCCTGCTTCAGGCCGAGCTCCTTGGCGATCTTCTGCTGCGCGATGATCGGGGACTTCAGGCCAGCCCAGATGGTCGCCTTGCCGCCTCGTACGTCGGCAATGGCGGAGTTGGTGTCCATCGCGGAGTTGCTGCGGAACCAGAACGTGAAGTCGGCGGAGACCGTGTGGGCCAGCGGGTTCTTAGGCAGCGCCGGCATCGGCAGCTCGGCCTTGCGGACCTTCTTGAGGACGTCCTGGTCCGACTCGCCCGCGACCGGGCCGTCGAGCCATCGGACCTTCAGCGCACGCACCCCGTCGATCGCCTGTCCGAAGGTCTCGGCCCGCACCGCGACCCCGGTGTCGATCAGTGCCACGTCGGTGACCCCTTCGAGGGCGAGCACCTCGGCCTTGTTCTCGATCGCCAGCGGCACTCCGTTGAGCGTTGGCGCCCGACAGACCATGGTCGGCAGGGCGTCGGGGATCTGGAGGTCGGTGGTGTACTCCTTCTTCCCGGTCACCGCGTCGAGGGCGTCGATCCGGTTCTGCGGGGTGCCGACCAGTGCGAAGCCCGCATCCGGCTTGAGGTCGACCTTGACCTTCTTGGTCGTCGGGCTGGCCGCCTTCCTGGCCAGCTCGCCGTACGTCACGCTCGAGCCGTCGGGCGCCTCGATCACACCGCCCTTGGCGACCAGGTTGCCGATCGTGTCGCCGAGCAGGATCGCAGCGGCCTTGAGCAGCTCCATCTTCGCGATCGCGGCGGCGACCCGGATCGGGGTGTAGGTGGAGATCGTCGTGTTCGAGCCACCGGTCAGCTGGTTGAACAGCAGCTCGGGGCGGGCCGGCGAGAGCGTGACGTTCACCTTGTCGAGCGGCAGCTCGAGCTCCTCGGCGATGATCATCGCGGTCGAGGTGGTGATCCCCTGGCCGACCTCGGCGCGGGGCAGTGCGAACGAGGCGGTGCCGTCCTCGTTCACGTTGATGGTGATCAGGTTCGAGGTCGGCAGCGCGGCATGCGTGAGCAGGTCGTTGAGGTCGTAGAGCTCCGGGATCGACGGGATCGTCGGGATGGCTGCTTCGGCCGGCGCCTCCGTCAGTGCCAGGTCGGCGGCTGCCATCAGCGTCGCCCCGGCCACCACGAAGCCAAGGAAGCCTCGGCGGCTCACTCCGTCGGCGCCCTCGGTCGGCTGGCCCGTTTCATCGATCGGTGGTGCGGGGCTGGTCGTGAGACCTGTCGTGCCCGAGTGCTGCGACATCTGGGAGTCCTCCTCAGTGCGGGCTCCGATCCCTCAATCGGACTCCCGCAGGTGGCGAGCTCCCTCCCTGCCGCCTATTGTGACCACGCTCACGAGGCCCCTGCCAAGTCGACCGACCACACCCTGAGAAGCAGAATCGGATTTGCGACGCTGAGACCAACGAATTGGTCGTGTTCCCGCCCGGAACTCGACCAATGCGTTGGTCTCGACGCCACGGGCGAACTCAGTCGGCCAGGTTCGCGAGCAGCAGCGCCTCAGCCACGCAGACACGCTCGAACTCGGCGAGGTGCAGGCCCTCGTTGGCACCGTGGGCACGGGTGTCGGGGTCCTCGACCCCGGTCACCAGCACGCTGGCCTGCGGGAACGCCTCGAGGAAGGCCGCGATGAAGGGGATCGAGCCACCCACGCCCATGTCGACCGGTGCGGTGCCGTCCCAGGCCTGGGTGAACGCGTCGCGCGCCACGTCGTACGCCGGTCCGGTGGCGTCGATCTGGGTGGCCTCGCCGGTGTCGACGACGGTGAACGTGTGCTCGGCACCCCACGGCACGTTGGCCTCGACGTGCGTGCGCAGGCACTCCACGGCGTTGGCCGAGGTGTCGCCCGGGGCGATCCGCAGGGAGATCTTCGCGCGCGCGGCCGCGACCAGGGTGTTGCTGGCACCGTCGACCTTGGGGGCGTCGAGGCCGGTGATGCTCAGCGACGGCTTGGTCCAGAGCCGCTCGACCGCGGTGCCGCTGCCGATCCACTCGATGCCGGGGACGGCACCAGACTCGGCCCTCAGGCGCTCCTCCGGGTAGTCGACGTCGGCGGCGGGGCCGGAGTGCAGGCCCTGGACCGCGACGTTGCCCTGGTCGTCGTGCAGGCTGGTGATCAGCCGGCTGAGCGCGATCAGCGCGTCAGGAGCGAGCCCGCCCCACATGCCGGAGTGGACGGCGTGGGTGAGGGTGCGGACCTCGACGTCGGCGCGAACCAGACCGCGAAGGCTGGTGGTCAGTGCCGGGACGCCGATGTCCCAGTTGCCGGAGTCGGCGATCACGATTACGTCGGCCTCGAGCTGGTCCTTGTACTGCTCGAGGAACGCCGGGAGCGAGTCGGAGCCGACCTCCTCCTCACCTTCGACGAAGACCACCACGTTGACGGGGAGCTCGTCACCGAGGATGCGCAACGCGGCGAGGTGGGCGGCGATGCCGGCCTTGTCGTCGGCGGCACCGCGGCCGTAGAGGCGCTCGCCGACCTCGGTCGGTTCGAAGGGTGCGGTGTTCCACTCGGCGTGGTCGTTCTCGGGCTGCACGTCGTGGTGGGCGTAGAGCAGCACGGTCTTCGCGCTCGCGGCGTCGCCCCGGGTGGCGCTCTTCTTCGCGACGACCGCGGGCGCTCCCCCGTCGGCACTGAGGATCTGCGTCTCGAAGCCCTCGGCTGCGAACAGGTCGCGGGTCTTCTCGGCACTGCGTTGCACCTCTGCCGCGCGTGCCGGGTCGGCACTCACGGACTCGATGCGGACAAGGTCTTCGAGGTCGGCCCGGATCGCGGGCATCAACTCGGTGAGACGGGAACGGATGGCGTCGATCGAAGTCATGCCGAGCACACTATCGCCGTACGTCGTCGGCGGCTCTTGTGCGGTGCTGTTGACGAAAATCCGTGTCACAGCACGTGTTCAGCGACGGTAACCCCGCGTTACTCGAGGCTCGAGGGGTCGGGGGCGGGGTCGGGGTCGGGCGAGGGCGAGGGCGAGGGCGGGTCGGGGTGGGGAGGTCAGGCCCGGGCCGCCCGCCACTCGGCCAGGAACTCCGCGATCCGGCCGACCGCCTCCTCGAGCATGTGTACGTCGGGCAGGGTGACGAGGCGGAAGTGGTCGGGGGTGGGCCAGTTGAAGCCGGTGCCATGGGTGACCAGGATGTGCTTCGAGCGGAGCAGCTCGATCACGAACTCCTCGTCGTCCTTGATCGGGTAGACCTCGGGGTCCAGCCGCGGGAAGCAGTAGAGGGCACCACTGGGCTTCACCGAGCTCACCCCGGGGATCTCGTTGAGCAGCTTGTGGGCCAGCATGCTCTGCTCGTAGAAGCGTCCGCCGGGGCCGATGAACTCCTCGATCGACTGGTAGCCGCCGAGCGCGGTCTGGATCGCGTGCTGGGCCGGCACGTTCGCACACATGCGCATGTTCGCGACCAGCGTGAGCCCTTCGAGGAAGTCGGCCGCCAGGTGCTTGGGGCCGGAGACCAGCAACCAGCCGGCGCGATAGCCGCAGACCCGGTAGGCCTTCGAGAGACCGCTGAAGGTGAGGCAGAGGACGTCGTCACCCGTGAACGCCGCCGTGTGGTGGTGCACCGCGTCGTCGAAGAGGATCTTCTCGTAGATCTCGTCACTGAAGATGACCAGGTCGTGACGCCGGGCGATGTCGACCAGCGCCTTGACCATCTCTTCGCTGTAGACCGCACCGGTCGGGTTGTTGGGGTTGATGATCACGATGCCGTGAGTGTTCTCGGTGATCTTCGACTCGATGTCCTCGAGATCGGGCATCCACCCGTTGTCCTCGTCGCAGAGGTAGTGCACCGGCGTGCCGCCGGAGAGCGAGACCGCACCGGTCCACAGGGGGTAGTCGGGTGCGGGAACCAGGATCTCGTTGCCGTCGTCGACGAAGGCCTGGAGCACCATCGAGATCAGCTCGGAGACGCCGTTGCCGATGAAGATGTCGTCGACGTGGGCCTCGGTCAGCCCACGTGACTGGTAGTACTGCGCGACCGCCGTACGCGCGGAGAAGATGCCTCGGGAGTCGGAATAGCCCTGGGCATCGGGCAGGTGGTGCACCATGTCGGCGACGATCGCCTGGGGTGCCTCGAAGCCGAACGGTGCCGGGTTGCCGATGTTGAGCTTGAGGATCCGGTGCCCCTGGGCCTCGAGACGCTGGGCTTCGACGAGGATCGGTCCGCGGACGTCGTACCGGACGTTCTTGAGCTTCTGGCTCTGCTTGATGGTGCGCATGGGGCCATCGTCTCAGGTCGAGACCCGGCTCACGACCCGGTTTCGTTTCAGGGACCTCTGCGGGTGGTAGGAGGAGAGCATGAACCGACCACGCACTGCGCTCGTCCTCAGTTCCCTGCTCCTTGCCGCCGCCTGTGGCGGCGGTGACTCCGACGACGATTCGAGCAAGGAGGCCGAGAAGCCCTCGGCCTCCGAGGCCGTGGATCTCGTCCACGAGTCCGTCGACACCACGCTGGCCGTGAAGTCGATGGACATCGAGAGCGAGGCCAACCTCGAGGTCCAGGCCCAGAAGATGTCCTTCGGCGTCGACGGCGCGATGGACTACGAGAACCTGATCGGCGACGTCACGCTCAACACCCAGCAGAGCGGACAGGACCAGCAGATCCAGATCGTCACCGACGGCGACAAGGTCTGGTTCCGCATCGACGGCAACGAGGCCGCGGCGATTCCCGGTGGCAAGACCTGGGCCGAGGGCGACGTGCAGACCCTGCGGGCCAGCGAGTCGGTCGAGCCGATCGGCCTGGCCGGCGTGGTGATCGCCCTGCGTGGCGCCGAGGAGGTCGAGGTCGGTGACAGCAAGGAGATCGACGGCGTCCCGGCCCGTCAGTTCAAGACCACCGTGGTGTACGCCGACGCGGTCGAGGCCGCCGGTGACGACCGCGACGCCTTCGCCAAGTCCTTCAGCCTCACCGGTGTCGACGATGCCGACCTCGACATCGAGGTCTGGATCGGAGACGACGGCGTGATCCGCGACTTCAACCTCGACGTGGACGCCCACGACAAGCCCGTGGACGGCACCTACGAGCTCGAGATCTCCGATGCCAACGCCGAGGTGGACACTCCGGAGGCCCCGGCCGCCGACGACGTGCTGACCGGCCCCGAGGCCGACGCCTGGATCTCGCAGATGATGGCCGGCTGACGATCTGACGGTGCGCCGGGTCTCAGCCCGTTGCGGTGTCAGTGCCTTCCAGGGGCAGGTAGGGCGAGATGTCGGCGCGTTCGCCGCTGGCGCGGACCCGGCCGTCGGCGTCGGCCTCGGCGAACGTGAGGTCCCCACGGGCCAGGCCGATCCAGGTCTCGGCGTCGAGCTCGACGACGGCTGGCGGCGTACCCCTCGTGTGTCGCACGCCCGGGACCACCTGCACGGCGGCGTACGGCGGCACCCTGACCTCGACCGAGTTGCCGGGTGCCCGCTGCTCGAGGAGCGCGAGGTAGTGCTTGGTGAGCAGCTTCCAGTCGGCGCGAGCACCTTCGCCGGCCCGGCAACGGATCCAGGCCTCGGCAACGACATCGGGGGGCTGGCGCACGAGCTTCACGGCGCCATCATCCTCCATGCGCGGTGAACCTGGCCGCCGCGGCCGCCACCGCGTCGCGCAGCTCCGGCGGGGACTCGACGGTGAACTCGGCATCCACCGAGGCCAGCACCGCCATCGGCCAGAACAGGTCGTCGGCGTGCATCACCATCACCGTGTCGTCACCGTCGCCCTCCAGCTCGGCCCATCTGCCCACCACGGCACCGACTGCCTCGGGAGTGGCCGCGAACCGCACGCGGACGTCGTACTTCTTGGGCATCGACTTGATGCCGGAACGCACGAAGGCCAGCGCGTCCTCGGCCGGCAGCTCGCGCGGGCGGTAGCGGGTGCCGGTCAGCTCCGGCTCGGCGAGACGGTCCAGGCGGAAGTTGCGCCAGTCGTGCCGGTCGCGGTCGTAGCCCACGAGGTACCACCGCTGGCCCAGCGAGACCAGCCGGTGCGGCTCGACGTGGCGGCGGGTCTGCTCGGCGCCGCGGGCGGTGTAGGTGAAGCGCACCGTCTCGTCGTCGCGGCACCCCTGGGCGAGGGTGGTCAGTGAGCGCGCGTCGATGACCGGGGCGTACGACGGAGCCGGCTGCGTCTGCGACGTGACCGCGTCCATCCGGCGGCGCAGTCGCGGCGGCATGAGTGAGACGACCTTGGTCAGCGCCTGCAGCGCCGTCTCCTCCATGCCGGTGACCGCGCCGGCTGCCGACGTACGCAACCCGACGGCGATGGCCACGGCTTCCTCGTCCTCGAGCAGCAACGGCGGCATGGTCGCGCCGGACTGCAGCTGGTAGCCGCCGGCGACGCCACGGGCGGCGTCGACCGGGTAGCCCAGCTCGCGGAGCCGGTCGATGTCACGGCGCAGCGTGCGTGCGCTGACCTCGAGGCGATCGGCGAGCTCGCCGCCCGGCCAGTAGCGATGCGTCTGCAGGAGGGACAGGAGCCGCAACATCCGAGCGCTGGTGTTCATGGAGTCCAGACTAGATCCGATAGCGGTCAGGAAGTGGCCTGATTGGCCGGAACAGTGTCCTCCATGACGACAACACACGCAGCACCCGTGATCGAGACCCGTGGCCTGACCCGGCACTTCACGGCACACAGGAACACGGTCGAGGCAGTTCGTGACCTCGATCTGGAGATCGGCCAGGGCGAGCTGGTGGCCTTCCTCGGCCCCAACGGCGCCGGCAAGTCGACGACCCTGCGCATGCTCACCACGTTGATCCCGCCCACGTCCGGCACGGCCAGGGTTGCCGGGCACGACGTGGTCACCGGCCAGAGGGAGGTACGCCGCGCAATCGGCTTCGTGGGCCAGGGCAACGGCGCCGGGCACGTCCAGCACGGGCGGGACGAGCTGGTCAGCCAGGGCAGGGCCCACGGGCTCAGCCGGACTGCTGCCCGCTCGCGAGCCGACGAGCTGATCGAGGACCTCGACCTCTCCGCGGTGGCCGATCGCAAGGTGTCCACCCTGTCCGGCGGCCAACGCCGCCGACTCGACATCGCCATGGGTCTGGTGCACCTGCCGCGGGTGCTGTTCCTCGACGAGCCCTCGACCGGGCTCGACCCGCAGAACCGCGCCAACCTGCAGGGCCTGGTCGAGCGGTTGCACGCCTCGACCGGCTCGACGATCGTGCTGACCACCCACTATCTCGAGGAGGCGGATGCGCTCGCCGAGCGGGTCATCGTGATCGACCACGGCGCTGTCATCGCCGACGACACGGCCCGCTCCCTGAAGTCGGCCCTGGGAGACCTGCTCACCATCGGGCTGGTCGACGAGGTCGACGCGGCCGTTGCCGCCGAGCACGCCGCGCGGCTGCCCGGCGCCGAGGTCGAGCGCATCGGCGCCACCGTCACCGCCCGCGTCGCCCGCGGCCACGAACTCGCTCCCGACCTCCTCGTGGAGCTGAACCGCCGCGGCATGGCTCCGCGCAGCATCGAGGTGGCCCGCCCGACCCTCGACGACGTGTTCCTGAACCTGACCGGGCGCAGCCTGCGCGAGGCGCACGAGAACGCCGACGCCTCCAGCCACACCAGCAAGGAAGAGGTCGCAGCATGAGCACCGCAACCCTGGACCGCCAGGCCACCGTGGCGGCCACGCCTGACAGCCCCGTCAACGGATTCCTGGCCGACACGTGGAACGTGATGACCCGCGAACTCAAGCCGGTGTTGCGGGAGCCGGTCTCCGTGCTCTTCGCAATGGTCCAACCCCTGGTCTTCCTCGGACTCTTCGCTCCCCTGCTCCCCGAGACCCCCGACGGCTCGGCGTTGCAGTGGTTCGTGCCCGGGATCGTGGCGATGACCTGCCTGATGGGCGCCTCGTTCACCGGTGCGAACCTGACCAACGAGATGCTCACCGGCTCACACGAACGGCTCTTGGTCTCCCCGTTGAGTCGCTCGTCCCTCCTGGTCGGGCGTGCGCTGAAGGAGGTGGTGCCGATGCTGATGCAGACCGCCATCATCCTGCTGGTCGTCACGCCGTTCAGCTTCGACCTCCACCTGGGCGGCGTACTCCTGGCGGTGGCGACACTGGCGCTGTTCAGCGTCGGTGTCGGTGCCCTGTCCTTCGCGCTGGCGCTGGCGTCGAAGGACAACGAGTGGATCTTCTGGACCGTCCAGCAGACCGCGATCTTCCCGGTCCTGCTGCTCGCCGGGATCCTGCTCCCGCTCGACGGGGCGCCGCGCTGGCTGGCGGTTGCCTCCGACCTCAACCCCTTGACGTACGTCGTCGAGGCGGTGCGGGCGCTGTTCTCCGGCACCTTCCCGCTCGACACGGTGGTGGCCGGTTTCGCCGGCTCGGCCGTGGTGGCCGTCCTCGGCGTTGCGGTCGGGCTCAGGGCGATGCGCAACTCCTCCTGAGCTCTCACGTCGGCCTGACCTCCCGGCCGAAATGAGAACCTCCCGGCCGGAATTTCGGCCGGGAGGTTCCCATTTCACCGGGTACCCGGTGAAATGAGACAGATGAGAGGGCGCGCGCTCAGCGCCCGTGCGAGTACGTCGTGGACACCTTGCCCAGCCGGCCCGACGGAGTCTCATAGGTGCCCGTGACCCGGATCGCGGAGAAGCCCTTGCTGGGCATCCGAACCGCCTTGGTCACGTCGCTGGTCCAGTCGACCTCCTCGGTCTCCACCTGGTAGCTCTTGCTGGCCGACGCCTTCACCTGACCGTTCCTCAGCAGCTCGATCTTGAGGGTCCGGGGCTGGATCGAGACACCGTCGACGGACTGCAGGCGCAGGCGACCGGTGTAGTGGGTCTTGTTGTTCTTCAGCTTCACCAGGAACTGGGCCGCCACTCGGCCCGGGTTCTCGGCCTTCCATCCCGAGCCCTGGACCAACTGCTGCTTGGTCTGGCCCAGGTAGATGTTGAACCTCCCCTGTGGAGTGGAGTAGCCGAGCCCGCGGACCTCGTCGCGCTGCCGGATCCAGGCGCTCTTGGTCGCCTTGGTGACCTTGGCGCAACCCTCCTGGCCGCACGCGCCGCCCTCGCTCCCGAAGTCCCAACCGAAGACCGCGTGCACGTCGGGGCGGATCCACTGGCCCTTCGCGGGTGTGATGACCATCCGCGACTGGCGCACGCCGGTGTCGGTGTTGGTGCGCTGCTCCAGGCAGACGGTGCCTGCAGTCCTGTCTTGGCAGACCTTCTCGGTCCGCTTCCACTGCGGCGCGGCCTGGGCCGAGGAGCTGAGCCCAGCGGCCGCTCCGCCAGCGACGAGACCGGCAACGATGACGAGTGGGGCGAGCCTGTTGAGCTTCATGGGGAACCTCCCGAGGTTGTGTTCAGTGATGCCCCGGATACGTCTGGGGCGCCAGGGAGGTTGCACGGTCTGCCGAAAGTTTTCTCGGAGCGTGATCAGCGCGAGATGAAGAGCGCGTCGCGACTGAGCAGTGCCCGCTGAAGATCCATGACCGCCCCCTTCGCAGTGGGCGACACGGCCACAGTGACGACCGACCCGTCGACCTCGACGTCGTCGACGTCCATCCGCTCATTCCAGGGGGTCCGGGTCTGGAGGCTGCTGCCCTCCCGGTAGTTCTTCTCCAACGCCGTCGCGCCCTCCTCGGCGGCCGAGGACGAGTCGAAGTGGTACGCCGCGTACACCCGGCCCTCCCCGTCGTCGACGCCCCAGCCGATGCCGACCGCGTCGAAGGACTTCTCCGGCAGCCAGTTGTCGAACTCCTCCTGCAGCGCCTTGAGCTGCTCGGGCGAGGCGCCCTCTCCGAGCAGGGCAGCGGATGGGTCAGAGCCACCCGCGACCGAGGCCAGGACCGCCGAGACGACGTCTTCGTCGTCGAGGGCGGTGGCGACGCTCGAGAACGAATCATCGTCGGCCAGGGTGCCTTCACCCTCGAGCCACGATTCGACGGCGGGAGTGGACCTGCTCAACGCGATCCGATCGCCCTGCTGCGCGAATCTCGTTGGCTGACCGAGCTGGTTCAACGCGCTGGGCTCTCCCGGGTCGACCTCGTTGTCATCACCCTCACGGTCGGTGACAACGCCGTCGCCCACGTCGATGAGGTCCGAGTCGAGGGTGTCGTCGTCGAAGTCGCCCTGCGCCACCGCGAACGTGCTCGGTGGGACGGCATACTCCACGAACGAGTCCACGTCGATCAGGGACCAACCGGCCACCTCGGCGAACTCGTCGGGCGAAGCTGCCAACGAATTGAAGGACTCGGCCACCGGCACGAACACCTTGCGCTGCGGGTCGTTGGTCAGCCCCAACAACCAGTTCGCAACGTCGTCACGGCTACCGCCGGTCGGGACGTCGAGGCCGTCGGCTTCCGAGGCTGCCCGCAGATCCGCGGTCTGCACCAGCACCGAATCCTCATCGACGACCGACTCAGGGATCTCGGCCAGCGCGCCCAGCACGCTGTGCTCCTTGCTCAACCCGCCGTCATCGTCGTGACCGTTGTCTGCGTCGTCTCCGTCGCTGGAACAGCCGGTCACGGCCAGGGCCAGAGCCAGGCAGGTACCCAACGTCGCAGTGCTTCGATTCGTCATGGGGTGCCCTTCGAGAGATGTCGCGTTGCTGATGAGTACCCTGCCCTGCCCCAACTCGGCAAAACCAGTCGGGCAAGCCGTCGTACCCGAGCCGGGATGGTCACGTCAGGGCAGAGTTGCCCATCGGAGCCCTGACCTCCCGGCCGAAATGAGAACTTCCCGGCCGGAATTTCGGCCGGGAAGTTCCCATTTCCCCGGGTACCCGGGGAAATGGGAGACACGGGAAGGGCGAAAGCGGACGAAACCGGCAAGCGGCGAACCGGTCAGCCGAGCGCGGCAGGGAGCGTCGCCGACCAGGCGGCGCGGATCTCCTCGGCCGACAGGTCGAACAGGGACTCGCCGCCGGCTCCTTCGACCGTGAGGGCGCTGCCACCGGTGCGACCGAGAGGCGTGATCGGCACGCCGTGCTTCTCGGCCAGCGCGATCAGGGCGTCGGCCGACGCGTCGGGCACCGTGACGATCGCGCGGGCGGCGGACTCGGCGTACAGGTCGACGAACGCGTCGCCGGTCACCGCCACGGCGGCACCGATGCCGTTGCGCAACGCCGACTCGGCCAGCGCGATCGCGAGGCCACCGTCGGAGAGGTCGTGGGCGCTGGTGACCACACCGACCGCTTCCACCAGCAGGGCGCCGAGCGCCTTCTCGGCACCGAGGTCGACGACCGGCGGCAGCCCGCCGAGGTGGTCGTGGACGACGTGCGCCCACTCGGAGCCGGAGAGCTCCTCGCGCGTCGAGCCGAGCTGGAAGATCCGCTCGCCCTCGGCCACGAAGCCGGTCGGCGTACGCCGGGTGACGTCCTGGATGACGCCGAGCACGGCGACCACGGGCGTCGGCAGGATCGCGGTCTCGCCGGTCTGGTTGTAGAGACTGACGTTTCCGCCGGTGACCGGGATGCCGAGCTCGAGGCAGGCGTCCTTGAGGCCGCGGCAGGCCTCGGCGAACTGCCACATCACGTCGGGGTCCTCGGGGGAGCCGAAGTTGAGGCAGTCGCTGATCGCCATCGGGGTGGCACCGCCGGTCGACACGTTGCGGTAGGACTCGACCAGCGCCAGCTGGGCGCCGGAGTAGGGGTCGAGCTTGGCGAAGCGTCCGTTGCAGTCGGTGGAGATCGCCACGCCCAGGTTGGTCTGGTCGTCGACGCGGACCATGCCGGAGTCGGAGGGCTGGGCCAGCACGGTGTTGCCCTGCACGTAGCGGTCGTACTGGTCGGTGATCCACGACTTGTCACACAGGTTGGGCGAGGCGATCAGCTGCAGCAGCGTCTGCCTGAGCTCGTCACCAGTGGTGGGACGGGCCAGCTTCTCGGCGCCGTCGGCCTGCAGGGCGTCCTGCCAGTCGGGGCGGGCGTAGGGGCGGTTGTACGTCGGCCCGTCGTGGGCCACGGACCGCGGAGGGACGTCGACGACGCGCTCGCCGTGCCAGTCGATCTCCAGCCGGTCACCGTCGGTGACCTCACCGATCACGACCGCCTCGACCTCCCACTTCTGGCAGATCGCCATGAACGCGTCGACGTCGTCAGGCTCGACGACGGCCATCATGCGCTCCTGCGACTCACTCATCAGGATCTCTTCGGGCGAGAGCGTGGAGTCGCGCAGCAGCACCCGGTCGAGGTGGACCGACATGCCACCGTCACCTGCCGAGGCCAGCTCGGAGGTGGCGCACGAGAGCCCGGCGCCGCCGAGGTCCTGGATCCCGGCGACGACGCCGGCGGCAAAGAGCTCCAGGGTGCACTCGATGAGCAGCTTCTCCATGAACGGGTCGCCCACCTGGACGGCGGGGCGCTTCGCGGGACCGCCTTCCTCGAACGTCTCCGAGGCGAGCACCGAGACGCCGCCGATGCCGTCGCCGCCGGTGCGGGCGCCGTACAGGATCACCTGGTTGCCGACGCCGGACGCCTTGGCCAGGTGGAGGTCCTCGTGCCTGAGCACTCCGACGCAGAGGGCGTTGACCAGCGGGTTGCCGGCGTACGTCGCGTCGAAGACGGCCTCGCCGCCGATGTTGGGCAGGCCCAGACAGTTGCCGTAGGAGCCGACGCCCGAGACGATGCCGGGCAGCACCCGGTGCGTGTCGGCCGCGTCGAGCGGGCCGAAGCGCAGCGGGTCCATCACCGCCACCGGGCGGGCACCCATCGCGAGGATGTCGCGCACGATGCCGCCGATGCCGGTCGCGGCGCCCTGGTGGGGTTCGACGTACGACGGGTGGTTGTGGGACTCGACCTTGAACGTGACCGCGTAGCCCTGGCCGATGTCGATGACGCCGGCATTCTCGCCGATGCCGGCCAGCATCTTGCCGACCGGCGTCTCCTGAGGCACCTCGGAGAACTGCTTGAGGTGCACCTTGGTGGACTTGTAGGAGCAGTGTTCGCTCCACATCACCGAGTACATCGCCAGCTCCGAGCTGGTCGGACGACGACCCAGGATCTCACGGATCCGGGAGTACTCGTCGGCCTTCAGCCCGAGCTCAGCCCACGGCTGCTCACGGTTCGAGTCGTGCGAGGCGACGGTGACGGTGTCGAGGACGGGGCGAGTGGTCTCAGGCACGGGCCTCATCCTATGGCGCTCGGTGGCGAGGTCGACGACCGCGTCCGGGGCGAGGCCCCGACCCTCGGGCGCGAAATCAGAAAACCCCCTCTGACCTGCACGAATTACAGATTTGTAGTTCACCGGAACCACTGTTACTGGTGTTACTTGTGTGGTTATGGTGACGCAGTTCCCTGACTCTGGAGACTCAAAATGCGCCCCCTTCCCCGCGTGAGATCGACCCTCCGCACCGTCCTCGTGACGGCCACGACCGTCGCCACTGCGGCCGTCGTGCTCTCTGCTCCGGCCCAGGCCTCGACCAGCGCCGCGGACGGTGACCACCAGGTCACGCCCGGCGACTTCACCGGCTACGGCTTCGACCAGTGCGTGACCCCCACCCAGTCCAAGATGAACAGCTGGATGGAGCACTCACCCTTCGCTGCGGTGGGCATCTACACCTCCGGCTACTCCCGGGCCTGCCGGGACCAGCCGAACCTGACCAGGAAGTGGGTCAGCAAGCAGCTGGCCAACAACTGGAAGCTGCTGCCGATCACGCTCGGGCCCCAGGCCAGCTGCCAGCCGCGGTTCCCGCGCTACGGCAACGACGCCACGATCAGCCCGAAGTCCAAGAACAACTACGCGAAGGCCCGCCGCCAGGCGCGTCACACCGCCAAGGAAGCCGTCACCGCCGCGCAGAACCTCGGCATCGGCGCCGGCAGCACCCTCTGGTACGACCTCGAGGGCTTCGACCTGGGCAACACCGCCTGCCGCGAGTCGGCGCTGCGCTTCCTGCACGCGTGGACCAACAAGATCCACCAGCTCCACTACGTCTCCGGTGTCTACTCGAGCGCAGGATCGGGCATCAAGATGCTCGACGACGCCCGCATCAACCGTCCCGGCAAGTTCGCCCTGCCGGACGCGATCTGGCTGGCCCGCTGGGACGGGGTGGCCAACACCTCGACCAGCTACATCAGTGAGTACGGCTGGCAGCCCAACAAGCGGGTCAAGCAGTACCTCGGTGGCCACAACGAGACCTGGGGTGGCGTCACGATCAACATCGACAGCAACTACATGAGCCTGGGCAAGGGATCGACCATGCCCAGGGCCGGTCGCAGCTGCGGCAACGTCAACATCAACATCCCGCGCTTCAAGGAGATCACCACCAAGAACGCCGCGGACCGGGTCACCGCGATCCGGGTTCTCCAGTGCCAGCTCAAGACACGCGGCTACTACAAGGCGAAGATCAACGGGAAGTACGACGCCACGACGTTGGCCGCGACGAACGCCTTCCAGCGTGAGCACGGGGTCAAGGCTCGGTCGCAGTGGCGCGTGCGGCACTGGGTGATGCTGACCAGCGCAGGCGGCCAGCGCACCGTCAAGCGTGGCTTCACCGGCCGGGTGATGCGTCGACTGCAGCGGTCGCTGACCGCGGCGACCGGCCGCAAGGTGCCGGCGACCGGAGTCTTCGACGCCAAGACCGAGGCCGCCGCGAAGTCCTGGCAGGGACGCGTCGGGTTGCGTCAGTCGGGAGTCATCAACGGTGCTGCCTGGGCCAAGCTGAACGACGGCCAATACTGATCAGCCAGTACTGATCGGGATCAGCTGGCCGGCGGGCCCACCACCAGGGCCACGCCGGTCAGCACGATCACGGCCACGACGCCGGCAACAAGGCCCTGGAGGGGCTTGCGGACCAACCAGGCGGCGACCTTCTCGAGCGGGCCGGACGGTGACTCGCTGCGCAGCCGCCACGAGTCGGCGAAGAAGCCACGCTTCTCACCGGCCAGGTCGAACCAGACCGTGAAGAACGGCGGGACGGCCGAGAGCAGGCCCAGCAGGATCCGGCCGGCACGCCACTTCTGGTCCACGCCCACGACGAGGACGGTCAGGCAGTAGGCGACGAAGACGACGCCGTGCAGCATGCCGCCGATGCGCACACCCAGCTCGGTGGTCTCGGGGACGTACTTGAAGAACATGCCGGTCAGCAGCAGGGCCCAGGTGATTGCCTCGGCCACCGCGACGACCCGGAACAGGCGCTTGGGGCTCATCCCACTCACGCGAATGTCCTCTCGACGAGACCCGTGAAGAACCCGAGACCGTCGGTGCCGGGGCCGCAGAGGTCTTCGACCGCGTGCTCGGGGTGGGGCATCAGGCCGACCACGTTGCCGGCCTCGTTGGTCACCCCGGCGATGTCTCGCAACGAACCGTTGGGGTTGCCGCCGAGGTAGCGGGCGACCACACGCCCCTCGCCCTCGAGCCGGTCGAGGGTCTCGTCGTCGGCGACGTAGGAACCCTCGCCGTTCTTGAGCACGACGGTGATCTCGGCGTTGTCGGCGTACGACGAGGTCCAGGGCGTGCGGTTGTTCTCGATGCGCAGCAGCTGGTCGCGGCAGACGAACTTGCGGTGGTCGTTGCGGATCAGCGCGCCGGGCAGCAGGTGTGACTCGCAGAGGATCTGGAAGCCGTTGCAGATGCCGAGCACGGGCATGCCCTTGCCGGCCGCCTCGATGACCTCGCCCATCACCGGGGAGAAGCGGGAGATGGCACCGCAGCGCAGGTAGTCGCCGTACGAGAAGCCACCGGGCAGCACGACCGCGTCGACGCCCGAGAGGTCGTGGTCGCCGTGCCACAGCGCGACGGCTTCGTTGCCACCGAGACGGACGGCGCGCCGGGCGTCGACGTCATCGAGGGAACCGGGGAACGTGACGACACCGATCTTCATCAGGCGCTGTGCTTTCCGGCACCGGAGGAGCCCTCGACATGGATCGCGTAGTCCTCGATCACCGGGTTGGACAGCAGCGTCTCGGCGATCTTGTGCACCTCGGCGAGCTTCTCCTCGGTGGCCTCGCCGTCGATCTCGAGCTCGAAGCGCTTGCCCTGGCGGACGTCGACGACACCGTCGAAGCCGAGGCGCGGCAGGGCGCCGTGGACGGCCTTGCCCTGGGGGTCGAGGATTTCGGGCTTGGGCATGACGTCGACGACGACACGGGCCACGGGGGTCTCCTTGTGCAAGGGGGATTCGCGAACGCGGCCAGTCTAGGCGTCGCCGATCCGTGCACCGCAGAGACCTTGGCCACAGCCCGCGTTCGCTGGCCGGGTCCGGGCTCAGCGGATCAGTCGTCCTCGATGACCGGGTCGCCGTACTGCACCACCGAGGTGGTCTCGGCGGAGGCTTCGTCGTCACTGCCGGTCTGCGCGCCGAGCAGCGCGGCAGCAATGACACTCGCGCTGGCGGTGAGCCCGGCGGTGGCCAGGACGGTACGTCGGGCACGGGGCATCTTCGTCGGTTCTTCAGCCATGTGCCCGAGAGTCCCTCGCACTCCTGAGGAGCACCTGAGTGTCCGGTGAGGCCCGGGTGAGACAACGCCCCAGTGCGTCAGCTGATCTCGCGCTTGAGGATCTTGCCGGTCGCGGTCATCGGCAGCGCGTCGACGAACTCGACGACACGTGGGTACTTGTAGCCGGCGAACTGCTCCTTGCCCCAGGCCACGAGCTCATCCTCGGTGACCGAGGCACCGGACTCGCGGATCACGACGGCCTTGATCTCTTCGCCGTGGCTCTCGTGGGGGATACCGATGACCGCGGCGAGGCTGACCTCGGGGTGCGTCATCAGCACCTCTTCGATCTCGCGCGGATAGACGTTGAAGCCACCGCGCAGGATCATGTCCTTGGAGCGGTCGACGATGTAGTAGTAGCCGTCGGAGTCCTTGCGAGCCAGGTCTCCCGAGCGGAACCAGCCGTCGTGGATGGCCTCGGCGGTGGCCTCGGGCCTGTCGTAGTAGCCCTTCATGATGTTGGGACCCTTGATCGCGATCTCGCCGACCTGGTCGTCGCCCTCGGGGGTTTCGGACCAGTCGTCGTTGATCAGCTTCATCTCGACGCCGGGAATCGGCTTGCCGATGGACCCGACCACCGGGTCCTCGCCACGGACGGAGAAGGAGGCGACCGGCGAGGTCTCCGACAGCCCGTAGCCCTCGAGGATGGAGACCCCGAACCGCTCCTGGAAGTTCTTGTGCACCTCGACCGGCAGGGCCGAGCCACCTGCAGCCGCAATGCGCAGGTTCGCAGCAAGCGTGGACACGTCGACGCCGTCGTCGAGCGCCCCGAGAAGTCCCCAGTACATGGTGGGTACGCCGGCGAAGAAGGTCAC
Organism: Nocardioides sp. Soil797; assembly: GCA_001429555.1. Taxonomy (GTDB): domain Bacteria; phylum Actinomycetota; class Actinomycetes; order Propionibacteriales; family Nocardioidaceae; genus Nocardioides. Next base: position 55,543 of record LMSR01000001.1, on the reverse strand, counting down.
CTTCTCCTTGAGCATCAGTCCGAGCGCGGCCTGGGCCTCGAAGCGCGGCAGCATCACCACGGTCCCACCGAAGGCGAACCCGGAGTTCTGGATCACGGTCTGCCCGAAGGAGTGGAACAACGGCAGCACGCACAGGTAGGTGTCGGGCTCGGCCGCGTCGGCGCCGAACAGCTGCTCGCCCACGAGCGCGTTCGAGATCATGTTGGAGTGCATCAGCTCGGCGCCCTTGGGCTGCCCCGTCGTGCCCGAGGTGTAGAGGATGACCGCGGTGTCGGAGTCCTCGCTCGGCACGGTCTCGAAGGTCGGTGCCTTGTCGGCGAGCGCCTGGCCGAACGTCTCGGCACCCTCGACCGGCGAAGGCGCGCTCGGGTCGGCGGTGATGACGAAGAAGGTCTCGCAACCGGCCGTGGCGTCGTACCCCGCCTTGCCCTCGGTGGCCATCGGCAGGTCGGGGGTGCCCTCGAAGCAGAAGTAGGCCTTCGCGTCGGAGTCGTCGAGGTGGTAGGCGATCTCGCGGCCCTTGAGCAGCACGTTGAGGGGTACGACGGTCGCGCCGGCCTTGAGGATGCCGTAGTAGACGATCGAGAAGAACGGCAGGTTGGGGCAGCTGAGCGCGACCTTGTCGCCGGGCTCGATGCCACGCTCGACGAGCAGGTTCGCGACCTGGTTGGCCGCGCCGTTGACCTGTGCGTAGGTCAGTCGGGTGTCACCGAGGATGATGGCCACGCGGTCGGCGTGGTCGCGGGCGGAGTTCTCCAGCAGCGAGGCGAGGTTCATGGGCACAACCTATAAGGCGACTGTGTGCGCCGTCACAGGTTGCGTCTCACATCCCGCACCGGTCCTCGGCTCAGGCCTGAACCCCGCGGATGCTGTCGACGCCCTTGTTGGCCAGCTCGTCGGCACGGTCGTTCCCCGGGTCGCCCGAGTGGCCCTTGACCCAGACCCAGTGCACGGTGTGGCGGTTGACCTCGGCGTCGAGTGCCTGCCACAGGTCGACGTTCTTGACGGGCTTCTTGGCCGAGGTCTTCCAGCCGTTGCGCTTCCAGCCGGCGATCCAGGACTTCATCCCGTTCATGACGTACGACGAGTCGACGTGCAGCGTCACCTCGCAGGGCTGGGTGAGCGCCGCGAGGCCCTCGATGACCGCCTGCAGCTCCATCTTGTTGTTGGTGGTCATCGCCTCGCCGCCGAACAACTCCCGCTCGTGACCACCGGAACGCATCCACACGCCCCAGCCACCGACGCCGGGATTCCCCTTGCAGGCACCGTCGCTCCACATCTCGACCACGGGCAACGTCTCGTTCGCAGGGGCCTCACTCATGGCCCCGACCCTATCCAGCCAGTGACGCGACCAGTTGGCGCACCGTCGCAAGGCTCTCGATCGCCGTCTTCGGGTCGGTGGCGCGGTAGTAGGTCGTCGCACTGATCGACGGGGCGAGGGCAAATCCGCGTCCCCGTCGGTACGCACCCTCGTCGAGGCCGACCGCCGTTCGATAGGTCTCCGCCACCGTGAACGGCAGATAGCCCCACATCGCGTTGAGCTCGACGGCGGGATCACCTCGGCCGGCGGCACCCCAGTCGATCACGGCAGCCAGGCGACCATCACGCACCAGCAGGTTGCCGTCGTGGAGATCGCCGTGGAACCAGGCCGGCTCACCCTCCCAGACCGGCGCTTCGAGGGCGTCCTCCCAGACGGCGAGCACCGCAGACGGATCGACCTCGGCCGGGTCGACTCGGGCGGTCCACGTGCGCACCTACTCGTCGAGTGCCGTCAGCGGCCCACCCCGCCCCTCTGTCTTCGCGGGCGCGTCCATGCCGGGGATCTGACGGGTGGCGCTCACGAAGGCGCCCAACGACCTGGCCCACTCCTCCGGATCGATATTGCGCGCGTTCGGCCCTTCACCGTCGAGCCACGGCACGACCGTCCAGTGGAAGGGGTAGCCCTCCCCGGGCACACCGAGGGCCACCGGTGCCGGGATCGGCAACGACAGGTGCGGCGCAAGTCGAGGGAGCCAGGTGTGCTCCCACTCCGCCGAATCGGCGGCCCAGTCGATGCGTGGCATCCGCACCAACAGCTCGTCGCCGAGCCGGAAGAGCTGGTTGTCGGTGCCGACCGGCGGGAGGCGCCGAACCGGAAGGCCAGCCCACTCGGGGAACTGGTCGCCGACCAGGCGGCGGACTTGCTCGTCGCTGATCTCGATCTCGTTCTCGTGCATGCGTTTACTCATCGATGGCGACGTTAGTGCGCCCCACCGCAACAGGAAACTGGTTTGTGTCGTGCGTTCCTCAACTCCCGGTGGTTGAGCCGGAACGCCGAGTGGGGCGTTCGAGTCGAGCACTTCTCGGACTGTGTTGAGAACTAGGGAAACTCGGAAGGTGACGGTGAGTTGGTCGGATCGGGGAACCACCCTGTGTGCCGACCGAACCGGCCCGAGAGACTTTCTGAAAATACTTGCGCCGAACCCTGTGGATAAGCCCTTTTCGGGGTGTCGACTGTCGGTGGTCCCTGATTGACTTTTTGCATGTTCGAAGTCGATGCAGCTCTCCATCCGTTCGAGGTCAGTGACCTCGGCGGTGAGGCGTTGTTCGACCTCATTTCCGACACCCGTGACACCGAGTTCCGTACCGACCGTCGCAAGGTCCGGCTCGCGTATCAGCTCTGTGTAACCAACCCCGCTGGCCCGGGGATCGACGCCGCTACCTGGGGTGACGGGCTGCCCGGGATGGCGGGTGACTACGACGCCACGTTGGGTGGGGAGGGGACGCCGTTGGTGGCGCGGTTCGTGGTGGAGGACTGGGCTGCGGCCACCCGGAAGTCACGAGGCTCGGGCAAGCAGTTCCTGGCCAACACGTTGGACCTGCACCACCGCCTGCCCAAGGCTCATGCCCGGTTCGAGGACCTCGAGTTGGAGTTGTGGAGGGCCTTCCAGTTGGCGGAGGAGACCCACGAGCTCTCGCTTGAAGCGGCCCGGTGGATCGATGCCCGCCTTCACGAGTCCGGGTCGTATTCGTTCAACGCCATCACCAAAGCCGTGAAGCTCGGGACAGCGAAGTTCCACCCCGAGAAGCTCGAGGACGACAACGGGTTGCCCGGTAGGGATGACTGGGACGTCACCGTTGACCACACCCAGGGCGCGGAGGGCACCAGCACCCTCGAAGCCATCGGGGGCAGCCTGGATCTGGCGAAGTTCGGTGACCTCGTCTCCGATGCGGCCACCACGATGGGCAGGTTGGGTGACACCGACACCCTCGGGCAGAGGAAAGCCAAGGCCCTCGGTGTGATCGCGGACCGGCAGGCGTCGTTGGATCTGCTGGGGATCCTCGACCAGGACCCGCCGGTCCACCCCGAGTCCGGGAAGCGACCAGGACCCGCCGGTCCACCCCGAGTCCGGGAAGCCCGTGACTCCGCGGAAGTCGTATCTGAAGGCACGCCTGTTCGTGCACCTGTCCCTCGCGGAACTGGCGACCATGTGCACCGGCTCCGCCACCATCCCCACCGACGGCACTGCGAACGGTCCGGAGAACCAGGTTGGTGTCGTTGACTCGAACCTGTTCGGCCCGGCCACCACGGACCTGATCGCCGGCTACCTGAAGCAACTCGGCACCGATGCCCGGGTCACGCCGGTGATCGACACCACCAAGGTCTGGGCGGTGGACCAGCATGATCCTCCGCAGGCGATGCCCGTCGCAGGACTGCGACATCGACCACATCGTCCCCTACGACGAAGACGGCCCACCGGGGCAGACGAACCCGGACGCCTTGGCGCCGTTGTGTCGTAGCCATCACCTGTTGAAGACCCACGGCGACTGGCGCTATCAACGCAACCGGGACGGCACCTATACCTGGACCAACCAGCACGGCCGGACCTGGTTGGTCACCCCCTTCGGGACAGTCGAGCTCACCGACACCCCCTGACCCGGATCGAATCAGGAGACGCAGGGACCGAGACAAGAAGCACCGGCCGAACACGCACCACCACGACAGCAGGCCCACACCAGGCTCCCGATCACACAGGAGCCCGGTGACTGGGCCTACTGCCACGCCGTGACCCGTCAACCAGCAATGAGGCGCGCGGCTCGGCGCAGGTCGTCGCCGGCTGCCAGAGGACCGACGACGTCGAGGGCAAGTCCGATCGGACGACGCCAACCCGGGGCGTCGGTCGACGCGGTCGCGCGCACCGTCGTACCTCCGGATCGATCGAGGAAGTCGAGCACGAGGTCGACGACCACCCCGTGCCAGTGGCCACGCTCGGCCCAGCGCACACCCGGCTCGAATGCGGTGACCTCCATGCGCGGGCGCAGACCGACCCAGGTCACGTCCAGCCACCGTGCCCCGACGGCATAAGGCGGCTGGGCGCTGGTCTCGATCGAACGCAGGCTGGCCTGCCACAGCGGCCGGTTCCCGAGGTCGGCGAGCCAGTCGAAGACCGCCTGCGGCGGTGCCTCGAAGTCGACCTCGACGGTGAAGGTCACCAGGCGGTGCCGGTGAGGCGTTCGTAGGCCTCGACATACTTCGAGCGGGTCAGCTCGACGACCTCGTCGGGCAGCACCGGCGGCTCCTCGCCCGACGTACGGTCCCAGCCGGAGGCCGGCGAGGTGAGCCAGTTGCGGATGACGTCCTTGTCGTACGACGGCTGCGGGCGCCCCGGCTGCCACTGGTCGGCGGGCCAGAATCGCGACGAGTCGGGAGTGAGCACCTCGTCGGCCAGCACGATGAGCCCGTTCTCGCGGCGGCCGAACTCGAACTTGGTGTCGGCCAGAATGATGCCGCGCTCGCGGGCGATCGCCTCGGCCCGGCCGTAGATGTCGAGGGTCTGCTCGCGCAGGGACGCCGCGTCATCGGCACCGATCGTGTCGACCACGGCATCGAAGGAGACATTCTCGTCGTGGTCACCCACCTCCGCCTTCGTGGCGGGGGTGAAGATCGCCACGGGGAGCCGGCTGCCGTCCTCGAGTCCGGCCGGCAGCTTGATGCCGCAGACCTCGCCGAAGTCGACGTACTCCCTCAGGCCGGAGCCGGTCAGGTAGCCCCGGGCCACGCACTCGACCGGGAACATGTCGAGGTTCTCGCAGATGACCGCCCGACCGGCCACCGATTCCGGCACCCGGGTCGAGATCACGTGGTGGTCGGCACCGAGCTGGTCGAACCACCACAACGACATGCGAGTGAGGATCTCACCCTTGTCGGGGATCGTCGAGCTGAGCACGAAGTCGTAGGCGCTGATCCGGTCACTGGCCACCATCAGCAGGCTGCCGGCGTGCTCCCCCTGGTCGATGCGGTAGAGGTCGCGGACCTTTCCCGAGTGCAGGTGGGTGGTGCCCTCGATGGCCGGCGCGTCCGGGATGTTCAGCATGGGGCCGAGCCTACTGGGGCGATCGGTCGTGGCAGGGTGAGGCCATGCCCCAGACCAGTGAAGACATCCACGCACGTGTCGTCGCCGCAGTCGGTGCTGACGGGCGGCTGCCCATGCCACCCGTCGGCGAGTGGGACATCTTCCCGTGGGAGGTCGTCGACGGCGAGCTGCAGCCGAAGGTGTTGGCGCCGCCCGTCGAGGCGGAGCAACCTCGTCACGGCGAGGACGGCCAGGACTGTTCGACGTGTGCCAGCGACGAGCGGGTCATCTGGCGCAACGAACGTTGGAAGGTCACCCGCGGGGAAGCGCCGAGCGGCCTGCCGCTGATGCTCTGGCTGCACCCGATCGAGCACCTGGACGGCGACGACCTCGACGAGAACATGGCCGCCGAGTACGGCCGGCTGCAGGTCCGTCTCTCCCGGATCATGGCCGGGCTGACCAACATCGGGAGGGTGCACGTGTGCCGCTGGGGTGACGGAGGCGCGCACCTGCACCTGTGGTTCATCGCCCGACCCGACCGCTTCCCGATCATCCTGGGCAGCATGGCCGTCGAGTGGGACGAGATGCTGCCGCCCGGCCCTGAGGACGTCTGGCGCGCCGACTGGCAGGAGGTGGCCCGCAAGCTGGCCACCCACGAGGGCGATGCCACGGTGTGACCGGCGGCGCCCCGGTGGTCACCGGTGCAGCCACCACGCCATCCGCCGGGTGATCCACGGCAGGAAGATGTAGGTCATCAACGGCGTCATCACCAACACCGATGCGAGCACGCGCAGGACCAGCGGCCAGTCGACGATGGTGTGCCCCACCACCCAGTTGGCGCAGAGGCTGAGCGGGAAGAAGACGAGGAAGATCGTCACCATCTGCTTCCAGCGTGGTGGCGCGGGGGCGGGTGGTTCGGGCACCTGCGCACCGGCGATGTCGTACGTCGTGGGCTCGTCGAACCAGCCTTCGATGCCGGTGCGTCGTTCCACCCGGGACTCCGCGATGCGCCCCTGGGCGGCATCGAGCCACCACCTGCGCTGGGCCGAGGCCTCCCACGTCGCCAACGAAGCGGCGTCGGCGAAGCGGTAGAGCATGTGCCACTCGTCGGATTCCGGGGCGGGACGGACCCAACCGACGCCGAGGAAGCCGTCGAAGCGCTCAGCCAACGACGCGCCCGCCTGGACCCAGGCCAGCATCTCGGCGTTGTGCTCCGGGTCGATGTGGCGGGTGATCGAGACGGTGACCGGTGCTGTCATGGCACCAAGGATCGCACCGGAGCGCGGGCCCGGGGTGCGGGACACCAGACGAACCGACGGTGATGGACACTAGTCTCGAGTCATGCCAGTCGTGAAGATCAATGCCATCAACGTCCCGCCGCAGGCACATGCCGAGCTCGAGCGACGCTTCGCCGCGCGTGCCGGAACCGTGGAGAACTCCCCCGGGTTCCTCGGGTTCCAGCTGCTGCGCCCGGTCAAGGGCGAGGAGCGCTACTTCGTGGTCACCCAGTGGGAGGACGAGGAGTCCTTCGCCGCCTGGCGGGACGGCGACGCCCGGGCTGCCCATGCCGGCGAGAACGGCAAGCCGGTGGCCTCCGGGGCCGACCTGCTCGAGTTCGACGTGGTGATGGACGTCAGGCCCGCGACCTGAGCCCCTGACACACCCGAAGGGCTGCGCCGCACCGGAGATTCCGGCGCGGCGCAGCCCTTCGTGCGTGTGGACGCTCGTCGTTCAGCAGGCGTCGCTGGTCAGCAGCCGGGCAGCGGAATCGGGAGCGGGATCGGCAGGCAGGGCAGCTCGGGCAGCCCCGGGATGCCGGGGACGTTGCCACCGAGCAGCCCGCCGAGCAGGCCACCCAGGATGTCGAGCAGGCCAGACGGGTCGAAACCGTCAGGCAGCTCGAAGCCACCACCGGCCAGGTCACCGAACATGTCGACGAAGGTCTGGAACATCGCCATCGCCATCGCCGGGTCCAGCGGCGCACCGGAGAGCAGGTCGGTCAACTGGTCTGGCGAGAAGCCACCGAGAAGTGCCGCCAGAGCGGCCGGGTCGAGCGAGGCGGGGTCGAGGGCACCGCTGTTGAAGCCAGCCAGGAGATCCAACAGCATCGCGGGGTCGAGCGCTTCCGCGCCACCGGGGACGATCCCGTCGAGCAGGTCGGTCAGCTGACCGAGGTCGAGCGGCAGGTCCGAGCCGCCGGCGGCAGCGCCACTGAGCAGGGCCAGCAACTGACCGAGCTGATCGGCCGAGAGGCCCGACTCGACCGGGGCACAGTTCTTCGCCTTCGATGCCTTCAGCCGCTTGACCCGGGCCTGCTTGGCCCGCAGCGCCTTCTTGGCCTTCTTCAGCTTCTTCGTGGCCTTGGTGACCTTGGCCCTGGCGAGGTGACGCTTCTTGGCCTTCTTGACCGCCTTCTTCTTCGCGGCGACGGCCTTCTTGGCCACCTTCTGGGCCTTCTTGGCCTTCGGGAGCGCCTTGCTCGCCGAGGTGCAGGCGGACTGGTTCACGACGGCGCGCTGCGCCGAGGCTGCGGGGGCGGCGGGAGCCGAGGCAGCGGGGGCGGCAGATGCGGTGGACGGCAGGTTCACCAGTCCCACGCTCATGGCGATCAGGAAGACGGCAGCGCCGAGGCGTTTGGTGAGGTTCATGGAACGCAGCATGCGGCAGGGGAATCCCTGCCGCATGCTGTTTGCCACAATTTGTCCGAAAGGACTAGTCCGTGCCGGATGATCCCTGCTTCTCGGCATCCGTGGACTGATCCGGGTCGCTGCTCTCCTGGGAGGCCGCTGCCGTGTAGTGGCTGTTCTCGTCCTTCTCCACGGACAGCGCGAACTCGTCGCCGTGCTCGGTGACACCCGCGACAACGGCGTGGTGCACGGCCTCGACGGCGTACTGACGACGGACGACGAGCGGGTCCTGCGAGAGGTCCTTCACCAGACACACGCAGAGTCCGACCATCACGAACACGAACGGCACCGCCGCCACGATCGTGATGTTCTTCAACCCGTTCAATGCGGTGTCACCGCCGATCAGCAACATCACCGCCGCCACGGCACCGGTCGCGACACCCCAGAAGACAACGGGCGAACGCTTCGGCTCGAGGGCACCGTGCTGGGACAGGGACCCCATCACGATCGAGGCTGCGTCGGCTCCGGAGACGAAGAAGATCGCGACCAGGATCATCACCAGCACCGAGGCGATCGCCGTCATCGGCAGGTGCTCGAGGGTGTTGAACAGCTGGGCCTCGGCCCCGCCGTCGAACACGTTCTTGCCGTCCATCTGGAACTTGATCGCCGTACCGCCGAAGATCGCGAACCAGACCAGGCTGACCAGGCTCGGCACCAACAGCACTCCGGTGACGAACTGGCGAATCGTGCGACCACGCGAGATGCGGGCGATGAACATGCCCACGAAGGGGGTCCACGAGATCCACCACGCCCAGTAGAAGACCGTGTAGGAGCTCAGCCAGGCGTCGTTGTACTCGCTCTGGCCGTCGTTGATCCGGCCGGCCATCTCGGGCAGGTCTCCGGCGTACTCGGCGATCGCGGAGGGAAGGATGTTCAGGATGAACATCGTCGGGCCGACCACGAAGACGAAGACCGCGAGCAGCAGGGCCAGCACCATGTTGATGTTGGAGAGCAGCTGGATGCCCTTGCCGACTCCGGAGACCGCGGAGAGGATGAAGCAGCAGGTCAGGAAGGCGATCAGCGCGACCAGGATGCCATTGCCGATCTTGCCGATTCCGTCGAAGAGCTCGAGGCCGGTCTTGATCTGCAGGGCACCCAGGCCCAGGGACGCGGCCGAGCCGAACAGGGTGGCGAAGATCGCCAGCATGTCGATGACCTTGCCGACCGGCCCGTGCACCTTGGTGCCCAGGATCGGCTCGAAGGCGGAGCTGATCAGCTGGAGCCGGCCCTTGCGGAACACGCCGTACGCGATGGCCAGGCCGACCACCGCATAGATCGCCCACGGGTGGAGCGTCCAGTGGAACAACGTCTGGGCCATCGCCTGGCGGGCCAGCTCAGCCTGGTCGGCACCAGCGGTGCCGGGAATGCCCGCCACTGCTTCGGCGTCGCTGGTGCCACCCGCGAAGAAGGTGAGCGGCTCACTGACGCCGTAGAACATCAGGCCGATGCCCATGCCCGCGGAGAACATCATCGCGATCCAGGACGACGTCCGGAACTCCGGCTCCTCGCCGTCGCGACCGAGCGGGATGTTGCCGTACTTGCCCAGTGCGAGCCAGATCGCGAACACCACGAACCCGGACGCGGTCAGGACGAAGAACCAGCCGAGGTAGAGCATGGACTTGCTGAGCGCCGTCTCGGACGCCGAGCCGAGCCCGTTGGTGTCCAGGAAGCCCCAGACCAGGAAGCCGATGGCGATCGAGGCGGTGACACCGAAGACGATCCAGTCGATCTTGGACGTGTCCTGGGCCTTCTCGATGTCGGCCGGGTAGTCGAGGGCCGGGTGCGTCTTCCCGGTCGGATCATCGGGTGATCTTGTTGGATCCTGCTGTGTGGTCACAGGGAGCGCCTCCTAGGGCGTGGGAACTCAAAACCCATCGACCGTTGCAGGTTGCACGCATTCACGCAACTCTCAACGGACCTGACTCACCTTGTCAGAGGATGCCCCCCGGTGCATAGGAGATCGCGTCCGGGTGGGCGTCCGCGAGCTCGGCAACCCGGCGTACGACGGCCTGGACCTGGTCGACTGCGGCGCCGGTGAAGGCGATCGGTTCGGCCACCAGAGCGGCAATCTGGTCCTTGGTCAGGCCCAGACGCTCGTCGCCGGCAAGGCGGTCGAAGAGGTCGTTCTCGGCCAGGCCCTGACGCATCTCGAGGGCCACCGCGACCGCGTGCTCCTTGATCGCCTCGTGAGCGGACTCACGCCCGACGCCGTTGCGCACGGCGCTCATCAGCACCTTCGTGGTGGCCAGGAACGGGAGGTAGCGGTCGAGCTCACGCTGGATGACGGCCGGGAACGCGCCGAACTCGTCGAGCACGGTGAGGAAGGTCTGGAAGAGTCCGTCGGCGGCGAAGAACGCGTCGGGCAGGGCCACCCGCCGTACGACGGAACAGGAGACGTCGCCCTCGTTCCACTGGTCACCGGCCAGCTCGCCGACCATGGAGAGGTGACCGCGCAGGATCACCGCGAGGCCGTTGACCCGCTCGCAGGAACGCGTGTTCATCTTGTGGGGCATGGCCGACGAGCCGACCTGCCCCTCCTTGAACCCTTCGGTGACCAGCTCGATGCCCGCCATCAGACGGATCGTCGTGGCCAGGTTGGAAGGCCCGGCGACCAGCTGCACCAACGCGGAGACCGCCTCGAAGTCGAGCGAGCGCGGGTAGACCTGGCCGACCGAGGTGAGCACGTGGTCGAAACCGAGGTGGGCGGCCACCCGGGACTCGAGCTCGGCCAGCTTGGCGGCGTCGCCGTCGAGCAGGTCGAGCATGTCCTGGGAGGTGCCCATCGGTCCCTTGATGCCGCGCAGTGGGTAGCGCGCCAGCAGCTCCTCGATGCGGGTGATCGCGACCAGCATCTCGTCGGCGACGGTGGCGAAGCGCTTCCCGAGGGTGGTGGCCTGGGCGGCCACGTTGTGGGAGCGACCCGCCATCACGGTCGTCTCGTGCTCGGTGGCCAGGCGGGCCAGCCGGCCCAACGTGGCGATGCCGCGGTCTCGCAGGATCTCCAACGACTGGCGCACCTGCAGCTGCTCGACGTTCTCGGTGAGGTCGCGCGAGGTCATCCCCTTGTGAATGTGCTCGTGGCCGGCGAGCGCGCAGAACTCCTCGATGCGGGCCTTCACGTCGTGACGGGTGACCCGCTCACGGTCGGCGATGGACTGCAGGTCGACGCCGTCGGTGCCCTTGTCGACGACGGCCTGGTAGTCCTCGACGACCCCGTCGGGCACGTCGATGCCGAGGTCCTTCTGGGCCTTCAGCACGGCGATCCAGAGCTGTCGCTCGAGCACCACCTTGTGCTCCGGGGACCAGATCGTGGCGAGGTCGGCGGCGGCGTAACGGGTGGCAAGCACGTTGGGAACGGTCACGAGGCCACATTCTCCCACGCAGGGCGGGAGCCCCCGAATCATGCGTCCGGGCGAGAGACAGGCGACAAGACCGGCACAGTTTCTGACGTCAAGAATTGCCGGTTCGGCAAACAACAATTGCAGGTTCGCGCAGGGCGGAGGCACCCTCGACGACGCCCAGCGGCTCCGCGGCGATGTCGGAGCGACGCTGCATGCCCTCGAACGAGATCAGGTCGGCGGCGGCGTAGGCCCGCGCCCGGGCGTCGTCGATGTCGTAGCCGACAGCCCGCACGGCGAGCACCCGCCCACCGGCGGTGACCAGCGACCGCTCGCCGGCATCGGTCTCGACGATCGCGGTGCCGGCGTGGATGACGTCGACGTCGTTGACGCCGTTGGCCGCGCCGACTCCGGTGATCACGTCACCCTTGGACGACGACTCCGGGTAGCCGGCCGACGCCAGCACCACGGTGACACTCGCGTCGTCACGGAACCTGGGCGCCTCGACCTCGGCGAGCCGGCCCTGCGCCGCCGCCAGCAGCAGCTCGCCCAGGGGCGAGTCGAGCAGGGCCAGCACCGGCTGGATGTCGGGGTCACCGAAGCGCACGTTGAACTCGATCACCTTGGGGCCGGCGGTGGTCAGTGCCAGGCCCACGTAGAGGCAGCCGCGGAAGGGGATGCCACGTCGCGCCATCTCGTCGAGCGTGGGCTGGACGACGGTGTCCATCACCGTTGCAGTCAGGTCTTCGGGCGCCCAGGTCAGTGGCGAGTAGGAGCCCATGCCACCGGTGTTGGCACCGTGCCCCCCGTCGAAGATCCGCTTGAAGTCCTGGGCCGGCTGCAACGGGTGGGCCATCGCGCCGTCGCAGACCGCGAACAGCGACACCTCAGGCCCGTCGAGGAACTCCTCGATCACCACGGTCTCGCAGGACGCGGCGTGGGCCAGCGCCTCCGCACGGTCGTTGGTGACCACGACCCCCTTGCCGGCGGCGAGCGCGTTGTCCTTGACGACGTACGGCGCCCCGAACGTGTCCAGCGCAGCGGCCGCCTCCTCGGGGGTCGAGCAGGTGGCGGAGCCGGCGGTCGGCACCCCGGCCGCGGCCATCACCTCCTTGCTGAACGCCTTGGAGCCCTCGAGCTGCGCGGCCGCGAGGGACGGTCCGAAGCTGGCAATGCCACGCTCGGTCACGGCGTCGCCGACACCGGCCACCAGAGGCGCCTCGGGGCCGACCACGACGAGGTCGACGCCGAGCTCGGCCGCGAGCGAGGCAACCGCCTCGCCGTCCATCGGGTCGACCTCGTGCAGGGTGGCCGTCTCCGCCATGCCGGGGTTGCCGGGAGCGGCGTGCACCTCGGTGACCGCCGGGTCCTGGGCGAGGGCAAGGACGAGGGCGTGTTCGCGGCCGCCGGTGCCGATCACGAGAGTCTTCACGGGCGTCGATCCTACGGGGCGTCGTGGACCCGATCTCGTGAGGCAAGATGGTCCCCGTCATGTCGCTGAACTCTCCCGCCCCCGGCTCCCGCTTCGGGCGCTATCTGATCGACGAACGCATCGGCATGGGCGGAATGGGCGTCGTCTTCCGGGCCACCGACACCCACCTGAACCGCACGGTCGCGCTCAAGGTGATGGCCGGGCGACTGACCGGCAACGACGAGTTCACCCAGCGCTTCGAGCGCGAGGCCGACATCATGACGCGGCTCGACTCGCCTCACGTGGTCACCATTCTCGACCACGGAGTCGAGGACGGCGTGCCGTGGATCGCCACCCAGTTCGTGCAGGGCGGCGACCTCTCCGATCTCCTTCGCGAGAGCGGGAAGCTGCCACTGACCCGCGCCTCGAGCGTGTGTGCCCAGATCGCCGAGGCGCTCTCCGACGCCCACGGCGTCGGGGTCGTGCACCGTGACGTGAAGCCCAGCAACGTGTTGCTGCGCGACGGGTCCCGCGACGAGCCGTTCGCCTACCTGTGCGACTTCGGCATCGCCCACGCCGGCACCACCGGGCTCACCCAGACCGGCGGCGTCGCCGGCAGCTGGGCGTGGTTGGCTCCCGAGCGCACCAAGGGCGATCCGGGCACCGCCCGCTCCGACGTCTACGCGCTCGGCTGTGTCTTCTGGGCCACGCTGACCGGTCATGCGCCCTACGCCGGCTCCGACGTCGAGGTGGCCCTGGCCCAGGTGCAGAAGCCGGTCCCCCAGTTCGTCGGCGACGACCCGGCCACCACCCGCATCAACGCGGTGCTCGCGAAGGCGTTGGCAAAGGACCCCGGCGACCGTTACCCGACGGCAGCGGAGTTCCGCACCGACCTGCTCTCCCTGACCCGCTACGGCGACCGTCCGCTGCTGGAGCCCGCCGACGTGGCCCACGGCTCCGACGACACCGGCACCGCGGTGCGAACGGGCTCCAGCGCCAGCGGCGGCAGCCGGAAGCAACGGAGTCGTCGACGCTGGTGGCCGGTCGCGGCCCTGGCCGCGCTCGCACTCGTCGCCGGGACGTCGTACGCCGTGTGGCGCCAGCAGCGCGACGACGACGGGGCCGAGCAGGCGCCGGCCGCCGTCCAGGGTGACATCGACGGCGACGCCAGGGGCGACCTGCTCTTCCGTTGGTACAACTACGGAGACGACTACAAGGAGGGGCGCAACTACCTGCTCCGCTCGACGGGCCAAGGGTTCGCGGACCCGGTGCGCCAGCCGCAGCCGGAGGGGTACGGCGTGCGGGGTGACGTCGACGGCGACGGGCGCGACGACGTGGTCGGTGTCGACGACAACCTCGAGACCAAGGGTCTCAACGTCTCCGTCCTCGACAGCGACGGCACCCAGTCTGCGGTCGCGTTCGGCAAGCGGGGCAACCGTGACGAGTCCTACCCGCTGCTGGCCGACATCGATGGCGACGGCCGCGACGACCTCGTCCTCAGCTGGCTGCGGGACCTCGATGCCGTGCGCTCCACCCTCGAGCTCGAGCTGGCGCTGAGCACCGGCGACGGATTCGCGGAGCCGACCTCGGTCGGCTCGGTCCCGGCATGGTCCGGCTACGGCGAGATGATGACGGCCGGCGACGTCGACGGCGACGGGCGCGACGACCTGGTGCTGCGCCGCACTCCCGACGCGCGGAGCGGTTCGACCCCGAGAGCCGAGCTCCACGTCATGCTCTCCGACGGCGACGGATTCGAGGCCGCCGGCTTCCCCCGACCCACGCCGTACGACGGCCCGGTGCCGCCGCCGGTCGAGGTCGCTGACGTCGATGGTGACGGCGCCGCAGAGGTCGTCGTCTACGAGCGCGGGAAACCCGGCACGTTGCGGGTGCACCGGTTCGCCGACGGCGGTCTCGGCGAGGGCGAGGACTGGGCCACCGACCCGGTCGACGACCCCGAGGCCACCACCGGCCTCTCCCTCATCGACGTCGACGGCGACGGCAGGGCCGACGCGGTCCTGCAGCGAGCCAACACGAGATCAGGGGTGCGCCTCGACGTCGCCGTGTCCACCGGCGAGGCGTTCGGTGAGCCCGAGCGCTGGGCGACGGCGGCGTGCGTCAACAAGGGATGCGACGAAGTCTGGTCGATCCTGACCGACAACATCACCTGAGTCAGCCGGGGTGGACCACGATCGTCTGCTCGCGACCCGGGCCGACCCCGACGCCCCAGAACGGCGCACCGCTGAGCTCCTCGAGGGCCTTCACGTAGACCTGCGCGTTCTTCGGGAGCTCCTCGAAGCGACGGCAGTCGGAGATGTCGGTGTTCCAGCCGTCGAAGAACTCATAGACCGGCTTGGCATGGTGGAACTCGGTCTGCGTCATCGGCATCTCGTCGACCCGCTTCCCGTCGATCTCGTAGCCGACGCAGACCGGGATGCGCTCCCACGCGCCCAGGATGTCGAGCTTGGTCAGGAAGAACTCGGTGAGCCCGTTGACCCGGGTGGCGTAGCGGGCGATCACCGAGTCGTACCAGCCACAGCGGCGGGTGCGGCCGGTGGAGACACCGATCTCACCGCCGAGCGTCTGCAGCTGGACGCCGTCCTCGTCGAACAGCTCGGTCGGGAACGGGCCCGAGCCGACGCGCGTCGTGTAGGCCTTGATCACGCCGATCACCCGGTCGATGCGGGTCGGGCCGACACCGGCACCGACGCACACGCCACCGGAGACCGGGTTGCTGCTGGTCACGAACGGATAGGTGCCGTGGTCGACGTCGAGCATCGTCGCCTGGGCGCCCTCGAAGAGCACCGTCTTGTCGGCGTCGAGGGCCTGGTTGAGCAGCAGGGACGTGTCGGCGACCATCGGCCGCAAGCGGTCGACGTACTGGGTGAGCTCCTCGACGACGGCCTCGACCTCGATGGCGCGGCGGTTGTAGACCTTGGTGAGCAGGTGGTTGCGCACGTCGAGCGCCGCTTCGATCTTCTGGCGCAGGATCTTCTCGTCGAAGAGGTCCGCGACGCGCACGCCGTAGCGGTTCACCTTGTCGGAGTACGCCGGCCCGATGCCGCGCCCCGTCGTACCGATGTTGTTCTTGCCGAGGAAGCGCTCGGAGACCTTGTCGATCGTGGAGTGGTAGGACGCGATCACGTGGGCGTTGGCACTCACCTTGAGGTCGGCCACCTCCACGCCCCGCTCGATCAGGCTGTCGAGCTCACGGAACAGCGCCTCGGGTGAGACCACGACCCCGTTCGCGATCACGGACGTGGCGCCGGGCGTGAGGATGCCGCTGGGCAGCAGGTGGGTGGCGAACTTCTCACCGTTGACCACGATCGTGTGGCCGGCATTGTGTCCACCGCTGGTGCGGACCACGTAGTCGATGGCGGTGTCCTGGGCGAGCAGGTCGGTCGCCTTGCCCTTGCCTTCGTCGCCCCACTGGGCGCCAAGAACGATGATCGCGGGCATGGAGTGCCCCCTCCGTAGACATGGAAACAGCCCGACAACAGCGCAAGTGCTGAAACGGGCTCTTGCGACCACACGCTACCAAAGCCGACTGTATGGTCACGGATCGTGGAACCACTGCTGCTGATCACCAACTCCCAGGCCGGGAGCTCCGACCAGGCCAACCTCGAGCTCGCTCTCGACGTGCTCCGCGCGGAATCGAGCGTCGAGATCGCCGCGACCGCCAACCCCGGCGAGCTCGACGGAGTGCTGCACCGGGCCGGGTCCCGACGGATCGTGATCGCCGGGGGTGACGGCAGCATCCACGCCGTCGTGGCCGCCCTGCACCGCCGCAACGAGCTGTCCGGCAAGGTGCTGGGCCTGATCCCCCTCGGCACCGGCAACGACTTCGCCCGCAGCGCCGGCATCTCCGAAGACCCGGCCAAGGCGGCCCGGACCGTGCTGCACGGGAAGCCGACCCCCACCGACCTGCTCGTCGACGAGTTCGGCGACATCGTGGTCAACAACGTCCACCTCGGCGCCAGCGCCCAGGCCGGGCGCCTCGGCTCGGCCGTCAAGGGTGTGCTCGGCAAGGTGAAGCTGGGCAAGATCGGCTACCCCATCGGGGCCGCGCTGGCCGCGCTGCGACCCCACGTCCTGCGTCTGAAGGTCGAGGTGGACGGCACCGTGGTCAACGACCTCGATCAACCCGTGCTGATGGTCTCCCTCGGCAACGGCTCCGACGTCGGCGGCGGGACCACGTTGAACCCCGACGCCGAGCCGACGGACGGCACCATCGACGTGATGATCTCCCGCGCGGTGCAGGGCTGGTCGAAGGTCAACTTCGCGGCCCTGCTCACGAAGGGCGAGCACGCGTCCCATGACGACGTACTGACCATGCGGGGCACGTCTGTCACGGTTGCCGGCGAGGAGTTCTGGACCAGCGCCGACGGCGAGCTCCACGGGCCCGAGACCCGGCGTACGTGGCGGGTCGAGCCGGGCGCCTACCTGCTGACCCGCTGAGTCACTCGGGCCGGCGTCCCAGCTTCGCTAGATCCAACCGCGGCGGACCGCCTCGGCGCCGGCCTGGAAACGGGTGTCGGCGTCGAGCTCCTGCATCAGGTCGGCGACTCGCCGGCGTACGGTGCGCAGGCTCAGGCCCATCGTGCGGGCGATCTGCTCGTCGCGGACGCCACGACTCATCTGCTGCAGCATCAGACGGCGGTGCGTGTCGCCGCTCGCCGCCCCCGGGACCACCACCGCCCGGGACCAGATCTCCTCGAACAGGTCGGCCAGTACGGCGGTCATGCCGGCATGGCGAAGCAGGATGCGACGTTGGTTGTCGACGCCCCACTCGTCGGGAACGACGGCGCCGACGCCCGCCACGACGGCCATCCGGCTGGGCACCTCCGGGACCAGTCGGACCTCCTCCCCGGCGTCCATGCGATCGAACAGGGAGCGCGGCGCATCCTCCAGGACCCGTACCGGATAGATAGCCCGGGACCGCTGCCCGCGGGAGAGGGCGCGCCGCACGGCCCGGCTCATGTCCGGCTCCTGGGGCAGGGTCCACTGGTCGGGCCGCAACCACATCAGGTCGGCGCGGGACTCACCGACCCAGGAGCGCAGCGTGGCGTGGACGTCGTGGCTGGTGCGCAGCTCCACGTCGGCCAGCCCGGGGCCGGTCGGCTGCTCGCTGAGCATCCCACTGATGTCGGGGATCGAGACCCGCAGTCGCTCCAGTCGGTCGACCACCGAGCGCAGCTGGTCAGCCTCCGCCGCGACCACGCGGGCCAGCAGGTCCGCTCCCGACGGGACGGTCAACCTGTCGTCGTCCACCGAGGCGACGCCGGCTTCGACCAGTGGCTCGAGCCGGCGCCGGAGCTCGGCGGGGTCCACGGCCAGGGCGGAGGCGGCGTCCTCCAGCGCGGCGCCGGAGTGGGGACGGAGCCGTTGGTACCACTCGACATCGAGGGGGGAGATGCCGAGCACGGCCAGCACGTCCAACTGTCGCAGGGACATGACTGGCATGTTAAGGCCAGTGGCTCCTTTGTGACAGGACGTCCCTCCGGAACGGTGTCAAGATGTCCCCACAGGCAGGCTGGACGGTGACATCGCGGGGGTTTTGACCGCACGGCCGCACCTGATGGGCGTCGAAAATGGGCTGGGGATGGACCATTTCGCCGCCCATTCATGCGTTCGGACGGGCTCGGGTAGCGTTTCCCCTTGGCCAACCCACCCGAACCTTCAGGAGCGCGTCACCATGGCACGAGGCGGACCACAGAACCCGAGCGACTGGGTGACCCGGGCCGCCGACGACGCCGTACGCCACGCCGGCGAGGACGCAGACCTGATCACCGTCGCCTCGGGTGCCAGCCCCTCGGGCCCGATCCACCTGGGCAACCTGCGCGAGTTCCTGACCGTCCACTTCGTCGCGGAGGAGCTGCGCTCCCGCGGGCTCAACGTGCGCCACCTGCACTCGTGGGACGACTACGACCGCTTCCGCAAGGTGCCGGCCGGCGTCGACGAGTCCTGGAGCGAGCACATCGGCCGCCCCCTCTCCTCCGTCCCCGACCCATGGGACTGCCACGACTCCTGGGCCGCGCACTTCAAGGCGCCACTCCAGGAGGCGCTGGCCGCGATGGGGGTCGAGATGGACGAGCTGTCACAGACCGAGCTCTACCGGGCCGGCACCTACACCGAGCAGATCCTCGTCGCCGTCCGCAACCGCGACCGCATCGAGCAGGTGCTGGCCCGCTACCGCACCAAGGCCGCCGCGCCGGTGGCCGAGTCGGAGCAGGAGGCCGCCGCCCTCGAGGACTCGGTCACCGTCGAGGACGAGCCCACCGGTGAGGACGTGTTGGCCCGCTTCCCCTACAAGCCCTACTGCCGTGACTGCGGGCGCGACACCACCACCGTCACGTCGTACGACGACGAGTCGACCGACCTCGCCTACACGTGCACGTCGTGCTCCTACGAGGGCATCACCAACCTCGCCACGCAGAGCGAGGGCAAGCTGGTCTGGAAGGTCGACTGGCCGATGCGCTGGGCCTTCGAGGGCGTCGACTTCGAGCCGGGCGGGGTCGACCACGCCTCCCCCGGGTCGTCGTACACCGTCGGCAAGGAGTTGGTGAAGGCCGTCTACGGCGGCCGCGCGCCGTCGTTCGTCGGCTACTCGTTCGTCGGCGTCGCCGGGATGGCGAAGATGTCGTCCTCCAAGGGTGGTGTCCCCACCGCGGCCGATGCCCTGCAGGTGCTCGAGGCGCCGATCCTGCGCTGGCTCTACGTGCGCCGGCAGCCCAAGCAGGCCTTCAACGTCGAGTTCGGTCCCGAGGTGGTGCGCCTCTACGACGAGTGGGACGCGCTGACCCGCAAGGCGGCGAACCCCGACAAGCGTGACGCCCAGGTGCTGGCCTTCGAGCGCGCCTCGGCGACCACGACTGCCGGCACGCTGCCGACCCCCGCGGTCGTCGTCCCGTTCCGCACGCTGGCCTCGGTGGCCGACGTCACCGCCGGGTCCGCGGACATGATCAGCCAGATCATCGGCCGGGTCGGCCACGAGCACGACTCCGTCGCCGACCTGCAGCCGCGGCTCGACCGGGCGATGCAGTGGACCACCGACTTCGTCGACGCCGAGGACCGTACGACCGTGCGGGACTCGCCGGACACCGCACGCCTGGGCTCCCTGAGCGACACCGAGGCGCAGTGGATCTCACTGCTCCTGGAGAACCTGCCCACCTCCTCAGACCTCGACGAGGTCACGTCCGTGGTCTACGGCGTGCCGAAGCTGGCGCACGGGCTGGCCATCGACGACGCGCCGACCGACGAGGTCAAGGCCGACCAGAAGGCGTTCTTCCGGCTGCTCTACAACCTCCTGGTCGACAAGGACCGTGGCCCGCGCCTGCCGACGCTGATCGTGGCCCTCGGCTCCGAGAAGGTCCGCACCCTCCTCACTTCCCCGCTGTAGCGCGCACCCCTGCTCGAGTAACGCGGGGTTATGGTCGCTGAACACGCGCTGTGACGTGTGAAAACGTCAACAGCACCGCACAAGTGCCGGCCCACGTCGGCCCCCGGCAGGCACGCCGGTATGCGACGCGCTCAGCCCAGCAACTCGGCGTACGCCGTGGGGCTGGAGTCGCGAAGGAACTCCGAGCAGCGGTCCCACTCGGCCTGCTCACCGATCGCCTTCGCCGACTTGGCCAGCAGTGCCAGCGAGCGCAGGAAGCCGCGGTTCGGCTCGTGCTCCCACGGGACCGGGCCGTGGCCCTTCCAGCCGTTGCGGCGCAGCATGTCGAGAGAGCGGTGGTACCCGACGCGGGAGTAGGCATAGACAGTGACGTCGTCGGCACCCTGCTCGACGGCCTGCTCGGCGAGTGCAGCCCAGGCGAAGGGCGACTCGGGACGGCTGCGCACCACCTCGACAGGGGCGGTTCCCCCGGCGAGCTCGGTGGCAGCGGGGTCTTCGGGCAGGTGGGTGGGCGGGGGTCCCGCCATCAGGTCAACGTGGCTCATGCCGCCCAGCCTGCCACGCGCCCCCACGGCGCTCGCATCATGGTTGGACGTCGAGGCCGGCGGCCAACCGGCGCAGCTC
Organism: Nocardioides sp. Soil797; assembly: GCA_001429555.1. Taxonomy (GTDB): domain Bacteria; phylum Actinomycetota; class Actinomycetes; order Propionibacteriales; family Nocardioidaceae; genus Nocardioides. The sequence continues at coordinate 34,754 of LMSR01000001.1, read as the reverse complement.
GGCCACGTGGCCGGCGAAGGCCCTCCTCCCCTCCTTGGTGAGGCTGGCCCAGGTGCGCACCCGCCCCTCCCCCTGGGGCTTGTCGAGCTTCACGTAGCCGGCGTCGGCGAGCACCTTGAGGTGCTTGCTGGCGACCGAGTCGGCCACCCCGAGGCTGTCGCGGATGGCGGCGAACTCGGCTCGGTCGGCGGTCACCAGGAGAGCGCAGATCTGCAGCCGGTTGGGGGCATGGACGATCTCGTCGAACTTCGCCCCATCGGTCGTGGGCTGGCTCATCGACGGTCGGTTCCGTTGGGTCCGCCGCGCAGGTCGGCACGGAGGGCCGTGTCGTACGCCCGGCCGCAGAGGACGGTGAACACGAGGACGAACGCCGCCAGAGCGAGTACGACGCCCCAGCCCGGCTCGGTGATGACCACCCACAACAGGGGCGCGAGAAGACCGATCGCGAAGACGAAGAGCATCCACTTGCTGCGAGGGCCAGCCGGTCGCCCGACCTGCACACCGGTCATCCGGGTGTGGACCTGGACGAGCCCCAGGCTGCCGAGGATCACCACGAATGCGAAGAGGGTCCGCAACGGGGAGTCGCGGAAGCGATCGAGGCCGTAGACCAGCACCATCCCGCTCAGCAACGCCGCCAGGACCGGGTAGTGGAACCACGGCGTCACCAGGCGATCGGCCAGGTCCGATCGGGTGGCCGCAATGGATTCCAGGGCCTGCCTGGCACGGATGCTGTCATGGTTTTCCATGCCGGAAAGTCAATCACTTTCCGCTTTGGAAAGCAAGAGTGGATGCATTGCGATTGCTTTGTCACTGCAAGGGTGTTGACTGTTCCCGTGACAGACACCGACACCACCCCCGCACCAGCCGCGCACGAGACGAACCCATGGCCCGCGCTGTTCGCGCTCTGCCTCGGCTTCTTCATGATCCTGGTCGACATGACCATCGTGACGGTCGCGACCCCCGACATCATGAGCGACCTCGATGCCGAGGTGAACTCCGTCGTCTGGGTCACCAGCGCCTACCTCCTGGCGTACGCCGTCCCGGTGCTGATCACGGGTCGCCTCGGTGACCGGTTCGGCCCGAAGCGGCTCTACCTCGCCGGGCTGACCGTCTTCACGATCGCGTCCCTGTGGTGCGGCCTGACCGGCACGGTCGAGATGCTGATCGGCGCCAGGGTGTTGCAGGGCTTCGGCGCCGCGATGATGGCGCCCCAGACGATGGCGATCATCACCCGCATCTTCCCCGCGGCCCGCCGCGGCCAGGCCATGTCGCTGTGGGGCGCGACCGCCGGCGTGGCCACCCTGGTCGGTCCGCTGCTCGGGGGCGTCCTGGTCGGCCAGCTCGGCTGGGAGTGGGTCTTCTTCGTCAACATCCCGGTCGGCATCATCGCCTACGTCCTGGCCCACCGCCTGGTGCCGTCTCTCGAGACCCATCAGCACTCCTTCGACTGGCTGGGCGTCGCCCTTTCCGGTGCCGGCATGTTCTGCCTGGTCTTCGGCATCCAGGAAGGTCACCAGTACGACTGGTCGAAGATCACCGGCGTGATCACCGTCTGGCGCCTGATCATCACCGGTCTGGTGGTCCTTGCGATCTTCATCTTCTGGCAGGCCCGCAACCGCAAGGAGCCGCTGGTTCCGCTGCGCCTGTTCCGCGACCGCAACTTCTCGGTCTCCAACCTCGCCATCTCGACGATGTCGTTCGCGATCACCTCGATCGGTTTCCCGTTCATGCTCTACGCACAGCTGGTGCGCGACCTCTCCCCCACCCGGGCGGCGCTGCTGCTGGTGCCGATGGCGTTGGTGAGCATCGTGCTGGCCCCCGGCGTCGGCAAGCTGATCGACCGGATGCACCCGCGCAACATCACCGCGATCGGCTTCCTCGCCGCATCGGCCGCCCTGTTCTGGCTGTCCAGGGTGATGACGCCCGAGGCCTCCACCTGGGAGTTCATTGCACCGATGGCCCTGCTCGGAGCCGGCAGCGCCGCGGTCTGGGCACCGCTGACCGCCACCGCCACCCGCAACCTGCCGATGAACCTGGCCGGTGCCGGCGCCGGGGTCTACAACGCCACGCGCCAGGTCGGTGCCGTGCTCGGCTCGGCCGCGATCGCCGTACTCATGGACGCCCGGTTGGCCAAGCACCTGCCCGGCATGGATGCCGGTCCCGAGGCCTCGCTGTCCGGGTCACTCCCCGAGCAGGTGCATGCCCCGTTCAGCCAAGCGATGGCCGACTCGATGCTGCTACCGCCCGCCGTGCTCCTGGTCGGCTTCGCTGCCGTGCTGTTCTTCGTCAAGCCCAGCCACGAACGCTGACCCAGCCCGCCCCTGCCCGCCCCCTTGCCCCGCCCCCCTTGCCCCGAGTAACGCGGGGTTATGGTCGCTGAACACACGCTGTGACAGGCGTTTCCGTCAACAGCACCGCACAAGTGACGACGTCGGTCGCACGCTGCGGCGCCTCGAGCGCCCGCGCCACTCGCCCCCGCGCGCCACTATTCGTTCACAGACAGCGAGTCGAACGACACTGCCCACAGGCTGCCGACCACGCACTGCGCCCGCCTTCTTCCCGGCGAATGCTCGTCACATGCGCCCATCACTTGCCGTCCACGCCAACCTGCAACATGGTCTGGTGACTCGTTCCCAGGCCCTCGCGGCGGGATACACAGAGCGCGAGCTGCGCACCCTCACCGGGCACGGTGGCGGGTGGGTGACGGTTCGCCGAGGCATCTACATCCGTAGCGACGAGTGGGAGTCACTCGATGCCCGCGAAGCCCAACCCTTGCGAAGAGCCCTGGCCGCTCACTTGGCCATGACCCGGCCACATGCCTTGAGCCACACCTCCGCGGGGTTGGTCCACGGCATCGACATGCTCCGGCCCGGCGACGATCTCGTGCACATCACGCGGCCGGGCGTGACCGGCTCCCGCACAGAGCACGGCGTCAAACACCACCTCGCCCACTTCACACAGGATCAAGTCGTCGACGTCGGCGGCGTCCCCACACTCGACCTGGCCCGAACTGCCGTCGACATCGGCCGCGAGCACGGCTACCTCCAGGGGTTGGTGGCCTGCGACTCAGTCCTCCAGAAGGGGGCCACGCGGGCGCAACTTCTCGAAGCCGTCGAAATGATGGATCACTGGCCGTACGTCACCGGTGCCCGTGCGGCGGTTCTGGACTCAGATGCCGGAGCCGAATCCGTTGGCGAGACCCTCACCCGCGTGCTCGTGCAGTCGCTCGGCCTGGGCGCCGTGCAGACCCAGTTCTCCGTCACGGCGCGGGGGCAGACGTTCTGGGTCGACCTTCGGGTGGGCAGGCATCTCATCGAGTTCGACGGACGCATGAAATATCGGCGCTCCGAGGAAGGTGGGATTGCCAATCGCGATCCAGGAGACGTGGTCTGGTCGGAGAAGATGCGTCAGGACGCCATCTGCGCCGAGGGCTACGGCATGTCGCGCGTGGTCTGGAACGACGTGTGGGGCGCGGCTCGCGAGGAGACTGCGGCCAGACTCCTGCGTGAGTACGCCGAAACCACGCGGCGCTTCGGCACTCAATTGCCGCCCGGCTATGTTCCGGTGTCACGACACCGGCTGCGTCCTACGGCCTGAACGGGCGGCACCCAGATGTCGGTGATGCCGGCCCACACATCGGAACTTGTGCGGTGCTGTTGACGAAATCGCCTGTCAAAGCGCGTGTTCAGCGACCATAACCCCGCGTTACTCGGGGAGAGCGCGGGGTCAGGCGCGGGGTGAGAGCGCGGGGTCAGGCGCGGGGTCAGGAAGCCAGCGAGGTGCCGGCAGAGCTCAGGTTCTCGCAGGCCTCGACGACGCGTGCGGCCATCCCGGCCTCGGCGGCCTTGCCCCAGGCACGCGGGTCGTAGGCCTTCTTGTTGCCCACCTCGCCGTCGACCTTGAGCACGCCGTCGTAGTTGTTGAACATGTGCGCCGCGGCCGGGCGGGTGAAGGCGTACTGGGTGTCGGTGTCGACGTTCATCTTGATCACGCCGTGGCTCACCGCGGCTGCGATCTCGTCGGGCGTCGACCCGGAGCCCCCGTGGAAGACCAGGTCGAAGGGCTTTGAACCGGCGGGCAGGCCGAGCTCGGAGACGACCGCGTCCTGGGCGGTCTTCAGGATCTCGGGGCGCAGCTTCACGTTGCCGGGCTTGTAGACACCGTGCACGTTGCCGAAGGTCAGAGCCGTCAGGTAACGGCCCTTCTCCCCGACGCCGAGCGCGGCCACGGTCGCCAGTGCGTCCTCCGGGGTCGTGTAGAGCTGGTCGTTGATCTCGTTGGCGACGCCGTCCTCCTCGCCACCGACGACGCCGATCTCGACCTCGAGGATGATCTTCGCTGCGGCGCAGGCGGCCAGCAGCTCCTCGGCGATGACCAGGTTCTCGTCGAGGGGTACGGCGGAACCGTCCCACATGTGCGACTGGAACAGCGGGGCCTCTCCGCGGGCCACCCGCTCGGCCGAGATCGCGAGCAGCGGCCGGACGAAGCCGTCGAGCTTCTCCTTGGGGCAGTGGTCGGTGTGCAGCGCAATGTTGACCGGGTAGTTCTTGGCCACCTCAGCCGCGTAGACCGCGAACGCGACCGAACCCGTCACCATGTCCTTGACCGACGGGCCGGAGAGGTACTCGGCGCCGCCGGTGGAGACCTGGATGATGCCGTCGGAGCCCGCATCGGCGAACCCCTGCAGCGCCGCATTCAGCGTCTGGGACGACGAGACGTTGATGGCCGGATAAGCAAAGCCTTTGGCCTTGGCTGCGTCGAGCATCTCGGCGTAGACCTCGGGGGTGGCGATGGGCATCTGTGGGCTCCTCGATTGCACTGCGACGGTCGGCGATCACCCTAGCCTGAGACAGTTCCCGATCGAGGTAAACCCCGAAGGACAACAGATCCGTCCCAACAGTGACAGGGTCTTCGTGACGAAGGGATGCACGCCATGCGCAAGGCCGTTCGTGACGCCGCCTTCAGCGAGTACGTCGCGGCACGCCGTGGCCACCTTCGTCGCTTCGCCTTCACGTTGACCAGCGACTGGGGACTGGCCGAAGACCTGATGCAGACAGCGCTCACCAAGATGTACGTCGCCTGGCCACGGCTCAAGGATCCACGAGCCCGCGATGCCTACGCACGACGCGTGATGCTCAATGCCCACATCGACGACCACCGACGGGCCTGGCACCGCAAGGAGTCGTCGGGCCTCGACGGCATCGACCGTGCTGCCGAACCGACCGACGACCCCGACGACCGTTCGCTGCTCCTCAAGGCTCTCGATGCCCTGCCACCCATGCAGCGCAAGGTGGTGGTGCTGCGGCACTGGCTCGACCTCTCCGTCGAGCAGACCGCCACCGAGCTCGCCATCGCCACCGGCACCGTCAAGGCCCACAACCACCACGCCCTGAAGAGCTTGCGGGCCTCCCTGGGCGACGAGCTCCCGGAACTGACGAGGAACCGACATGCCTGATCTCCACGACCGCATCGATGGACTCTTCGGCGACGAGCCGGAGCACCGGCCCCTCGACGTACACCTGGCTGAGGGACACAAGGCACTGCGCCGACGCCGGGCGGCCTCGGGTGTCGGAGCGCTGGTCGTGCTGGCCGTCCTCGGCGGCACCGGGTACGCCGTCCAGGGCCACTCGGGCGATGGCCGCGATGCAGGGCACGACACCGTCGCCAGCCCGACCGCCGACCCCGAGCCTCCTGACGCAGACCAGACGCTGGTGGAGGCCTGCCACGACGCGGACAACCGCAACGCCGCGGCGACCTACCTGTGGCGCGGCGGCGAGCCCGAGGTGATGGCGTCGCTGGTCACCTGGGACGACCACACCCGCGCCTACCTGCGCTCGGGCAACCGGAAGTACTGGGGCGAGTGCTACGTCGCCCCAGACGGCGACGGGGCGTTGGCACCGGCCTTCAGGATCGATCAGGACCCCGACCTGGCGCCCCAGGGTGGCGGCTACGGGATCGGCCAGGCCTGCGCCGCGAACCGGTACGTCGTGCGCGACTGCCGCACGTTCGTTGCCTCCCAGGACGGCCGGCGCGACCCGGAAGTGGCTCGGGTGGAGGCCCGTTTCATGGATGGTCAGTGGGAGAGGACCGACACCAACGAGGGCTACTACTTCCTCGAGCACGTCGGCAACCTCCCCGACGACATCACCTGGGACAAGGACGGGCAGCCCGTGCGCGACGGCAACCAGATCGACGACGTGATCAACCGCATCAAGCTGTTCAACGCCGACGGCGAGCTGATCGCCTACTGGGACGCCAGCCAGAACGCCAACGGCCCCAACCGGCCCAACGACAAGGGCGTCGCCGAGCTCGATGCCTACCCGCTGATCCAGTCGAGGCTGGCCGGCCCCGACGGCGACCATTCCTTCCCCTGAGCCCCGAGAAAGTTCTGACCGGGCCCTGACAACGGACCCGGCGGAGTCGGCGTACTCATCGACGACCGGGCATCATCGACAGCAGAATGAAGCAGGGGGACACACCATGGAGATCAAGGAAAGCCTCGACACCTCGTTCGGCGACGGGCCGACACAACCGCAGATCGAGAAGCACCTCGTGGCCGGACGTCGAGCCCTGCGCCGCCGCCGAGTCACCACCAGCGTTGCCGCGCTCGCCGTCGTCAGCCTGGTCGGCGGTACGTCGTGGCTCGCGACGGGCGGCACTGACAACGAGCCCGACAACGGCGCGGACCGGATCGCCACCCAGCCATCCGCATCCAGCACGGTCCACAAGGGCCGGGCCACGAAGGAGAAGGTGCCCACACCGCCCAAGAAGTCGGACTTCCTCGGCGAGCCCGCCCTGCTGAAGAACGGCCATGTCTTCCTCGCCGATGGCTGGCAGGAGGTCTCCGTCATTGACAACCCGATGGGCTACCAGGCGCCCAACAGGTCGATGGGCCTCGAGGTCCGCAAGGGCGAGGAGCACAAGTTCGTCCTCGTCTGCGAGTTCGTCAACGGCACCAGCACCAACTCGGGTGCAGCGGTCGGCACCCTGGCCGACTGGCTCGAGACGGCTGTGGCCAACCAGCACACGCTCGACGTGGAGAACCAGGTCGTGCCGCCGGACAAGGTCAACGGCCCGCTCGTCACCATGGACGAAGGCGGCACTCTCATCGCGCGTTCCGACCTGAGGATCGTGCAGCAGGTCGCGGGCCTCGACTTCGGGCCCCGCTTCGCAGGCCCGAACGATCCCACGGCCGCCGCCCGCCTCGACATGCCCACCGGCAAGGACGTCTACGTCGTCGTACGCCGCATCGCGGGCAGCAAGACCGAGGTGATCCGGGGCGGCAACGCCGGCACCTTCCCCACCCTTGACGCCTTCCTCGCCCACGCCAAGACGCAATACGCCGGCAAGACGAGCGAAGGCCTTCGGTGACACTCCTCCAACGCCGGGCGAACCGCGAGGCCGACTACGTCGACTTCGTGGCAGCCCGACGGCTGCACCTGCGGCGGGTCGCCTACGCGATCTGCGGCGACTGGCACCTGGCCGACGACCTCCTCCAGGACGCCTTGGTCAAGCTGTACGTCGCGTGGCCACGAGTTCGTCGTGACCAGCAGCCGGAGGCCTACGTGCGCCAGATCCTGGTGCGGGTGAACATTGACGAGCACCGGCGACGCATGCGCCGGGCGCCGACCGTCACGCTCACCGAGGGGATGGACTCAGAGCAGCGCGAAGCCCTGCCCACCGAGGAGCGCTCCGCTCTGTTCGAGGCGCTCCAGCAGATGCCGGAGATGCAGCGCAAGAGCGTGGTGCTGCGGCACTGGCTCGGGTTGTCGGTCGAGGAGACCGCCGGTGAGCTCGGCATCAGTGAGGGCACCGTCAAGAGCCACACTTCACGCGGCCTCGATGCCCTGCGCAGATTGCTCGAGCCGGCCGAGCAGGACTGAGCTGTCCGAGGCGGTTCAGCCCCGCTCTGCCAATTGCGGTTCAGCCCCGCTCTGCCAATTGCGGTTCAGCCCCGCCAGGCCGCATCCCCCGACAGATCCGCGTACTCCCGCACCCACGTGTGCATCGCGATCGCGGCCGCGGCCGAAGCGTTGATCGACCGCGTCGAGCCGAACTGGGCGATCGAGAAGGTGCCGTCGACGACCTCACGCGCGCCCGGGGAGAGGCCCGGGCCCTCCTGCCCGAAGAGGAAGCACACCGAGCGCGGCAGCTCCATCGTCTCGAGGTGCGCGGAGCCGGGCAGGTTGTCGATGCCGAGCAGCCGCACCGACGGTCCGTCGTCCGGGGTGTGAAGGTAGGCCGCGAGGTCGGCTGCCGTCTCGTGGTGCCGGATGTGCTGATAGCGATCGGTGACCATGGCCCCGCGCCGGTTCCAGCGTTTCTTGCCGACGATGTGCACCTCAGCGGCCAGGAACGCGTTGGCAGTGCGCACGATCGTGCCGATGTTGAAGTCGTGCTGCCAGTTCTCGATCGCCACGTGGAAGCCGTGCCGCCGGGTGTCGAGGTCGGCGACGATCGCTTCCATCGTCCAGTAGCGGTAGCGGTCGACCACGTTGCGCCGGTCACCCTCGGCGAGCAGCTGTTCGTCGTACTGCTCACCCGAGGGCCACTCGCCCTCCCACGGCCCGAGCCCGACCTCCTCGGGCCCGTGCGGCATCGGGTCGTACGGCGCTCGCTGGTCCACGTGCCGAAGGGTAGCGCCCGACTTGTGCGGTGCTGTGGTCGTTTCACGCGCGCACAGCACGTGTGGAGCGACCGTAACCCCGCGTTACATGGGGAGGGTGGCTAGGGTTGCGCCCGTGATCACCGACCTCCTGCACCCGCTGCTCCTGGGCATGAAGTGGATGGACCCCGAGTGGCTGCTCGGCCAGTTCGGCCAGGAGATGTTCTGGATCAGCATCCTGATCGTGTTCGTGGAGTGCGGTCTGCTCTTCCCGATCCTGCCGGGCGACTCCCTGCTGTTCAGCGTCGGCCTCTTCATCCACCGGGCCGGCGCCGGTGAAGCGGGCATCGACGTCAACATCGTCGTCGCCTGCGTGCTCCTGTCGCTGGCGGCCCTGCTCGGCAACATCACCGGCTACGAGATCGGGCGGGCCATCGGGCCCAAGATCTATGAACGACGGGGCCGGTTCCTGAAGCAGGAACACTTCACCAAGACCGAGCAGTTCTTCGAGAAGCACGGCGCGAAGGCACTGGTGCTGGGCCGGTTCGTGCCTATCGTGCGCACCTTCATCACCCTTGTGGCCGGCGTCGGCAAGATGGATCGGCGCCACTTCTTCATGTGGTCCGCAGTGGGTGCCGTGCTGTGGGCCACCGGGATCACCCTGCTGGGCTACTTCCTCGGGGGCATCGAGTTCCTGCAGCACAACATCGAGGCCGCGATCCTGGTGATCGTGGCGATCTCGGTGCTGCCGATGGTCTTCGAGTGGTGGCGCCACCGCAAGCAGATCGACAAGGCGGTCGACGGGGTCGTCGACGACGTCACCGACTGACCGGCTCCTTCTTCTTCAGCACCCCGAAGGCGACCAGCCGCTCGTCGGTGTGGAACAGCTCGGCACAGGTGGTCAGCGTGAGCAACCGCTGCCCCTCGGCCTGATCGGGCTGTACGCCGCCGCGCGCGGGGTTCGTCGGCAGCGCATCCACCACCCACCCGGCGGTGAACGGCACCTCGAGGTCGTCCCCGTCCGAGGTCAGCACATAGGTGTAGGTCGTCGTGCGGGTCTGCACGACGACCTCGTCACCGACCTCGAGCTCGGGCATTCGTCGCAAGGGTTCGCCGTGCGTGACCCGGTGTGCGGCCAGGGCGTAGTTGCCCCTGGCCCCGGGCGACGCCGAGTCGGAGAAGTGGCCGAAGCCGGACGCCAGCACGCCGTCCGACGTGCCCTCGAGCACCGGCATCACGTAGTCGTCTCCGAACCGCGGGATCCGCACCAGCGCCTCCACGTCGCCTTCGTCGACGCGGACCACGTCGCCGGCATCGGTCTCCCACTTCTTCTCCACCTCACCGACGATGCGCTCCTGGGTGCGGTGCGCGACCCAGTTGGTGCCCCAGAACTGCCACGCCACCCAGCCGAGCACGCCCATCCCGGCCAGCACCAGCGCGAGCCCGATCCACCAGGCAGGGCGACGTCGGGCGGGCATGCCGCAATTGTGCCCGACTACGGTGGAGCCATGGCGAGCACTGCGAAACGACTCGACGGGATCCCGACCACGATCTTCACCGAGATGTCGGCCCTGGCGATGCAGACCGGGGCGATCAACCTCGGACAGGGCTTCCCCGACGTCGACGGCCCGGGCTCGGTGGTCGAGAGAGCGGTGACCGCGCTGCGGGCCGGGGAGAACCAGTACGCACCCGGCATCGGCACCCAGCCGCTGCGCGAGGCCATCGCCGCCCATCAGGCCCGCCACTACGGCATCGACCTCGATCCGGCCACCGACGTCGTGGTCACCACCGGGGCCACCGAGGGCATCGCCGCGGCCCTCCTGGCCTTCGTCGACCCGGGGGACGAGGTGGTCGTGCTGGAGCCCTACTACGACTCCTACCTGGCGATGATCGCCTTCGCCGGCGGCGTACGACGACCGGTCACCCTGCGCGCGCCCGGCTTCCGCCTCGACCCCGACGAGCTGAAGGCAGCGATCACCGACCGCACCAAGCTCCTGCTGATCAACACCCCGCACAACCCCACCGGCTCGGTGCTGACCCGCGACGAGTTGCAGGCGATCGCCGACGTCGCGAACGAGCACGACCTGCTGGTGGTCACCGACGAGGTCTACGAGCACCTCGTCTTCGACGACCACGAGCACATCCCGCTGGCCACCCTGCCGGGCATGTTCGAGCGCACCGTCACGCTCTCGAGCGCCGGCAAGATGTTCTCCTTCACAGGCTGGAAGATCGGCTGGGCCACCGGCCCTGCCGAGCTGGTGCGGGCCGTCCTCGGCGCCAAGCAGTGGTTGTCGTTCTCGAGCGGAACCCCGCTGCAGGCCGCCGTCGCGCACGCGCTTGACGAGGAGCCCGGCTTCTACGACGACCTGACCCGCTCACTGCAGGGCCGGCGCGACCAGCTCTGTGCCGGGTTGGCCGAGCTCGATGTCGACGTACGTGTCCCGGAGGGCACCTACTTCGTGACCACCGACGTACGCCGCCTCGGCTGGCCGGACGGTGACGCGTTCTGCCGTGCGCTGCCCGAGCGGGCCGGCGTGGTGGCGATCCCGGCGCAGGCGTTCTACGACGACCTCGAGGCCGGTCGTCACCTGGTCCGGTGGGCCTTCTGCAAGGAGCCCGACGTCATCACCGCTGGCATCGACCGACTGGTCGCCGCAGACCTGCACGCCTGAGGAAGGCTGGGCCGCCCACCGATCGAGCGGGCCGAACTACTTGCGGCGCGCGGGCCGAACTACTTGCGGCGGGCGCGGGCCTTCTCGACATACCAGTGCACGGAGGCCGGCCGGGTCAGCAGCACCACGGTGAAGATGGCGACGCCGGTGACCACGACGAGGGGCGGCGAAGAGAACACTGCGGCCAGACTGAACGCAGCCGCGACCGAGGCCGAGACGATGAGGGTGATCCGGGCCCAGTTGGATCCGGTGAAGGCGAACCAGGCGACCACCATCGCAGCCAGTGACCAGATGGTGCAGACGCCGATGAGCACCATGGCTCCAGCGCGCGCGGCCGAGACACTGACGTCGGCCTCGGCGAGCCGCGAGTCACTCTCATACGCGTCCTTGACCAGGTCGGGTGACAGGGCCAGGACGACCAGGACCATCAGCATCCCGAGCACGGCCGTGCCACACATCGCCCAGGTGAAGGCACAGGCCTGGACGACCTCCCGGGGACGCCCGGCGCCGCGCGGCGGGTGCTGCCCCCAGGGCCCCTGCTGGGCGCCGGGCTGGGTGCCGGGTTGGGAGCCGGGTTGATCGCCCGCGGGTGCGTCGGTCGGCTGCGAGCCGAATCCTTCGAAGGTCCGGGGACCCTGCTCCGGCGGCGGGGTCGGTGCCTGCCACGGTGCATCGGAGCGTTCCGTGTGGCCGGTGCGCTCCGGGCGCTCGGGTCGCTCGGGCGGCGTGATCCCGTTGAACCAGTCGCGCGAGGGACGGCCCCACAGCATCACCACCGACACCGCGACCAACGCGGAGAGGAAACCCTCGGTCACCAGCCCGGAGAAGAACAACGGAACGGCGACGACGCTCAGCGCGATGCGTGCCTGGTGGTTGCGGCGCAGCACGAACCAGCCGAGGATCGCCGCCGCGGCCGCGGTGGCACCGGCCACCAGGGCGGCGCCGTGCATCAGGGACAGCGCCTGCTCGAGGTCGATGCCGGTGCCCTTCAGCGGATCCTTCGAGAGCGCGTCCGTGACGCTCTCGCGGGTCTCGAGGGAGCGCAGGCGCGACACCACGCTGAACACGTTGACCAGCATGAACAACGAGCCGACCACCGTCACCCAACCGGCCATGGTCACCTGGGGCGGGCGGGCGGGCGCCTTGCTGTCCGTCATGGGCCCCAGTCTCTCAGGGCGCCCAACACCCGGCGTACGGCGGGCAGTCAGGCGACGCCGTGCTCGAACGCGAAGCGGGTCAGCTCCGGCCGGCGCCGGCATCCGGTCTTGTCCCGGATCCGGTCCAGATGCGAACGCACCGTCTTGACACTGAGCACCAGACGCTGGGCGACCTGCTGATCGGTGCACCCGGCCGCCACCAGGGCCAGCACCTCGATCTCGCGCGACGAGAGCCCCGTCTCGATGCGGAGCCGCGCGTCGTCGGAACCGGCTGCCTCGACGGTCTCGGCCTGGTCATCGCCCTCGATGGCCAGCATGAACGGGCCGATGCGCACCCGGTCGGTGACGGTGAACGACACACTGCCCGCGATGCGTTCCCCATTGACGAAGGTGCCGTTGCGGCTGTCGGCATCGCTGATCCGCAGCCCCTGCTCGCCGGCGGTGATGACGGCATGCACGCGCGAGATCGTCGGGTCCGGCGGCAGTCGCACCTCGCAGCCGGTCGAGCGCCCGATGCGCGCCGGGAGCCGGTCGAGCACCAGCAGATGGCGTTGTGCCCCGTCCTGGAGGGTCAATCGGATCACCGTCCAGATCCTGCCACACCGAATTGCCCACAAGGAGGGGGTCGATCGGCCCATGGCGCCCGGCCCCTCAGGGCGAGCAGAATGTCGGGCACAGGAGTCCGGCAAGGAGATCGACATGGAGCACATCGGCAGATATCGGATCACCTCGGTGATCGGTTCCGGTGGCTCCGGCACGGTCTACGCGGCCACTGACCCTGCCACCGGAGAGCCCGTCGCGGTCAAGGTGCTCAACCTGCCCGGCGACGGGGTGCGGCGCGCCATGTTCCGCTCAGAGGTCGCCGCCATGCTCACCGTCTCGCACCCGAACGTGGTGCGCGTCCGTGACGTGATCGACACCCCCGGCATGGCAGCACTGGTCATCGACTACGTCGACGGGGTCACCCTGAGGCAGGCACTGCGTGAGCACGGACCACTCGACGGGCGCCAGGCGCTCCTGGTGCTCACCGGCGCACTGCAGGGGCTGGCCGCAGTGCACGCCGCGGGGCTGGTGCACGCTGACCTGAAGCCGGAGAACATCCTGCTCGACGGCACCGGGACCTCACGGCTGATCGACTTCGGCCTGGCCGGCCCACCACGGCCACTCGAAGGCCCAGGCACCTGGTCGGGCACCCCGGCGTACATCAGTCCGGAGCAGGTCGCCGGACACCACGTCGACACCCGTTCCGACATCTACTCCATGGGTGTGGTGCTCTTCGAGCTGCTCTGCGGCCGGCAGCCCTATCGTGCCGAGACCGCCGACCTCACCGCCCTGCTGCACCTCACCGCGCCCGTGCCGGACCCGCGTGACTTCGTCCCCGACCTGGGTGACGCGCTGACCAGCCTCTGCCGCCTCGACCTCGCCAAGGACCCGGCGCAGCGCCACCAGAACGCCACCGCGTTCCACACCAGCCTGGGGCTGGCCGCCCGCGAGAGGTACGGCGCAGCCTGGGCGAGCGGCGCCGGGCTTGGCGGCGTCATCGGCGCCCTCATCGCCGCGCTCCCTGCGGGATCAGGCCTCCTCGGTGGCGGGGTGGCCGGCTCGGCCGTCGTCGGTACGGCGGGGGCCGCGGCCGTGGGCAGCAGCGCGGCAGTGGGTGGCGCAGCAGGGTCCACCGGCGTCGCGAGCGCAGCAGGGTCCACCGGCGTCGCGAGCGCAGCAGGCGGCACGTCGTCCGGGGGCGCCGGGCTGATCGGCACCCTGGGCACCGCGAAGGCAGCCATCGCGGGCGCCGCCGCCGTCGCGGTCGTGGGGGCCAGCGCAGGCGGCGCCTACCTGGCCACCAGGGGCCCCGAGGCGAAGGTCCCCGCACCGGCCGCGGCCGTGACCCACGACGTCTTCGCCTATCGCACGTCGAGCGACGTGGTGGTCATGAAGGACCAGAAGCAGGTCACCCGGTTCCCGCTGTCCACGGAGCCGGGCCTGGCCGGCCCAGCCACCGCCTGGAGCGCCGACGGGGGCCACTTCGCCGCGGTCGACGGGACGTCGTTGACCCTGCTCGACCTCGAGACCGAGCGCACCACCACGACGCAGTGCGGGGGTTGTTCCTCCGTGGCCGTGTGGGGCGACCGGGTCGTCACGATCGTCACCCGTGACTACCCGGAGCAGCCCACCGTCCAGACCCGCCCACTCGACGACCTGACGGCCGCCCCGACGGACCTGATCAAGGACCCGCCGTCCGCGATGCGCTGGTACACCGTGGACGCGGCCGGCCCGAGCCTGCTCGTCACCGGCAACAACGACGACGAGTCCGGGGCCCACGGGGTCGCGGACGCCTACGTCGTCGACGCGGACGGCACGGCGACCCGGGTCGGCGACCACACCTTGTTGAACTACGTGGACGGTGCGGCCGCCGCACCCGTGACGGCGTACGGCAGCCCGCGCGTGGCCCTGGCCATCGCCGGGAGTGGCGGTGCCTGCACCACGGGGATGTATGTCTCGCTGGTCGACCCCGGCGACACGAGCGCGCTCGTCGAGACCGACGTCTCCCAGATGTTCCCGGAGCCGAACACCTCGATGTATCTGGAGTCGATCAACGACCTGTGGTTCGGCGCCGACGGGCAATTGCGAGCCAGCGCCCATCGCCAGGGTTGCGACTGGGAGGCCGGGGCGTCCCCCGATCGCCCGATCCAGCTGTGGCGCCTGGAGAAGGGCACCTGGGTCCTCGACGACGCGCGCCCGGTGCTCGGCGGCCGCGACCTGCCGTCCGGTGCGCGCCTGGAATTGGTCGCCGCCCAGCCCGACCCGCCGATCCCGACCGATCCAACGACTCCGGCGCCGGCCCTGAGCGGCTCCCTGAGCCTCATCGACGGCGACCGGACGACCGAGGTCGCCGACGACGTCGTCTCGATCTCGGCCCCTCCTCCGGCCGAGCTGACCAGTCAGATCAGCCCGCAACCAGGGTGAGCTCGTCGTCCTGGAGGTCGACCGTGACCGAACCGCCATCGGCGACCTCGCCACCGATCAGCATCTTGGCCAGTGGGTCACCGATCGTGGTCTGGATCAACCGCCGCAGGGGCCGGGCGCCGTACGCCGGGTCGTAGCCCTTCTCGGCCAACCAGGCGCGCGCCTCGTCGGTGACGGTGATGGTGATCCGTCGGACGGCGAGCCGCTGCTCCAGCAGCGCCAGTTGCAGCTCGACGATGTGGGCCAACGCGTCCTTCGACAAGGACTCGAACATGACGACCTCGTCGAGCCGGTTGAGGAACTCGGGCTTGAAGTGCGAGCGCACCACCCCCATCACCGACTCGTGTTTCACCTCGGGAGCCAGCGACGGGTCCACCAGGAAGTTGGAGCCCAGGTTGCTGGTCAGGATCAGCAGCGTGTTGCGGAAGTCGACCGTGCGGCCCTGACCGTCGGTCAGGCGACCGTCGTCGAGCACCTGCAGGAGGATGTCGAAGACCTCGGGGTGGGCCTTCTCCACCTCGTCGAGCAGCACCACCGAATAGGGCCGACGTCGCACCGCTTCGGTGAGCTGCCCACCCTCGTCGTACCCGACGTAGCCGGGAGGCGCACCCACCAGGCGCGAGACCGAGTGCTTCTCGGAGTACTCACTCATGTCGATGCGGATCATCGCCCGCTCGTCGTCGAAGAGGAAGTCGGCCAGCGACTTGGCCAGCTCGGTCTTGCCGGTTCCGGTCGGACCGAGGAACAGGAACGAACCGGTGGGCCGGTTGGGGTCGGCAACGCCGGCGCGCGAGCGGCGTACGGCGTCACTCACGGCGTTGACGGCAGCCTCCTGGCCGATCAGGCGCTGCCCGATCTCGGCCTCCATCTCGAGCAACCGGGAGGTCTCGCCCTGCAGCATGCGGCCGGTGGGGATGCCGGTCCACGCCTCCACCACGTCAGCGATCTGCTCGGCGCCCACCTCCTCACCGACCAACGGCTCGACGGGACTCTTCTCGGCCTCCTCGATGGCCACGATCTGCTTCTCCAGCTCGGGGATGCGGCCGTAGAGGATCTCACTGGCCTTCTCGAACTCGCCCTCGCGCTGGAGCCGGTCGGCGTCGATGCGCAGCTGGTCGAGCTGCTTGCGCAGCTCCCCCTCGCCCTCGAGCGACGACTTCTCCTGCTCCCAGCGTGACTCCAGCCCGCGCAGCTCCTCCTCCTGGTCGGCGAGCTCGACGCGCAGCTTGACCAGCCGGTCCTTGGAGGCGTCGTCGGTCTCCTTGGCGAGCGCGAACTCCTCCATCTTGAGCCGGTCGACCGAGCGCCGGAGCTGGTCGATCTCCTCCGGCGACGACTCGCGCTCCATGCGCAGCCGCGACGAGGCCTCGTCGATCAGGTCGATCGCCTTGTCGGGGAGCTGCCGGCCGGTGATGTAGCGATCGCTCAGGGTCGCGGCAGCCACCAGCGCGGCGTCGGTGATGCGTACGCCGTGGTGGGCTTCGTACTTCTCCTGGATGCCGCGCAGGATCGCGATCGTGTCCTCGACGGAGGGCTCGCCGACGAAGACCTGCTGGAAGCGGCGCTCGAGCGCGGGGTCCTTCTCGATGTTCTCCCGGTACTCGTCGAGCGTGGTGGCACCGATCATGTGCAGCTCGCCGCGGGCCAGCATCGGCTTGAGCATGTTGCCCGCGTCCATCGAACCGTCGCCGGTTCCGCCCGCGCCGACCACGGTGTGCAGCTCGTCGATGAAGGTGACCACCTGGCCGCCGGCGTCCTTGATCTCCTCGAGCACGGCCTTGAGCCGCTCCTCGAACTCGCCGCGGTACTTCGCTCCGGCCACCATCGCGGCCAGGTCGAGGCTGAGCACCCGCCTGCCCTTCAGGGAGTCGGGCACGTCGCCGGCGACCACTCGCTGGGCCAGGCCCTCGACGACCGCGGTCTTGCCCACGCCGGGCTCACCGATGAGCACCGGGTTGTTCTTGGTGCGTCGTGAGAGCACCTGCACGACGCGACGGATCTCCGCGTCACGGCCGATCACCGGGTCGAGCCGGCCGTCCTCGGCCGCCTTGGTCAGGTCGATCGAATACTTCTCGAGCGACTCGTACGTCGACTCGGCGTCCTGGCTGGTCACCCTGCGGTTCCCGCGGACCGCGGTCAGTCCCTCACGCAGCCCCTTCTCGCTCAGTCCGGCGTCGGTGAGCAGGGTGCGGGCACCGCTCTCGACAGTGGCGAGACTGATCAGCAGGTGCTCGGTCGCGGTGAAGTCGTCCTTCATCGACGCGGCGAGGTCCATCGCGCCGGCCAGCACGCGGGTCAGTGCCGCGGACGCGCCGGGCTGTTGCACCGTCGCGCCACTGGCGGCGGGCAGCGCGGCCATCGCCTGCTCCGCCTTGGTGGTCAGGGCGACGACGTCGGCTCCGGCCTTGGTGACCAGGTTGCGGGCCGTGCCCTCCTGGTCACGCAGCAGCGCGACGAGCAGGTGGACGGGGTCGGTCTGGGAGTTGCCGGCGGTCGTGGCCGACAACTGGGCAGCCTCGATCGCCTCGCGGCTGCGGGTGGTGAACTTCTCGGCACCGAATGTGCTCATAGGACGAGGTCCCCCTCAAGCGTGATGATGATGATCGGGCACCCAACTGTGCCGATCAGACAGTGTGTCCGTCATTGATCTCAACGCGCCAGAAGTTGAGTCCATTCCACTCAACTTTGAGTATTTTTCGGATCCTCAGTCCAGGTCGTGCGGCGCCTGGTGCTGGGGCAGTTCCTCGACCTCGACGTCGTCGCCGAGCAGACAGGTGCGACAGAAGTCCTCACCGAAGGGGGTCAGGTGCACACTGCGCCGCACGATCTTCGCGGCGCGCACCGAGTGCATCGCGGTGAGCACGTCGGGCTGGGCCTCGACGACCTGGTACTCCATCGGGTCCTTGAGCTGCTCCTTGGAGAACCAGATCAACCCGAGCCGGAAGAGGTTGTTGAGGTAGGACGGCACATGGTCGACGTAGCGGGTGCCGGCACGCGATCCGATCATGTTGAGCCCCGGCGCGACCAGGGTCGAGCTCACCATGCCCACCGCTCCTCCGGTGCGTACGTCGACCATCGGCTGCGGGCCCTTGTTGAGCAACAGCATGAGGATGCGCCCTTCGTCGGGTGCCAGCTCGGTGAGGATCCGCGCGTAGGCGGGGTGTCCCTCGTCGTTGCTCCACACGTCGCGGGAACGCTCGAGGAGCCTCGCGCCCTGCTGTCGCAGCGACGTCTGCAGGTCGGTGCTCTCCTCGTGGTGGTCACGACGCACCTCGACGGACTTCGTGCCCGCACCGTTGGAGAGCGAGGCGCTGACCTGCTGGATCGCCTGCGGCACCGACGAGCCGGTGCTCACCGCCTTGGCGAGGTCGGCCACGATGCCCGAAGCAGTCGCGGCGCCCTGGGCGAGCTCGACGGCCGTGTGCGGGTCGGTGGCCGCCTTGAGAACTCGGCGTCCGGTGCGGAATCCGGCCACCATGCCCCATTCGGCGGTGCGCACCCAGGACGACGCCGCCAGCCTGACCAGGCCGGGGATCGCGTCGAGGGCATCACCCGGGGGCTGGTTGCGCTCGATCTCGTTGCTCATCCTCCACCTACTCCGAAGATGGCCAGGTGGATGAACCCACCGGCCAGTCCCATGATCGCGCCGTGTGCATAGAGCATCCACTCATCTTCCTTGATCGCCGAGCGCATCATCTCCACGAAGTCGTCCGGGTGGAGCTCCTTGGTCCGCGCAGCGACCAGGGTGCGGATCTTGTCGGACTGCCGGGCGCTGAACTCGGGATCCTTGAACGGCGTCAGGGTGCGACCGACCGCCTCGTGGGCGAACGACTCCCGGATCCTGCGGTAGTTCCCCGGCCCGATGACGACCTTGGCAGCTCCGAGCGTCGGGCCGGCGGCCCGGTCGATGGCCGGGCCGAGTGCGACGGCCAGCATCTGCCGGGTGCGGTCGCCGCGTGGTCCGTCGAGCAGGAAGTCACCGATGCGCTCGAGGGTGATCACGTCGTCGGCAATGATCTTGGCGTAGACCTCGGCCGCTTCGTTCTGGCGGCGCAGGAACAGGCCCTGGAAGGTGATGCCGAGCTTCTTGGTCGGTGTCGTGGGCTCGAAGATCAGCCACATGCCGAGTGCGTTGGTGATCCAACCGACGCCGATGCCGAGCACCGGGAGCAGCCACCACTGGTGGAACCAGTGGTCGGCGAAGGCGACCGGGATGCCGAGCAGAAACCCGAAGATGAACCCGAAGTTCACCATCATGTTCAGTTCCTTCTGGCCGACGTCCTTGAAGACGCGGACGACCAGCTCCGGATGCTTCTTGAAGTGGTCGATCACCATGATCTTGGGATCGAGCAGCTGGTCGATGTGCGTGCCGATCTCATCGGTCACGGTCTTCACCACGGACGGCAGCTGGGCCTGCACCCGGGCGATGACGGCCCGCTTGGCCGGGCGAGGAAGGTCGCGCCACAGTGCGGGGTTGGACTCCCGCATCACCTGGTCGACGAGGTCGGGGATGTCGGGCGTGAAGATCTTCACGATGTGCTCGGCGATCTGGTCGGGCTCGAGCTGCTGGTAGAACTCGGCCGGTGTACCGAGCTTGGCGATCGCCTTGTCGACAGCGATGCTGCCCATCTTCGCGGCCCGCGCCGGCACGATGCCCTGCCAGCCCACGCCACCCTGGACGACTCCGGGAACCTCCTGCAGCTTGCGCGGCGCCAGGCGAGCCAACTCGGCCATGCCCGGCACCTTGAAGCCGTGGAAGTGGATCGGGTAGAAGAGCATGATCAGGCCGGTCCAGTTGATCAGCCAGCCGATGACGGCGGTGAAGATCGGGATCGACAGGAAGCCGACCCAGTCGTGGGTGGTGTCGAGGTCGCCGAGGAGCCAGTCGATGCCGCCGAAGAAGTCACCCACCGGGCTCAGCTGCCCTTCGTCGGAGGGCGGATGTTGACCGCCAGGGCAACCATCGCCTCGATCATCGCGTCACGATCGAGGTCGGTGGGAGTGACGATCTGGCTGAGAGTCAGCCGGACGTAGAGGTCTGCGACCACCTCGGCGGCGGCCGGGTCCACCTCGGGCCAGCGCTCCAAGGCGATGCGGGAGAGCGTGGCCCGCACCGGTTCGATGATCATGTCGGATCGCACGGTGAGCACCGGGACGAGGCCCTCGCCTGCTCCGGACCTGGCGTCGGCGACCATGCGTCCGAGCAGCTCGTGGTCGGTCACCTGGTCGATCATCCAGTGCAACGCCGCGCGAATGCCGTCCTCGAACCGTTCCGACGCGGCCACGCGCGTCTCGAGCTCGGCCAGAAAATGCTTGAGCTCGCGGTCGAACAGGGCGAGCGACAGGTCGTCCTTGGTGCCGAACTCGTTGTAGATCGTCTGCCGGCTCACCCCGACGTCGCTGGCGATGTCGGCGATACGGACCTGGCTCCAGGCCGCGTGGCAGGCACGCTCCCACGCGGCGTCGAGAATGGAGGCGCGCAGCAGCCCGTGCACCTTGTCCTTGAAGGACCGGGGAGGATCGCTCACGTCAGATGACTTTACATGCTGGCGCCTGCGTCAACCGGGCGAACGTACAACCGTCCCAAGTGCTGGTCCGCCCCGGTGCCGGCGCGGCCCGTTCAGTGCGTGCCGCGACGCCAGACCACGACCTGGCCCGCGCTCGACGAACGCAGCGCGGGCAGGTTGCGGGAGGCCACGGGACGAGCGCCACTCGCCACCGCACGCAGGGCCTGACGCAGGCCCTCCACCTCGGCCACGAGCTCCTCGTTGCGGTGACCCAGCGCCAGCAACTGGTTCTCGAGCTCGAGGATGCGACGGACGCCCTCGATCCCGATGCCGTGGGAGGTCAGGTCGGCGATCACCCGCAGCTGCTCGATGTCGCGGTGTGAGTAACGCCGACCTCCCCCGCCGGTGCGGCCGGGGGTGATCAGGCCCATGCGCTCGTAGGTGCGCAGGGTCTGCGGGTGCAGTCCGGCGAGCTCGGCGGCCACGCTGATCACATAGACACCGACGGTCGGGTCCGGGGTGATCATGCTCAGGCCTCCTCGAAGAGCTTCGCGCGCAGCGGCTTGCCGGCCATCGCCTCACGGTAGGCCAGGACGGCCTCCCGGGCGGGTTGGTCGAGCACGGCCGGCACCTGCACCTCGACGGTGACCAGCAGGTCGCCGTTGGTGCCGTCGGTCCTCTTGGCGCCCTTGCCGCGCACCCGGAAGGTGCGCCCGTTGGGGGTGCCGGCCGGGACCTTCAGGGTCACCGGCCCGTGCTTGAGGGTGGGCACCTTGATCTCGGCACCCAGGGCGGCCTCGTCGAACCCGACGGGCACCTCGAGGGTGAGGTGTTCGCCCTTGCGTCCGAAGAGTCGGTGGGGGCTGACCTTGACCGTCACGAAGAGGTCGCCGTTGGGTCCGCCGTTCTCGCCGGGAGATCCCTTGCCACGCAGGCGGATCTTCTGACCGTCCTTCACACCCGCAGGGATGCGGGCCTGGATGGACCGGGCGGACATGCCCCGACCGGAGCCGCCACACGTCGGGCACGGGTCGTCGTACACGAGCTGGCGACCGCCACAGGCCGGGCAGGTCTCGTTGAGGGTGAACGCCCCGCCGGAGGTCGAGGCGACCATGCCGGCGCCCTCGCAGACCATGCAGATGTGTGGCTTCGTGCCGGGCTTGCCGCCGGTGCCTCGACACGAGACGCAGGGCGCATCACTGGTCAGGCGCAGGCTGATGGTGACGCCGTCGATCGCGTCGACGAAGCTGATCGTCGCCGAGCTCTCCACGTCGGAACCGCGCTGCGGCCTGGGCTGTCGTGCGCGCCCGCCGCCGAAGAGGTCGCCGAACATGTCACCGAGACCACCCTGGCCACCGGCTCCGCCGCGTTGGCCGAACAGGTCACTCACGTCGAAACCACCCTGGCCGCCGAACCCGCCCACCGGGGCGCTGCGGATCTGGTCGTACTCCTGGCGCTTCTCGGCGTCACCGATCACGTCGTAGGCCTCGGCGACACTCTTGAACCTGTCGTGCTTGACCGTGTCGCCGGGGTTGGAGTCGGGGTGGTTGGCGCGCGCAAGGCGGCGGTAGGCCTTCTTGATCTCGTCGGCGCTTGCGTCCTTCGAGACCCCGAGCTCCTTGTAGTAGTCCTTGCTCGCCCAGTCAGCCTTGCCGTTCATGCGCGCACCTCCCGTCCTTCACTCAGTCTTCGGTCGAACCGGTGGCCGGCCCGGACTCGGCCGGGTCGACCACCAGCACCTGGGCTGCCTGGACGACCCGCTCGCCGATCTTGTAGCCGCCCTTGGCCACCACCTTGACCGTGGTGACCTCGACCTCGGGATCCTCCCCGAGGTGGGACAGGGCGTCGTGGATCGTCGGGTCGAAGGCATCGCCCGGGGCGCCGTAGCGCACCAGGCCCTGCCCGGCCACGACCCGCTCGAGCTGCTCGGCGATGGAACGGAACCCGTCGTCGAGCGGGCCGTGCTGGCGTGCCCGGTCGATGTTGTCGAGGACCTCGGTGATCGGGGCGAGCGCAGCAAACGTCGCGTTCTCCTTGATCAGGTCTCGGTCACGATCGACCCGTCGCTTGTAGTTGAGGAACTCGGCCTGCAGTCGCTGCAGGTCGAGGGTCCTCTCCTCGAGCGCCATGCGGGCCACGGTCAACTCGTCGTCGGCCGGGTCTGCGGGAGCAACGTCCAGCGGTTCCTCGACCTCCGTCTCGTTGGCCATCTCGGCAGCGGCGTCGCCGAAGGAGTGGACCTCCTCCGGCGCGTCCGCACTGGGCTGCTCCTCGGGCTCCTGGCTCGGGTCCCCGGGGGACTCGTGGCTGGGGTCCTGGGTCACTTGGACTCACCCTCGGCGCCGTCGGCCGGCTCCTCGTCGATGATCTCGGCGTCGACGACGTCGTCGTCGGCCTCGCCGGTGGCACCTGTGGCGCCACCTGCTGCGGCTTCGTCGGCCTCGGCGGAGGCATACATCGCCGCACCCATCTTCTGGCTGGACTCACCGAGCTTGGTGACCCCGGCGGTGAGCTCGTCGGCCGTGGCCTCCTCGTTCTCGAGGGTCGCCTTGAGCGCGTCGACGTCGGCCTGGACCTCGGTCTTTACGTCGTCGGGGATCTTCTCGCCGTTCTCGGCCAGGAACTTCTCGGTCGTGTAGACCAGACCGTCGGCCTGGTTGCGGGCCTCGACGGCTTCCTTGCGCTGGCGGTCCTCGTCTGCGTACTGCT
Source organism: Nocardioides sp. Soil797 (assembly GCA_001429555.1). Lineage (GTDB taxonomy): Bacteria > Actinomycetota > Actinomycetes > Propionibacteriales > Nocardioidaceae > Nocardioides. The sequence continues at coordinate 11,137 of LMSR01000001.1, read as the reverse complement.
CGGCGTCCTTGACCATGCGGTCGATCTCTTCCTTGCTCAGCGCCGAGCCACCGGAGATCGTCATCGACTGCTCGCGACCGGACGCGTGGTCCTTCGCGGAGACGTGCACGATGCCGTTGGCGTCGATGTCGAACGTGACCTCGATCTTCGGCACGCCGCGCGGGGCCGGCGGCAGGCCGGTCAGCTCGAAGTTGCCGAGGGGCTGGTTCTGGGCCCACATCTGACGCTCGCCCTGGGCGACCTTGATCTCGACCGACGGCTGGTTGTCGTCAGCGGTGGTGAAGATCTCGGAGCGCTTGGTCGGGATCGTGGTGTTGCGGTCGATGAGGTTGGTCATCACACCACCCTTGGTCTCGATGCCGAGGGAGAGCGGAGTGACGTCGAGGAGCAGGACGTCCTTGACCTCGCCCTTGAGGACGCCGGCCTGGAGCGCGGCACCGACGGCCACGACCTCGTCGGGGTTGACGCCCTTGTTGGGCTGCTTGCCGCCGAGCAGGTCGGTGACGACCTCGGTCACGGCCGGCATGCGGGTGGAGCCACCGACCAGGACGACGTGGTCGATGTTGGCGACCGCGACGCCACCGTCCTTGAGCACCGACTGGAACGGCGCCTTGGTGCGCTCGAGCAGGTCGGCGGTGAGCTTCTGGAACTCGCTGCGGGTCAGCTTCTCCTCGAAGTGCAGGGGACCCGACTCGCCGTGGGTGATGTAGGGCAGGTGGATCTGGGTCTCGCTCGAGCTGGAGAGCTCGATCTTCGCCTTCTCCGCTGCCTCCTGGAGGCGCTGCTTGGCGATCTTGTCGGCACCGAGGTCGACCCCGTTGTTGGCCTTGAACCTCTCGACCATCCACTCGACGATCTTGTTGTCCCAGTCGTCACCACCGAGGTGGTTGTCACCGGAGGTTGCCTTGACCTCGACGACACCCTCACCGATCTCGAGCAGGGACACGTCGAAGGTGCCACCACCGAGGTCGAAGACGAGGATGGTCTGGTCGTCGCCCTTGTCGAGGCCGTAGGCCAGCGCGGCCGCGGTCGGCTCGTTGACGATGCGGCTCACGTTGAGGCCGGCGATCTCGCCGGCTTCCTTGGTCGCCTGGCGCTGGGCGTCGGAGAAGTACGCCGGAACGGTGATCACGGCGTCAGTGACGGTCTCACCGAGGTAGGCCTCGGCGTCGCGCTTGAGCTTCTGCAGCACGAAGGCCGAGATCTGCTGGGGGGTGAAGTCCTTGTCGTCGATCTTCTGCTTCCAGTCGGTGCCCATGTGGCGCTTGACGGAGCGGATCGTGCGGTCGACGTTGGTGACCGCCTGACGCTTGGCGACCTCGCCGACGAGGACCTCGCCGGACTTGGCGAACGCGACCACCGAGGGGGTCGTGCGGGCGCCTTCTGCGTTTGCGATGACGGTGGGCTCGCCACCTTCGAGGACGGCGACGACGGAGTTCGTCGTTCCGAGGTCGATGCCGACTGCTCGTGCCATGGGGTTACCTCCGGTTGTTTCTGGGTTTCGTGGCTTCTGAGTTTCGTGGCTCTGAGTGGTCCCCGGTTCAGTGCCGGGGGAGTTCGTGTGGAGCCATTCTGCGTGGCTCGGGGAGAGTGTTGCAAACAAGTTGAGTCGATTCAACTCAACTTCGATCACTGGGTACAACTCAGGTCCTTCGAGGTTCATTCCCGAATTCCGCGCCCCGTCCGCGATCTGCCCTAGGGTCGGCACATGCATGGTCGTGGCAAGGAGATCGAGGACCGACTCGGGCGCATCATGGAGGAGCGGGTCCGGCCCGCCATCCACCGCGCCATCGGCGACCTCGTCGTGGAGGCCTGGCACGTCCCGCCCTCCCCCGACGACACCGTCGGCGAGCCGGTCGGCTTCGACGTGGCCCGGGTCGCGACCTACCAACCGGCCGAGGTCGGTGATCGTTGGGGCCCGGCGTGGGGCACCAGCTGGTTCCACCTGAGCGGCACCGTGCCCACGGACGCGGTGACGCCGGAGGTCGTCTTCGACCTCGGCTGGGCGTCCCGACGCCCCGGCATGCAGGCCGAGGCCCTGGTCCACCGCCCCGACGGCTCGCTGGTCAAGGGCCTGAACCCGCAGAACTCCTGGATCACCGTTCAGCCGGGCGAGGTGATCGACCTGTACGTCGAGGCGGCGGCCAATCCGGCGATCGGCCCCGGATACCGGCCCACGCCTGAGGGCGATCGACACACGTCGACCCGTGCCCCGATCTACACGATCAGCCGGGCCGAGATCTGCGAACGGGACCTCGCGACGTACCAGCTGAATGCGGACGTCGACGTGCTCGACGGCCTGCAGCGCACGCTGCCCGAGAGCGACGCGCGACGCTGGGAGATCCGCTACGCCCTGGAGCGTGCGGTCGAGGCGCTGGATCCCCACGACGTACCCGGCACCGCCCCGGCTGCCCGCGCTGAGCTGGCCGCCGTGCTCTCCCGGCCGGCCAACGCGAGCGCCCACCGCATCAGCGCGATCGGCCACGCCCACATCGACTCCGCCTGGCTGTGGCCGGTGCGCGAGACGCAGCGCAAGGTGGCCCGCACCGTCGCCAACGTGACGAACCTGCTCGACACCACCGACGACCTGGTGCACTGCATGAGCTCGGCGCAACAGTGGGAGTGGCTGGAGCAGAACCAGCCCGGCCTCTTCGAGCGGGTGCGTGCCCACGTGGCAACCGGCCGGTTCGTCCCGGTCGGCGGCATGTGGGTCGAGTCCGACACCAACATGGTCGGGGGCGAGGCGATGGCCCGCCAGTTCGTGATGGGCAAGAACTGGTTCATCGACAAGCTGGGCGTCGAGTGCGAGGAGGTGTGGCTGCCGGACTCGTTCGGCTACACCGCGGCGCTGCCGCAGATCGTGAAGCTGGCCGGCTTCCGCTGGTTCCTGACCCAGAAGATCTCGTGGAACACGGTCAACAAGTTCCCCCACCACACGTTCTGGTGGGAGGGCATCGACGGCACCCGTGTCTTCACCCACTTCCCACCGGCCGACACCTACAACGGCACCTTGGCCGCGAGCCAGCTCGCGCACACTGCATCGAACTTCCGTGACAAGGGGATGGCCACTCGGTCCCTGATCCCCTTCGGCCACGGCGACGGCGGAGGTGGCCCCACTCGCGAGATGCTCGACCGAGCCCGGCGGACCGCCTCGCTGGAGGGCTCACCGTCCGTGACCATCGAGTCGCCCGCCTCGTTCTTCGTGGCCGCCGAGGCGGAGTATCCCTCCGCCCCGGTGTGGGTTGGCGAGCTCTACCTCGAGATCCACCGCGGCACCTACACGTCGCAGGCCAGGACCAAGCAGGGCAACCGGCGCTCCGAGCACCTGCTGCGCGAGGCCGAGCTCTGGTCGACGTACGCCGCGGTGCGCGGCCTGGTCGACTACCCGTACGACGAGCTGAGCGCGATCTGGAAGACCGTGCTGCTCAATCAGTTCCACGACATCCTGCCCGGCTCCTCGATCGCCTGGGTGCACCGCCAGACCGAGCAGGAACATGCCCGCGTGGCCGAGGAGCTGGAGGCGATCATCACTCGGGCGATCTCGGCGCTGGCGGCATCGAGGTCGGGGTCGGCCGATGGCGAGGCCGTCTTCGACGCGACGCCGATGGCGATGCTGGCCGTCTCCCCCAGGCCCGGCCCGTCGGGCGAGCAGGGGGCGCCGGCGAGTGTCCATCGGGACCGGGGCGACTCTGGCTGGAGCGGAACCGACCGGGCCGACACCACCCTGGAGAACGAGCACCTCCGCGTCACGATCGACGAGTTCGGCGTCATCCGCTCGATCGTCGACCTGGCCGCCGGGCGCGAGGTGGTGCCTCCCGGGGGCGCGGCGAACCTGCTGCAGATCCACCCCGACTTCCCCAACAAGTGGGACGCCTGGGACCTCGACCGGTTCTACCGTGACCAGGTCGAGGACATCGGCGGCGTGGTTTCGACGAGCTCGACGGTCTCGACGAGCTCGAGCGCCGGCTCCCTCGAGGTGCGCGGCGAGTTCGGAGAATCCTCATACACACAACGCATCTCGCTCGTCGCCGGCCGCGTCGACATCGAGACCACGGTCGACTGGCAGGAGCGCGAGCGGGTGCTCAAGCTTGCCTTCGACGTCGACGTGCACACCGACCACGCGCGCTACGAGACCCAGTTCGGCCACGTCACCCGTCCCACGCACGAGAACACCACCTGGGACGCGGCCCGCTTCGAGGTCTGCGCCCACCGGTGGGTGCAGGTCGAGGACGGGGGCTACGGCGCAGCCATCGCCAACGACTCGACGTACGGCCATGACGTGACGCGTCACCCGCGCGAGGGCGGCGGCACGTTCTCGACCGTTCGCCAGACGTTGCTGCGAGCGCCGCGCTATCCCGACCCGGAGACCGATCAGGGCAGCCACACGTTCCGCACCGCAATCGTCCCGGGCGCCGATGTGGGCCGTGCCGCAGAGGCCGGCTATGCGCTGAACCTTCCGGTGCGCCGAGTCGGCGGAACAGCCGTGGAGCCACTGGTCACGGTCACCGGCGGGACGGCGTACGTAGAGTGCGTGAAGCTTGCCGAGGATCGGTCGGGTGACGTGGTCGTGCGCCTCTACGAGCCCCTGGGAGCCAGGGCGATGGTGACCCTCAGCCCCACTTTCAAGACAGCGGGCGTGACCGAGGTGGACCTGCTCGAGAGGCCACTGCAGAACGACGCCCTGGCCAGCACCGGGCCGATCACCCTGTCCCTGCGACCCTTCCAGATCGTGACGCTACGACTCTCGGTCGGATCGGCCACGCGCTGAGCGGGCTCAGGAACGCAACCAGTCCAACGCCGCGAGCGCCGCATTGTGGCCGCACATCCCGTGGACACCACCGCCCGGCGGGGTGGCCGAGGAACAGATGAAGACGCCGGGAACCCCCGTGACACAAGGGTTTCGCGCGATCATCGGTCGCATCAGGATCTGCCGGGCGGTGTTGGCCCCGGCCGAGATGTCGCCGCCGACATGGTTCGCGTTGTGGGCCTCCATGCCTCTCGTGTCGCGGACGTGAACGTGCCGAACCCGCTCGCGGAAGCCGGGCGCGAAGCGCTCGACCTGGGCCGTGATCGCGTCAGTTGCGTCCCCGCGCCAGGCGTGGGGGACGTGACCGTAGGCATAGATCGGGTTCAGCCCGGAGTCGCCGCCGGAGCGGAGCGGGTCGGTGAGGTACTGCTGGCCCAGCAGCACGAACGGCCGCTCGGGCATCTCCCCGCGAGCAGTCCTTGCCTCGGTCGCCGCCATCTCCTCGAGCGGGCCGCCCAGGTGGACGGTCCCGGCCCGCAGCAGGTCGGGGTTCTCCCACGGAATGTCGCCCTCGATGGCGTAGTCGACCTTGAACGCCGCCGGCCCGAAGTGATAGCGCCGGTAGGCCCGCCGGGTGCGCGAGGGAAGTCGGTCCCCCATGATCCGGGCCACCGCGTCGGGAGCGGTGTCCAGGAGGAGTACGTCGGGGCCGCCCAGGTCGTCGTACGACGTGACGGTGACTCCGGTCTCGACGCGCCCACCCGCCCTCGCGAGCCTGGCCACCAGTGCGCGGGTGATCGCTTCCGTGCCTCCTTCGGCGACCGGCCATCCGTAGGCGTGGGCAGCCGCTCCCAGCATCAGGCCGACCGATGAGGACAGCGGGCCGGTGAGCGGCCCGAACTTGTGCGCCACGAGGCCCCCGAAGAGGGCCCTTGCCTCGTCCGCCCTCCAGCGGCGGGCCGTCCATGGCGCCGGCAGCGCTGCGGACAGGCCGAATCTGGCGAGCTCGAGCGGGTGCGACGGCACGTGCAGGATCGGCCGGAACACGTCGCGGCTGAGGGCGTCGAAGTTCCGGGACGCGCGGCCCATGAGTTGCTCCCACGCGGGCCCGTCGACACCCAGTCCGTCGGCGGTCTGCTCCACGCTGCGCCACAGCAAACCGGCGCGCCCGCCGTCGAGCGGATGGGCGAGCTGGATCTCGGGCCACAGCCAGCGCAGACCCTCGCGCTCGAGGTCGAGTGACTGGAAGAACGGCGAGGCGACGCCCATCGGGTGGAACGCGGCACACTCGTCGTGCAGCAGACCCGGCACGGTCAGCTCGGAGGTGCGGGTGCCGCCGCCGACCCGGTCCGCGGCCTCGAGGACGAGCACGTCGATGCCACGTTCGGCAAGAGTGATGGCGGCGGCGAGCCCGTTGGGGCCGCTGCCGACCACGACGGCGTTGGTCACCCCTGCAGCCTGCCACGCGAAGCCTGTCACGCGCGGGAACAATTGTCGGGCCGTGCTTGTCTAGTGGGTATGACTGTTCCCTCCCTGACCCTCAATGACGACCACTCCATCCCTCAGCTCGGCTTCGGCGTCTTCCAGGTCCCGCCGGACGAGACCTCGGCGACGGTCACCACCGCCCTCGAAGTCGGCTACCGCCACATCGACACGGCACAGATGTACGGCAACGAGAAGGGTGTCGGCGACGCGCTGGCATCCTCCGGCATCGCTCGCGACGAGCTCTACGTGACCACCAAGCTCAACAACGCCAACCACGCGGCCGACGACGTCCGTCGTTCGTTCGACGAGTCGCTGCGCGACCTTCAGCTCGACCATGTCGACCTGTTCCTGATCCACTGGCCGCTGCCCACGCAGTACGACGGTGACTTCGTCTCCACGTGGAAGGCGATGGCCGAGCTGACTGCAGACGGGCGGGCCAAGTCCGTCGGGGTGTCGAACTTCGAGCCCGATCACTTGGCCCGCATCATCGACGAGACCGGTGTGCTCCCGGCCGTGAACCAGATCGAGGTCCACCCGGGCTTCAACAACGAGGCAGCCCGCGCCGCCAACGCCGAGCACGGCCTGCTCACCGAGGCGTGGTCCCCGATCGGACAGGGCCAGATCCTCGACGACCCGACGATCGTCGAGATCGCGCAGCGCTTGGGGAGGACCCCGGCTCAGGTGGCGCTGCGCTGGCACGTGGAGCGTGGCGACATCGTGTTCCCGAAGTCGATGCGGCGCGAGCGGATGCAGGAGAACTTCGCGATCTTCGACTTCGAGCTCTCCCCCGACGACGTCCTGGCGATCAGTGGGATGGACCGCGGTGACGCGGGACGGCTCGGACCTGACCCGAAGACGTTCGACAGGATCTGACCGCCTGATCAGACCAGTTCGAGGAGATTGCCCCAGGTCTGGAGGATCCGGACCAGCCTCGCCCTGTCGATGTCGGCAAGACCTTCGATGAGGCGCTTCTCGTTGGCGTAGTGGGCCTCCACCGCACGATCGATCAGCTTCCGGCCGGCCGGGCCCAGGACAATCGTCCGGGCTCGGCCGTCGTGCTTGTCGGCCCGGCGTTCGACCAGACCGCGTGCGGCCAGGCGATCGACCCGCTTGGTGATCGCGCCCGAGGTGACCATCGTCGAGGCGGCCAGGTCCGTCGGGCTCAACTCGTACGGCGCCCCGCTGCGGCGCAGCGTCGCCAGCAGGTCGAACTCGCCCTCGCTCAGTCCGAACTCGGCGTACACCACGAGGAGTCGCTCCCGGAGCAGGTCCGCGAGCCGATGGAGTCGGCCGATCACCTCCATCGGCGCGGTGTCGAGCTCGGGGCGCTCGACGGCCCACTGCTCGACGATGCGGCTGACGTGGTCCGTACTCATGGAAGGAATATAACTTCTCCGGAAAGTATTATGTCTTCCGTGGAAACTACTTGGCGCACCATCCTGCTCACCACGATCGCCCCGGTGGCGTGGGGCTCGACGTACTTCGTGACCAGCACCTTCCTGCCGCCGGACCGGCCACTCTTCGCGGCGCTGATGCGCGCCCTGCCCGTGGGACTCCTGCTTCTCGCCTTCCGCCCGACACTGCCCAGCGGGTCATGGTGGTGGCGCAGCCTGGTGCTCGGCACGCTCAACATCGGCGCGTTCTTCGTGTTGATCTTCGTCGCTGCCTACCGCCTCCCCAGCGGAATGGCGGCCACGCTGACGGCCACGGCTCCGATCGCCATGATGGTGGTCGCCTGGCTCCTGATCGGGGAGCGGCCCCGGATCGCCTCGCTGCTCGGCTCCGCCCTCGGCATCGCCGGCGTGATCCTGCTGGTGCTCCGCGCCGGTTTCGCCGTAGATCCGATCGGTGTCGCGGCGTCGCTGACCGCGGTCGCGATGTCGTCGCTCGGCTACGTGTTGCTCAAGCGCTGGCGGGCGCCCGTCGACCTGCTCACGCTGACTGCATGGCAGTTGGTTGCCGGAGGACTGCTGCTGCTTCCCGTTGCCCTGTTGGTCGAGGGCGCTCCCCCCGAGCTGGACGCCCGCGCGATCGGCGGGTTCCTCTACATCGGCCTGATCGGCACTGCACTCGCCAACTACGTCTGGTTCCGCGGCCTCCAGCGAATGCCTGCCGCCTCGGTCTCCCTGATCGGCCTGCTCAACCCGGTCGCCGGAACCTTGCTCGGCGTCGCCTTCGCCCATGAGGTCTTCGGGCTGACCCAACTGACAGGCATGGCTCTCGTCCTGCTCGGGGTGCTGCTCGGTCAACCCGCGATCACCGCAGGGCTCCGGAGGACGACCGACCGAGGCACCCACGAACCGGTGCGGCCTCGACCAGTCCCGGCCGGGAGCCGGGACAACTGACCCGACGACGACTCAGCTGGCTTCTGGTTCGTAGGTCAGGTTGAAGTCCACTCGCACGATCTGCGCCTGTGACGTCGGGGTGCTCTGCGCCTGTGGTGTTGGGGGGTTCTGGGGTCCTGGCGTCGCGGTGTTGGCTCGCTCGATCGGCGGTTGGTGTTCGGCGAGGATCAGCGCGAGGCCTCGTTCGACTTCAGACTCGCCGAACAGGGCGCGGCCCAGTGTCTNCCGTTGCGGTTGACCGCCTCGATCCATGGTTCTGGGGTCCTGGCGTCGCGGTGTTGGCTCGCTCGATCGGCGGTTGGTGTTCGGCGAGGATCAGCGCGAGGCCTCGTTCGACTTCAGACTCGCCGAACAGGGCGCGGCCCAGTGTCTCGTCGATGACCGTGGTTCCGCTCGCATCGACAAGTCGGTAACGCTGATGTGGGGTCCGCCAGACAGTGGTGCCTGGCTTCGGTATTCGCACCGTGTAACCGGCATGGGTCTTCGCCCGGTGCTGGGACCGGCCCAGCGGGGCACAGTTGTGCACCCCGGTCTGCCCGGGTTCTGCARACTGCCCCCGCTCCCCYGGACGCTCGCTCTGCCCCGGCGGCGCCTTGCCACCGGAACTGGAGTGCTTGAAGGCTCGGACGTGGTCGTAGTCCACGGCCCGGCTGATCGTGGTGGAGTGCGGGAACGCGGTCCTGGGGCTGATCAGCTGCACCTGGTCCTTGAGCCACTGCGGGTCGGTATTCGCACCGTGTAACCGGCATGGGTCTTCGCCCGGTGCTGGGACCGGCCCAGCGGGGCACAGTTGTGCACCCCGGTCTGCCCGGGTTCTGCAGACTGCCCCCGCTCCCCCGGACGCTCGCTCTGCCCCGGCGGCGCCTTGCCACCGGAACTGGAGTGCTTGAAGGCTCGGACGTGGTCGTAGTCCACGGCCCGGCTGATCGTGGTGGAGTGCGGGAACGCGGTCCTGGGGCTGATCAGCTGCACCTGGTCCTTGAGCCACTGCGGRTGCACGTAGGAGGCCACCGGCGTCACGCCGTTGAGGTCGACGACCTCGGTGACCTTCACCAACGCACCACCCAGCATCGACCCSAGATGGGCCGGGAGCAGCGGGCCACCGTCCTCGACCTTGACCACCACACCCCGCCCCGTCGGGTGACTGGACGCGAGCGCGGCCTGGTGCAGGTGCACGTAGACCACCGCCCGCGGCCGCAGCTTCGCCACATCCATGTTCTTCAACACCTCGAGCAACCGGGCCGGGAACCCCGCCGCCCACGAATCCGTCCACGAACCGGTGGGATCCGGATCCGGTGCGGCGCCCGGCTCGGGCTCCGAGTCCTCATCGTCCGGCTCAGCGCGCAGATCCGGCCCAGGACCGGGATCCAGGTCCGGACCCGGATCAGGCTCTGCGTCTGGGTTCTCGTCGTCGGGTTCGGCGGACAGGTCCGGCCCGGGACCGGGATCCAGGTCAGGACCCGGATCCGGATCGGGCCGGGATCCCGGGTCAGGCTCGGGTTCGTCATCGAGGCCCGAGGCGTCCGCGCCCGGCCCAGTCGGACCCGACCCAGTCGGACCCGGCCCAGTCGTACCCGGCCCAGTACCGGCGGCCTCGTCGTCGCCGTTGTCGTGTCCGTTGTGCTCGGCGTCGGGTTCGGTAGGGCCGGGGTCCGGGTCGTCGGCGTGCTCCAACAACAACGCCAGAAGCTCCGCCGGGCGGGCCAACCACCCGAACGCCACCGACCTACGCGTGTCCCTCGACCTGAACGGCACCCCCTCCGCCTCATCGCGGGCAGCSAGGATGTCAGCRACCCGGTCCACCATCGCATCCACCCACACCGCATCACCGCTCTCGACCCGGGCAATCACATGCCGTAACCCGGCCGCGTCCATCCGCCCGACACTGACGAACTTCCGCTCCCGATCCTCGCGGACCTTGCGCTCATGCAACCCCGGTTTGGCCTCGATCACCTTCGCCTCAGCAACCTCCAACACCACACCCGGCTGCTCMCCCGCCAACACCTCAGCGACCGCCGCATCCACATACGCCGCCTCCTCCTGCGTCAGSTCACGCGTCAGCTTCGCGACCTTCCGCGCCACCCACGCCTCACACCTCAACGCCCCCACCACCGCCCAACACCGCGGCAACCGGTGAATCAGATCCAACGCATCAGCGGTCAACCACCGCGTCGCCATCGGATGCGCCTGCCGACTGATCGCCAACTCATGCAGACACAAATCCTGCACCAACGGCGCCCCCACCCCGCCGACCTTGACCAACCGGGCCATCCCCGGAAACTGCTTSTCKRCCGGCCAATCCTTCGGGTCATCGGAGTGAAACCCGGCCCACTGCCCCGCCAACCGGAGGTCGTCATACTCCGCCTGACGACGACACCGCAACGCATCCTCCACGAACAGCAACGTGCCGCCCGGGTCAAGGTTGTCGATGAACATCTCCATGAAAAGACTCAAGCACTGAGCACCGACACTGATGATGGTCAGACCCTCGGGGCCGTGACTCCTGCACCGACTGTCGGCCTGCTGGCCTGACCATCAATTGGACCGTCAGGTCCTGAGG